>NZ_AZEC01000001.1 GCF_001435585.1 Schleiferilactobacillus perolens DSM 12744
CACTCCTTGACTGCTATGGGCCGGGGACATTATTTTCCATCGAGGAGCTGACTGACATCCGTGAAACACTGGAAAAATCACCAAAGGATAAGAAATACGAACGGGTCAGCTGGCCCTTTTACCAGCTGGAACAGTTTTTGACGTACAAAGCCCAGCAGTATGGCTGTATCGTGATCAAAGTGGATGCGCACTACACCAGCCAACGCTGTCCCCAGTGCGGCACCATTGACAAGCGCGCTCGCAATCACCAGCACCACGAGTACCATTGCCAGCAGTGCGACTGCCGCACTAATGATGATCGCGTCGCGGCGATGAACCTGGCCGAACTTGGCCGGCGTTATTTGGCCGGGGACAAAGAGCCGTCGTTTGACTCAAAGAAGCAAAAGAAAACAAAACGGTCGGGCATGGCCTGACTTGCCGTCAGGGCGTTGTCAACCGCCCTCGGATGTAACCATTGCGTAGGAGTCGTAAGACGTTTGGACTACAGTTTCTCAATGGTACCAAGAGCAGCGCCGATCCACTGGGCGTGAGTTGCAAGTTCCCACTTCAACGACTTCGGTCGTAAGTGGGGGTAGTTGACTTTACTGGAATGGCCGCCGAATTGCGTGAAATTATCATTGTCAGGCTGCACAGTGGTAGTATTGATTTTAGTGCTATACAATTGTAAGTGAAGGATTTTGAATATGAAATTGGGGGTTATTAATGATGGCAAAGAAGCAATTTTCAATTCATCATGCATTAGCAGCTGGGGCTGTCGCTGGGACGGTTTCGGGTTTCGTTAAACTTGGGTGGGAGAACATCCTGCCGCCGCGGACCCCAGAGCGGGATGCCACGAATCCGCCGCAGCAATTTCTGGAACAACTCGGTTTGCCCAAAAAACTGGCCCATGCCACTTTCCACTATAACGGTCATGACATTCCTTGGACCAGTCTGGCCATTCACTTTGGCTTCTCCACTAGTCTTGCCATGCTTTACGCGGTAGTGCGCCATTATATGCCATTAGCCAAACTGGGCAAAGGGACCGTCTGGGGCTTGGGCGTCTGGTCGGTGGCCCACTTAGCGGCTATGCCCGCGATTGGTACCGTGCCGCCAGCCAAGGATCAGCCGATGGAAGAACACATTTCGGAAGCACTGGGCCATGCCATTTGGAACTGGGTCAATGAACTGGTCCTTGAAGAAATGGAAGATAAGAAATAACTGTTTCACGTGAAACGGGGAAAAGAGATGGGGCGTATGCACCGGTCGAATTGGCAGACACGCTGGCCGGAACGGATCAGCTACGGTCTTAGCGACGCCGCCGATAACTTGGTCTTCCAAATGATGACCATGTACCTGTTGTTTTTCTACACAGATGTTTATGGCTTACAGGCGGGGGATGTGGCGGTACTGTTCATTGTCGCCCGCATCGCGGATGTCGTCGAGAGCCCGTTAGTCGGCCTCATGATCGACCACACCCATTCCCGTTTCGGTAAATCGCGACCGTTTTTCCTCTGGTATGCGGTGCCTTATGTGGTGTTTGCCGTGCTCACCTTTGTCACGCCGCCACTGCACTACGGCGTTAAGCTCGCATGGGCCTACGTGACTTACTTAGGACTGGGTTTTCTATACACCGCCGTCAACTTACCGATCACGTCAGTCCTGCCGACTTTGTCGGATAATGACCGTGAACTCACATTGCTGGGGGTGATTCGCCAATTCTTCGGCAGTGCGGTCCAGATCATCGTGGCGGTCTTCACACTTCCGTTGGTGGCCGCATTTGGTGGCGGTAATGAGCAAAAGGGATTTTTGCTTACCATTAGTATGTTCGCCGTGATCTCTTTGGGACTCATCTTGAATACATTCCTGCAGATTCGCGAACGGCACAGCCAACCAGAAATTGCCCACCAGCCATGGCGTAAAGTCGTCAAAGCGGCCGGCCAAAATAAACCGTGGCTAGTCTTGTCCGGCGTGATCTTTCTCTTCTGGCTGGTCACGGCCATCAAGAACCAGACGACCGTGTATTACTTCAAGTACGTCTTCAACAATCAAAACTTGGTCTCTTACGCCAATAGTTTCACGTTCACGTCCCTGATCGGCGTGATTCTGATTATGTCGTTATCAGCCACCCACGGCAATAAGCGGACGATGGCCACCGGCATGTGGGTCGCGCTGGCGGGCCAGGTCGTGTTAGCCATTGGCGTATATACACATACGCTACCGATTATCTTCGCCGCCACCGCCATTAATGGGATTGGTCAAGGGATGGTGGTTGGTCTCGTATCGATCATGATTGCGGACACGATTCGCTATGGCATGAAGGTTTTAGGCGTTCAAGCGGAAGGTATCTTTTCCTCCGCCAACGACCTCGGCGTCAATCTGGGGTTGGGCTTAGGCGGATTAATCACCGGCGGGCTTTTCGACCTGGCCGGGTATATCCCGAACCACGCCCAAAACGCGGGCACGATTGCGATGATCAACGCCAACTATGTGTGGATTCCGTTGGTCGTTTATCTGGTAATGATCGCGCTGCTGCATTTCTATGACGAAAAGGCCTTGAACGCGGCTATTAAATCGCATTAAAAAAGTCGGCTTGCTTCCCATCCACGGATGAGGGGCAGGCCGACTTTTGACAGCGAGACACGAAACGATAATGCCACCAGCAGATGACCGCCTGCGCTTTTTCGGTATACGCCGCGCAGCGCTGTCGTATCTACAAAGGGTGAAACAAGCTAATTATTGCCGCGTGCGAATTTCGTACTTAATGAGGCGAGGTTTCCAGGAACGGCTCGCCAGATCTTCGTTGTGCGCAGCCAAACTAATGGTTACCAAGGAACAAGCAATCATGCCCAGGATCGCCAACACGCTGATTGCGAAACTATTCAGGTTCAACAGTGCCGCCACCAGTAAAGCGAGTGCCACGGTGGCGGACAAGTCAGCTGCGTTAATGCGGTGGTCGAAAGCTTGATGGTACCGGGTCCGGGCCAAGGCGGTCCTCACCTGCTGAGTGTTTGTACAAGTCTTAGCGATTGCCCGGTGTAAACGCACCAGAACGCGGCGTTCTTGGATGTAATCGGAGAACACCAGCACACTGATTACCGTGACGATCGTGTTGAGCAACAAAGAAACAGACATTTTTAGATAACCCTCTCTCGAACAGGGTCATCTGCTGGCACATTTTATTATGAATAAAAATCAAGAAATCGCAAGCAATCAGAGGGCAAAACCGAGCGCTCTGCTCGGCTTTGCCCGTTTCGATGTATGACTCGGTTCTCCCTGGGCAACTCTGCCCGTTTCTGCGGGCAAAGCGAATCAACGGTTCAACGCATCCAATTCCCCAATAATCGCGTTCACCTCAACCAAATCATCCGCCACGGCACCGGAGGCCAATGGATGACCGCCACCGCCATGTTTGATCGCCAACGGTTGGATCGGGATCGTCTTACTGCGCAGTTCCACCCGATACTTACCGTCAGGGCGTTCAGTGAAGACTGCCCAATCTTTGATCGTGTTCAATTTACCAATGAATCCCACGGCAGACTGTTCTTGACCGTTATGCAAATCAAGCTCGTGGATCAAATCCTGGCTGACGATCAGTGATCCCGCACCGTGGTCGGACACTGCCACATGGGTTAACGCGTAACCCAATAACTTGGCCACTTTCGGCGAAAACTCATCTTCCCGCCGCCCAATCGCGGGTGCATCAATCCCGGTACGGAGCAGATCGGCGGCCACTTCATGGGTGCGCGGAGTGGTCAGATCATACAGGAACCGGCCCGTGTCTCCGATAATACCCGCATACAAACAAGCAGCGGCCTCTTTGGTCAGCTGCAAATCGTCGGAATAAGTGATCAGATCAGCGACCATTTCGGAACAGCTGGATGCTTCTGGGTCGACCCATTGAATATCGCCAAATGGTTCGCGGTTCGGATGGTGATCAATTTTGATTAGCTGTTGCCCCAACGTATATTCATCCCCGGCGATCCGTGCCGTATTGGCTGTATCGATCACAATCACCAAGGCACCTTGATAAATGCTTTGATCAATCGTCTGTTGCGGTCCGATCCACGCCAATGTGGGCGCGTCCGGCCCCACAGCGTATATATTTTTATCTGGAAAAGCATGCCGTAGCACAGTGGCCAATCCCACTTGTGAGCCAATGGCATCCGGATCGGGATTCAAGTGCCGGTGAATAATGATGGTGTCGTACTGATGAATCGCAGTCAAAACCTGCGCGATTGCGTCTTGCATGATTGAATGCCTCCAAGTCGTATTTGCTTTACTGTCTATATCATAGCGCAGAAAAGCCGGTGATACAGGCTAGTGAGTCGATGAGCCGAGCTGAAAGTTCAAACACTTCTCGTCATTTGGTATACTATGTGTGATTCAGGAGGAGTTTGATGGCAGCTCCTCTCTAAAACATAACAAACCATCCTGACGCGGCAACGTGTTTGGCTTGCGGATTAGCTGTTGAGAGAAATTTTTTGGCTGGTTATACCGACAAGCATGATGCGAGGGATTTCGAAGGCAGACCCTGGCTAAATAGAAAAAGCCGACATACAGATTAGAGAGGGCTTTGGGAGTGTACCCTGGCTAACAGAAGAACTCCTAAAAGAGATAAACCAGTACTCAGTTAAATCGGGTGCTGGTTTTTTGCGAGTGGATGCCCGTGCTGTCTTGGAAGTAATTTTTAGATATTTGGAGTCACAAAAAGGCACATGTGATATCGGCCGGAATGGGCCGATCACATGTGTCTTAAGCTGTGTTTTTATAGCTGCTCAGGATCAACAAAGAAAGTCACTTCGCCAGTCGTTGGATCAACACGGGCAAAAACTTCAACTTGCTTGCCCAAAATGGCGTTATCCTTTGTCAAAAAAGTTTTTCCTACGCCACTAATCGTCACGGTTTTCAAAAGATAGCGATCATTACTAGCCATCGTCATGCCCCCCACAAACAGTGAATTAGATAGTGTTGCTTTGTGGGTATTGTACTGCACATGTGGAAAAGCCGTTAACTACTTGCATCAAAGGTCAGTGAAAGCTTTACTTTGCGGAGTTAGCCAAGATGTTATCGATTTTCTGTAATTCCTCGGCAGTGAAGTCCAAATGATCCAATGCCTTCACGTTGTCCACGACTTGACTCGGCCGGCTGGCACCAATCAGAACACTGGCAATTTCCGGTACCCGCAGGTTCCAGGCCAGGGCCATTTCTGCCAGACTTTGACCACGGACAGCCGCCACATCGTTCAACTGCTTCACCGTGTTGAGCGTCTTTTCGACTTGATCTTCATGAAGAAATGGAATGGTCGACTTAGCCGCCCGGGAATCCTTGGGGATGCCGTGCAGATAACGATCCGTCAGCAATCCTTGCGCCAGCGAACTGAAGCTGACCGCGGCCTTGTGTTCCGCCCGCAAAACAGGGAACAGGTCCTTTTCAATATGCCGATCAAACATGTTGTAGCGGGGTTGATGAATGATAAATGGTGTCTTCAAGTCCTTGAAGATGGCCGCGATCGCCTTGGTCTGGGCACCGTCATAGTTGGAAATGCCGACATACAGGGTCTTGCCTTCTCGAACGAGTTGATCCAGGGCCAGGGCCGTTTCTTCCACCGGTGTTTCTGGGTCAGGCCGGTGGGTGTAAAAGATGTCAAAATAATCCAAGCCAGTCCGCGCTAAGCTCTGGTTGGCACTGGCAATAATGCTCTTACGGGAGCCCCAGTTGCCATAAGGGCCAGGCCACATCAGATAACCGGCCTTGCTGGCGATGACCATTTCGTCCCGGTAAGGTTTCATATCGGAGGCCATGATCCGGCCGAAGTTTTCCTCGGCACTGCCCGGGATTGGGCCATAGTTATTGGCCAGATCGAAGTAGGTGATTCCCAGATCAAAGGCCTGATGGATAATGGCCTTTTGATTTTCCAACGGGTCCACACTGCCGAAGTTATTCCATAACCCGAGGGCGATGGCGGATACTTTCAAGCCGCTTTGACCGACACGATTGTAAATCATTTTGTCGTAACGTTGTGCGTTTGCTAAATAGACCATTGATTTTCGCTCCTTATTAATTGATACTCTTAGCATAGCGCTTCAAGCTGGCTTGAAGTCAAGGAGGAAATTGCATGACCACATACACAATCGGCGAGGTTGCCCAGAAGTACAATATGCGTCCGTCCACATTACGTTATTACGAGGACTTGGGATTACTTTATAATGTGCCGCGGGAAAATGGGCACCGGGTTTATACCGACCAGCACTTGTCCCGATTGAGTACGATTTGCTGCTACAAGAACGCGGGGATGTCGCTGGATGAACTGGCGGCATTCTTCCATTACAGCGAAAGCGAAGAGGATGTGGCAAAGACGTTGGCCTTGCTGGATGAGGTGGATGACCGGATTCAGCGGCAGATCTCCGAACTGCAGGCCAATTATCAGCAGATCCAACGTAAAAAACACTATTTTGCTGATATTCAGACCGCTTTGGCTGCGCATCAACCCCGGCCAAAGTGGGAAGATTACCGACACCAAATCTATTAATTATGACGGCCGTTCTGTGTGCGGCTTTTTTAATGTCAACTTTCGTAAAAAATAACACAAAATAATGATTCATTTGTTCACAAATAGGGCGTATTATAATATATGTAAGCGCTTAAAAATGTGGGAAAATAGGATTTTTGAAGGAAGGATGACGCGGGATGATTGGGGAAAAAATTACGGATCGGGAGAGCTTGCTGGCCTATTTTGACGCATTACTGGCACCGACCAAGAAGTATCGACAAACTGGCAATGGCCGGCTGAATTTAGGCAGTAGTGCGACGCATTATAGCGATGATGAAGCCCAGATTGAAGGGTTCTTGCGCCAGCTTTGGGCGGTGGGGCCGCTTTATGGGCAAGGTATATTAACGGATAGTGATTTCAAATACTATCGGCAGGCCATTTTGGACGGCGTGAATCCGCAGCACCAATATTACTGGGGGCAGATTACCGATTATGATCAACTAATCGTGGAAATGGCCGCGCTGGCGGTGACGCTGATTGAGACGAAGGTGCGGTTCTGGGATACTTTGAACAAGCGCCAGCAAAACAATATTTATCATTGGCTGAATCAGGTAAACAGTGTCGGAGTTTGGGAGAACAATTGGCGGTTTTTCCGAATCTTGGTGAATGTGGCGTTCATCAAATTAGGTCAGCCCGCCGACCACAAACGTTTAGTGGCTGACTTGGAGTTGATCGACACCATGGCCTTGCCGGATGGTTGGTACTTTGACGGCAATCCCCGGCAGATGGACTATTACATTCCTTGGGCAATGCATTTTTATGGTCTGCTTTATGCCCACTATATGGCAAAAGAAGACCCAGAGCACAGTGCCCAATTCGTGGGGCGGGCCAAGGCGTTTGCTCAGAGCTTCCAGTACTGGTTCGATCGCAACGGGGCGGCGGTACCCTTTGGCCGCAGTCTCACGTATCGTTTTGCCCAGGCTGCTTTTTGGTCCGTCTGTGTGTTCACGAATGTAGAGGCGCTGCCATGGGGGCAAATGAAGAGCCTCATTTTCAACCATCTCAATTATTGGCAGACCCTGCCAATCACGAAGCCGGACGGGGTACTGAGTATCGGCTATGGTTATGAAAATCTCTACATGTCTGAACATTATAATGGCCCAGGATCGCCGTACTGGAGTTTCAAAACATTCATTGTTCTGGCGGTACCAGCGGATCATCCGTTCTGGGCGGCGCCTATGACACAGCCAAAGCGGGCTGCCCGGATTCAGATTGCTCCGGCGAAGATGCTGGTGACCAATCAAGGGGGTACCAACGTGATGCTTTATCCCAGTGGGCAGTATTCGTCCCAGGCTCACAGTGATGAAAAGTACAGCAAGTTTGTTTATTCTTCACGCTTTGCCTTCAGTGTCGGTACAGGGCGGCACGGTTTAGAAGATGGCGCCTTCGATAGCGTTTTGGCTGTAGCGGAGGATCAAAGCGATCTATTTGTGGCGAAGGGTAAGAATCTGGCCAGCAAGGTCACGACGGACTGGGTGCAGCATACCTGGTCGCCGCTGCCCAATGTGGGGATTGTCAGCACGATCATTCCGCTGGGCGAATGGCATGTTCGGATTCACCAAATTGTGACCCAGCGGGCGCTGCAAGTGGCTGATGGCGGCTTTAGCAATCTCGTGCCGGACAGTCACGCAGACAGTCATCCCGCATTGGATTATCCCGGTGGCCTGGCCTTCCAATCTTCCATTGGCACCACCGCGATTGTGAACATGCTGGGCTACAAGAAACTGCAGGCCGTGTTCCCCAGTCCTAATTCCAATCTGGTGTATTCCCATACGGTGATTCTCACCACCACCGTGGCATTGTCGCCGGGCACGTATCTATTGATCAGTGCCCATTATGGTGGGACGGATTTGCCGCTGGCAACGCCGGATGTGGATTATGATGGTAAGCAAGTGACTGTCGGTTGGGCAGGCAAAGATGTGGTTGTACCGCTGTAACTGACGAGATAGACAAAAACGGACCGTCAATTCCGACGATCCGTTTTTTGAATGTACGCGTGAACAGATAGTGCTATCTAGAATGGGAGATCATCAGATAATTGTCGAGCAGATTGATAAGAACCACGATAAGCAATGTGATCGTCGAGTTGAATTTCCACCACGTAAGATTGTTGGTTTTTGGGGAGTTGAATAGTGGTGTGGTTTTTTAGTAGTGCATTCTGTTTTGGCCCAGGCCACATCGCCGTATGCCCATCTTGAAAAGTAAAATACATTCGATAATTCAAATAATTTTCGCGGGCAGCACCATCAAGTGCGTATATTGTATCAAGGCCCCAGGAACGTGGGTAAGCTTCGTTTGTACGAGCATCGACATTAATTTCGTTGGCAGTAAGCTGAACTTGATCGATGAAGTTTCTATCCTTGAAAAAGATGGTTTCGTCACCAACCCGAATTAGTGAATCAAATTTAAAAACATTTCGGTCGTGCAGTAGTTGAGTCAATGTTTCTCGTTCTGCCTGCGTGCGAACAACGAGATATTTTAAATCCGTTAGATCCAGTTGATTTGGTATCACTATTTCAGCCTGACGATGATGGATGATATCGCGATTTTCTTGTGGTGTACCGAGTAACGCTCGATTGTTGAAGATTTTTGCGAAAGGCAATTGTTGAAATTGCTCGGGAGCATGGAAAAAGTCGGCCTCCCCATGTATTGCTAAAGATTGTGCAGTGAAGAGAGCTTCTGAGCTAGAAAGTAGTGTTGCTAAATCAAAAAGAAAGAAAATCGGAATGGGACAATCAGCATGAAGCTGACTTCGATTAGCCGCAATCTGAAATCCCTCGTTGTGATATTGTGTTGGTGTTTTAGGACGGAAATATAAGCGAACAAGGTCCTCAATATTGTTATTCGTTCCACCAATCACTTCGCTACTGGCATTGTCGTTACGCATTTTGTCTGCTTTCTTGGCAAGATTACGTGATAATAAGTAACCATCTGTCAAGATGCTGACCGCGTTGGTAATATCTGTAAAATGGTATGCAAAACGCGGCCAAAAGTGCTGCAACTTTGAGCTTAATCCAGTATTGATCTCGCCACTAATCATTTTTCGGATAATGAGTGCATATGCATTATTTTGTGGCATAAGTTACTCTCTCATTGGTCTGTTTACTAGTGTCTTGTTGATTGGGTAATTGATCTCGTCGTAATGAGATAGCGTTCAACTTGGAATGATTTACGCCAACAGATATGCACTTTACATATGGGACTTGAGCTAACAGTGAAAAGAAGAAGTCGCTTTCCGACCCTTGTTGTAACGGTTCAGGCAAATCCATTGCTGTGACAACACCCTGGTCGCGAAGACGAGTCCACAAGTCAGCAATGTCTGATTGTGAGACTGCATATATTTGGCCACTAACATCAGTGATTTTCATAAAAACAGCTGAGGTGCCATCATTGGTCTCACTGGTGAACTCATTTTCCATTTGAATACGATGGCTGCGATATTCAAAAGTCGGTTGTTTCCATGCATTGATTAAGTCGTCTTTGAATTCTTCAACGCTTAGTGCACTTGGGTCGCTATCCAACCATTGCCGCATTTCGGAAATATTTGCATATTCTGGCTTCGAATTTTCCCCTTCATACAAATGGATGTAAACGGGGATAGGCAAATGCGCCAAATATTTCTCCATTAATGGCTTAACAGTTTTCTCCCAGTCTAAACCGCCATTGCCCACGCCGAGTTGGGGAAAAGAAATGGATGTAATACCCCTTTCTTGGTACGAAGCCACAAACTTCTGTAAACCAGCTTCGATGTATTCAGCTTTTGACCTGTTTCGCCAGTTCACTTTTGTTGGGAAGTTAAGAATCCATTTCCCGGACGTTTTGTACAACCAGAGCTTCCCCACCGTAAGTTGTCCTTGCTCGCAGAAGCGGCGATACTCTTTGAACATATCTGGGTAAAGTTTCTTGAAAGTGAGTGCGATGCCTTTTCCCATGACACCCACAGTGTTTACGGTATTCACAAGAACTTGTGCTGGACTGTCGAATAGATTCATAGTGACATACATGAGCATAGCAAACACCTCCTATTAGCACTCTGCAGCAAATGAATCTGTAAAACAATTTTAGCACAGTCCGCAAGAAGTTACTGGGATGGTGATTATCAGATGAATCCAGATAGGTATTCCTCACTTTGCGATCATTGAATTGGTGGGTGCCTCATTGATCGCGCTACCGGGATCGACATTCATCGTCGGCCAACTCGAGCAGGGCAGTGCGTCCGTGGCGATGGCTTTAGTTTGTATAGTGATCACCACGAGGTTGTTGGGTATATTGAACAGACTTACAGAAAAGGCGGCGCTGACGGTGGAGTAATGGTGAGCATGGTTGGCAATGATCCCGTATGGATTGTGCTACACTACACTCACAATCATTGCTAAAGCGGGGAATTATCATGCTGAAAACCATTCTGTCCGGCCTGACCTTTGTCGTCCTTTTCCTCATATTCTATTTGGTGCTTTGTGTCCTCATCGCTGGTGTCGCTACGATTATCAATCACTTTCGCAAGAAACCGGGTAAAGATGTCTTCTGGCGGACCTTCTTGGACATGTTTCTCAATATTCTTGACCCGTTAAATTGGTTCTAGTGGATAGCGAACCAGTTGGTGCCATCAAAGTGGTCGACAATATTCGCTAACCGACCGCCATCCCCATTCCGGGCGGCTAACCGTACACCGATCTGGGCCGGCGGGTCGCCGGGGATCATTGGGATCATGGCGGCGACATCAATCCCAGCCTGCAGGTCATCGGGGGCTAGCGTGGTGCGCCCTAAAACCTGTTCGTTTGTATCAACGACCAACAGCTCGACAGTCGCCAGACCCAGCGGCGCTGCAAATCCATAATTATGCAAGGTCACCTGCACCGGACTGGCAAATACGTCCGGTTCCCAGGTGATTTTTTTGACCTGCAGACGATAACCGAGATAATCTCGAATATAGTCAAAGACAGTCCGTTGCAGGGGCTGACCTTGGGCATCTTTAAACCATGCCGGCTGAAATGGCCAGTGGCGTGCGGTCAAGGTTTCCGCATCAATCGGTTCATACTGCCAAGCCAGCATTGACGTTGTGGTCGGTATGCCAGGGTAGTCTTTGACCCCCTGATTGTGCAGTTCGTTTTCGAGTTCTTGGGCAGAAAACGAACCGCTCTGGGCCTCCAAATAATTGTGCGCCAAACTCAGTGACGTAAAGTGGCTGTCAATCAACCGCTGGATAAAGGGCTGGCTGGCAATAGTCGGAGTTTTCAAATAAATCGGATTCGCCCAAAACCAAATCATCTCGCCGTCCTGCAAGATATGGGCGGTGTCCCGCAGATACTGCTGGTAGGCGACAGCATGGTCGTTGTCTTCCCCCGTGTTCCATTCGTGAGGTACACCAATCAAGAAATCATCGTGGAAACCCAGCCGGGACTGATCAACGGCACTCAACGCGGGGGCGTTTTTGGTTTTTATATCGTACATACGCAGTTGCACTTGAATCTCTTCAGGTACGCTCCGCAATAAGGTGCGTAAAATCACAGTTTCGTCCGTCCGCTGGCGGGCATCGCCATGCCATTCGCCCCAGGGTCCAATAAATCCTGCCTGGACCGCGTGAATTGTGCCGGCAAACTGGTGAAAAAGACGGCTGAGTTGTTGGATATGTTGGATGATTTGCGGCAATTTTGGCTCTTGCCGCAAAGGGTGGGCATCGTCCCAAATATAAGCGAACCGTAGCAAGACTTTCATATGCGCGGCCGCCACCATCTCCAGATAGCGGGTCATATTGGCAAACGCAATCTGATCCAATGGTCGTGCCTTGTAATCGGTCAAATAGAAATACGTCTGGGCTAAGGTGGGCCGATCAGTTTGATGCAACGCCAATGCTTGATGAAAGGCGGCAAAAGCATCCATGTCGGCCGACTGGTACATCCCTTGACCGGTGGCCACATTTAAGTACGTTTCCAGCCGCAAACCGCGGTCGGGATTGGCCAGTAATTGTTCTGTATCGCTACCGGGCAGTGCTGGGGGCATCATCGTAAGCATAATGAACCTTCTTTCACACTACATTTTTATCACATTTTTTTGCTATGGTGGGCCGTGAAGGGATGAGAAAATGATTATTGATTGTCACGTGCATATGTTACCGCAGCCATTGAACACGCGGTATTTAACACATTTAGCAACAACGCATGATATGCGCTTTGGTCCGGCATATTTGTGGAATGATCCCGCCTTTGAATCGCTGGAGCAGCAGCAACAAGCATTGGCTGCGTACCATATTGACCGAGCACTAATTACCTATTCTGCTAACATGCCGTTAATTTTGCGAGTATCTGCCAACCACTTTCGCAATTTGGATGAAGAAATCACTTGGGTCAACGAGCAGATGGCGATTGTTGATGAAAAAAGCGGTGGTCAAATTCAACCCTTGGCCTACATCGACCCCACTTGTGCTGGAGCGCCCGCTGCAGTGACTCATGCGGTGCAGGATTTGCATATGCCTGCAGTGACGACATTGACGGATTATATGGTGGAGGGCAAACGCGTCTATTTAGACGACCCGGCTTTGCGCCCATTTTGGAAAAAAGTAAACCAATTGCGTGTCCCCGTCTTTATTCATTTTGCTTCCAATGTGGCCTTGCAGGAAACTGGCACGCCCACGACTGGATTTATGAGTGGAGAGCAAATTAAAGCGGGCTTGGGCCAGTTGGTGGAAGATACATTGGCGCTCTTGCGCATAGTGTTTAGCGGTGTGTTGGCCGAATTCCCCCATGTAAGGATTGTCTTAGGTCAACTGGGTGGGGTATTGCCATTCATTCTAACTCGCCAGGAAATGCTGTACCAAATGTATGCCAATGGTTTGCCTGCCAATCAACGACCGGTACCGCTGTATCGCCTGGCAGATTACTTACCGCAAATTTATGTGGACACCCATTCCATGAGTGCCGCAGAAATCACCTTAGCTGTTCAGATGCTGGGTGCGGACCATGTTGTGTTTGGCAGCGACTATCCGATTACACCGGCCCGATTTGGGCGAGGAAATGAGCTGGCAGCGATTCAGACACTTGATTCAGATGTTCAAAACCAGATCCGGTATCAAACTGTGATGGATTTACTACCCATGTTGAAAAAATAATGGATCAGTCAGTTTTCACGTGAAACTAAGCTTGTTTTGTGATGTATGCTTAAACATCTGGGTTGCCGTGACAGCTTGCTGCCACCCGGCATAAAGATATTCCCGTTCATCTGCTGGCATCGTCGGGGCAAACCGTCTGCCAATGTTGACGATTGTTTCCAGCTCATCGGGATTATCCCAATATCCCACAGCCAGGCCAGCGAGAAAGGCGGCCCCCATGGCGGTGGTCTCTAGATTGGCCGCGCGTTCGATCGGAATGCCGAGAATATCTGCCTGAAACTGCATCAAATAATTGTTATTGGCAGCACCGCCATCGACCCGCAATGCCTGAATCGGAATACCAGTATCAGCGTTCATCGTGTTCACGACGTCCCGAGTTTGATACGCCAGAGACTGTAAGGTGGCCTTGATGAAGTCTTCTCGGGTGGTACCGCGGGTAATCCCGAAGACCGCACCGCGCGCATTGGCGTCCCAATACGGTGCACCCAGTCCAGTGAAGGCGGGCACCACATACACTTCGTTTTGACTGGTGGACTGGCGGGCGGCCATTTCTGAATCGCCGGCTTTCTCCACCATCTGCATCGCGTCCCGCAGCCACTGGATCGCTGAACCTGCGACAAAGACGGATCCTTCCAGGGCATAGGCAATCTGATCGCCGACCTTGTAGCCAATAGTGGTGAGCAGATTGTTGTTAGAAATGGTCGGTTGGTCTCCGGTATTCATCACAATGAACGCCCCGGTGCCATACGTATTTTTCACCATCCCCGGTTCCAGTGCCAACTGACCAAACAGGGCACTTTGCTGATCCCCCGCCATACCAGCGATGGGGACGGAACTCCCATAGAAATGATAGGGTACTGTCTCGCCGTATACCTCGGAATTACTGTGCACGGTGGGCAGCAGTGCTTTAGGGATATTCAAAATTTTAAGAATTTCGTCGTCCCACTGTAAAGTGTGGATGTTAAAAAGCATCGTCCGTGATGCATTGGTATAGTCGGTGATGTGAATAGCGCCACCGGATAATTTCCACGAGAGCCAGGTATCGATGGTGCCAAAAAGGAGCTCACCTTTTTCGGCCCGTTCCTGCGCGCCCGGGACGTGATCCAAAATCCAGCGAATTTTTGTCGCCGAGAAGTACGGATCAATTAACAGACCAGTCTTATCATGAATCATTTTGGCATAACCGTCTTTTTTTAACTGCTCCGCAATGTCTTGAGTCTGGCGGGACTGCCATACGATGGCGTTGTAAATGGGCAGCCCCGTCTTCTTGTCCCAAATCACCGTGGTTTCTCGCTGGTTACTAATTCCGACACCAGCGATCTGATTCGGCTGGACATGGGAATAAATAAACGCCGTGGCAATCGTTGACAACACCGCATTCCAGATTTCATTGGCGTTGTGTTCGACCCACCCGGGATGGGGGAAATACTGGGGGAACTCGCGCTGGGCTTCCGTGATCTTTTGCCCGTTGTGATCAAAAATCACCGTCCGTGTACTGGTAGTGCCCTCGTCAATTGCTAATATGTATCGTTCATTCGTGACCATGGAAATCCTCCTGTGACAGCATTACTTGGTTTCGATTACACCATGGTACACCCAAGCATTCAAGAGGGCCAAGCAATGACGAATAATGTTAAGCACAAAATACTTAAATTTGTGCGTAAAAAACTTAGATAAATCGCTTTCGCTAAAAATGTAAGCGCTGTATGATAATTGTTGTACCAGTCTGTTTAAAAGCAGAGCGGGGAGGCGGTAACTGGCGCAAGGGGATTGGTACATTGGGAGAATTTCTCTGTTTCAAAAAAGAATGGAGGAAAGAAAAAATGAAGAAATTGTTTAAGGCGGGCTTAGCATTGGCTGCTGCAGCAGGGCTGTTGGCGTTAATGCTGGCCGGTCACGGCGGTACGGTGCGTGCTGCAGACACAGCGCAAGAACCACAGTTTATGGTGTACTATCGGGCTTGGCGCGACAAGACCATGGCCGGTGTGAATACTTCTTTACCAGACAAAAATACTATTGCCATGACCGATTTGCCCACTGGTATTGATATTGTCAATGTATTCAGTTACGTGCCGGCCGGTCAAGAGAAGCAGGCACAATTATTCTTTGATACGTTGAAATCCACATATGTGCCGCAGATGCATGCGCGGGGTGTGAAACTAGTCCGGGCGCTTGATTATGGGACGTTGCTCAAGATCACTGAAAAATATGGTAACGATCCGACGCCGGCACAATTTGATGCCTATGCTAAGGACCTTTTGCAAGACTTATCCGGTCAATGGGGCTTAGACGGTTTGGATATCGACATGGAAACCAAACCCACGGCGGCGCAAGTGAAGATTTCTGACGGTGTGGTGAACGCCTTGGCAAAATATATTGGACCGAAATCGGGGAATGCTTCGACTCGGTTTATATACGATACCAATGGGTCCAATGTAGATCCTTTCAAGAATGTGAAGGATGCATTCAATCTGCTTGGCTATCAGCAATACGGTTCCGATTCTAAACGCACCGCCAAAGCAGTGGCGGACTACCAGAATGTCGGTTTCCCGAAAAATCAATTCCTAGCGGGACTGACTTTCCCAGAAGAACAGGATGAAAATAACCGCTGGTACGATACGGATCCGATTTATACCAATAGTCATATTTATGATATTGCCAAGTATGTCCGGGAAAATCAGTTAGCCGGGATGTTCTTATACGCAGTGGATCGCGATGGGCGCAACTATAAAGAAGACTTGAATCGCATCGTACCGACCAGTTTTGCTTGGACTAAAGCGGCCATTGAAGAAGTGAAAGGAATTTCAGTGACTGAAGCGAAAGCCATTGCGAATTTCTATTTGGCCCAAAACAAGAGCAAGTGGACGGCTGATCAGGTCAAGACGGCCCAGGACACCATCAACAAAGGCACCAACATTTATGATGTGAACAAAGCCTTCTTGAATGATGATTATACGTTGGCTCTGAGTCCAACTTTTGATCCATTGGCTGTGAAGAATCAAATGGAAACAACAAAGCCTGAGTACACCGACATCAATGAAATCATTTATGTCCAAACTACCAAGGCTAGCCAGTACGCTTATACTGACCAGTTCAGAGAAGATGGCACACTTGCTGGTTTAACGCTGGGTTCTGCCTGGCGCACCGCCCGCAAAGCAGTCACCGCCAGCGGCGACACCTATTACCAAGTTGGCGCCAATGGCTGGTTGAAAGCCAGTGATGTCACCTTGACCCGGGTCATTGATGAAACCGGTGTTGTTCAAGTCACTAATGATCAAGGTGCCGCCACCGTCGATCACCTGACCAATGGCCAAAAGGTGCAAACTCTCAAGAACGGCACCACCTGGCGTTATACCGCTCGGGCTGGTGACTACTATCTGGTCGCAGATCGGCAATGGGTCAACACCAACGACGTGACGGTCACGCCAGCACCGGCTTCCGGCATCTTCAAAGCCGGCAGCAAGGGTGCTGCACTGTACAATGGGACTGGCGAAAAACAAAGCCGCTCATTAGCCGCAAAAACTGAGTGGCGCATCACGGGTGTGAAATGGATTAGCGGCCATGCGTATTACCAAGTGGCTAAAGACCTATACGTGCAAGCACCAGACGGTGTGATTGCTTACAATGTTGGCAAACAAGCGGTCCAGTTGTATGACAATCAGGGTAATACCGTGAAAGCGGTCCTGGGGGCCCATACCAGCTGGCGGGTGACCAGTACAGTGTCGCGTCAAGGACATCTGTATTATCAAGTCGCCACCAACCGCTTTGTCCGCATCTATTAGACCAAAGTATCGTAGTTTAAAATAAAAAACGGGTCTACTGATTGTTGACACACAAAAAGAAGCTTTCAATGGGTTAGTTCCTACTGGAAGCTTCTTTTGTGCGGCCAATCGAATTTACTTCAACGGTGTCCAGGTTCCGTTCAGACCATTGACATAAGAATCCGTCGATACCCGATAAAAGACAGTACCGTAGTAATATTGCACACCGGTTGTTAACCAGCGCGTATTCACTTTTAACTTTCTGGTTTCGACTGGATAATTACCAATGTGGCTGACTGCAGGCACACCGTTCTTACTGGTGACGGTAAAAACACCACGACGGGGCACGATAGTCACATCGCTGGCTTTCACGTATTGGTTATTACCGACTTGAAAACCCAAAAGCTTGTTTTTTGAACTAATGTAAGCCTTTGGATACCGCCATTGCGTGCCATATGCCAGCTTGCGTGCATAGGGTTGGCTATTATTCCATCGAAGATTACCATACATCGTGGCCTCAGCGCGATTGGTGACTTTGACAATTCCTTGGTCTGATACCCCCCAACCGTTTGGATATGAATCTTCGGTAGCTACGGCAGTACCAGGCAGCCACAGATTTGTGCCTACTTGATACGCATAGATACCGACACTGCTGATGTACTTGTAAGTGATGATCTCCTTGACATCATAGCGCCATGCGGTACCAGCGGCCAATGTCCGGTTGGCAGGTGTCAATAATTTGGAATCGGTATACAATTGCTGTGTTTTGTTACCCAGAGTGACTACCCCGAAATCATTTCCGCGGGTATACGTACTTGGATCATTGGCGGTCCATGAATCAAGACCCACCCAGCCGTCTGGAATGTGGTAAGCCATCACCTGATTGGTTTTGGTATTCGTGGCAATTTGATCGTAGGCGGCAACAGCTTGGTGGGGCATGTAACGGTCCGCAAAATGCGTCACTTCCGGCCCAAAGATCTTCAATGCGGGATCCTTGTAAGCATTGAAAGTCCCTTCGCCGTGCCGGAAATAGATGTAACCGGTCTTGTTGGTGACTGCTAATGAATCGGTGGTATCGGTGACCGGCGCATCATCGTTGGCCGCATGAACCGGTGTGGCGACGATGGTTGTTAGGCTCAAACTAAGCAATGCGGCGCTGAATAAAATGACAAATGATTTCTTCATTGCTAAATCCCCTTTATGACAGTTGAAATATATTTGTAACACAGCTGTCACAATCATCGTAGCCCACTGTCCCCTGAACTGCAAGTGGTATAAGTTAAAAATTCATTAACTTGATACCTGAGTATGTTTTAACGACGGCACCCGCTTACATATGCGGCCGTCGGGGCACCAGCACGGTCACACTGCCGCTATCATACCGGCGACGGGTGGCGGAGTACTCAAAGGGGGTGCCGTCTTCGAGATACACGACCTGGAAAGTCTGCAGTACCGGGGTAGTATCGTCACAATGCAAATATTCTTTATCGTAATGATCTGGCTTATCCGCACTGATTTCTCGATACGCGGCCCCAATCACTTTTTTCAAATTGGTCCGGATATAACCGTAGATCGATTTGTGTAATACCGCATCATTGATCCCCGGAATCACACCGACCGGCATGGTGGTGTGTTCCAGTGCAAAAGGGGCACCGTCGACATTACGCAGGCGAATGATGTGGTAGACCGGATCACCGGGATCCAGATGCAACCGTTCCTGTTCGTCCTTGGTAGGGAAATCCACCTTGAACTTGATCACCTGACTGACAATCTTGGCCTTGCCGCCCAACAGCGAGCTGGTGCCCACATATTGATCCACCCGCAAGTTGAGTTTGGACATTTCATCGATATTATGTTTCACGTAAGTCCCTGAACCTTGCACGCTGTAGGTCATACCCGCTGCGTTGAGGATGTTCAGGGCTTTTTGAATAGTCATCCGGCTGGTCTTGAATTGTTCGGCCAGTTTCTTTTGATCGGGCAGCCGGTCACCGGCGGTGTATTTTCCTTGGCGAATAGTTTCACCAATGTGATTGGCGATATCTTGGTAGAGTGGCATATTTGATCCCCCATTTTGTAATTTGTCCACTTTAGTATAGTCAACTTTTGGAAGATGTAAAGTCATAAATAAAATATGACTTTACAAGTTGGGAAAACCGCTATATGATGTAAACGGATTAAAGAAAGCGTGACCAGTGGGTGGCGCTGACGAATACAACTAAAAGTGAGGAGCAGTGATCGTGACAGAATTACGCAAAGACTTTTTATGGGGTAACTCAGTCTCCAGTATGCAAACTGAGGGTGCGTGGAATGAAGATGGCAAAGGTCCGTCCGTGTATGACATCCGGCCCGCGACGGAGAAGGTATCCGACTGGAAGGTTGCCATTGACGAATATCACCGGTATCCCGAAGACATCGAGTTGATGAAAGACCTTGGAATGAATTGTTACCGGTTTCAGATTTCTTGGAGCCGCGTGCAACCCGATGGCGAAGGCGCATTTAACGAAAAGGGAATCGAATTCTACAGCAATTTAGTCGACGAATTATTGGCCGCCGGCATTCAGCCCATGGTGGCCCTATATCATTTTGACATGCCCCTGAATCTCGCTAAGAAATACAACGGCTTCATCAACCGCCAAGTGGTGGATAATTTCTTCCAATTTGGCAAGAAGATGGTTGATGTTTTGGGTGATCGGGTGAAGTATTGGCTGACATTTAACGAACAAAACCTCTATGGCTTTAGCCATGCTTTTCCCAGCAGCGGTTATCTAAAAGGAGATAAGACCCTCCACGATCAGTATCAGATTTTCCATAATGTCGCCTTAGCGCATGCCAAGGTAGCCAATTATATCCACGCCAACAAACCTGGTTTACAAATCGGTGGTATGGAAGCTTATCAAGTCGCTTATCCGGCAACGCCAAACCCGGCTGATGTCGCCGCCACCCGAGAATATACCGAATTTGTCGACAACAATTTAATTCGGATTTTCACAGAAGGTAAGTATTCTGATGAAGTCCTGGCCTTCATGAAAGCCCATGACCTCGAGGATATTCTTAAACCGGATGAAATGGCCGAGATCGGCGAAACGCGCAGTGACTTCTTTGCTTTCAGTTACTATGCCACCTTCACCATTGATTCGACTCAGATTCCTACCGGGACGGCGCCGAACTACTTTGCTGAAGTCGGCACCAAGAAAAATCCCTATCTGCAAGCCAATGAATGGGGCTGGCAGATTGATCCTCAAGGTTTTGAAACAGCGATTTTAACCTTACAAAACCAAACGCACCTGCCGATCTTCCCGATTGAAAACGGGATCGGGGTTCGCGAACATTGGGATGGGGAGCACGAAATCGACGACGATTATCGGATTGCTTATCACCGAGACCATATCCAAGCGATGAAGAACGCGGTAGCTAAAGGCGCGAACGTCATTGGTTACTTAGGCTGGGGGTTGATCGATATTCTCAGTTCCCAGGGTGACATGGAGAAACGGTACGGCGTGGTTTACGTTAACCGGACAAATGATGATTTGCGTGATCTGAAGCGGGTACCCAAGAAGAGTTATCACTGGTTCAAGCGGGTCATCGCCAGCAATGGTGATGTCCTGTAATTAGGAAGGAGAATTCTCATGGCAGAAGAAAAATCCCATGCTGGACTGCATAAGTTTATGGATAAATTCGCCGAAGTATCCGGGAAAGTCGGGAACCAAGTCCATCTTCGGTCCTTGCGGGATGCTTTCGCGGTGATCATGCCGCTGTTTATCCTCGCTGGGGTCGGCGTGTTGATCAACAACGTTGTCTTTCCGCTGATTGCTAAGGGCCAAACATTAGCCAATCTTCAGGTTTGGGGCAATTTAATTAGCAACGGGACATTGAATATTGCTGGATTAGCCCTGGCGCCCACGATTGGTTATGTGTTAGCGCGGAATAAAGGTTACGACAACCCGATTTCCGCCGCGATGATCGCGTTATCTTCACTCATTGTCACTATGCCGATCACGGTCCAAATGATTCCCACTGGCGCAAAAAAAGCCGTCGATATTACCGGGGCTTTGAGCTTCGCTAACTTAGGCACGACGGGGATGTTCTCGGGTATTATCATTGGTTTGCTGGCAACGACATTGTTCATCAAACTGGCAGCAGTCAAACATTTACAAATTAATATGGGTGACAGTATTCCACCCATGGTTTCCCGTTCTTTTAACTCCATGATTCCTGCTATTTTAACAGTTTCTACATTTGCATTGGGTGCGGCATTACTTTCAGTATTTGGCCACACCAATTTGATTGCCATTATTACGGCCGTCATTCAGGAACCGTTGCGCCGGTTCAACACAAGTTTGCCGGGTATGCTGTTTATCTATTCAGTTGGGAACTTCCTTTTTACATTGGGAATCCATCAGACTGTGATCAATGGGACCTTACTAGATCCCGTATTATTGATCAATATGAACAAGAATATGGTGGCATACAACGCTCATAAGTCGATTCCCTATATTTTGACTAATACCTTCCGGGATACTTTCGGAATGATTGGCGGTACTGGTTCTACACTGTGCTTGTTAATTGCCATCTTTGTCTTTTCTAAGCTGAAGTCCAGCCGAGATATCGCTAGTCTGGCTGTAGCACCTGGAATCTTCAATATCAACGAGCCGGTCATCTTTGGTTTTCCCATTGTATTTAACTTGCCGATGATGGTTCCGTTTGTCATACAGCCGGTTATCGGTATCTTGATTGCTTATGCAGCAACCGTGTTGGGCTGGATGAACCGCGTCGTCGTCTTGATTCCGTGGACCACACCGCCGTTCCTCAGTGCGTTTCTCGCCACTGGTGGTGACTGGCGTGCCGTGATCGTTCAATTGCTAATCATCGTGGAGGGCGTGTTCTTCTATCTGCCGTTCTTGATGGTAAGTGATCGGGTAACGAAGCGGAATGCTGAATTGGAACGCGCACAATAACCCAAAGTCAGAAGTTTGAAACGATGAACGATTGACCAACAAAACCTAAAACGCCTTTACAACAGCGATCGTTGTAAAGGCGTTTTAGTATACCAATAGATTAGGTGTTAATGGAATTCACCTGCAGCATCCGGTTTCGACACTTCCGCAAAGCTTGATGTGGTCCCATCTTGCCAAGTAATTGAACCATCAGGATGAACCACGCCGCTAAACCCAGGTGCTGGATTGACGGTCGGTTCGACTTTCCAACCGCCAGCCACTGGGGTTGCTTTGAGTGTGCCGGGCATTACTGCCATGGCGTGGGCAAACAATTCTACTGCCCGCTGTGCATTGGCGATTACGGGTTGCTGAGTAGAACTGGCTGCAGCAGCAGAGCTGGATTGTGCCGGGGCACTGCTCGCCGCCGCTGAAGAACTAGCGGCACTACTGCTGGCTGCAGGAGCCGAAGAACTGCTGGCCGCAGCACTTGATTCGCTGCTGCTTGTGCTAGCCGTGGGCACAGCCGGCGCTTTTTTGCCCTTGGCAATATCAGTGAATGCCGTGGCGATCGGATCGTCTTTAACAATGTCTAACGGAATTTCTTTACCAGTGTCGCCGCCGGTTTTAGGCGTCAATACCACTGGCTTGCCCTTATGAAAGGCAAAAACATACAAGTTTCCCTGGGGCGCCACTTTTACATCCGTGTAGACGGCGACCACGTTATAGTACGCCGAACCATTCCCAGCAGTGGACCAGCGAAATGTCCGCTTATTGCCGTTGACCGTGGTATCGTGGTTCTCCAATGCCTGGGGATATTCCACCTTATCGTAGGTCACTGTGCTTTTCTTTGTATAGGACACATAAGCGGTATCCTGGGCTTTGCCCAACGCGGTCATATAATCGGCCAGCTTCTCACTACGGGATGTCGTCCAATATTTGCGGGCCTGGACCTTGGTCACCCGACTGCTGCTCTTTGACGATGTGTCCTTACTCTGTGGTGAATTATTGCAGGCTGTTAGCAACATTAACGAGGCCGCTGCCACCATAGCCAACTTGAATTTCATAGTTCTCCCTCGGATCTATTATGCCAATACCCAATTAACGCGTCCAAAAATTCCCATATGATACAAGTGCAGTATAGCGCAATTGGTTCCGGAGTGGAAAAATTTAGACGTGATCAATCCAGAAGGGAACAAGGCCCAGGATTTTTCGGTGATCACTTTATTGTTGGATACAGTGTTTCTGAATCACCGAAAAGCGCGATTACCACATCTAACTCATGGTGAGTGAGGAATTCGTTGATGGTATTAGTCGCTACCTGCAACGCCTGCTCTTTGGGGTAACCATAAATGCCGCTGGAAATTAAAGGGAAGGCAATACTGCGACAATTGTGGTCAATCGCCAATTGGAGGGAAGTCTGATAAGCAGATTGCAGTAACTGGCGACTTTTCTGTGCTTGAGTTGAGCGATAGATGGGCCCGACGGCGTGAATGACATACTTGGCGGGTAGATTGAAACCGGGTGTAATGGCGGCCTGACCAGTTTCAACAGGGGCCACTTTATCTGCAGCAGCCTGTAACTGTTGAGGACCAGCTGCGCGGAAGATGGCGCCAGAAACACCGCCGCCCATGGACAGACGGGGATTGGCGGCGTTGACGATGGCATCGACATGCATTTTGGTGATATCTTGACGGACGAAAGTCAGGGGCATGATGAAGTTCCTTTCTAAATTCGATTCTGACGCCAGTATAGCAAATAAGGCCAGATGCTGGCGGCATTGTGGTTGTGGTAAGATAAGTTTCTCAATCTACGAGGAGGGCACCATGATGGCAGATGACAAGTATCGTTCCGTTTTATCAATTAATGTCGGTGGGCATACAAAAAAAGAGTTACACCAGGCTTTAAGCCAAGCCAATGTGCAACTCAATCCCCACGGAGAAAGTTTATTTGACGATTCGCGGTTTACTGTATCCCCGCAGGCTCATCCAGAAACCGTCGTCTTCGCCACTGTGGCTGATTTAGGCTTCCCCAATGGGGCCAATCTACCCACTATCTTTCAAAAAGCCGAAAGTATTGGCTGGCAGCTTTGCCCATTGGAACTAGCGGTGTACTTGCGTTTACAGTGGCAGGGACAGGAAAAGAGCACTAACAACATCCTCCACAAACACGAAGCGCCCCAAGGTGCCGTGACAGTGGCGTCGCCAGTGATCGATCCCGACCCCAATCACCCCAAGGGCTTTTATCTACGTAACATTGATGGCCAATTATGGTTGCGCGGCTACATCTGTGATGATGAGTATGTTTTTCATCCAGAAGATCAATTTGCCTTTATCGGTGGGAAATAGGGAGCAACGCATTAATGGTTTTCGCGATTGGTTCCGGGTACTCTCAGTACCGGATTCTTTTTCAACGGGGATTGATTGTATGTAAAACATCAATTGGCCTGATAAGTATGCGTATGAATTTGCCAAAAGCAAACGGCAACAAATCTGTCATGAGAGCAAATTAGGCGTAAATAAAAAACCGTTTGGCTTCGTCGACACCAAACGGTTTTTTATTTTGTGGGCAACAAAGATTAGTCGCCTAAGTAAGCGAAGACCACTTTTTCATCATAAAGATGCAGCATCTTCTCGTATACCAGTCGTGACAGCCAGCCCACCACGATGGGCACAGCAAACCACACGACTAGGGCCATCACGAAGTTCAGACCGGCATCAATTGACGCCAGCGGGCCAACCAAACCGACTAGGCCGAATCCAGCGGAAGCCGGTGTACCGGAAACGCTGAATAGAGCAACAGGAATGGCAGAAATGACGCTGGTGGTCAATATTGGCAGCAGAATGATTGGATGGCGGAAGAGGTTCGGAATCATCAACTTCATGGCACCTAAGGCCACAGCGATGGTTACGCCGGACTTGTTCGTCTTCCAGGAATGAATTACCAATACGACTGTGGTCACGGCCACACCCATGGCGGCGGCCCCAGCGGAGACGCCGCTGAGCTGAATCGCCATCCCAATGGCGACAGTGGAAATCGGAGTGATGATCAGCATCGCGAACATGCAGGTAATCAGGATACTCATCAAGATTGGTTGCAGCGTCGTGAAGGAGTTGATCAAGTTACCGATCCAAGTCGTGATTTTGGCGACATAAGGCAGGATCAGCCAGCCGACCCAACCGGCCCCAGCGCCCACGATGATGGGTGAGAGGACGATTTTTACAGAACCGAATTTTGTCCCAATGAGCATCGTGAGTCCCACGGCTAAGGCGGCGGTGATCATGGTGTTGATCAAGTCGCCGGTCCCGGCAGAGAGATACATCCCCGCCGCTTTCGTGGTCGGATTCACCGCCACGGCGTTGAACTGGGTGACTCCGGAACCCACATACGCGGCCCCGGCGACGATTGCCATATCCAGTGGTGCCAGACCAAACTGCAGGGCGATCAAGGCGCCAATTAACAGTGGTGTGGCGACTTGGAACACGACTACGACATGAGTTAGTTGCAGGGCAATTTGATTTTGTCCGAATAATTTCAGAATAGCCGCCAAGACGGCGTTAGGGATTAACCCCACGATGATCCCGGTGGCGGTACCAGCCAAGACTTTGTTGAAGAAAAGTTTCGGCGTCATTTTAGGCGTTGCAGCATTACTAGACATGCGCTTTCGTCCTTTCCACGGCTCCCACCAATTGCTCCTTCGCATGGATCAACTGCGTTAACAACGCACAGTAGGGTGTGGGAATGCCATATTTTTGACCCTTACGCCACACGGCTCCATTGATGAAATCAATTTCGGTGGCGCGATGGTTCTTGACCAGATCCTGATACATGGACGGATAGTGTCCCGCAATGTTGGCGGTAAATGTACCAGCCACATGGTCGTAAACTTCCTGTTCGTCCAAGTTGATGCCTTCTTTAGCCGCCACAGTCGCAAATTCAGCAATAATTGTGTGCAGCAAGTCCGAAGCCACTGTGGTACTGCCCAGTTCGCCGATGTTGCATTCCAACAGCGAGCATAAGCAGTTCAAGGTCCCGTTCACACAGGCCTTCCGCCAAATTGAATACTTGACGTTCTCACTGTACTTTGGATTGAGCCCCGCTTCGGTGAATACTTGCACGACTTGTTTGGTGAAAGCTTCACCGGCGGGTTCAAAGTTTTGTAACTCCACGTCACCATTGCCCACCAGAGTCACTTGGCCAGGGCCAGTCATTCCGGCGGTCCACATGGTGATGCCGAGAATCAAGTGATCCTTGGCGACGTAATCTTCCAGAATATCCTCATGGCCGATGCCGTTAAGCAGACACAGGACATAAGTGACTGGCGAAATGATCGGTTTCACGGCTTCCATCATGGACCGTAATTGGTTAGATTTCGTAAAGACGATAATCAGGTCCGGCTTCTCACCCGTCGCGTCCACCTCAGCGGGGGAATAAATTGGTAACTTGACGGTCACGGGTTCCCCGTTAAAGTCCGCCTTTAAGCCATTGGCCCGGATGGCGTCGACATTGTCTTGCCAACCATCGACCAATTCAACATTATGACCAGCTTGATGCAACATGATCGCGAAGCGGCTGCCCATACCACCGGCGCCGACAACAGTAATTTTCATTATAATAGCCTCTTTTCCATTTGTGACAAGTTTAACAGGAGATGGGAATTCGGTCAATCTGACACAAATCGAAAATAAGGTCGAAATTTAAGAAAATCGTGTGCACGCTATGTTCGCCGATACGGTTCACACAGCGATTAGTTTTCAGCTGTTTTTCTTTTACCAGAACGAACTATTGGGAATGGGTGACAGTCAGAATGGCTAGATTAGTTTTATTAATTTCGTATAACCATTCACAATATGAGCAAGTGCCCAATTTATCCTTCGCTGGCCGTCATTTTGATGCCAATAATGCCGATGAAGAGCAAAATGACAAAAATCCAAGTCGCTGGCTTCAACCGGTCACCGAACAGCAGCACACCGATAAGGACGGTGCCCACTGCGCCAATGCCGGTCCAAATTGGATACGCCAGACTCATGGGCAGTTTCGCCGTCGCTTTGGCCAAGAAACCAAAACTAGCGACCATCCCGATCAAGGTCGCGATCGTCCAACCAATATGGGTGAAACCGTTGCTGAGCTTCATAAACGTCGCCCATACCATCTCAAAAATTCCTGCAATTACTAAGTATAACCACGCCATTGTTAATTCCTCCTTGTTTTTGACGAAAAAAAACCGTATATTACTCCGACTAGACCTAACGGAGTAACACACGGTAACTGCCCGGCGGCAGTGTAATTAATTTATGATTGCTAGGATAGCACGGGAAAAGAAAATTGGCAAATCCGGCTAGTAAGCAATTGTGACGACGCCATTCCCGGTAAATTGATAAGCGCTATCGGCGGGCCGCCGGTTGTTGAGTTCCTGAGCAAACTTATTCAGGTCGATGATTACAATTCCTGCACCGTCGCTGACAATCGCAGGGTCAAGGAGTGCTCGCGCATCAGCTGCGCTGCAGGATGGCGTATGTAAGTACATGGCGATGGCCTGGACACCGGCCTTATTGATTTGCCAATCCGACTTGGGCGCTGCGATGACATGGTCCTGGACGAATTGGGTGACATCGATTTGTTTTTCGGTATTGGTATGACTGACTTGCTGATCGTTGGGGGCTTGCTGACTGGCGGTCGTGATTTTGGTTTTGACGGTAGCCGCGCCGATGGTTTGGCGAGACTGACCGCAGGCGGATAAGAGCAGAAGCAACGTGATCAGTGGTAGTGACGCAGCTGACAAATTCTTCAACAGGTAAAACCACCCTCTCTCGATCAGAATCTCGCCTTGGGTTGATTTCACGGGCAATCGAGTATGTTCCATACGATAACATGCCTACCGAGAAACGATGAAAAATGTGCATATCTGCAACACCACTGGTATACAAAAATACACGGCAATCCGTGTATTCGCCTGGCGTTATTGTAAGAATCCTTGCCGCTGCAATATTGGTGCGACCAGTTGGCGAAAATAATCGTTGTCCTTGCCAATGGCTTGCCAAAACTGGAAAAGGGTCTGGGTTTTGGTAAAGGTCGGTGAAGCGGCAGTCTCATTTGCCAACAATTCGCCGCCGATCAGGTACTCATCCTCCCAATTGCGCTGCCGGACAACCTGGTCAAAATACGCGTGGGCGCGGTCAATTTCGGGCGGGTCTTGGGCCAGCTTTCTTAAAGCTGCCCTTAACAGCGTATTACCTGTGACATAATCACCAGTCACTCCGCGACTTTGAGCGCGCTCATATTGCCGGATGACGGATATCATGAATGGATCCACCTGATGGGCCGGCAGTTTCAGAATTAAGTCCTCCGCGATGTGGAATTCCAGAATACGCCATTGCGACACGCTGGTGATGGCGGTATACAGTGTTTGAATGACCGTGTCGAAGTGGGGAAACGCCATATTGCGATAAATGTTTCCTTGCAACCGACCAAAGTTAGCAGTGAGCGGCTGTCCTGCAGCGTCAGCCGCATTGATCACTTTTTCTAAGAACGGCTGATTGCCCATCAAATAGGCGGTATCAATTTGGGCGAGAAAACTGGACTGCTCTGGTAAAGCCGCATCAAACTCATTCCAATTCAATTGTAAATTGGCCATGGCCCGCACAAACTGACTGGCGGAAAGTTCTGTTTTGCCATTCTCAAAACGGCTCAGTGCCGATGCAGTCAAATCGTTCCGCGCGGCTTGCCGGAGTGAAAAGCCCCGTTCCTGGCGAAGCTTGCCGTAATGTTCACCTAAGCTCATTCGTGCCGCCCCGTTTCCGTCGTCATAAACTTTTGCCAATCCCCACGGACCTGATCGGGATGAACCTGAATCGTCAAAAGGGTTAGGCCTGCCGTGATTTGAGTCAGCGGGGTCTGCCAATCCATCTGCGGATCATCATGGAAGGCCAGCATCAAGTGATCCATCGCCCGCAGAATATATTGGTTGAGATCCGTGAGGGGAAAGGTATCGATGATCGGCAACAGCTCCCGAGTGGTCGCAAATTCTCCTCGCATCATCATGCCCCGGACAATGTTCATGATTGCTCGCGTGACCATATTTTGCGTTTGATCCGCCTCAGGTGGTTGATTTTGATTATGATAGGGCGCGGCCATTGAAGTCACGATGGTATGCAAGTCAGTGAGACTGCAATGGATTTGCATACACGCCGCCAAGAGCGCGTCATAAGATTGCCAATGCTGGATATGTACTAGATAGTGCGTGGCGGGCGGATACACGGTGGCCGGCAGTGCCGGCAATGCCATGCCCAATCTTGTCACAGCATAGTCCCGCGCAATAATGGCGAAGACCAGATCATAGAACCAATGGGACTTTTCATATCGCTGTAAGTAGTCCGTGGCTAATGCATAGAATTCTGTTGCGGGCCGCCTTTCACCAATCAACTCATTGGACCGATACATATAGTCCTGAGGATCGCTGTATTCTAACTCAAATTGCGGCCAGTCCAATCGCCCGGCGGCCCGGCGCATCAGCTGCATGAACTTGGTGGCGGATAATTCCGTTTGCCCCCGTTCAAAGCGTGAAACCGATGACGGACTGGTGATACCGTCACTGATTTCGGCAATGGATAGCCCCTGGCCTTTTCGTTGATCCCGCAACAGTGCCCCCAGCGTAATGGTCATCACACATCCTCCTTGAGAAATATTGATTCTAAAGTTAGTCGAAATGTGCCGAATATGCAAACTCAACGGCCCAAGAAAACCGCCCGGTGATGGCAATCACAAGTGGAAACGGTAGAATATAGGTAGTCACAAATCATGGAGGAAAATTATGCAAAACGGGTTGGAGACAAAAAACGGCCGGACATCATTCTTTGATGGCGGCTTGGCATCATGGATCGGGTGGTCCCTATTGGGCTTTCTGGTAACGGTTTGTACATTAGGGATCTGCTACCCCTGGGCGCTGACGATGATTTACGGCTGGCGGATCAATCACACCGTCGTGGACGGCCATCGGATGCAGTTCTCAGGCACTGCAGTGGGACTTTTTGGTAGTTGGATCAAGTGGTTGTTGCTGTCGATCATTACGATCGGGATATACAATTTCTGGGTGCGGATTAAGTTGGAGAACTGGCGCGTGAGCCATACCAGTTTCGTGAATTAACGCACCGAAATAGGGAGGGAAAACTATGCGGGCATTAGTCGCCATTGATTCATTCAAAGGTTCATTTTCCAGTCAAGAAGCCGCCAATATCGTCACTCAAGCCTTCAGCAAATACCGTATCGTCACCGACGCTGCGGCCATCGCAGATGGCGGGGAAGGGACCAGCGCCGCCTATTTAGCCAATCACTCCACTGCGATGTGGCGTCAGCTGACGGTGACCAATATGGTGGGAAAACCGACACCCGTGCAGTATGTCATCGACGCCTCCCAACACTTGGCCATCATTGATGTGGCTGAGGCCAGCGGGATTCAATTTGCAACGACCCAGGACGGGTTCGTCGACCCGTTAACCACCAACTCAATTGGGACGGGAGAAATGATTCAGGACGCCACCCAGCAGGGCGTGCAAAAGATCGTCGTCGCTCTGGGCGGTTCCGGTACCACCGATGCCGGCATCGGTTTATTAGGGGCACTAGGCGTCAAGTTCTACGATGATCAAGGTAACGAACTGCCCCCCACTGTACCGTCATTGGCCAAAGTCGAAAAGTATAACGATGCGGCCGTCAGTCTCCACGACATCCAGCTGGTGGCGTGCGCCGATGTGGATAGCCCGCTGACTGGTCCCACTGGAGCAGTCCAGATGTTCGGTCCGCAAAAGGGCGTTGATGACCAGCAAGAGAGTCTAGAGAAGGCCTTTCATCACTTCGCGGATGTTTTGGATCCCACCGAGCATGGGCAAGGAGCAGGCGATGGTGCGGCCGGCGGGATGGGTTTTGCGTTGCGGGTCCTAGGCGCTGAGCACATGTCTGGGTTTGATTTTATCGCCAACGATATCAATTTACCTTCTCGTGTGGCCCAAACCGATTTTGTCCTGACTGGAGAAGGCCGGCTAGATACTCAAAGCACCCATGGCAAGGTGCCGGTACGGATGGCCGAGCTGGCGCAAAAGGCCGGCAAGCCCTGTTTTGCCATTGTGGGCACCCAAGAATTGGACCTGGCCACGGCCCGGCAATACGGGTTAACCAGTGTCTTTCCCATCGTCGATCGGCCGATGACACTGGCCCAAGCCATTGCCAATGGAAAAGAAAACCTGGCCCGCACTGCTGCCCGCGTGGGTGCCATGGCGGCCAGCATGGATGGAGGTAAATAGATGCCACAACTACGCGTCGCCACCTTTAACATTGCCGGTGGACACCAGCCCGATGTCGCCGCTATTAATCGGCTGTTCACGGCAGAAAATCTGGACATCATTGGCGTTCAAGAAATTGATCGGCAGACCATCCGTAATCCAGGAGACATGCCCGCACAAATCGCCAGTGCCAACTACCATTTTGAGTTTGCCAAAGCCATTGATCTGATGGGCGGCGAATACGGCATTGCGATTTTCTCGCGGCGGCCGCTCCATCAGGTATATATTCATTCCTATACCGTTTATGGGGAAGAACGGCGGGTATTCCAGCATGGCGTTTACGATGTGGCCGACAGCCAATTATCGGTTTACAACACCCATTTGTCGTTTGAAACACCCGCCTTGCGCCAGCAGCAAGTGGCAGAACTGCTTGATGCAGTCAAAGCCGATCCGGTTCCGCACAAAGTAATTCTGGGCGACTTCAACATGGATCAGGATCATGTAGAGTGGGACTCTTTGGGGCCAGATCTGCACCGCGTTAATGGCGATCACGAGTGGTACGACACGTTTACGTGGCGCGATGCCACGATGAAAGTCTATGCCATCGATAACATCATCGTGACGCCCAACGTTCGCGTGGCGCACACAAAAATAGCGACCCAAATTCTATCGGATCACCAGATGTTGGAAACAGAGTTGGATTGGACCTAAAGGACTAGTTTAAAAATTCCCACAATCCTTGCGGCTCTAGGCGTTCAGCACTATTGATGATATAATATCAGCAACAGAAAAGCATTATGGGCGGTGACCTTCAAGACGGAAAGAGGCGATGCCGATGGGAGTAAAAAACCATCAAGCGCACAAATCTGGATGAGAGGAGGTCTTGCTTACCAATGGTAGCGGCGATCTATACCGCTATCGTCATTGGCTTGGTTGGCATTATTACGGTGGTCGGATTATTGACGCAGCTTTTACACCGTTTGACCAAGCTAGTGGCAGCGTTTCGGCAGCTGCGCCGAGCGCTGAAAAAGTAGGCAAAAAAATAACCGCCCTAACTTTGACCGGTTAGCGGTTATTTATTGCCGTGATAACAATTGGTCGCTGCTCTTAAAGCAGTTCTGCGAGGGTTAAAAACCCGGAGACGCCTGACCGGGCGTCTTTTTTCTTACCTCAAATATAGCATGGGATTGGCGACATGTCTACTTTTCTGTGTCTTCAAAACTTGACAAGGTGTGCTGAAAAAGTAGGCAAAAAAATAGCCGCCCTAACTTTGACCGGTAAGCAGCTATCTTCTTGTCGTAAGTATTAATGGTTACTGCTCATAAGCAGTTCTACGAGGATTAAAAACTCGGAAACACTTGTCCAGTTTTTTCTCGACTCCAACTTAGCATGAGACTGGCGGTATGTCTACTTTTCTGCAAAATCAATTGCTCATGGCGCGATACTATCGGATGAAGCTCACACCAAGCATTTTGTTTAATTCATCGGTAGTGGTGGCGCCCGCAAGGTGACAAGGTAGATATGGTATCAATCAATAAACAGCCCACATCGCTTTCCATCGTTGAGAAGCTTATATGGACTGTCTCTTTTTATCAATTGCATTTCTTAGTCACCTTTCCCAATCCCACCATCACTCAAATTCCGCTGAATGTGGATCACCAAAAACGTAAACTCCTCATCCGTCATCACCGAATGATACTTCCGCTCCAAAAACCGGCCAATCTGCGTCACCATCCGTGCCGCCCGGGGATATTTATTCCGCACATGGGCGTCCATCACCGGATCGGTGGATACCAGTTGCTGATTAGTGAGCACCCGTTCGGCGAAGAACTTCACGTGGGTAATCAACCGTTGGTAGCTGATAGAATTGACCGGCAGTTTTTGCATACTCTGGTAACGAATCAAACTGATTACATCGTCAATGAGGGTCGTGACTTTCATACTGTCGAAGTCCGATTCCTCATTCTTAGCGGCATTCACCAGGTGGAAAGCGATATTGGCTGCTTCTTCCTTGGGCATTTCCACCTCGAATTGCTGGTCGATCAAGGTGACGGCTTGTTGGCCAATGGCGAACTCTTTGGGATAGTAGCTTTGCACTTCCCAGTAGAGTTTGTTTTGCAAGTGGATCCCGGAGCGATAGCGTTCCAACGCAAAGTTGATGTGGTCCATTAACGTGAAGGACAGCGCATCATTCAACGGGCCCAATTGCTGATGGGCGAGAGCGACGATCTGTTTGGTCACTTCAATCACGTCCGGCGGCATATCCTTGAGCAGGGCAGTGAGCTGGTCTAATTGATCGGAATGGACTGGGACAAACCAGCGATTCACAGCATCTTTTTCAATGGTGGCACCAGACTTTTTGCCATAGCCAATACCTTTACCCAGTACGATCAGTTCTTGACCGTCATTTTCCCGCGCCAGCACTACACTGGAGTTCAGCACCTTCTTGATCGTCAATGCCACTGCGCTCACTGCCCTTTCCGTTAGTCTAAATCAGCACCATTACTACGGATCACCTTTTGATACCAATAGAATGAATCCTTTCGGTACCGATCATATGTGCCATGGCCCAAGTCGTCAGCGTCCACATAGATGAAGCCGTACCGCTTCGACATCTGAGAGGTACTGGCGGAAACCAGATCAATCGGTGCCCAGCTCGTGTAACCCAGCAAGTCGACGCCATCATCCACGGCCTTGATCATTTCCCGCAGATGGTCACGGAAATAAGCGATCCGATACGGGTCATGAATCTTGCCATCGGCTGTTAAGGTGTCGGCGGCACCCATCCCGTTTTCCACGATGAACAGCGGCTTGCGGTAGCGGTCATAGAGCTGCAGGAGAGAAATGCGCAATCCCACCGGATCCACGGACCAGCCCCATTCAGTCGTCTTCAGATAGGGATTCTTTCCCCCAACGATCGTATTACCGCTGGTCATTTCCACGTCACCACTGGCGGAAGAAATAAGCGACATGTAGTAACTGAATGAGATGAAGTCCACCGTATTATCCCGTAAAATCGCCGCATCGTCCGGGCCAAATGCCACCTGGATGTTGTTTTTCTCAAAGAACTTCGTAATCAGTGGCGGATAAATGCCCTTGGCTTGCACATCGGCGCAGAAGTAGTTCATGGTATTGGCTTGGAAGGAAGCCAACACGTCCTCTGGCTTCGCCGTGGCGGGGTAATCGGTCAGTTTGGTCAACATACAGCCGACCTGACTGCCGGGAATCATCTCGTGAGCCAGCTTAGTGACCAATGCTGAAGCCACAAATTGGTGGTGCAGCGCCTGATATTCATCCTGTTCCAAGTGCTTTGACTGATCAGGAATAATTCCCGCCGAAGTGAACGGATGCCGCGTGACACTGTCGATTTCGTTAAATGTCAGCCAGTATTTCACGGTTGGTAAACTGGCAAAACACACTTTAGCAAACCGGACAAAGTCGTCGATGACCGAGCGATCCACCCAGCCATTCTTTGTCAGACTCAGGTGCAGCGGCATTTCATAATGAGAAAGCGTCACAATGGGTTCAATGTTGTATTTCTGCAGTTCAGCGATGACATTTTGATAAAATTGCACGCCGGCCGGATTCGGTTCGGTCTCATCACCGTTGGGGAAAAGCCGGCTCCAGGCAATTGACAAACGGAAGGCCTTAAAGCCCATTTCCGCAAACAAAGCAATGTCTTCTTTATACCGGTGATAACCATCAATGCCCCGGCGCTTTGGATAATCGGTGTCTGTCTTATCTGCGATGGCCGCCTGAATCGTATCCGTGGAAACCGCCACTTGATGCTTGTAATCTTTCACATCCACAGTCGGTTTGTATGTGGCCACATCCGCGACAGACAATCCCTTACCATCGACATTCCAGGCCCCTTCGACCTGATTTGCTGCAACGGCGCCGCCCCATAAGAAATTCTTCGGTAAACTCATTTGTCAAACTCCTCCTATGCCATATTCGTGCCCAACGCGTGGGCGGTTTCCGGTTGCGTGGTATCAATCACCATCACCGTGGGATCATAACCTGCTTCAATAATGCGATCCAAGTCGAATTCTAACAACGGCTGGCCGGCTTTGACTGCATCGTCTTCCTTGACTAACGCGTGGAAGTATTGGCCCTGCAACTTCACCGTATCGATACCCACGTGAAACATTAATTCTTTACCCGTGTTGGTGCGCAGGCCAATGGCGTGTTCTGTATCGGCCACCATAATGATTTTACCAGGCGCTGGGGCAACTAGTTCACCGTTGTTGGGAATAATGGCGAGGCCCTCGCCCATGACGCCGCTGGCGAAAATATCGTCGTTGACTTGGTCCAATGCGACTTGTTCACCGGCAACTGGTGTCACTGTCCCACCGGTAATTGTTTCCACAGAAGGTAAGGTGGGATCAGCGGGTGCTACTTCATTTTCAGTTTGCGGCGCAGGCGCATCTTGCCACAGGAAGAGACTGAGGACGAACGATAATACGAGTGAAATACCGAAGCCAATCAGCGCGTAGATGAGATTCATCGGGTTGGCCTTATCCACGAATAAGGTCAGTGAAGCCAGACCAGGTCCAACTAGTGCAAAACCCTGCAAGCCCACAATACCCACGAAGGCCCCGCCGACGAAGCTGCTGATCATAACGCTGGTAAGGGCGCGTTTATTTTGCAACGTAATCCCATAAAGGGCGGGTTCGGTGATCCCAAACAGTGCGGAAATACCAGCGGAAATCGCGGTGGCGCGAATGGTTTTATCTTTTGTGCGAATTGCAATACCGAAGCAGACACCTGATTCAGAAATGTTATGGGCCAAGGAAGCTGGCAGATACAGTAGTTCCTTGCCGATTGAACTCATGGACGATACGGCATAGGGAATCATCGCTTTGTGCATGCCAGTGGCAACCATTAATGGTAACACGGTGGCCAACAGGGCAGTAGCGATCCAACCGAAATGATTAAACAAGAACAGGATAACGGCAGAGAAGCCCTGACCAAATGTGTAACCAGCCGGTCCCAGGAGCAACAGCGTAACAGGCACGGTAACGGCCATGCTCACCAAGGGTACGAAGAAGATCCGAATCGCTTTTGGCGAATACTTGGTCAGGTACTTTTCCATCACGGAGTAGAACAGCACGCAGAGGATGGCCGGGAATACTTGAGAGGCATAGGTAATGTTTTGTACAGGCAGGGAGAAAAGGGTGATGCCCTTGCCTAAGGCGGCGGTCATGTCTGGCAAGACCAGTGCCGAGACAATGGAGACAGCCACGAGGATATTGACTCGCAGCTTCTGGGCGGTGGTAATGGCGACCAGAATAGGAAGGAAATAAAGCGGCGCAGTACCGATGAAGTTTAGTAGTTGATAGGTGCTGCTCTTATCGCTCATCCAACCAAACATCGCCACCAGCATTAGGAGGGATTTTAGAATCCCGCCGCCAGCAATGGCAGGGACCAACGGTTGGAAAATCGCGATAATGAAATCGAGGAGTACTTGGTACCACTTCTGCTTGGCCTTCGGTGTCGTATCCGCTGCGGCGCCATCCAGCGCATCGCCCAGTTCAGCCATGACGGCATCGTACATTTCTACTACATCATTACCAATGACGACCTGGCACTGTCCGGCGGCGTTGACTGCGCCGATGACTCCCGGAACGGCCTTCAATGTCTTGAAGTCCACCGCATCTGGATCTTTCAAGGTGAAGCGTAATCGGGTGGAACAATGAATGAGACGAGCGATGTTTTTCTCGCCGCCGATTGCTTGAATAATGGCTTTGGCGCTCTTTGCATAATCTTTCATGGGAAAACCTCCAAAAAATAAAATAAAAAAGCAGGATCCAAAGAGCCCCCAATTCGGGAAACTCTTGGATCCTGCCTGCATGACCAGTGACATGTCCATAAAATGTTCTGTTTTCTCAACTGAGATCAGTGTAAGCGATTGAAAAAGCGCTGTCAAGCCCTATTTTTCCCCTGCTGATTTTTTACGCCGTACCGTCAACAACCAATCGGCACCAATCAAGGCGATCCCCAACCAAACGAGCCAGCGGGTTTGCAGTTCGCCAGTTTGAGGCAGGCGCTGGTTGCTTTGACCAGTTGTTTGCGGTTGTTTATCCGTCGGTTGACTGGGTACAGTACCCGGCTTACTTGGTATGGTTTCGCCGCCGGTTCCCGGTTTTTCTGGCTTGGTAGGTTCAGTTGGTTTTGTCGGGTCGGTCGGTTTCGTCTCACCAGTGTACCGATTGATCAGCGTCACACTGCCATTTTGACCGGGAGTTTGTTGACCGGCTGTGAGATTCGTGTAATTAGCAGGTACGTTGTCCTCGCTCACGGTATAAACGATGGCTTGGCCATTTGCATCCGTCGTGGGCAACCCAGTGAAGTCCGCCTTGTAGCCATTGGCGGCAGTTAGCGTGACCGTTTGTCCGGTCTTTTGGCCATTGGCGTAAAGGGTGGCGATGACAGACGGGGTAATCACGTCGTTGGGCACATTTTGCCATACCTTTTGGACAGTAATAGTCCGGGTTTGGGGGATGTACCGGTTAATCAAGGTCACCTGGCCTTGCGCATCAGGGGCAATGGGTTGCGTGGTCAGCGCGGTGTAGCCGGCGGGCATCTCCTCTTCGCCGACAGTGTACGTGATTGGTTGACCCAAAGAGTCCGTTAGCGGTAGGTTCTTAAAGATATCGGTATAGTCATTATCCCGATTCAAAGTGAGCGTTATGCCAGTCTTTTGCCCATTGGCATACAGCACTGCGATCACCGGCGGTAAATTATCCTTCATTGCGGCTGGCACACCCAGCCATTGCTTGTGGACGGTGATGCTGGTAGTGGGAATCACTGGCGGGTTGACGATGTACCGGTTGGTCAAGGTCACCAGCCCGTCTTTGTCCGGTGTTTGCGGACCTGGCGTCACGTTCGTATAACCCGCAGGCGTGGCATCTTCACTGACGGTGTACACGATTGCTTTGCCAGTGCTGTCAGTTTGCGGCAGATTGGTAAAACTCGCTTTGTAATTGTTCGACTGGTTGAGGGTGACTGTCTGGGTGGTCTTTTGCCCATTGGCGTACAAGGTGGCAATCACTTCAGGTGTGGCCACCGCTCCAGGGACATCTTCCCAGTTCTTTTGCACATTAATCGTCGTGGTCGGCGTCACTGGCGGGGTCTCTTTGTTGTAGCGATTAACCAGTGATACGGTGCCGTCTGCGTCCGGTGTTTGCGGACCGGGCGTGACACTGGTGTAATCCGCAGGGGTATCATCCTCACTGACGGTGTACGTGATTGCTTTACCGTCTGCATCTGTGGTCGGTAGATCCGTAAAACTGGCCTCGTACTTATTCTCGTTAGTCAGTGTCACCGTTTGATTAGTGGCTTTGCCATTCTGGTACAACACAGCCGTCACATCGGGTGTCTTCACGTCCGTGGGCACATTTTCCCAGGATTTAGTCACCGTAATGTCCCGGGTCTTCGGGACGTACTGGTTAATCAGCTCACCGGTGTCGCCATCACTGACACCAATCGGGTCTTTCTGGGTTGTGGTATAACCATCCGGCACACTGGCTTCCTGCACGCTATATACAATGGGGGAGCTGTCTTGATTCTGCGTCGGCAAGTCGGTAAAGGTGTTCTGGTACTTATTGGCCGCTGTGAGGGCCACTGTTTTGCCCGTATCCTTGCCATCGGCGAATAACTTCGCAGTGACATCCGGGGTGGTCACACCGTCTGGAACGCCTTGCCAAGTTTTCTTCACACCAATTGTAGTCAACGGAATATATTGGTTGATTAAAGTGGCCTGACCTTTATCATCCGGCGTTACGGGATCCTTGGTGATTTGACTAAACCCGGCGGGGACACTTTCTTCACCCACGGTATAAGCGATCGGCTGACCGTTGTCATCGGTACCAGGTAAATCCTTGAAGGCTGCCGTAAAGTCATTAGCCTTGGTCAACGTCACGGTGGTGTTCGTTTTTTGTCCATTTTGATATAGAACCGCCGTCACGTCCGGCAGATTATCCTTGTCTGCATCAGGCACGCCAAGCCATTGTTTCACGACATTGATGGTGCCGGTCTGAGGGACGAATTTGTTGGTGAGGGTCACCGTGCTGGTATTGTCCGGTGTTTGTTGACCTGGCGTGCTGTTGGTGTAGCCGGCCGGGGTCGTGTCCTCACTGACGGTGTAGGCGTATTTGTCACCATTATCTGCGTAAGTCGGCAGGTTGGTGAAATCAGCCGTGTATTTATTGGCGGCGGTGAGTTTCACCGTTTGATCTGTGGCTGTCCCGTTGCGATACAGCGTGGCAGTCACATCCGGGGTGGTGACACCGCTGGGGACGCCGGTCCATTTTTTCTGGACATGAATTGTTTGCGGCGTGTTGTATGTGTTCTTCAAGGTGACTGCCTTGTTAATCAGTGATTGCTGGCCAGGGGTAGTCGTAATGTAACCAGTTGGGACCGATTGTTCTTGCACGGTATACGTATAGACGTGGTCATTACCGTCTGTGGTGGGTAGGTCTGGGAATGTGTCAGTATATTTGTTATCCGCATTCAGCGTGAGCGTTTGGCCGGTGGCAACGCCGTCTTTATACAGCTCGGCGGTAACCGGTGGGGTTTGTACGCCGGTGGGGACACCAGTCCATTGTTTCGTGACTTGGACATCAATAGAGGGGACATTTTCGCTGGATCCCCCAGCACCGAAGTCTGGATGGACATTGCTATATTGCGGCATCCTTGATAAATCGGTGGTCATATAACCCCAATTATCCGGGTGTTCATTGAGAGAAGTGCCGGCGATGGTGGCCGTGTTGGTGAGCGTCATACTGAAACCATAATTTAAATAACCAGGATCCGTAATGTCGGAATGGTAATAAATGTCGACCTGTTGATTGAGCAAACCATGGTAGGTAAAAATGAAGCCGCCTGTTGGTTGCCACTCTAAGGTGTACATATTCGTGGGCACGTCGGTTTGGCTATTGGCGTAACGCACGTAAACTTCATCCTTATTGACGGGTGCCTGAGCTTCACTGGCATAGACATCCGTGACCACTACGTTATTGAGGACATCTTTAAAGTTATTGATGGATACGATCCAGCCCGCTCTATGGTAGCGATCATTTTCATCAATTGAAGATGTATCGGGATTATATTTTTTAAAAATAGGAACCGCGTCTGATATTTCCCGATCGGCCGTCCCAGTGAGCGTGACATGCAGTTGTCCAGTGGTCAGCATATCTGGGTTGCGTGAGAAGAAATCATTAAAGGTAATGATTCCGGTACTAGCACCCTTGACACTGGAAAAGGTACCAATTTGATTGCCTTTATTGTCCGTGACGGCAATGTTTTTGTCGCCGCTAAAGAGCGCGCCATCCGGAGCAGTAAACGTAATGAAATCTCCGGCCTGGACCTGAATTTTTGAAGAAACGGTCCACCTATAAGTAACTGGATAAGTGGCGCCAGAATAAAAGGTTGTGGGATCAACAGGTAAACCATCATCACGCGTTGGGTCTGTTTTTTTATTCCCCGTAACGTTCGTGATTTCGGTGGCTGCTGATACGGATTGTATAGCAGTGGCCGCCTGGGCGACGGATGATAGTAATATCACCAGCACGCCGATGATCCCCAACCAGTGGCGACTATGTAGCAACACGTATTTTTTAACGCGTCCCATTGTTTTCCCTCAATTCTATGTAAACGGTATATGCTGAGTATATACATGGACTTGTTATTTTTCAATGTTTCTGGACAGGTATATTCCCACTTCTGGCATTACTCAAAAATGCGACAATAGGCGACTGAGCATCAGCGGCATCCTTTTTTTGTCAGCGTGTTATTCTAACCGACAACAAAGCTAAGGAGTGAGTGAAAAATGGCGGATAAAATTGCATTGATTGTGGGGCCGGGCCATGCCGGCTTGGGGCAGGCCATGGCCGAAAAACTGAGCGATCAGGGATATACAATCGCTCTATTGGCGCGGCATGCGGACGCTTTGAACGATCTGGTGAAGACCCTGACAGATGAGAAGATTATCGCATTTTCAGTGGTCGCCGATAGTAGTGATCCGGCCAGCGTCACGTCGGCGTTGCAGACGATCCAACAACACGGCGAGTTGCAAGTGGTGCATTATAACGCCACCATGCAAACTAAGAATAAACCGAGCCAATTAACCGCGGCGTTGGTGACTGAAAGCCTGCAAAGCAACCTCTTGGGCGCCATCACAGTAACTAATCTAGCCCTGCCCATTGTGGAGAAAACGGGCGGCGGCGTCTTCCTATACACCGGCAGTGTCGTCGCCGCCAAACCCGGTCCCTCCGTTGTGGAACAAGCAATTGGTAAGGCTGGTTTGCGGGACTACGTCGTAGCGTTGAACAAGGAATTGCATCCCCGGGGTGTTTTTGCGGGCATGGTGACGATCAATACTTACATTCGCGCCGGTAGGAGCGGGCATATGGATCCCAATGTGATTGCAGGCGCATTCTTGGATTTGGCGACGAAGAAGAATGCGGCGGAGGTACAGTATCACTGAGAGCAAGTGACGACGAAGCCAGCTGGGTTTTTGTTGTTGAAAATCATTGTACACAATTTATCTCTTGATTTCAGCATAGCAAATCGACGAAAAAAAAGCACCGATCAAGCTGGTCAAAATGCGAACATTTTTCCAGTTGATCAGCGCTCATTTCTGATATATTAACCTGGCACGTTGGATGTGACGTGATCTGGAGGGAGAACAGAAACACGCTCATCGAACATCTAGAAATTAGCCGCATTCGGGTTCGAAACGGTCGTTGAAAATTCCCACAATCCTTGCGGCTCTAGGCGTTCAGCAACATTGATGATATAATATCAGCAACAGAAAAGCATTATGGGCGGTGACCTTCAACGCGGAAAGAGGCGATGCCGATGGGAGATAGTGACCATCACGCACACAAATCTGGACGGAAGGAGGACTTGTTTACCTATGATAGCGGCGACTTATGCCGTTATCGTCGCTAGCTTGGTTGGGATTATTACGGTGGTCGGATTATTGACGCAGCTGTTACACCGTGTGACCAAGTTAGTGGCAGCGTTTCGGCAGCTGCGCCGAGCGCTGAAAAAGTAGACATGCAAAAAGCCGCCTGACTTTGACCAGCTGGCGGCTTTTTGCTGTCGTAATAAACTAGGTCACTGCTCTTAAAGCAGTTCTGCGAGGGTTGAAAACCCAGGACGCCATAGCGGGCGTCCTTTTTTCTTAGTCCAAATATAGCATGGGCTTGGTGATATGTCCACTTTTCGAACTGTCAAAACTTGCCAACCATCAGTCGCCCACCGCAACAATTTCGATCTTAATGCGATCTGGATCTTCTAAATACAGCGCATAGTGGTCCGGCCCGCCTGCAAAAGGATAGCGCGCTGCATACAACTCCTGATACGCCAATGTGTCCAGCTCTGTCCGCAGACGATCCACGGCGGCCTGACCGATCATGTTAAAGGCCAGATGATTAAGCCCGACATTGGTCCGATTGTAAGGCGCGGCCAGCCTTTCAGACTGCACAAAGACAATGTAGGTTCCTTCACCTAAAATATAACTTATGCCGCTCGCCCATTCCTGATAAACATGGTAGCCCAGGTGGTCCACGAGCAGCCAGTCATAGAATTGCTGAGTGGCTGCCAGGTTTCGAACATAGATTTCAACATGATGGAGTGCACCGTTAACGGTCATGGCTGATGAGTCATCTGCTTTCTACTAACGAATCTTGTGCCACGCGGACGCGCTGATTGACGGGAAAATGTGGGCTAATTGCCACATCTGCGCCTGATCATAGTGGAATACCACAGCGGGTAACAGGGTGTTGATCGAGTCTTCCGCCTGCTCACTGAATTCCGTGGCGCCCACTAAGTGATGACCCTGGTCGAAAATCAAAATGTTGTCGCCCATGGTTTCTTCGTCAATCTGGCGATACCAATCGTCCGGGATATGATTGTGCACCAGCTTGTAATTACCGTTCGCGGCGGCTTCAGGAGTGACGCCCACCTTAGCGATCCGTGGTGACGTATATACCGTCGTCGGGATCGCTGGATAATTGATTGGATCAGTGGTTTGGCCGCTCAATAAATGGAACAAATAATAGGATTCAAAAGTGGCAGTGGGGGTCAGCTTGGGTTGGTCCTTAGCCAATACGTCACCGGAAGCATAGATATTGGGGATATTGGTCCGTAGGTGATCATCCACCACAATCCCGTGCTTGGTGTATTCCACACCGGCTGCGTCAAGGCCAATTTTGTCCGCGTTGGGAATACGACCAGTGGCGTCCAGAACCCAGTCGACGGTTTCTTCCTGCTGCGCACCATAGTGGATCGCAATGCCGTCTTTTTTCTTGGTGAGGGCAGAGATGTCGGCATTTGGCACAAAAGCGACCCCGCGTTTAGTCATATCCGCCATCACCTGTTTGACGAAGGGTTGATGGAATTCGCGCAACGCGGTGTCCCCGCGCATAAACACGGTAACGGCGGCCCCAGCAGCATTAGCCATCGTCGCAAACTCCATGCTGATGTAGCCAGAACCAAGAATGCCAATCCGTTCTGGCAGTTCAGTGAGTGCCATGAAGTCCCGGCTGTCATGGGCTAGTTCAGTCCCAGGAATATCCAGCCGGTGGGGCCGTTGACCGGTGGCGATGACGATCTTTTCGGCCGTATAAGATTTACCGTCCACTGCAATCGTGTGGGCATCCGTGAACTGGCCGTGGCCGCGAATAATCGTGGCACCAGATTGCGTCAATTTGCCACCGATCGCATCGGGCAACGGATTGATCACTGCTTGTTTGTGGGCCACCAATGCTTTCCAATTAATACCAATCTGGCCGGACACGACCCCTTGCATCCGTTCAGCCATCCGTTGCAACACCACAGGTGCGTCCAACGTGATCTTGGCATTACAGCCGTAATTGGGGCAGGTACCGCCAATCATATCGCTCTCAATGACACCCACTTTTTGACCGGTGGCCGCTAAGGGACCGGCACCATCAAAGGCACCATGGCCGCTGCCTAAATAAAGGACATCGTAGTCATATTCGCTCATTGCATCAGATCCTCCTTCAAACAATTTTGTGGTACTTCTTCAGCATATCAGATTGGTCGAAAAGTCGCGCGGTCGAGGTATTTTATAACAACACTTATTTAATTTCAGTAGTGGCAAAATGAAAAATTGGCTACAGATTCTTGATATTTTTTGTTTGATTTTCAGGCGTGGTGTGGGATTGCCATGCTGATTTGAGGATGATTGATGCTTCCTTTTGCACACTATATTGACACCGTTTTCAGCCCAATGCTATGCTGGGTAAGCGGCGAGATTGCCCACCACATATTGACTCACCACGGCATAACGACAGCCAATACATCGAAACACACTTAAGGCTTCCAGTGATTCGATGCACGGCTCCTTTTTTGGCGTCGTTATTTAGAGGGGAGAAATGCGTGATGGACTATACCAATCTTTCACAAGCTATTATTAGTGGTGTGGGCGGTCGTGATAATATCCGCTCCGTGGTGCACTGTGCCACACGGCTGCGCTTCAAACTGTGGGATGTGCAAAAGGCTCAGACGAATGTGCTGGAGAAAACCGACGGCGTGATCACCGTCGTCCAATCCGGAGGTCAGTACCAAGTCGTGATCGGCAACCATGTGGCCGATGTCTATGACAATCTGGTCAAAGTAGGCGGATTGGCCAGCGAAGAGGCAGTCCCGGATGACAAATCGGCAGAACACGAGCACGTCCGGTTCATTGATCGGGCTATTGACCTAGTCTCGGGTATTTTTTCGCCCATTCTCGGAGTCCTGTGTGCCACCGGGATGATCAAAGGCTTCGTGGCCATGGCCGTGACCTTCAAGTGGCTGTCGGAAACCAGCGGGACCTATCAGATCATTAACGCCATCGGTGACCAGTTCTTTTACTTTCTGCCGGTGATGTTGGGGTATACGGCGGCTAAGAAGTTTGGCCTGAATCATTTTATCGGTCTGGCCATCGGTGCCACACTTTGCTATCCCGGCATTGTGGCCCTCAGCAGCAGTAAAAATACGCTCTTCACACTGTTTTCCGACACGGTGCTGGAATCACCGATTCACACATCGTTCTTGGGCATTCCCGTGATCACCATGAACTACACATCGTCAGTGATTCCCGTTATCTTAGCCGTGTGGGTTCGCAGCAAAACTTCAAAAAGTGGCCCGCCGTGTCATTCCTGATGCGGTGAAAACATTCTTGGTGCCATTCTTTGTTTTATTAATTGCCGTGCCTGTGACCCTTTTGGCCATTGGACCTGTAGCAACCTGGGCGAGTACATTGATCTCCCACGCTTGCCTGACGGTGTATCAATTCAATCCCACGATTGCGGGTGTCCTGCTGGGTGGGTGCTGGCAGTTGTTGGTGATGTTCGGCCTGCATTGGGGGTTGGTACCGTTGGAAATGACTAACCTATCTGCCCAGGGCTTTGATCCAATTCTAGTCCTGACCTTTGCTGCATCATTTGCCCAGACCGGTGTCTGTCTGGCTCTGACGTTGCAAACAAAAAACCAGAAAACCCGCAGTATCGGTATTCCAGCCGTGATTTCCAGCATCTTTGGCATCACAGAGCCTGCTATCTACGGACTTTCTCTGCCCCGCAAGCGGCCTTTTATGCTTAGTTGTATTGCAGCAGCCGCGGGCGGTGGTATTCTTGGATTTTTTGGTAGCGCTGCCTATATGGTCAGCGGCCTGGGGATCTTTGGTATTCCGGCAATGTTGAATCCCAAAACTGGGCTGGCATGGGATTTCTACGGTGTCCTCATCGCCATCAGCGTGGCTTTTGTCCTTGGTTTTACCCTGCAATATATCTTTGGTCGACGTTTTGTTGACACTGTCCCAGAAGAAACATCTGTATCTCCAACGACCAATGAAAGCACTGTGCAATCACCGGCCGTCTCGTAATTTAGCAACTTTAATCTCGAAAGGAGCAAAACACTATGTCTCGTAACGCCCTTAAACTCGTCACCATTGGCGGTGGCTCCAGCTACACCCCTGAACTCATTGAAGGTTTCATCAAGCGCCAAGACGAACTGCCAATCAAAGAAATTTGGTTGGTGGATATTCCAGCTGGGGAAGAAAAGCTCAACATTGTTGGCCGCATGGCGCAGCGGATGGTCAAGAAGGCCGGCCTAGATTGGACGGTTCATTTGACCCTGGATCGTCGGGAAGCGCTCAAGGATGCCGACTTTGTCTCCACCCAGTTCCGGGTAGGGTTGCTGAATGCGCGGATCAAAGATGAACGGATTCCCGCCAGTTATGGCATGATCGGCCAAGAAACCAATGGTGCTGGCGGCATTTTCAAAGCCTTCCGCACCATTCCGGTGATTCTCGATATCGTTAAGGACATGAAAGAACTGTGCCCCAATGCCTGGCTGGTCAATTTCACCAACCCCAGCGGCATGATCACCGAAGCCATCAGCACGTATGGCCAATGGGATCGGGTGATTGGGCTGTGTAACGTCCCAGTGAATGCGATGATCGACGAACCGCCATTGATCGGCAAGACCACTGAACAATTGACGTATAAATTTGCCGGGATCGATCATTTCCACTGGCATAAAGTGTGGGACGAGACAGGTAAGAATGTGACCATGGACATCCTGGACAAGATCGAAGCCGACGAAGGGGACGGCGGCTTACCCAAGAATATCTTCGACGTACCGTTCTACCGCGCCCAACTGGACAACATCCAGATGATTCCTTGCGGCTACCACCGCTATTATTACCGGGAAGAAGAAATGCTGGATCACGCCATTGAGGAATACAACGGCGTCGGCACCCGGGCGCAACAGGTTAAACGCTTAGAGCACGAATTATTCGAGCTGTACAAGGATCCTAACTTGGCGGTAAAACCGCCGCAGCTGGCTGAACGGGGCGGCGCCCATTACTCCGATGCGGCTTGCGAAGCCATTGCTTCCCTCCATGCCGATAAGAAGACCCACATGGTGGTGTCCACGGTCAACCATGGGGCGATTCCTGATTTGCCGGAAGACCACGTGGTTGAAGTTTCCGCTCAAATCGGTGCTGCCGGGGCCATTCCCATGGCCTTTGGCGCCTTAGCCCCGGCCGAACGTGGCTGGTTGCAATTGATGAAGAACATGGAATTAGTCATCTGTGAAGCCGGCGTCACCGGCAACTACGGGTTGGCTCTCCAAGCCTTCACCATGAACCCGTTAGTGCGCAGCGGCCACACGGCGAAACGGATTCTCGACGAACTGCTCATTGCCCACCAGGATTATCTGCCGCAATTTGCGGATACCATTGCCAAGTTGAAGGCAGCTGGCGTGACCGTGAAGGATCCGATTGCCCGGGATTTGGATAAAGAACCGGCAACGGTCTAATAGAATAGTACATAAACAAGCCCTTGACGATGACGAATCAACGCCAGGGGCTTGTTTGTATATTTTATTGAAGTGTTTTGGGATCATACTCGCTATGACCGCCAACTTGTTTGCTGATATCCACGACCCAACCGGTAATATGATCCAGTTGAGCCATTTTATCTGTTGCTTGATAGCATTCGACGTCATAATAAATCGGGGCGTTCACGGCAGTTAGATTGCTTGTTTTTTTGCCGTGTTTCTCCAGATATTGCTTACTTTCGCGCATACTATCTTTAGTGACGAATTCGAAGGAATAGGTAACCGGTTCGCCGAAAAAACTCTGAAAGCGACTAACTGACGATCGAGGAATCACATCCTCTCTTTTGAACCCATTCCGAGCCAAAATATTGAGTGAGTCTTCGTATGCCCGGTGAGGATCATAGAAGTGTTGTTTGACAAGGGTGACGCCCATAAACAGAAGTAGCATCATAAGGAAAACGATGAGCCCAGTGAAAATTTTGTGGTGTTTCGCAAATTTCTGCATGATGACCACTAATACTTTCCAACCAGATACGGGGCGTAATTAGATTCAAAAGTATTGATGATTGCTCCAGGGGCAATGAAGGTCACACCCACAGACCAAGAGCCAATAACGTTGGCGGAACCAGTCCCGTACCAAAACGATTGCCAAACCATCTTAGAACAATAGTTGGGATTTGTCGTAAGTGTTCCTGACGTTATACGATAATCAATGTAACGATTTTTCGTATAGCCGTGGTTACTATTCCAAAATGTCGAATCGGCATAGTTTGCTGCCTTTTCGCCAGTGCCATTGCGCGGGCGCCAGAGTTGAATCCACGAAGCAATGTGTTCAGGTGAGTAAGCCCCCTGTTCTCCAGCCTTTCCCGTCCCAAAAATCCACTTATGCTTGCTAAATTGATGATTATTGTTAGGAATACCAGTAAGTGTCCAGTTGACAATATCCCCGCCACCCGACATCTCTAAAATATAATTGTCGGATGTGGCAATTGCGGCATGACCGAAACCACCACCTTCAACGATCAGTATATCGCCCTTTTGAATTGCTCTTTCCAAAGCGTTTCCGTTGTCGGTTTGTGAGCGTAATTCAATGTTCGGATTAATTTTTGGCGTGTTGGGAAGGACATTCGAGCCATCGGGCATTGCGCCATAATTAATCGATTGTGCGAACCAATCATTAAAACTGTGATTGGAGGAAATATCCGAAAATTGGTGCATGAAGAGTGACAATGCTTGATTATAGTTATAGTAAAAGGTTTCAAGGGAATACGTGCCTGCGTTAATCTTGCCGGCACTGATTCCCTGCTGATAGAGAGATTTTACTTGAGAATCATACGTTTCACCGGTGGCAGCATTAACTCGAACGGGTTGACAAAACAGGGTGAGAGAAGCAACGAGTAACATAAAACGCAGCATTTTTTTGATCATGATTAATCCCCCCGGAATTCTGTTTCCTTTCGATAAAAGATGATCTCCTCCGCGGTTGTGAAATGTATTACAAGGTAATTGTATACCCACTTCTGTTTACTGTCGATTGATTGCGCTTGCCCTTGTAGGCGAGACAAAACTGTTATATTGACAGTAGCGGGCGCAGTAAAGAATCCGATTCCCTAGGACTTGGATAAAAAGTTGGCGACGGCCTAACTGATTTCAATCCAGCAAGCCAGGCTCTCAGCGCTAAAATTTTCAAACGCTGGGAGCCTGTTTGCGTACAAAAATTAGTCATTGAAGAGGATTGGGATATTCTTCGTCATGAACGCTATTAGCTTTGCTGAGGTACAATACCCAGCCCGTAATATGCTCCGACTGCGCCATCTTATCGGTGGCCTTGTAATAGAAGACATGGTAATAAACGCGCGCATTTTCGGCAGTTAGGCTGGTTGTTTTTCGTTCGTGCTTTCTCAGATACTGTTTACTTTCGTGCATGCTATCTTTCGTGACGAACTCGAAAGAATAAATCACCGGTTCGCCGAAGAAACTCTGATCGCGATGGACAGATGAGAGGGGGGTGATATCACTTTTTTTAAACCCATGGCGGGCCAAAATAGTGAGAGAATCCTCGTACGCTCGGTGGGTATCGTAGAGTTGATGCTTGGCGAGGGTGGCACCTGAGTAAAGTAACAGTAAAACCAAAAACAGAAAGGATAACGCAAAGACTTTATGTTTCTTGAAGAAGGTTTTCACCACAGCCACCTCGTCTCTATTTAGCTCGGAGCAAAATAACGGAACATCAACTGTGATTTTATACACAATCATTATAAGACGGTTAACAATACGCGTCTATTTAAACGCCCCGGTGACTCGTGCTTTTGACCAACTGCCAACAACTTATGGCTAAGATATGTCTAATGAATATAACCTGCCGCCTTTAGCGGATCAGGCTGTCTGGAATCAATATACCGTGGATCAACATGGATCGTCACACCTTCGGCTAATTTTCCGTGAATCTTGAGTGCAGTCAGGCGACAATCCCGCCAAGTAAGATCCAAGATGACCCCCGTCCTGGTACGCACTCCAAAAAGATGACCGGTGGTCCACGCCTTGGGCAGTGCCGGTAATAACGAAATTGTCGTCGCATTGCTCTGCACGATCATCTCAGCAATCGCGTTGCTGAAACCTAGATTGCCGTCAATCTGGAACGGTGGGTGGCTATTTAACAAATTATCCTGCGTCGATTGAGTAAACATTCGATTCACCGCTTGCCAGGCGGCTTCACCGTCTCCCAACCGGGCGAATAGATTGATCATCCACGCCAAACTCCAACCAGTTTGACCGCTGCCATGTTGTAAGCGATACGTCAGTAATTGATGAGCTGCTCGTTTCAATGCAGGTGTGGTGAACTCGTCTCCTGGAAAAAGGCCATACAAGGGTGAAAAGTGACGGTGCCCTGGATCGACCTCTGGATAATCATGGACGTATTCTTGAATCCGCCCGCTAGCAGCAATGGTGGTCGGTCGAAGTTGGGCTATGGTGTCGCGCCAACGAGGGATTTGGTCTGTATCTTGATTCAAGAGCAATGTAATGTGGATCAAGGCGCCATAAAATTCGCGTAGCAGGCTATTGTCGATAGTCGTGCTGTAACTCAAACTGGCGATGTAGTGGTCATCGGCTAAGTAATAGTTTTCCGGTGACATACTTGGCGCCACACCAAGATAGCCATCGGGATCTTTTGTGAGAAAGGCGTCGAAAAACTGATCCAGTTCTTTAAATGCAGGAAAAATGCGAGCCAATAAGTGTGCGTCATGATTGAATTGATAATGTCGCCACAACTCATTGGCTAACCACACGCCGCCCATGGGCCACTGCGACGCGCTCATTGTCGTAGACTGGGGTGCACCATCGCCATAAATATCCAGATTATGATGGATAACGCTGCCTGGCATACTGTACATCGCGTTTGCGGTATCCCGACCGTGTGTAACAGCCGTCAAAAAGAGATCCACCAACGGTTCTGTAAGTTCATCCAAATTGAGTGGCCCGGTTAACCAATAGTTCATTTCGGTATTGATGTTGACTGTATACCGGCTGCCCCACCGCGGAATGAGGTCCTTGTTCCAAATTCCTTGTAAATTGGCCGCACTGGTTCTGGGACCACTGCTGGCAATGATTAAGTATTTTCCATAGTCGAACAGAAGGGTGATTAGTCCTGGATCGGTTTCGATACCATTTTTTAATCGGGTTATTCGCTCAGCTGTGGGTAATTGCGCCAACATCGGATCATCTGTCAGTTGAAAATCAGTGCGCTGAAACAGTCGCTGATAGGCGCTAATGTTTCGTTCCCGGATATCAGCATAAGTGATGGCCGTTAGTGGTTCGTTTTTCGTAAAACTGAATGAAAAGTCATCGTCATCGGTCACCACATCACCAGTGACGCGAAACCAGCATTGGCGGGCACCCAAGATAGTAATGGTATTTCCCCAAACTGTGAGCGTACCGTCCTCGGTATAAAGGGACAATTTAATCGCAAAACGGCGACTATGCCGGCCGGCAGCATGACCAGCGAGCAGAATGGTATATGGGTCTAATTGGCAGACAGACTCATACCGTTCTTCCTGGCGTGTCAAAACGAAATCGAGGTCTAAGACACTTTGGGTGGCCACATAGTGACCATACAAGGTATGGTCGGCTAACCCGGTAAAGGCCTCAAAATGGTACCCGTCGGAGCGACCAGAATAGTCTTCACTGTAAATGGCCCTGGTTAAATCCAATTCACGGCGATAAGCCGTTGATTGGGAAAAAGAATCACCGGAGCGATCCCTAATCTTTAATAAACCCAACGGCTCATAGTTGGCTGGATTCGCCGGGGTCGAAAACATCGTCGTAGCGGCCAATTGCTCCGCTTCGATAATCTTGTCAGCGAACAATAGCTCCTGTACTTTGGAAAAATGTGCTTTGGCGGCGGCGTTCACGCGATGACATCGAGAAGCACTGAATAAGCGATCGTCGTTCAACACAATTTCATTCTCAAGAGTATTCCCCGAAATCATTGCACCTAACCGGCCACTCCCCAATGGATAATAACTTTCCCAATTTTCCGCAGGTGTGCGACTCCAAATGGGCATGATAGTCTTCCTTTCATGGTATGTAACTCAGCGGTAAGCAATCGACTGCCGCTTGATTAACTTTGTCGGGATCACGAGCAAATCTTTATGATCCGGCTGACCCACTGAAAGGTAACTTCTCACCACCTCGTGCGCCCAAGCCTGCTTGTCCACATTAATGGAAGTCAGTTTCGGCGTAAGGTGCTTAGAAAAGAAGCTGTTGTCGACCCCAATCACACTAATATCTTTGCCAATCGTTAAATTGAGCTCTGACGCTGCTTGGTAAATACCCAGCGCCATGCCATCGTTAAAACAAACAAAGGCGTCGTAAAGCTTGTTGGTCAACAACTGGCGGCCAACCTGATAGGCCGTCTCTGTATCAAAATTCCCGTTGTACACCCGAATTGAAAAGTCGTCTCGACCATAAAATTGACGATAATATTTTTCGGCACTATGGTACCGCTCGATGTTGTTTGTCGAAGTCAACGCACCCTGCACGAAGCAAACACGTTGATGCTTGCTCTGATACATTTCACTGAGGGCTTGTTTCATTGCTTGGTCGTTGTTCATTTGCACAACACTTGCCTGAGCAAGCTCAGGAAGAGGAGACAGAACAACCAGTTTATTGTTGATCAGGTGATTGATTTCACTAAGCTCATCACGTTCGATGGAATGGTTAATGATGATCCCACCATCAAAAATATTGGTTTGAATCACATCGGGCAATTTTCCCTGCATGGTGAGCAGCTGGTAGCCATGGCGTTCAAATTCATCCTCAATATCGGCGAGAATCGTCCCGTTAAAAACGCTCGAAAGCGCATTGGTGAGGGCGAAAACAAGCTTGGAATGTTGAGTTCTTAAACTTTGGGCGCGCATATCTGGCGTGTAGTTCAACTGTTTAGCAATACTCAAGACTTTTGTACGAGTTTGGGGACTAACGATGTCGCGGCCATTCATGACATAGGAAACTGTCGCGACAGACACATCCGCAATACGGGCAATTTCTTTTAAAGTGACGCGTTCTCTGGACATTGGGCTCCCTCTTTTCAAGTGGTCATTGGCTTAGCCTAATTATACAGCACGTTGTTCTAAAATTGGTATTTAAACGATTAAAATTATTTTCGCAAAACATGTTTACTTTTGATCAAGCACGTTGTATCCTTTAAATTGTAAGCGCTTATTAATTTACTCGTAAATTTAAACGATTAAATTTACGGAATCGGATCAGCCAATCTGCGAGGTGAAAAGTAATGGTGTTTTTGACCGTCATGTTACTGATTGGGACAGTGTTTATCTTACCCACAGTATTGAAACCGCAGGGCGGGGTAAAGCGACTGCTTGATGTGGCAACGGCAGGGGAGATGTTGATTCTTAGCCAGGTATTGCCAGTCAACGACATGTTGCGCAGCGCCGTGCTGGTCGCGGCCATGCTTTATGCCGTGGTACCAATTATCACGTATTTGCAGCAAAAGAAAAATCTGAAAGGGGGAACACGGCATGCAACAGGCGGTGGACCGATCAGAAAAGGTTAAAAAGGGGAAGGTAAAGGCGGTTCGGAAACGTCGCAGCAAATTGAATAAGAATCATTATGGGTATTATTTCATCGCACCATTCTTCATCGTTTTTCTAATTTTTGGATTGTACCCGATTCTTTACACGCTGTACTTGAGTTTCACCCAATATGATGGGTTTGCCGATCCAACATTTATCGGCACCGCCAATTATCTCCGGGTATTCCAAGATCCACAGTTTTACGCAGCACTGCAAAACACCATCGTCATGTGGGTGATGGGGGTTATTCCGCAGTTTGTGTTTGCCTTCTTGTTGTCAGCGGTATTTTCTTATAACCGCATCAAGGGAAAAGGCATTTTACGGGCACTGTATTATTTACCGCGATTAGTGACCGCCGTGTCCATTTCGGCATTGTTCAACCAGTTTCTCAGCTACCCATCCGGACTCATTAACCAGGTATTGATGCAGTTTGGCTGGGTCAAGGAGCCGATTAACTTCCTGTCGAACCCATTGTTCACGCAAGGATCAGTCGGCTTGATCCACTGGTGGATGTTCTACGGGAACACGATGATTTTGGTGATGGCCGGTATGACCGCCATTTCCTCCAGCCTGTACGAAGCGGCTCGGATCGATGGCGCCAACTCATGGCACATTTTCTGGAAAATCACCATGCCGTTGCTCAAACCCATCACGTTATATGTGTTCTTAAATTCCCTGATTGGCGGGCTGCAAAGCTTTGATGTGCAACAGATCTTAACCGGCGGTCAAGGTGCGCCCCAAGGTAAATTGATGACCGTCGTGATGTACCTCTACAACACGGCCTTCCAGTACAACAACTACGGCTACTCAGCGGCCATTGCGTATTACCTGTTTGCGTTTATTGCATTGGCATCATCCGTGGTCTTCATTAGTCGTCTTCGGGGAAAGGGGCATCGAGCATGAGAGCATCAGATATTGCTGGAACACAGCGGCGGGCGATACATTCACGCCGGATTGGCATGTACGCATGTTTGATCTTGTTGGCGGTAATCAGTTTTATGCCATTCTACATGATGATTGTGAATGCCACCCGCAGTACTGCGGATATTGTGTCCGGGTTCTCGCTGTTGCCGGGCGGGAACTTAGCTCAAAACTTTAAAGAAATGCAGTCCCGCGTGGATGTTTTGAATGCATTTCGGAATAGCTTCATCATCGCCGCGTCCACAACGGTACTCAGCTGCTATTTCTCAGCGCTAACCGCCTATGGCTTTGTGGCCTATGATTTCCGGTTCAAAAACGGATTATTCACACTGCTGCTGGTAACCATGATGATTCCGGGTCAATTAAGCATTATTGGTTTCTACAAAATGGTCAAAGGGATGAATATGCTGAATTCGTACTGGCCATTGATTCTACCATCAATTGCGACAGCCGCGACGGTTTTCTTTATCAAACAATACGCAGAAGGCGCTATTTCTAGGAGTGCGATTGAGTCAGCTCGAATTGATGGCGCCGGAGAATTCAAAATTTTTAACCGGATCGGGCTGCCGGTCCTTTCACCAGCCATTTTCACAATGGGAATCACCGGCTTCATCGCCAGTTGGAACAACTATATGATGCCCTTGATCCTGTTGTCTGACCCAAAGAAATTCACTTTACCGCTGATTATTCGGATGCTCAACGCCGATTCGCAGGATCGTTCAGTCGGTGGCATGTACTTGGCAATCGCAGTATCGATTGTCCCGATTATGATCGTGTTCTTTATCTTCTCTCGTTACATCATTGACGGCGTCAACGCCGGCGGTGACAAAGGTTAAAACACACATTGAGGAGTGTAAAAAAATCATGAAAAAGAATTTCTGGAAACATCTAATGATTATTGGTGCCGCAGTGCTTGGCACAGTTGCTTTAACTGCCTGTGGGAACGGCAGTAAAAACAATGCCAGTGGCGGCAGTTCGACTAGCGTGGCCATCAAGGACGAAGACAAGGGACCGATTACGATCTGGACCACTTCGAATACGATGAAGCTTAATGCGGAAAAATGGGCAAAAGGAGCGTCCAAAAAGGTTAAAGTCGTCATTGTCCCATATGCTGATTTTGATACGAAATTGAAGCAGCAGGTCAATGATCCATCAACCGCCCCAGACGTATTTATTGTTTCCCGGGATTTCGTCAAGGATTGGGAAACACGGTCGAGTGTCATCTTGGATTTGTCGAAATCATTCAAGAAAGACGCAGCGACATACAAGAAGAACGCCTTCTCTGACATCTATGCCCGCAGCTTGAACGAAAAAGGCGACTTGGTCACAGTTACCGCAGAGTATCCGGTGGGGATGATGTTTTATAACCGGACAATTGCCAAGGACATTCTTGGATCAGACGATCCAGATAAGGTCACAGAAGCCATGAGTTCCGTGTCTAAATGGCAAGATGTCAACAAGAAACTCCAGGATAAATACGGCAGCAAGACTAAGTTATTTGGGACATCCGCCGATACGTTAAACATGCTGTCGCAGCAACGTACCGCCCCCTATGTGAAAGATAAGACATTCACAGTCGACAAATCCATTTCAACACTATTTGATCGGGCCAACATGCTCTATAAGGATAAAATGTTCACTTCCATCGATGATGCAGAGGCGTTTCAGGCTGGCTTCAACAACAACGCGTTCTTTGTCGAATTCCTACCCACATGGGGCTTTTCTTCCAAAGTGGCGCCACAGTTGAAGGATAAAGCCGGTGCTGGTAAATGGGGCGTCGCGCAGCCGACCATGAGTTATGCCCGGGGCGGCAGCTTCTACTTCATCACCCAAAGTTCTAAGCACAAGAAGAGCGCCTGGGATTATATCAAAGCACAGACGATTGATACCAAAAACTTGTATGAAACCCAAAAGAGCATCGTCGGTTACCCATCCAGTAAAGTTGCCGCCAAGCAATTAGTGGACAGTGACTATGAAGAACCGTTGTTGGATAACCAAAAGGTGTTCTCGATGTACAGCAAGCAAGCCGCTGTTCAGGAGAAAGAAAGCAAAGATACAGTCACAAAATATGATGGCGCCATTCTGGGCTTTATTGGTGACCTGATCAAGGACTACGGTGCCGGCAACGTGACCAAAGATGCTGCCTTGCAAAAGCTGGGTCAGCAAGTCAAATCGGCCTATCCAGATTTGACTGTGAAATATAACTACAAGTAAAGACTAAGGATGATAACTATGGCGAACGAGGTGTTGGCATTAGACCAATCAACGGAATGGGCAAATACAGTGCTGACCAAGATCGATCAAAAAATGCAGGCGGTCAATCAGCGCAATTGGGACAAAATCCCCTACATCGTCGACCATGGACAGTATGTGGACATGGCCCAAAAAAGTATCTATTGGTGGACCAATGGGTTTTTCGCCGGCAGTTTGTGGCAACTGCAGCAGGCTACGGGCAATGAAACATACGCCCAAAACGCCCAAAAAATTGAAGCACATTTGAAGCGGGCTTTGAGTGGTTTTACCGGATTGCATCACGACGTCGGTTTTATGTATCTGCACACTGCTGTGGCCGATTATCGATTGACGCAAAGAAAGGAGTCGCGCATATCGGGGCTGCATGCCGCCAATTTATTGGCCGGACGGTTCAATGTGAACGGACAGTTTATCCGTTCTTGGAATACGCCCGAGAGTATGGGTTGGGCTATTGTGGATAGTTTGATGAATCTGCCTTTACTATATTGGGCCACGAATGAAACTGGCGATCCCCGGTTTCAAGAAATCGCCATACGTCATGCGGATCGGTTGCTGGAATGTCTGGTGCGAGCAGATGGATCAGTTGGCCATATTGCGGCCTTTGATCCCGCAACAGGGGCCTTCCAAGGCATTGTCGCAGGCCAGGGCTTCGATGAAAAATCTGCCTGGGCGCGAGGCCAAGCTTGGGCGCTTTACGGCTATGCACTCAGCTATCGCCATACGCAACAGGAGCGCTATCTTACTGCCGCTAAAAATATTGCAGCGTTCGTGATACCCAAGCTGCAAGAAGAGGACTATCTCTCCTTAGTGGATTACCGGGCACCTTATCCAAATGGCAAGAAGTACGATGCCAGTGCAGGTGTGTGTATTGCCTGTGGTTTGTTGGAATTAGCCAATTGGGTGACCACCGCCAAAGCTGAGGCCTATCAAAATGCAGCGGTCAGAATTTTGCAGGCCACGGTTGATCAGTGGTGCGATTGGGATACCCAGGCAGACGGTATCGTCCGCATGAGTTCGCAGTCCTATCACCAGCAAGCAGAAACCCACGTGAAGTTGGTTTACGCAGACTACTTCTTTATTGAAGGCATTCTACGTCTTTTAGGCAAAGACTTTATGATTTGGTAGAAAGGTGAAATGAGTGGAAAAAATCAATATTGTGGATCGAGCCAGCCTACGTCAGTATTTTGACAGCCTGCTCACACCCACCGAGAAATATCGGCAAGCGGGCAATGGTCGCCTCAATCTGGGCAGCAGCGCCACCCACTACACGCAAGACCAAGCCCAAATTGAAGGGTTTTTACGGGAACTTTGGGCGGTGGGACCGATGTATGGCAACGGCGATTTATCCGATGCCGATTTCCAATATTATCGGCAAGCTATTTTGAATGGTGTTGACCCGCAACATCCTTATTATTGGGGCGTCGTACGGGATTACGATCAGCTGATCGTGGAGATGGCGTCGCTAGCGGTCACGTTGATTGAAACTAAAGCAAAATTCTGGGATACCCTCACGCCAGATCAACAGCACAATGTGTTCAACTGGCTAAATCAAGTCAACAGCATCGGTGTGTGGCCCAATAATTGGCGGTTTTTCCGAATCTTGGTGAATGTGGCGTTTACCAAGTTAGGATTAAGCGCAAGTCAAGAGAAGCTGCAGGATGATTTAGCGCTAATTGAATCAAAGTCGTTAGCGGAAGGTTGGTACTTTGATGGTTCACCGACCCAAATGGATTACTATATTCCCTGGGCGATGCACTACTATGGATTGTTGTATGCCCATTATATGCAACAGGAAGACCCTAAACGCAGTGCCTTATTTGTTGCTCGGGCCAAGTCATTTGCCCAAAGCTTTCAATATTGGTTTGATACCAACGGGGCGGCGGTGCCGTTCGGACGCAGCTTAACTTATCGGTTTGCCCAAGCCGCGTTTTGGTCCGCCTGTGTGTTTACCGGTGTTGAAGTCTTGCCTTGGGGTGAATTGAAGACACTGGTTTTTAACCACCTGAATTATTGGCAAACACTGCCAATTACTAAGCCAGATGGTGTTTTGAGTATTGGTTACGGCTATGAAAATCTTTACATGTCGGAGCATTACAACAGTCCTGGTTCGCCATATTGGAGCTTCAAGACGTTCATCGTCTTGGCAGTACCACAAGACCATCCATTTTGGACGGCAAAAGCAACTCAGCCCACCCGAGCAGAGCAAATTCGAATTACGCCCGCCAAAATGCTGATCACCAATCAACAGGGAACGAACGTCTGCTTGTATCCCAGCGAACAGCTGGCTGCTCAAGCCCATGGCGATGAAAAGTACAGCAAGTTTGTGTATTCTTCACGATTTGGCTTCAGTGTGAGCACTGGGAAGCACGGCTTGGAAGACGGTGCATTTGATAATGTGTTGGCTGTGGCCGAAGTGGATAGTGATCTATTCGTCCATAAGCCGCTTGATCTGGCAGGCAAAGTGACCGATGAGTGGGTGCAGCATACTTGGTCCCCGCTGCCGGCCGTGGCCATTGTCAGTACAGTGGTCCCGTTAGGCGAGTGGCATGTGCGAATTCATCAAGTCACCAATCAACGGCCCCTCCAGGTCGCAGATGGCGGGTTTAGTAATCTGCTGCATGATAGCCATCCAGATGACCATCCCGCAGTGAATTATGCAGGCGGTCTCGGCTTCACGTCGGCCATTGGGACAACCGTCACGACCAATTTACTGGGCTTTGAGCAAGTGACCAGAGTTTTCCCCAGTCCGAATTCCAATCTAGTTTATCCCAACACCATTATTTTGACGGCGGTGGGGACTTTGACATCGGGTACTCATGTACTGATCAGTGCACATTATGGTGGTGATAAAATCCCGGTTGTTTCACCGAGTGTTGATTATCGGGATGAAGAAGTCGTTGTTAAATTTGCAAATCGGAGTATCAGAGTTGATCTGCGCAAAGATGAGTTGACGCTATCTCTGCGGTGATGAAGCGATGATGTATCGCGGGTGAAAAGGCCTGGTTGAATTCAATGTGCGAAACGACGTACATCGAATTAGCCAGGCTTTTTCTTTAAAGATTCGCCAGCCATGAAATTGAGCGGACTTGATCTAATTTACCAGCAGGTAATTTAATGCCACGTTACACAGGCTCCGCTTCAGCATAAGTGGATAGTACAAGGCCAATAAACTCGATCACACGATTCTGATAGGCATGTCGTCAAAACAAAAAGGCCCATAGTTACGCTGATTAAACGCGACTATGAGCTTATTAACCAATCTCCCGCCCCCCGATCCACTAATCAGCAAGCATTACTGGACGAGTCAATTGCCAGTCAACTGGATCAACGGAAGCACTTTGGAAAATGTGGTTCATGATTAAGGAGGCCGCGCCAATGACGCCAGCATCTTCCCCGAGTTTAGACACCTGGATTTGAGGAATGTCGCCTACGGAAAAGTGGTTCTCCTGAACGATTGGCACAATCTTTTCTAGCAAGTAATCCTTTGAATTGGTCATGCCGCCTAACAACACAATTCTTTGAGGATCAAGGAGATTAGTGATGTTCGTAATGGCAATGCCCAAGTATTGCAGCGCATTACTGACTACTTGAATGGCCACTGGATCGCCAGCAATTGCCGCATCAAATACTTTTTTACCCGTGAGGGGTGTTTGAGTTTTCAAAATAGTCTCTTCACCACGGTCAACAGCCGTTTTCGCATCGCGGATAATCGCACTGATAGAAGAAACGGCCTCAACACACCCATGATTCCCGCATGCACATAATGGGCCGTTGGGTTTAATCAATGTATGTCCCATTTCCGTGTAGCCATTATTGGCGCCTTCATAAAGCTCAGAGTGGGTGATTAATGCCGAGCCAATTCCGAAGCCTAAGCTGATACAAAAGATGTCTGTTGCACCGTCATCGTTGTCAAAGTTTTGTTCCGCTAAAGCCATGCACTTGGTGATGTTGTGTATCTCGATTGGCAGGTCAATGGAACGCATCAATTCAGTTCTGATTTCTGACGTGGCATACTTCATATTTGGTGAATATATTAATTGCCCAGTAGCTCGATTGACAATGCCAGGCGCACCAATACCGATTCCGACCACAATAATACCCCGACTGGCGCAATCGGCAATGATTTGGTGAATGCGAGTATCTAAAATGTTCATCAGTGTGCGATCGGTTGTGGGTGTTGGAATGATCTCTTTGTAAACGACTTGTCCCTTTAAATTCATGACGGCGAAGCGGAGATTGGTGGTACCCATATCTACACCCAAGACAAAATATTGCGTGCCATCAAAACTAACTAGTTGGGCGGGCTTACCTCCCGTTGACTCTGCACGCCCATCTTCCTTAACTAACTTTAGTAACTCTAGCCCGCGGACAATGTTACTGATTGCGGGCACTGTCAGCCCGGTTTCTTGAGCAAGATTGGTGCGGGTGGTAGTTTGATGGATGCGAATTAGATTTAAGACACGTGTTTGATTTGAAGATGAAGTTTGATGATTCAAGGCGACACTCCCCTTATTTTTTAAAATGGATGAAAGGTTTCTAAAAATGTTTTCGTATTCTAGTTGACAGGATAAATGATAGCGCGTACAATCCACTTTGTAAAGTGAATTAATTAAGTGATGTACAATGCTTAGGAGGGACAAGTATTGGTCAAGAAAAAGCTTGGAATTGTTTTGGCTAGTCACGGTCCATTTGCACAAGGAGCACTTCAGTCGGCACAACTAATTTTTGGTCATGTCGATGCTGATCGGGTATTCGCCATTACGCTTAACGCAGGCGATAATGTGGGGCAGTTTGCAGACAAGTTGGCAGCGGCTGTAAAGCAGTTGCTGCAGGAAAATGAAAGGGTCGTCATATTGACGGATATGTTAGGCGGATCGCCCAACAATTCTGCAATGGCACTGCTTCTAAACAATGCACAGGTGGATGTGATTGCGGGCTTCAACATGGGAACGGTAATTGAATTACTTTCGAGAATGGACACTGATGTGGACATCAATGAGCTGGTGAAACAAGGCCAGCAGGCATTATTGAACGTTCGAGAGAAAGTAGAGGAATCGAATAAGGAGGATGACGACGAATGGCTGTAGCATTTGCAAGAATTGATGACCGGTTACTACACGGTCAAGTCGTGACGACTTGGATTAGCCGATACAGTATTGAACAGGTAATTATTGTCAGTGACAATGTGGCTCAAGACACCACCCGCCAATCCATTTTGAAAATTTCTGGACCAGCAGGGTTACGCCTCGTTTTCTTTGATACGGACAAGTTCATCAAAGTATACAACAAGACGGAGATCAAGCGTACGACCATGCTTTTGTTCACCAATCCGGAAGAGGTATTGCGGTGTATTAATGGTGGTGTCAAGATTCCATTCTTGAATGTCGGGAATATGAGTAAGAAGGACGACAACGAGAAGATTACTGTGGGGGTCGCTGTGACCGAAGAAGATCGACAGGCATTTAAGGCAATCTTAGATACCGGAGTCGAGGTAATGATTCAACAAGTACCAGCAGACAAGAAAGAAAACATGGCTGATTTTGTAAAGTAAGGGGATGTTGAGATGTTAATCAAAGCATTATTAATTACTTTAGTGGCGATCATTGCGACAGTGGATTACAATGGGCCGCTGTTCATGCTGCATCGCCCATTAGTGACAGGCTTCATGGTTGGTGTAGTGCTGGGAAATATCACACAGGGCTTGATGATTGGGGCCACGCTGGAGCTGATGTGGCTAGGCGTGACCGGAATTGGCGGTTATACGCCACCGGACACAATCTCTGGCGCAATTGTCGGAACTGCCTTTGGTATTCTGGCGGGGCAAGGGACGACAGCGGCTATTGCGATTGCCGTGCCGGTTTCTGTCGTTACCCAACAACTTGATGTATTGGCCAAAACTGCGGATATCTATTTTGTAAAGAAAGCAGATCGAGACGCGGAGAATGGCGATATGAGTCATATTGGCTTGTGGCAATATTCATCGTTGGCAGTCATTGTATTATTCAAGATCGTACCGATTTTCATTGCCGTGTTAGTTGGCGGCAACTACGTTAAGTCACTATTCGCACTCATTCCACCAGTTATTATGAAAGGCTTGACAGTTGCTGGCGGCATCTTGCCGGCAATTGGGTTCGCAATGCTGTTGAATATGATGCTGAAAAAGAACATGTGGGTTTACTTGTTGGTCGGTTTCACTTGCGTGGCATTCGGCAAGATGTCGACGATTGGGGTGACCATGGTGGGGATCATTGTGGCTTACTTTGGCTCTCAAATTATGGCTAATCACAATAGCAGTCATGGTGGCGGGCAAACGGTAGCTGCTGCACCCGCACCGCATGCTGCCGGTAATACCGAACAGAAGTCGAATGATTCCGATGATGAGGAGGATTATGACCTATGAATGAAGTAAAAGGCAGTGTGAATACACCACAAAAGGCGAACAAAGCATTGGATAAGCGTGACCTCAATAAAATGTTTGGTCGGGCGCTGATGTATGGCGGCTCATGGAACTATGAGCGGATGCAGAACTTGGGATTCTTGTATATGATGATTCCGGCATTGAAAAAGATCTACAAGAAAGATGACAAAGCCGAAGTATCGCAAGCGATGAAGCGTCACCTAGAGTTCTTCAACACCAACCAAACAGCAGCACCATTCATCGCGGGTGTGACTGCAGCTATGGAAGAGAAGCAGAAGAATAAAGGTGCAGAAGCAATTAGCGGTTTGAAAGTTGGTTTGATGGGTCCCTTAGCTGGGCTGGGTGACAGTTTGATCTGGCTAACCTTGGTCCCTATTTGCTTTAGCCTGGGTGCATCGTATGCCAAAAACGGCAGCGTATTAGGTGTTATCATCGCCTTGTTCCTGGTTAACGTCATTAATATTTCACTGAAGTATTTCGGCCTTCGGTTCGGTTATAATGCAGGATCTGATTTCATTAGGCAGGCTCAGCAAGAGGGACAAATGGAACGGATCACCAATATGGCTGTTGGTCTGGGGCTCGTGCTGGTAGGCGGATTAGCTGCGCAAATGGTCACTGTGAACTTTGCTTTGACATTTACGCAAGGAAAGCTAACGGTATCACTGCAAAAAGTCTTAGACGGCATAATTCCGGCGATGGTGCCAATGGCTGTCACCCTGTGGATGACGAAACTGTTACGCAAAGGGCGCAATCCGGTTGTTTTGATCTTTGCGACAATGATTGTTTCCATACTCTTAGTGTGGGCCGGTATCCTGAAGTAATACGATAGGAGGGGCCGTTGTGCAGTTGTATTATAAGGTTCCAGCACATAGTTGGAACGAAGCGTTGCCGATTGGCAATGGACATTTAGCGGGAATGGTTTACGGAGATCCGCTTGACGATACGGTCGAGCTAAACGATGAAACCATTTGGTATCGTGGGGCAGTTGATCGTAATAATCCGGATTCTGTTGGCCATCTCCAAGAGATTCGCCGCTTGATCGCTTTGGGCAAGGTTAAAGAAGCGGAGTCGCTCGAAGCATTGTCGATGTACGCTGTACCGAGGGATCAAAGCCATTACGAAGTGCTTGGGGAACTCTTTATTCACCAAAACGGTTTTTCTAGTGATGAAGTCATGCGCTATTCCCGCCGGTTGGATTTGAACGACGCGACAGCCACCGTTCAATTTGAAGCTCAAGACACAACATACACGCGTCAATATATCACCAGTTTTAATCGGAATATGATGATTATCCGTTTTACTACGTCGAATACGGGCGCGCTCTCCTTGAATTTCTCGCTTGGTCGAAAAAAGCGATTTAGTGACGGCATTACCAAGTTTCAAAACAATGGAATCATTATGACTGGTAATGCCGGCGGGGACCACGGTGTCCGTTTTCATGTCGGACTCCGTGTCTTGCAAACTGATGGCGAGGTTTCTGTGATTGGCGAAACGATCACAGTGCGACGTGCCACTCATCTGGATATAGGGCTGGTCACTTCGACCAATTACCGTCAGCCAGGTGGAGAAATGCTAATTGCTGGTGCCTTAACGGCGTTAGATGATATGGCTGTTGATCAGGAAGTGCAGCATTCAGTTGAAAGATACCAGCGTCAGTACAACCGAGTCGGGCTGCAAATAACAGAGGATTCGGATTCTGAACAAACAACGACAGAACGTTTGGCGGCAGTGCAACAGGGACACCAAGATAATTATCTGCTCAATTTGCTGTGGAACTATGGGCGTTACTTGTTGATCTCCGCTAGCCAACCTGGTGGGTTACCAGCGAATTTACAAGGCATTTGGTGTGACGATCTGAATCCGATTTGGGGCTCTAAATACACCATCAATATCAACACTGAAATGAACTACTGGATGGTTGGGCCATGCGATCTGCCCGAAACAGAATTGCCGTTGTTTGATATGCTGGAGCATATGCGTCAGCCTGGGCGAGTGACGGCAAAGACGATGTATGGTGCACGCGGATTTACAGCGCATCATCATACAGACGGCTTCTTCGATACCGCACCTCAGTCGCATACAATCGGTGCATCCGTTTGGCCACTCACAATACCGTGGCTGCTAACCCATATCTGGGAGTACTATCAATACTTTGGTGATCTGAACCTTGTCAAACAACATTACGCCATGTTTAAAGAGGCGGCTTTATTCTTTGAAGATTACCTCTTCGAACACAATGGGTATCTGATGACTGGACCCTCAGCATCGCCGGAGAATCGCTATCGGTTGCCAGACGGACAAGAAGCTAATGTGACATTTTCACCAACGATTGACAACCAAATATTGCGCTTCTTCTTCGAGTGTTGTATCGATTTTGCAAATCTGGTCCATGATGATAGTGACTTTGTGGCCAAAATCCGGGTAATGAAAAACAAATTGCCACCCACTAAGGTTGGAAAACATGGACAAATACAGGAATGGATTGCTGATTATGACGAAGTAGAAGTTGGACACCGTCATATTTCACCGCTGTTTGGGTTGCATCCCGGGCATGAGATTGATGTGGATAAAACACCCGAATTAGCGAAGGCAGCTGCGGTGACAATTCAGCGTCGGCTTTCGAATGGGCATTATTTAGATGCTAGCACACGGGACAAAGCAATCTCAGATTGGACATCCAGCGGATTATCTGCGAATACTCGAACTGGTTGGAGCTTAGCGTGGCTTGTCCATTTTTATGCGCGGTTGCGTCAAGGAAATAATGCTTATGGCGAGATACAGGGACTGATGGCACACTCGATTCTCCCCAATTTGTTTTGTGATCATCCACCTTTTCAAATTGACGGAAATTATGGTGTGGTGAGTGGTATCTGCGAGATGCTATTACAGAGTCAAAACGATCAAATACTGATTTTGCCGGCATTGCCGAAAGAAATCCCGAATGGCTCTTTCACTGGCTTTCGAGTACGTGGTGGTCAAAAGGTTTCTGTCTCGTGGTCCAATGGCTTTGTGCGAAAAGTGACGATACACGGGAAACCGCATGAATCCGTGCAAATTCGTATACTTGGTGAACGGCTTGAGCAGGGTATTGAGAAGAACGTTGATTTAACGTTAGACAGCAAAGGAGTTTCAGAATTGTCGTTTTAGTATAACCACAATGAAAGTTTCAATGTTTATGATGTTACATGAAGAATCCAAAGTACTTTACGCTGATTGGTGGGAAGGCTTTGGATTCTTTGTGTTCGATAATAGTCTATCCGATAGCAATGGGTGACGCATGAACGGTAATGGCTAAAAAAGCCGTCACCCAGCAAAGGATGACGACACTGTTTTGTCCCACTTCCGGGAAGTTTAATTGTTGAATTTTGAATTCAAAAACACCGCTTCCAGTGATACGCTGAAAGTATAACGATACTTAGGGAGGCCATACGCAGATGGTACAGGGGAGAAAAGCTTTTCGTACCCATCATTGGCTGATGGGTGGATTGTTATTACTGGGAACATTTTTGTCACTGCTAGTCACGGCGCCAGTACACGCGGCCGTGAAGGGAACAAATACGTTTAGTCCGATCGCGAAGACTTTGCCGCTGCCGGTGAAGAATACGGTTCAGGTCCGGGCAGATGCACCAATTTCAGAGTGGATGCCGGATGTGAATCTGCAAAAGATCGTCCTGTATAATTACCAACAAGACGTTGATCAGAACATGACGCTTGATCAATTGACGCAAGCGGATATGGCAAAAATGACGCGGCTTGTTTCGGCGGATTATCAAAACGTAAGTAAGGCCAATTGGCAGAGCTTATTGGCGATAAAATCGTTAGAAGGGCTGCAATATGGTACAAATCTCACCGAAATCAGTTTGCAGTCTGATACGGATGCCAACCTTAATTGGGGAAATACACTCTATGCATTTGGGAACATTTCAGATATCTCACCATTGAAAGGGCTGTCCAAATTAAAATGGGTTGATTTTGCTGAGCAGAAAATCACTGATGTTTCGCCATTGGCCAATTTGACCAACTTAACCCACGTCGGTCTTGGATACAATCAAATTGCAGACATTTCACCATTGGCTTTTATGGCAAATATACCATCTACGATTGTGAGCACGTTGGGGACTGCCTTTCAGTCTATCCGGAGGCCAACAATTACCGTTAATCCGGCAGTTACAGAAATTGTGACGCCGACTTACAATATCAAAAATTTAAAAAATACCAGTGTTGCAGTCCAACCGTTTAAGTCCAGCGATGCGTCAATCCCGGACAATGACCGGACCACTTTTATGCGTTACTCGTCTACAGCCGATGGTACGAATGTTAATTCAACGACGATTCAGTGGACGAACCTATCGAAAAATGGATTGGGATATTTAACGGCTTACTGGAACGCACCGACTTATGCTCTAGAGGATGAATACGCGGGTGTTGTTATTACGCCTTATGTCCTCGACGACACCATCGGCAACATCTTCGTTAACTACGAAACCGCCGACGGCACGCCGCTCCACGACCCGACGATCCTCGCCGAAAAACTGGGCACCGACTACGACCTAACCACGAACACAACGGTCAAAGAAATCGTCGATGGCATCAAGGCGCAGGGCTACGACGTGAAAGTCACCGGTAACGAAAAGGGCACCTACACCAAGGAAGGTACCACGGTCACTTACACGTTCACCAAAGCACCGGCTAAAGTGAAAGTCCCCGTCCACTACCTTGATGCCGATAAAAAGACCATTGCCGGTCAAACAGACGGCGAGCTCAGTGGTGTACCCACCGACAAACTCTCCGCTGCCGACTGGGCCACAGCCCAACGCACAATTGATGGCTATACGTATTCCCACGCGGAAGTGGATGGCAAGACCATCGATCCAACCACGCTGACTTACGCCGGCCTTTCTACCGGCTTGAACATGATCTACACGAAGAATGCGCCGGTGGAAAAGAACGGGACAGTAATCGCTAAGTATGTGGATGAAAATGGCCATGACCTGAGCAAGGCGGTTACTCAAACGGGCAAAGTCGGCGACCCCTACGCGACGGCGCAGCTGGCAATCGACGGATACACATTCAAGCAAATGGCTACGGGCAGTGCGCCGGTCAAGGGCCAATACATTGACGGCACACTCACTGTAACGTATGTGTACGCACCCAATACTCCCGCGGAGCAATACGGCACGGTCATCACGCGCTTCGTCGATAGCACTGGCACCGTCATTCGCGATCAAGTATCGACGACTGGGAAAGTGGGCACTAGTTACACCACCAGTCCGGTGACCGTGAGTGGTTATACTTATCTGCGCGTGGCCAGTGGCAGTGCGCAGCCGAGTGGCCAATATATCCATGGGACACTGATGGTGACTTATGTGTACCAAAAGAATACCCCGCCAGTGACCCAATACGGGACAGTGATTGCGCAATACGTGGATGATCAAGGCAACACCATCCGCACCGCGATTACGACTAGTGGCCTGGTCGGCACCAACTACACCACCGGCCAACTGACGATTCCTGGCTATACCTTCAAACAAATCGCCAGCGGCAGTGCGGCCACCAGCGGTCTCTACGTCAACGGTACATTGACCGTGACCTATGTGTACACCAAGGACACTGCACCGATTCCCGAAACGAGCAAGGTGATTGCGCGGTATGTGGATGAGAATGGCACCGCGATCCATGATGAGATCGTGACCACCGGTAAAGTCGGCGATCCGTACAGCACCGACCAGCTGCTGATCAAGGGTTACACCTATCAGCAACTTGCGGCTGGCAGCGCGCCAATTTATGGACTGTATACAAAAGATACCCAGATCGTTACCTATGTGTACAGCAAGATCGACACGGGCGGTGAAACGCCAGGCACCGGCGATGACGGCGACAAGACGCCAGGGACCGGTGGCGAAAGCGGCGATAAACAACCGACGACGCCGACCAAGCCAGGTCAAGGCGGCGGTACTACTGGTGGTACGACCAGTCCAGTAGAAACACCGACTGGGAATAGCGAAGTTGCCAGAAAGGGTCAATTACCGCAGACCGACGAGGATGAAGGATTGACCTCAATGCTGCTGACGATGCTGGGCGTCGTATTGCTCGGTGTGGCAGCTGTGTCGTATCGGAAACTAAGAGATTAAAAACTGTTCGGCAATGAATAAAAATGTCCGTCGTTTTCTGCATTTCCTAGCAGAAACGACGGACATTTTTACGCCCAAAAACTGAATCCACCGTTCTTGTCTAGCAAAGAATGGCCTTTATTTATCACCCAAGATCCCCTCCAACCAGCCAATCACCTCGTCATAAACCTCATGATTCGCCACGGTCGGCATCCGGTCAAAATCATGCTGATCAGCATTAATCGACACCAGGGTCGCCCGTGGATGCCGTGCTTTTTCCTGAATGGCGATACCAAAAGGTACATCCGGATCATGAAGAGCGTGGCAAATATACATCGGCGGCAGTGCTCCGAACTGAACAGGCCGCTGCATCGCTGGTGTGGCGTCAATATACCCCTGCCACTGGCCCTTTTGCCGCACGGTCAGATAAACAGGGAATCTTTCCGTCAAACTGCCCGTGTATTGCGGTTTTTCCTGCGGTGCGGGCAGCGTCACGCTGGCAAATTGCTGGTAGTAGGCGTCAGGTTGCACCAGCTTGGGCGAGAAAATATCGAAGAAGCCGTAGAAATTGATAAACGCTTTGGGCTGAATCGGCAAATCCTGCGCCATCAATAATTGATAGGCCAAATAGGCGCCAGCGGAACGGCCAAAGAGAATGATCCTGCTTGTGCCAGTCAGCCGCAGACAATTTGCACAAAACCAGTCGTACGCAGTCTGGACACTCTGAATGATCGTTGGCAAAGACACTTCCGGCGCCAGCGGGTAATCAATACTCAGGACGTTGTAATCAGCTGCGGTGAACTGGTCGATGTAGGCAGCGGGCAGGTCGTTTTTGTCACCGTAAATAAAGCCGCCACCGTGGATGTAAAAAATGGTACCGCGATTGTGACCACCCCGGGCCGTATAAAGCTCGGCGTGTTGGTCATCCGTAATTGTCAGCAAAACCGTCATCTCCAAACTATGGGATTAAATGAGTTTCAATAAATTGATACCGATCATCAGATTGGCCAGCGTATCCGTGTTGCGCAAATCAATATGGTACTTCTTAGTCATCTTTTTCAGCCGATAACTCATCGTTTTGGGGTGAATATACAAATTATCGGCACTATCGGTCACGTTATACAGGTGTGCAATAAACGCGTGGAGGGTGTCCACCAAATCGGGTTCCGCCCGGTGCATGGCCAGCAACTCAGTGGGAATCACCGCTTCCAGGTCCTGCGTATTCAGGTGATTCAGCAGCAGTTGATAAATACCCAGGTCGTTTTTGGTCACCACAAAAAATGGCTTATCGGCGTAAATAATGCTGGCGAGCAATAGCACGCTGAGACAGTCCTCGGAGGTTTCTTTGAACTGGGCAAAAGGAATCTTTGGACTAAGCACCACATGGGGCTGGTACTGCCGGTGCTTTTCCGCAGTGACTTGCTGCGCCATGGTCAGCAGTTGGGCCTGCACCGCGTCGATGGCCATATCGGCTTGAATGATAAACAGCAGTCGGTTGGGCCAGATCCGATACAGGCAATGGGGAAAGCGGGATTGGGTGTTTAGGATCAGATGGCGGGTGAACACCGGATTCTTTTCAAAAAAGGTGCCATCTGCCGTGCTGTCGATGCCGGCCTCGCAATACACTAAGAAAAACTCCCGCGTCGGGTCAAAGCCATGTTCACTTAAGATTGCGGGGAAGTTGGCCGTGGTCTCGTGGGTTTCGTTAATGACTGAGTCAATGGCGTCGTTGAATTGTGTCCGTTTCACGTTTTCCAGATTGGTCTGGATGGTTTGCTGGAGGCTGATGAAGTTGACAGCGGTGTCGACGGCAATATAGTCACTGTCGGATAACGGCTGGCTTGATTCGGCAATACATAAGAACTGGGGCGCCGTCCCGGGAACATTTAATTTGGTCAACACTTCCGAGTGCTGCGTCGAAGCGCGCGTGAAGGCATGGTGAAAATAGCTGCGACTGTGCAATTTGTTGGCAGGATGGGGCGTCACCGTTTCGTGGCTAATCGTCCCGTCTGGTTGGTCAGTGCGGTCGGCCCAGCGAATCCCACCGACAATGGTGACGGGGTTGCCTAGGATTGTACTGAGCAATTGCAGCAGCGCCCGGGTGTTCGGCGACTCCGCCATCAAGGCCACGTACTGCTGATTGATTTCCCGATAGTACCGCAACTGTCGATTGGTTTCGGTGAACAACAGCTCCATCACCTGCAACATGATGTCCCGATAGCGAATATGGTTGTCGATCAAAATCAAAGGCAGGCCGATCGCCATACTGACTTTCTTAATCGCCGGCGGAATGTGCTGCAAATAGCGGCCCAACTTCACGATCACCGCGGCACATTGCAGTTCGCCCAGCCGCCGGAACAATGAAACAAATGTGGATTCTGTTTCTTCTGTGTAGCCCACCAGACTGGTCAAAATAATTTCATCCGGCTCGACCCATTTTTCCACATCATGACCCTCCATGATCATAATATCGGCCACTGGCCGGGTGATCAGATCGGGGGTGCTCACCACTTGGGCATTTCGGAGCACACTGAGTTGAAGCACATCAGATAGTGTGACTTTCATTGGAAAACACTCCTTGTTAGTTATATTGTAATCCTTTTCACAACAGGTTCTTTATCCCGGATGGATAAAAAACTACCTCCCACTTTACCATGTTGCGCCAATGTACTGAAACGGCTTTCTTTGTATGGTGGAAACGTAAACAACGAACAGGGAGGTTCAACAATGTTATATACGGTAGTGAAAGATAATTCGTACCAAGATTCGATCAGCCTGATGATGCTGACGACGACCCTGAGTGACATGGCGGGCGTCAATAAGGTCCAAGTGATGATGGGGACGGATGCCAATAAGGACATTTTCCGCGAAGCCGGTTTGTTAACCGACGAGGCGAGCAAGGCTCAACCCAGCGATATGATGATCGTCATGGATGTGGATCAAGAAAGCCGCCAGCAGGCCGTGCTGGATGCCATCGAAGCGTATTTCAACGATATGGCGCAAAAGAAGAGCCAAGTGGGCAGCAGCGAAGACGCCCATGTGACCAACTGGCAAGACGCCCTGGATGCTTTGCCGGATGCCAATGTGGCCTTGATTTCCGTCCCCGGCATTTATGCGGCCGATGAAATCGACAATGCCTTGGATCACAATTTGAACGCATTTGTATTCAGCGACAATGTTTCCTTGGCCGATGAAGCACGGCTCAAGAAAAAGGCCCATGAAAAAGGTCTGCTTGTGATGGGTCCAGATTGTGGTACCGGCATTATCAGCGGCGTACCCATGGCCTTTGCCAATGTCGTGCGCCCCGGCAATATGAGTCTGGTCGGTGCTTCCGGCACAGGAATTCAAGAAGTGACCACTGCCATTGAGCGGTTAGGCGGCGGAGTGATCCACGCGATCGGTACAGGTGGCCGGGATCTGTCCACCAAGGTTGGCGCCCGGACCATGATGGATGCCCTGGTCGGTTTGGCTAACCACGACCAAACCGAAGTGATCGGTGTCATCTCGAAGCCGCCGGCAAAAGAAGTCCGGGATGAAGTCGTGCAATTGCTGCATGACATCCAAAAACCAGTGGTGGCTATTTTCCTCGGTGAAAAGCCAGACCACCATGAAGAAGATGTGTATCTCGCCCATACGCTGGAAGAAACCGCCAAAATCATGCTGGACCTGGCGGCCGGCAAGCCCGTTCAAGAAAACTATTATTCAGCCAAACCCCTAACCCCAGTAGTGCCTGCATTAGTGGGTAAAAAGATCAAAGGCCTGTATTCCGGCGGCACGTTGGCCTATGAAGCCGGCATGATGATCTCTGAGGCTTTGAACCTGGGCGGCATCATCAGTGCGGAAGGCTACGTGCTGAAATCTGACGGTTACGATGTGATCGATTTAGGGGATGACATTTATACCCAAGGCCGGCCCCACCCGATGATCGACCCGTCCATCCGAATCGAAAAGATTGCTGCCCTGGCCAATGATCCGGATACCGGTGTGATCTTGTTGGATGACGTGCTGGGCTATGGCACGCATCCCGATATGGCGTCGGCCCTGGCGCCGGCAATCAAGAGCGCCATCGAATTGGCGGCTCAAGACGGTCGGGAATTACACTTTGTCGGCACGATTGTGGGGACCAACGAAGATCCCCAAGATTACGGCGAACAAGAACGCGTCCTGACCGAAGCTGGCGTCACCGTGTGTGCCACAGACGCCGAAGCCGTGCGTTATGCCTTGAATCTGGTGGGCAAAGACATCCAAGAACCCAATAAGGCGGTCGTGCCCTATACAGCGGCGATTCGGCCATTACCAGAAATCAGCGAGAGTGTATTAGACATGCTGTACACCAAACCCCGGGTCATCAATGTGGGGGTCGAAAGTTTCAACGAACCAATCACGAAGTTTGGCGGCCAGTCCGTTCAGTTTGACTGGAAACCAGTGGCGGGCGGCGATCAAAAGATGATTCACTTGTTGAAGAAGATCAAGCAAGTGCAGCAAGTCGAAAAAGATAATGAAGAAATCCTCACCGCATTTAAGCAAGCCATTCCGTATTTAATTGATGTGGTTCCAGCGAAGAGTGTGATCAGCGAACTGAACGGCAACCACAAGGTCTTGCTGCATGCTGGTCCGCCCATCGATTTTGAAGATATGACGAACCCGATGCAGGGTTCCTGTGTCGGGGCAGCGCTCTTTGAAGGCTGGGCCGAAAACGAAGACGATGCCTGGCGCCTGCTGCGTTCCGGCGAAGTGCAATTTATGCCATGCCATTCCGTGCGCGCCGTGGGTCCCATGGGCGGCATCACCTCCGCCAACATGCCGGTGATGGTTATCGAAAACCGGTTAAAGAATAACCTGGCGTTCTGCACGCTGAACGAAGGTATCGGTAAAGTCCTCCGCTTTGGTGCATACTCCCAGGAAGTTGTGGACCGGTTGGACTGGATGCGGGATGTCCTTGGCCCGACCCTGTCCGCAGCGATCAAGCCCACTGGCGGCCTGAACATCAACGTGATGATGGCCAAAGCCATTACGATGGGCGACGAATTCCATCAGCGCAACATTGCCGCGAGTTTGGTATTCCTCAAAGAAGTGGCACCGTTGATTATTCAGCTGGACATTCCAGAGGATACCAAGCGGCAAGTGATCCAATTCTTGGCCGACACCGACCAATTCTTCCTGAACATCATGATGGCCACCGGTAAATCCATCGTGGACGCGGCCCGGATGCAGAAAGTGGGGACCATCGTCACGACCATGACCCGGAATGGCCGCGACTTCGGCATTCGGATCGGCGGCATGGGCGATCAGTGGTTCACCGCACCGGTGAATACGCCCCAAGGACTTTTCTTCACTGGCTTCTCCCAGGCCGATGCCAACCCCGATATTGGCGATAGCGCCATTGCGGAAACAGTGGGCTTTGGCGGCATGTCCATGATTGCGGCCCCGGGTGTCACTCGGTTTGTCGGCGCTGGCGGATTCGCTGATGCGCAGAAGATCTCCAACGAAATGATGCAGATTTCCACGGAACACAATCCGAACTTCACCATTCCCACATGGGACTTCCAGGGAACACCGTTGGGGATCGATATTGTCAAAGTAGTGGAAACAGGCATTACGCCAATCATCAACACGGGGATTGCCGGTAAAGTCGCCGGCACTGGTCAAGTCGGTGCCGGGACAGTCCGCGCACCGCTGGACTGCTTCAAGAAAGCCTTAGTGGCCTACGCTGCGAAGTTAGGTATCACGGCTGATGACGAGGAGCAGGCTGTTCAAGCAACAGTCACTGTGTAACATGGCCGGGCAGAATGAGCGGAGCAACTACATCCGCTCTTTCTTGCGTGGCGGCTTGGGGCAAGTCGACAGTGTTTTCCAGCACAGTCTCAACGTGGCGTTTGATGATGAACTGCTGCATATCGGCAGCATTGCCAGCGGTCTGTCGGTGTTTGGAATCACTTTGGCCAATGGTGAAATTGAACCGCTGCTGGCGGCTGTCCAAGTCAACGACGAAGTCATCTTTCGCCAGGGGCAATTGACGATTTACACCCGGTCGCGGATGTTCCGGTACCCACTGGATAAATTTGGGGAAAAGGACCTGCGCATTCCCAGGATGATAGTCGATCACAATCGCTTGACCCAGTTGACGGCGTTAGCGAACGAAATGCAGATCAGCGCGGATATTGGCTTGTCACAGGAAAATTATCACGTCGTTAAGCAGGGACTCACTGCACCGATGCGAACAGGTGTTTCACACACGATTGATTTCATGATTGGGCGGGGCAAAGGGCTAACGCCCAGCGGCGACGATATGCTCGTGGGCTATCTGAGTGTCCTGCAAGCCCTTCAGCATCCGGCCAATGCAATGTTTACGGCACCGTTGCGGGCTAAGGTGAATCAGCAGGCCACCACCCAGGTCAGCCGGAATTACATCACCGCCTTGCTCGACGGGTATGTGAGTGCGGATATCCTGGCACTGCTCCAAGCCCTCACTGACAATATTCCCGCAAATGAACTTGCTAAACGAATGCACACCGTACTGACAATGGGCCATATCTCAGGGCATGACACGATCATGGGCATGGTATTGGCCGCACACATGATTCTTGGAGGAAATGAAAATGGAAAATGAAAAAGCTTTGGGAGGAATCAAGGCCCGGTACCAAGCCATGAATGTGTCTCAACGATACTGGTGGAAAGTCGTCGCCCTCTGTTTCGTGGGCTGGATCCTGATGTACGCGGACCGCACGATCCTCAACCCGGTCCAAACTCTGATCGCACAAGAATACAACATCAACAATACCCAACTCGGTTTGGCCAATAGTATCTTCTTCCTGACTTACGCCGTTACCCAGATTCCCTTCGGCGTATTGGGGGACAAGTTTGGCCGGCGACTGGTGATTATGGTCGGTTTCCTGGTGTTCGGTATTATGACATTCTTCACCGGGATTGCCACGTCATTCGGTATGTTCTTATTATTCCGGGCATTGGCCGGCATGGGGCAGGGCACATATTACGGCCCGCAGTATGCCCTATCGACGGAAGCCATTCCGACCAAGGACCTGACCCTGGGCACCGCCATCATCAACAGCGGGATGGCCTTTGGGACGTCAGGCGGCTATCTGCTGTCCAGTAATCTGGTCCTGCAGCGCGGCATGTCCTGGCAAACACCGTTTTATATCATGGCGATTCCGACAATTATTGTCGGTGTGCTCTTCATGGTGTTACTGAAAGAAAAAGTCGTACGGCCGGAAGATCAGGATAGTGCGGCCACTGCGGCAGCGGCAGAAACAGCAAAACCAGCAGCGAAAACCAAGGTCATCGATTTATTCAAGAACCGGAACCTGTTGCTCGCCTTCATTCTTTGCTTCTGTTCCATCTATGCCAACTTCGTGATCATCACGTGGCTGCCGCAATTCTTACAGGCAGAACGCGGTTTTGAAGGGAACAGTGTCGGCTTCATTGCTTCCCTGGTGCCGTGGGCATCCATTCCTGGCGCCATCATCTTTGCCCGCATTTACGACAAAATCAAAAAGACCAAACTGATGATTTCAATGCTCGTACCGCTGTCCCTGCTGGCGGTCTTCGGTATCGCGTTTGTCACCAACCGGACCCTGCTCATAGTGGTCCTGATCGTCTACGGATTGACTGGGAAATTAGCCATTGACCCGATTCTGGTGGCCTTCGTGACGAAAAACGCCCCCCGGGCAGCTTTAGGCACCGCCTTGAGTGCTTACAACTTCATCGGCATGAGCGGCTCGATTCTCGCACCGTACATCACGGGCTGGATCGCCGACAGCTTTGGCTCCATGCAAATCGGTTTCTATCTGGCTGCTGGATTACTACTGGTCGGCTTGATCTGCTTCAGTTTTGCCAGTGACAAGCGCAACTTGACGACGGACTAATTGGAAAGAAGGACGTGTACGATGGAAAAAACAATTGTAGTGGCATTAGGCGGCAACGCCATCTTAGAAAAGGACCCTACCTACGAAGCACAAAAAGCGGCTGTGGAGCGTACCGCTAAGTTGTTAGTCCGCTTAGTGGAGAAAGGCTACAAAGTCATCATCACCCACGGCAACGGTCCCCAAGTCGGGAATCTATTGCTGCAGCAAATTGCCGGCGATAGTGACAAGACCCCGGCCTTGCCGCTGGACTCCCTCGGTGCCATGACCCAGGGCAGCATCGGCTATTGGCTGAGCAATTCCCTAGCAAAATATTTACACCGTGCCGGAATCCATAAAGATGTGGTGCCGGTGGTGACCCAAACTGTGGTAGACCGTAATGACCGGGCTTTCTCCCGGCCCACCAAGCCCATTGGTCCGTTCTATACAGAGGAAGAAGTGGATATTCTCAATCTACAAAACCCCATGTTTGTCTATCGGGAAGATTCTGGCCGCGGTTGGCGGCGGGTTGTGCCCAGCCCGCGACCGGTGCGGATTCTGGAAATCGAAGGCATTAAATCATTGATTGATGCGGGCCAAATTGTTATCGCGGCTGGCGGCGGCGGCGTCCCCGTGGTGGAACAAGATGACGAATTAGTCGGTGTGGAAGCGGTGATCGATAAAGACTTCACGGCAGCTAAACTGGCCGAACAAGTCCATGCCGACGAATTCCTGATTCTGACTTCAGTCGGGAATGTCTATCTGGACTTTGGCAAACCCACGCAACGCGAGATTACCCATATCGATGCCAACGCACTCAATAAGCTCATTGCCAAAAAGCAATTTGCGGAAGGCTCCATGCTGCCGAAAGTCACAGCGGCCAAAGAGTTTGTGGAAAATGTGCCCGATGGCAAAGCAATTATCACCTATTTGGATGGTTTAGAAGACTTTATTGAACACGGTGCAGGCACGGTCATCACCCGGTGGCCAGAGTCCGTCCCGGCCAAGTAGGCCTAACCTACTGGCGGCAACGAAATAGGAGAAATCAAGATGCGCAAAAGAAAACCGTTGTCCATGTCGATTCAAATCTTTGTGGCGATGATTCTGGGTATTATTGCGGGCATGCTGTTTGGCAAATCAATTGCCCCGATCAAACTGCTCGGAGACATCTTTATTCGACTGATTCAGATGAGCATTGTGTTGTTGGTCATGGGTCAAGTGATCGAGGCGGTAGGTAGTCTCAATATCAAACGGTCGGGCAAAATAATCGGCCAGTCCGTCGTCATTTTCCTCATTTCTTCGTTAGCCGCCGCGGTCTTCGGCATTGTCATGGCCGTGCTCTTCACCCCCGGTGCCGGCGCGTCCTTCAGTGGCGCCGCCAAATCCCAATACACGGCGGGTAAAATGCCGGGCATCAGTCAAATTATCCTCGACTTCTTCCCCAATAATGTCTTCGATGCCATGGCCAAAGGCTCGATCGTGCAGACGATCGTGTTCTCCTTGGTGTTCGGACTGGCTTTATCCTTGTATGTCCATCAAGAAAAGGCGACCCATTTACTGGACACCTTGCGGGAGATCAACAGTATCGTGATCCGCATGGTCGGTCTGGTGATGAAAATTGCGCCAATCGGGGTATTCGCCCTACTCGCCGCCACGACAGGCCAGATGGGGTTAACCGTGATCAAACCCATGATTAAATACTTGGGCGTTTACGGACTGGCCACACTCGTATTCCTAGGTTTATGGCTTATCGTGATCGGATTAGTGACCCGGCTGCCGCTGGGCGCACTGATCCGGCGTATTAGCCGTATGTCGATGATGGCTCTGGCGACTACCTCGTCGGCGATCACGCTGCCAGTGGCGTTGAAAGACACCAAAACAAAACTCGGCGTCAAAGACGAAATTGCTCAAATCGTATTGAGCCTGGGCATGTCACTGAATTCCAACGGCTCCGCCATGCATATGGCCATCACACTGGTAACCATCAGCCAGATTTACAATGTGCAATATTCCTGGGGCACACTAGCCTACGTCGCGGTGTTGGCCACACTCGCATCGTTAGCCAATGCCGTTGTCCCGGGCGCAGCACTCGTATCGTTGACCATCGTGGTCCCGCAGATGGGCCTGCCCATTGAAAGCATTGCACTATTCGCTGGGATCGACTGGTTCGTGGGCATGTTGCGGACGATCCTCAATGTGGATTCTGATGTGTTCACGTCGCTGATTGTGGGGCATTGGAATGATGCGCTTGACTTTCCGAAAGAGGCTGCGTTGGTGGAGGATGGTGTTTAGCTGGTCGTTGTAACAAAAATCCGGTCGTTCAGCTTTAAAATGCTGAATGACCGGATTTTTTGTACCATCTGATAGTGAAGAAGATTGTGGTCTCGAACCTTCACACATACGACAGAGGCACTGTCATTACGTGCTTATTCAACAACCTGAACAAACGGTAAAATCTCTGCTGCCAATTTCTTGAAGTCCAAATGATTCACCGTTTGCAGTGTATCGATGAAATGCGGCGGTACTGTCGGATGCAATGCCCCGCAGATTGCCGCACTGATTGCTCCGATTGTGTCAGTATCCCAACCGATCACGGCGCTCAACTCGGCCGCCCGCACCGGATCGCCATCAGCCAATTGCACCACTGCAAATGCCGCCGGAATGCTTTGCAGTGTTTCCATGCCGGTACCCACTTCTTGATAAAGCCGGGACAAGGCAGTGGCGATATTGCTTTCATCCGTCACGATTTTGCGTGCCCACTGCAATCGATAGCTGAGAGAGGCTGATGGAAAATCAAACCCAGTCGTGGCGCTGCGGTCAATGAAATCCTGCGCAATCTCCCAGACCCGATCAATCTCTGTGCCGCCCCGAACACCATAGCTGACGGCAGCAGCCACTGCACTCGCACCCTGCAAAGCCACCCGCGTGTTGTGGGTCGGTTCGCAAACTGTGTACACATCCTTAATCAGTTTGTCAGGATTGCGGTAATCAGCGAGAATGCCGATGGGTGAAATTTTCATTGAAGCACCGTTCGTGGTACCAGTGATGCCAGTCCGATGCACCGGTTCACCGGCCGCTAATGCTTTTAATGCCTTGACGGTGGAAGGACCAGATACATAGGCGGCGACGGCCGAATTGTTTGACCAAGCCGTCAGATGATCAATATACGCTTGCGTATTGATTTGACCCTGATTTTTGACAATCATATCGTGAATCATGAGTGTGTTAATGGTATCGTCGGTCACTTCACCAGCCTGTAATGTCCGGCCAAAAGTGTCGTCGACATCCGACGGCAATAATTGATGAATACCTTGAGGATAGTGCTGGACAATTTTATCCTGCGACCAGCACTCTGTCGGCATCCCCATGGCATCCCCTAGTGCACAGCCGACATAGGTACCCCAAATATGATCTACTAGCGCCATTATTGAGCCACCGCCGTTTCCTGACTGTGATTAAATGGAATCACTGTAAGCAAATCGTCACCGGCTTTGACCTTTGCTTTAGTTGTTGGCAAGATATCAAGAAAGTCCTTGGAATTAGGCACGACAAGGTAAGTTTCCGTGCTGTAATGCTTTTGTGCTAATAAAGGAAAGTCCACTTGGGCCAGCGGTTCACCACGTTTAATGGTCTGTCCTTGGGTCACGAGCGATTTGAAACATTCACCTTTTAATTCAGCGGTATTAATGCCGAAATGGATTAACAGCTCAGTGCCACTGGCCGTCGTGAGTCCAATAGCATGCCCGTCGCCTGCCACAGCGGTGACTGTGCCAGATACCGGTGCGACGATCTCATTGTTGGTAGGGTGCAACAAGATACCCTTGCCCATCGAACCAGAAGCAAAAACCTTATCGGTGGAGTTGCTGATTGCTTCAACGGTACCCGCTACGGGTGCAGCAATCCTTTCATTGTGCAGCAACGGTTGATCAGCACCATTTGCGACAGGGCTTGTTTCGCTGAAAGTGAAGTAAGTGAGCAGGAAGGACACGGCAAAAGTCACCGCCGTGGCCAACAATGCAATCCAAACGAAAGCAAAGCTGCCGGTCTTTGGATTGATGTACGAAACGAAACCGAGTACGCCAAATGAGAAGGCATACTGGCGTGCGCCAGCTAGAGCCATGATAATCCCACCGGCCATGCCACCTAACATGGAAAAGACGAACCGTTTTTTCACCGGCAAGCTGAAACCATAGATGGCGGGTTCAATGATACAGAACAGTCCGGAAATCATTGCTGGAATAGCCAATGCTTTTTGATTCTTATCCCGAGTCTTCAAGAAGACCGCTAGGACAATTGCTGTTTGAGCAAAGTTGGCCGTGAAGGTCATGGGGAAGATACTGAAGTCATACCCTAAAGACCCCATGTTGGCGAGGGCAACCGCCGTCAAAGCCCAGTGCAGTCCAAGAATGACCAACGGCTGATAGAGCAGGGCCACGACAATGGCAGCCAGCAGCGGGGCAAAAGCATAAAGCTGTTCAACACCATTGGTGATTAATACGCCCAAAACGTTAGTGACTGGTCCGATCACTAACATCGAGATAGGACCAGCGATGAGGATCGTGAGGAAATCATTCAAATTGTGGGAAAGAATTTCCGGAATAACCCGTTGCAAGACCTTTTGTACTTTGGAAGCGAAGAACGTAATAAACAAAATTGGAATGACAGTTGATGCATAACCGCCTTGCGGGAACAAAATTGGAATGCCAAAGAAGGTCTTATACACTTTGGTTGCGAAAATCGTATCCGAGAATAATGTATACAGGGCATGTTTGGCCACCAACCCGGATGTGAGTTCAGGCAGGACCAAAGTGGCGCCCAGTAGTAGACCAACGAAGGGTTTCAAGCCGAATGCCTTGGCACTGGTATAACCCAAGATTACTGGGAAGAAGTAAAAGGCGGCCTGACCAAGGGCGTGCAGAATAATGTAGGCCCCATTGGTTTCACTAACCACATGTGTGGCCACTAGTAATGCGAGAATGCCCTGCAGCAGACCAGAGGCAGTTAAGATCCCCAGCACCGGAGTGATGCTTTTCGTAATAATTGCAATGAGTTTGTTCAAAGCACCCTTGGGTTCCTGTTTCTCGGCAGCTTCTTCCGAAAGCCCCAGCTTGCGCATTACCTGGTCATAAACCGCAGCCACACCTGTGCCGATAACGACTTGATACTGACCAGGTGCGGTTTGCGCCGTCAAAATGTCGGGCGATGTTTCAAGAATAGCGGGATCTGGCTTGTTGTAATCATGCAGCACAAAACGCAATCGGGTCATACAGTGCGTGACGGAACTAATGTTACTGGGGCCGCCCACGTTTTTGATGATGAAGCTGGCCAGTTTCTGACTATCAACCACTTTTTTCTCCTCCTTAGACTAAAAAACGGGCAATACTCAAACACGAAAAGAAAACTCTTCCCTGCTTGAGTATTGCCCGTGAGGTTACAATCTCAACAATATTATTGAATTAGGCGCTGCACGTGCAGAATGAGGTAGGCCTGTTCTTCCTTATCCACAGTGGTGTGCAACCGATTCCCCAAATAATGTACCACATCCGCCACACATTTGGTAGCCTCCGGATAAACTTTTTTGATCTGATGATAAAGTTCGGATTGAGTGTATCGAGATGCTTTGTTTTTCAATACATGCTGGATGAAGTAGCGCAAATGCACTACAAACCGTGAATAATTCAAGGAATCTTGGTCCAGTTGAATAGTAAAGAAACGTTCAACGATTTGGGTCACGTTAGCAATAATTTCCACGGCAACTTCCGCATCGTTTTGGGTCTGATTCTCCTGACCATTAACGAAATGCAGGGCGATAAAACCTGCTTCATCCTCCGGCATCTGGATATTTTCGTAGTATTCGATGGTGTCAAGGGCGTGTAGTGCAGCCTGGAACTCTTGGGGATAAATATGCTTAATTTCCCACAATAAAGAATTCGTGAGTGACTGATCAGCGTGGTATCGCTGCAAAGCATAATTGATGTGGTCAGCAATCCCGATGTACGTCATGTCATTAAATACACAGTGAAGTTCCGTTTGTGCTTCTTCGACGATCTTGTCCGCCAACTTCAAGTGGTTCACAGGCACTTCGGCCAACAGCTGTACATATTTGTTGGTCGTATCAGGCGAATCAGCCACGAAAACCCGATCAATTTTTGCTTCATTGACCGGATCGCCTATTTTGGACTGAAAAGCAATTCCCCGACCGAGTACAACTTCGTCGAGTCCAGTGGTGGTACGGGCCAGAATGACGTTGTTGTTAAATATTTTTTTGATTTTCAAGATGCTCGCTCCATTTTTGCTGTGTCGTCCCTTCGATGCCCACAGTTTATCATATTAATCAGAATTTTAAATTGCTAATTTGCCGATAAGTTTCGTAAATAAAGCGTTAACCATCGATTTGTACTTGACAGTAGCCAGAAAGATGAGTGCAACATCTTAATTATGTGCGCGAAATCCTAAGATTAATCGCTTACATTCAAAATGTAAGCGCTATATGATAAGGCTGTGGTGCTTTACAGAAAATAAATAGGAGGCGGTCAAAGGAGTCGGGGACGAGAGCAAGTGGGAAGGATTTCTCTGTTTTTCAAGACGAATGGAGGAAACATCGAAATGAAGAAAATGTTTAAGGTAGGTCTTGCGTTAGCTGCCGCAGCAGGGATGTTGGCACTAATGCTGGCCGGCCATGGTGGGACTGCGCACGCGGCTGATACGACGGAGCAAGCTCCACAGTTTATGGTTTATTATCGGGCGTGGCGAGACAAGGAAATGCAAGGTGTGAATACAAACTTACCGGATAAAAACACTATTGCAATGACGGACTTACCGACTGGTATTGATATTGTCAATGTATTCAGTTATGTACCACCCGAGCAAGCAGGGATGGAAAAACAGTTTTTTGATACGTTGAAGTCGACTTATGTGCCGGCTATGCATGCGCGTGGGGTAAAACTGGTTCGAGCATTAGATTACAGCGGCTTAACGAATATTTCCAAACAATATGGTAGCGACCCAACGGATGAACAGTTTGACACATACGCCAAGGGGTTGCTACATGATTTATCTGAACAATGGGGATTAGACGGTATTGATATTGACATGGAGAAACAAGTGTACGAGACCACCCCTGCGCAAGTAAAGCTTTCTGACGGTGTGGTTAATGCACTATCCAAGTATATCGGGCCAAAATCCGGAAACCCAGATACTCGGTTTATTTACGACACAAACGGGACAAACATGAATCCGTTTCAAAATGTTAAAGATGCGTTCAATTATCTTGGGTATCAACAATATGGCGCTAGATCAAACCGGACTGCCAGAGCCGTGGCGGCGTATGAGGGAATTGGATTTACCAAGGATAAATTCTTGGTAGGAAATTCGTTCCCTGAGGAACAGGACACCACTGATTGGGGAGATACTAAGCCTGACTATGTAGGAAGTAATATCTATGACATTGCCAAGTACACACGGGAAAATAATCTAGGCGGCATGTTCCTTTACGCAGTAGACCGTGACGGACGGGACCACGACGCGGATATTAACAGTATTTTACCAACCACTTTCTCCTGGACTAAGGCAGCTCTCGAAGAGGTTAAGAGAGTTACGTTAGATCAGGCCAAAGCGATCGCAAATTACTATTTAGACCAAAACAAGGGCCAATGGACGGCGGACCAAATTAAGACCGCTCAAGAAACCATCACTAATGGCACAAACATCTATGATGTGAACAAAGCGTTCTTAAACACTGTATACGATCAATCCCTCAGCCCCACCTTTGATCCGCTTGCTGTTAAGAAACAAATGGAAGACGCCGCGGCTCTTGATGCAGCCAAGCAAGCGGCCTTAGCCAACATCGACGCAGCCGCAACAGCTGCCAAGGTCGCCATCGACGGCCAAACCACCTGGTCAGATTGGGCGAAGAAAACAGCCCAAACTAATGTGGATAATGCCGTCGCGGCAGCTAAGAAGGCCGTCAATGGGGCGACTGATGTCGCTGGCGCCAATACTGCTGCTACGCAGGGTGTTCAGCAAATCGAAAAGGCTGCGTCCACGCGGCCAGTACCGCCGACACCACCAGTACAGTATCCTGATCCTGCTTTCACGTTTGCTACAAACTGGGTGAAAGACGCTACTGTGACCCAAGGCCATGACTTTGATCCGACTGATGGGATCTATGCGTGGACAAACAATAATTACACGACCAAGATTCCGGTCAAAGATTGGCAAATTGTCGGCAAAGTGGATACCAGTAAAGCAGGTACGTACACTTTGACCTATACGATAACCAATGAGTTTAGTCGGACAGCAACCTATACGCGGACCATCACTGTGGTTGCCGATACCTCGACGAAATTCACTGATATCAACGAAATCATTTACGTCCAAACAACCAAGGCCAGCCAGTACGCCTATAACGACCAATTTAAGGAAGACGGCAAACTGGCCGGGTTGATGCTCGGTTCTGCTTGGCGGACTGCGCGCAAAGCGGTCACGGGCAACGGCGACACCTACTACCAAGTCGGTGCTAATGGTTGGTTGAAAGCCAGTGATGTCACCCTGACAACAGTTGTCGACGAAACTGGGATCGTCCAAGTGACTAATGATCAAGGCGCTGGTACCGTTGATAACCTAACCAACGGCCAAAAGGTGCAGACTCTTAAGAACGGCACCGCCTGGCGTTATACCGCTCGGGCCGGGGACTATTACCTGGTCGCGGATCGGCAATGGGTTAACGCTAAAGACGTGACTGTGACTCCGACACCTACTTCCGGTATTTTTAAGGCTGGTGCCAAAGGAGCTGCCTTGTATAATGGCGCTGGTGAAAAGCAGAGCCGCACATTAGCAGCTAAAACCGAATGGCGCATCACAGGTGTGAAATGGATCAGCGGCCATGCGTATTACCAGGTAGCCAAAGATCTATACGTGCAAGCAGCAGACGGCGTGATTGTTTACAACGTCGGCAAACAAACTGTCCAGTTGTATGACAATCAAGGCAACACTGTGAACGCGGTTCTCGGTGCCCAAACCAGCTGGCGCGTTACTAGTGCAGTGTCGCGTTTAGGACATTTGTATTATCAAGTGGCGACCAATCGGTTTGTGCGGATTTATTAATTTCGTGAGCTAGTGTGAAGTCAACGGATAGTCCTCAGACTTTTCTGGGGACTATTTTTGCATAGGCTGATGGTTTTCGAGAACTGGTAAAAATTAGTCAATCAAAGAATGCCGATCAGCAAGGAATATTTGTAGGAAGTGGAATACCAGTTGAGTCCACTCCGGAATCATGTTCCAACAATAAGATTGGTCATTCCAAGTTTAATATCTGTTGAACGGTGCATTCAACGCACAATTTTGCGCATGGTGACAGATCTGACATATGTGAGGTATCATAGCTATCGACATTGGATTGTTTCTGGTACCATTTGTGATGAGTAAGACTTAAGTGTACGAGTTTGGGAGGAAAAAATGGGAATTATTTCGAAGGGCGAGTGGATTGCTAAGGATATTCAGTATCGGATTTTTGAACAGCCAGGCAAATTCGATCAAATCTTGTCATCAGAGCGCCAATTATCAGTGGAATACGAAGTATCACGGAATACGATTCGTAATGCAATCACGATTTTGGAAAATCGCGAAATTATCCAGCGAGACGGAAAAGAGTATCGCTTATTGCCGACCAAAGAAGATTTTGAAACCCTTGAGATTATGGGAAAACAATCCTGGCGGACTCAAAACAATGTTGTTCTGGATACGAGCTTTGAGACCAACAAAGTGCAATCTCAAGAGCTCATGCAACCACTTGGAACAAATGTGCGCAAAGTATCCTATATACGAACTTTGGCGGATTCGAATACACCAATTGGAATTGAAACGGCCGTATTGCCAACGAAGGCACTGGATGACGAAACTGTCGCGAACCTGCATTATCAATCAATCCTGTTGTTCGTCGGGAAACAATTCAGTGAGGCCTTTTCCGAGGAATATCAGCAGGTCAATCTGGAGCATGCTGATGAAAAAATGGCACAGCTGCTTAAGGTGCACCGAGGAGAAGTTGTCGTTGACAGGCATTCGCTATTTGTAAGCAAAGACAATTCTATTTTTGTGGAACTAAAATCGAGTATCTTGCCTAGATTCAGTGTAATTGTGCAGCCTGATCAAGATATCAATACAAAGGTGGATGGATTTGTTGAATAATGAGTTTAAGGCGCCCCTTTACATACAAATCGAAAGCCTTATAGAGAATAAGATTGTGGGACAAGAATATCTGCCGGGTGAGCGTCTTCCAGGTGAACGCGAATTGGCCAGTACTTATGGGGTTAATCGAATGACGGTTAAACGGGCAATTAACAACTTGGTTTCGCGCGGTTTTTTGATCCGCAAACAAGGAAGCGGCACCTACGTAAAATCACATGGGGTCGGTGATAAGTACTATTTCGATTTAGCCTTCACGAACGAGCAATCGAATGCGGGTATTTCTGAGTTATTGGCAAAAAACGGAATAAAAGTCAGTAACCAGATTTTAGGACGAGAAATGATCGTGCGGTCGCATTTCTTGGCAAAAAAGTTGGGACTCTCAGCAGACGACGAGATCTTTGGACTTCATCGGGTACGAAATATTGATAATGAACCCTTTGCTGTCGAATATAATTACTTGCCTGGAAGTTTGTTTGCTAATGCGATGGAGATTGACTTTCAGACAATTGGGCTTTATGACTACATGAACTCCAAAGGAGCGCAACCCCGTCATGTTTATCAACGAATACAAACCTTGCGCGCAATGGAAAAGGAAGCAACTTTATTACAAGTAGACAAGGGTGATTGGCTTTATTTGATTCAGTACCAAAGTGCAGATCAGGAAGGCCGCCTTGTGGAATATACGGAAAGTTTTTTAAATCCGGAAAAGGTGAATCTGAAATTTACCGTTGTAAAACCCTCTATCTGACAGGCAATTAGAAAAAAACTGCGAATAAATTTCGCGGTTTTTTTATTTTCCCAGAAAAAGCGCTTGCATTTACTTTTTGCGGTGGTATATTAATTGGTGAAACCGAATTACAAATAGAACCACTTTGAAGGGAGTGAATTTTTATGCGGATGCAGGATTACGTCCGTTATTCACCCGAACAGTTAGCAAAGAACCAATCTCAAGGAGAAAGGTTAGTCAGAGGGATTGTCCGTGTATATCGGAAGAGGACAGTTAGCTCGTTGGTCCTGGTGGCTTCTGGATCATCATTAAATGGGGCGATGATGGTTGCTCAATACTTGATGAAGGCTACCGGTAAGAATGTCATCACTATTACACCTGAATCGATACTCGCTGGTGGCGCATTAATTGATGAGCATAGTTTTGTCATCGTGATTTCCCAAAGCGGTGCCTCAACGAACATTATCGCGGCGCTTAAGTATTTTCAAGATGAAGGCATTGAGACGGTTTCATTGACAGGAAATATTGAATCGCCAATGCGTGAATATTCCGATCGGATTTTTGATTATGGTGTCGGTAATGAATACGTTGATTTTGTCACAATGGGTGTCCAAACCCTAGTTGAGTTCTTTTTGATGTTTGGCTTAGCTCTTGGTAGCGACGGTATTTCTGAAAGCACGTTGAAAGACCTTGGTAACACTATCCGCGATCAAGACACAGTAATCAACACAGCGGAAGCGTACATCAAGAAGCACAAGCTGCAGTTAGCGCAGCAACAACCCGCATTCTTTGTAGGCAATGGACCAAATTATGGCGTCGCAAAAGAGGGCGCTTTAAAGTTTCAAGAGGCCTTGAAGCGGCCCGCCATGTACTATGAGCCGGAAGAATTTCTTCATGGACCAGATATGCAGTTGTCACCGGATTATACGGTGTTTTTGCTAGATGATTTGAATACGGCTTCTCGATTTGATGAAGTATTTACCGCACTACATTTGATTACACCAAATATCCATTTTGTCACATCACGTTATTTCTCGGAAAAGGTTCCAAACGATGTCATCAATATTCCTGGAGCTTCAAGTTCCGAGTTAGTCCCTTTGCTCACGTTGCCAGTGATTCAATTAATTTCAGCAGAGATGGCGGATATCGGTCAAACATGGGAAACAACACCATTCTTTGCCGAGTTTGATCAGAAGATTGCGATCAAAACGCAGGACTACCAAAAAGAACTGAAATCTATTCAGCAAGAGTGGGAAAAAGATCAACAGAAATGAGGCTAACACAGTGACTGAGGTTGTGATTGCTACACATGGGTATTTGGCTAAGGGACTGAAGGACTCTATTGAGTTCATTTTAGGGAAGCAAGAAAAACTGATGGCTGTACCGGCCTATACAGATGATTGCTTAGATCCAAAATCCAAATTCAAGCAAGTGATTGCGGAATTTCAAAATGAGGATATTGTGTTCGCGACTGATGTTTTTGGCGGGAGTGTGAATAACGACCTCCAACAGTTATGCCACGGACGTAACAATCTTCATCTGGTGACTGGGGTAAACATGCCGATGCTTTTGCAGTTAATGATGAGTCTGAATGGTGGTAGTACAGAAACAGCAATTGAGGAAAGCGTTGAGGCGGGGAAAAAAGGAATTGTGAACTGCGACAACTCAACAAATCAGTCAGTTACTGACTTTGACAGTTTTTAGGAGGGAAGAAAACATGATTAAGATGATTCGCGTTGATTATCGACTATTGCACGGTCAAGTCGCATTCTCGTGGACGCAGGCAATCGGCGCTGATGCACTATTATTGGTCAGTGATACGGTAAAAGATGATCCATTACGCATGCAATCATTGCTTCTGGCAAAACCTGAAGGTACTAAGGTGGTTGTGAAAAATACTGAAGAGGCGATCCAGGCTTTGACGAGTGGCGTCACGGACAAATATAAACTCTTCATTATCTGCGAAACCCTATCAATTGCGGAACAAATTGCGAAAGCAGTGGAAATGAAGCAGATCAACGTGGGCAATATCGCCTATGGGGAGGGGAAAGTACAAGTGAGCAAGAGTGTTTTCCTAAATCATCAAGACGCAGAACTGCTCAAGAAGATGGTCAACGAGGGATATGATCTTTATATTCAGATGGTTCCGTCAGAGGTAAAGATTAGCGCAGCAAAGGTGCTAAAAGAGGTGTCATAAAATGATCATCAAAACAGTGTTGATTTTCTTAATCACGCTTCTTGGATATTCTGAATGGCTCCTCGGTACAAGCTTTGTACAACGCCCCATTATCCTAGGCCCGCTTGTTGGGTTAGTGATGGGAGATATCAATCAAGGTATTATTATGGGCGCAACATTAGAGTTGGCCATGGTAGGGGCTGTATCAATTGGTGCGTATAATCCGCCAGATTTGATTGCGGGGACGGTTTTAGGCGTTTCGTTAGCAATCCAATCGCACGCCTCGGTGGCGGCATCGTTAACTCTAGGTATTCCAGTAGCAACGATTATGCTGGCGATGAATACAGCTTTTGGTCAACCGTTAATGCTCATCTTGATTCACCGAATTGATAAAAACGCTGCGAAAGCCGATACTGCCGCGATGACTAGAAATATGTTACTAGCGGGTTATGCCCAAAACTGGTGCGGTATTATCTTTGTACCACTAGCATTTTACTTTGGCTCATCGTTTGTGACGACTCTCTTAGGCAATGTGCCTGATTTTATTCAAACAGGTATGAACATTGCTGCAGGTCTGCTGCCGGCACTTGGTTTCGCAATGCTGGGCCAAATGATCATGAATAAGAAAGTGGCCGCATTCTTCTTTCTGGGATTCTTCATGGTCGCCTATGGAAAAATATCGACCACCGGAGTTGCCATCTTTGCGGTTTTAATCGCACTCATTATGTATATTTTCATCGATAAAGAGAGTGCCAGTAAAACTGGAACAGAAAGCAATGCCGTTCCAAATCAACACGCAGAAGGAGGCGGGTTCGATGAGTTTTAGTCTTAAACCAGCATACGACAAGACAATCCACAAGAGTGATCTTCAGCGATTATTTTGGCGCACGATTCCCTATGAGCATTCCTGGAACTATGAACGAATGGGCAACGTCGGGTTTGCATGGGCATTGATTCCAATATTGAAAAAGCTGTATCCAGATAAGGCTGATTTCTCGAAGGCTTTAAAACGGCACCTTGAGCTTTACAACGTGACACCGTATATCGTGACGTTGCCGTTGGGCATTGCAGCAGCGATGGAGGAAACAAATGCTGCAGATACAACATTCAATGAACAATCGATCAGTGACGTTAAGCTCGCCCTTATGGGGCCTTTAGCAGGAATTGGTGATGCTTTCTTTTGGGGCACACTCCGTATTCTTGCGACCGGTATCGGGACAACTTTAGCGCTTAAAGGAAATTTGTTGGGACCAATTCTTTTCTTCCTGGTATTTAATATTCCACATTACTTGATTCGGTATTATGGGACATTTGTGGGGTATGGATTGGGTTCAAGCGTCATTGGCAAAGTACAGAGTTCAGGAGTAATGGCAAAGCTGACAAAGTATGCCTCAATTATTGGCATGATGGTTGTTGGCGCAATGACGATGGAAATGGTCAAGGTTGATTTCGTTACCAAAATTGGTATTGGTAAAAGCTCAACCTCCATTCAGTCGTTGATTGATGGTATTTTTCCTGGCGTGGCCACGCTTGCGCTGTTTGGCCTAATGTATTGGTTATTGAAGAAAAAGGTTAACCCGTTAATGATCATGCTGTTGATCTTGATTGTCAGCATTGGTGCGGCGTATTTTAAAATCTTAGGTGCATAACCTGACGAATAAGGGGTTTTGGAAATGTTAAAAAATTTTGATGTTGATAAGTATTTAAATGGCGGTAAAGAAACCTACGCACAACGGCAAAATATCGAAGCACTTGCCGACGAGCTAGCACAAAAGGATTACGACAATGTTGTGATGGTCGGAATTGGTGGCACATGGATGGAATGGTATCCGGTAGCAATGTATCTGCGCCGGCTTTCCAATTTTCCAGTGTATTTGGAAAACGCGGCAGAGTTCGTATTGAGTAAGGACAAACCATATTTGAGCCAAAAATCACTGGTTCTTACTGCATCAGCGTCAGGGACCACTAAGGAAATTCTTGAAGCGGTTAAATACTGCAACCGCAAGGACATTGATGTTTACGGATTTACGAAAGATGAAACGACACCGTTGGATAAATTGTTGAAAAAGTCGATTTACAATCCAATGGGTGATTGCGAGGATTCCTACCTGATGTACTTTATGCTAACCTTACGCATCTATGAACAATGGGGGCACTTTAAAGAATACAAACGGTGGGCGGATCAAATGGCAGTTCTGCATGAAAACTTGCTCCGCTTCAGAAATGAATTTGAACCGCGTGGGGAAATAATTGCGCAGAAATATCATGATGCGCCATTGACCATGATTGTCGGTTCTGGGATGTTGTGGGGAGAAACAGCGCTGTTCTCAATGTGTATTCTGGAAGAAATGCAGTGGGTACGTACACGACCAGTCACCTCCGCAGAATTTTTCCATGGCGCATTGGAATTAGTTGATAACACACTCCCAGTATTCTTGGTTAAGGGTGAAGACGAATATCGGCCACTGGATGAACGTGTGGAGAGATTTGCAAAACAGCACACGGATAAGTTTGAAGTATTTGATACCAAGGACTTTGTTTTCAACGGTATCGATGATGATTTTCGTCAAATTTGTTCGCCAATGATCGTGACTGCCATTTTAACCGAACGCCTCGCCGCACTATACGAGTTAAATACGGGTCATAGTCTGGACTTCCGCCGTTACTACCGTCAATTTGATTACTAGAAGGTTCCTTTTGAGTGAGCAGACCATTTGCTTTTGTGAGCAAATGATCTGCTCACTCTTTTTGCCAAATATTTCTAATTCCATATTGGCATTCACCCCGACCTATGGTACCCTTACCAAGTAAACGTTTACGTGGAGGAAATCAAATGCCAACCATCAAAGACATCGCCACCCAAGCCGGCGTATCAATCGCCACCGTTTCCAGAGTGTTGAACAACAGAGGCGGGTACACCGAAGAGACCCGGAAGAAAGTCATGCGCGTTGCGGAAAATATGAATTATTACCGTAATGAGATGGCCGCTGGACTCAAAAAAAGTGCGGCGCGGATTATCGGGTTAATTATGCCAAAGTCATCGACGCTGTTTTATGGCGACATCATTGAAGGCTTGGAGTCGGTGGCGCAGCAACGTGGGTATGGCGTCATTATTGCACATGCCAGCGGGGACGGTATTAATCTCAGTGAAATCATCAGCATTATGGCGGAACGGCGGGTGGAAGGCCTGGTCATTGCGTCGTTTGCCCTGGCCCAGAACGTGATCACGCAGATTAACGGCCTGCCTTTTCCGGTCGTATTGGTCTCCACCCAGTCAGACGACAGCATCCCGTATATCAAAGTTGACGATGAGGCGGCAGCCTTCGACGCCACTGAATATTTAATTCAACATGGCCACCAAAAGATTGCGATTGCTGGTCCCAATGTCACGGATAAGATTGCCGGAATGACGCGGATCAAAGGATACGAACGCGCGATGATGAAGCACCACTTGCCGATCGATCCGAATTGGATTTTTTACGGCGACTTTTCATTTGAGGCCGGGATCCACGCCATGAAGCACTATTTCCAACTTAGTAATCGGCCTGAGGCAGTCTTTTCTGTATCGGATGATACGGCCATTGGGATCATGAACACGGCGATCCAAGAGGGACTGCAAGTGCCCGCCGACATTGCCGTGATCGGGTACGACAATACGCGGGTGGCGAGAATGGCCAACCCGGCACTCACGGCGATTAGCCAGCCCTTTTTCCAGATGGGTGAAAAGGCTGGCAACAAAATCATGAGTGCTGCGGCAGACAATATACCGATTCAATCGGAAATTCTACCGCATACGATTGTAGAACGGCAGTCAGTATAATTTTTTACCGGTGACGTAAACGTATACGTCACCGCCACCAACAGATTTTTTTTTAAGAGGAGGATACTCAAATGTCCGAAAAACCGCTATCGGCCCAAACAAACCAGAACACTGTCCAAATCACTTTTCCCGATCAAACCCAACTCGCATTGCAAGTTTTCAGCGATGCCATTATCCGGGTCTGTCCCATTGATGCACTGCCAGCCGCATCCTATGCCGTGGTGGCCAAACCGCAACCCACACAATTTACCGCCACGGTCAAAAACGGTGTCGCGGCCATCAACACAGCAGCTCTCCACGTCAAAGTCTATCCCGATCACCATATGGACGTTTTCGACCAAAACGACCGGGAACTCATCATGGACTACCGCGGGCAGCGCCAGCCGCTGAACCGCGACCTGGCGGCTGACGAGACGTCACTGCTCGAAGAAGAAGGTCATGCCGGTCATGAAGAGATCGACGCGACTGCGGCCTTGACCCTTACCAAACAACTTGATCCCGACGAAGCTTTTTACGGTCTCGGTGACAAGACCGGCTTCATGAATAAGCGCGGTTATGAATACGAGAACTGGAACACCGACGATCCTGCGCCGCAAATGGAAAACTTTACCCGGCTCTACAAGTCGATTCCCGTGCTCTATGGTCTTCGCCAAGGCCGCCCCTATGGCCTGTTCTTCGATAATCCATACCGCAGCCATGTCGATCTGGGCAAGGAAAGCCCCGCTTACTATTCTTACAGCGTGGTCCACGGTCCGCTGAATTACTACATCATCGGCGGTCACCGGCTGGCCGATGTGGTCGCCAATTACGCTCACCTGACCGGCACGGTGCCTTTGCCCCAGCGCTGGACTCTGGGCTATCAACATTCTCGGTATGGCTACCAAGACGCGCCGGAGATGATCCAGATCGCCGATGGCTTCCGCCAGCACGATCTGCCCTGTGACGCGCTTTATTTTGACATTGACTACATGCACGGCTACCGGGTCTTCACCTGGGATCCCGGGCGTTATCCGGACCCCAAGAAACTCATTGCGCAATTGCACGAGAAAGGGTTCAAGGCGGTCACGATTATCGACCCTGGGGTGAAAAAAGACCCCGGCTACACGGTGTATGACGACGGCAAGAAGCATAAAGTATTCGTCAAAACACCCGCTGGCAAGAACTATGTCAATCGTGTTTGGCCTGGCCGGACAGTATACCCAGATTTTGGTAAGCCCAAAACTCGCCAGTGGTGGGGTCAGTGTCATTTAGCCTTGACTAAGATCGGTGTGGACGGGATTTGGAACGACATGAACGAGCCGGCATCGTTTGACGGACCAATTCCTGATGACACAGTCTTTTCAGACAATGGTAAAAAGTCGACCCATGCCAAAATGCACAATCTCTATGGTCACAACATGTCTCATGCGACCTACGATGCGCTGAAAGAACAGACTGGTCGGCGGCCGTTTGTCATCACCCGAGCGGCTTACGCGGGCACCCAGCGCTATGCGACAGTGTGGACCGGTGATAACCACAGCCTGTGGGCGCACTTGCAAATGATGATTCCGCAATTATGCAATCACAGTATGAGCGGTTTCAGCTTTGCGGGGACGGATCTAGGCGGTTTTGGTTCCGACACAACGCCCGAATTGCTCACTCGCTGGATCGAGGCGGGATTGTTCAGTCCGTTATTCCGGAACCACAGCGCACTGGGTACGCGGCGCCAGGAACCGTGGCTGTTCGGTGAACCCACCTTATCCATCTATCGCAAATATCTTAAGCTGCGCTATCGCTTTATTCCGTACCTGTACGATCTTTTTGCTCTGGCGCAAAGCGCTGGCAAGCCGGTAATGCGGCCGTTGGTTTATGACTTTGACGAGGATCGGCAAGTGTACGATATCGACGACGAGTACTTAATCGGTGATGCCCTATTGGCGGCGCCGGTGGTGACAAAAGGCAAGACCAGTCGCCTGGTCTACTTGCCCGCTGGCCAATGGATCGATTTTTGGACCGGGAAAGTCATCCCTGGTGAGCAAGAAATTCGAGCCGCTGCGCCGCTGGATACATTACCGTTGTATGGTCGGGTCGGTACCATGATTCCTTGGGGCCCAGCGCACCAGTTTCTTACCGATGAACCAGACCAAACCATGACCTTCAAGGTGTTTGGCGATACCGCCAGTTACGACCATTACCAGGATGACGGGTATGATTTTGCGTATCAAAAGGGCGAGTTCAACCAGTACCACGTCACCTTTGCCCAGGGCAAACCGGCTGTGACACTGACGACAGCTGGCTACCCCGCGGGCTTGTACCCGGAAATCACCGTCGCGGCGGGTGATCAGACATTTGCATTGCAGTTAGAGAACGGAAAATATCAACTAATCGATAAGAATTGAGGTAATTGAAAATGAGTCAAGGAAAATGGTGGCAAAACGTTGTCATGTACCAAATCTATCCGCGCAGTTTCCAAGATAGCAACGGTGACGGCATCGGAGATATCCCAGGGATTATTTCACGGTTGGACTATTTGCAAAAACTGGGCATCGGCGGCATCTGGCTAAGCCCAGTATACCAATCCCCCAATGATGATAACGGCTACGACATTTCTGACTACGAAGCCATCATGCCGGAGTTTGGGACCATGGCGGATATGGACGAACTGATCGCAGAAGCAAAAAAGCGGAATATCCGCATCATTATGGACCTGGTAGTCAATCATACCAGTGACGAGCACAAGTGGTTCGCAGCCGCTCGCCAGTCCCGGGATAATCCGTACCACGACTACTATGTCTGGCGGGATGGCCAGGGCGACGGCGACATCCCCAACGACCTGCAGTCCACTTTCGGTGGCTCCGCCTGGACCTATGAACCTGCAGTCGGTCAATATTATCTGCACCTTTTCAGCAAAAAGCAGCCGGATCTTAACTGGCAAAATGACAAGGTGCGCCATGAAATCTATGACATGATGAACTTCTGGATCAACAAAGGCATTGGCGGCTTCCGCATGGATGTCATTGACCTGATTGGGAAAGAACCGGACAAAATGATCACCGGCAACGGCCCCCAATTGCATACTTATTTGCAGGAAATGAATCAGGCCACTTTTGGCGGCAAAGATCTGATGACTGTCGGCGAAACCTGGGGTGCCACCCCGGCTATTGCCAAGCAGTATTCCGACCCCGCCCGCCACGAATTATCCATGGTCTTCCAGTTCGAACATGTCGGCTTAGATCAACAACCTGACGGCGAGAAGTGGGATCTCAAGCCGCTCTCAGTGCCAGCACTGAAACAGGTTCTGTCCAAATGGCAGACTGCCTTGGGCGACCAAGGCTGGAACAGTCTCTTCTGGAACAACCACGACTTACCGCGGATTGTGTCCCGCTGGGGCGATGACGGCCAGTATCACGACCAAAGTGCTAAGATGTTTGCCATCTTGCTGCACATGATGAAGGGGACCCCCTATATTTATCAGGGTGAAGAAATCGGTATGACCAATTACCCGATCACTTCAGTGGATGAAATCAACGATATCGAAAGTATTCAAATGTACCACGCCCGACTAAAGGCGGGCTATACCAAAGAAGAGATTCTCCGGTCCATCAATGCCAAGGGCCGCGACAACGCCCGGACACCGATGCAGTGGGATACCACAGCCAACGCCGGTTTCACTACCGGTACACCGTGGCTGCATGTGAACCCGAATTACGTGCGTTACAACGTTCAAGCCAATCTCGCCAATCCCCATTCGATTTTTGCGACCTATCGGCGCTTGATTCAGTTGCGCCAGAATAATGATTTAGTGGTCTGGGGCGATTATGCATTGGTGCCAGATACGGCGGATAACGTGTTTGCTTATTATCGAACGTATCAAGGAGAACGTTGGTTGATCGTGGCTAATGCGGCTGCGGAAGATAACGTGTTTGAACTCCCAGATGCTGTGGACGAGCACATTATTGGAAATTATGATGATCAGGATGTCAAAACTGGGCGGATTGAGTTGCGGCCTTTTGAGGCGTTTGTGGTGAAGGTTCGTTAATCGATTCCGAGAATTGTAGACAATAAAACACCGGCTGAAAAGTTGCTCGTCACAGACGATTGCTTTTCAGCCGGTGTTTTATTGCTGCTGCTATTTTGTCGTTTTTCGTGCCACCAGTGGTAACACTTCCTGAATAGCCTGATCCCAGACACGCCACTCATGTGCCCCTGGAACGAGTTTTAGAGAATTCTTGAATCCAGATTGTTGGGCCAACACATGGAACTTCTTGTTCATCTCTAAGAAAGGGTCTTCGTTTCCGCAAAGTTGCCACAAAAAAGGTCTCTTTTGATTGGCGGGCCAATGCTGAACTACGGAGATTAAATCATTCGTGCTGCCAGGCAATTCGGTTATCCTGCCAAAAAGCTCATTGTACCAAGGCGTTCGCTCAGGGTGTTCATGCCACTGCTCGATAATATCAGGCACACCTGACAATGCGAAGGCCCCAGCAAACGTTTCTGGATGGAGTAGAGCACACTTTAATGCCCCATAACCGCCCATGGATAATCCACCAACATATGTGTCAGCAGGTTGTGTCGACAATGAGAACCACTGACGGCAACGCGCCACCACTTCTTCACTGATGTAGTTGAAATAACGCATGCCACTAACGGTATTCGTATAATAGCTGCGATCCGCCCGCGGCATGATAACGGCCACTTGTTGACCACGCGCATAGTCCGCAATTTTGGTTTGCTCTAACCAGGCATTTTCATCATCCCCGAGGCCATGAAGCAGCAACAGTATCGGTAAATTGGGTTGCGCGTTTTCTGGCAACAAAACGTTTATGCGGGAACGCATACCGAGTTTTTCTGAACCAAACTCAACGTGAAAAACTGCCAATGGTGAGATCTCCTTCCCGATATAAGGTGAATGAACCGGTATGGCGTGGATGCAGGATGGTTGTCTCGGCTTGTTTTTCTGTCCAAAAATCGTCGCTAGGCATGATGGTGTCCTGATCAGTTAATGCAATCACGGTATCAGTTGTCTTGATTGAAAAAGAAACTTGGTGATTGCTCAAATTGATTATCTCGGCGGTGGTATAGGCCAACTTCCAGGAGGTCACAGTAGTATCCATAGCCAACATTAGGCCCTGTTTGGCGCCGATTGAGATGGAATGTCCCCCAAAGAGCGCACGTCCTTGTGCATTGTGCAAGATAAATGTGGCGGGGACGTCCAATGTGTTCAATAGATGAACAAGTGTCCCATCGGTGCTTTGAGTGATAAAAGCCAATACAAATGGTGCTGCCGGTGTCAGAGTCAACTGGGGCGTGACTTCGAATTGATTCAGCAGCAGCTGGTAGAATGCCGGGTCAAAACGGCCTTCTGAGCCCAAGAATGCAACCTGCCCCCGGCCAACGTTGAATAATGCTCCTACTGCAGCGTTCGATTCCAATTCGCGCCAGAACACAATACTGTCTCGTTGAGTTGGTTCGAATGATTGAAATTGATGAATCCGAACCTCTGGCAGTCCTTCAGCAAATGCGTGGTGTGTAATTGTCGGGAAGTAGGTCACTGATTCCCTTTTCAGTTGTAATGGCATCAAGCCGAGACCGTTGATCAGGGTCGTATCAGGCTGGCCGGTTAAATCGGTTACGGGCAATTCCCCCTGGAGGAGGAGTTGGCCACCCTTGTTAACATAATCCAATAATCGTTGCTGTACTGTTCCTGGCATGGCTTGCCCAGTAGGAACCACCAAGACATGGTGATTATCGTGAGTGGGTAAGTCCTTTTGCAGGTCCCAAGCATCATAGTTGTATTTGGCAGACAACAAATTCAGAAAAATATTATTCCAGGGTAGGGTGGCGCGATTAGTTTCTTGGTCGGCGACGAAATTATCGGATACCTGGCTTTGCGGATAATGATACTCAGTCATGTAATCGTCGGGAATGAAGCCCACGGAAATCGGTGCAGTCACTGAATGCATCGACGCCAATAAACTGTCGGTATTCTTAATGATGTTGCCCACTTGAGCCATGGCGGGCAGGGTATAGTTTGATTTGCCCTCAGGTGATAGCAGCGAACCAAAACCATGGCGATACCCATGAATACCAATACGGGAGTTACCATCGGCCACGGGTACTGCCAATGATCGGTTAAAGCCGCCGGTAAACAGGTAATCATTAATCATTTTGGTGCCCTGGGCTAGTTGTAACCGCGTCTTCAGAGGCAGGGCACTAGCTTCTATTTGCATGGGCAAATGATCATCGTTATTACCCGAACTGGCATTAAATTCCAAAGTGGTGAGCGGCCAATCACCGTCGACACTCTGCATGAAACGATTGAGCGTGTATAAATGGGTAGCAGTGGTCATATCGAAGTCGCCGAAATAAACATCCGTGCCAATAACGACGTCTTTCAGATCAAAGGTGTCATAGAGCTGACTGATGCCAATGGGGAATGTTTCACCGCGGCCTTGATCAGTACCGTGGACATTAATGAGCAAAGGGGTATCGACAATTCCTGCATCACGGACAGTGTCAGCAAGAAAGGCAAGGTAATTCTTAAAGCGATACCGCATGTAATAGCCCAAATCATTTTGATATTGCAACACCCATGCATCGTCTGGTTCTTCCATGTATTGGCGAGTACGGGCAGCGGTCAAGAAATCTGTTGGATAGACCGCCGGTAACTGGTCATGGTACTTATTTTGCAACCATGTTGAAAACTCAGCGATAGTTATATCTGTGAGATCAGGCGCATTGCTGATCCAACTGAGCATCCCCACTTCGTTGTCCAACTGAACACCGATGATTGGGCCGCCATGGACCTGTAAAGCCGGTGCCAACACCTGGCAAACAGCCTGCAGCCAGTTTTGAGCAGTCCGTTTAAAATCTGGATTCGTATAATCAACTGTCCCTGTGGGTACTGTCTGGCCGTGCCAAGAAGTGGGAATAATGGTGGGGTATTTATCTCTTACCCAGAATGGAATTCCTTCGTTCTTCAGTTCGGCCATATTAAAGGGTCCCGGTCGGGCAATCAAATAGAGTCCATTTTGATGAACTAAGTCAATGAAGTCCTTTAAGTTATGTCGTTCATCTAACTGACCGGTGAAGTCAAATACGCCTTCTTGTTCTTCATGGACCAGCCACGGAATATATGTGGACACAGTGTTCATGCCGGTCGCCTTCAATTCGGTTAACACGGATTGCCAACGGGCCGGCGGTAAGCGGAAGTAGTGAACCTCACCAGCTAAAATTGTAGTCGGCTGGCCATCAATTTCAAAAGTGAGAGAGTCTGTCTTGATCATGATTAACTTTTTCCTCTCCAAGCGATCCGCGTTGGATCACTTTGGTTTCAATGTAATGATTACCCGCTTGACCGTTATTTTTAATCATGTCAATCAAGGTCTGGGCGGCGGTTTCGCCCCATTTATGTTTGGAGTAATCAATTGTCGTGAGTTGCGGTGTTAGATAGTGGCCAATGAGGTCATTATCGAAACCAATAATTTTGATATCTTTGCCGACGGTATAACCCAGTTCGGGCAAAGCTTCATAAAGACCGATTGCCAGCTCATCGTTGAGAGCAAAGACACCAACATTTTTGAGATGGGCATTACTGATCTTTTTCGCTGCTTTGCGACCACCATCAATCGTGAAATCGCTGGGAATAACGATAACGGGTGCATCGGTCTTATCACTTAAAGAAGCCAACGCAGTTTGCAATCGCACCTGCGAATCGTAGGAATCAGAAGGGCCACTGATGAAGACATAGTAGTCAACATTGGCTGCTACTAATGCGTCAATTGCTTGTTTGGCCCCCTTAGAATTATCCAATAAGACTTTATGCACATTGGTTCCGGATAGTTCCCGGTCCATAACAACCATTTTGCTGCCTTGTTTAGCAAAGCTTTTAATCAGCCGATCGGGGAAGGCTTGATCCAAAATCACCGCGCCGTCCACAAACTTCTGAGGAATGAGTGCCCGCGACTTATCACCGCCCGCCCCAACAATCAGCTCATAGTGATTGGCGCGAAGGACTTGATCGACGCCATCAATGACGTGGCTGTAAAAATCCCCGCCAAAATCGGCGACATACATCGCAATAATATTGGTACTTTGTTTCTTCAGGGTGCGTCCTGCCAGATTAGGCACGTAATTGAGATCCATGGCAATGTGCATGATCTTGGCACGTGTTTCCTCGGTGACCTTGGAACTGCCATTCAAGGCATAAGAGACTGTTGAAATCGACACACCTGCCTTTTGGGCGATATCACGAATACCGGCCACTTAAATCCCCTCCATATTGTTAGTAATCGGATCTTACTTCTCTGCTTGAACATTGAATCCTTGTAAAATGTACTTTTGGAAGATAATGAAGATAATCACGATCGGTATAACCATAAAGGAGGAGCCGGCCATTTGCAAACCATAATCTGAAGTGTGTTGTCCCTGTAGTAATTGGAGCCCAACTGAAAGGGTATAGTACTTCTGATCGTTGGCGATAATCAATGGCCACAAGAATGCATTCCAACCGCCGATAAAGGTGAGAATCCCCTGGACGGCCAAGACCGGTTTGGAGATAGGGATGATGATGTGCCAAAAAATGTACCATTCGCTGGCACCATCAAGTCGGGCAGCTTCAATAATGGAGTTTGAAATATTGCTCATGAATTGACGGAACAGGAAGATGGCAAAGGCACCCACTAAACCAGGCAAGATAATACCCGCTAAGGTATTGGTCAAGTGCATTTCATTCAAAATGAGGTAAACCGGGATCATAGTGACTTGTCCAGGAATCATCATGGTGGCTAGCACCAGAATAAATAGTGGGCCGCGTCCTTTGAATTTAAATTTGGCAAAGCCATAGCCGGCCATTGCATTCAGTAACATACCCAGGAAGGAAAACAGCGTGATAATTAATGTGTTTTTGAGATAAACACCGAAATTGCTATCCACGAACAAACGTTTGTAGTTGTCGAATGTCCAGTGGTTGGGTAAAAAGTTTTGAGTGGCTTGCGAAATTTCAGCGTTGGATTTGAAAGAAGAAAGAAACATCCATAAGAAGGGCAGGATAGTGATAACGCCCCAGAATAGTAGGATTGCGCCCACTGCGACTTTGCCGTTGCGCACGGCTGACTTATTACCATTAATCATAAATACAGCCTCCTAAAGTCCTTGTTGTTTCTTTTGCAGTTTGAATTGCACTAACGTGGCAAGAATAATTGCGGCGAACATAATGAACGAGCCGGCAGCCGCGTAACCGAAATTACTGTTCTGGAACCCATTTTGATAAACAAACAGAGCGACAGAATTAGTACTGTTCAACGGGCCGCCCTTAGTCATGACGAATGGTTCATCGAAGAACTGGAACCAACCAATCAATGTGGTGACAGTCACGAAGAAGATGGAGAATGATAAGGAAGGCAGAGTGATGTGGCGAGTTTGCTGCCACCAGCCAGCACCATCGAGCTCAGCTGCTTCGTAAAGCGATTCAGGAATGCCCTGTAAGGCGGCCAAGAAGATCAGCATATTGAGACCGATGGCTTTCCATACAGCCAGAATAATTAATGATATCTTGGCCGTAGCTGGATCACTGAGCCAAGGGAAGGGTCCCATACCAATCTTACCGAAGAGATTATTCAGTAAGCCCATGCTCGGGTTGTACATATAAGTCCAAACCACTGCGACCGCCACGGTATTGGTGATTGAAGGTGTGTAGAAAACCAACCGCATAAACCGGAAAAAACGATTTTGGCCGAAGTTGATGAGAATAGCGACGGTCAAGGAAAGCAAGATGACCAACGGGACCCCAATGACAACATAGTACCCAGTGTTCAGAATTGACTGAAGAAAAGCACTGTCGTGAAACAGTTGCGTGTAGTTTTGTAATCCAATAAATTTGATTTGTGACCAATCGCCTAAACCTGTGATGTCCAAACCAGTAAAACTGATGATCAGGGCAATGAAGATTGGGATCAGAGAGAACAGTGCCAGCAGGAGCAGTGCCGGCAAGACAAAGGTATAGGGAACTAGCTTGTCGCGTAATGTCTTAGCCATGAGAATGGCTCCTTTCATTAAGAGGGTGCAGCGGCCCCGATAGTTTCCGACAACCAAGGACACTTGGACAAAAATCGTCACACTGAAAGATTTTGCCCAGGATGTCCTTGGCTCCAGGAAACTGGGTCGCGAATCCCATTTAGAGGACGTGTGCTGGAATAATTTTGAAATAAATACCCCGAGAATACACAAGGGAATTCTCGGGGCAATACAACGCGATACTTCACGTGCCGCGATTATAGTGAGTCAGTACCGCTCCCGGTGAGCCAATTATTTGTTCAATAATTGCTCGGTTTGAGAATTCAGTTGATCCATCGCTTTTTGAACGTTAGCCCCTTGCATAGCAACGGGTTCCCAAGCCTTCAAGTAGTTTTGACCGATTTGGTCCCATTGCTTGATTAAAGGCATTGGTTCAGAACTGTTCAGTTGCTTACGGAATACTTGGATACGGGAGTCGCTTAAAGATTTGTCAGTCCAAGCAGACTTCAGAGTCGGCATTGAGTCGCTGTTCTTGTAGTACTTTAATTGACTGCTCTCAGTAGACAGATACTTCAGCAATTTCATTGCAGAAGACTTATTTTTGCTGTAATTGAAGACTGCCAAGTTACCACCACCAGTATTGGACATGTTGTTATCTTTACCTTTAGGTAATACAGCGACGCCCCATTGATCATCTTTCAGACCGGCATCTTTTTTCACACTAGCCATCATCCATGGACCGGAGATAAACATCGGAATTGGTGCTTTGCCACCGAAAGACTGGCCGATTGTCAATTTCAAATCTTGTTTAGGAGAAGCACCATTCTTGTAAAACTGAGCCAGATATTCCAGTGCTTCTACAGTTGGCTTCTTGTTGAATTGCGGTGTTTTACCTTTAATCAGCGTAGCACCGTTTTGACGAGCAAACATAAAGCCAAATGTTGGTTCAGCGAAGTCAACATTGAAGCCGTACATATTCTTGCCGCGCTTAGATAGTTTTGTGGCAGCGTCATATAATTCATCCCAGGTCTTCGGTGCTTCGTTATAACCGACCTGTTTCAATAGATCTTTCCGGTAATACAGTACCCGGGTTTCAACATACCAAGGCACGGCATAATACTTACCATTGAACTCGGTTGTCCTAACGGATCCTTCAAAATACTTGTCTGGGCTGATATTCTTGTCGCTCTTAACTTCTTTGGAGATATCCATCAAGCTCTTTGAGCTCACGTAATTGGCCATGCCAGTGGTACCCATTAGTACTAAGTCAGGACCGGACTTGGAAGCAGCGGCGGTCAAAAGTTTATCGTTGTACTGTGACCAAGGAATACTCTGAATTTTGACTTTGATACCAGTTTTCTTAGTGAACGCATCCACCATTGGTTTTACGGCTGTATCGGCGTCACCACCGTACCAGAAGGTGATTGATTTGCCGTTGGATCCTGAAGAACTGTTATTGCTGTTACCACAACCAACAAGGAGCAGGGCGGCAGCTACAGCAGCTGCGGAAATGCCCAACCATTTCGTTAACTTCATTTGTTAATTCCTCCGTTTTTGGAATTCGTAATCGAAACGTTTCTACGACTATGATTATACACGAATCGGAACCGGTTACAACTATTTTTTCGATTTTTTTTGAAACTGCTTAAAACGCTGATATTGCAGTGTTTGTAACTGGTATAGGCCAGGCTCCTACACAGCTTATTTTGATACGGATACGCGGTAATCAGTATCAAATGGCAGTGAGAATGTTGAGTTAAACGTTTCTTCATCGGCCAGTTTGAATACACTGTTAAGCAGTGTCGCAATATAGATTCCTGGGCCGCTGCTGTACAACCGCCAGCCGCCTTTCACAGAAACGGATTGATTACGAACATCATCGAAATGTTCTTGGGCGGCATACCGATCAGGAAATGCTGCGTCTGAGCTGGAGAAGTAAACATTGGCTTGACGTAATGCTGCATTGCTCACGCGGGATTGAATATTGATGGGGTTCACCAATTGTAATAATCGCCAAGCTTCTGCTTGATCCCCTGTCTGAGCGACGGCATCGGCATACCGAATATGGGCGTGGACATACAGTAATCCAATCTCTCGACCGAAGTTGGCCGCTTGTTCAGCTCGCTTGAAGATGTGGGAAACACCGCCACGGTAGGTGGAAGGCTTATTCATTAAGCGCACACCGTCTGGGAATAACAGGTGCTGAGTGATAAGCTGCAACGCATGCTCGGATTGCTGCTCATCAAGGATGTGACTCAACACACCTTGCGACAAGGGCAGCAACCGATAGTCGATGCCGGTTAAACCGTCGTTCGGATGAATGATGGGTGTGACATGATGGTTGGCGTCCATCTTGATGAAACCAGGCAGTACATCGTCCTGCATGAAATACCGCTTGAAATCGCCCATCATGTCGTCGGCTAATGTTTGTAGACTCTGGGCAAAATCTGGAATGCTGGCAAATGCCTGGGCCGCATGGCGTAATGTTTCGATAGTCAGTTCTTCGGTCCAGGTACTGGCCATTTCCTTTTTTTGGCGGGCATCGGCGGGTTGCAAAGTATCGTCCCAATCGCCATCACCATAAGCGGAGACTTTGGTGTTGTAAAGGAAATGGCTGGTAATGTAGGCTAACTGACGCTTAATATGGTCTAATAGGCTCTCAGATTCAGCGAGCATCTTGTGCTTTTTCAGGGACATATACGGCAACACTTCACTCAAAACACTAGTGTCTTGAGTGGCTAACAGATAATCGGTCACCACTTTGAGTGGCCATACAATCACGTCTCCATGGCTCTCATCAGCAAATTGTCCTGAATATTCGTCGTACATGAACCATTGGGGCCAATTACCATTTTCACTGAATTGATGGCTGTAAAGATGAAGAATGATTTGTCGAACAATATCATAATGGCCGGTCGATAAAAACAGTTCGGTTGGGCCTTGGGAAACATCCCGCGTGCCCCAGGCAGCACCACCGTATTGCTCTAATCCATGGGGTGAGAGCATGTGCACCAGTGCGTCATGGGCATACCAGCGTAAGACAAGATTTGTCTGCTCTGCCATATCCTGTTTGGCAGGGTTATTTGTAGTGACTTGGAAGTGCCGCAACAGCGATTCGAGATAGGCATGATGTTGTTCGCGGCTAGTGGCGATTGGCTCAGAGTCAGGCGCTTGAACAGTATTAGTTTGTGTCACAATACTGAATTGACTAACAGAATCAAACGCTGTTACCAGTTGATGCGTGGAATCATTCGTGGCGTGACCTAAAATGATCTCTTCCCGACCAATATTGAATGCTTGGGCATTATGCGAATACCGAATACTGTATACACGGTCAGGATCGATTTTCGCCATGGCAGTATTTACTTCCGGTGAAAGTGCGATGGTGTTGTCTGTGATGTCTAGGAGCGGCTTCTCGCCCAATGTTTCTGTATCCCACTGGGAAGTGACCCAGACGTCATAGCGTTGATGATTCAGTGAAGCAAACCGGAGCGTGACTTGCTGCTCCGTACTGCTGGCATCATCACTGATTTTTAATGTGTCGTCGTCAAGTTGATAATACCAGTCGCCACCATTGAAGGTCATGGCATAAGCGGAAGGCATGGTCAGCAAATGATATTGTGTGTCATTCGCTGGTCGCACATAAATACGGGTTCCAGTAACTTTGAACCAGTTCAACGCACTGCGGGTATTGGTAATCATAATGTTCATGTTCGTGTTGCCAAAGACCACATGGGATTCAAAGACGCCAGGCATGAACTGTGTGGCAGCCAGAACAGGTTGAGTGGGGGTCATGGTTCGTTCGGCCATGATAATGTTCCCAGTTAAGCGTTCCTGTTGGTTTTCTTTTTCAGGCAACACGACATGGGTATCATCGGGAGTGAATAAGGACAGCACCTGTCCGGTTTGGCCCCGTTCTACCTGCCGTTGTTGCGGGAACAATGTGGTGAGTTGAGTCTCAGTTAAGGGCGTTCCCGTTAACGGTTGACCCAAGGACTGGTTTGCCGCTGGCAGAGAAACTGACTGCCAGGTCGGGTTGACCGCGGATAGCAGAGCAAAATTTGCTTGAATGTCCGTATCAGGAATGAGTTTTTCCAAATTGCCATTGGGTTGGGTGGCCTTAAATGAAGCATAGAATGTCACTTTGGTGTCGTTTCCTTTAATTGTCATGGGAGCGGAACGTAAAGCAGTGAGGGCACATTCATATTGCAGCACCCGACTGGGCAAGTCTGCTTGACTCATCGCGCTGGGCTCGTTGGTACTCTTGTAATCAGTACCGAAGAACTGAAATCCGTCAGTTGCATAGCTGGCAAGTGACGTTAAAGCGCCTTGTTGTAGGTAAGGATACTGACCGGCTTGCGGCTGATTCTGACGTGCCGTAATCGTGATATGTCCGTCACTGGTGAAGGGGTGTTGATCCAGATATTGGGAGACGTAAGCCTCGTTACTATTCACAAATCCGGGTTCACCTAAGCCCAAGTCTTGGACGTAAGTTAAATCCGCATTGATCGACTGGGAACTGTGGAGTGTAACATGCCAAAACCAGGTTGTGCTCCCAAGCAATAGGGTGAGGGTATACTCAACGCCATTAAATTGGCCTTGCCACCGAGCACCATTTTTGGAGAGCGACAAGTGGCTGGTGCTTGCGGGTCCAATTAAAGGTGTGTAATGGTACTGTCCATCAGCTTGGATACGCAAGTAAATATTAGCCATGCTGCCATCCAATGCGTTCCCGGCGACCTGGTTGACCATGATGTTGTCGGCCGTGATTGTGCCGATTGCGCCGTTGTTTAGTAAATTAATCGTGATGTGATCATTTTTGAGTTGGTGCATATGATTGCCTCCTGAGTTTATTGATGTGTCACAACGGTAAAGGGCTGACTGGCCGTATGGGCGGAGTCAAATCCAAGCATTGCAGTGTAATTGCCCTGATCGGTTGCTCGATGCAAATCAGCGTGGATGGTACTGAGCTGGTCGTAAGGCACTGTCAAAGTAATTGTTTGAGTTTGATCAGCTGCTAGGCTGATTTTCTTGAAGGCTTGTAATTGTTTGACGGGTTGAACTGTTTCCCCAATTGTTTGATGGGTATAAAGTTGCACAACGGTCGTACCCGCATGATTGCCGGCATTGTGGATTGTTGCTTGAACCATCAGCGGTTGGTCGGGAGACACGCTTTGCGGAGAAAGCGTCCAATCGGAAATGGTGAAATCACCGTAACTTAGACCAAACCCAAACGGATACAGTGGTGAATTAGCCGAGTCAATGTACTTCGATAAGTACTTGTTCTCGTCATCAGCTGGTGTGCCGGCAATTGGGCGTCCGGTATTGTAGGCATTATAGTAAATCGGTACTTGCCCCACGTTACGAGGGAAAGTCATCGGCAAACGGCCACTGGGATCGACTTTACCACTGAGTACGTTAGCGATGGCTGCGCCACCTCGACTACCAGGGAACCAAGCGAGTAATACTGCGTCGGAGAGTGCGTCAACTTCAGTGAGGTCTAATGGCCGTCCTGTAATCACGATGGTAATCAGTGGTTTATTCAATTTGGCAAGGCGCCGCAAAAGCATTAGTTGTTCAGTTGGCAGTTTGATATCCGTCACACTGGTTGCCTCGCCGCTTTCGCTGGCAGGTAAGCCCAGTACGGCGATGATCGCTTCTTGTTGGCGGCTGGCATTGACAGCGTCATCCAGTTTACTCAATTGCAAGTGATGATATTGTGTTCCGGGCGTTACGGTGAGGTTGCTAAATTGTTTAGCGAGTGCGGCCGCAATTGTTTCGGTTTTCTCCGGATCACCTTGCCAGGACCAGCTACCGAGAATGTCGCCAGTGTCGGCGGCGGGTCCCACTAGGCTGATGGCAGTAGCAGAATTGAGCGGTAATGTATGATGGTTATTTTTCAACAGCACCATTGATTGTTCGGCTGCTGCCTGGGCAGCAGCGAGATTTTTACTTGTTAAGGTTACTTCTGTCTCCCGTTTGTCGCTCAAGCCACGGTATGGATCGTTGAATAGCCCTAATTGTTCTTTCAAGATAAGAATGCGTTGAGCAGATTCATTGATCAGCTGTTCGATTTGCGTATCAAGTACTGCAGCCTTCGTCAAGTATTTGGCATAGGCAAAGGACATCATATCGATATCGACCCCAGCCTTTAATGCGAGGTCGGCAGCATGTTGTAAATCACCAGCCACTCCGTGATGGATAATCTCGCCAATGGCATCCCAATCTGAAATAAGCACGCCGTGGAATTGTAATTCATTCCGGAGGATATCTCGCATCAGATGCTGATTGACAGTAGCAGGGACACCAAAGAGGGTATTGAATGATGTCATAACCAGCAGTGCCTGAGCTTCAATGGCGGCTGCATAAGCGGGTAGATATTGCTCCCGAAAACGCCATTCAGAAATATCAACCGTGTTGTATTCCCGACCGGCTTCCGGTGCACCATAAGCGGCGAAATGCTTAACACACGCCGCAATATGTTCTTGATCAAGAGGCAGTGTACCCTGAAATCCATTGACAGCTGCCTTGGCCATCACGGAGTTCAGATAGGGATCTTCGCCAGTGGATTCCATCACCCGCCCCCACCGCGGGTCACGCACTAAGTCCACCATTGGTGCAAAGGTGATATGAATACCACCGGCAGCTGATTCTTTGGCGGCTATGGTGGACGCAGTCTTCATGACTTGCGGATCGAAACTGGCACCAAGGGCTAACGGAATTGGGAAGATAGTCTTGTATCCATGGACCACATCGGCCATAAAAAGCAAAGGAATACCCAACCGACTGTGTTTTAGATAATTATTCTGTACCTGGCGAACGGTTTTGGCACCTGAAATACCCAACACTGAACCGGCGCTATAAAGCGCTGCTTCGTCAAGGTGGGCTTCCTTCAAGGGACCAGTAATGGCGACATTGTCTCCCTGGAAAAAGTCGGCGCTTAGTTGCAGCAGTTGCCCAATCTTCTCTTCAATTGTCATCTGTTTCATCAAGTCTTGGATGTTCTTGCTGATCATGCGATTATCCTCCTGTATGTTGTCTCTTTTGGTTAATCGAAACGTTTCACCAAAAGCATATAGCGTTTTCAGAGGGAATGCAAGAACTTTTTGACGAGACGCACCTGAATTGCGGCACGTTGGGAATTCGTAGTGCGTTGAAGCTTTGACCATGATTGAGCAATCAACTATCATTAAGGTAGATAGAAAGGTTCGGCGTGGTGAGAAACCAAGGGAGGGATTGTCAGTGTTCGAGCTAGGAGCAGAGGAAATCATTGGACGATTGTTATTGGCAATTGTCGTTTCCGGACTCATTGGTTATGATCGGGAACACAAAAATCGCCCAGCAGGAATCAAAACCCACATTTTGGTTTGTGTTGGGGCTTGTATTCTTGCTTTGGTGCAAAAAGAAATTGGCTACAATGCATTGAATACAGCCCAGGCATATCCCAAACTCGCAGGCGTGGTCCGGGCCGATGATGCACGCCTAATCGCCCAGGTCGTCAGCGGCATTGGCTTTCTCGGCGCCGGGACGATTATTGTCCAAAGGCAAGCAATTCGTGGATTGACTACAGCGGCCAGCATCTGGGCAGTGGCTTGTTTAGGTATTGCTGTCGGGATGGGTGATTACGTCATTGCCATATCAGGCACCGTGGTTGTATTTGGCGTGTTAGTCTTCATCCAAAAGATCATTCGTGTGCATGCATACAAGAAACTTGAGATTCAGTACAAACATAAGCTGGAGACCAAGGAATTCATCCAGCAGTATTTTGATGAGCACAAGATCGAAGTGACTGACGTCAACTTCAGTGTGACTCAGAACGAGGATTCAACTGTGTACACGAACATTTACGAAATTGAAATTCCCAGAGAACTGAGTTATGCCGACATCATTGAGGATATCTCACTGAACAAGAATATTATGCATATCCAAACAGTGAGTGTTTAGAAATTCAAAAAACGACTTGATAGCGAACTGAAAGCACACCTGCTGAAAAGGTACCGTGAGTAACGGTGCTGTCACCAACAAGTGTGCTTTTTCAATGTATATTCAAAGACGCCGGTCAGCCGACGCTAGACAAGCCTGTGAAGAGATGATAGGGTAATTTTCAGATAACAGCGCTTACAGTATGGAGATGCAAAAAATGGAAAGCAATCAAGACCTTATCTATCATTACGTGCGAGAATCGATTTACTCTGATCCGAAGAATGGCAGTGGTGTGACAACTGAATTCATCGCCACCAACTTGCAAATGCAGCGGACGAATGTGAGTGCTAATTTAAATAAACTGGTGCGCCAAGGGAAACTAGTAAAAACGAAAACTCGGCCAGTTCGATTTGCCATGCCGAGCACCCAGCCCGCAGGTGACGCGTTCACGACCTTGATTGGCAGTTCTGGCAGTTTGAAAAGGGACATTCAATTGGCTAAGGCGGCCATTCTGTATCCCAGTGGCAACCTGAATATTCAAATCACGGCGCATCCAGGAAGCGGTACATCAATATTTGTTGATCGGATTATCCACTTTGCCGAAGAAAATCATGTTGTCAATAAAAACGGTCCGACGATTGCAGTCAATTGTCGAAACTATGCCAATGATATCCACGCGTTAGATGCCGTTCTTTTTGGTGAAAATGACGACTTTGTCGATAGCTGTTTTGACCAGGCCAGGGGCGGTGTCTTGTTTGTCAATCACTACGAATATCTTACCGCCGGTCAGCAAGCCCGCATTGTGGATTTATTGGATAAAAGTACTCAGTTTTACGAATTAAATGAAAACCCGCAATTTGCCCCCGGTAAAGCACCCTTCATGATTTTCTCTTGCTCAACGCAAGGAAAACGCCAACTGGAGCACAAGCTTCCGGTTGTGATTACTTTGCCTAGTTTAGACGAACGACCGCTCAGTGAAAAAATGCAGTTGATCAATCGTTTCTTTGCGCAAGAAGCGCGCACTTCAAAACGCACGGTGAGTGTGGGAATTCCAGCATTAAAGGCCCTGGTGCTGTCAGATTACGTGCATAATATTAAAGAGCTATTGGCGGCAATCACAATGGCCTGTGCCAATGCCTATGTGCGCGTCGTTAACGATAAAAGGGATAGTATCAGTGTCAGTTTAGAGGACTTGAAACCTGCCTATCGCAAGTCGTTGTTAAAGGAAAAGGAAAATCAAACCACGCTGAATATTCTCTTTGGCGATATGGAGAAAATGATTTTCGATCCAAGTGATGACAATACCACTGCGCGATCGAGAACCACGTCTGAGGATATTTATGGGGATATTAATAAGCAATATGCGTCGCTAGTAGATCGCGGCGTCGGCAGTGCCAACATTAAGAGCTTAATCGATGGCCACATCAAGAAGCTTTTTGATAAGTACAATTATTACGATTTTCTTGATAGTGGTGCCAATCAGCAGCAGTTGGCTAAAATTGTTAAACCTCAAATCATTGAGATTGTCCGTGACTGGTTATCGGCGTGTCGGAAGTCGTTGAATCGCAGCTTTGACAATAGTGTATTCTATGGGCTCTGTTTACATATCAACTCATTGTTAACAGTGAAAGTGGGCCACAAGCGGCTTGAGGAAAACCAGGCTAAGCAACTGATTGTCCAATATTCTCAGGAATATAAGGAATCGGTGAAATTGGCACAGATTTTGCGTGATGAATTGGGTTTGCATTTGCCGCTGGAAGAAACAGTGCTGCTCATGTTTTTCATTACCCCGGAGAAGGCAAGTACGAAGGGACATCCCGTTGTTTTGTACATCATGCATGGGAACAGTACGGCCAGCTCATTGATGGAAACGACAAATGCACTCAACCAAAATCACAATGCTTATGGGTATGATTTGAACCTTGATGTCAGTACCAAGACAGCAATGCTCGAAATCAAGGCCCAGATTCAAAAGATCGATCAAGGACAGGGCGTCATTGTCATTTACGATATGGGTTCAATAAAGATCATGTTGGAAACTATCAGTGAGGAGACAAACATCAAGATTCGCTCAATTCAAATACCAATTACACTGATTGGGATTGATGCCGCCCGAAAAAGTGCCATGGAAACAGATGTTGACTATGTTTACCATACAATTTCCACAGATATTCAACAAATGGTGGTTACGGAACAGCAGCGTCCTAAATTGATCGTGACCCTTTGTCATACTGGGGAAGGCGGTGCGGAACAACTCAAAAATTATATTGATCAATATTCGAAATTGGGTATTCAAGTCAAAGCTTTGGCGATGGCCAATAAGCAAGAGCTGGTTAGCGAAGTGAATGACCTGCGCAAGGTTTACCAGATTCATGCTTTTGTGGGGACATTCAATCCCCAGTTGTTTGGTGTTCCATTTATTCCAATTAACAAAGTATTTGAAAACACCCGGAAGGATCTCGATCAAATTTTGATGTTTAAACCGGTGCTTTCTAATGCATTTGCCTATGACCAAATTTACCGATACTTCCAGGAAGAGTTCAAATACGCCGACGTGGCACTGCTCAAACGATTCTTGCCTGAAATTATGGATGAATTATGCTTGGCCTATGATCTGAAGGAAGATCAGCGAGTGGGCTTGTTCGTCCATCTTGGTAGTATGGTGGAACGGTGTTTGGCAGATGATACGACCGTGAGCGAGCCGCAGGGGAAACAAATACTGACTCATTATCCAGAAGATGTCAGGCGGATCGGAAAGATACTCAAGCCGTTGGAAAAATCATTCAAAATCATTGTGACAGATGACGAGATTGCTTCGATTGTGACCATTGTAAGGAAACTTTAGAACGAGGAAAAGCCAAGAGGCTTAGCGTGTTCGATGCGCTAAGCCTCTTTGACTGCTCGATTTTTGATAATGTCTGTTTCCATGTCAAGCAGGGTACTCGACATACGGCCTAACATTAATGCTTGGCTAAACCATCCGAGAATTCTGTTGTGTTGATCTGGTTGATAACTATCAATGTCCTCAATCAGAGTTACCTTCGTTTTTTCTTCTTCAGGTTCAGTTAAGTAGGTGACTGTGACGGTATCAGCGACCGATCTCGAAGTTAACTAGTATTTCTCGCCGCGAATATACTGGTCAATCTTGAACACTACATCTGTCTTGGCTTTCTGGTAGTGCTTCGTGTAAGTTAATCCTCCTTTGACTGACGAATGATTCAAGCGGTTGCCGGTGTTCTCCAATACATCATTAAGGACCCGGTCTTCCAGATAATCGAAAAACTCAGTGCTGGTAACGTCTAAAGTGCGAATTATTTTCATGGCCTCATTATAAGACCAACTGTCGAGTTAAATCAAACCGCTTACATTTAGAGGACTTAATGGATTCCAATACACAAGCCGTCGCCAGCTATACACTAGTAAATTTTTAAGCAAAAAACTGATACACAAATTGAGTGATGTTGATTAAGTCCGTCTTTTCCATTACTGAGGTGGATCAAATTGAGGATTGTGTATCAATTTAGCGATACACAAATAAAGTAAGCGCTTTTGCAACGTGCCCTGCTAGCCTTTATCATGAACCATGTAAACAGAAACAGGACGGAAGCAGGCGGGGATATGTTGGATAAAGAATACAACGACGAAACGGAAAATATCGCAATGGAGATCATTGCACATTCTGGAGATGGTCGGTCACTGGCGTTTGAAGCATTGAAGGCAGCGCGGGAAGGCGATCATCAGAAGGCTGAGAATTTATTGGCGCAATCCAATCGGGAGATCAATAAGGCACACAATGTGCAGTCTCAGATGTTAGTGGATGAGGCCAATGGTAAGCAAACGGATTTCAGTATTTTACTCATCCATTCACAGGACCATTTTATGGCGAGCATGTTGGCCAATGAGTTGATATCCGAAATGGTGCGGATGTATCAAACATTTGAAGGAGGCAAGCAAGAATGAAACAAATGAAAATTCTACTGGTTTGTGCAGGCGGAATGTCCACCAGCATTTTGATGAAGAAGCTGCAAAAGTACAGTGACGATCGCGGTATGGGCGACCAAATCACGGCGGTTGGACTGGGCGCATACGAGGACGTTTATCGAAACTACGATGTCATTTTAATGGGGCCGCAAGTTTCCTACCGCGTGGATGAAGTGAAACAAACAACCGGGTTACCCACCGCTCCGATTCCATCTTATGACTATGCTGTCGGCAATAGCGACAATATTTTCAAATTGGCTGAAAAGCTTGTGACAGACAATGTGTCTAACTAATCCACTGCTGTTTTCAATCGTGTAAGGAGGAAAAATCATGGAACGCTTCTTTAATAGCAAAGCCATGGCAGGTTTGCAAAAATTTGGGCAGAAGCTCGGAACCAATAAATTCATCACAGCGTTACAAGCAGCAATGATGTCTTTAATGGGAATCTTGATGGTCGGAGCAATTTTCCAAATCATTACTTCGGTTTTGGGACCGACAATGTTTGGGGTTTTATCGGATAAGAGCGTCATTTTTAATTACTTGAATATTCCTTATCAGTTCTCGATGAACTCGTTATCTCTCTGGGTAGTCTTATTCCTGGCATTCAACTATGCCAAGACGTTGAAAATCGAAACGCCGATTATGAGTGCAATTAATGCGTTATTTTCATTCTTAATCGTGGCGGGGGCCCTGGTCGTTGCCAAAAGTGGTGCCGTCAGTATCGATATGACTTATCTTGGTGCCCAAGGCATGTTCATTGGGTTTGTTGTTGTCTTCATTTCGGTACAGGTCGAGAAGTTTTGTATTGATAAGAATATCCGGATTAAGATGCCTGATGTGGTACCGCCGTTCCTTCAGGACGGATTCTCAGCTATTTTGCCATTGTTCTTCAATGCCATTATCTTCCTGGCTGCGTCTTTAGCAGTGACAGTTTTGACCGCTGGCAAACTCACCATCACATCTGGATTCATGGCGTTACTGGCGGCACCATTAAGCGCATTAACTTCCACAGTGGGTATCTTTATCCTTTGTATCTTTGGTGCATTGCTGTGGGTCTTCGGTATCCACGGCACAATGATTTTAGTACCGATTATCATGCCATTGTCAATTCAAGCAGTCTCTGCCAATGCGGCCCTTCATGCTGCGGGTAAACCTGTTGTTTTCTATCCCGTGATGTTGTTTGCTTACATGGCCGTTGCTGGTGGGACAGGTAACACATTAGCATTGGCGTTGATGTCACTGCGGTCAAAGTCGAAGCAGCTGAGCGCAGTGGGTAAGATTTCAGCCATCCCAGGTTGGTTCAATATTAACGAACCAATGACTTTTGGGATTCCCATCATGTACAACCCAATTATGAGTATTCCTTACGTCCTGAATATTCCGGTGGTGATGTTGTGTGCACTAGTTCTTTACAAAGTAGGATTCTTTGTCCCTGGCTGGATTGTGATTACCGCTTTGTTGCCAATGGGCTTTGGTAGTTATCTCAGCACACTGAGCTGGACTAACGCCATTGGTGACTATCTCATGCTGATTCCATCTGCGATTGTCTGGTATCCGTTCTTCAAAGTTTACGAGAAGCAATTAGTCGCTAAGGAAGCCAAGGCAGCTGCAGAAGAAGCCGCTCAAGCAAAGGAACAAGCGGCGGCAATTAGCGCCGATCATGATGATACACCGACAATGGGTACGCACGAAGCACAACCAGAATAGGAGGAAACAAAATTGGTATTTCCAAAAGGATTTCTTTGGGGCGGTGCGACGGCTGCCAACCAATGTGAGGGCGCTTATGATGTGGACGGCCGGGGATTGTCGCGGATGGACATCACGACTGCGGGCACTTTGACAGAACGCCGGCAGGTGACATACACCTATCCAGATGGCCGGACTGGTAAGGGCCTCACCATTCCCACAGGCGCTCATGGGGCAGTCCTACCGGGAGAATACTATCCCAATCATGACGGCATTGATTTCTATCATCACTACAAAGAAGACATTGCGCTCTTTGCGGAAATGGGCTTCAAGATTTTCAGAATGTCCATCTCGTGGTCCCGTATTTTCCCGCATGGGGATGAGAGTGAGCCGAATCAAAAGGGCTTAGAATTCTATCGCAACGTCTTTGAAGAACTCCACAAATATGGGATCGAACCACTGGTGACCATTTCTCACTATGAAACGCCATTGTATCTTGAGGAACACTACGGCGGCTGGAACAATCGAAAGATGATCAGCTTCTACACGCATTATGCGGAGACACTGTTTAAAGAATACCGTGGACTGGTGAAGTATTGGCTGACCTTCAACGAAATCAATACCACGATTATGTTTTTAGAAATGCTCGGGGGGAAGGCAGACGATGCGGCTTACCAACAGGCTTATCAGCAATTGCACTATCAATTTGTGGCAAGTGCCCAAGCGGTGAGCATCGGTCACCAAATTAGTTCAGACAATCAAATTGGCTGCATGATTTGTGGCATTGTCTCTTATCCACTAACCCCGGATCCCCAAGACATCATGAAGAATCGTCATGCTTGGGAACAAAACATTTTTTACTCAGGCGATGTGCAATGCTTTGGTGAGTATCCGACATTTTCCAAGCGCCTATGGGATGCACATGATGTTCATCTCGATATCACAGATCAAGATCGCGCCGATTTGAAGTCTGGGACAGTGGATATGTACACCTTCTCCTATTACATGTCGAGCACAACGACGACTCATGCGGTGGAAAATGATGCTCAGGGTAACTTCTCAATCGGAGCGAAGAATCCTTACTTACAATATTCCGAATGGGATTGGGCAGATGACCCAGCCGGCCTACAGTACTATCTGGAAGTTATTTACGATCGGTACCATTTGCCATTGATGATTGTTGAAAATGGCCTAGGTGCAGTGGATAAGGTGGGAGCAGATGGCAGCATCCACGACCCGTACCGGATTGCCTATATGGCAGAACATATTGAGGCGATGGAAAAAGCCATTGCAAATGGTGTTGATTTGGTCGGGTACACCAGTTGGGGATGTATTGATCTGGTTTCCGCAGGAACAGGACAGATGTCTAAACGGTATGGTCTGATTTATGTTGATCGAGACGATGCGGGTAATGGCACTTTTGAACGTCGTAAAAAAGACAGTTTCTATTGGTATCAGAATGTGATTCAAACGAATGGGGCGGCGGTTGCCGTACCTCAAGTCTAGAAGGGTGGATATCTCAATGGCATTTGATAAGAACTTTCTTTGGGGCGGTGCAACCGCAGCAAATCAATATGAAGGCGGATATTTAGACGGTGGTAAAGGACTCAGCACATCAGATGTGTTAACTGCCGGGGCACACGATAAGCGGCGCCGGGTGACTTGGAAGAACCCCACGACTGGTGAAACAGGATCAACGAGTTTCGACTTTTTGAAATCTCAACGTGTCGTTCCTGAAGGGACGGTCCCCGCAGTATTGAATGATGAGTACTATCCAAGTCATGTGGCCACAGACTTTTATCATCACTACAAAGAAGACATCGGCTTAATGGCAGAGATGGGCTTCAAGGCCTTCCGGCTAAGTATCAATTGGGCCCGCATTTTCCCTAATGGTGATGATGCAGAGCCCAACGAAGAAGGATTGGCGTTTTATGATCATGTCTTCGACGAATGTCAAAAACATGGGATTGAACCGCTAGTCACCCTCTCCCACTATGAAACCCCGCTGGCGCTGGCAATCAATTACAATGGTTGGGCGAGTCGTCGGCTGATCGACTTTTTCGTTAAATACGCTACCACTGTCATGACGCGGTACAAGGGTAAGGTGAAGTATTGGCTCACATTTAACGAAATCAATGTCATGGAAATGGCACCCTTCATGGGCGGTGGGGTCATTGCCAGTTCGCCGCAGATCAAAGCGCAGGCCGCCCACAATCAATTTGTGGCCAGCGCGAAAGTGGTTAAGGCGGCACATGAAATTGATCCGACCATGCAAGTTGGTCAAATGTTGGCTTATGGTCCGCTCTATGCTTACACCGCTGATCCGGCAGACCAGTTGTTAGTCATGGAACAGATGCAGGCGAGCATGTTTTACGCCGATGTCCAAACCGGCGGCCATTATCCCCAGTACCGGCTTAAGAAGTATGAGCGGGAAGGTATCAAACTGGATGACACCCCGGAAGACTACAAGCTGTTAGAGAAGTATTCAGCCGACTTCCTGAGCTTTTCTTGTTATGGTTCCAATGTGGTGACCACCCATGAAGATGGTGACAAGACCAGTGGGAACTTCATGATGGGCATTAAGAATCCATATTTGAAGACCAATGCCTGGGGCTGGGCCATTGATCCCGATGTGCTGCGGTTGGCACTCAACACACTCTACGATCGCTATCACAAGCCATTGTGGATCGTTGAGAATGGGATTGGCTGGGATGACCAAATCTCCGCAGACGGTAAGATTCATGACAGCTACCGGATCGAATACCTGCAGCAGAACCTCAATTCAATGCGTGATGCCGTGACGATCGATGGTGTTGATCTCATGGGGTACACCATGTGGGGCTGCATCGACCTCGTCTCCGCAGGGACCGGCGAGATGAAGAAACGTTACGGTTTTGTCTATGTGGATCGGGACGATAACGGTAACGGAACATTGGACCGGACGCCCAAAGATTCATTCTATTGGTACAAGAAAGTGATCGCATCAAATGGCGAAGATTTAACAGATTCGTTGAATGCGGAGAGTGTTGCAGCCAAATAAAGCGTTAATAAGATCACTAAGCAAGCCAGCTTTTGCAGTACGCAGGAGCTGGTTTTTGCTGTCGCCAGTACCGAACATTACAGATTTTCAAAAACTGAAAATATCCACGGTGATTAGAAAATTGACCCCTGAGACCCGGAAACAAAACAAAGCAAGCGTTTTCTATAATAGAAGACAGAAAGGGGTCATCAAAATGACAAATGAGCAATTTCCAGATAACTTCCTATGGGGAGCCGCCACGAGTGCATTCCAGGTGGAAGGAGGAAATCAGGAAGATGGCAAGGGCTTGTCTGTTGCAGACATTCGCTCGTATCCGAAGCGGCATCAGCAGTTAGACACAACTGTGAGTGTTGACCACTATCATCATTGGCGTGAGGATGTTCAGCTGATGAAGGAATTAGGATTGAAAAGCTATCGTTTTTCAATTAATTGGAGCCGAATATTTCCCAACGGTGATGAGGTAGAACCAAATCAAGCGGGTTTACGTTTTTACCATCACCTGATTGATGAACTGGTTGCTGCTAATATCGAACCGATGGTCACGATGACCCATTTTGATCAACCATATGGATTGGTTAAGAAGTACGGCGGTTGGGTGGATCGGCGATCCATTGCGGACTTTGTCAAATATGCCAAGTGGTTGCTTAAAGAATTTTCCCCGCAGGTGCGTTATTGGTTAACCATCAACGAACAAGCGGTGATGGTACTGGCGACGGATATGTTGGGCATCGATGATCACCTTGATGAGCACACGCGGTATCAGATGGCCTACCAGGCTAATTATCACATGTGGCTCGCCCAGGCAGAGGTCTATAAGCTTTGCCATGACGAATATCCAAATTGCATGATCGGTCCTGCCGTCTCTTACATCACCACGTTACCAGCGTCGCGCAAGTCTTATGACATGTTAGCTGCTAAAGAATTGGAAGATTTTTATTCTTTTGCCCAAATGGATGTGGCCATCCATGGCGTCATTCCAAAATACTTTGAAAATGAGCTGGCTAATCTGAATATCGAAATAAGCACACAACCAGGTGATGAACAAGTCCTTCAGGAAGGTCGCGCTAATTATTTGGGCGTGAACTGGTACTGTACAACAATTGTTGAAGCCAGGCGCGATGCCGATCCAAATGGTTTCATTTTCCGGCGAATCAATCGGGTTATAGATCCTGATTTACTGTACACGGAGTGGGGCTGGAACTTTGATCCAGTTGGCCTGCGATACGGTCTGCGGCAATTAAATGATCGCTATCCAAATATCCCAATTGCGATTACAGAATGTGGTTGGTCCGAGCGAGAGGAACTTATTGAAGGAAAAGTCCACGATCCCCAGCGGATTTCATATCTGCACGACCATATCCATCAAATGTGGCTGGCCATTCAAGATGGCGTCAACGTTTTCTCGTTCAACCCGTGGTCGTTTATTGATTTACTCAGTAATGGCGACGGCATGGAGAAGCGTTATGGACTTGTCTTTGTTGATCGGACTAATTTTGACGAAAAGAACCAGAAACGTTACAAGAAGGATAGTTTCTACTACTATCAAAAGGTTCTTCAAACCAACAGTCTTCAGCCCAATTGATGTATCGCCAGCAGGCGGCGGACATAGTAATCCGAAAAAACACGCATGGGATAATTGCCAATTGCTAAATGGCGTCGACTGCTTAAGAAAATAGTTTGGACAAAGCCAAACATATCCATGGCATTGTAATTTTGAGTGATGAGTACCAGTGGAATTTCCGAGGTAGACAAGTGTTGATAGAAGCTCTGATAATGAGCAAAAAAGTTTCCGTAGTTTGAAAGTATAATGACCAGATCTCGACTGGTGTAGCGCGTCATGACTTCTTTCATTTTCACTTGGCTTTCTGCAACTTCAACTGCTTTGCCTAGAACCAGATAACCAAGCTGGATATCCTTAGCCACTTGCAACGAATCGCTGAAGCCGAGCAGAGCGGTGTTCTCTGCTTGGTCGACACGATGAATCAGTTCGTCAACATCTTCAAAGCGCAGGGTCTGTCTGAGATCCTCCAGCGCGTCAATGACTTGACCAGTGTATTCAGATAGAAATGTCTGCGGCTGGGTATTGACCACCGACAAAGTAGACGGTGACATTCGTAAAAAGGAGTTCTTTGAGGAATGGAGCACCTCATCAAAATATTGACGAAAATCCCGAAAGTTTTCCAAACCAATCATTCGCACAAACCGACTAATGGTCGCTTGAGATGTGTATGTTTTCTCTGCCAGTTCCGTAATCGACAGTTGGGGTATCTCACGCAAATGGCGAAGAATATAACTCACGACCTTGTAATAGGTATCGGTGGTGCTCGCGTTATTGTAATATCGGTAAATCACGGCAATCGGATCCATAATTTCTCCTAACGAAAGGTTGGTAAAAATGACCAAGCTTTATTCACATTTTGAAACTGGAATTGAAAAATACATTCTTCCAGCGGCCACCAAATTTGGTCAGAACAAAGTGATTCAAGCCATCTCAGGGGGCTTGATGTACACATTGCCCTTGACCCTGGGTGCATCTGTATTCTCCATCCTGGCAAACTTTCCCATCCCAGCGGTGGATAAGTATTTCTCCACCCTGGGGCTGACGGCCCACTTCAATGCAGTTTTGGGCGGCACACTTAATGCCATTGCACTATTTATTGCTTTTTCTATTCCTTATGCATACACGAAATTGTTGAATCGGTCAAGCGCCAATCCGCTCATTGCAGCGATGTTATCGGCAGCATCATTCATCATCATGATGCCGCAGACGGTTGGTAAAGCTGGGAAAATATCTGCACTCTCGTATGATTATTTGGGCAGTTCAGGGATGTTTGTTGCGATCATTCTTGGCCTGGTCATCGCCCGGATATATGTATGGTTGTCCGGCAAAAAGCGACTGGTGATTCACATGCCAGATGGGGTGCCGCCAATGGTCTCCCAGTCGTTTGAACCACTGCTTGTTTCCCTACTGATCATTCTGGGCGTCGTCGCTGTCCGGATCGTGTTAGGATTTACACCGCTCAAAAATATTTTCTCTTTAGTGCAAATGGTGATTGGCGGGCCATTATTGAAACTTGGCAGTTCTGCACCGGCATTAATTGCAATCACAGTAATTGCTAACGGCCTATTTTTCTTCGGAATCCATCCCAATGCGATTAATTCTGCACTGATGCCATTGCTCTTAACGTTTGCGATGGCCAACGTTGAAGCAGCGCAAAAGGGTTTGGCCATGCCCTACAAAGACATTATGATTTTGAACAGCTTCTTGAATAACGATGCCGTCGGAAGTACGCTGAGTTTAATGGCTGTTATTCTGATTTTCTGTAAAAGTAAACGATATCGGTCGTTTTCTAAAGTGGCAATTGTCCCCAACTTCTTCAATATTAACGAGCCGGTGATTTTTGGCCTCCCAATTATGCTCAACCCAGTACTACTTTTACCATTCCTGATTAGTACAGTGGTCACTGCGTCCATCGGTTATTTAGGTTCTATTACCGGGTTCATTGCGACGTATAATCAGGCCCTGGCGCTTGGCATTCCCTGGACAATGCCAAAAGTTATCACAAGCTTCTTCACAATGGGCTGGCAGGGTGTTGCATTACGAATTCTGTGCTTTGTACTAGTCGGTGCAATTTATTTACCCTTTATCAAAGCGCTCGACAAGAAAGAGCTGGATAAAGAAAAGCTGGATCTCGCGCATGAGCAACTCACGGCGGAGAAAGCATCGATGAATCTTGTGAAGGAGTAACGAAACAATGAAATTATTAGCAGTCGATGTTGGCGGCACATATACCAAATATGCACGATACGATTCTGAGGGAGAAAAACTGCGCGAACTTCCCAAGCAATTAACACCTCAGAGTACGACAAGTGACCTCATCAGCCAAATTGTTGGTGTTCAGAACACGCATCAGGACATCGAGGGAATCGCCATCAGTATGCCAGGCACTTTAGATAACAGGACTGGATATATCTATCAGGGCGGTGCGTTACAGTACAATTCAGGCAAGAACATTGTAGAATTGCTGACTCAAGCGGCACATTGTCAAGTGGCAGTGGAAAATGATGCACGCTGTGCTGCGATGGCTGAGATGTGGAAAGGGAATTTGATTGGCATTAATAACGCACTCGTATTGGTCCTTGGTACTGGATTAGGGGGTGCCATTGTCCAAAATGGTGAGATTTATCGCGGTACGCATTTATATGCCGGAGAACTGTCAATCCTAATGACCAAGTCAATTACGGAATATGGCCTGCAAGCCGTTCTGGGTGCCCAGGTGGGAATCCCCGCTTTCGTGAATGAAGTGGGGGAAAAACTTGGCCGGAAGATTACAGGACCACAGCTATTTGAACTTGTTAAAGAGAGAAACGCAATAGCGACTGAGGCATTCCAACAGTACATCGACAACTTTGTCCCGCAGCTCTTCAATTTTCAAATTATGTACGACCCGCAAAAGATTTTAATCGGCGGCGGTGTCAGTAATAATCCTGTATTCGTGAACCAGTTACGACAGTCGCTTGAGGAGTTTTATGATCGTTTGCCGATTCATATTGCCCACGATCCTCTGGGTGTTTGTAAATTTGGCAGTGAAGCTAATCTGTTAGGTGCGGTCAAGAATTATCTTGATCGGGAGAGAGCATCGGAATAAAGCAAGGGGGACACACTACTTGGCAATCGCTTTTGCCAAGTAGTGTGTCCCCGTTTGATGTGTCGTTTTTAAGCCTGTGACCGATAGGCAAATCGGGTCGAATAATTCAGTTGTTTCGTTTCAATGAGCTCGTGGTACCACAAACCAGACTTCTTTAGATGCCTGGCAAGATTATCTTCAAGATCAATCTCAACTAAACCGTAGCGGTTCTTAAAGGCATTCATGGGAGATACATTATCCGTAAACGCCCAAAGCATATACCCTTCGCAATTTGCGCCTTCATGAACCGCTTTAAGCAACCACCAGAGATGCTCACTAATGAAGTTGATGCGGTAATCATCCTGAATTTGACCTGATGAGTTCTTAAAGCGGCGCTCGTTTTCAGTGCCCATCCCATTTTCACTAATGAACCAAGGGAAATTGTTATAATCATCACGCATCACCTTGGCCATGTCGTACATCATTGGCGGGTAAATCTCCCATCCCCGAGAGTTGTTCATCTTTCGGCCAGGAAGTTCAAAATCGCTGTAGTACTTCCTGGGATTAAATGGAGCGGACGGATCCCACTGATGTTCCGGTGTTTTCACACGTTTTGGGAAGTAAAGATTAAGGCCAATTACGTCAATTGTGTTGGCCTTAATTAAGGCTAGTTCTTCATCAGTGGAGTTAAACAGGATGTGATTATCACTGAGCAATTTAATTAATTCTGGTGAGTAATCTCCTTTAATCAGCGGATCTGTAAAGACCCGATTATAAAGTAGATCGAATCTTTTCGCTGCGAGAACATCTAGTTGGTTGTTAGTCGCACGCGGATACGCAAATTCCCAATTATGGATAATACCAATTCTACCACTTTGGCTAGATGAGCGAAAAGCCTGTACGGTTAATGCAGTAGCTAAGACTTTATTATAGTTGCACTGCATCCACTTTTTTGGATTTAAATCATGAGGATAACGAAGGCCATCTAAATGAATACGGGTCTGCGGCACAATTGGCTCGTTGAAAGTGAACCATTGGTGGACGCGATCCCCGTATCGTTCAAACAAGATCTTTGCGTAACCCACGAAAAGATCAACTACTCTTTTGCTATTCCATCCATCATATTTGTCAATCAAGAATTGCGGCACTTCATAGTGTTCGATCGCAATCATTGGTTCAACATTTGCCGAAATCAGCGCATTAATGACATTGTTGACATGATCGGCGTAGTCCTCATCCACCACTAAGTTTTCGTAATCCGTAAAAAATCGTGACCAGTTAATGGAAGTTCGATAATGACTAAGACCAATTTCTTTCATGAGAGCAACATCTTCCGAATATCGGGTCATAAAATCGGTGGCAACGTCAGGACCTTTACCCTCATGCCACACAAAATATTCGTGCTTAAACCAATCATCGAGATAAGAGTCCTGGCCGGCTTTCTTTCCGTGCCAGCCTTCTGTTTGCCAAGCTGATGAAGCAGCACCAAGCATAAAGCCTTCGGGAATCTGCATTGTATTATTCCTCCTCTTACAAGTCTTGTTTAGGATTCATCCGGTTCATTGCTTGCACAAAAGGCAAGTAGATCAATATTGAGACAATGATACAGATGACTTGGGTTGCGACTGCTCCCCAGTTACCACCTGTGGCCAACCAGCCACTAATCAGAGGTGGCGTTGGCCAGGGAACCATCACGTATGCCCTGGCGGCAAACCCCCAGGCGGTTGCGAAGTAGCCAATGGTTCCGGTAACCAGCGGAGTAATGATGAATGGAATGCCCATGATCGGATTTAGCACAATCGGTAAACCAAAAATAAGTGGTTCGTTGATATTGAACAGACCTGGAACAAAGCTAAGTTTGACAATTGAACGTGTGTCTTCACGCTTACTCGCAATAAGGACGGCAATCATTAAGCCAATGGTGACACCGGATCCGCCCATTGACATGTACATATCCCAAAATGGCATCGTGATGATGTTTGGTAATGCCTTACCTGCATTGAAAGCCTCTGTGTTTGCCGCGATAGCAGCCAACAGTAGTGGTTCACGAACTGGTTTGATCATTTGATTTCCATGAATACCAATCAACCAGAAAATTTGTGCGACTAACATTAAAGTTAAAATCCCAGGAAGACCTTGTACTACGTTTTGCAAAGGCTTCTGAACCAGATTGTAGATGATGTCGTATAAGTACATTCCGGTCATTTTCTGGATGAGAAAAGCGCTTGTGCCAATAATGCCGACTGAAAGCATGGTTGGAATGAGCGCCGAGAAGCTGCGTGAAACATTTGGCGGTACACTGTCTGGCATCGTGATAATGAGCGATTTTCGAGTTGATAACCATGCATATAACTCTACCGAAACGATGGCAATGAACATTCCTAGGAATAACCCTTTGGTATCAGTGTATTGTTTTGCAAAAACGTTGGCGATTTCCAATGTTTTCTTGCCATCAAGATACTGATAAACAGAAGGGTTGACGGTGATGTAACTCATGAGGGCAATGATGCCAGGAAAATACCCTTCAATGTGATTTCGCTTGCCCATCTCGATACCGATTAGGAATACGGCATAAATTGTGAAAAAACTCAAAGTAGCGTAATTGATTGCATCAGATATTGGCTTTAGTTGAACCAACCACCCTAATGCCTTGATCTTGGCTAATCCGTTGACATTATCAAATACCATACTGGAAAACAAAGTCGCAAAAGCACCAGTGATGATGATGGGGATCAACGAATAAAATGAATCTTTGATCGCCGATATGTATCTGTTGCTGTTGACGGCTAAAGCAACACGGTTAAGGCCCCCAATAACTTTCTCCTTCAAAATAATTCCTCCTTTGTAAAGTTCAGTAATGAACGGGATAACGCTTACACGTTACCAAAGCACATTCTAGATGTCAATAGTTTTCAAAAACAGGTTGAAACGATGTAAATTACTTTCAATGGTGACACCCCGACTGGACGTTTCAGGATCAGAATGACGTGCGACGTGATAAACAGTCAGAACTTGTTGATGTACAAAACAGACCAATATTTTTTAAACCGTGAGAAAGCTCATGCGGTCACGAATTATGCGCACGATACCACGATCAGTACTAGTTAAAAATCGAAAAACAGGCTTGACAAAAATTGAAGAAAGCCTTTACACTAATGCTGGCATCAAAAACAGGCATACATGTATGCATAAATTTTCGAAATAGGCGCTAATCAGGCGATTATGAAAAAACTATGCAAACATGGACAGAGCCAATGACTACCAAAAATGTTATGGGAATGATCAAATGGAATATCGGGATGTAAGTCCAACAGTTCAGGCAGAAGAAATGCTCAGATATCTGACAAATGGAATGACTGATGGTGAATCCTTTCCGTCAGAAAGAACGTTGACGGAAAAGATTGGTATCAGCAGAACATCGTTGCATGCCGCAATTACGCAGTTACGCAACTCAGGTGAGGTAACTTCTCAGGAACGCCGGGGAATGACAGTGAATAAAAAGGCCATATTAAATATGCTGGATATGTCCTCAATGTCTGATGAATTGAACCACGCTGGGAAAAAGCTGACTATTCGTTTTCTGAATAGTCAGATTCGACCCGCCGAACCTGTAGAGGAAGCATTTTTAACAGTCGGTGATGGAAAAGTTGTCGAGATATCGCGGGTCCGTGACTTGAACGAAGTACCGGTGACATTTGAAAGGGCAGTTTTGATTGCGGACAAGTTTCCACAACTTGAGAAAGTTGACTTCACGAATCGCTCGTTATACCAAACCTTAGCGAGCAAATACCAAATTAAGGCAACATATGGGCGTGAGGAAATTGCTTATTGTGCGGCTGATGATTTTTTGGCCTCGAAACTCAGTGTGCAAGTTGGAGAACCATTATATCGAGTAGTCAGTCGGACATATGATCAACACGACCAGCCGCTGGAGTACACAACCCAATATTTAGTTGGGAAGCATATTAAGTATCGCTTTTACGCAAAAGGCATATTCGACTATCGGGAGGATGATACCAATGACTCTGTTTGAGGATATTGCAGATGAAATATCCCAAAGAATTAACGAGGGATTTTATTCTGCCAATTCGTCATTACCAAACGAGATCGAATTGCAGGCAAAATACGGTGTCAGTCGGTCAACGGTGCGTAAAGCAATAGACATACTGGTTGAACAACATAAAGTCGTGCGAAAAAGGGGAGTGGGATTATTTCTTGCGCCGGAAATCTCAGCACAGAATATTTTAGAAATGACAGGTATTGCGAAGCCGGCCAGCATTGATGATTTCAAAGTTATCATGCGTGATAAGTACTTGCGAAAAGCAGGTCCGCTTTTTGCGCACCTACTACATATACAGGAAAATGAGCTTGTATATTATGTCAGCTTTCTGCAGCAGGGTGGGGAGAAGGTCACTAAAGAAGTATTGATACTACCGCTACAATATTTTCCGGATTTTGATGTCTCAGTGCTCAAAGTCGTTACAGTACTTGAGGCGATGAGCTCAGGAAAAAGAAAAGTAGCTGACATGGAACAGCAGCTTCAGTTGATCACGGGATCAACTGAGCTGGTGAAACAACTGCAAATTTCGGAGAACGCGCCGGTATTTAAAACGGTCAATTTTATGTATACAGAGGGCGGTGATCCCATTGCGCTAGAAACACGATTCGAACCGGCAGAAGTAACGAAGTATGTGGTTGATTTCTAAAATGAAATGGAGGATCTATCATGATCAAATTATTACGTGTCGATCATCGCCTTTTACATGGTCAAGTGGCAGTTTCGTGGTTTAATTCGCTGGATGTCAACACGATTCTAATCGCTAACGATGCGGTAGCCCAAGACGATTTCCGCAAGTCTGCGATTCGGCTAGCCAAACCAGAAAACGCAAAGCTAGTAATGAAGTCAATCAGTGACAGCGTGGCCGCAATAAATTCGGGAGTGACCGATAAGTATAAGATGCTAGTCGTTGTTGAGTCTGTTGATGATGCGGATCGGTTGATTCGAGGAAGTAAAGAAAAAATCGCAGCATTAAATGTAGGCGGTACCAAACCGCGAGAGGGTACCATTAATTATTCCAAGGCCGTCAATTTAACTAGTGAAGAGGCTGAGAAGTTAGCGGCTTTAGAACACGATGGCGTGAATGTCTACTTGCAGCAAGTGCCTAACGAAACAGCTGAGAAGTTCTCAAAAAAATAGAGAGGAGATGTGCTAAATGAGTCCAATTATTACTGCGATTCTTCTGGCCTTAACTGCCATGTTAGCTAACGGAGAGTATTTCTTGGGATCGTCTATGCTTTCTAGGCCATTAGTGACTTGTACAATTGCCGGTATCATTATGGGCAATGTCCACGCTGGTATTGTGATGGGTGCGACACTCGAGTTGGCGTTTATCGGTTCATTTTCAATTGGCGCATCAATTCCACCAGAAATTATCTCGGGTAGTATTCTGGGAACTGCTTTCGCCATTGGTGCAGGGAAAAGCACAGCCGTAGCACTGACGCTGGGAATTCCGATTGCATCACTTGTATTAATTATTAAAAACCTTTGCTTCATTTTTATCTTGCCATTCTTTGTGCATAAAGCGGATCAGTACGCTGCTGAAGGTGATGATAAGGGTGTCGGTAGAATGAATCTGTTGGGCGGTTTTTTCTCAGTCAACTTGCCCATTGGCTTGATCGTGGGTATTTCATATGTTTTGGGCAGTCCTATGATCAAAGCGTTTCTTGGAATTATTCCGAAATTCGTGATTAATGGTTTAGGCATTGCCACAGGATTGCTCCCTGCATACGGGTTTGCACTTTTATTGAAATTGATGATTAATAAGCGAAATGTCGTATTCTTCGTTCTTGGATTTGCTCTGGCTGTCTATTTGAAAGTGCCAGTGACTGGGGTAGCCATTTTTGGTGGTTGCTTGGCACTTATACTGACTGGTTATGCGGCATTTAAAGCACACGGTGAACCGACGGCAGCCACTGCAGGTCCGGCTCCCGAGAGAAATAGTACAAACAGTTCGGACAAAAATGGAGGCATCGATTATGAAGATGAAGAGTTCTAAACTGCTGACGCGCAAAGACTTAATGAAAACATTCTGGCGCTCCTTCACGATGGAATGGGCTTGGAACTACGAGCGACAAATGAATCTAGGATATTCATATGCGATGATTCCCGCATTGCGCAAGATTTATAAGGGCCAAAAAGGGAAGATGGTATCTGCGCTCAAACGACATCTTGAATTCTTTAATGTCACACCTTGGTTGTCGACATTTCCGCTAGGCATCTCCATTGCTATGGAAGAACAGAATGAGCTGAATCCAGATTTCGATCCAGAATCCATTAACAACATCAAAGTGGCGTTAATGGGTCCATTAAGTGGACTGGGTGACTCGTTTTTCTGGGGAACCCTGCGCGTGATTGCAACAGGGATCGGAACTTCGTTGGCGCTGCAAGGGAATATCTTAGGACCAATTCTTTTCCTGCTCATCTTCAATATTCCGGCAATCTTAGCGCGGTATTATGGGCTGTATCTTGGCTACAACATTGGCGCCAGCTTCATTGAAAAGGTTCAGAAAACAGGATTAATGGATCGCCTATCATATGGTGCTTCTGTTTTAGGCTTGGGAGTCGTAGGCGCGATGGTAGCGACAATGGTGACCCTAAATATGCCGTTAAAACTAGGTACGGGTAAAGGTGCAGCATCAGTCCAGAGCATTGCAGATGGTATTGTGCCAGGAATTCTCCCCCTTTTATTTACGCTGTTTGTTTTCTGGTTGGACAAAAAGGGGGTTAAAGCGCAGTGGATTCTATTGTTGATCGCTGCTATTGGCATTTTTGGTGCATGGACCGGAATCTTAGGATAATGGGAGGCCTTTTATGAAGAACATCGAAGATTACGTATATCTGGAACCAAAGCTGTATGCCGATGTTATTAAGAATCGTGAACCACTTTTTTCGAATCGGTTCAATTCTGCCAATGTCAGTGGAATCGACTCAATTGTGTTATATGCAACGGGCTCTAGTGCCAATGCAGCTTTTGCGGCAGCACCGTTCATGAGCCACGTTTTACACATGCCAGTACAGGTAGAAGAACCGTCATTTGCTGCAAACTATGGGTTATTCACCAATCGGCATACCTTGTATATTGCAATTTCACAGGGCGGGCATAGTTACTCCACGATTCACGTGGTGGAGGAGCTACAAAAGAAAGGACATTTGGTTTATGTCCTAACGTCAGACCCAACGAGTCCAATTTCAAATATTGGACAAAACATCTTAGACATGGGCATGCCGATAGAAGAGATGCCATACGTAAGTGCAGGGTACAGCGTCACCATCTTGGATTTAATGCTTATCTCTTTAGAGCTCCAAAGCACAAAAGAAACAATCTTTGATATTGATAAATACGTTAACCGGATTAATCATGTCATCGAAGAAATGCCAGCAGCGATTAAGCGTGCTTCAAATTGGGTTAACCAACAAATTCCCCGTCTGAATGAGGCATCCAGAGTAATCTTTATCGGGTATGGAGCAGGATACGGCGTAGCACGTGAAGGAGAAACTAAGATTACTGAGACTGTCCGAATCACCGCGCAAGGCAAGGAACTTGAGGAGTATATGCACGGGCCCTATTTGGGATTGCATCAAGACGATGATATTTTCTTCATTGAACCGCAGGGGCGTCTACAGAAACGTGCCGTTCTACTCAAAAACTTTTTGAGCGAGCACGTAAAATCAATTCAGACAATTTATTCCAGCTTCTCCCCAGAAGCGAGCGTAAACGATCTGATGCTGGAGTTGGATACTGACGAGTTGCTCACATCACTCTTTCTAACCACCCCCATTCATTTATTGGCTTATCGTTGGTCACAACTTAAGGGTCATGATCTAACAGTGTCTGCCTACCCAGATTTTGATAAAATCACTGGTTCCAAAATTTGAAAAGCGAGGTAATTGAAATGCTGAAATTTGATAAAGAAAAGACTTTAGAAAACGTTAAGGGTGCTTTGGCACTTCGCCCAGAGATTAATGCAGTTGTCGATGAAATTAATACGAATGGATACAGCAATGTGATGTGGCTGGGTATCGGCGGCACGTATGCTTCCGCCATGCAGGTGGTCGTGCATATGAAAGAACGTAGTGCCATTGAGACATTCTATGAAAATGCGGCAGAATATCTCACAACAGGCAATCGCCGAGTGACAGACAAGACGCTAGTCGTTCTTTCTTCTGTCTCTGGCTCAACTGAAGAGATTGTTGAAGCAGTGGAAAAAATCAAGAAAGAAGTTGGGGCGACGATTCTTGGTTTCATCGACAACGATCAAGCCCCCTTGGCAAGTATGGTCACGCATCTAATTTCTTACCCAACTGACGAGCAGTTGAAGTTCTTCATGGTGGCTGATCGATTAATGTACTTGGCGGGCGAATTTCCAGATTACGATGAATTTTACAAAGAAATGGATGAACATTTTGCCAATGACATCGTTAATGTAGAAGAGAGCGCTGATGCCTTTGGTTTGCAATTTGCCGAAAAACATCATGAAGACGATATCCACTACTTCGTTGGTGCAGGCAATCAATGGGGAGCCACATATTCTTATGCAATGTGTTACTGGGAAGAACAGCACTGGTTGAAGACGAAGTCAATTGAAGCGCCAGAGTTCTTTCACGGGATGTTTGAAATTGTTGAACGAGACACACCAGTTACTGTTTACGTGGGTGAAGATTCTCAGCGCAGTTTAAGTGAACGAGTAGCCAACTTTTTGCCTCAAATCTGTGGAAATTATACAGTAATTGACTCGAAGGAGTATGACTTGCCAGGGATCTCTGAAAAGTATCGAGGTACTCTTTCTCCTTTCATCTTCCATGCGATTAATAATCGAATTGATGCGCATATTGAGCACATTAATCGTCATCCAATGGATATTCGACGTTATTATCGACAATTACAATACTAATGGGGGAGATTGTATGAAGGCAGTTCTGGTATGCACACACGGTCGCTCTGCCGCAGCACTTGTCCAATCCGCGGAGATGATTTGCGGTCAACAGGACGCATGTGTCACAGTACCCTTCAATGTTGGTGAGTCACCAGAACAACTTACCGATGCCCTGACATCGACTTTGGCTGGATTGAAGGATGTGAGTGAACTCATTTGTCTGACTGATCTTAAAGGTGGTACACCATTCAATACTTTGGTGATGCTTAAGCAAAATCATTCGGGAATGGAAATTGTTACTGGTGTCAATGTACCAATGCTTCTGCAACTGTTTATTCAACGTGAACAACTATCACTTACTGAACTGGTTAGTTCTGTCATTGAAGCAGGCGTGGACGGTATCTATCGCTATGAGATGCCAACAGAGAATGAGGATGAAGAGTTCTAAAAATGCGTTTACAGAAAGCGGGACACGCAAAGAATGCGTTGTAGCCGCTTTTTCCGCTGAAATAAAATTTCATTGAAAACCACAGATTATCAATGCTGGTGAAAAAATATTTGAGCTAAATAGTTGACGACGGCGAACAAGTGGGAGTAATATTCAAAGTGTAAGCGGTTACTGTATCACAAGAAAGGGGAGTATTCTCATGCATCATCTCAAAAAGGGATTTTGGATGGTCGCAGCGGCAGTTGTGTCCATGTTGGTGTTGGTCGGGTGTGGCAATGGCTCTTCCTCTTCAAGCGGTTCAGGTGACAAGGGTTCTAACGTTACGCTGACTGTTGGTTTCTGGAAGGGGGATTCAGCTACTGAGTCACAGGCACGTAAGGATGAATTTAAGGCATTTACTAAGAAAACAGGCATCAAGATTCGTGAGAAGGTCTATAACGACTACAACACACAATTGATGACCGATCTGGTCGGAGGGACGGCACCAGACATTTTCTACGTGGATTCTTCAACTTTCCCATCACTCCAACAAAAGGGAGTTCTAGAGTCACTTGACTCTTATATGAAGAAGGATAAATTCACATCAAGTGATTTTTACAAACCTACCTACGATGCTTTCAAGGGAACTGATGGCAAGCAATATGGGGTTCCCAAGGATTATTCAACACTGGGACTGTACTACAATGAAGCATTGCTCACTAAGGCAGGCTACAAAGCAAGTGATATTCCGAAGACAGATACGGAATTTTACAAGTTTTTGGCACAATTAAAGGACAAATTACCCGGCGTGACGCCGTTTGTATTTAGTCCCTTATTGGCGCGTCAAATGTATATCATGCAGTCGACTGGTGCAAAAATCGTTGACAGCAAGGGTAATGCCAACTTGGACGATCCTAAGATTATTTCCGCGCTGGAACCAATGGTTGATGCTGATAAGAAGGGTTTGATGAAGACCTTTAAAGAAATTGGTTATGGGGCACCACAGGACGCGTTTGGTTCGGGTAAGGTTGTCTTTTCCGATGAAGGATCTTGGCAAGTATCTGGTTTGCAGGAAAACTTCAAGAGCTTGAAGTGGGGGACGACTGAATTACCTTCCACCAATGGCAAACAGGCTAATATGGTCTTCACTGTGAGTTGGTCAATGAATGCGCAGTCCAAGCATAAGAATGAATCTTGGCAATTGATCAATTTCTTGACCAGTAAGTCAGAGATGGCCACTTATGCGAAGAAGGCTTCAGTATTACCCACCCGGAAATCAGTTGCGAGTGAACTGAATTTGAATGATAACAAACAGATGGCGCCATTTGTAAAGGCTGCTAATTACGCTACACCGTGGATTGCGGGAACGAATCTAGCTTTGATTCAAACCCGATATGAAAACATTTTTCCTTCCATTTTGCAGGGGAAAGTTAGTTTGAAGACAGGATTGACGGAAGCAACGCAGTCTGCCAACAAGGATATTAAGCAACAAGGCAATTAGGTTGCGTCATGGCTAGAAAGGCCCGCTTCGGTTTATTAAAAACTAGGCGGACCTTTTTTCTGACGAGGGGTGATTATTGATGAGCCGTGCTGAAAGAAAAAAAGAGTTGATACAGGCGGCGGTATTCGTTTTACCAACGCTGGCTGTATTATTGGTTTTCACGCTATTTCCGGTTGTTTATGCGTTCTATCTGTCACTTAACAAGGTGAATCTGGTTGGCAATGTCTCTTACCAGTTTGTTGGCTTTCAAAACTTCATCAATGCTTTCAATGATAGTCGAGTCGCAGAAGCATTGTGGAATACTGCAAAATACGTTTTGATTGTTGTTCCTATTCAAACCGTATTAGCGTTGATCCTGGCAACAGTATTGAATTCTGGAATCAAATTTCAAAAAACTTTTCGTTCATTACTGTTTATTCCTACGCTAACATCTAGCTCCGCACTTACACTGATTTTCATGTTTATCTTTAGCTTGAATGGTCCGATCAACTCGTTATTGATGGACTTGCATGTTTATACACAGCCAATTAATTTCTTGAATGATCAGAGTACGGTGCTCTACGCGATTATGGCAATGAACATTTGGTCAACTGTGCCAATGTTTATGACCATTTATCTGTCTGGACTTCAAGATATCGATTCGGCGATGTATGAGGCGGCGGACATTGACGGTGCCAATATGTTTCAAAAGTGGTTCAAGATTACGATTCCCCAAATTGCACCAGTGACGAATTATGTCGTTATGATGGGCTTGATTTCTACGTTCCAATTATTTGATCAACCGTACATTGTGTCACAGGGATCAGGTGGTCCTAATAATTCCACTTTGACACTGTCGCTGATCATTTATCAATACGCATTTCGGCAGTTTGGCACGATGGGATATGCATCGGCCATTGCGATCTTACTCACAATCGTGATCTTTATCATTTCAATGGTCTTTCGTCGCTTCTCAAGTGAGGATATTACCGGGGAGGGCAGATAAGTATGAAAACGAGAGGAAAAAAGATAAGCCGCACGGTGGCTTACGTGTTGCTAACAATTTATTCAGCCATCACGCTGTATCCGTTCATCTGGGCGTTTTTCGCCTCTTTCAAACCTTATAGCGAAATTGTTAAGGTCGGGGCACCATTGATTCCCCACACTTTTTCGATGGCTAACTATCAATACATTTTTACCCAAGATCCGCTTTTCCCTAAATGGATCATTAATTCCCTGGTCATCTCCATTGTAGGGACGCTCATCAACATTGTGTTCAATAGCATGTCTGGATATGCACTCGCAAGATTACATTTTCCAGGCAGAAATGCATTGTTCATGATCATCTTGGTTTGTATCATGGTTCCCGCCCAGATCTTACTCATTCCTAATTATCTAATCATGAAAGCATTGGGAATTTTGGATAGCTATAGCGCGCTGATATTACCTTCAGCGGTAAACTTCGCATATATTTTCATGATGAGGCAGTTCTTCATTTCATTTCCCAAGGAATTGGAAGAATCGGCGCAATTGGATGGTTTAGGCAGGTTGGGGATTTTCTACAAAATCGTTGTCCCAATGGCTAAATCATCCATTGCGACACAGGCAATCTTTGTCTTCTTGGCTTTCTGGAATGACTTTATGCGACCGCTGCTTTATATCACGACAGAGAGTAAGTATACCCTCACACTGGGATTGCAATCGTTTCAAACACAGCATGGGACACAGTGGAATTATATTATGGCCGCAGCGATGATCACCATTCTGCCCATCATCGTCCTTTACGTTTTGCTCAATCGTTACTTTATGGTGGGCATGCGTATTGGTGGTGAAAAGTAATTTGGGAGTGGACAAGTTTGTCGTGCAGTGAGGAGGAACAACATGCTCAATATGATTGGTGATGGCCTGTCTCTAACTGGAACTTCCGCTGGGTTGAGGCGACAAGAAACGGCCAAAAACTTCTTGAGATTAATTACCATTATCCTGTTAACAGCAGTATTGTCAGTTGCCCTCCTTGCCTTTCAAAGTGTCCAAGGGTATCGCCGATTCGTTAATGGGATGCAACACACAGACTTCACCCTAGTGAACAATAAGCTATCCTTGCCAGGACAGTTAGTGGATATTCGGTCCAGCTACGGCACGGTGAATATTCAGTTTTCTAAAACTTCATTTAGCGTCGGCCAGGCTGAGTTCAGTTTAGCTTCACTGGCGGATGCGAAGGATGGCAAACACTTAGAAAAGTCTGATTTTCAAACGATGCAGTCCGCGACTGCCAATACAGTTTTACAGAGCAGCTTCGTCTATTTTTACACGACTCAGGTAACGTTTATTGCAGTTGCGGTAGCGCTATTGCTGCTTTGGCCATTTATTCTAAAAGTATATGTGCGTAATAGTCTGGATTGGACATACGCCGAGAGCTTCAATCTGATGACAAGGTCAATGATTTATCCCATATTGATCTTCTTCGTCACCAACCTTATGCAACTGTCCGGGAAAGTATCCATGTTGGCATTTACTGTGACAGCACTGATTTTTCCATTAATTTTTCTACGCCGGATTCGAGAGCAAACAGAGAGAAGGTCATGATATGAGCAGTATTGAATGGTGGCAAAAAGCGACTGTTTATCAAATCTATCCGCGCAGTTTTCAAGATTCCAACGGTGATGGTATTGGCGATTTGCCAGGCATTACACAACGACTCGACTATGTGAAGTCGCTCGGTGTAGATGTACTCTGGTTAAATCCTATTTACGAGTCCCCCAACGATGACAATGGATATGACATATCGAATTATCGCAAAATCATGCCTGAGTTTGGCACAATGGATGATTTTGACAAATTGCTGTCAGGAATTCACACCCGTGGGATGAAACTCATGATGGATCTGGTGGTGAACCATACTTCGGATGAACATCCATGGTTTCAACAGGGTATTGATCCAAGCAGTCCCTACCACAATTTCTATATTTGGCGGAAGGGAGAGAAGGATGGCACACCACCCAATAATTGGCGGTCAGAATTTCATGGACCAGCTTGGCAGTTTAACACAGCTAATGAAGAGTGGTATTTGCACCTCTTCAGTCAGAAACAACCCGACTTAAATTGGGACAATCCAGCCGTACGAGCCGAAGTATACGACATTATGAAATGGTGGTGTGAAAAAGGAATTGATGGTTTCCGCATGGATGTCATTAATTTGATTTCCAAGCCAACAGGCCTGCCAGATGATCCGCTTGTTGCTGATGGTAAATCCTTCTCATCGTTGCGTATGTCCGCTAACGGGCCGCATGTTCATGAGTATTTACGGGAGATGAACAGGAAGGTATTATCCCAGTATGATTTGATCACAGTGGGTGAGACCGGGGATGTGACCGCAGAAGATGCAATTAAGTACACAGGCTTTGATCGGCATGAATTGGAAATGGTCTTTCAATTTGAACATATGAGCTTAGACAATGATCCCCAATTCGGAAAGTGGTCAACGCGAAAGCTCAATTTGGTGGATCTAAAGAGGAGCTTGAGTTATTGGCAAGAAAAACTGCATGGTCGTGCTTGGAATAGTCTGTATTGGAATAATCACGATCAGCCTCGGGTAGTTTCTCGGTTTGGTAATGACACGCCACAATATCGATCCGTTTCTGCAAAGATGCTGGCTCAGACACTCCATTTCCTACAGGGAACGCCCTATATTTATCAGGGTGAGGAATTAGGTATGACCAATGCTCGCTCAATGACATTAGCAGATTACAAGGATTTGGATACGCTTAATGCTTACCAGGAACTTGTGGAGGAAAAGAAGTTGATTTCTTCCACAGAGATGATGGCGGCGATTCAGCGACGATCACGGGATAACGCACGGACGCCAATGCAGTGGGATGCCACCAATAATGCCGGGTTTAGTACGGTCACACCATGGCTTAAAGTGAACGGAAATTACGTCGACATCAACGTTCATGATGAGGAAACAGATCCAGACTCGGTTCTAGCATACTATAAGAAACTGATTTCGGTGCGTCAGGGGCACGATGTCTTCATAGACGGTTCTTATCAGTTATTGGACCCAACCGACGACAAGGTCTATGCGTATGTCCGAGAGAATGGCTCTGAGAAAGTCCTCGTCATCAATAACTTTTCAGATGAATTCTTAAAACGCGATTTTGCTAGCCAAATTGATAAAACTGTCCGATTGCTCATCAGCAACTACGCCAGCGATCAAGGAATGGATAATTTGCGACCTTATGAAGCAAAGTCCTACATTGTCCAAAAGCAATGATCCAAAGCGTGAGAAGAGAGGAGGACACAATTATATGTCACAGGATACTGATCTTCTTTGGCTGGTGAAGGAAACCCAATTTGACAGCCAAAAATTGGGAAAATATGAATCGATACTTGCTCTTGGGAATGGCTATATGGGCATTCGATCAGCAACTGAAGAGCATTATGTGGGTGAGAAACGGGATACATTTGTTAATGGCACCTTTGATCAATTTGACGACACGGAAGTGACAGAATTACCTAATGTTCCTGACGTGTTTAGACTGCGGTTATGGGTTGGCGGGTATCCGTTAGATTTAAATACTGGACAGCTCAGTCATTATCAAAGAACGTTAAATTTACAGACTGGTGAATTAACGAGAGAATTCCGCTGGGAAATTGGGGAATATGCACTTCAGTTTGCTTCCAGCCGCTTTATTTCATTTGCGGATCGCCATGTATTGGGAACAAAGATTGTGATTACCAATCTGGGTAAAAAGCCCCTCCCAATTGTCTTCGAAAGTGGTATTGACGGCCAGCAAACTAATTCAGGGAGTCAGCATTTTTCAGATGGTGAGAAACGATTGTACAAGGGGAAAACCTTACAGTATGTGACCGAAACGAATCAATCACACATTCTGGTGAGCATTACTGCTAACCAAGACTTTTCTGTTGGTGATCACAGTACAATTGAGCAAACCAGAACGTTAATGCCACGTCGGCAGTTACTACGCGAGTATACTGTTAGTCTTTCTCCAAGTGAGGATTTAGTATTCGAGAAGAATGCGGCTATCTATTCATCGCGAGACAACGATGTTGTATATCCAGATCAAAACAGCTTGCAACAAGCAGGGTTGAAAAGAGCCGATGAACTTGTTCGTGATGGGTATGTCAGCAATTTACACCAATCAGCAGAAGCTTGGCGGAAGAAAGTGTGGGGTAAGATGCCAATCACAATTGATTCCAATGATTTTATGGATCAATTGTCTCTGAATTTTGCGCGTTATCACTTACACGTGATGACACCGGCACATGATGCAAGAATGAACATCGGTGCGAAGGGGTTGACGGGGGAGGGATACAAAGGTCACACATTTTGGGATACTGAATTATTTATCTTGCCGTATTTCATCTTCAACTATCCAGACATCGCGCGGAAACTAGTGACCTATCGCTATCACGGATTGGCAGGTGCACGACGAAAGGCTGCAGAGAATGGTTATCGAGGTGCTCAATATCCGTGGGAATCATCTTGGATTGAAGATGGTGAAAGTACGCCAATTTGGGGACCGGCCGATATCATTACCGGCACACCAATGAAAATTTGGTCGGGGTTTATTGAACAACATATTACCTCCGATGTGGCTTACGGTATCAATGAGTATTTGAACGCCACACAAGATAATTTGTTTGGCCGGACGTATGGATATGAGGTAATTTTCGATACAGCCCGCTTTTGGACCAGTCGAATGAATAGATCCGAGAATCGTCAGCAGTACGATATCAATGATGTCATTGGACCAGATGAGTACAAAGAACACGTGAACAACAATGCCTTCACAAATTACATGGCCTATTGGAATATGCAATTAGCTCAGAAGTTGATTGCGAGGTTGAAGAACGAGAAACCAGAAATTTACAGGCAGTTTGATCAAAAAATGAACTTGCAGCAATTAGCAATTGACCTGGCTGACTGTTTAGCCCATCTGTACCTGCCGCAACCAAACGCGGAGCAGATTATTCCTCAGGATGACACTTATCTTTCTAAAAAAGTGATCGATCTGACTCCTTTTCGGAATGCGGGAAAAGTGGACGAGATATTCGATCATTACAACCTGAGCCAAATCAATGACATGCAAATAACCAAACAAGCCGATGTTATCCTGCTGCTGTACTTGTTTGAAAAATCTTTCTCGAGTGAGACAAAGCGTGCTAATTGGGATTATTATGAACCCAAGACAACACATGACTCATCTCTTTCCAGGCTGACCCATAGTATTTTTGCGGCGGATTTAGGGCTGCAGGATGAAGCATGGCGCTTCTACGAACAGGCAAGACAGATCGACTTAGGCAACAATACCAATAGCAGCAATGATGGCGTTCACGCGGCAGCACTCGCTGGTATTTGGAATATGGTGATTTTCGGATTTGGCGGCATCAGGTATTTGGACGGTACACTGCGTATTACTCCTAATCTTCCCCGAAAATGGCGGTCGTTGGATTTCCGTATTTGGTGGCATCAACAGCAGCTCCACATTCATGAAACACATGATCGGTTAGAAATCGAGAATTTAACGCAGACGCATCCGGTTAAATTCACCTGCAGAGAAAATGAATATGAATTGAGCGATCGGCTCGTCATTTCGATGGATTGATGTTGGGGATGTTATACATCGGACAAGTTTTAGCACTGAGACTCGGAACCTTGCTCCGAGTCTCAGTGCTATTTTCATTTCTGCGCCAACCAATAATCAACTTTTTTCTTGACTGTAATCGCTTACCTTGTAAAATATAGATGGTTGAAACAAAATTTCATAAAAAGACAAATGAACTGAAATGACAGATTGCTTTGATCAACTCGTTACCACAGTTGGTGCAAGTAAAGAAGGAGGCTATCATAATGCCGATTAAACGTAAAATTACCAATGCACAGGACAGTTTATCTGACGTAGAGAAGAAGATAGCAGATTACGTGTTAGGTCATCCGCAGGCAGTTCTTGATATGACAGTGGCCCAATTGGCAGAAGCGTCAGATGCAAGCGCTGCAACAGTCGTTCGTTTAACAAAACGGATTGGAGTTGGTGGTTTTACTGCCTTCAAGATTGAATTAGCGGCTGACTTGACCAAACAGAATATCGACGTGGATTTAAATGCCGATATTGCTCGGAATGAGTCACTTTCGCGGCTTAAGGAGAAACTGTTGTACAACGCGAAAGAAGCGCTGCAGGATACTGTGGATCAAATTGATATTGAAGTATTTAGCGAAGTGGCGCGGATGCTGTCTGGGGCACGGCAGATTTATATTTTTGGCGTCGGTGCCAGTTTTTTGACCGCCCAGAATATTTCTCAAAAATGGAGCCGAATTGGTTACCCAGCCAATGCACTGAACGATTTAAACGTATTATTACCAGCGATTGCCAATGGAACAAAAAGAGACGTACTTTGGATTATTTCGAATTCGGGGGAGACGCCAGAAGCAATTTATGCGGCGAAGACGGCCAAGATTTCCCATGTTGGAGTAATATCGCTGACGAAGTTCGGTAATAATTCTGTTTCTTCCGCGAGTGATATTTCGGTCCATACCAGTTTGCCAATTGAGCGTCACCATCGTATTGCGGCCACTAACTCACTGTTGACGCAGTTTATGGTTGTTGACTTATTATTCTACTATTTCGTTAGCCGTCATTATGATGCCAGCACAAACGCAATCAACCGGTCCAAAGACATTGTTGAGGCGTACCAAAATAGAGAACTGCGTCACAAAAGAAATTTTATTTCTGAGAAAAAAATTTAACACTAAATACTTGAAATTATGTTTCGTTTGGGTATACTTAAAATGTAAGCGGTTAAGTACCGGGGAAAGGGGAGTGTTTTATGAGCAGAATTCTTTGGGGTGGTGCCACTTCGGCAAGTCAATATGAAGGGGGCTTCACCGATGGCAAAGGGATGGACACGCAAGATTGTCGGCCATACATTCCGCGAACAAGTAATGCCACAACCGAAACTCGGCTTTTGACGCAGAAAGTAATTGATGAAGCAAAAGATCCAAATAGTTCTCGTTATTATCCATTTCGAGTTGGCACGAAAGGATATGAGTATGGACTGACCGATATTGATCTTCTGGAGGAACTAGGTGTCGATATCTATCGTCTGTCTATTAGCTGGTCACGTTTGTTTCCAACTGGTGAGGAAGAAGAGCCGAATGCTAAAGGTGTAGCATATTATGATGCAATTTTGCAAAAGCTGCACGCTGCGGGCATCAAAATATTCCTAACAATCAACCACTACGCATTGCCACTGAGTATTGTTGAAAAGTATCGCGGATGGACAAATCGTAAAACAATTGATGTGTTTGTTCATTTTGCCAAGTTTGTTTTTAAAAAGTGGGGTAACATTGTCGATTATTGGTTACCCTTTAATGAAATTAACGCAGGGTATTTCAGCCCGTATAACGGTGTTGGATTGGTTAAACCAGAAGATGCAGATTACAGTTATGACGATGTCTTTCGTTCCCTGCATTACCAGTTTGTTGCGAATGCACGAACAATTCAAGCAGCACGCAAAATGGGTGTACCTGGAAAGTTTGGGGCCATGGTTGCATGCTTTTGTTACTATCCGTTGACACCAAGCCCTGAAGATAATTTGGAACTTGTACGAGACGAGGAAGTCAATCAATGGTATTGCATGGATATTTTGGCCAAAGGGAAGTATCCGTACTATGCACAACCGTTCTTTGACAAGCATCACGTGACTTTCGAAATCACAGAAGAAGATCGTAAAGTCTTGAAAGAGAACACTGTTGATTTTGTTTCCTTTTCGTATTACTCATCTTCCATTTGCACTGTGAAGGAAAATAGCACTCAAACTGCCGGAAACTTAGTTGTCACAACTAAGAACCCTTATTTGAAGGCCACAGAGTGGGGTTGGCAAATTGATCCAATTGGATTACGGACAACGTTGCATAAGGTATACGACCGGTATGAGAAGCCAGTGATCATTTCCGAGAATGGTTTAGGCGCACGCGATCAGCTTGAAGCAAATGGTGCGGTTCATGATCCGTATCGCATCGAGTACTTCAAAGAACACTTCAAACAGATTATTGCTGCCAAAAATGAAGGGGTTGATGTTCGGGCTTATATGGCTTGGGGAATCATTGATATTGTATCTGCAGGCAGCTGTGAAATGGATAAACGTTATGGCGTGATCTATGTTGACGCAGATAACGATGGTCACGGTACTTACAAGCGATACAAGAAGGACAGTTTTAATTGGTATCACAATTTCATTCTGGAGCAACGAGCGAAAGGAGAAAAATAACATGAAGAAGATTTTGATCGTTTGTTCTGGCGGAATGTCTAGTGCGATCGTGGAAAAAGCACTGAAGACAGAAGCAGACAAAAAAGGGGTAGAACTAGAGGCGAGTGCTGTTGGCTCTCCTCAGGCGCAAGACGCGATTGAGAATAATGATTGGGACATGATCTTGGTTGCACCGCAAGTACGTAATCGTTTCGATACCTTTAAGGGATATGCGGATAAGAAGGGTATCACAATTGAGAATATTCCGCCGCGTGATTATAGTCCATTGGGAGGGCCGCACCTTCTTAAATTGATTGAAGAATCCTAAGGAGGGATCCCTCATGAATAAGATTCTAGATACGCTCAACGATAAAGTGACGCAGCCATTATCCAAACTTTCCGAGCAACGTCATTTGCGAGCTGTTCGTGATGGCGTGATTTCTGCGATTCCGCTCATCATCATTGGTAGTTTCTTCTTGATTATTGCATTTCCGCCGATTCCTACAAATTGGGCTTTTCACCAATGGGCAACAGCGCATGCCTTGCAGATCCTAATCCCGTATCGACTAACCTTTTGGATTATGTCGCTGTATATCTGTTTTGGCATTGGGTATAATCTGGCAAAAAGCTATGAATTGGATCCCTTAGCTGGTGGACAGCTATCTGTGGCGGCATTTTTATTGAGCATTATGCCTGTAACCACAAAGGCAGGATTAATGCTCCCTATGGAGAGCTTGGGGTCTGTCGGTATCTTTCCTTGTATGATACTTGCCATCTTTGCTGTTGAAGTCCTGCGTGTTTGTAAGAAGCACAATCTGACATTCAAAATGCCGGAGCAGGTGCCCAGTTCAGTGGCTCATTCTTTTGAAGCTATTGTACCAGCGGGAATCATCATTTTGGTTATGACGTTAATCAACGTTGTACTCAAAATTAATTTGGAAACAGTAATTCAAACCCTGTTTTCGCCATTAGTCAAGGCGGGAGATACACTGCCTGGGGTACTAGTACCGGCGTTCCTGACGGTATTTCTGTGGATCTTTGGTATTTCAGGAGATTCAATTGTAGGTTCTATTGCCCGGCCAATCTGGTTGCAGTATTTCACGGAAAATGCTGAATCAATGTCCAAGGGACAGCAACCCACGCATATTGCACCAGAAACGTTCTTTCAGTGGTTTGTTTCAATTGGTGGTTCAGGTGCCACGATTGGGTTGATTATCTGTGCTTTATTGGTTGGTAAAGCCAAGTACACGAAATCAATTACCAGGGCGTCAATGATTCCGGCTTTGTTCAATATTAACGAACCAATTATCTTTGGCTTCCCAGTAATGTTGAACCCTATCTTCTTCATTCCATTTATTGGCGCACCGTTAGTAATGGTCACAGTCTCGTGGTTTGCATTTAAGCTGGGCTTTGTCCACCTGATGTTTGTTCAGCCGCCTTGGACATTACCAGCACCAATTGGCGCATTCTTGGCCACTGGTGGCGATTGGCGAGCAATTGTCTTATGTCTGGTCGATATCGTCATTGCAACGGTTATCTACTATCCGTTCGTCAGGATGTATGACAGACAGGAATTAGCTAAGGAACAAGAGGGTTTGAGTGAGGAGGATGCAGGATAATGACACGCAATCGGAGAATGCCCAACTTTCTCAGCGCAACTGTTTTTATTGTAGGACTAGCGTTAATCAACTTAGCAATTATTGCTTTAAACGACAGTCTCCACTCTAAAGCGTTGAGCTTTTTCGGTAACACTGTGGGGATTGGGTTACTCTTTCCTGCGGTCTTACTCTACATCGAACGTAAAGAACACTTTAATCTTCGCCGATATGCTTACTTCGCTATCATGACAACAATTGCGGTCAGCATCATTACGTATTTGTTCGTGATGCGCTTTTAAGAAGAAAAGTGAGATGGGGACATAAATGGAAGAACTTGAAGGACAAATTTTTGATATCATTTCACACAGCGGCACTGCGCGAGCGGACCTTTATGACGCGTTGGAAGCTGTGAGAAGCAATGACTATGCTAAGAGTGACAAACTTTTGGCAGAAGCGAGTACCGAGATGACATTGGCCCACAATGTCCAAACAAAGCTCATTACGGCTGATCTAGCGGGTAAGACTAATATCTCCTTGTTGCTTATCCATGCGCAAGATCAACTGATGACGACAATGAGTGAACAAACGTTAATTGAACAAATGATTAAAATGCAAAAAGACATCAACGCACTTAAGCGTGTTGAATAGAGATAACCCAGCATGTGCTAGTGTGGATTGAAAAAGGTCCGAAATCACCGACTTTTGCCAGTGATTCCGGACCTTTTCTGTTTATTACGACTTGAGCGAACCAGCGGCTGCTACCTTTGAGTCTTCATAAAGTGAAGCACCGTTAGTTTCGATCACGCGCTTGTACCAGTAATAAGAATCTTTGGGATAACGGTCATAGGTTCCACGACCTAAATCGTCTAAATCAACATAGACAAAGCCGTATCGCTTACTAATCTGGGAGGTGGAAGCACTGATAATATCAATGCAGCCCCATGTGGTAAAGCCCATCACATCCACACCATCCCGGATGGCTAAATTGACCTGTTTGAAGTGATCACTGAAATATTTAATTCGGTAATCATCGTGAACTGTGCCGTCAACGAAGGTATCTTTGGCACCGATGCCGTTTTCGACAATGAAGACAGGCAGATGGTACCGATCATAAATATCGATTAGCGAAATACGCAATCCCACTGGGTCAACTTGCCAGCCCCAGTCACTGGTTTCAAGATAAGGGTTCTTGACGCTAGTGGTTAGATTGCCCCCAACCTTTTCCATATGATCCTCATCAATACTCTTCACCATTGTCATGTAGTAGGAGAAGGAGACGAAATCTACCGTATACTGTTTGAGGATCTCCTCATCACCTTGGTGCATCTGGACATGGATGTCGTGAGAATTGAAATAATTCTTCATGTATTGAGGATAGGCGCCAAAGACTTGCACATCGGCGTAGAAGTAGTTGTTGCGATTGTACTGCTGGGCAAGCAGCGCGTCTTCTGGATTAGGCGTGAGCGGATAAGCAAGCGTTTTGGTCATCATACAACCAATTTTGGCTGTCGAATCAACCTTTCGTAATTCTTTTGTGGCCAGTGCACTTGCAAGAAATTGATGATGCAGTGCCTGGTAAATTGCTTGTTCGGCTTCTTTTTTGTTCGCGTATTTTTCTTCCACGACGCCGACTGTCGTAAACGGATGACGAAAGACGCTATCAATTTCGTTAAAAGTCAGCCAATAATGCACATACGGGTTGAACTCTTGGAAACAGACCCGACAAAAGCGAATGAACAGGTCAACGACTTCTCGGGAAACCCAACCGTCGTAGTGATTGACCAGGTAAAGCGGCATCTCATAGTGGGCTAAAGTGACGAGTGGTTCAATGCCCAATCGATTCATTTCTTTGAATAAGTTGCGGTAAAAGGCAATGCCATTCGCATTTGGAGTGCTTTCTGTACCAGTCGGGAAAAGCCGGGTCCAAGCAATAGAAACCCGCAGACATTTCATTCCCATCTTAGAAAATAACGCCAGGTCTTCCTTGTAACGGTGATAGAAGTCAATACCGTGGCGCTTAGGATAGTAAGTCGTGTCGTCAGTCTGCATGGCTTTTTGAATTTGCGTCGGTGAGACATGCCATTGACTGACATAGTCTTTGGGATCGACATTAGGCTTATATTGGGCGACATCGGCCACTGACATTCCTTTACCGTCAATGTTCCAGGCTCCTTCTGCTTGGTTAGCTGCAATCGCGCCGCCCCATAGAAAGTTTTTTGGGAAGTAACTTTTCGTCATGATCGGTATTCTCCTTCTTTATGCCTCAACGGCTGCTTGTGGATCACTAAATGCATAGTCCTGATCGTCTGTCGTAATGTGAAAGGCGCCAACTTCTTGGGTGTTCGTCACGATTAGCATCGTGGTGGTGTCGTAGCCTTTATCGCGCAATAGGGCAAGGTCAACCTGACCGATATGCTGCCCCTGGGTGACATGGTCGCCCTCCTTTACATCAATCTGATACCCGGTACCTTTTAAGTTCACAGTATCAATACCGATATGCACAAGGACTTCCATGCCATTGGCGGATTTAAAGCCCAGCGCGTGTTTTGTTGGGAAAACAGTGGTGACAGTGCCTGTAATTGGCGCAAGTAAATTACCGTTTATCGGTTTGACTGCGATGCCTTCACCCATTGCCTTGCTAGCGAATACTTCGTCAGAAACTTGATCTAAGGGAAGAGCGTCACCTGCGAATGGCAAAGTTAATTCATTATTGGGCGTCACATTGTCGGTTGCTTTTTCTGGATCTTCACCAAGGCCAAGGATGTATGTCAGTACTGCAGAAAGGCTAAAAGCAATGGTGATACCAATCAGATAGAAGATAAAGGTCTTGCCAAAAAAGGCGGGCAATGTGGTTAAAGCTGGGAATACATAGACAATGGCTTTGGTTTGCATCATTCCCATAAAACCGCCGGCTACTGCGCCAGCAATCGTCTGGGCAATCAGGGGACGTTTGAAGCGAACGGACAAACCGTACACGATTGGTTCCGTAATGCCTCCCAATAATGCAGGAATGAGCGATGACAGTGCGAGTGTTTTAACATCTTTGTCTTTGGAACGGAAAAAGACTCCCAGGGCGGCGCCGGCACTTGCAAAAGTCGCCGCCGCAACCATTGGTCTGATAATGTCGTAACCATGGGTCGCTAAATTGTTAATCATGATCGGAACAACTCCCCAATGGATACCAATCATCACAAGGTATGTCCAACCACCGCCGATAATAACACCAGCGAGTAGTCCACTGTGTTGGCTGATGAAATTAACAGCCGTGCCCAGGCCGTTGCCCAAAGCGACGCCCACCGGGCCGATTACCATGACAGTCGCTGGCACCATGATTAGCAGTGCAATCATCGGTAAAAGGAAGATCTCTAAGCTTTTTGGGACAAACCGATTCAGCACTTTACGTTCAAACTGAGCATAGATAAAAATCGCAATGATGGCTGGAATGACGGTGCCTGAGTAGCCCATCAGGATTGCCGGAAGACCAAAGAAATCCACTTTGACACCGTTTCCTGTGACGAGTTTCGTGAAGTTTGGTTCCAATAGTGCAGCGACGATGGCCAAGCTGACGAATTGATTCGCTTTAAAAACCTTGGCCGCACTCACAGTTAGGAATAAGGGTAAGAAATAAAAGACACTGTTGCCGGCGGCGGACAAGATTGCGTATGTACTCGACTTTTCACTCATCCACTTAAAAGTTGTGAGGATGACTAGCAATGCCTTAATCATCCCAGCACCAGCTAGGGGCATAATGATCGGGTTAAAAATCGAGGATAGCACATTGAAGAAACGGGTGAGAATATTACCCTGTTTACTATCGTCTGTACTGGTCGTGTCTGCTTCACCGTCCAATGCACTCTGAATCGAGTAATTAGCCATGACACTGTCGTATGCCTTATCGACATCATTGCCAATGACGACTTGGAATTGACCGTTCGCCTCGACAACGGATAAGACACCGGGGATTTTCTTAATCTGATCGGCGTGGGAATGAGCAATATTTTGATCTTTTAGGCGAAAACGGAGCCGTGTAATACAATGATACAGATCGATGACGTTCTCTTCGCCCCCGATTTGGGAAACAATCTGTTGGGCCATGGCGGTGTAATCTTTACGCATGGGATATTCTTCCTTTCGTGGATGTTTCATACTGATAGTGCTATCATACTGAACCGCTTACAGATTTTAGAGAAAGTTCGCAAAATGGAAACCACAGGAGGGTCAATAAAATGGGTTTGTTAATTGTTCGCTTACTCACACTTCTGAATACGGAGGATAGTCATTCAACAGTTTTCCACGTTGCCGAGACGTTGGTAGAGCACTACGATCAAATTGCTGATCTGAGCATTGGTGACATGGCTATGCTGGCGAATGTTTCCAAGTCAACGATGTCCAAGTTTGCCCGCAAAATTGGGTTTGATGATTATTATGACTTGAAAGACAGTGCCCCCTTTGTAGAGGATCGTTTCAATAATCGGCTGAATTATTTAACAAATATTGTGGACACTTTGGAGAAAAACGAGCTGGACGAATATTTCTCTGCCATTCAAGAAGATATTGATACGTTGCGTCAATCAATAGATAAGGCAGCGATTGATCGTTTAGCCCAAGCGCTGGTTCGGTATCACAAAGTAGCCGCCTTCGGGCTTTTGTTCTCGGAGTCGGCTGCGCTGGACTTTCAATACAAATTGGCGTACAACGGCAAATTTATTTTTACTTGTCAGGAAGATCTGAAGCAGGAGCAATATGTTCGGGAGGCCGGTGAAGATACATTGATCATTGTATTCACCAATTCCGGTAATTACGTTCAACAGAACCAATTGTTGCCAGGCTGGCCAAAGAAGAATTCATTTCGCCATTCCCGAGCACACATTTTTGCCGTGACAGCCAATCCAGAATTGGCCAAACTGAGTTACATCGAAGATACGATTGTTTTTCCGCACCGTACAAGCATTCAGACACACGCGTTTCTGTATCAGATTATTATGGATCTCATTGTTGCCCGTTATCGCCACTTTGCCTTGAAAAATGGAAACTAAGTGGGTACGTTAGACTGATTATGCCAAGTAATAAGCATAGTGTTCATTCTGAAATTCCCGTGGTGTGTTTCCGGTGATTTTTTTAAAAGTTTCAATAAAGTGACTTTGACTGGCGAAGTTGAGCAAACTGCTCATCTCTTTGGCGCTGTGATCAGTGAAAAGAAGTAAGTGTTCTGCTTCGCTAATTTTTCTTTCTAAGATGTATTGATGGATAGTTTTGCCAGTTTCAGACTTGAATTTTGTGGACAGATAGGACTTATGCTTTTGCGTGGTGGCAGCCAAATCATTGATGGTTATTTTTTCGTAGATATGGCTGTCTACATAATTAACCACGGTTTTCACGAGCAACGAGTTGTGGCTGAGAGGATACCGTTGCACCATGTCGGCAAAACGATAGGTGGCGTCCTTGATGTAAACTAACCAATCTTCTGGCGAATGAATTCGGAATAATCCTTGAATCAAGGCGTCGGATAGTCCAAATGCTTGATTGACGGGAACGCCCTCACTAATACTTATGCGGGTGAAGACTGCCACAAAGTCAGAGAATTTTAACTTCAGTCCTTCTAACTCATTAACAGATAGATGGACATCGTAGGTCTCCTTCATCTTATTAAACAACCAACCGATTTTTTCGGGTTCTCGGCGCTTGATGTATTCAGTAAAACGCAATTCAAATTGATAGGAGTCAAAAGTCGATTCCTGGATACGACGGTTATATAGATTCTCCTCTAAAGCAGCATCCGTATTGGGCGCCAGTGTATGGGTCACCTTTGCGTAGCGCCATTGTAGCCGGCTTTTGGGCAGGCTCTGGCGAAAGATGATTTGATATAAAAGCAGCACAAAATTTTCAAAGGTGTGCGGATCCTCTTTGGTGTAATGCAAACCGTAAATGTAGCGATGACCGTTGTAAAGCAGCGTGGTTTCAGCAGAGCCAGCCACCCCGCAGGGACCAATAAACATGATTCGTTGGACACCGTCACCGTCGACAAAACCGAAGCTGGCCAACATCGTTTGGTAATTATTGTAAAGACGGATCTGGTCAGTACCACGCCATGTCAAAATACCACTTGGTAATTCGTTTTGAAGAAGCGGTAACGTGGATGAAACAGCTTGACCCGTGAGGTCGACAATCATCGCCGGGATTAAATATTTGTGGTAAAGGGTAGCGATAATTTTTTCTAAAATAACGGTGTCCATTGGGATATTCCTTTCTTGAGTTCTATCAGTGCGGTCAATTTTTTCATCGCCGATCTTTTCTGATATAAACAAGACCTTTCTTGTATATTCTAACCCAAGTTCCACCTATAATCACCATTGAAGCGGTTACAGAAAGGAGCTTGATTTTGAATAAAACGACTCTCAAGGCATTATTTGATGATATGACGTCCACAGAAAAAGTTGCTCAGACCATCCAAGTGAACGGCGATTTGGTGGGGGAGGGATCTTTAAAAACTGGTCCACAAGTGGACTTGGGATTCTCCCGCGGATTTGATTTTAATACCGCTGGATCGGTTTTTAATGTAACCAAACCCGATCAGTTACGAGCATTGCAAAAGAAAGCGATAGAGGAATCTCCTCACCACATTCCATACCTATTCATGGCGGATGTAATTTATGGATTTCGAACAATCTTTCCGATTCCTCTGGCTCAAGCAGGCTCATTCGATTTTGATAAGTTGAAGAAAGCGGCCCAAGTCACTGCAAGAGAAAGCTACAACAACGGTATTCATTGCTTGTTCTCACCGATGCTGGACCTTAGTCGCGATCCTCGTTGGGGGCGCGTATTGGAGTCGCCAGGGGAAGATGTTTATACGGCAAAGGCATACGCCAAAAGTATCGTGCAAGGATATCAGGGTGATGATGGAGATGTCAGCATGCCTGGGAGAGTCGCAGCCTGTATTAAGCATTTTGCCGGCTATGGGGCACCAGAAGGTGGGCGCGAATATAACACTGTGGACATGTCCACTCAGCGCTTGTTCAATGAATATTTGCAACCATATCAGGCGGCGATTGATGCGAATTGTCAATTGGTAATGACTGCCTTCAATGTGTTAAATGGAACTCCAGCAACCGGAAATCGTTGGTTAAACAGAGATGTTTTGAGAGGACGGTTTGGCTTTTCTGGCCCATTGATATCGGACTATTCAGCCATCAGTGAGTTGCAATCCCACGGTATGACAACTTCTGTGGAGGAATCTGCCAAAACTGCTTTGATTGCAGGAGTGGATATGGACATGATGACATCCGTGTATGCCAACGCGTTACCCCAACTCATTCGACAACCAGAGTTCGCCAAGTTATTAGATGAAGCGGTTTGGCGTCTATTGGTTTTAAAAAACAAGCTGGGACTTTTTGAAGATCCATATCGTGGGTTAACAACCACCAATACGGGCGAGGTATTAAGACCAGAGGATCGCGAGTTGGCAACGCGGCTTGTGGAAGAGAGCGTTGTACTGCTGAAAAATGAGGATGTGCTGCCACTGAGGAAAGGTAAAAGTGTAGCATTGATTGGTCCATACGCGGACAGTAGGTTAACACTTGGATTCTGGGCTTCAGTAACCGGCAATCCCATGGATACGGTCACTCTGAGGGAAGGATTGAAGCAATCTTATTCGGATGAGCAGCTTACCGTGGCGCAAGGATTCAACTTGTTTGAAAGTTACAGCAATCTCGGCGCTTATCAACATATCTTGGAAAAGGTCAATGGGCCATTACAGGATGAACAGAAATTGATTCAATTAGCGTTGACCGCTGCCCGAGAGAGCGATGTGATTGTTTTGACGTTGGGCGAGCAGTTTATGGAATCTGGGGAAGCAGCCTCGAAAGCACACTTAGCGTTACCAATGAGAGAAAAGCGCCTCTTGAAAGCTTTGGCAGATCTCCATAAGCCAATTGTCGGGATACTGTACACAGGTCGACCGCTGGTACTGACGGATATTGTCCCTTACCTTAATGCACTTTTGGTGGCCTGGTATCCTGGCACAATGGGTGGGGTTGGTATTGCCAACGTATTAACTGGCGTCGCTAGCCCATCTGCTCGGCTGTCAACGAGTTTTCCACGAAGCGAAGGTCAAATTCCGGTGTATTATGCACAAAATACGACTGGGCGGCCAATGGGCCAAAACAATCATTCCGAACGATTTATCTCACGCTATATCGACGAAGCTAATCAGCCTTTGTTTGGATTTGGTGCAGGGTTGAGCTATGCCAGTAGTGTTGCACATTGGCAGACACCTTCAATTACAGATAATGGCGTTTTGCTGCCATACGTGGTGACCAATAATTCTGACCGATCAGCGGCGGTGGTGGTCCACATCTATGTACATCAACCGGCATCACCCATTGTGCCACCAGAGAAACGGCTTGTTGATAGTGAGTTTTTGATCCTTGCTGCCCGTGAAACAGTCGAAACTCAGGCGATAATCAATCAATCTGATTTGTCCTTTTTTGACAATAAGGGAGTTTCACATTTCCAATCAGGTAATTACGAATTCATTTTAGATGTTCAAGGACAAGAAGAAAAAACCAACATCGAATTAGGGGGATTTAAGCAATGAAAAAGTTAGAGGACTTTTTAAGCCGGTTTTTGATGCCCATGACAGAGAAGCTGCAAAAGAATAAAATTTTGGCAGCATTGATGGAGGGATTCATTCGAACAAGCCCAATTACGCTGGAAATTGCCTTTATCACAATTATCGGAAACTTTCCACTTCCAGGGTGGAGCGCTATGCTCACCCGCGCCGGCTTGTTAGATGATTTTCAAGCAATTACCAATGGCGCAACAGGCGTCTTTTCACTCTATGTAGTTTACAGTTTAGCATTTTCATATGCCAAACAATTGGGGGCCAACGAGCGCAACTCAGCACTAATTTCACTTGCTAGTTTTATTATGCTCATGCCCCAATCCATTCCCACCATCGCGGTTGAACATGGCAAAAATGTTGAAAAGGCAGTTGGCGCCTTGAAACTTGATTTTCTTGGCGGTCAGGGCCTTTTCCTGGGAATGATTGTGGCGCTTGTTGTGACCCGGTTATATGCGTACTTATCCACCAAAAAGTTGATGCTAAAATTACCCGACAGCGTGCCACCCATGGTTACCCAGTCGCTTGCTCCAATCTTTGTAGTGACGATCATCTTTACGCTGACCTTACTGGTGCGCATTGGATTTGGCTTAACGGGCGCTGGCGACATTTTCAACTGGTTTGTCAACACAATTAATGCACCCTTAAACAAGCTAGTGGCCAGCCCATTATCTATCATCTTGATTGTTGAACTGCTTGCCCTGCTTTGGTTCTTTGGGATACACAATGCTGTTTTGCAGGGACCGCTTGGCGCTATTAGCATGGCGATGGTGGTTGGAAACATCACGGCGTTTCAAGCTGGAAAGCCATTACCGTATTTAACGCCTTCTGTCATTTATATGGGCATGTACGCATCTGGATTCATGGGTTTTGTCACATTTTTCATGATTAAGTGTCGATCTGCAAAATTCAAACAACTTGGGAAATTGGCATTTATTCCTTCTTTGTTCAATATCACAGAACCCATTATGTTTGGGGTGCCCATCATGTTTAACCCAATCTTCTTTATCCCACAGGTGTTCACCCAGTTGATTGCTGGTTTTGTAACCTGGGGACTCACTGCAACGATTTTGCCGATCACGCTCAATCCGACGATGTCGCTACTACCTTGGACAACACCAACGTTTATTAAGATGCCGTTGTCGGGTGGTCTGAACTACGCAATCCTGATGGTAATCTCGATGGCAATTGGAATCATCATGTGGTATCCATTCCTGAGAATTGCCGATAAGCGAGAATATGCGCTAGAGATGGCCGCAGCCGCCGAACAGAACACGGCGACTTCTGAAGTGCAGGCGTGAACTAGATAAACTATTCAATGGATCAGCAGAAGGAGACGAGTATCTTGCAAGTTATTCCAGTGTTAGAGAGTTACACGGCATCCACCGCATTAGCCCAAGAAGTACCGCAAGCGGTGGACACAATCCGGGCGTTAAAGGGTAGCACGGGGGCATTCCAGTTATTATTGCATGGTGACCAGACGAGTCACTTTGTCCTTGATACGCAGTATTCACTGCCGGATGCTCTGGATATTCCCATTTTTCGCATTAGCATCAATTCGCCGTTACCAGTCAGTGCACACTTTTTAGATTATTATCGAGGAGAGGGTGAGGTAGAATACGCGGATAAGTTGACCGAAGTGACTGCACAAACCTATTCTGCAGATCGATATACCCCAATTTACATTGAAATGCCACTTGGTAAAAAAGTGAAATCTGGAGATTATCCGGTTGAAGTCTCCGTTTATCAGGCAGGAATAATTGGCACGGAAAAGCGTATCAAGGCAATAAAACTGACTGTTTCAGTGATTGATTATCAGCTTCCAGAAGATGTCACAGCCGACTTTGATCTTGATATTTGGCAGCAGCCCTCCAATCTTGCACGCATGTTTAAAGTTCCGTTATGGAGCGATGCGCATTTTCGACTAATTGATCAAATGGCGCATATGATGGCAAAAATGGGTCAAAAAGCTGTTACAGTCATTGCCGGAGAAATACCGTGGAAAGGATGGTTCAGTTACATTATTAAGGACTATCCGGCTAATCTATATGAGTACTCGATGGTTAGAGTTATTCGCCAGGTGGACGGAAAATTAAGCTGTGACTATTCTGCTCTGGATCGTTATGTCGAGACCTTTTTTGCCGCCGGGGTCAAGGACTACATTGATGTCTTTGGCTTGTTAGGCGTTTGGACACCACCTTTCTTTCCGCTGATTAAGACGGCTGATTATCCTGAGCCATTAGTTGTGCGGTACTATGATGAACGGCAGCAAAGCTTTACTTTTGTTCAAGATCAGGACCTGTTGAGAGAATATTTGCGTCAACTATTTAACCATTTCAAACAGCAGGGTTGGTGGGGGAAAGTGCGCTTGTTTGCGGATGAACCTCAACCGGCTCAGGTGACAACATTTAAGGCGTCAATCAGGGCCTTAAAAGCGATAGATTCCTCAGTGCAAATTAAGGTGGCAATGGATAAAGAAGAGGTGTTGGCGGATCTGATTGATCAGGTCGATTATCCAGCCCTGTCTTTCTACACGGCATCTCGCCATGGCAAGGAGATTGAAAAGACTCATCCAGGACGAACGCAGTTCTATATATGCAATTACCCAGAACGTCCGAACACGTACCTGCACAGCTCTCTGCTTGAAGCGCGTATGCAGGGCCCAGTAGCGTATATGATGGGAATGAATGGCTTACTGCGGTGGGCGTTCAATTGCTGGCCAGAAAATGCACGCAAAGATATTCGCTATAATGTTTCAAGTTTGCCGATTGGTGACCTGTGTCTTTGCCATCCTGGCGACAACGGTAATATCTTGCCGTCAATGCGCATGCAGGCATTACACCGTGGATTAGAGGATTATTGGCTGTTGAAACAGGCGGAAAAAGTTGACCAGCCCAGGGTAAAAAAAGCACTCGCCACTTTGGTGGGATCAGATGATCCGGGTTTATGGATGACTGATCGTCATCACACAGCGCCAGAAGTATTTCATCAGACAGCTGCAGACTTTGATCGGTTTCGACAGGTACTACTGGAGATACTGACGGTGTAGGATTGAACGGCTGGCATAAAAACAGAAAACAAGTCATGGACGATATTTCTAAAGTTGAAATATCGTCCATGACTTGTTTTCTTATGGGAGCATAATGTCAGCGTAAGCAGAGTTCTGAACCACTTTTGCTAGTGCAACCAGCGCGCAGGCGCCTCGCGCAGCAGCTGTTTCCTGATATGGCAAAATTGCCACAGTGGTGTTCTTTTTTGTTGGAATAAACGTCAATTGAGTAGAAATGGTTTCTGAAATCTGCTGATGGAACTCCGGTTTCTGCAGGATTCGACTATTTAAATAAATGGCATCTGCGTCACACATCATTAGTAAGTTAGCCACAGAAATGCCTAAATAGCGCACCGCCTGATTCAGACTTTGGGTAATAAATGAATCACCCAGATCATAAGCAGCCAGCACCGTATCTAGGTTGATTTTAGTTGGATCTGCGACTAAAGATCGGAGTACCGTTGTGTTGGAGTTACGGTACAATAGGCGCGCTTTCTTCAATATCCACGTTTCTGAAATATAGGTTTGGAGACAACCTCTTTTACCGCATTCGCACTGAAAGCCATCTGGATTAACGACAGTATGGCCAATCTCACCGATGTAGTAATTACGTTTAGGATGCAAACTGTTAGGCTCAATGAAAGCGGCATAAAGGCCATAACCTGAGTGAAGAAAGAGAAACTTGTCTGGGGTATTGGCAGAATCGAAAAGGAAACGTGCCAATGCCATGGATTCAATGTTGTTTTCAGCCAGTATGGGCAAAGAAATCGCTAGGCGGATTTTTGACAAGTCAAAAGTGTTCCACATCGGGTTATTGGAAATGATTGTTTGGTGCTCACCATCATAATGGCCTGGAATGGCAACGCCAACCCCTAAGAATTTATGATGCGGGTAATTTTTCACAATTGAATTGATTTTCTCAGCAATTAAACCATTAATATCTTGGTTTTGAACTTGCTCGTAAGGGGTTAAATTACTGCTTAAGGGATTGCCTAGAATGTCGCAAACAAAAGTAGCCATACCGGAGAGGCTGAAATCAACGCCGATGCAGTAGCCAAAGTTCTGATTAAGCTCAATCACTTTTTGCTTGCGGCCAGAACCGGTACCCGAAACTTCTTGCCCAGTTTCTACAACCATATTTTCAGTAATGAGTTGTGCGACAGTTTGCGAAACTGTGGCAGGAGTCATGCCAGTACCTTTATAGATTTCTGTGCGAGTGGCGTGAGGATGCCGGTAAATAAATTGTACAGTACGCTCACGGTTATGATGATTGATTCCTTCGTTGACCATCGACATTCGCTCCTTTATTTTAATTATAAAATAAAAAAATAGCCGAGGCAAGCGTGCAAACACGTCAGAAAATGTATTCATCAGCCTAAGAGACGATTCATTAACTGAATATCGGAGCGGCAAGAGGGGGCTAGAATTTATTTTTTTAAAAAATAAGTCTTGCCTTTAATCCGCTTACACGTTATCGTTAATTATGAAATATAAATAAAGGGGATGCAGAAATTGCAGACGTTTATGTCATTCTTGCAGAACAAACTCGCTCCTGTCGGCGAGAAGATCAGCAAACAGCGTCATTTAAAAGCGTTGCGAGAAGGATTCATGCTAGCCATGCCACTTGTCTTGATTGGTTCCATTTTTGTACTAATTGCTAGCTTTCCCATTGCAAGCTGGACCACTTGGCTCCATGCTCATGGGCTAGACGTTATTCTCAACAATATGGTGAACAATAGCTTCGGGTTAATTGCTTTACTGACAACATTTGGTGTGGCTTACCGGCTGGCGGAGTCTTATCACGTTGATGGATTGTCAGCAGGGGCACTATCTGTCGCAAGTTTACTGTTGGTGACACCATCAATCCTTAACAAGGAAAATATCGCGGGAATTCCATACCCAGCGTTGGGCGGGAAGGGGTTGTTTGCCGCCATTATTGTTGGGTTTATTACGGCTGAGATTTTTCGTTGGTTTGTTCAGAAGAATTTTACGATAAAGATGCCAGGAAGTGTTCCAGAAGTCGTCAGTAAATCTTTCGTCGCGTTGGCTCCCGGCGCAGTAATTCTAGTCTTTTTTGAAACTCTAACCGTAATTTTGAAGGCGCTCAACATTGGTAGCGTTAATGATGCTTTATCCATCATTATCGGTAAGCCATTGTCACTCATTGGCGGATCGCTTATCGGAACCTTCGTGGCGATTTTCCTGAATTCTCTCTTTTGGTTTTGCGGAGTCAACGGCGGACAAATTGTTAACACAGTCATGCAGCCAATTTGGTTACAGTTTACAGATGAAAACAGAATTGCCCTACAAGCGGGTGCAGCACACCTTCCCAACATCATTACACAACCTTTCATTGACCTATTTGTTTACATGGGCGGAGGTGGTGCCACCATTGGCTTAGCATTGTGTCTCATGTTCTTCAGTAAGAGCAAGGAGTATCGAACACTGGGGAGAATCTCTGGTATTCCTGCACTTTTCAATATAAATACGGCTATTCTTTTCAGTTTCCCGACTGTGCTTAATCCGATCATGCTGATACCGTTTATTCTGACACCACTGGTTAATGCGACGCTGACATATTTTGCTATGCTGCTCCACTTTGTTCCATTGACCACTGGCGCCACATTGCCGTGGACTACCCCGCCAATTATTGGTGGATTCTTAGCCACCGGGGGAAGTATTAATGCGGCAATACTGCAAGTGATTTGCGTGGCCCTCTCCTTTGCAATTTATTATCCGTTTTTTAAAGCAGCAGACCATGCTCGATTGGTAGAAGAAGAAAACCAGGAGGTTGCATAAATGACTGCAACAGTTTTACAAAGTGTCGATGACACGACCATGCGTTTTGCTCAGAATGAGCTCTCCCACTATTTGAGGAAAATGTTACCAGAAAATAGTCAAGATCCGGCGCAGGCGAGCATTCGTTTGGTACTTAACAAGGATCCTCATCAGGATGAACTGGACCATGTTCGAATTACTATGGAAGAGGGGCAAGGAAAAATTGAGGGTAATCATCCGGTAGTCGTATTAATTGGTGTCTATCAGCTGCTGCACCACTTTGGGGCACGCTTCGTTCGGCCTGGACGTAATAATGAGGTGATTCCTTCAATTACGATGGATGTTTTCAACCAGCCTTTCAGCTACGACCATAAGGCTAGTTATAAACATCGTGGAGTCTGCATTGAGGGTGCAGATTCTGTCGAAAACATTATGCAGTTTATCGATTGGCTACCAAAAATCGGATTTAATACGTTCTTTGTCCAATTTGAGAACCCGTATACATTTTTTAAACGGTGGTATACCCACGAGTTTAATTCGTATTGGGATAAGGGTACCTTCACTAACGCCATGGTGGAAAAAATGAGTCGGCAAGTGGATGAGGCAATTGCAACACGCGGGCTTAAGCACCATCGTGTGGGTCATGGTTGGACGGGAGAGGTGCTTGGGTATTCTTCGAAGTTTGGCTGGGAGTCGGGGCTGAGACTGCCAGAAGAGAAGGAAAAGTTTGTTGCAGAAGTTAACGGTAAGCGTGCACTGATTGATGGTACTCCCATTTTGACTAGCTTGGATTTTTCTAATCCTGTTGTTATACCAAAAATGTCAGACGTGGTTGTCCAATATGCAGAGCAGCATCCTGAAGTGGACTACTTACATGTTTGGCTGTCCGATGCAAATAATAACATTTGTGAATGTGAACAGTGCCGCAAGGAATTACCAGCAGATCAATATGTTCGATTCCTCAATTACCTGGACCAAGAGTTAACCGCACATCATCTCAACACCAAGATTTGCTTTTTGCTGTATCATGAACTTCTTTTCGCACCAGCAAAGGAGAAAATTAAGAACCCAGAACGTTTCACAATGATGTTCGCACCGATTAGCCGAACATTCGAGAAGAGTTATGCAGACGTAAATTATACCCAAGACATTCCCGCCCCTGCCGTCTATAAACGGAACCAAACCACACTGCCAACAACTTTGGAAGAGAATCTTTCATTCTTGTTTGACTGGCAAAAGGGCTTTAAAGGGGACAGCTTTGTCTATGATTATCCCCTTGGTAGAGCACACTATGGGGATCTGGGATATATGAATATCAGTCGTATTATTTCCCGTGATGTTAAGTATCTTAGTCACTTGCATCTCCATGGCTACATTAGCTGCCAGGAGTTGCGTGCCGGCTTTCCGACAACTTTCCCGAATTACGTCATGGGTCAAACGTTGTGGGATAAAGAGACTAACTTTGAGGATCTTCGTCAGGAGTACTTTGAGGCAGCATATGGTAAATCAACTTACCCTGCAGTGGTGAAGTATTTACAGAAAGTCTCTGATGATTCTAGCAGTGATTATTTTAATGCCATTGGTCCACGGGTGAGCGAACAAATGTCTAAACGATATCAACGGATCGTGGCAGAAGCAAGGGATTTCTTGCCAGTTATCAGAGTTGCGTTATCTGAGGTGACGGGGACACAGAAGAAAAACTGGGAGGTGTTGGATTACCATCGTCAATCAACCCAAAAGTTAGCCCAAGCTCTGTCATGGTTGGCAGACGGGCAAACGGACCGAGCAGAAGCGGAGTGGCAAGAGTTTGTTGATTTCATCAAATTAAACGAGAAATTCTACCAACCGTATTTGGACGTTTACCGCATTATTGAAGTGGCAACAAATTACGCGGGATTTAAGTATAGGGATGCTCCCGTGCAAGAGTAGCTACAGTCAACCAGTACTTGTTCCTTAGCACACACGAAAAAAAGGCCAAACGATTCATCGGGCGTTGAAGTCTGATGTGGATCGTTTGGCCTTTTTCCTAATTAATTGTACTGATAATGAATCATTGATTGATATTCGTCGTGCAATTGCTGGTTGAGTTTGTCACCACCATCAAGATTGGCGGAATAGAAAATCGGTGGATGTTTAATTCCGTGTTGAACCATTCGTTGGCAAACTTCTACAATAATCGTATTGAGAATTGCTGCACCGATAACCGTGGAAGTTGGTCCAACTTTTTGGTTAATCCCAGGGATGGGACAGGCAGCATCACCAATATCGCCGTGATTATCAATGACGACATCGGCAATTTCAAAGAGGCGTTTCCCAGATGAATGTCTACTAGTAACGGATTTAGAGTATGTCAGATTTGTGAGGGCGATGATTTTAACCCCCCTTGCTTTGGCTGCTAGCCCTAAATCGATAATTACGGGATTACGGCCAGATACCGAATGAAGAATCAGCACATCATCTTTTTGAAATGGTACCGTACTTGCTAGTGCTGTGCCATATCCTTCCAATCGCTCCATCTTGCTGGTGAAAGTGATTGGCTTACGATCAAGCATCAATTCTCGACCAAAGATGGCATTAATTGTCATCATGCCACCAGCACGGTAATACATTTCCTCGGCAAGAATACCAGCATGACTAGCACCGAAGATGTAGATTGATTGTTTTCTCAAATTTGCCTGCAGCAGGAGCTCAATTGCTTTATTGATGTTTGGTGCTTCATCCTTCTGTACGGTAGTCAGCAGTGCCTGTACTTTATCCATGTATTGATACAAAGTTATAAGCCTCCAAACAGTTTACCAATTCCTTGAGCAATCATGCTCCAAAGACTTAAATCATTGCCACCAAAAATCAATATCCAGTTACGAATAGTATGGCTAAGTAACACGCCAGAGAAACCAACCAGAGCGACCATAACGAAGGAAGCAGTGGCAGTCCCAATTACCGCACCACGCACACCACCTTGACCTTCACCGATGACAGCCGCACCACCGCATTCGAAAAAGCTAGTGATGACAAGCGGTACAAGCAGGATGCCAAACAGGTTAAATGAGTTGGCGATAATGACAAGAATTGTGGAGGTAATCATTGCCGTGATAAAGCCAATAATGACAGCATTTGGTCGGTAATTGAACAGAATCGGCACGTCAAATGCAGGTTTAGCACCAGGCACTACTTTTTCAGCAATTCCTTGGAAGGCCGGTACGATTTGGTTGATTAATAACCGTACTCCGTAAAGTAAGATGAGCAGACCAGCGCCAAAGGTAAGGCCTTGGTTGATGGCATACATCACCAAATTGCTTCCCTTTGGTACAAGCACAGGGGCAATAATGCCGACGATAATATCAACTAAAAACATGACCATGCCGCCCGTGATAGAGATTTCATGAAAGAAAGACAACCCCTTGGGAATATTCAGATCTTCTGTGGAGTGGGCCTTGTTACCGACCCGTTTTGCAACAAATCCAGAAATCATTGAAAGAATACCAGTTGGGTGACCGATTAAGAAGGAATCATCGCCGGTTGCGTCCCAGACGTAGTGCCGCATGATCCATGGCATAAAGGACCAGTAACAAGCAGAAATGATTGCACCAAGGATAATCAATAGATTTCCGCGGACACCGCCTTCGACCAAACCAGCGATGATGACGAAAGGCACCCACCAAAGCATGTGGCCTGTAAGGAAAATAGTTTTGACGGGAGTGAAACGGGCGATCAGCAAGTGAATGATCAGTCCGAGGAACATAGCCATACCCACTGCCCCACCATAGTCGGCAGTAAATGTGATATCTGACAACCCTTTTGCCACTTTAACGCCCATTTGAGTTTGGACGGCGGTATTAATGCTAGCGATTGTGCCTGTCAGCATATTCACCCCTTCGGTTAGAATCAACATGCCGAAAGCGGCTGTGAGAGACCCTTTGATGATATCCGCAAATGGTTTGCGTTGAATCACCAAACCTAAAGCTGCAATCAGACCTAATAGAATGGGTGGATTTTGCAACACGTTTTTTGCAATCCAATTAATGACAACCATTGACTATTCCTCCTTCCTAGATGAAAGATATTTCTCAAGTTTCTCCCTAACCTCGCCTTTATCCATATATTTCTTGACGGCATAGACCGGATTTTTGGTGGATTCTTGTAAGTCAGGCGATAATTCCTGACTCGTGAAATAAACGTCCGCATCTGTTGCCTTTGCCGTGGCAATGTCAGTGTTTTCAACAGTGGCATCAATATCCAAGTCCTTAACAACCTTGTCTAGAGTCATTTTTAGGACCATTGAGCTGCCAACCCCAAATCCACAAACTGCTAAAATTTTCATTTTGCTACCTCCGATTTTTTTAAAAGCGTAATGATTTGCTGACGATTACCAGCCAGTATGGTTTGATAAGAATGATCGTCCATAAACACGCTCATTACTTTTTGCAGACTCTTTAAATGGCTTGTATTGTCAACAGCGGCCATGATGAGAAAGATTTTGACTGGTTTACCAGCTAAATCAACCGACTGTTTTGTAACCAACAGACTCATTCCAGGCTTATTGACGCCTTCGCCGGGCCTTGCGTGCATTAAGGCAAAATAATCAGTGAGCACCATATATGGCCCGTTTTCTTTGACGCTTTGAATCATATGGTCGACATATTCATTCGTAATGACCTTTGCCCGGATTAATGGAACGCTGGCCATTTTGACAGCTGCTGTCCAGTCGGGCACATGGTCGACGACCTGGATTTCATCTTCAGAAATAATTGCTTTTGCCAAGGGTTACTTCACCTCCATCATTTTTGAAATAAACCAGTTTTTATCCTCAATGCCCTTCATTAACAGGTCCATGAAGGGTTCAACAGCAGCAGTGTCTTTCTTCCGGATCATGAGTAAAGCAATCACATCCGCTTTGTAGTTTCCCCAAGGAATCGGCTTATCCAAAACCAAAATAGAAATATTTGTGTGATCAACCAACGCCGGATCACCGTGGGGGATAACGAAGCCATTGCCCATATAGGTCGATTGAATTGTTTCTCGTTGCTGAACGGATTCTTTGAACGCCTGTTGGTGGGCTTCGGAGTCCCAGGTATTCTTATGAATTAAGAAATTTAAGGCTGTCTCTCTAGTTTTCAAATTATCGAAAAAGACGTGCCCGCTAAGTCCGGTTAATGTTTTTAAGAGATTTCCGGCGTCGGTTTTGTTTTGGTGCCGATCGGGTGCTGTTGTAATATCAATGTACTTACTCATGACATTTTTCATATCTTCCGTGGTGAGCAATGGCGAGATGTTAACGACTGGCTGACTGACTTTGCCAATACTGACAGTTGTGAGGATGAGATCCACATCGTCGAGATCCATACGGGCTAAATTGGCCACGGAAACGGCCTCAATCAGTGGAATGTCGGGAAAGATCCGTCTGATTTTCGCCGAAATAAGGGAGCTGGTGCCGATGCCGTTAGGACAGACAAATAGGATTCTGCGCATCTTTTTGGTGCGTTCGATGGCTGCTTGGAAATGAATAGTGACGAAGCCAACCTCATCAGCTGAGATCGTTAAATGGTTGTCGTGTCCAAAGTCGTTCAGTGCATACCACACTACCCCAAACAGTTTGCGATAATTCTTTCGGATTTCTGACAACAGCGGATTGACCACTGTCGTATTAGCCCGCAAACGCAAAACGAGCTGATACAGATGGACAAGTAAATCTGACTCCAGCCGACTATCTTGATTAAGATCAATATCTATGCCGGTACTGACACTAGCAATAAGTTTCTTGACCTTTTGCTTGAATAATCCAGGAATCGTTGCATTCTTCATAAAAAACTTGAAGCCATTACCCAAGATGACATAGGAAAGATAACGTAATTCTGCTTGTGAAAAATGATACATCCCGTCACTTTCTACACTCATGAGCAAGTCATAAACCAGTGGATATTTTTCAAATTGGAAGAACAAATCACCAAATTGGTTCCGTTCATCCACCTCAATATGGTGACCCGCACGACCACGCGTTATCACAATGGCCGTGGTAACCAGAATGTCCTGAAGATAACTCTCGGGCACTTCCAATTGCCATTTCTGCAACTTCTTTTCAAAAGCCTGCCGTAACTGCTTCAGCAACGTCATGTCCAGAAACATGGTGAGTGCAATCGTATTTGGGATAGGCGCCAGCATTAAATCCAGCACAATTCGTTTGGTGACGCGTTGTCTGAGTACTTCACCTCCTTTAATATATGTACCAGAGTTGTCGAATGCCAACGGGGCATTTTCCTGTGCTAGTATTTGCTTCGCAGTTGAGATGTCACCGGCGATGCTGCTGCGTGAGACAAAATACTCATCAGAAAGCTGTTGATAGCTGAGGTGTTCCCCGTTCAGCAGTCGAGAAATTATCTCGTATTTTCGGTCTTTCGGACTGAGATTTGCTTTTGCTATCACGTGATCACCTTCACCTTGTAGTTTATCGGTGTTGTTGAATGCAAGGTAGGCCAAAAAAGAAAACCTTTTCGTCAATATGAACTGAACACCTGAGGACAACAAAAAAACTCGCAATCACGTGGTAGAAATGTGGTTGCGAGCAGTTATTAATGATTATGCCGAATGAGACGTTAGGGCGTTATTTCGGTGTTTGATTGAATTGGGGATAGGCTCAAAATATCCGGCATCCGGTATACATGAAAATCAACAACCAAATCATCTAGCAAGTGGTCTTGATCAAATAGACAGGTGTAAATACCTGCATTATCACCTGTTTGAATATCCATTGGGCGATCGCCGATAATCACGGTTTTTTCTTTTACCAAAGAGAATTGTTCAATAATGTAATTCAGACCTGCTGGATTTGGCTTTCTCGGAAACCCGGTGTCAATACTGTAGATTGCGGAAAAATAATTGAGCAGCCCATGGCGGCTTAGCAAGTCATTCAGAGTATTTTCATCACGATGAGAGAGAACAAAATTTGAAGAACCGTTGTCCTGGATCTTCTGAAGTGTATTTTTTGTGCCAGCAAAAGGTAAAGCAGGTCGGACAATTTTCCTTTCATACTGGTGAAACACTTGAACGAATTCTGAGTTTGCAATGCCGTGAGATTCAACCAACTTTTTGATGGAGTGACGTTTAATAATACGATAAGCATCTTCGTCACCAATATCTAAGTCGAAATCCTTCAGAGCACGCATTACTGCAGTCATCATATTCGGATAAGTGTCAAAGAGAGTGCCATCAAAGTCCCAAATGTATGCGTCAAACATTGTTTGCTCCTTCCTTATTGCACCATAATAGCGGTTTGACCAATGGCCGCATCAGCAATTGGTTGTGGTTGTACATTGTTGAAGTGATCGCTATTGGTCACGATGAGCATGACCACGGGGTCTAATCCCGCTTCTTTGATTTTGGCCGGAGAGAAGTGAATTAATGGCTGGCCGACTGTGACCGCATCTCCCTTTGTTACTAAGTTCTCAAAGTACTTCCCCTTTAAAGAGACAGTGTCAATCCCAATGTGAATTAATAGTTGAATACCATTTTCTGTATCGTCAATACCGATGGCATGTCCTGTTTCAAAAGTAGCCACGATTTTACCATTCACTGGTGACACAATCTGATCACTGTTTGGATCAATTGCGATGCCTTTACCCATGATTCCAGATGAAAATGTGGGGTCATTTACATCAGCCAAAGGATGCACCTTACCGCTGACGGGGACCATGAGAGGAACGGGTGTATTTAAAGATACCGTACTGCCAGAGGAGACATTTTGATTGCTTAAATTTTCCACGGAATTCGGCTGTTCCGCCACTTTTATCGAATCCGGCTGATCATCAAATCCAATAATCCAAGTGGCAACGAATGTGACAATGCTGCTGATTAGTAATGTCGCAATTGCCTGTGGAATATAATTTTCAGTCTTTGAAAGCCACATTGGTAATGAAAGCAAGCCGGGGGTGACATAAATAAATGCCTTCATCTTCAACAGACCGGCAACGACACCAGCGGAAGCCGCACCAATCATGGCGCCGTACATTGGCTTTTTCAGCTTTAAATTAACACCATAAAGTGCAGGCTCGGTGATTCCACCGAGATAGGCCGTGATACTGGAAGAGAGAGCCAAAGAACGCAACTTTTTGTTTTTTGTCTTTAAACCAACGGCTAGAGATGCAGCTGCCTGTGAGATGTTGGAGCAAAGGGCCACCACCCGAATAATGGGATCGAATCCCTGTTGTGCAACGAGCATGATGCTGATTGGGCTGAGAGCCTTGTGCACACCCATCGAAACCAGCCATGGATACAATGCGGCTAAAACTGGAATGGCTAGCCAACCAACATTGTTGTACATCCATAGGCTTGCATTTGCGACTCCTTCAGATACCAGGTTGCCTGCCGGTCCAATGACTACAAAGGTCAAGGGGAGGGTGATGAGCATCACCATCATGGGTTCAAAGAATACTGCGATGGATTGTGGAGTTATCTTTTTTACCCATTTTTCAACGTAGGACATGAGCCAAACTGACAGAAGGGCGGGGATGATCTGGGCAGAATAACTGACAAGCGATACGTTAGCCCCTAAGAAGTTAATTGGCGCTTTGGCGGCGACCAATGCCGTCCAAGCCGGGTGTAAAGTCGCCAATCCCACAAAGGCACCGAGGTATTGGTTAGCACCAAAGATCTTGGCGGCAGAGAAGCCAACAAAGCCTGGCAGGAAAAAGAATCCTGTATCGAAAATTAGGTTCAAGAGAATATACGTCTGTGATTTGTCGCTGATTAGTCCAGTTAACGTCAGAACGAGGAGTAAAACTTTCCCCATCCCTGCACCAGCCATGATTGGAATGACGGGGGCGATAGTGCCAGTAATGGCTTTAATAATCCCATTGAAGATGGATGCCGGCGTAATCTTTTTCTTTTCTGTCAGTGCGTTTTGCAGACTGGGATCATCAATTCCCAGATTCCCAATTTTTAGAATATCATCGTAAACATCCGTAACATTAGTTCCGACGACAACCTGATATTGTCCGCCGGCTCGGGCGACGGAAAGTACACCATCGATTGCTTTGACTTGGTCATCATTAATTGATTTTTCATCCTTGAGGACAAAACGTAGACGGGTTGAGCAATGAATCAAGGATTGAACGTTTTTTTGGCCACCAACGGCTGTGAGAATGTTTTGTGCCATATTCGATGTTGTCATTTCATTTCACTCCTAATCTGATGACTTGTTCGATGTGGATGGTGAGGTACAACTTTTCATCATCGTCCAGCGGATAGTTATACTTTTGGGAAATATAGCGACTTACTTTTTCTGCACAAGCAAATGCGTCATGATAACGGGTTGCCAAAACGGTCAATAAATCCGATCCTGGAAGTCTTCTTCCTGGTGTCTGGTGAGAAAGGATGTTCATCGCAAAATACTTGAGATGAGTAACGAATCGGTTATAAGCCAAGGAGTTTTCGTCCAGATCGACGTTGAGAGTGTATTTCACAATGCTGAGAATCTGATTGATAAAAGCGGTACTTTTGTAAAATTTATCAATGTCTTGATCCGTTTCTGCACCAATTATTTGGATGGCAATAAAGCCTGCTTCATCATCGGTCCTTTGAATGCCTGTGCTGTCGTAAATCATTGCAACGGCCTTTTTGCCCACTGCATATTCTTCCGAGTAGAAACGTTGAATTTCAAACAGAAGTCTATTCTGGAGTACTAAACCTGACGTGTAACGCTTGATTGCGGCGTTGATATGATCAGATAGAGCAAGGTAAATTGTCTGACTGAACTTTTGTTTCAAATCCACTTTGGCCATATCAACAATTTCTTTGGTGAGCAGGATAATGCTGATTGGAATGTCTTGCAACATGTCCACGAATTGACGTTTGACACCTGGTTCGCGAATCACAAATGTTTTAATGATCTTTGACTCAGGTATTTCCTGTCCTTGATGACCGCCATAAGCAAGTCCCTTACCCATGACAATGACTTCGTTTCCATTGGTGTCTTTGCTGATCACAGCGTTGTTATTGAGAATTTTCCTAATGCGCATAGCGTCACCTCCCCACGAAAAAAACCTATTTATGGCCGTAATAAATACGACTCATAAATAGGTTTTGTGTCGCCTGATACCTGCTTAACAACCCTATCATCTGATTAGCTAAGCTCACTGTACAACAAACCAGACTGATATGCAAGCGCTTGCTCTCACCATCTTAGACGAAAGAAGGCTCGTGTATTACAATGGTACGGATTGACAGCGCTTTAGATCGCCCGGATGTGGTAAAGGCCCGTCAAGGAATTGATTCACCATACAGGTGCATGTAGAAAGTTAGTCAAGGCAGTTACCACTTCTAGCTATGATGGATAGATGATCCGGGAGAATGGAAAGAGGAGGGAATAGGATCATGATGATTTCAAACTTTGACAAATTGACGGTGCCGATTTCTGGTCTCGATTGGTCGACGCTAAGGGCAAAGTTTCAACCCAAATCAGAAATGGTTGACGGTCACGAGGTGTTCAGATTTAACCAGAATTTGGAGAATGCCCATCATGTTATCTCAAGAACTCTAAACATGGCGGTGGAGCCTGTGGAGACGTACATTCCATGGCATGTGCATGATTATATTGAGTTTTCTGTGGTCGTTAAGGGAGAATGTGTCTTTGAGTTTTTGGATCAAACGGTCACTGTAACGGCAGGCCGAGTCATGTTAGTTGATCGACGGTGTGCGCACCGAACAAAGTCGTTAACAAAGAAGGATTTGGTACTCGAGATTGGAATTCGGGCATCTTTACTGCAGTCAATTTTTCTTGATGCGGTACCCACACAGAGCATACTGACTGACTTTGTTCGGCAACTATTCAATAAGACTGCTTATGCAGAACGTTATTGGCAATTTGACAAAGTGAACCAAGTGACACTTGTATCAATTATCCAAGGTTTGATTGAGGAATATACGGGAGAAGCGTCGTTAGTCAGCGAACTGGCACAGTCTTTTATCCAGGCATTACTAATCTTGTTAATGCAACAATCTCGAACCATCAGTCATGATCAGCCTCATCTCAATAAATACCACGCACAGCCTCTAGATCTCATACTCTATATTGATGAGCATTATCGCGACATTGGATTGTCCCAAATGGCCGCTTATTTCAATTACTCGCCTAATTATTTATCTTCTGAGTTGAAGAAAGCAACGGGAAAAGTGTTCAGTCAATTGGTCCAACAGAAACGAGTGGCTGTTGCTAAAGCATTATTGCGTCAGACCAATTGGCCAATTGAGGTCATTGCTGAGCGAGTTGGTTATGAGAACCCTGTTTTTTTCCATAAGTTATTTAAGCGCGAGGAACAACAGACACCAGCGGAATATCGTCAGAGGACACAATCGTTGAATCGAACATAGTGTACTGAGGAATCGCTCATTCCCAGGAGTGATAGCGCTTGCTATGATGGCTTTAGATAAAGAAAGAAGGGGCTATCATTGAAAGCACTGCAAGGATTTATGGAAAAGCATTTTATTCCAGTGGCCACACGTATCTCGGCTAATAAATGGATTCAAAGCATCAGTAGGGGCACGATGAGCCTAATGGGTATCATTATTGTCGGAGCAATTTTTTCACTGCTCAATAGTATTGGTATTCCTGCTTATCAAACCTTTTTGAAGGGAACTGGGCTTGCAAACTTTTTAAGTTTTGTGCCGGCTGTTACGATCAATGCGATCGCATTGTACATGGTATTCTTGATTGCCTACCAGGCCGCACACATGTTTGGCAAGCCGGAACTTGGTGTCAATGTGGGCGTTATTGCGTTGGTTTCATTCTTGACGTTAGTACCATTGCAGATCAAAACGCCTAAAGGCGCACTGCAAGCAATCACGTCCATGAATGTGGACTACATCGGTTCGCGCGGCGCATTTACTGCAATTATTACTGCAATGATTGTGACGACAGTGTACCTTTGGATTGTTAAGAAGAATTGGGTAATTCACATGCCCGATGGTGTACCATCACAAGTGAGCAAATCATTCACCGACATTATTCCGGCATTCGTCATTCTTGCACTTTTTGCATTAATTCGGTGGGGATTCAGTGCTACCTCGTATGTTTCGGCCACTGATTTCATTTACAAAATTTTACAAACACCAATTGAAAATTTAACAGGATCATTGCCATCCTTTATCATTTTGATTATTCTGGCTCAATTACTTTGGTTCTTCGGCATTCACGGTTCTTTCACGATTTTACCTATCTTGATGCCGATCTGGATTGGATACATTAATTCAAACATGGCGGCATACCACGCCGGTCGTCCAATTCCGCACATGTTCAATATTGAGATGTACAATATGTTAGCCATCGGTGGTGCTGGCGGCACGCTTGGTTTTGTCATCGTGATGTTGTTGTTTGCTAAGAGTCAACAGTACAAAAAAATGGCTCGTTTGGTTATCTTACCTGGATTATTCAACATCAATGAGCCCTTGATCTTTGGATTGCCAATCATTTTGAATCCAGTCCTGTTCATTCCGTTTGTATTCACGCCTGTGTTGATCCTACTTTTAGGATATGCATTGATGGTAACTGGAATTGTCGGTGTGCCAATAGGATTGTTTCTTCCGGCGAGTACACCGATTGTCATTTCTGGAATTATGCAGGGTAGTTGGACATATGCAGTTTGGCAAGTTGTTGCGGTACTGATCTCATGTCTCACCTACTACCCATTTTTTAAGATCCTAGATAAAACGGCTCTGGAGGACGAGACTAATGCAGCTCTTCTGAAGGAGGCAGACTAAAAATATGGCTAATCCATTTTTATGGGGTGTATCGACATCTGCGTTTCAAATTGAAGGGGCAGCGACCGAAGATGGCAAAGGATTGAGTACAGTAGATGTTCGGCCCGGCAAGGGAAATATTGCAGATACGAGCGTCGCTGCTGATTTTTATCATCGATGGCCAGAAGATGTAAAGCTGTTGAAAGAGCTTGGTGTTAACAGTTTTCGATTTTCACTAAGCTGGTCTCGAATTTTGCCCAACGGAACAGGGGTGGTCAATAAAGATGGGATACAGTATTACAATCGCTTGATTGATCAATTGTTACGGAATGGCATTCGGCCAGTGGTTACACTGAATCACTTTGATATGCCAGAAACTCTGATCAAACGGTATAACGGTTGGCTTTCTCGACAGTCCGTCGATGATTTTTCAGCCTATGCAAAACTGGCTTTCACGCTATTTGGTGATCGAGTCAAAACTTGGCTCACAATTAATGAACCGCTGATGCTAATGTTTAATCCTGGATATAATGGCAGTCACTATGCCGATCCGGATACGCCAAGCGTTCACAATTATCAAATGCTGCACTATATTCTACTGGCAGAGAAGAAAGCAATGAAATTGTGTCATGATATTGTGCCAGAAGGGAAGATTGGACCGGTCACTGCCTTCCAAAATGTCTATGCTGCCAGCAAAAATAGTGAAGATATTCAAGCGGCACGCATTGCTGAAGAACAGCTCAGTTACTGGATATTGGATGTGGCTGCCAAAGGACACTACCCTGAGGATACATTGAGTCGCCTGCAGCTCTTGAAACTTGCACCGACAGTTACAAATGAAGATACAGAAATATTCCAGTCTTCCTTCCCAGACTTCATTGCATTCAATTATTATGCAAGCATTACTGCCGGTGCACCTAAAAAGCAAAATGGTTTTTTACCACCATTCTTCCGATCAGTAGATTTCTCAATTGATATGGGAGAAGAACGGAAAACCAACAAATGGTCTGCCATGAGGGCTGATCCAGCTGGATTGGCCATGTCGGCAAAGAAATTAGTGAATCGTTACCATTTGCCAGTGATGGTTACAGAAAATGGCTATGCCGATACGATGATGCCGGACGATAATGGTGAGATACACGATTGCGAACGAATCACGTTTTTGAGGGAGCATATTAAGGTGTGTCAACGATTGTTGGATGAGCATGTACCAATCACCGGTTATTTTATTTGGTCATTCTTAGATTCATTAAGTGGCCGCGAAGGATTTAGCAAACGTTATGGCTTAGTTTTCGTCAATCGCACCGATACAGAATTGCGCGATCTGCGACGTATTCCTAAGGACAGCTACTATTGGTATCAACATTTCTTAAGTACGGGAGGTCTTTAGATGATCGATCCATTTTCGTTTCCAAATATTCATTTTCCTGAGCAGTTTCTTTTTGGCGCAGCGACGGCTGGTGAACAAGTGGAGGGCAATAACAAATCGCAGTTCGATACACGGGTGTATCAGCAAAATGTTGAAAATGAGGGCATGCAATACGCATTACCAGGGAAGGCAGCTAACAGTTGGGAGCAATTCCCTGACGACGTAGCGCTTTTGAAGAAGATGCATCTGAACCTATATCGAATGTCGATTGAATGGTCGCGCATCGAGCCAGAGAGAGGACACTATGACGAAGTTGCAGTGGCCCACTACATTGACCAATTCAAGCAATTGCGCGAAGCAGGGATTAAGATCTGCTTAACGCTTCATCACTTTGCTCATCCACAATGGTTTGAAAAACAAGGGGCTTTTCGCACATTGGATAATGTATCTGAGTTTCAGAAGTATTTGACGTATATTGTTCCCAAGGTTGCGCCTTATGTAGACTATTGGATTGTTATCAACGAGTCGAATCTTCCTTTTCAATATTCCATTACGGAACGGATGAATCTGTTGACTTATCACGCGATTGGATATGGACTAATTAAAAAGTACTCTGATAAACCAGTAAGCTCGGCAATCTCTTTTTCCCCTAAGCATCCCTTTCGAGGTAGTGAAAATTCGTTGGATCAACTCATGGCAAAGTGGCTTGACTACACGGAAAATGAATATTTCATACATGCATTGCGTACGGGTGAAGTCACTATGCCTGAACATGACGCTTATACTGTTGAGGGGTTAAAGGATTCTTTTGACTACTGGGCCGTCAATATCTATGTGCGCCAGAATATTGATGGGCATAAGGCCGATTACCGTTCTGGCGACTATGCGGCCACCCACCTCGATGTGTTGCCTCATCCATTTTATATGGAAGAGATTTCTCCAGAAATCATCATCGATATGGCGGCTCGCTTTTCTGACAAACCAATTTTGATTACTGAAAATGGATTTGCCACAACCAATGACGATGTCCGAATTGTGTATATTGCTGAAATGTTGCAGGAAATTCACCAGGCAATTCAAATGGGGTATCCAATTATTGGTTATACGCATTGGTCCCTATTGGATAATTGGGAATGGGGAGATACAACGCCAACCTTTGGACTTGCTTCCGTGGATGGACAGTTTAACCGACATTTGAAGCATAGTGGAGAGTTCTATGGAGATATTGCTGAAAGCGGACAGTTGACTCAAGAAATTTTACGTCAGTATCTGCATGAACAACCAAAACTAGATTGATTTTGACGAGAAAAAATCCAGATTCAACAATAGGAAATGTGAGCAGCACTGGCCTAACAGCAAAATTTCTTTATGCTGAGTTAGTAGGTGTGTCGGATATACGGGAAATTCGGTTGTAAATTTTCATTATACCTATACCAAATTATATGGTGCATGGCTCCGTAGGAATCTCGACGTGCCCAATGAAACCAGTTGGCGATTATTCTGGTGAATGTTACAGAAAACATTGACTAAGTGGGAAAAGTGTTTACCATAAGGTTCGTAAGCGGAAACAACAACTTACTGTAAGAAAGGGGTTCTGTGTAATGTATGATCCGAAAATAATGGCATTAGCGGAGAAAGAGGCAGAATCCAACTTGCAGACCAAAGAGGGCGGCCCCTTCGGTTCAGTAATTGTCGATAAGGATGGCAACATTGTGGCGCAAGGTCATAATCAGGTTTTGCACAATAATGATCCGTCGGCGCATGGCGAAATTGTGACAATGCGCAAGGCTTGTCAGAAGTTGAACACATATGATTTAAGTGGATGCACCTTGTACACCAACGCTTATCCTTGTCCAATGTGCTTGGCTGCAATTATCTGGGCTAATATCAAGACTGTCTACTATGGCAATACGGCTAAAGATGCCGCTGACATTGGTTTTCGTGACGACTTCATCTATAAGTTTATCAATGGTGGGGCAAGCGATACGTCTGTGTTGAATTTGCAGCAACATGATCGCGACAACACGATGAAGTCCTTCAAAGCCTTCAAAGAAGACTCCGCCGCTACAATTTATTGACGGTTAATTCTGAAAACTGAATAGGGTGTGTGAAACACCTTTATGTATATGGCGAATGGCTGGCGAGCGCTTTTGAAGCGGTCGTGAGCTATGCGCCATTTTTGTTCTATTGATGAGGTGAATAATATGGCACAAGCAAATCCAACAGCAGTGACTACACCGTCTTTAGATGATGTGTGGCATGATAAAAAACAGCTGCGTACTGAGATTTTAGGCGGCATTACCGCATTCTTTGCCATTTCCTACATCATTGTCGTGAATCCGATGATTTTGGCGGATGCGAAAATGCCGGCTTCTTTGACGATGTTTTCTACGATTTTTGTTTCTGTAATTGGCTGCATGTTAATGGGGATCTTTGCGGATGCCCCTATGATATTGACGCCTGGCATGGGGGTCAATGCTTTCTTTACTTATACTTTGGTTGTCGACATGCGTCTGACATGGCAGCAAGCCATTGCCGTGTCAATTATCGGCAGTGTTTTCTATTGCATCATTGCCTTCAGTAAGCTGTCCCAGATTATTTCGGATGGTATTCCCGATTCCTTGAAAACTGGTATTACCGTGGGTATTGGTGTCTTCCTAGTGCAGATTGGCCTGCAAAAAGCTGGCTTGATTAAGTCCGGCGGCTCCCGCTCCTTGTTGGCCTTTGGGTCATTGGCTGATCCGTCGGTGATCTTGGCGATCTTCGGTCTAGTATTGAGTCTCTGGTTGTTCATGCGCAAAGTACCAGGGGGATTTGTCATCAGTATTGCTGCCACGACTATTGTGGGTCTCCTGTTTCAGATCAAAGGCCAAACGGTACCGAATGCATCACTGGGAAATCTGGCACATTACGGTGACATCTTCATGAAGGGTGATTTCAGCCAAATCTTGACGCCCAAGTTTTTGCTCGCCATCTTTGCCATGGCTATGATTCAGTTGTTCGAAGCTATGGGGATCTTAGAGGGGATGTTGCCGGATAAGAGTAAGTTCAAGAAATCCTTTGAAGTATCAGCATTTACGACATTCTTGTCTGGTATTTTTGGCACAAGTCCGACTGTGGATGCGGCCGAAAGTGCCTCCGGTATCCAAAGCGGTGCGCGGACCGGCGTGATGAGCATTACTGTAGGTATTATGTTTGCCCTATCAACATTCTTCGTCCCACTGCTCAGTTTCGTTCCCCAAGCAGCGGTGGCACCCGTCATTATTATCACCGGTGCTTTGATGATGGAGGATCTGAAAGGTCTGGACTTTGCTCATTTAGAAAACTGGTTCCCGGTCTTCCTGATTGTCGTGATGATTCCATTTACCGGTAGTGTTTCCACCGGGATGGCATTTGGCTTTGTCAGTTATCCGTTATGCCAGTTGTTAACGGGTCACTACAAGCGCATTAATGCGGTTAACACGACATTGGCGTTGGCATTTTTACTGACGTTGGTTGCTAATACGTTCCTAAGCTGAACCATTGAATTGGGTGTATTTAAGCGGTCCAACAATTAAAAAGTTGCGCCGCTTTTTGCGTTTTCTCAAAGTGAAAAAATACCGACTTGAGGTAGGAAAGCTTTCACTTCCAATCTCAGGTCGGTTTTTATGCACAAAGTTAGGCAAGAACGTTGGCTGTTTTTCAGCAGTCTCACGTATTGAAAATCATCTTTAAAGATGGTTCTTGGCTGGCAGTACGACCAAGCGGCACAGAACCAAAGATTAAGACGTATATTGCAGCGCGGGGCAACTCAGCTGCTGATGCGGCCACCGTTCTAACCCAACTGACTAAATACGTCCAGCATTCGCTGTACGAGAAGAACGCAAAGTAACGAGACAACAGCAAAACAGAGGATCTCTCCGTTGGGGGGAATCCTCTGTTTTTTGGTATAGGGGGGTGGAATTAGACTGTTTGTTTTGTCTGAATGGCGGCTATTCGGTTCATGGCGTTGTCACTAGACGTACTGCTGATTTTCAGTCTTGTTGTGCACTGCTTCAGAAAAGTCTGTAAAAATGAGTTCAGATAGATTAACGCCGTTATTGGTTGTGATTAACCAAGCCCACACCTGAAAAGGAATAACGGCCAGCAAAGGTGCCTTAAAAGGATCGTCAAGGTGGCCCAAGAATAAAGTCTCCTCATCGGCAGGCCATTCATTAGTGAGGCTAACGGTGAAGATGTTTTTGATATAGCGCTGTTCGTAAAGACGCAACGCGTGCATTTTTTGTTTGATTGTTTGGTTGGCTGCTGTCTCAATATAAAATTGGCAATCGGTAGGATGAATACCAAGATAAGGGCCATGCATGAAAGCCTCTAGATCAAATCCAGCGGATGGTTCACGAACGACCTCGGTAAATTTGGTCGCCATTTCTGAAACGGTTCCGTTTGTTGCACCATACCCGATGGCGGTGTATTGCGTGGGATGATGCAGAGCAGATTGATGATCATGATAAAATTTCTCACTCAAATCGATTGTTGAAGGAACTCGTTCGATTGTCTTTTGAAAACTGCCCAGTTCACTTTTTTCTTGCTGCGGTGTAATTATATTGGCTCGACGCGCGTAGCGTAATCCCAGCAGCATAAGAGAAAGTACAGTAGCGTTGTAGCCCATTGTGACATAACCGACCCATTCTTTACCGGTGAGAATATCCAGAGTTGCATCGGACGCACGCGGCAGTTCCGTATTTGGCTGGCTGGTGACAGCGATTGAGTAGATGTTTTGAGACGCTTGCACTCTTTGTATTGCAGTCAGGGTCGCAGTGCTTTGACCGCTTTGCGAAACACCAATGACAAGATCGGTGTTTGAGTCAATTGTTTCATACATTGCGTAGTTGAATGGTTCCTCAATTTGAACATGAACTTTCGCAATTTTTTCGATATAAAGCTTGGCACTCTTGGCTGCATTAATACTTGACCCAGTACCGAGAATCAACCAATGTGTTGTACTCAATGGTGCCTTATCTAATGTGGCATCAATCTGTTGAGGATAATGGTTTAAAATCCGTTTCAGGGCAGTGTGTTCTTGATTGATATAAGTGTACATTGTCGGTTTCATTATTGTTGACCTCCAAAATAGTGGTTCAGAAAAGTTGCAACACCATCATGTGAATTATCGTGCGTTAAATATGGCACAGCATTTTTTACGGTAGTTGCTGCATTCCCCATTGCGACACCAACGTTGACTGCTTGCAGCATGGCCAAGTCGTTTAAGCCATCACCAAAAGCCATGGTGCGATCTAAGGAATGCTGATTCTCTTCACAAATTCGACGAATAGCTGTAGCCTTATCGGTTTGATACGGCATCAATTCAATATTGTTGGGTGCTGAAGAGGAGGTGGATAATGTGCCCAGGCTTGTTAATGCTGCTCGTGCATGTTTCAGTTCTTTTGGTGCATTATCAGAAATGAGAATTCCATTGACAATGGATTTACGGTGTTTAACCAATGCTTCGGCGGAATCGATATGAACAAAGCGTTGCTGTCCAGTCCCGGTGACTCTGTTTTGTGTGTCCTGAGTAAAGTAAGAGGGTAAATTCTTTGTGTAAAATACGCGCTGAGTAGTAAAAAGAAAAGCCGATAAATTTGTGGCTTGGCCGACTTGGTAAATGTCATGCAGGGCGGCGGCACCAAGCAGTTTTTTCTCCACACCACTAGACGTTTTTACCACAGCGCCATTCGAAGCTACAATCTCTAAGTAGGGACTGATTTGGTTAGCAATGAGTGAAGCTGAAGCTAGCATGCGTCCAGTTGCAATGAATAAGCGATGTCCCTGTTGATGCAATAAATCAATGGTATTGATGGTGGCTGGTGAAGCTTGCTGATTATCATCCACCAATGTGCCGTCGATATCCATAAAAATATAGTATGGTGCCATGTTTACTCCTTCTTCTTTTTTAAGGGATGACCTGATGATTCACGAATAATCAGCGTAGGTAAAGCAGGGGTTGGAATAGGTGGTATTTTCTCTTGACCGGTGGCTGTGAGCAGCTTATTAACAGCAATGTTCGCTAAGTCTTCATTGTGGTGGTCAATGGTCGTCAGTCTTGGGGTGAAATAATTACCATTCGGAAAAGCATCACAGCTGCCAATTGCCACATCATCTGGGCAAGATAATTGGTGATCGTTTAACGCACGAATTGCACCAAGCGCAACTTGATCATTAATAGCAACGATCGCTTCGGGAACCTGCTGAGTATCGATGAAGTGCCTCATACCCTGATAACCGTCTTCGACATAGTAATCACTCAACAATACGTTTTTTGCAGAGTAGTCTGCGTAAGTGGTCATCATTTTGCGGTAGCCTGATAACCTTTCATTGGTGATGGTAATGTCTGGTTGTCCACCTAAGAAGGCAATGTTCTTATAACCGCTTGCCAACAAATGTTCGGTTATCATTTCAGCGCTCATTTGCTGATAACGTGGGACAAATTCGCAATCAACACCCTTGACTGGTTGGGCGACAATCACGACGGGTAAATGATGAGCCATCTGTTCGAGGGCAGTAATGTAATGCGGATCAGGCGTTGCTTGATCAATTTCACCACCTAGTATTAAGACGCCGTCAACTTTTTTTTCTTGCAAATTACGGAAAGCAGTAATTTCAATTTGTACGGTATCTTTCTGATGTGTATGACCAGCAGTCATAGTATTAAACAGAAGAAGGGAGAACCCAAAGTCTTCGGCGACGGCTTCAATATTTGATACGAGTGCGGTGAAATAGGGATTGGTGATATCTGATACAACAACACCTAATGTGTTGGTGCGTTGATAAACCATTCCGCGTGCAATCATGCTGGGTTGGAACCCGCTTTGGTCAATGATTGCTTGGATTTTCTTCCGTTTAGCGGGGTTGACATGCGCTTTATTATTTAAAACACGAGAGACCGTTGATACGGAGACGCCAGCCATACTGGCAATTTCTTTGATAGTCAATTGCTTCTTGTCCATATTGCACCTCCAAGACATCTTGAATTCAGTGTATGTCTGCAAGAGTAAATTTACAACAAAATTGGTAACGTTGTCAAATGATGGTGAATGGGTATTGACAATCGACTAATTCAGTAATAGCATTGTTCTCGTTGGTAATGGAAACGGTTCCCGATAATTAATAACGTTACCAATTGGGAGGAGAATGCGTGACGTTAGCAACGACGATGGCATTAGACGTTGGTGGTACAAAGATCTTGAGTGGCGAAATAGATACACAAGGTGGGGTTCATGACTTACAGAGAATCCCATCAAATGTCCTTACCCAGAAGGCTGCCACCGAGCAAATGATTCAAATACTCGCGACACGGTTATCCAATACAACAGTTGGCAATGTCCGAAGTATCAGTATTAGTACAGTGGGGCGAGTGGATATACACAGCGGAGTTTGGCATGAAATTGATCCTAAACGGGCTAGCTCAATTGCGTTAGCTGACGATTTAGCACAGCGCTTTAACCTGCCTGTTTACGTGGGCAATGATGTGTATTGTGCGACTTTAGCTGAGCTCCAATTAGGAATGGGTCAGCAAACAGACGAGTTCATTTATCTCAATGTTGGTACCGGTATTGCTGGTCGGGTTGTCTCTCGCGGGAAAATTATTGTGGGTGCGCATAATGATGCTGGGGAAATCGGGCATATGGTTGTTGACATGGATAGCCACGAACAATGTGTTTGCGGCCGTTACGGTTGTGTCGAACCGATTGCCTCTGGATTAGGGATGAGCAATTATGCAAAGAAGTTGATGCATACAGGAGCCAAAACGATATTACAAACAGAAAGCGATGGTCGTATCGGAGCAAAACAACTTTTTGATGCATTCGATAAGGGAGACCTGGTCGCACAAAAAGTGATTAATCGCGCATTGAAGGGGATCAGTACGTTGATACTGAACCTCATTCGAGTGTCTGATCCAGAGGCGGTGGTTCTTGGCGGTGGTGTCACAAATAATGGATGGCTTCTCAGTCATTTACAACCATTAATTACACCATATATTTCGGACACCAAGCCAGTTAGGGTCGTTTCTAGCGCCATTGATCCTAACCATATTTCGTTAATTGGCGCTGGATTACGTGGATTTTGAAGGAAAGGAGAATGATGAGTTTGGCTAAAGTAGACCAGTATCTCCAGACGACACATAATTTAAGCGAATTACTTACACCGCCTGCAGTACAAAATTTGCCACTGGGCGATGAGCCAACTAAATTACCGCTAACTACTCAAATTGGTCACTGGGAGTCTCGCGATCGTGGTGAGGTGATTAGTAAGACGGTTGATCGTGTTCAATTGTTGTCACCAACTCGCTATGAGTCATGGCCAAAAGGTGCTCCGGCTGATGGAGATTACATTCAGTACGGTGAAACCACAGCAGCATTAGTACTAGGTCGTGAAAATTGGGAAGATTATAACCAGCTTTATTTTCAAGCAGAGGCTAAATGTACCAATGTGATTAATCCTAACGTGACATTGTCGTTTAAGAACGATGGCAAGGTCAAAATACCCGATCAGTATCTACGGGATGGATTTCATTCCATCGATTTAGCCAACAATCAGAGCAATTTGATTGTTGTGGATATCAGTGATTTACCACGTGACGCAATCACAGAAATTGCACTCAGCACAGCCGCAAATGGATCTTATCTAAATTTGCCTGGTCAGATTGATCTAACATTTAGCAACTTCCGTTTGGCAAAGACTGTTTCAAGACAAACCACCCATGGGTGGAAACCAACTCCAGGACGTATTGTTGTATCACAAATGGGCTATGGATCTTCTGATAAGAAAGTGGCAATCATGGCCAAGCAAGATACAGATCAAAGCTTCTCGTTGGTCAATGTGGATACAGGAAAGGTGATGTTGACTAAGAAATGGCTGGAGGAGTCTGTTGCAGATGATGCGGTTTTGTTAGCTGGTGATTTTTCGGATTACACAGAAACCGGAACTTATCGAATTCAAAGCGGTAGGAACCAATCCACCGAATTTCAAATTCGTGATCAATCGGGACTGTGGTCGGCTTCTGTATTCAAGACAATGAATTTTATCTTCAGTGAACGCTGCGGTTATCCCGTTCCTAGAATTCACGGCACCTGTCACGCTGATGTATATGCAAAGCACAAAGAAATGGTGCTTGCTTTCAATGGCGGTTGGCACGATGCTGGTGATTTGTCGCAACAGACGGTACAAACAGCAGAAGTTGCGTTGAGTCTAGCAGAGGCCGCTCATGCCTACCGGTCAACGAATGAAGCTTTATCTGTTCGCCTTGATGAGGAATCGAGGTGGGGATTCGATTTTGTCCTCAAAACACGATTCGGTGACGGTTATCGGGCGACCAGTGCTGGAACTTCACGGTGGACAGATAACTGTATTGGTAATTTTGATGACGTACGGGCACGCGTACACAATAATCCCTATGAAAACTATTTATTTGCAGGCATCGAGGGTCGGGCCGCCCAGTTGACCGACGATGACACTTGGCGAAAACGGCTCATTCAGGTTGCTGTACAAGATTTTGCGTTTGCAGAAGTGGAGTTTGCAAAAAAGCCATATGCACCCGAAAAAATAATGTGGGAGCATACGTATAACACATCGAAGGCGACCTATCATGCCACGGTTGCCTGGAGCGCGGCCATTCTATTCGAGACAACAAAGGGCCAACAATATTACGATGCGGCGTTGGCAGCAGGGAAACGATTATGTTTATGCCAAGAACACCATGGGATACGTTTGGATAATGGAGATATTGTACGCGGTATATTTTACAGGGATGAACAACACAAGGTATTCCAGCACTTTAACCATCAGTCGCGAGAACATCTTTTTGCTGCGGCATTAGCAAAAATGATAGCGATTACTTCTGGGGAAACGCGTGAGAAGTTCCGCGCAGCAGCGCGTTCGTATGGTGACTCCTTATTGTACTTACAACAGTTTACGAAGCCTTACCCGATGATTAGTGCTGGACTTTATCGGGATGATGAATATCGGGATCACGATAGCTTTTATCACCAACATTTGTTAGTGGATGAGTCAGCAGAAATTGAATTTCGCTCACAGTTGAAAAAGGGAATACGTGTGGCGCCGCATATCTATATCAAACGGTTCCCGGTCTGGTTTTCATTTCGTGGGAACAACGGTGTCCTATTATCAACAGGAATCAGTGCCGCTATTTTGGGCCACACATTACGTGACCATCAGTTAATCCAATTGGCAATTGATCAGTTGAACTGGGTAACAGGATTAAATCCTTTTGACCAATCCTTGATGCTTGGTTTAGGGACTTATTTCCAAACGCAATATGCGGTTTCATCCGGTCAACAAGTTGGGGAGCTGCCCGTTGGTATTGAAACACTGGGAGATGAAGATATACCTTATTGGCCGTCATTCAACAATGCTACCTATAAGGAAGTTTGGATTGCTAATGATGGCAAATGGCTTTCGTTAATTGCCAATGTGCTGGGACTACATTGAGGAGAGTATGAAAACATGAAATCAAATGGGTTTATTGACGGATTATCGAGCTTTGCTGGAAAACTATCAACTAATCGGTACATTATGGCGATTCGAGATGCCTTTGCAAGTACCATTCCAATCACGATTACGGCTGCATTTTTCCTGTTAATTAATAATGTGTTGTTGGCGCCTAAAACTGGATTGCTGCGTGATATGCCGGGACATGACCAAATTATGGCAGTCGGGGTCCAAGCATATAACGGTACACTGGGAATTCTGACAATTTTGGTCACGTTTTTGATTGGTTATCGGTTAGCCACATACATGGATAGCGATGGTCCTATGGCTGGGATTGTTTCAATGGCAAGTTTCGTTGCCTTAGTTCCTAATGTATTACAGGTCACCACGAATGCCGGGAAGAATGTGGCAGTGAGCGGAGTGCTCACCCAAAGTGAGACTAGCGCAACTGCGATGATGATGGGCATTATCGCAGGTCTGCTAAGTACGACTTTGCTTGTGAAGTTATCTAAAAATACACATCTGCAGATCAAGATGCCTGATGGGGTACCACCGGCAGTTGCTAAAGCGTTTAGTTCTTTGTTTCCAGCATTTATCACAATTACTTGTTTTGCGGTAGTTGAAGAATTGGTTGTCGGAATCGTCCATATGTCCGTTTCCGATATCATTGTCAAATTATTGCAAGCACCTTTAGTTGGCGGGTTTCAATCACTCCCTGGTATCCTATTATATGTTTTCCTATCCACGGCGGTCTTTATCTTCGGTATTCACGGCGCGTTTGTGTTCGGGGCAATCTCGGGCCCAATTTTGTTGACATCCTTACAACAAAATATTGACGCCATTAAGGCCGGTAATTCGGCACCAAATGTAGTCACACAGCCCTTTCTAGACGCTTATGTTTACATGGGTGGTGGTGGCACTATGATGTGCTTGGTGATTGCCATCTTGATTTTCTCCAAGCGTAAAGATGAGCGAATGATTGCAAATATTGGTGGTGTAGCCAGCTTGTTTAACATTAGCGAACCGATGATGTTTGGTGTGCCAATTGTGTTTAACCCGATTTATGCGATCCCATTCATTGCTACTCCGATGGTCGCAACAATATTAGCATATGCGGCGACTACACTGAACTGGGTAAAGACCACTTATATCTTGGTTCCTTGGGTCACACCACCAGTGCTTTCCGGATATTTAGCAACTGGCGGCGATATTCGAGCGTCGTTATTACAATTAGTAACATTGGCCATCGGAGTATTGATTTACGCTCCGTTTGTTATCGCGTCTAACCGCGCGTTTCAGAAAGAACAATTGGAAGAACCCGCTGCATAGTCTACGTATCTTTAACAGAGTTCTTTATTGGATTTAGACGTTTTCAGAAACGAAATGGCCTATCCGTTCAATTATGCGGATGGGCCATTGTCTATCTCTAGGTTATCAATCAGTTATTCTCTAACTTTGCAACACGAGGGTTGAATTATTAACCATTGCCCCAGACGGACTCTTCGTGACATTAATTGCTTGATCCGTCTGGTTGTCAGTAATGATCATTACGACCATTGGATCGTAACCAGCTTTCCGAATCTGGTCAATGTCCATTTCGATAAGGGTATCATGGACATTGATACGGTCACCAGGCTTTACTTTGGCAGTGAAGTACTTTCCCTTTAAAGCCACAGTGTCGATACCGAGATGGATCAGAATCTCCACGCCGCAGTCGGCCTTGATCCCAATTGCATGTTTCGTATCAGCCAACATTACAACTTCCCCGCTAACCGGTGCTTTGACTTCGTTAACAGTCGGTTCGATGGCGATCGTCTTACCCAGTATTTGTTTTGCAAAAGTCGGGTCTGGAATTTGGTCAGTGCTGACTAATGTTCCTTCAACGGGTGAGGCAATAGCGACAGTGGCACCGGCAGGGCTTGTTGGTCTGGCAACGGTATTGATGGCATTGACGCTGGCCGCTTGGTTCTCTTGCGCTTCAATCTTTGCTTCTTCTTTGTTTGGATCAAAGAAGAAGTATACTAGACCGCCGCTCACCAGCATTGCAGACAGGTGAATGATTAAATAGTTCATTATGGCTGTGCCGCTGTATAAGTAGGTCACTAACCCAGGAATCGCGGCAACGCCCATTCCAGTGCTGGCCGCATGCAGAATGCCGGCAATCCAACCGGATACTGCACCACCGCATAGTGCAAAGATAAATGGTTTGCCAAAACGAAGATTGACACCAAAGATGGCCGGTTCCGTAATCCCTAAGAATGCAGATAGGGAAGCTGAAGTGTAGAATCCGCGTTTTTTACGATCCTTCATTTTCAGACCGGTGACTAATGCTGCTGTGGCCTGTGCGATAATACCACCGGTGATCATGGCATTGAATGGATTGAATCCAGTGGTCGCCAGCAGGCTGCTTTCCAGTGCAAGGAATATGTGGTGCATACCAGTCACCACGATGGCCTGCTGGGTGCCGCCAATTATTAGACCGCCGAGACCGAACGGTAAGGTGATTACAAATTTTGCAGCTGTCAGAATGGCCTGTTCAATGATCTTGCAAATGGGACCAACGAACAATAGTCCCAACAAACCGGCTACGAGAATAGTGAGAAAAGGGGTGACGATCAATTGAAGGGCATCAGGTACTTTTCTCTTCAACCATTTCTCCACATTCGCACCAATAATGACAACGATTAATGCAGGTAACACTGAACCAGCAAAACTCGTGATGTTGAGTTGCAGGCCTAAAACATTAAAATGGATTGCTTTCTCAAGCCCTTTGGCGACATTATCTGGATTGGGCAGAGCTGGATTAACCAGCATCAAACCGAGAATGATACCGAGAACGGGCGTGCCGCCAAATTGTTTCATACCTGACCAAGCAATTAAGACAGGCAAGAATACGAAGGCTGTTTTCATCAAGATGGTGGCAATCGTCATTGCGGTGGGGTCCATTTTGATGCCAAACGCGTTGATACAGTTAATGAATCCACCAAATAGACCAGTGGCGACCAATGCTGGAATGACGGGGATGAAAATGTCGCCAAGAATACGTGAGAATTTACGCGGTAAGGACATGCCGGCATAAATATCTCCTTTGATATCGGTATCCACAGAACTGCCGCCGGATGCTTGTAAGACAAGATCATAGATCCGGTCAACCAAGCCAACACCCAGGATGATCTGATATTGTTCGCCAGAGAAGAACTGGCCTTTCACACCATCAATATTCTCGATTGCTTGGGTATTGATTTTGTTCTTGTCGTGCAATGTGACCCGCAACCGAGTTGAACAATGCCCCAACGCACGAATGTTTTCTTTACCACCAATATCGTTCAAAATTGAATTCGCGATTCGTGAATCATCTTTATTCATTATGTCTTACCTCCTCATGGTCGCGCTGCAGTGCCGTCGGGTAACCGGGCTAGTGTCCAGTCATCTGTGACTGCGACGGGCGGAAACTCTTCGGCTGCGGCTTCGTCAACGGTGACCCCAATACCAGGTTGATCATTGACGTATAAATATCCCTTCCTGATCATCGGTGTGCCTGGGAAGACGGTATACGTATTTTCACCAATGCTGTTGCTCCATTCTTGAACACCGCAGTTTGGTGAAGAAATACTCAACTGGGCACTAACGGCATGGCCAATACCGGAGAGATCGCCAGGTCCATGCCAGGCGGTCCGAATGCCGAACATCTCCGCCATGGCAATGATTTTGCGCACGGGCGTGATGCCGCCGGCTTGACTGATATGCAAGCGTAAGTAATCGGTGTATCGATTGGTGAGCACATCCATCCATTCATGGGGGTTATTGAAGAGTTCGCCAATGGCCAATGGGATTGATGTTTGCTGGCGTAAGCGAGCCAGCCAGTCAATCTGTTCGGGGGGTAAAGCATCTTCCAGGAAAAATAAATTGTAAGGTTCCAGCCGCTTGGCGAAATTCAACGCATCTGCTGGCGCCAGCCGTTCGTGGACATCATGGCTGAAGGAGATCTCATTACCGAATTCTTCACGGAGACGGGCAAATAACGCGACTGTGGTGTCCATATACTCCTGCGGATCATAATAATGACCAGCCGATTTATGGCTTGGACAATGCAGATTCTGTGCTTTACCACCGTAGCCGCCAATTTGGACTCGGATATTTCGCCAACCTTGTTGGACTTTATCGCGGACCATCGTGACGGCGTCTTCTATCGTGGGGGCTCCGACATGGATATAAGCGGGGACGGCATCACGGCACTTGCCGCCGAATAGTTCGTAAAGCGGCAGCCCTGCAATTTTTCCTTTAATATCCCACAGCGCCATATCGACACCGGATATCGCGTTATTGAGTACCGGCCCATTGCGCCAGTAGCTGCTATTGGTCATGGTTTGCCAAAGGTCTTCGATTCTTTGGGGATCCTTCCCGATAAGAAACGGTTTCAAGTAGTCGTTGACGACAGTCTCCACAGCCTTATAGCGCTGAGTGAAAGTGGCACATCCCCAACCAAATATTGCGGGATCATTCGTGGTCACTTTGACGACCAGCAGGTTAATTCCTTCTGGCGCTGTGACGAGTGTGGAGACGTTGGTGATCGTGAATTGATTCATAAGAACCCTGCTCTCTAATTGATTACAAGGTCAGTATATCCGAAGCGCTTACAGATGAATATAGAGTTGGGACAAACAGCAAAAAAACACTTTGATTGACACTTTGTCCCAGTTGATGGGATAAATTCCAGCAAATAGTCATTTTCTATATGTTGGCAAACAGCCGTGTTAAACGGTATCATCGAGATGTGCAACTTGGTCTTATTTTGGTAAGCACACGCAGAAAATGGTCTGTTTTGAAATAAGTTTCAAAGGAGAATTGTCATGAAAGTGGCGGAACTGGTTAATCACAACTACGCTCGGTTAACTGCAAATGATCAATATGTTTGGCAGTATGTGTCAAATCACCGCACAGAGGTGGTCAACATGACCTTGGCGGAGTTGGCGAAAAAAAGCAATGTGTCAAAGTCTTCAATCCTGCGATTCACGCAAAAGATCTCATTTCGCGGATTCTCTGAGTTTAAATATGCGCTGAAGAATGAAGAAACCACCCAGTCGCTTGAAGCGGCGCCGGTCAAGAAATTTGGGACAATCATTAACGCCACATTGGACACGCTGATGACCCATGATTTTAGCGGTACGATCCGGTTGATGGTGAGAAGCCGTAAAGTCTTCCTTTACGGTACTGGTAACTTGCAAAGACTGATGGCCCAAGAAATGCGACGGCTGTTTCTAGCAGATAACGTCACTCTTTTTGTGGTAGAAGGGGTTGATGAAATCAAGGCACTGACCCGAACCCTGACGTCTGAAGATTTAGTGTTTCTGATTTCTTTGCATGGTGAGTCGGACAATGCGATATCCTTTGCCCAGAGCTTGCGGACGAATGGGATTCCATTTGTGTCGATTACCAGCTACATTGACAATGAGATTGCTAAGCTTGCTAACGAGAGTATTTTCGTCAATACCGGCGAGATTGAGATTTCGGAGAATCATACTTTGGAGGTGGCGGATGGTTTCTTCCTGTTAGCCAGTATTTTGTTCCTGCGGTATTGTGAGTTTACGAATCAGAAGTGATTTGATCGGCCACTTTGGCAAAATAAAAAAACACAGGATGATCAAAGCTTGCACACACAGTGCACCTTGATCATCCTGTGTTTTTCGGTATTGTGGCGGGTTCTTAAACATTTAATTCGACGGATCGTGACGTTACCGCGCAGATTCAGCAGTTACATTCATACCAGTCGTATCTGCCTCAGCCAGCGCATCTTTGTGCATCTGTCCCAGGTACCACTTAAATAGTACTCCGTAGCCGATAATTGCGACCAATGATGAAAGGATCAGCTTTAAATCGAAGGTATTAAAGGCTCGTCCAAATAGAATAGCCAGCATTTTTTCAATCGGATCAGAATCAATGGAACTGAACAGTTGCCCTTTGGCTAATCCTTTCGGAAAGTTGTTCATGGCAATTGAAGCACTAGTGATGAATGGTGCAATCAATGTGGCGGCCCAAAGGAAGATCGGCACCATGATGGTACCAATTAGGGTCATTCGAATGACACGGCCTTTAGTAACCAATAGCAGCGCCGGAGTTAACACGGTCAAGATGATACCGCCTAAAGGCAAGACCCGATTACCTGGAAGAAACATTGCAATAATCAACATAATTGGCGCAAGGATATTCGCCACGGCCCAAATTTCTGCTCTAGAGGCTAAAATTGGCCAGTCGATGGCCACATATAATTTTCTGCCGCGTAGTTTCGAACTCATCATGGTTTGAATGCCGCCAGATAACGGTTCAATAGCAGGACCAAACCAACCGCCGACATAGGCAAACAATTCCAAAGCGACACCAGCAGTGAAAGCAAGAGTGAGAATATTAGCTACGCTTTGCTTACCTAATAATCCGATGAAGACACCTAAGTAAGCACCAATGGCAAACTTACTGCCCCAGAAGCCAATTTTTTTGTTCAAAGTGTCAGCATCAAAATCGAATTTGTCGATAAATGGAATGCACTTGTCGATTAATCGATTCAGAAGCATCGCCAGGGGCATCACCAGTAATGACGGATGAGCAGTGGTCGTGATATTTTCATCATCATAGCCCAGTAATTCATTAATTGTGGGTTTGATGGCATCTGCATTGAACAGCATGAGCATGATAATGACCACCACAAAGAGGGATGTGACAAATAGATTGCCGCCAGAATAGTGATGAATAAGCAATCCCAGGATGGAAACATTCCAAATATTGAACAAGTCAACATTCAGCGTATTCGTCAACTTGAAAAATAGCATCACCAAGTTCGTGATAATGGCCAAGAATGCAAAATACAGTGTATAAACTGATCCCCAAGTAATTACTGCTAGCGGAGCCCAGCCTAGATCGGTGATGTTAAGACTGACCCCAGTTGATTTAACAAAGGCATCCAGCGCAGGACCAAACGAAGTCGTTAGTAATGAGATGACCGCGCTCATTCCGGTCAAGGCCACGGCCATACGCAGGCCACCTTCGACAGCCTTTGAAAACTTCACCTTAAAGGCCAAAGAGAGCAATGTGATGATGAAGAACATCATTGCAGCGCCCCCGAGGCCGATAAAGAAGTCAAATCCAGAACGGATTGTATTAATGATCATTATGGATCCTCCTGATTCACATTAGTTTACGTAATCGGTTACGTAAATCAGGACAACAACACTTTAGCGTATTCAGAAATCGATTGCAAGTTTTATTTTTAGGGTTGACAGATTCAAACGGCAACGCTATCATTTGTTTACGTAATCGGTTACGTAGTTTAACGAATGAGGACTCAACATGACGACATTGAAAGATATTGCCCGTTTAGCGGGAGTTTCCACGGCTACTGTTTCGCGCATTATTAACGGTAAAGGCGAAGCTGGACTGGATACGATTCGTAAAGTTAACAAAATTGTGGCGGAGATGGGCTATAAGCCAAATACTGTTGCAAAAACTCTTTCTCGGCGCGAGTCGTCATTAATTGCCCTATTGATTCCCAATCTGAACAACCCGTTTTTCAGTGAATTAGTCGGGGAAATCGAGCGAGCAGCGAATCAACACGGCTTCCAAATCTATTTGTGTAACAGTGAAGATGATCGGGAAAAAGTTGAATACTATCTGGAAACAATGGCTGACAATTATGTCATGGGGGCTATTATCAACTCACTGTTTGTCACGGTGGAGGATTTGCGTTGGCTAGAGTCACGTGGCATCTCCACAATTACAATAGATAGAACACAACTTGCACACCCTTATTCTGCGGTAGCTGTCGATCATGTACATGGGGGCTATATTGCTGCGAAGGAAGTGATCGGCGAGCGCCATCATCAGCGGCTAGTATTCCTGTCTGGGCCAGCAAACGAAAAAAGTTCAGAAGACCGTTACGCAGGTTACTTGAAAGCAGTTAAAGAGGCAGATGCAGTTAATCTTGGTCAATTGTTCGGTAATTTTGATATTACCTCAGGTTATCAGGCCTGTTATGACTTTTTGCAGGACGGGACTATCATTGATGGAATTGTCAGTTCTAACGATGCAATGGCGCTGGGTGCGATTCGTGCTTGTCAGGATTTGCAGCGCCAAGTACCGAAAGATATCCGTATCATCGGCTATGACAATACCAGCTATGGTGCATACTCAATCCCTCGATTGAGCACGATTAATCAATTTAAAAAGAAGTCCTCAGACATCATTATTGAGGAATTAATTCGGGTACATCAACACAATCAAAAAGCCAAAAAGTACCAAATGGAACCAGAACTCATTACGAGAGAGACAACTTGAAAGGATCTTTAAAATGATGAAATTATCACCGTCATTAATGTGTACTGATTTAGCCAATGTGGCTAAGGATATCAATGAATTGGATGCTGCTGGCGTGGATCAGTATCACATTGACATTATGGATGGTCAATTTGTTCCCAATTTTACTTTGGGACCGGATTTTATCCATGCAGTACGTCAGCAGACCGAGAAACCGCTGGACATCCATGCCATGGTGGAAATGCCGGAACGGTTCATTGACTTGTTTCATGACGCCGGTGCCGACATGATTGCTATTCATGCAGAGGCCACCAAGAACCTACAAGGTACACTAACGCATATTCGTGATTTGGGGATGAAGGCGGGGGTCGCAATTAATCCGTCAACTCCTTTGGATGTTTTAAATTATGTCTTTAACGTAAGCGATTACGTAATTGTAATGACCGTTAATCCTGGATTTGCTGGACAAAAGTTTATCCCCGCAATGTATGGAAAAATTCGCGAGTTGAAGCAAATAATCACCGAAAAGCACTTGGACATTGCCATTGAAGTGGATGGCAATTTGGGTACAGAGACAATCCCTAAGTGTATTGAAGCTGGTGCAGAGTGGTTTGTTGGTGGATCAAGCTCTGTCTACAAGAAGGGCCACTCATTGACTGATAATGTGCAGACAACAAAACACTTGATGGCACAGACAGTTACGATGGCAAGTCAAGAATAAATGGAGGGGTATCAAAATGAAATATGATGTTGCAGTGTTGGGAAGTATCAATTTGGACGTTAAAGCACTCGTCAAACAGTATCCGGCATATGGGGCCACGGCAACGGCCAGGGATATTCAAATGCTGCCTGGTGGTAAAGGTGCCAATCAGGCCGTCGCAGTCGCTAAACTGGGTGGTAAGTTAGCATTTATGGGGGCAATTGGTAATGACGGTGCCGGCAATCAAATGATTGCTAATTTACAAGCTAACCATATCGATACCCAATTCATAGTTCGTAAAAACGATATTGGAACGGGAACTTTCATTATTCTACTGGATTCTCAAGGTGAAAACACAATGGTTGGAACATTAGGGGCCAATGGCGCGTTGACGCGACAGGAAGTCGCTCAGGCGATGGCGAAGATCGATGCGCCGGTCCTTTTGCTGCAAATGGAAACCAGTCGAGAATCTGTTTTGACCGCATTACAAGAGGCAAAGCGTAAGGGTATGTTTGTTATCTTAGATCCAGCACCAGCAGACAATTTTTTTGAGGAAGCCTTGAAGTATGCAGATTGTGTCACACCGAATCAACAAGAAACCGAAAAAATAACAGGTATTGCTGTCCATACTCAGGAAGATGCAGAAAAGGCCGCGAAGATGATTGCTCAAAAAGGCGTCCCCAATGTGATTGTGAAAATGGGCAGTGTGGGTAATGTGGTTTATCACCAAAATCAGTTAGACTTTGTGCCGGCAACGAAAGTTAGGGCTGTTGACACAGTTGGTGCCGGTGACACATTTGCGGGTGCAATGGCCACTCATTATGCTCATCATCGTGATCTATTGGCTGCGGTCGAGTTTGGCAACGCCGCAGCGTCAATTAAAGTCAGCCGTACCGGTGGGCAGAAATCCATCCCGACATTAGCAGAAATGACGCAACTCGTTTAGTGACAGATGAATATTATTTAAAAGGGCAGCGAATACCTGATGTCAGTAGATTATGACAGCAGATATCGCTGCCTTACTTATTGCAGCAAAAAGTGTGCTTTCGAAAACCCGTGGATATTTATGATAATTAATGGTTGCAGATGAATAATTATGGTGATACACTGGGTTTGTTAACAAAGCAAGGAGGATGTTGGAAATGAAATTAGCCACAAGAATCAATTCGTTTTTACCCGTATACGATAACGATCTGAAAAAGGTACTTAAAGAGTTACACGGTCTGGGTCTGACCCATGTGGACCTAAATTATCCAGAACATGTCAAAGGTTTTTCAGGTGCAGAAATGAAAGCGCTTCTGGAGGGCGATGATTTGCAGCTTAACGGTGTAGCGCTCCGTTTCCGTGATGAATACGTCAGCGGCGAGATTGGCAATCCCAACCAAGAAATTGCACAAAAAGCTTTAGATTTGTGCAAATCGGCGGCCGATTACTGTCGTGAAGCCGGCGGTCACGTAGTCACGATTTGGTTAGGACATGATGGTTTCGATTATAACTTCCAAATTGATTACACTCAGGTCTGGCAGCAACTGGTCCGTGCTTTTCAAGAGATTGCTGATTATGCGCCTGATTTGAAAATCAGCATTGAATACAAACCATTCCAACCCCGGGCTTACGCTTTTATCGACAGTATGGGTGTGACGGGTATGATGTTGCATGATATTGATCGGAAGAATGTGGGCGTTACCTTGGACTATTGCCACATGCTAATGAAGCATGAGAATCCAGCCTTTGCCGCAGATATTTTTGGTGGTCGCAAGCAGCTTTTCGGTATTCACCTCAATGACGGTTATGGTTTGAACGACGATGGCTTAATGATTGGCACTGCGAGTCCGTTTAAAACCTTAGAGTTCTTGTATTACGTTAAGAAGCATCATTACGATGGCGTGATTTACTTCGACACCTTCCCAGTGATTGAGGGTCCAAATGAAGAATGTGAACGCAATATGGCGATGATTAAACACTTCGAAACAGTGCTCAATCGTGTGGGTATGTCAGAAATCGGTAAAGTGGTGCAACAAAATGATGCTATTGCCGCTCAAAAGTTAATGCTGAAGTTCTTAAACAGCCCGAGCTGAGTGGCTCGCGCCAAAAAATCATGATGAGGTGAAAAAGATATGGATTTCGATGCAGCTGCAAAAGATATTCTCGCGGATGTTGGCGGGGCGGAGAATATTGGTAATATGACCCATTGTGCGACTCGGCTACGGCTGAATCTAGTTGATCGCTCGTTGGCCGATGATAAAAAGGTCGAAGCAATTCCCGGTGTCTTGAACGTTGTCTATAAGGCAGGACAGTATCAAGTACTAATAGGCACTGAAGTGCCCAAACTGTATGCCGCATTTGAGCAGTTAGTGAATACTGCGCGAGGTAATGCGCCAGCAGAACCTCAAACTGCCAATAAGGGGACATCGCAAGGGGGAATTAGTGCAATTGTTGGGAATGTATTTTCCGCAATTTCCGCTATCTTTGCACCATTACTACCTGCTCTGGCCGGTTCAGGAATCTTACGTGGTTTATTGATTCTCTTTGTCCAATTAGGACTCATTAAAACCGGGAGTGGCACATACACCATTCTCAATGTCACATCAATGACCGTATTTTACTTCTTACCCGTTTTACTGGCCTATTCGTCAGCTCGCCGATTTGGCGCTAGCCCTTATATTTCAGCGTTAATCGGGGCAGCATTGATTCACCCTGATTTCATCGGTTTAATGGGTAAGACTGGTAATGGGGCGACTACCAATCTTTTTGGCATCCCCGTTGTATTAATGAATTACAGTTCGACAGTCGTGCCGATTATCCTAGCAATTTGGGCATACTCGTATTTGTACAAGTTTTTAGATCGTAAGATTCCAGAGAACTTGAAGCTGGTCTTACTACCTGCTGTTTCTTTAATTATTATGGTACCGCTTACTATGATTGTCATTGGCCCCATCGGTGTTTACAGCGGCGAGGGTGTCGCACACATGGTAAATTGGTTGATTGATCGCAGTAGTATTTTGGCCGGTGTCGTTGTCGGCGGCGGCTGGAGTATATTGGTGAGTCTGGGGATCCACTGGGCAATTAACCCAATTATGATTAATAATGTTTCCACCTATGGCTTTGACTACATTGTGCCTTGGACATTTGCTTGTAACTTTGCAGTGATTGGAACCACGATTGGAGTTTGGCTCAAAGCCCGAGACACGAAGTTACGTGGTTTTGCGTTGACGGGATTGGTGACAATTGGCTTGTCTGCAATTATTGAACCCACTCTGTTTGGGATGTTAGTGAAGCATCGTAAATTATGGTTGGCGCAAATCATTGGCGGCTGTGTTGGTGGTGCTTACCTCGGTTTGACAAAGGTTGTCACGAACGCCTTTGTCTTTGGTAGCGTGACAACTTTTCCTGCCTTTGTTGAGAAAAATTCCGGGAATTTTATTAATGCCATGGTGGGCATGCTCATTGCCCTGGTTACTTCGGCCGTTTTGGCGTTCTTCTTTACTAAACGGGATGAAAAACTGGCATAATGTGCATCCCTAATATTGATTCTCTCCTGACCGGATTGATGTCATAATAGACGAAGTATGACTACTCGAATTCATCATCACCAGGAGGTTAATATGATTCCTTACGAACGGCAAGAAAAAATTTTGGCAATCTTGGCGGATCACGATTTAGTCAAGATTGATGAATTACAATCCCAGTTGCCCGACGTGTCAGCTTCTACTCTAAGACGGGATATTAAAACGTTGGAAAGTGAAAATAAGATTGAACATCTTATTGGCGGGGCCATTAAAGTGGCCTCGGCAACTGGCGAAGTGCCTATTGTGCAAAAGATCGCCATAAATAGTGGGGCTAAAAGAGCGATTGCTGAGCGGGCGGCTAAAGAAATTCATGAACAAGACAGCATCTACGTAGATTCTGGATCGAATTGTACTTTTCTCCTGAATCAGTTGCTGGGTCGACAAGTGACCATATATACCACCAACACGGCGGTATTGAGTATTACTGGTGCTATTGAGGCCGATATTATTCTACTTGGTGGTCAATATAATCCAGCAATTTCTTCTCTCAGTGGAGCACTGACGGAAAGCAATTTGAGGAGTCTTTATTTTGATAAAGCTTTTCTTGGCGTGAACGGCGTGGATGAAATAAAGGGGGTTACAACTCCGACTATCTCGGAAGCCACCAAGAAGCGACTCGTCAAGGAAAATTCACGAAAAACTTATCTGTTATGTGACAGCAGTAAGTTTCATCGTTTCTCAACAGTCAAGGCGTTTGATTTAAAAGATGTTGTGCTGGTTTCGGATAAGCAGGACGCTAAGTTGGGTAAGCAAGTGCCATTACTTGTCGCTCACTAAATGCAGTTTTTTTAAATTGTGCCTTGACACATCTCCTGAAAGCACTTACTATGGTTTTTGTAAGTTCAAACGGGATTGTTACTGATTCGATCAGGCATCACCCACTGAAACCGGCAAAACGGGATCAGTGGGTATTTTTATAGCAAGGGAGGCCAGTCAACCGTGAAGTTCGTTAATAAAATCAACAACAACGTGGCACTGGCCCAGGATGAACATGATGTTGATTGGGTTCTGATTGGCCGAGGCATCGGCTTTGGGAAAGAACCCGGTGATCCAATTACCGAGGACCAGATCGACCGGCGTTTCAAGGCCCAAAAGGATGAAGTGACGCACCAAAATCCGCCCGCCATGCTGCAGCATATTAACCCCGATACCTTACAATTAGCCACTCTGGTCAGTGATCGTGTGGCAGAGCGGTTAGGGATTCACTTCAGCAATTACAACTATCTGGCTTTGGCCGACCACATTGACTTCGCACTAGAGCGAGCCAAGGGGGATCAAGATTATCCCACCGAGTTGCGGTGGGACGTTAAAAACTTGTTTCCTAAGGAATACGCCGCCGCCCAGTATGCCCTGGCTCTTATCCAGGAACAGACTGGTGTGAAGCTTCCACCCAGCGAGCTGACTTTCTTCACTTACCATTTTGTCAGTGCGCAAAGTGATGAGACTTTGCTGGAAGATACGGTGGAGGTGGCGAATCTCGCAAACCGGATCATCGAGATTGTGAGTTATTCCTTCCAAATGCAGCCGGATCCCACATCCCTCAACTATGCCCGCTTTATGACCCATCTGCGTTATTTCATTATTCGCCAGTTGAAAGGCGGTAGTGAGGAAATTGCCTTAGATCCCTTGATCGGCGAGGTAGTGAAGGAGCGGTACCCCAAGGCGTATCAAGCCGCTGTGAAGATTGCCGAGTATTTGCATCAGAGCAAAGGCTGGACGATTTCTGAAAGTGAAAAGATGTACCTGACGCTGCACATCTGGCGCCTGACAAGAGAATAGAATATAAAGTACATACGGATTGTAACTGGTTCGACCAGGCATTACCCAAGTACTTTTCAGAACAACCGACGCGTTCGGCTGCTGTGAAAAGTATTTGGGTTTTTGTTTTTCTAAGCGTGGGCCCACGCTGGCGACCAACTTGAATACTCAACATTATGGAGGTAGAAATAATGGCAGATAATGCAAAAATTGCCAGCACCGTCATTAAAGAAATTGGCGGAAAAGAAAATGTCACCAACGCGTGGCATTGTGTGACGCGACTGCGGTTTAACTTAAAGGATCGGAAACTCGCTCAAGTGGACGCGATTAAAGATATTCCTGGCGTTATGGGTGCCCAATTTTCTGGCGATCAATTCCAAGTCATTATCGGTAATACCGTCGGTGATGTCTTCGAAGAGGTTGAAAACGTCCTGGGTGGTACGGGTTCCGCGTCTGGGAGTACCGAGAAAGAAAGCATTGTCTCCAAGCTAATGGACATCATCTCCGGTATTTTTACCCCGATTCTGCCAGCATTAGCGGGTACCGGGCTGATCAAAGGTCTATTGGCGCTGGCACTGACATTGCACTGGACCACGGCGACTGCTGGTTGGTACCAAGTGCTGTATATGATCTCAGACAGTGTTTTTTATTTCTTGCCATTCTTCGTTGCTGTATCGGCGACCCGCAAGTTCAAAACCAGCGAATATTTGGGCCTCTCTGTCGCTGGCGTATTACTCTATCCCACAATGGTGAATGCTTATAACGCCATCTCGGCGGGTAAAAAGGTGGCTGCGATCACGCTGTTCAGCGGCGTGAATGTGCCATACGTCAATTACACTTCTTCGGTTATTCCGATCATTCTTGGCGTTTGGTTCCTGGCGATTGTCCAGCGCTGGGTTAAAAAGTGGATGCCGGATGCCATTACGATGATGTTCACCCCGATGGTGACGCTGGTCATTGTCGTACCGGTGACATTACTCGTCTTTGGTCCGCTGGGGACATACGCCGGGAATGGTTTAGCGGTTGGTATTTCTTGGTTGTTCACTCATGCGGGCCCAGTGGCCGGGTTAGTACTTGGCGCGACCTTCCCGTTAATCGTGATGACCGGGATGCATTACGCTTTCGTACCGATCGTCGTCAACAACTTCAAAGTACTCGGTTATGATGCCACGATCTTCCCCATCAACTTTGTGACCAACATGGCTCAGGCTGGCTCTGCTTTCGCTGTGGCCATCCGTTCAAAGAATGCGGCCACGAAGCAATTAGCCACTTCCTCTGGTATTTCTGCTTTACTCGGAATTACTGAGCCAGCAATGTACGGAATCAACTTGAAGAAAAAGAAGCCGTTCTATGCGGCGTTGGCAGCCGGCGGTATTGCTGGTGCATTTGTCACTTTCTTCGCGGTTAAGGCCTTTGCCATGGCGGGGCTAACCGGTTTAACTGCGTTACCAGTCTTCATCAGTGCCAAGACACCCATGAATATTGTGTGGTTGGCCATTGGGATCACTATGAGTTTCGTATTGTCTTTCATCTTTACGCTGGTTTTAGGCTTTGAAGATGATGTGGTGGCCGCTCCCAGCGCGACGAAGCCCGTTAAAAAAGTGGCCGCGGCGGATAAAACAACCGTTGGCGGCGCCACAATTCTGGCTCCCGTTCAAGGTACGCTCGAACCGCTGAGCAGTGTGGCGGATGATACATTTGCCCAAGGAATTATGGGTAAAGGCGCTGCGATTATTCCTGAAGACGGCGAAATTGTCGCGCCAATTAGCGGAAAAGTGACTGTTTTACCGGATAGCAAGCACGCTGTGGGTATCACCGGCGATGATGGCACGGAATTACTCGTCCATGTGGGTATCGATACCGTTGAACTGGGCGGCAAGTTCTTCACCGCTGCAGTTAAAGCCGGCGACCATGTCACAGCTGGTCAAAAGCTGTTGTCCTTTGATTTAAAACAAATCAAGGAAAAAGGATACGATCCGACGGTGATGATCATTGTCACCAATAGTAATGACTTCACTGATGTTTTGCCGATGAACGAATCTGGTGTGATTTATCCCAAAGAACAATTGCTCGTTGCGATTAAGTAAGAGACAGAAAGGTTGTTAATATCAATGTATAAGAATAGTTTTCCCCAAGGCTTTAAGGATGGTTTCTTGTGGGGCGGCGCCACGGCTGCCAATCAATTAGAAGGCGGCTGGAACTTGGATCACAAGGGCCTAACCACGGCAGAAGTGGTTGAACGAGCCACTGATCGGAAGAACTTTACCTTTGATAAGGTCACCAAAGAAAGCCTGGAAAAGGCGCTGCACGATCCTTCAGATACGCATTATCCCAAACGGCGGGGCGTTGATTTTTACCACCACTATCAAGAAGACATCAAGCTGATGGCCGAAATGGGCTTTAAGGCTTTCCGCCTTTCCATTGCCTGGGCGCGAATCTTTCCCAATGGTGATGAAACCACGCCCAACGAAGAAGGCTTGGCCTTTTACGACCGCGTCTTTGACGAACTGGCCAAATACAACATTGAACCCGTTGTGACCTTGTCCCATTATGAAATGCCGCTGGGGTTAACGTTGAAACAAAATGGTTGGGCAAGCCGGGAGACAATTACTGATTTTCTGCGGTACACGGATGTCGTTTTCAAGCGTTATGCCCACAAAGTGAAATACTGGCTGACGTTTAACGAAATCAATGCCAGCACATTCGGGTTCATGGGTACTGGTGCACTGGATAGTGATCTTGCTCCTCAAGCGCAACTGCAATTGCGTTACCAGGCGCTGCATCATCAATTTATTGCCAGCGCGCTGGCCGTGCAGCAAGGCCACAAAATCAATTCGAACTTCAAGATTGGCTCCATGCTGGCGCGGATGCAAACTTATCCGGCTACTTCCAAACCAGAAGATGTTCGCGCTGCCCAGGAATCTGATGACAGCAATCTGTTCTTCACCGACGTCCAAGTGCGCGGCGAATATCCAGAATTTATGAACCGCTTCTTCGCTGAGAACGGCATCACAATTGCCATGGAACCGGGCGATGAGGATATCTTGCAAGCCGGCAAGGTGGATTACTTGAGCTTCAGTTATTATATGTCGACGGTGACATCGCAAAAGAATGCTGGCGATAAGTCAGTTGGCAATATGGTCTTTGGCGAAAAGAATCCGTACTTAGAAACTAGTGAATGGGGTTGGCAGATTGATCCAGTTGGTCTGCGGATTACACTCAACACACTCTGGGATCGTTACCGAGTGCCTCTGTTTATTGTTGAAAACGGTCTGGGCGCCACTGATAAGCTGACGGCAGACGGTCAAGTCCACGACCAATATCGCATCGACTACCTCAAGAAGCACATTGAACAAATGAAGGAAGCTGTTAAAGACGGCGTTGATTTGATGGGTTATACCATGTGGGGTCCGATCGATTTGATCAGTGCGTCTACTTCAGAAATGTCCAAACGGTATGGTTTCATCTATGTGGATCAAGACGATGAAGGTCACGGCAGTCTGCGCCGTATCAAGAAGGACAGTTTTGATTGGTACAAGAAAGTCATTGCTTCCAATGGCGAAGATTTGAGCGAATAAGCTTTACAGTCTACACAAGTCACGGGTGCATTTTGCCGTGGCTTTTTGTTTTGGCATTTTTCCGTATTGCTTCTGAAAAAACAATCATCTCAAGCAGGGTTGATTAAAAACTTGTACTGATTTTTTCGACTTTCCAAAAAGGACGACTCCTTTTTTGCAATTTCAATCTCATTCGATTAAGATGAAACCAACTTTTATCACGAATAAAAAGGAAGTGCTGTCATGACCGTCACAATCAAAGATGTGCTCAGACTCCCCTCCATGCGCGGTGCGGTCCTACTGACAGACTCCGCTGGTCTGGCCAAGCCGGTCACGGCCGTCTCGGTGCTGGAATATTCTGATCCTACCCCGATGCAAAAAGACTTGAGCAATAAGATTAAATACTTGGGCGACGAGTTGGTCTTGACGGCGTTTGCCAGTGTCGCCAATGATGTGGCCGCGCAATGCGCGAATATTCGGCAAATGGCGCATTACGGTGATACGGGCATGATCCTCTTTTATGTGGGGTTGTTGATGCCGAAAGTGGATCCGCAACTGATTGAAACGGCCAATGCGGTGGGTTACGTGCTCATCATGATGCCGCCGAAGGATAAAAGCCTGGCATACAGCAGCGTAATCTCCGACATTATGCAGGAAGTCTTTCTAGATCGGATCAATAACCCGGTCTTTGCCATTGATATGTTGAAGCGGGTGACCAAACTGCCGGATACGCTGCATTCGGTGGATACGGTTCTACGCATGTTGTCCGATCGATTGCATTGCAGTATTGCCTTGCTGGACCGGGACTATCAGTTGCTGCAAAGTGCTGCCTGGCCGGCCGAGCGGCAGGAAGACTGGGACCGGTTTGCCGCGGCGGAACAACAGCACCAACCGATTACGGATGACCGGATCATCGACTGGGAAACCGTCAGTGATACGAAACAGTGGGGCATGATTCGGTTGCTGTTGTTAATCGACGGGCGGCGGATGAATGTGTATACCCGCAGCCAGATTATTGAAGCCATTCAGATTGCGCTGGATCTGTGGGGTCACGAGGCCGGGCCGGTGAACAAAGTGGCATTGCTGGCGGCGGTGATGGAGGATGAACCGATCCGGATGCGTCACTTGGGCGAGTATTACCACCTGGATTTGAGTCAAATCCACCATATGTGGCTGATTCCAAACTTCCAAGGATTGGAGCGCCATGCCCATCAGACTAAACTCGCGGCACTGTCGGAAAAGTATGCGCCCATTGCGATCTGTGAACGGTATAATGGCATGCTGTTTATCGTGCCCAGCGGTGATTTGGACCCGATCACGTGGGAAAAATGGGGTAATGCGCTGGCCGCTCAATGTCATGACTGGCAAGCCGCGGTGCCGGTGCGCTGTCAAGATGTGACCACCCCGGCATTGGTGCGGGAAGCAGTGCAGCTGACCCAGGAAGCGGCGAGCGATGCGGCAGTGATTTTTTACCGGCAACCGGTGCTCACATTGGGTAATCTTCGTCTGGCTAAGACGGCGCGGGAGAAACTGTCCGCTGGGGAACAGAATATTAGTGCGTATCTGAATCGTTGGTTAAGCTTGTTCAATCAGCGGGAACAGACTGAACTATTGCAGACCTTAACCACCTATTTGCTGGATACGCACCAGAACGCAGCGGCCACAGCGGCGTTCTTATACGTGCATCCCAATACCGTCAAATACCGGCTGAATAAACTGGCTGGTCGTTTTGGTTTTCCCGTGGGCCAAATGCCGGATTCGTGGGCGTTATATGAATTATGCGGTGTCCTGCGGCTGGCGTATTATGCCAAACAGTGAGTTTCTGACTCATCCACCGCGCAATTAAATAATGAGAAGTGACCATTATGTTTGTCCATTACGACAAATTCAATGGTCTTTTTTTGGCTGGAAAAACATAGACGCCGACTCAGTGCCGCGGTAAGCTGGTCAACAATTAAATACTGATAACTGATTGATGGCATCTTGATGCTTTTTAACATTATAGTTCTCATTCAAATGAGTATCGGTATCATTAACCAAAACTGGAGATGGTTTTATGGCAGCGAATGTCCCTGTGTCTGAAAAGGAAAAAATGAGCACCATGACAGATGATTATTCCCTTTCCCGGGTCCCGGCTGAAGGCAAGACCCCCATGTGGAAAGTTTTGATGGTGCAAATCGGCGGCTTTGTGGCGCTGAGCCAGTTCATGCTGGGTGCCGAGCTGGGCTACGGCATGCCCTTTTGGGACGCCATTATTGCCACGACGCTGGGTTCCACCTTGCTGGAGTTCATTGCCTTTGGCTTAGGCGTTGCGGGCCAGCGAGAAGGCCTATCTACCAGTCTTTTGTCCAAGTGGGCCGGCTTTGGTACGTTGGGGTCAGCGATTGTTGGTCTGACCTTTGCCATTAGCCTGATCGGCTGGTTTGGGATTCAAAACTCGATCTTCGCTCAAGGAATCATTTCCTTGCTCGGTGGCCACATTAACTTTGCGCTCGTCGCCACCATTACTGGATTAGTGGTCACTGCGTCGGTATTGTTTGGTTTCAAAGGCCTTAGTTGGACGTCCAACATTTCCGTACCGGCTTTCATTATCGTCATCGGCTTGGCCACGTATAACATGTTGAAGGGCCACACGATGACCGCCTTGATTACTATGGCAGCGCCGGGTACAGCGCTGACCATGAGTGCAGCAGTCACGATGGTCACCGGGAACTTCATTATTGGCGCGATCATCATGCCCGATCTGAATCGGTTCAACCATAATGCGAAAGATGTGTTCATGGTTTCCGTTGTCGGTACCTTGATCGGTGAGTTGGGCGTGAACGTTCTGGGCGTCCTAATGGCCCATGCGGTGGGCAGCCAGCAGATCATGCCGATTATTTATCAGCTGACCGGCGGGTTCGGTATTTTGCTGGTTATTTTCTCCAGCGTGAAAGTCAATGATTTGAATCTGTATTCGGCCACCTTGGATTTTGCCAACTTCTTTAAGCAGGTCTTCCACTGGAACTTGAATCGGGGCATGATCACCATCGTCGCCGGCGTGTTGGGCACTTTTCTTTCTGTGATCGGCTTAATCGATCAATTCAGCGGCTTCCTGAACATCCTCGGTGTCGTCTTTCCGCCAATTGCGTCCATTATGTTTATCGATTATTGGGTCCTGAAGCGGTCCCGGAAACAATTGGACGAAAGCCGCGCGAAGGGTGAATTGCCTGAAAAATCGGAAGTCTTTCACCCCGTGACGATTGTCGCTTGGGTCGTCGGCAGTGCGGTGGGCTTCTTCGTCAATTGGGGTATTTCATCCTTGAACGTCCTGGTGGTCTCTGGGTTGGTGTATTTCATCGGCATGAAGATTTTTGACAAGCAGCCTCAGGAAACAGTGATTACAGAAACGGCACCGGAGAAAGAGGAGGATGATGCGTAATGCGCAAACTTGATATTCCCGCCATTCAACATATTGCGACGGGCGCCGCGCTGATGGGTGCCGGGGGCGGCGGCAACCCGTTCATTGGCAAACTCATGGCCATCAGTGCGGTCCGCCAATTCGGTCCTGTGACATTGCTGGATCCCAGCGAGGTACCGGATGATGCGGTGGTTAGTTCCCCATCCGGCATCGGCGCACCCGCCGTCACCCTGGAGAAATTTCCCAACGGCAGCGAATTTAAACTGGCAATGAAAAAACTGGAAGATTTGTTGGGCAAGCCGATCACGGCTGTCTTCCCCATTGAAGCCGGCGGTATTAATTCCATGATGCCGCTGGTGGTCGGCGCCCAGATGCACCTGCCCGTGGTGGATGCGGACGGCATGGGCCGGGCCTTTCCCGAACTGCAGATGTCCACGCTGGTTTTGGCGGGACATAAGATTTGCCCCATCGTGATGGCAGATGAAAAAGGCAATTCGGTGATCATCAACACCGACGATCCCCACGATGCCGAGAAGTTTGCTCGGGCGATTACGGTGCAAATGGGGGCCACAGCCCAATCGGCCAGTGATACGACCACTGGCAAAGCACTGCGCGAAGACGGCGTGACCGGCATCATGACGCTGTGTGAAAAGATTGGGACGCTCCTGAGTGCTGTCAGTCAATATCCCACAGTGGCGGATGCTTTGCAGGACTTATTGCAGGTGACCCATGGCTACCATATGATGACGGCCAAAATTACGGATATTCGGCATGTCACCAAGGGTGGTTTCAACTTCGGCACCGTCATTTTCAACGGTCTCGATGAAGACCAGGGCCACACGGGCCAGCTGGAATTTCAAAACGAAAATATTGTCTTTAAACGAGAGGACACAGTGCTGGCCACTGCCCCGGATATCATTGCCCTGGTGGATACGGAGACGTTGATGCCAGTCACGAATGAAATGCTGCACTATGGCAAACGGGTGTTTGTGCTGGGGATTCCGTGCAACCCGAAATGGCGCACCCCAGCCGGCATCAAGAGTGTGGGGCCGCGGTACTTTAAGTACGATTTGGACTATGAACCCGTGGAAGATCGGGTCAAGGCGTTTCGGAGTCAGACGGTGGAGGCGGTGAAATGAAATATCGGTTAGGTATCGACGTGGGCGGTACGAATACGGATGCGGTGATTTTGGACGAGCAGCAAACCGTCGTTGCCAGTATCAAGACCCACACGACGGCAGATATTGAATCGGGGATCGATCATGCCATTGCCGGGGTATTGGCTGAAAGCGGCATTGCCCCCGCAGACATTCATTGGGCGATGCTCGGGACCACCCAGGCAACCAATGCCATTGTGGAACGTAAGGAGTTGGCCCGAGTCGGTGTCATTCGGCTGGGTTACCCCGCCACCGTGGCGATTCCTCCTTATACGGAGTGGCCGGACGATATTGTTCAGATTCTTTCCGGACAGTACGCTTTGGTCCATGGCGGATACGAATATGATGGGCAGACATTGACCATCATGGATGATGACGAACTGCGCGAGGTCTTAACTGGTTGGCAGGGCAAGGTGGACGCGTTGGCCGTGGTCGGCGTCTTTTCTGCCCTGAATAAGGATCAGGAAGAACACGTCGCCGCAATCGCGCAGGAGACTCTGGGTGCCGATATTCCGGTCTCTTTGTCCGCCACGATTGGCTCCATTGGGTTGATTCCGCGAGAAAATGCGACCATCTTGAACGCGGCTCTGTATAAAGTCATTCAGCGGGTGACCCGCGGCTTTTCCGAAGCCTTGCGTCAACGCGGTGTCAACGATGCCACGGTCTATCTGTGTCAAAATGACGGTACCGTGATGTCCCTGGACTTTGCCGCGCAGTATCCGATCTTAACCATCGGCAGCGGCCCCACCAACAGTATCCGCGGGGCGGCTTACCTGGCTCAGAAGAAGAATGCGCTGGTGCTGGACATCGGCGGGACAACCTCTGATATCGGGGTGCTGGTGAATAATTTCCCCCGCGAATCCAGCAAAGGGGTTGAAGTCGGTGGTGTTCAGACCAACTTCCGGATGCCCGATATTTTGTCCATCGGCCTGGGCGGCGGCAGTATTGTCCGGCAACACGCAGATGGTTCTGTCACTGTGGGTCCGGATAGTGTCGGCTACCGCATCACCGAACAGGCCCGCTGCTTTGGCGGTGATGTCCTCACAGCCACCGATATTGCGGTCCGATTGGGTAATGCAGCGTTAGGTGACCCCAGTTTGGTCACCGATTTAGACGATGACTTGGTGCAAAAAGCGGCGGCGGAGATTCGCCGGATGCTGGAAGAAGCCATTGATAAAATGAAACCCAGCGCCGAAGATGTGGATCTGATCCTAGTCGGCGGCGGGATGATCATCGTCCACGGCCAACTAACCGGCACCGCCCACACGTACACAGACTCCCACGGCGGCGTGGCCAATGCCATTGGCGCCACGATTGCGCAAGTGGGTGGCCAATACGAGAAGTTGTACCAATACGCTAATGTCGATCGCGCTAAAGCGATTGCCGATGCCACCGCCTTGGCCGAACGCCAAGCGGCTACTGCGGGGGCGATTCCAGAGTCGACCCAGGTGGTGGACGTGGAAGAGATTCCGCTGGCCTATGCACCGGGGGATACGACTCGGGTGAAGGTCCGGGCTGTGGGGCAGTTGAAGTAACTGACGAATTGCAGAGAAGACTCTTTGAGAGCGCATTTTTCCGTGCTCTCTTTTTTTGCCAAACCATTGAACATTTGTTCCCCTGGATGCTATAATCAACCCAATAAGGGAATAAATATTTTTGAGAAGGAAATTGATATGTATGGCGTACGATATTTTCACTCAGCCTAAGCAGGCACCGCTACGCACTTCAAATATTCAATGGCGTATACTGGGTACACTAAGAAAGGACAAAACCAATGATTGATGCCAATGCACTCCGCGATAGCCATCTGAAATGGCTCCAAGATAATACCATTTTTAAGCAGATTGACGACGGAATCGTCCGTATCGAAACCAGTTTTGTTGATGCTGGTGGTGATGGCATTATTATTTACGCTATCGTAGACGAGGTGCCGCCTGTTCAAATTATTTTATCCGATGATAGCTGGACACTGGAGACTTTGGCTGAGCGCGGTGTATCTTTTGAAGGGTACCTAAAGCGCCAGAAGCTATTGATAAATAAATTGCATTCGTCGGGGGTGCAATTAACAGACAGCGAGCTGACCATCCAAGGAAATCTGGAGCAGTTCTCTGAGTTAGTCAATCGTTTTCTGCAGACTATTATTTTTATTAATGACATGTCCATGATGGCCAATTTTGATGAATAACTCTGACACAAAACAAGGAGAAAACCTGTATGGGACTCGAAAATGAAGAATGGATTCCGGATCCATACTATAGGGACCGATCTGCACATATTGATGAAATCACAACACCTTTCACCGACCCTCTCGGTGACAATATTCGTTTTTTTGTTGTCCCACTCACCAACGGACAGATTTATCTGACGGATGACGGCAATACGATCCTTGACTTGACCATGCAACATCCCGAGTACGACTACCATGAGCTTGCTCAACACTATCAGAACATTGCCAGTCAGCATCAACTCTTTTTGAGTGCGGATGGTGTTTTGGGTATTGTGGGTACTAATAAGCAAGTGGCACTTTTAGCGGGAAAAATGATACAAGTCATTCGGAAAATCAATGAGTTGTGGTAACGCCACTTTTAGTAATTCGGGGTGCTTGTTCAATGACAGCCAACCAAGTAGTCGACATTGCACATACACTAATGTTGATGATGTGTATTTCGTGTGCATGAAAGGAACTGTGTATGGAATGAGAAACAAAAATACATATCAGATAATCGGTAATTTAGATCCAGCGGAGGGTGTTTTCGCTGGGAAGGTCAAGACGCAGAAAGTAGGTAATTCAATCAGTTTACCGGTACCGAGAACGGTTAAAATCAGGGATGGCATTCAGTACAACACGATTGTCTTTCCAGATGGGACAATTGTTTATAAGCCGAAACCACAGTCTCAGGGAGACGAAAACCCTTGGTTGGACGGTGAATATGACCATTGCGATTTTCGTGAAGCGTTGGATCATGGTCTGAATTATAGTGACGAGAAACGCGCTGGAAAGGAACTATAGCAATGGTCCCGTTCAAACGAGTGTCGCAGTTCGGCGTTCGTAATGGACTGGACAGTCCCATTCAGGGCAATATATTTAACTGGTAGGTAATCATCAGATATGACTCGGTAAAAAGACACGGAAAAATTGTCGGTCACGTTAGCGATGAATTACTACGGGCATTACTGACGAAGGTACATCAAATTTACAACCTTTCAGATTGAACTCGGTTGGTGGACGGTTGTAACCGGAATTTACACACATGCAACCGAAAGGAAGGATCTGCATGAAATACATCTCTGGGCTTTACGCCCTGAACATCCCGGATCCAGCAGAACAAACTACTGGTGATTGGCATTGGGGTGCGTTGGACTGGACCCGTATTCCTCTGTTCAATTCAAGCAACAGTATCTACGGTGATTATGGCATCCGCCGTAATGCCAATGTTCCTCATGCACCAGGGAATACGTTCTACAATGTGGCTAACCACATTCGCGCCTTGTTAGATATGCTGGTTGCGGGGCAGCTTGACTTGGCAGGCGGAATGCGTGACGATTTTATTTGCAATGATGCATTGACGCCAGAAGTGTCCGATAAAGTATGGCAGTTGCGGCACACTACAAATTGGCTGCAAATCGATAAATTTATGGGTAGCGAGTATTTCATGCAGTGGGAGGACTACAAAGATGATCGCACTCACGCCGCAACAAAGGCGACACAAGGACCTCATTCGTGATTTTCTGGTGTATGTCAATGATCAGGATGCTCAATATGTCCTCAGGGGTGGCACAGCGCTCATGGTCTGCTACGGCCTGGACCGGTTTTCGGAAGATGTCAACTTGGATGGTCATGGGGTGGCAATCAGGAATTATGTTAGTCGCTTTGCGCAAAATCGAGGGATTGATTACCACATAGTCCAAGATACCGATACCGTGAAACAATTTGTACTGCAGAACGGCAACGACCGATTGGGGATTGAGACAGTGTACCGTAGAAAGTACACAGATCCAACAACCATCAATAAAATCAACGGCATCAGCGTCTACAATCTCGATGCGTTGGCGATAATGAAGAACAACGCTTACCAGAGCCGGAACAGGATACGAGATTTGTACGATTTGATCTTTATACTGACCCACCATTGGGATGATGTTAGTAAACATACCAAGGCGACAATTGCAGATGCGTTTTCCTATCATGGATTAGAACGGCTTGATTATGACGTGAAAACCCAGCAAGATGTTTTGATCCCTGAGGAACTGGTGGACCAAATGACTAATAATTTTCCTGGCATTTACGATCGATTAGGTTTGGTTGGTGACACAAACCGTAGAACCAGAGACTGAAAAGAAAAACTACTACCAAGAGTGAAACAATATGGCTGATTCAAAAACCACCATGTCTGCACGAGAAATCGCTGTGAAACAATTGGCGGAAGAACTGGTGGATTTGCCGAAGAAGAAAATCCACAATGCGCAGGAACTGGCTGATTGGTTAAACGACGATAAGGTTTGGAACTGACAGAACAGTCGCACAATTTACATTAGCTGAAAAAACCTACTTGGCGTCACGGACAATGTCTGTGGCGCTATTTTTGATTGACGCAGTCTAATTGATACAACGTGCAACCGTCCCCAAACGTTGTGATTAGGCCCTTTATGGCATATTTTCTTTAACCCGCTTTTCCCCACGTAAACTCCCCCGTTACCATCTTGATTCACAACAGTTACAGAATCCCAGCGAAAAATATATATTCCAACCGTATCATTAACCTCGTTCACCAGATCAATGAAAACGAGGGAATCATCTTGGCTATCATCGAACTCAAACACGTCCGCAAACAATACGACAAGGGCGAAACCATATTCAACGACTTGAACTTATCCATCCAAGAAGGTGACTTCACTGTCATCGTCGGCCCCTCTGGTTGCGGCAAGTCCACCTTGTTGCGTATCATGGCCGGCTTAGAACAGGTTAGCGGCGGCGAAATCTATATTGCAGACAAACTGGAAAACGATGTTCCCGCCAAGAAGAGGAATATCGCGATGGTGTTTCAAAATTATGCGTTGTATCCCCACATGACTGTAGCTAAAAATATCGGTTTTGGTCTGAAGATGCGGGGAGCAAAGAAGGCCGTCATTAAAGAAAAGGTGCAAAACGCTGCCGAAATGCTGGATTTAACAGCGTATCTCGACAAATATCCCGCTGACCTCTCCGGCGGCCAGATGCAGCGGGTGGCATTGGGTCGGGCAATCGTCCGGGATTCCAAAATCTATTTGATGGATGAACCCTTATCCAACCTGGACGCTAAGCTGCGGGCCACGATGCGGGTGGAACTCACGAAGCTGCACCGGCAAATGCAGGCGACGACGGTGTACGTCACCCACGACCAGACGGAAGCGATGACGATGGCCGACCGGATCATTGTTCTGTATGAAGGAGTGATCCAACAGACTGGGACTGCGGATGAAATCTATACCCATCCGGCCAATACTTTTGTGGCGTCCTTCATTGGGATTCCGCCGATGAATCTCCTCCAGGCTTCCCGTCAGGATGGCGAATTCTGCCTAGCAGGCCAACCGCTCAATATTAGTAAGGTACCCGCTGATCAAACCGACCTCATTATCGGTTTACGCCCCGAAGATATTTCCCCTACCTTCGACTCACCGATTGCAATGACTGTGGATGTTGTCGAAAATATGGGCGCCGATCAATACGTTCACGGCACGCTAGGCGCGCAACCGATTGTTTTTCGCGACAGCAGCCACACTCATTACCATCAAGGTCAATCCGTGGGCCTGCACTTCAATCGGCACATCAGCAACTTCTACGATCCACAAACGACGCAACGGTTGGAGGAAGCAACATGGCAATAAAACCGAACAAATGGACGTTGCTTCTCTTCCTGGCGATCCCGCTGATTCCGTTGGCCGTGTTCTGGATTTTTCCTTTGTTGGTATCGATCTGGCTCAGCTTCACCGACTGGGACTATATCAGCCCGACTTTTCATTATGTGGGCCTGAACAACTACACCCAATTACTCAGCAGCCACGACTTCCAGGCCGCCGTGGGCCACACATTGTATTACACAGTCTTCAGCGTGATCCCGATCATTGTCATCGGCTTCCTTCTGGCTGTCTTGCTGAACCGCTTGAAGTATACGTACAAATTCATTCAGTCACTGCTCTTTGCTCCGTGGGTGACACCCATGATCGGCATGGCGATCGTCTGGTCCTGGATTTTCAACAGCCAAATCGGCCCCCTTAACCAGGTGCTCCACGCGCTGCATTTGCCCGCACCCCAATGGCTCAGCAACCCCCAGGCCGCCATGTGGACGATCATCATTGTGACGATTTGGAAAAATGTCGGGTGGGCGGCCTTGTTTTACGGTGATGCCATCTCCAAGATTCCCCGCAGTTTGTTTGAAGCGGCGGATGTGGAGTCTTTATCCATCTGGCAAAAGATCACCCACGTACTGATTCCACTGGTCTCACCGACGACACTATTTTTATTCATCGTCGAAATCCTGGACTGCCTCCAGGCCTACGATCAAATCACGGTGTTGACCCAGGGCGGTCCCGCCGGAGCGACGCGCACATTGCTTTATTTGTATTACGAGTTAGGCTTCAAACAATTTCAAATGGGTAGTGCCACCGCATTGTCTATCGTTATTCTGGTGGTGGCGGCGATCCTGTCGTTCATTGCCATCCGCCTGTCGCGGCATCACGTGTATTACTGATGATGTTCACACAGGAAGGGAGGTGATGGCAGCACATTTTTCAGCACATATTTAAAGGAGGGACATATTTGAAACACATGGAACGTATCCAGCGGCTGGTCATCTTCACGATCTTGCTGCTGTGCGGTGTGCTGATGGTTTACCCGATGATTTGGATGCTGGTTAGTTCGGTGAAATCCACCAGCGATGTCTTCAGCGATTCGCTGCGTCTGATTCCCACTGCTTTCCACTGGGAGAACTTTGCCAACGCACTTGCGGCGGCACCATTTCTCACCTATCTATGGAACAGCACCTGGACGACCACGATCATTGTGGTACTGCAGTTGCTCTTTGCCAGCATGGTGGCTTACGCCTTGACCCAGTTCGAATTCTTTGGCCGCCGCGGTTTGTTCGCCATCATTCTGGGCACGTACATGCTGCCGTCGGCGACGACGTACATTCCCAGTTACGTGATTTTGGGCAAGCTGAATTTGCTCAACTCGCTCTGGGGTCTGGTCATTTCCAATCTGGCTAATGTCTTTTCAATTTTACTGCTCCGGCAGGCTTTTCTCAAAGTCCCTAAAGAAGTGATTGAAGCGGCCCGGTCGGACGGTGCCAGCGAGTGGTCGATTCTGTGGCGCATTGTGGTGCCGATGAATCGCAACACCTTGCTCAACGCCGCCTTGATCAGCTTCGTGGGCAGCTTTAACGACTATCTTTGGCCATCACTAATCCTCAATGACAAGCACAACATGGTAATTTCCGTGGGGCTGAACCAATTTTCCAATTCGTTAGGGTCGTTTGAAAAATCATTTCCTATCGTCATGGCCGGCACTGCGCTGGCCGTGATTCCATTGATCGTGGTCTATGTAATTTTACAACGGTATTTTGTCCACTCGGTGCAGACAGCGAGTGTGAAAGGATAATCTGAGGAGGTTATTTCAATGCAACATGGACATTGGCGGCGTTGGGCCGCTGGTTTAGTGGCAGTCAGCGCGGCCGCCATGGTATTACTCAGCGGCTGCGGCAAGCAAACCGCCGCCCAATCGACCAAGAAGGTGCAGATCGAATTTTGGTACGGCTTAGGGTCGGATGCGGGGAAAGAAATGGAGTCAATCATTAGCGACTTCAATAAATCCCAGAATCAAGTCACGGTCAAAGGGGTTCAGCAGCCAGATTACGATACCACTCGGCAAAAGGTCCAGGCGGGCTTAGCCGCTAAAAAGGCGCCCGCGGTGTTTTTAACGGACCCCGGCGTGGTGCAAAACTACGGCGGCAGTAAAGGTGTTTTGCGCGATTTGACGGCTGACGTGCAGGCCAAGAGCTTCAACGCGTCCGACTTGCTGCCGGTGTTCACCAAAGATAATAAGGTCGATGGCCATTATTACGGTGTTCCGGCATACGGCACCACCCAAATCATTTACTATAACAAGAAGGTATTAGAAAAAGCCGGCGTAAGCGCCAAGTCCGCATACGCCACCTGGGAAAATGTCGCTGAGGCGGCTGCGACCATTAAGCAAAAGGCCGGTACTCAGAACGGCCACATGATCATGTGGGGACCGGACAACTTAGAAGATATGGCCTTGAGCAACGGCGGTTCTTACTTGAGCAAGGATGGTAAGAAGGTCGCGATCGATAGCCAGGCCTGGATCAGCGCATGGGAATTTGCCCGCAAGCAGATTTGGGACACCAAGAATATGGCGATCATTTCCGGCGGTCAAGGCTGGGCTTACTGGTACAAGACTATTGATGCCGTGATGCACAGCCAGGCCGGCAGCTATACCGGTTCATCAGGCGACAAGGCCAACTTGGATTTCTCCTACATTGATGCTGCGGAACAACCCGGGATGAACGGTCACGAGGCTAAACCGGAAGCCGGTGCGCTGAGCATGGCGCTACCGAAGACGGACACCGATGCTCAAGCCCAAGCCGCTTTCAAGTGGATTTCTTACTTCTTGAGTAAAAAGGTGCAGGGTCAGTGGTCGATGAAAGTCGGTTACGTTCCGGTGCGCCAGTCCACCAACAATGATCCGGATTACAAGAAGTACGTCAGCACGCACCCGTACCAAAACGTAGCCTTTGAACAGGCGAAACACGCCTCCCCGGAGTTCATCGACCCCACTAAGGGCAAGATTACGGATATTTTGAAAAATGCGGCTGACCAGGTGGAACTGCAAAACAAACCAGCGGCGACTGTCTTGAAAGCCGCTGCCAAACAAGCCCAAGCGGCGCTAGATGCCGTGCAAAAGTAAGGAGGGTCGATGCGCATGTTACAAGCAACCAAGTATGATCTAAAGTGCCGTCAAGGTTACGGTGTCTTCGAGTTTGATGTCAGTGGGGCGGTTCGTCAAGTTGCGCTGACATTGGTCAGCCAACAAAGCGATTGGGTGGAAGTGTCATTCGTCCACAACGAGCAGACAGTGGGCCAAACTCTGCTGACCCATCGCCAAACCGAGCGGGTGGTATTGATCGGCCAAACGATCCCAACGACTTCTCCCACGGTGACACTCCAGGCTGATCTCACTGGTCATTGGCGCCTGGTGTATTTCGTCAGCGGCGAAAATGCCAATACCGAACATCTCACGATGACCATGAGCCAGACCAGTGAACTGGTGCGGCGGGACCCAGATAGTGATCGGGATGTGCTAGTCGATCCGGCTCAGCGATTGGACAAGCAGGGGTGGGTGAAAGGCGATTTTCACACCCACACGATTTATAGCGATGGCAAAATGACGCGCAGTCAAAATATTGAAAGTGCGAAAAAGCAGCACTTGGATTTCTTTGTGGCCACCGACCACAATGTGGTAACGGGTTCTTGGCCCAAGGGGAGCGCCATCAGTACTTTTGCCGGTAGTGAAGTGACCACGCCCTTTGGCCACGCCAATGTGTTGGGCCTCACTGACCGGCCTTACACCGCTGCCAGCTACGTGCAGTTAAACATGGCAGATGGGGCCGTCGCCTTTCTTACCCAGTTGGGGGAACACAATTTGTTATCCATCAACCACCCGTTTCTGGGTCCCTGGTCTTGGTCGCTTCCGTTGCCGTTGCGAGTGTTGGGCGCAATTGAGATACTGAATGATCCCACTTATGCAGATAATGTGCGCGCCACTGACAAGGCGTTGGCCTTCTGGAGCCAGCTCTGGAGTCACGGCTGGCGGATTGCCGGGATCGGCGGGTCTGACAGCCACATGCTGCCGACAGAAACATACGAGGGCAGCACCCGGCCGTCGCTGTTGGGTGATCCCGGAACTTTTGTCTATGTTCCGGCATTGACTCGGGAGAATGTGGTGGCCCAGGTCAAAAAAGGGGCGACCATGGTCTCCCGTATCGGCCGCCCAGTATTCACTTCCCCGGATCAGGCGGACTTGTTGCCTGGGCAACAATTAGCCGCCACGGTGCATCATTTTGCACTGGCTTTACCCACCGATTTGACCACCGACTACACGATTCAATGGTTGTTGGACGGGCAGATCGTAAAATCAGAGAAAGGGCCGGCCAGCACTTATGAATTGGATGTGGCTTCAGGCTATCACTGGTTGCGGGCAGATGTCCGGGATGAGGCCGATGTATTGGTGGCCACTTTGACGCCTGTGTATTGGGGCACGAAGACGCCGGACGTGACCACCTTCACCGAGGTGGCGGCGGGTGCGTAAGGGTGTTTTGTTCGACAAAGATGGGACGCTGTTTGACTTTCAATCACTGTGGGGCAAGGCCATTGCCGACTTTCTCCAAGCGCCGGAATTACAATTGGTGAAGCAGCCTGGCCAGTTCCAGCTTGATCTCGGGGTCAACGATGACGGCCGCGTGCGGTCGAATTCGCCGCTGGCGGATGGCACCAACGCGGATATTGCCCTAGTGCTAGTCCAGCATCGACTGTTTCATGGCAGTTTAGAATCAGCAGAACAGTTCGTGGCCAGCTTCTTTCTGCGGTTCCTGCAGCACCATTTGTCAGATTTAAAACCATTGGGGCCCTTAGCGGACTTGTTTGCTGGTTTGCAGCAAGACGGTTTTGCGGTGGGAGTCGCCACGAGTGATAGTCTGGATGCCGCGCGGTTGTCCTTAACCCATGCCCAGGCGTTGAGCCAGGTGGACTTCATCGCTACCCCCGACCAGTATCCCAGCAAGCCCGATCCGGCATTGTTATACGCCTTTTGTCGAGAACAAAACCTGCATCCCACTGATGTGTTGGTGGTGGGAGATTCACCGGTGGATATGGCGTTAGCGCAACATGCCCGGGCGGGAATCGGAGTGTTGTCCGGAGTGGGAACGAGGACGGAGTTGGCGACACCTTATGTTTATCCCACGGTGATGGATGTGCCGTATCTGACTGTGTTCCAAGAGAGTTCCTCCAAGTAATTGCACATGACGGGAATAGGCATCCGGCCGATGAGAGACGGGTGCCTATTTTTTTGCGGACGGGAGAAAGGCTTTGCATCTATTTATCAAATTCGTGCGAGTCCAGCGCATATTGCAGCATGATATCGACTAAATCAACAATTTTAATACCCTGCTCAAACGAAAGTTTCTTGAGCGTATTATAAGTCGATTCCCGAACTTGGACGGGATGTGTCTTTTCGGTTTTAGGCTGAAAAACGCTGCTTTCAAAGTCATCCGACTTTTCCAACCCAGTTAATATTTGCTGCAAGTAATCTTTAGCCATTGTTTTCACCCAATTCGTGTCAGTTCTTCATTTAAAACCCGCTGATACATGTCCAAAGCCCGCTGATCCCAAGCTGCTTTAGCACTAATACCTTCATCGGTAAATACCTTAATTCGTTCCTGGTTCCAGATGACATTGTGCAATACGGCTTGACCAAAACTAGCTCGGGCATCTGTTAAAAATCTTTGATTGTCTGGTTGAGTTAGGCTGCCACGCGAGAGGAGTGGGACGATGCCTGACACAGTAAATGACGCATCAGACGCTTCACGAAAATCAGCGAGGTGGTGCGCAGCTTCTGAAAAAAGAGAAAAGGAAGACTTTTGATTTTCTAAAAGCAAGAAGACAAAATTACTGGCGATTAATGCGTTCATGGATAATATATCCCACCGAGCGGGCACATCAAGCAGAATATATGAAAATTTCCGATGAATATTCGCGATTAAATTGGTCAATATTCGTCCGGCATCGTCATCGTTTGCCGCAGTGACAATTGGCGACCATAAATTTGTTCGCAAACTACCGGGAATAATAGCTAAGTTTTCTTGAACATCAAGAACTTGAGAATTGAGATCGCCATCTTTCAGTCCCTGGAAAACATTTTTAGAGGTGTCGTTAGCAATCGAAAATGTCTTTTGAATTGCATGGGTTGAAACAGCGCTTGGATCTAAATCAATCAGTAAAACACGCTCTTTCATCCGGGCGAGTAAATAGGTCTCAAGTGCCGCCATGGTTGATTTACCGGATCCGGCCTTTAGATCAAAGTGTAAAATGACTTTTTGTTCCACCAACGTATCTCCTTACAATGTCTTAGTCCTCGTTACGTCATCTATTCTATCATTATTACCCAGATCACAATGTTCTGGATATCTGGCGCAATACGCAAAAGGCGGTAACCATATGGGCTGCCGCCAAGCTTTTAACGCTAATCTGTATCTAACTTCTGGGTATCGCGGTCGAAAATTCTGAAGAATGGGTAATACCAGGCAATAGATAAGAAAATTTCAACGATATTCCAGACTGCTCCTTGCCAACCGGAGATTAGGAATCCGGCAATGATTGGTGGCGTGGTGAACGGAATATTTGTCCCATTAGCGATTGGCACCCAGCCAACCGCAGTCACTGCCCAACTCAGACTGGCAAAGACGATCGGTGATAACGCAAAGGGAATCATGAGGATCGGGTTCAATACAATCGGTAAACCAAAGATCAGTGGTTCATTAATATTGAAGATACTAGGAGCAAAGGCCAGTTTACCCAGTGTCCGCAACTGTTTGGAATGGGCGAAGTATGTACAAAGGATGGCCAAACCAATGGTAGTTCCGGTGCCGCCAAGCTTAATGTAGTTGGCATCGAACTGCAAGTTCATGATATGCGGCAAAGACTTGCCAGCTTGAAATGCGGCTTGGTTTTGAGCAGTAAGGGTTAGCCAAATTGGCTGCATCACAGAATTAATGATGCTCGGACCATGTAAGCCGAAGGTGAAGATCAAGGCCTCTAAGAACTCGACGACGATTGTTGCACCGTAGGAAGACCCAATTTTCAATAGTGGTGTTTGAATCAGTTTCAAGACAAAACCCTGAAAAGTACCAAACTGGGTCAGGGCGAACAACATGCGAATCGACACCGCAATGATCATGATGACCGCACCCGGCAGTAGGGCGGTAAATGAGTTGCTGACCATATCTGGCACACTGGATGGCATTTGGATTCGCCATCCCTTTTTGATGAAAATACTGAACAGCTTAACAGTTAACAATGTGGCGACAATACTCAGAAAGATACCGCTAGGGCCAATGGCAGCAACAGGGATTCCTTCCGCTTTGCTCTTATCAAGAATGACTGGATTCAGGATGAAGATGGCAACAAAAGAGAGAATGATCGACTGGATGTCATCCACATCCAAACTGCGGGCCATGCTTTTGGCCATGCCGACCACCACGTAGATTACCATGATGTTCATGGTCATATCATAAGGAACACTGAAAAATGTTGACCAACCACTACCAAAAAGACGAGTCATAAATTCGGTGTACCCAGGAATTGGCAAGTTGGCAAAAAGCAGGAAAATGGAACCGATGATCAAGATTGACGTGGCACCAAAGAAGCCATCACGGACCGCACTGAGATAGATATTCGAATTCAGTTTATCCGCAAACGGATTGAGATATTTTTGAAGCCAGTCAATAAATTTATTCAGCATAAGGCACCTCCAATTGCAAACGTTTCACTCAACAAAGCCCATTATATGCGCTTACAAAACCTTGTCAAGAAAAAATTATAAATAATTTTTAGGTTTACAAGCATATTGGTGAGGGATATAATGTAACCGCAATCAATAGGAGGCGGCAACAATGAAAACGATTATGCTGGTTTGTGCTGGTGGCATGTCCACATCACTGCTGGTATCTAAGATGGACGAGGCAGCCAAAAAAGAAAATGTGACCTACAAGATTTTTGCGACAGGAGCCAGTGCAGTTCCCGATGAACTAGCTGACAAACATCCCGACGTGATTCTTTTAGGTCCGCAAGTGCGGTATATTGAATCCAAGGTTCAGAAAATGACTGATGTCCCAGTGGCGGTCATTGATATGCGTGATTATGGCACGATGAATGGGAAAAATGTGTTAGCAACGGCTGTTAAATTGCTAGACGCATGATGGCAAGTCATCCAGACAGTCGAAAAAGCAGTTTAACCTGTGCAGAAGTTAAACTGCTTTTTTGTGCTGTCGCATATTCCGCCGGAAAGTGAATCATCGGCCCAGTCCTTTGCCACCTCTTGACACGAACAACTAATGTGTCATACTCCAATATGTAATGACATATTGGAGGAACGAAAATGAAAGAATATTCAATCGATGATTTTTGCCAACTAATTGACCATACTAACTTACATGCCGACGCCACAAAGGCTGATATGAAGAAGCTTTGCGATGAAGCCAAGGAATATCACTTTAAAATGGTGGCAGTGAATCAGGTTCAATCGCAGTTTTGTTCCAAACAATTGGCGGGAACGGATATTCATACCGGCGCAGCGATCGCCTTTCCCCTGGGTCAGGTCTCGATCGCTGGTAAAGAATTTGAGACGAAAGATGCAATCGAGAATGGCGCCAATGAGATTGATTACGTCTTGAACATCACTGAGCTTAAGGAAAATAATAATGACTACATTGAGGACGAAATGAGTCGAATCGTAACAATTTGCCACCAGGCTAATGTACTCTGCAAAGTGATTTTTGAGAATTGTTATTTGACTCATACGGAGATTGTTCGCGCTGCTGAAATCGCCAAACAAATCAAACCCGATTTCATTAAGACTTCAACTGGTTTTGGTACTGGTGGTGCAACAGTAGCGGATGTCCAATTAATGAAGCAAACCGTGGGGGATGCAGTCCACGTGAAGGCCGCTGGGGGCATTCGCAATTCGGATGATTTCCTGGCCATGATTGAAGCCGGTGCTGATCGGATTGGTACCAGCTCAGGTATTAAAATTGTTAATGCATTAAAGAAACGGATGGCAGTTGACGGGGTACAGACCATTCAATTGGCCCGGTAATTATGATGATTGGAGATGACTCACAATAGTCACGACAGCCAGAAGTCACACCGATTCCCACCAACATAAATATCAAAGAGTAGAAGCGGTTTTGCGCAGCAAAATTCAGAACGGGGAATTTCAAGAGGGACATTTAATTCCAAAAGAAGTGGAATTGGCAGCTCTTTTTCAAGTAAGTCGACCCACAGTTCGTCAGGCAGTGCAAGAATTGGTCAATCAGGGCTACCTGGAAAAGCGTAAACGTCGGGGCACAATCGTGACGTCGAGAAAAATCTCGCAAGAATTCACGCATGTGATTGAGAGTTATAACAAGGAAATGAATAGTAAGGGGTTGACCACCGCCACTCAAGTACTCAGTTTTAGGAGCGAACAGGCTAGTGCTGAAGTGCAAGCTGCTTTGGGATTAGATCACGGCGCTAAAGTGTACCGATTGGAGCGGTTGCGGTTCGCAAATGAGCAACCGGTAGTGTGGGTGACGTCGTTTGTCCCATTTCGCCCATTACCCAAGTTGGGTCAGGTTGATTTTACGCAGCAGTCACTATATACCGAGTTGGCTAAGGCCCAACACAAAATTGTCCGGGTCCGGCGTAAGCTGGAGGTGATGGCAGCTGATGAATCCACAAGTGTGATGCTGCATATTGCTGTCAATGCGCCGATCTTTTATTTTCACACATGGGGCGCGACAGTGAGCGGAGAAATTTTCGAATATTCCGTCGCTAAATATCGTGGAGACATCAATTCCTTTCAATTTGAAATCAATCAGCGAAGTTAATCACCGGAGTGATATGAGCCAAAAGTCCATCAAAGGGTACAGGTGGACTTTTTTTGTGGGTTCATCCAGGCCAAGGCCAGATGTATACTCGCGACTAGTGTTATCAATTCAGCGATATATATTAATATATCGCTGAATTGTCGAGAGGGGTAAACGCTGGCAGTCACAGGGTAGCCGCGACATGTGAGAGAATAAAATGGGGACGCTTTCTTATTATTGGTATAGACCAATAATAAGCCCGCAATAAATATCAATATTGACTTGCAAAGGATTTGGATGTGTCTATAATTAATTGATGTAAGCAGTTCGATTTCACAATTAGGCTTTTGATATTTTGGATACTTGTGCGGTATTGTTCATTTAGGATAAATATTGTTCGTCCTAACATTCAGATTTTCACTTGTAGTCTTCTATAATTGAAGGTAGTTTTAGTGTTCTTTTATTTAGTATTAGACTGCTAGCGAGTTACTGAGTGATGGTGCCGCTTTTATTTTTAGCTTCAAAAGTAAGGGCTTTATTGTCGATCGAATCATGCCTTGCATTTTTACCAATGTGGTGGAACGGAGGTTTGAGATGAAATACTTGCTTCTTGTGAGTCATGGCGGCTTTTCTGAGGGGTTGAAAAGCACGCTGGCCATGTTTGCTGGCGGTGCAATGGATTCTGTGTTGGTCGTTGGCTTGAAGCCGGGCGAATCTGTTGAAACGCTTGGCAAGCGATTTGATCAGACTGTGGCGGCTTTGCCTGCAGATAGTCAGTTCGTTGTGTTAGCAGATATGATCGGTGGCAGCCCACTGACCACAGTATGCAATGTGCTGAACGAGCACGACATGTTGGATCACAGCATCGTTTTAGGGGGAATGAATTTCCCGATGGCACTGACCGCGCTTCTATCAAAAGATACGATCGATGATGCCAGTGAATTGAAGGAAAAGATTCTTTCTGAGGCACGTGCGGCAATTAAAGAGTTTACTGTCAAGTCAGATGATTCTGACGATGACGATATTTAAGGGAGTGGATAACGATGTCAGTAACTTTTGTACGTATTGATGACCGTATGATTCATGGCTTGATTACCACCCGTTGGGGTAAGGAAATGCCGGTTGATGGTATTATTGCCGTTAATGATAAGGCAGCTGATAACCCGATTCTTAAAGAAGCCTATCAGGCGGCAGCACAGGACAAAAAGACGTTTGTATGGACGATGGATCACTTCAATAAAGTGAAGGATCGTGTTTTAAGTTCCAAGACACGGTACTTTTTGATTACCAAGAGCCCACTAGATATGAAGACAATCTTAGTGGACTGGGGCTTTAAACCTAGTGATGTGAAGACAGTTAATGTGGGTCCAGGGAATGATCGGCCCGGTGCAATCAAGTTGGGGGATAATCAATCCTTTACCCAGGCAGAGGGCGACGCTTTTGAAGCTATTTCCAAGGCGGGCTACAAAGTTGATTTTGCACTGCTGCCGGATCAGCACATTGGCGATTGGGATCGTTTTAAGTCAAAGTTTGGTTATTAGTTAATTGGATTTATACATCATCTTAATAGAAGAAAGAGATCTTAGTTATGACAATAAGTTGGCTACAGGCCGCTGCTTTGGGCTTGTTTGCATGTCTTTGTTCTAACTCATGTATGGCAGGTCAAGCAGTCGGCAACTACACTATTGGGCGACCGTTAGTTGGTGGTCTTGTCTGCGGTATTATCCTTGGTAACATTCCACTTGGTATTGCGTGTGGTGTCGCGATGCAGTTGGTTTACATCGCGTTGGTGACACCAGGCGGCACAGTGTCAGCTGATGTTCGTGCAATTTCTTATATTGGTATTCCGCTGGCAATGGTTGCTATTTCTGCTCGTGGGTTGAATCCGTTGGGGAGTTCTGCAGCAGATTTGGCCAAATCAGTGGGGACCTTAGTTGGTACTGTCGGGACTGTATTGTATTACGCCGTCGCGACAATGAATCTGGTTTGGCAGTCATTTGGTTGGAAGGATGTCCAAAAAGGCAAATTGGATCGGCTCTATGCGGTTAATTTTGGCTGGCCTTGGATTTCCCATGCGCTATTCTCATTCTTACCAACAATGTTTTTGACGTATTATGGGGCAACTGCCGTGACCGTTTTACGTAATGCCTTACCGATGGATGGTATTGCGATGAAGACGCTGTTCACAGTTGGCGGCATGTTGCCATGTGTTGGGATTGCTATTTTGCTTCGGCAGATTGTTAACCGGCCCACTGATTTTATCCCATTCTTAGTTGGTTTCACACTCGCCGCTTCTTTGCATTTGAACCTGGTGTCAGTGACGATTATTTCACTGTTGTTTGCCGTTATCATGTATGAGATTGAAATGAATACTGGTTCTACTGGTACAGGTAGTGGCTCATCTCAGGCACAGACTGCGAGCAATAGTGGCAGTGATGATGATGACGAGGAGGATATCTAATCATGGAAGAGACGCAAAATACCAAGAAACTTGACCACAAAACGTTAAGTCATTCATTTCACCTGTGGTTTTGGGGTGCGTTGACCTGCTTTTCACAGGAACATATGCAGACATTCGGATATATGTCTTCTATGCTGCCAATACTTAAGAAGTTGTATCCCAACCACGATGACCAAGTGGATGCGATTCACGCCTATACTGCCTTCTTCAATACCAACCCAATGCTGGGTACTGTAATCATTGGGATCACAGCCAGTATGGAAGAAGCCCGAGCCAACGGGAAAGACATTGATGGTGGTACGATTAACGATATGCGGGCCGGTTTAATGGGCCCTATCGCCGGCATTGGTGACTCGTTGATTGATGGGACGTTAATTCCCATCCTGTTGGGGATTTCGCTAGGGATGTCTTCCGGCGGTTCGCCAGTAGGCGCCATTTTCTACATTATTGTGTGGGTATTGATTGCTTACTTTGGTCAACGACTCCTTTATTTCCGGGGATATTCACTCGGTGATAAGGCCGTTGGATTCTTGGTTGGTAAACAAGGTTCTGCTGTTCGTCACGCCATCAGTATTATTGGTAGTATGGTCGTTGGTGGTGTCTTAGCATCATGGGTGAATGTCACCACTTCTCTGCGCTTGCGTGGTGCCAATGGCAAAGTCTTCTTGAACCTACAAAGTAAATTGGACAGTATTTTCCCAGGATTGCTCACTGTGGCAGTCACGTTCTTCTGCTGGTGGTTGATGGCTAAGCGGCACGTATCAGCCATTTGGACAATGCTGATCTTAGTGGCAATTTCCTTAGTCGGGGTTTTACTCGGCTTCTTCAACCCTGGTTTGTCTTATTAAAACGAAAGCGCCAGACAGCATAGAAAGGACTAATTCAGATGACAATTGACGAAATGCGTAAGGGCTATGAAAATGAAGTGGCTTACCAAAAACACATGCTTCGAAACCTGGGTTATTGGTTTCAACTATGTACGGCGGTAAGTGGGATTGGTATCGTGTTGATCTATTTCTTCCATGCGAAGAATTTGTGGCTGAACATTTTGGGTATTGTCTTGTTTGTGATTGGTGCTCTCGGCATGTTGCTATTTGGTTATACAGGCTGGAAAGGGCAGCAGAATATTAAAGCAGTAGTGAATGACTATCAAAAGAAAATTGACTATCTGCATCAAGGTGCCCGTAAGCTGCATAAGGCTAAGGCCCGTGGTTAAGGCTAACCAGCGCTGAACAAATTAAGACTAATTCTGTGGCAATGTTATATTGCTTTGAAATTAGTCTTTTTTTGTGGTGATATTGCTCACTAGAAAGTGTTGAGACATATGACAGGACGTGATCGCCAGGTGTTGCTCAGTGGGTTATGCTGGATATTCAATTAGCAGCTGTGTCTTTTGCGCATAGATCATCGCGGTCAGGACAAGCACCAACGTCCCTGCACCGGCAATCAGCAAAATCAGCCAAGCAGCCAGTCGGTCAAAGAGGGCGCCGAAGACTAGTGTACCCAGCGGCATCAGCAAGCTAGAGACTGTGCCGGATAACATGAAGACTCGGCCTTGCATGGCCGGTGGTACCAGTTTCTGCATCATCGTCTGGATCGGCGTATTGACCATGACCAAGACGATCCCAATCGTGGCGTTGAATAGGCCATAGAAGAGAACATTGCCGGTCATTGACCACCCCAGCTGGACGGGGATTCCCAGGAACATGAGGATGATCGCCAGGGTCATGATCCCCCATAAGGAAACCAGGAATGGGTGGTGTTTCAGCGTCATCATACTCAAACTGATACCGCCTAGGATCATTCCCACGGCAAAGCCAGAATCGGTCAGGCCATAAAGTGTGTTGGGCATCTTCAACAGCGTGACTTGGATGTAAGGCAGGCCGACATTGACCGCCGCAAATAGGAAGTTGATACCGGCGCCGAACAGGCAGGAGAGCAGGATTAGGCGGTTGCCCTTCAAGTAATGCAGGCCATCGCCGAAGTTAGTGAATAACGATTGCTTCGCAGCAGGATCGAGGCTGGTAGAGGCCGCTTTTGCCGGCTGAGATGCGGGTACGACGGCAAAGGTGAGCCGCAGAATGCAAGCCAGTGTTAACAGCTCAAAGATGATTTCCACCAGTGCAAAGGTGGCGATCGACAAGAACGAATAAATGACCGCACCAATGATTGGGCTGACGAGTTGCGCCAGAGAAGTGACGGACTGGTTCAACGAATTGACCCGTTGCAGCGTCTGACTGGGAAACAGGGTGACTAGGCTAGCGGATAGTGCCGTACTCAGGAAACGGTCAGTGATCGTTAGAATAATCAGCAGGCCGATCAGTTCCTGATAATAATACTGGGGCCATTGCATAAACGTCAGCGCAAACGCCAGCAATCCGATGCTAGTCCCAATTTGTGCGGCAATCATGATGCCCCGGTGTGACCGAGTGTCCACAATGTAGCCGACAACCGGCGTCAAAAATAATGCGACTAATGGGCCGACCATCAGTGTGATGCCCATCCCCAGGGCAGAACCAGTGCGGTGCAAGATATACAGCCCAATGGCAAACGACAACATCCCGCTGCCAAACGTCCCAAAGAAGTTGACACTGAGCAGCGTGATCATTTGTTTGAATGACGGATCATTTTTCATTTTCATCATAATTACTCTCCCTGACACAGTAGTTGACTATACAATATACTGTGTGCTGAGCATCGGTATCGGTCTTAAGACTGAAATTAGGAATATTTAATCTCAATTGTACCTGATTGATGGGACTAAGGACATCTGATGAGCGGGGCGAATGAGCAAAGTCGGAGAAGAGTAATCGAATAATGAGGACGGCCCCCACGATTCCGTTCAATTTCTACGCAAGTCTCGTATGGACCTAAAAGCCCTTAGGCAACGCATACATGAACAATGTTTTTCAGGTGGTGTTAGAATTGCCCTGTAACTAACGTGGTTTAATGGGGGAGTTGGGTTTAATGATTAAGGAAAAGGAATTGCGGCCAGGGAATCGCTGGCTAATTGGGGTGGCAGTACTCTTTGCCGCACTAGCGGTGTTGTTTTCTGCTATTCCAGTGCAGGCCGCAGACGATCCGAGTGCGGGTACGGTCGCCGGTCCGGTGATTGTTCACTACTTAGAGGAGGATGTCTCGCCGATCACCTGGGAGGCCTCTGGCGCCCCCCTGACTAGTGAAGCAAAGTATCCCAATGGCCAGCTTGTTGGTCAGCCTTATACGGTACAAGTGAATCTAGTACCGAAGTATCGACTTGATCGCATCGATACAGCCCGAAGTGTCCCGCTCAAGGGCACGCTGACGGCAGCGGGCGGGAACATCTATGCTTACTTTCACAGAGTAGGGTATGTGTACACCCATTATGTGGACAAAACGGGTGCCGATTTAGCGACTGAAGAATTGCATTGGGGCATCGCGGATACGGCATATAATTTTGCTCCGGCAGACATTCCGGGTTACCAGTATCAAGGATTACGCTCAGACAGTCCGTCAAATATGGGAACTTATCAGTTTGTCCTGATCCCCACTCATATTTATTTTGTCTATGCCAAAGTGACCACTGGGACGGTCACTGCCCATTACGTGGATGAAAATGGAAAGGCCATTCATGATCCTATCGCCACAACGGGGACTATCGGTGATCCATATACCACTGCTCAGTTATCGATTGACGGGTACAATTTTCAAAAAATGAGTGCCGATAGTGCTGCGACTAGCGGTCAATACACGGCGGATCCGCAAAACGTGACCTATGTCTATGCGCCAAAACCGCCGGTGACCCAGGGAACAGTGGTGACCAGTTATGTGGATGAAAAGGGTCAAACTATTCATCCAGACAACACGACGACCGGTCAAACTGGGACTGCTTATACCACTGCACCGGTCGATATTGCTGGATATACCGTGGCCGGACTGGCGCCGAACAGTGCTGCCCCTGCGGGTCAATACACCGCCGGGCCGCTCCATGTGACTTATATGTATACAACCAATGCGCCAGTGATCCAAACTGGTCAGGTCGTCACTAAATATGTGAACGCCAACGGCCAACCACTTCATGCGGACACCACCAGCAGCGGCCCAGTCGGTACGGGTTATACCACCCAGCCGCTGGCGATTGCTGGCTATTCGAATCCGCAAATCGCTGCTGGCAGTGCTCAACCGACCGGCCTGTATACCGTAGGGGCACCATTAACCGTCACATACGTCTATACCAAGACGGTGATCCCGCCAGTCGTGCAATACGGTACAGTCACCACCCAATATGTGGATAGCCAGGGCAATTCGATCCATGCTGCGGCCACTGCCAAGGGAGTCGTTGGGACGGCGTACAATACCGACCAATTGACCATTCCAGGCTACACATTTAAACAAATTGCTGCCGGTAGTGCAGCGACTAATGGGGTGTTCACGAATGACTCGCAAACCGTGACCTATGTGTACGAAAAGACAGTCACCCCGCCAGTCGTGCAATACGGCACAGTCACGACCAAATATGTGGATGCTCAGGGTAATTCGATCCATGCTGTAGCCACTGCTCAGGGAGTCGTTGGGACGGCGTACAATACTGACCAATTGACTATTCCAGGGTACACGTTTAAACAAATTGCCGCGGGTAGTGCAGCGGCCAATGGTGTGTTCACAAATGGTTCGCAAACAGTGACCTATGTGTACGAAAAGACAGTCACGCCACCGGTGGTTCAAACCGGTCAAGTGACCGCTCAGTACGTAGATGACCAGGGCAATGTGCTGCACCACGAAATTGTCACGACCGGAGCCGTGGACAGCCCGTATGCCACCGAGCAATTAACCTTTGCTGGGTATACTTTTAAGCAAATCGCTGACCACAGCGCGCCGGCAGATGGCCATTACACCCAGAATGCGCAAACCGTGACCTATGTGTACACCAAGACCAATCAAAGCGGTCAAACGCCAGGAACAGCCGGCCAGTCCGGTGATCACAGCGGCTCTGGGCAAACTGCGGGTGGTCAGGCCGCGGCACCAACTCAGCCAATCCAACCAGGGGCCGTGGCGACACCCACTAATACAAAGACAATGACGCGACAATCTGCGGCTCGATTACCGCAAACAGGTGAAGCGACTGGTTGGGCAGCGGTACTGCTCACATTATTGGGTACTCTGTTGCTCGGCGGAGCCGTCGTATCCTATCGCAAACTACAAGATTAAGTCATATTTGGAGAGAAGACACCCGTGACGGCGCAAATCAGCGTTGTCACGGGTATTTTTGATGCAGTGACAGCTTTTAGTGAAGTAAATGTCAGGGCTGTCCATGAACTGAGAGGTCTTAATGATTAATACCCGCAGTACGCGTTCGACCGATGGGGGTTTACCGATTGTTGCAATAGTGTTACAACCGAATGGAGGGGATGTATTTGTAATGAGAAATCCAAGGGGATTGAACGCAAGGCACCGGTGGTTCATTGCGGCCGGGGTGCTTTTTGGTATCCTGGCAATCCTGTTTTCAGCGTTACCTGTTCAAGCATCGGCAACTGGTGAAACTAGTGACGGCGCGCACGCCGTGGCTGTTGAGGCAACGGGTACTGTCGTGGCAGATTTTGACGATGAAAATGGGCAGCCAATTGCGGGACATCCAGAGGCATGGATAATGAGAGATGTGGGTTCAAAGTATACCTGGAATCCACCCGTTATTCCCGGTTATACATACAAGGGTTTGGCACCGGGCAGTGCACCAGTGACTGGGGTGATTACCAATGATGTACAGTTTATTAAGTTCGTGTACATAAAAGGTGCCGTCACCCAGGGCACGGTCACGACCAATTTCGTGGATGACCACGGCAAGACGCTCCAGCCCCCCGTGACCACCACCGCAAATACCGGCACCCCGTACACCACGACGCCAGCGGTCATTGCGGGATACACGTTCAAAGGATTAGCGCCGCACAGTGCCCCGGCGGCTGGCCAATACACTGATGGCACGCTGCAAGTGACGTACATCTATACCAAGAATGCGCCAGTTGTGACAAATGGCCAGGTCGTCACCAAATATGTGGATCAAAATGGCAAGCCGCTCCACGCTGTCACGGACATCAGCGGTAAGGTTGGAACAGACTACACAACGACTCCGCTGACGATTGCTGGGTATGACAAGCCCCAACTGGCTGCTGGCAGTGCCCCGACGACGGGGAAATTTTCGACCCAAACCCAGACGGTGACATTTGTTTATCGAAAGACGGTCACACCTGTGCAATATGGAACAGTCAACGCTCAGTACGTGGATACCCAGGGTCAGGCCATTCATTCGGCCATCACGACGAAAGGAATTGCCGGCACTAAGTACGCGACTAGCCAGCTGACAATTCCCGGGTACACGTTCAAACAGATGGCCAAGGGCAGTGCGGCGACCAGCGGTGTCTATGGTACCGGTGCCACGACCGTGACCTATGTGTACGAAAAAAACACCACACCGCCGCCAGTCGTGCAATACGGTACGGTCAACGCTCAATATGTCGATTCGCAAGACCGTGCCATTCATGATCCAATCTTGACAGAGGGTGTTGTCGGAACGGCCTATACCACTCACCAATTGACAATTCCCGGCTATACGTTCAAACAAGTGGCCGCTGATAGTGCGGCTACCAGCGGCATGTACATGGATGGTGCTTTGACCGTCACCTATGTGTATGAAAAAACGGTCACCCCGCCCGTCGTTCAAAACGGTACGGTGCACATCCAATATGTGGATGCGCAGGGCCACGCGATTCATCCGTCAGAGATGACCCAAGGTATGGTGGGCACAGTTTACAACACCGACCCGCTGACCATTGCCGGTTACACCTTCAAGCAGATGGCTGCGGCGAGTGCCACCGCGAATGGTATTTATCTGGGCACCCCACAAACTGTGACGTATGTCTATGCCAAGACTATCATGCCGTCTAAGTCTGGCGAAGTGATTGTTCAGTATGAAGACGATCAGGGCCACATGCTCCGTCAAGATATTGATACGATTGGAAAAGTAAATAGTCCTTATGCCACTAAACGGTTGGGTATCCAGGGTTATACTTTTGAAGAAATGGCCCCGGACAGCGCACCAGTTGATGGCAAATACCAACCTGGCGAGCAGATCGTGACGTATGTTTATCGTGAAAACGATCAGGGCGGCAAGACATCTGATACGGCTGGTCAAAATAATAATGATGCTGCTGGTCAAGGCGACCAAAATACGAACAGCCGGCCCAGTCAACCGAGTATGATTCAATATATGGATTCGACGAGCACGATGGGTTCTGTTGGTCTCGCTAATACACCGGAGACGGCGGCCCAGGGTGGTCAAGCCGCCGTGCAATTGCCTCAAACCGGTAAAACTGCCGCACAGTTACCCCAAACTGGCGAAACAGCTGGCTGGACATCTGTATTATTGACGGTCCTTGGTGCCATGTTGAGTGGCAGCGTGGTTGTGACTCAGCGTAAGCGTCACGATTAACACGCAGACAACGAAACACCCGTCGTACACGCATTTGCAGTGTGTTGTACGACGGGTGTTTTTTAGCGCTGATTTTAGACGACGGCGCGTTTGAGCACGCGTACTTGAATATTTTGCCAGAACCAATGCAACCCGAATGCCGATGCAAAGGCCAGCACCCAGGTACATAGATAAATACCCACAATGCCAATCACGGGATGGGCGGACATCAGCTGCTGCCCACCAATATGCCACAGAATTTGTGCCCAAAAAACATTGGAAAGATAAGCCTTATACGCAAAATTGGCGAAGGTGTGCACGGTATACGTGAAATGCATTTTGTGCCGCAGCTGGAACAAGCCTAGCGCCGCAATCAGTCCAATGATGCTCAGATCGTACACCGTCATGGAGGGCTTGTAATACGGGGCATTACCCAGGGATACCGGTAGACCAAAAGCAAGCAGCTCGCGGTTAGTCCAAACAAATGTGCCGACAAAAACAATAGCAATAAGCCACCACCATTTCTGAATGACCGTATTGAAGAAGTGCCGATATTGCCAGGCCAACACACCAAAGACACCGTAAATAAAGAAACTCAGGAAGAACCGGTCGAACAAATACCAATCCGTCATATGTGGACCGTGGAATATATTCACATCGTAGAACCACAACCACAGCGCGGTCACTAGGATTGCTCCGCAAGCGGCAATAATTCCGTGCCGGATATTGGCTCCACACCACCGTCCGATCAGCCAAAACAGCGGCATCAGGATAATGAACTGCAGCATCATCGTGTTATACCACAGATGAGGCGCGGCGTTGCCGTTAACGAAATGCCACAAAAAACTGCCGATATCGTGATACTGGTTGACCTGCTGGACCCAGGGCATCAGGAACAGATACACGGCAGTCCACCAAATTGTCGGTACAAACAGGGCGTGCCACTGCTTTTTTATGTAGTTTGGGTACGTCAAATCGGTATCAATGGTCGTCCGCGTCGTCGTATACAGAATGCCGAAGATGAAGGCCGGGGCGGTGAATTTGACGAAATTATAGACAATGCCAATACCTGTTTGCACGCCGCTGCTGGGATTCGTCGTGAGGGCCAGCCCCAGAATCGTCTGCAGCATCACGGCGGTACAGGCGCATAGTTTCATGTAGTCGCCCAGATCGGCCCGGGGCGACTGACTTTTTTTGTTCATTTTGAAAACCACCTCTTTTGATTTTGTGAGATCAATTAGGCGGTTTCATCCACGGCCAATTTAGCAAAGCCCACCGGAAATAGCAAGCTATATTTTAAGCGTGCGCTGGCGCTCGGTCACAAATAATTCGACGATGGCATTGGCCACCATGCGTCGTACGGGCGTTTCTTTGCCTGGGGCTTCAGTCAGATAAATCGTGCGAAACGGTGGTGTGGGAATAATCCGAGCCAGATGCAGTTTGCGGCCGACCTTTTGCCAAGTCACCGCCGGAATGAAGCCCACGCCCACATTATTCGTCAACAGTTCGCGGATCGTGGCCGGGTCGTCGGACTCATATTGATATTTCAGTTGAATATTGTATTGGGCTAAATATTGATCGATCGTTTCCCGTAACGGTGTATGCCGACCCATGCCAACGATGGGCAGCTTTTGGAGCTGCTCAAGGGACATGTAGGGCGCGGTGATTTGATTACCGGCGCCGCCGATAAAGATTTCTTCACTTAACAAAGGAATGGCGGTGTGCGTATCGGGAAATTGGCGGGTGGAGATAACAAAATCGGCTTGTTGTTGGCCGGGGGCGGGTAAGATTCGCTGATTGAGGTGAACCGGCACATCGGGCAACTGGCGCTGAATGCGATGCAGCAGATCGGGAATGAGCGAAGACGCCACTTCCACGGATAGGCGGACTGGTTCCTTGGTCCCGGCATGGGCGTCCTTGAGTGCATCAATGCCCTCCTGCAATTGGGTGAGCGACTTGCTGACATAACTGTAAAATAGCCGTCCGTTGGCATTGAGCTGAATACCGCGGCCGACACGATCAAACAAGGGGACACCCAGCTCACTTTCTAATTGCTGAATCAGTTTCGACATGGCCGGCTGGCTGATGAACGCCAACTTGGCGGCCTGGGTTAAATTGCCGGTGTCGGCGACATACAGAAAACCCTGGAGATTGGATAAGTTCACGACAATACTCCTTTGATTGATAACTCAGAAGAATGACTAATAGCTAATATTCATTATACACACGCATGAATCACGCTTACAGTAACGATGTGAGATCAATTAGGTTTTCTTTGGCAAAAGGAGGACACACGTTGAAACAATTGTGGGTGTTTCCCGGACAAGGCGGCCAGCATGGCGGCATGTTAGCGCCAGTCCCGGCGGTGTTAAAGGAGCAAGTGGCGGCACTTTTGGACATGTCGTTCCCAGATACGGATGCGGTCTACACCGATTCCGTGCAGTTGCAGGTGGCCATTGCGTTGCTGCAAGTGAGTGAGACTCAGGAATTAATGGCTGCCGGGTTTACGCCCGAACTAGCTGCGGGTCATTCGCTGGGTGTCTTTGCGGCCGCGTATTCATTGGGCAGTCTCCAATTGGATGATTTGTTCAAAATCGTCCACTACCGGGCCAGTTTGATGCAGGCTTCATACCCCAGCGGTTACGGCATGGGCGTTATTGTGGGACTGCCCCGAACCAGTGTCGCCAAGTTGGTGGCTCAGGTGACCACGACTGACGCGCCAGTGTACACCTCCAATCAAAACGCGCCAGATCAAGTGGCGCTTTCCGGCGAATTGACTGCCATTGATGCGGTATTGCAGCTGGCCAAGGCCAACGGTGCCGCTAAAGCGCTGCGCTTGAGGGTGCCGGTACCTTCCCATTCGCCGTTGATGAATGGGGTGGCCCAAAAGCTGACTAAGGCAATGGCCGGGGTGCAATTGACGCCGCCGCAAGGGATCTATTTAACCAACGACGGCGGCCGGCCGACCAAAGATCCCGAGGTCATTCGGCGGGACTTGAGCGATAACTTGGCCCATCCAGTTTTCTTCGACGATATGCTGGCGGTGGCGGCGGACTATTACCCCCAAGTGGTGGTTAGTTTCCAACCGGGCCAACCTTTTCGCAAGGTGCTCGCCAATCGTTTTTCAGATGATGTCCATCAAATCGGGTTAGCATCAATGTCGATTGACGATGCCACCTTTTTATTGAATAAGTGGGAAAGAGGTTCTCAAAATGAGTGATACAGAACGCAATTGGCATAGCCATCGCGATGCCAAAGCGGCGCGCTTGGCGAATGCGGCCAGTTTGTTAGATGGCAAGTTTGCCAAGACCAAGGATGCCAAGGCCGTCTTAGAAACATTATTGAGCAGTGGCGACAAGGTGGTCCTCGAAGGGGATAACCAGAAGCAGGCCAGCTTTTTATCGCAGACATTAGCTTCGGTGGATCCGGCGAAGATTCACGATTTACACATGATCATGTCCAGTGTTTCGCGCCCGGAACATCTCGATATTTTTGAAGATGGGATTGCCAGCAAACTGGACTTTTCATTTGCTGGGCCGCAAAGCACCCGAATTTCGCAAATGATCGCCGATGGGACATTGAAGATCGGCGATATCCATACATACCTGGAGCTATACGCCCGGTTGTATATTGATTTGATCCCCAATGTGGTCCTGGTGGCTGCAGATAAAGTGGACCATGAAGGTAATCTTTATACCGGCGCCAATACGGAAGAAACCCCGGTCATTGTCGAGTCCGCGGCGTTCCATGATGGCATTGTCATTGTACAAGCCAACGAGATCGTCGACAAAGTACCCCGGGTCGATATTCCTGGGGATTGGGTCGATGTGGTGATTCCTGCCGACGAACCCTATCAGCTGGAACCGTTGTTTACTCGGGACCCGCAAAACATTACCGAACTGCAGATCTTGATGGGCATGATGGCCATTCGCGGGATCTATGAGAGACACAATGTCCAGTCCGTCAATCACGGCGTCGGCTTCAATACTGCCGCCATCGAACTATTATTGCCGACATACGGTGATCAATTGGGATTAAAAGGCAAAATCGTCCCGAACTGGGAAGTGAACCCGACCCCGACCTTGATTCCGGCCATTGAAAGCGGCTGGATCAAGTCTATTCACAGTTTCGGCGGTGAAGTCGGGATGGAGCAATACATCGCCGCTCGGCCAGACATCTTCTTCGTCGGTCCCGATGGTACGATGCGTTCCAACCGGGCATTCGGCCAAATGGCTGGCCAATATGCGTTGGATATGTTCGTTGGTTCGACTTTGCAAATTGACCAGTATGGTAATTCCTCTACTGTGACTAAGGGCCGGTTATCCGGCTTCGGCGGTGCTCCAAACATGGGCAGCAATCCCACCGGGCGGCGCCACTCCACTCCGGCATGGCAGAGCCTGAAGCCGAAAGATGACCCCTTGGGCCGCGGCCAGAAACTTGTGGTTCAAATGGTGGAAACATTCGGGTCCAATAAACGGCCAGTGTTCGTCGATCATTTGGACGCGGAAGAAGTACAAAAAGAAGCCAAGTTGGCTAATGTGCCAATCATGATTTACAGCGAAGATACCACCCACATTGTCACCGAAGAGGGCATTGCGTATCTGTATAAGACCGACAGCATGGCCGAACGGCAAGCAGCCATCGAAGCCATTGCGGGGGTTACCCCCGTGGGCATGCGCAGTACGGAAAAAGAATTGGCCGACCTGCGGCGTCGCGGAATCGTGGCGTTGCCAGAAGATCTGGGCGTGCGTCGGACCGATGCCAAACGGTCTTTGCTGGCTGCCCAGAACATGGAAGATTTGGTCACTTGGTCCCACGGTTTATACAATCCACCGGCGAAATTCCGGAGCTGGTCATAGGAAAGGGGTAGCACATAATGGAAAAACTACATTTTACATTCAAAGCCACACAACCCATCACCCATCCGGTGCATATCGGTGTGGTGGCCTCAGGCGATCTGGAAGTCATCATGCGGCCCACGACGGGCGATAGTGAACTCGACATCGTCACCGGCAGCGATGGGTTCCACGATGTTTGGCAGCATGTATTGGAACGGTTCTTTGACCGCTACCCCATCCAAGCCAAGTTTGAAATCAATGACTTCGGGGCTACTCCTGGGGTCGTCAATTTGCGGTTGACCCAAGCAATGGAGGCGTTAAAAGATGCGCAATAGTTTTGTTGAATTACACGCCCGTCAGCGGGCCGAAGCGTTACTGGATGCCGGTACTGGCCGGGAATTGATTGGTCCCTTGGATAATATGATTTCACCACAACTGGAACCCCAGGGTATCGTACCCGAAAGTGACGATGGCGTGGTGATCATGAAGGGCCAAATCAACGGTAAAAATGTCGTCATTGCGGCCATTGAAGGGGCCTTCCAGGGCGGCGGTATCGGCGAAGTCAGCGGCGCCAAAATTGTTTCAGCTTTCGAACAGGCCCTGGCCGACAACAAGGCCGGCAAGACGATTTATCCAATCATTATTTTGGACACTGGCGGCGTGCGGCTGCAGGAAGCCAATTATGGGTTGCTGTCCATTTCTGAAATCCATAATATTGTCATTGCCTTGAAGAAATATGTGCCAGTCATTGGTCTGGTGCCTGGCCGGGTTGGCTCTTTCGGCGGCATGTCGATCACCTCGGCACTACTCTCTTACTTGATCGGTACCGATCGGGCGCGCATTGGCCTGAATGGTCCAGAAGTCATTGAGCAGGAAGCCGGTGTGCGGGAGTTTGATTCCAGCGATAAGAATCTGATCTGGAATACGCTCGGCACCAAGCAACGGCTGGCCACGGGAATTGTGGATGAAATTGTGGACGATGACGTGGTTGCCTTTAAACAGGCGATTGCTGCGGCCATTACTGCGCACAAGGATTCTCACCGGGATCAAAAGAGTGATTTCTATCTGACCTTGCTGGACCAGTTAGATCCGACAGCGCCGCTGGATACGGTGGGTTACCGCAAGATGTTTGCGGCCGTGCAGCCAGAAACGCATCACTTGGCGCCGGCGCAGGCCAGTCAAACCCCTGGTACGCCCAGTCGTGGTCGGTTGTGGTTTGAAAAGCTTACCGGGATTCAAAATGCTCAAAGTGACGTGTCGACTGTATTGCATGCCAAAAAGGATGGCCGGGAATACATCGCCATCGTGGCAGATGAACATAATCGCTTCCCCCGGGTACGGCATGGCGAAGTCGGCTTAGTGGAAGGTTTCACCGTGGCCTCCGTGGTCAACGATCTAGTGGCTGCTGACAAGGATAAGGCCGTCAAGACCCCGATTATCATGGTCGTGGATGTGCCCAGTCAGGCTTATGGTTATAAAGAAGAATTGATTGGGATTCACCTTTCTCTGGCCGCCAGCGCCGCCGCCTATGCCCGCGCCCGGCAAGCGGGTCACCCGGTTGTGGCCTTTATCCCTGGGGACGCCGTTTCAGGCGGCTTCCTGGCTCATGGTCTGCAATCCAATCGGTTGATCGCGCTGGATGATCTCGGCATTACTATTCAGGCCATGTCCAAAGCCAGTGCCGCTCGGATTACCCAACGGACCATTGCCGAACTGGAAGAAGCAACAAAACACGTACCGGCCATGGCTTACGATATTGAAAACTACCGTAAGTTAGGGGCGTTGTATAAACTGATTGAGGGTGTCCATTCTAAAGATGCCAATGACCAGGCCGTGGCGACGGTGCAAGGTGTGATTCAACATGCCCTGGACAGTTTAGAGGATGCGCCGACGGATCTGAGCTTCCGCTATACCAACCCGATTGCTGTTAAGTCTGGCCGGGTAGCCACTAATAAAGTACGTCAAATGATGGCGGAACAATGGCCAGATTGATTGCGCCGCATACGCTGATCAAGGTGGGGGACTTGGCTGACTTGAAGCCAGTTGACTCTCGCCGCCCTTTACCAGATTGGGCTTTGGCGATGTTGCAACAAGCCCCTTATGTGATTGTTCGCCGTGGTTCCCAAGAGAAAATGCTGCCGGTGGGGATTCGCGGATTTCAAAAGAGTCAACGATTTCCGGCGGTGCTGCCGATGGACCGCGTCACACCAGACCAGCTCATCACGCCGCAGCAAATTATTGCCAGGCAGCTTTTGCGCCAGTTGGCACCGAACCGCCTGGCGCTGCCTGCTTTTCAGGCGTTGCAGCATGCCACTACGGTATTACGGGATTATCACTGGGGTGTCGGCGGCAGCCTGCAATTTGAACTGGTCACGGGCTTGCCCATGGCCAATGAAAATAGCGATTTGGACATCATCATGGATTTGCCGCCACAGGATCTTTCTGTCACACAAGCCCGGGCGTTGCTGCAGGCGTTGAACCAAACCGCCGCCCACGCCGATGTGCAGGTAGTGGCTGGTCAGGATGGTTTTTCATTGGAAGAGTATGCCAACCACACCAGTCATACAGTGATGGTGAAAAGTGCTGCCGGACCATTGTTAACTGTAGATCCGTGGGCTTATTTACGATCTCATGGAAGGGATGATGGGACGATTGCAGCAACAGGTGAAACTGACTGATGGGACAACGCTAGCTGTGACAGTCACGGGTGTGGGCTTACCCATCGTCTTTCTCAATGGGTTTGGCGGCTACCAAGCCATTTGGACCGCACAAATCCAGCCGTTGGTGGCGTTGGGTGGTCAGACCATCACCTTTGATTATCGCGGACAAGGAGATTCCACGGGTGACTGTGCCAGCAATATCAATGACTTGGCCGATGACTTGCAGCAATTATTGACGAACTTGCATGTGCAGCGCCCGGTTCTGGTGGGCCATTCCATGGGCGCCAGCTTAATTTGGGCTTTTCGTCACCGCTATCCCGATACAGCGGTACGCGGCTGGGTCAGTGTGGACCAAAGCCCTCAGATGGTGAACGATGCCGATTGGCCGTACGGGTTTCGGGGTTTGACCGCAACTAACCAAAAGGACTTTTTGCAGATTAAAAGCCGGTTGCACGAGACCCTGCATGGATTGGACGGCGGCGTGTTGCGGGTTTTAGGCGATGCCGAAGCACGACACCCATTTAATCCCGCGGACGCCCAGAGACTGCTTTTGTCCCACCTGGCCGATGATTGGCGGCCCACCGTGCTGGCGGAGCAGTCTCCGGCATTGATGGTATCCGCGCGGCAGAGCCCGTATTATCCGTTGGGGTATGCGGAATGGTGTCAGAAGCGTAATGATCACGTGCGAGCAGTGGTGATTGAGGACTGCGGGCATGATGTGATGGCTGAGGTGCCGGCGGCGTTTAATCAGACGATGCGGCATTTTGTGCAGCAGGTGAAACAGAGAACGTAATTATTGAGGCTCCAGGCATGAGTGCTTTTGACTCTACCTGGGCCTTTTTTAATAGGTGGACGAATGCTGATATCGCAAGGCCTAGAGAGTATAAAGGGGGCAACCCGTAAGTTAATTGAGTTGTTGATAGATCGATATCTGAGCTATAATGCCCATAGAAAGCGCCGTGCACCAACACGACGTTCTCTAACAGAACCGCTTTAAGAGTGGTAGCCATAGTTATAGCAAGTTAAAAACCGCTAGTCCCTGGGTTGAGGCAGAGCGATTTTTTGCGCTCATTTTCGAATCACAAAAATCGACTCAACCCAGTGGGACTAAAAGGATTGCATCAATATTGCCATGCTGTCCTAGTAAGCCAATTAAGTTGTCGACAAAACGACATCCATGCTATAATGCCCATAGAAAGAGCGCCGTGCTCCAAACACGACGCTCTCTAGCAGAACCGCTTTAAGAGCGGTAGCCTAAGTGAGAACAAACAATTAAGTCGCTACGTCACCCGGCAAAAGGTTTGAGCGGCTTTTTTGTTTGCTCATTTTCGAAGTGTTCGACGCAAGCGCCGAACAGCGCTGACCAGATTGGTGATTGCTTTGATCAGACGCGTTAACGTCTTGAACAAAACAATGAGACCAACCAGGAAAGCGAGGATGGCAGCAAAATGCTCTGCCATCATAAGCTCGCAATGCCTCCTTCCTTCGTAGATTCCTGTGCGTGACGGTTTCACCCATCGGCACCACCCTCTTTCGCGAAGTGAAGGCCACCGCTCATATCCCGTTTCTGCTTTTCTGATTGTACCATGTAAGCGGCTTTCAATCACGGGAAAAGTCGCTGAATTCCTTTATTCCCACCAGGTTGAGCCGCTCACGGGTGCTGACGATGAACTTGGTGGCGCGGAGTGAGTATTAGGAACACTGCCCTTGAATTTGTGATACTTGTAGACAAGAAATTTACTAGTCAGTTCGAACGCAGTAAGGAGTGGCTCGACAATGGAAATTGATGCATTGATCAAGGAGAAACGGAAGAATCCGGATTTCAATCAGGCTTACGAGGGTGAGGGCGAAAAACTCGCCACAGCGGTTGCACTGTACCACGCACGTGAAGCCGCTGGTTTGACTCAGGCTGAGTTGGCTGAGCGCGCCCACACGACGCAAGCGGTAATTGCAAAAATTGAGCGCGGCGACAATGTTTCGTTTGAGAAACTACAGGCAATTGCCCATGCGATGGGAAAGACACTCACTGTCGGATTCAAATAGGCTCTGTCGTTTTGCTGATCCAATCTATTGCTGACCGATGAAGACCTATGGCATGCAGAAAGCCGCTATCCCCACGATGAGGAAGGCGGCTTTTTACATGGTTCAATTCTTTATATGGTGTCTAATACGTCAAGATTACATGAGGTCCTGTCCTGCAAAACCTGTCTTATCCGCATCCGTAATCGCTCGAATCACATGACACGGATTTCCCGCAGCAATCACATTATCGGGAATATCATGGGTCACGACACTTCCCGCGCCAATAATCACGTCGTTACCAATCGTCACACCCGGCAAAACCGTCACATTGGCGGCGAGCCAGCAGCGGTTGCCAATCGTAATTGGTTTCGCGATACACCCGCCAATCTGTCGTTCTTTGGCGTCGAATAAATGGTTGCTGGTATAAAGGCCCACTTTCGGACCGAACAGAACATAATCGCCAATCGTGACTTTGGCGCCATCCAAGATCACACAGTCGTAATTGGCATAAAAGTTGTCACCGACATGGATGTTACGGCCAAACTCACAGCGGAAATTTGGACTGACCACTGGCTCAGTGCCGGCACTGCCAAAGAGGTCGCGGACTAAAACAGCTTTCTTATCCTCGTCGTCCTCTCGGTTGATCTGATTTGTCAGCAGGGTGGAGCGTTGACGTTCCTGAATTAATAAGGGGTCAAGGTCGTTATAGGGCTGGCCGGTGGCCATGTACTGGAATTTTTCGTCTAGGTTCATTGCGTATGCTCCTTGTATGATGTCTTGCTTTTCTGGCGGTATTGATTCCTATCGTACCAGACAAGAAGAGACTGTGCGGAGTGGATAGTCGTTAACAGATTTCTGGTGCGCGTTTTTCATACTGACGGTAGTGTAATTACTTTGGCTTTTCCCCGGCCAATTAGTAGAATGAAGATACAAACGGAGGAAAACACCATGACAGTCACTTTGGAACGACCATACATCACCATTACCAATATCATCTGGAGCTTTGATTGGCGGACGCAGCAGATCAATGTGTTGTTGATCAAGCGGGCGGATGCGCCTTTCAAAGGTTTTTGGGCGTTGCCGGAGACTGCGATGCGGGTACATGAGGGGGCCCACGAAGCGGCTCTGCGGTTGGTCCGAGAAAAAATCGGCCTGTCCTTGTCCGCTGTCCATGCAGAACAGTTGGCGACTTTCACCGCACCGGATCGAGTGCCAGGTAATCGGGCACTTTCACTGAGTTATATGACGTTCTTACCAGACCGGCCAAAGCTTGTACCTGGACCAGGGACGACAGATGCCCAGTGGTTTGCTTTAGCGCCAGAGGGACATGGCCATTTCAGTTTTCACTACGGGAAATATGCCTTTACCACCTTGGCGGACAATGAATATTTGCATGATCAAACGCCCACGACAGGGTTGGCGTTTGATCATAACTGGATTTTGACTGTGGCGTGTCGACGGATTGCGAATAAGTTGAATTATCAGCCGACGATTCTGCTGATTTTAGGTCCCACTTTCACACTCAAACAGGCCCGATATATTTACAACCAGTTCGGCCAGCACGAGCCGGATAATTCGAACTTTTTGCGCAATCACCAGCATCTGTTAACGGATACGGGGACGAGTCAACAGGATGGGCCAGGCAGGCCAGCCAAGGAGTATCGCTTGACCCACGCCTAATATTGGCAAGAAGGGTGCGGGTTTCGACGTGGCCGACGGGAGTGCGGCTTTCGTTTTGCAAGTGTGCAGCGGGATAAAGCATAGGTCATATCGACGAGCACCTGGTTTTCAAAAAATGATGGGGGATTAGCATGCGTTGGAAATTGAGTGAGGGACAAGAAATTATTGTGCGGGTCGTATTGGGGGCTTTTGTTGCGTTCCTTTTTCTTTTGCTGATGGGTATGCGTGGTGCGGAGTTACTGAAAAGCACTTTCAGCGCAGTACTGGCCCTGACCATCGTGTACGTAATACCGGGCGTTTGGCGAATGTGGAGGAAAAGCAGTCATAAGTAGTTGCTGACTGGTTATTTTAGTCGAAATTAATTACGAGGAAGATCAGGATGAACAAATGGAAGTATTTCAGAAAGCTGATGCTTAACATCGCACCCTCAGTTCTTGCGGTAAGTGGCGCCCTAATCGCATCGATGCTGTGGGTGAAAATTGTATTTCTTATCTTTGCTGTTGTTGCGTACGGCATCGTGTCCTATATGCAGGCACTGGCAATGGTGGATAATGACGATTTCCACGAGCGGATTGGTGCATCGGTGGAAGGCATGAAAAAAGCCGGCTTATTACCACATGCCATCAGTGTGAATGGAAAACAGATCAAGGGTAAAAAATAATTTGAATTCTGAATCACTGTGTTGATGTTTCCCGCGGTTTTCTAGTGTCCCGAGTGTAATTCATGCTTGATGCTACCTGAGTGGTTAGCGTACACTTCTTCTTGCCGTTATATATAAGCAAAAATGACTTTTATAGGTGTGCGACTCAAGGAGGAAATTTACGCAAAGACCCAGGCGCTTATTATTGATCATCGGCGCTGTGGTTTGTGACCGCCTAGCCGATACGTATGGGCGAAAATACGTCCTGATGGGCACACTGACTCTTTTCTCAAGACGATGGCTGGTTCTACAAAAGATCATGAAAAAGCCGCCCAAATTTCAGTGCATCACTGGTGAGCGGCTTTTGCTACATTATTGTACATGATAGAAGGCACAGGCCCCTCGTATCATGATCTGCGGATCTCCGTCGTGCCTGGTCAGTTTCTGGTCACGCATGTCGAACTGGCTCACTCGCGCGGCACTTGACGCAAACTGTGATAAAAATTTTCAGGAGTACCGATCAGCACAATAATGATTAGTGTGTCGGAGTCAATGATGTATGCAGTTCGATACGATGTGTTGGCATATCGAAAATTGAATGCATAGTATCCGGCGAGGTCGCCAGTTTTTTGTTTGCCAACACTGGGATCTTCAGCAATATCGCCGTGCATTGTATTAACCAACCGCTCTTTTAGCCTTTTGTTCTTGAGTTTATTCAAAAATTTTAGAACTCGCGGTTCGGGCTGGACTTTATAAGCCGATGGCCTTTTTCAACTCCTCCTGGGTCATCACTTTGCCAGTTGTGTGTGTCCGCATGTGCCTGAATGCGGCGGGGATGGCGGCTTTACGAGCGTTAAACTCCGTCAGTAAGTGATTGCCGGTATAGCCTTCTTTCACGAGATCTGCCAGAATATCCGAAGTAAAGTCAAAGAAATCGTTTTCCGTGTCTGTATCCACAAACTTATACAGAATTCCCTGCTCTGTGAGTTCGGGTTCTACGGTCTGCCCTTCAGCAATATTGAATTCCTTAGGGACAGTTAGAGTTAAAGAGTTTCCTTGTTTTCGAGTTTTCGTCAACAATTGAAATTCCTCCTTGCAAGTACACCGTAATTATAATGTTCTTCCTTGTTTGTACGTGGTACTTAGTCAAAAATCCGTCGTGAAGCGCACCTATTATGGAGGTAATCATTTGGGGAGCTCACGCTGTAATTCCCGCATCCGGAAACAGCAACTGCAACCATTGCAAACTCAGCGACAACCAAGGCGTTACAGACGGTTCTAAGTCCTGGTCTCCCGAACGCCCGCGGGTCAGGGCATTGGCCAAGGACAGGCCATGATGACCTTGCGGGAAAATATGCAATGAGAAAGGCACTTTGGCCGCATTGAGCGCCTCGGCAAAGGCCAAGCTGTTTTGGACCGGCACCACCTGGTCCGGCGCAGTGGCCCACAGGAACGTGGGCGGTGTGGCGTTCGTCACTTGTTTCTCCAGTTCAGACGCTTCTTTGAATAAAGGCAGCTTGTCGATGCCCTTTGTCCGCAACGCAGACGTTAATCCGTCGTCTGAATTAACTCGAGAGGCTGCCATGGCCGCAAAAGAAACTAACGCATAGCCAAGCATTAAAGCGTTCGGCCGCACATCAGCCGCTTTGTATCCTTGCTCGGTCAAAAATGATGAATCTGCCAATGTGCTGATCGCCGCTGCGAGGTGACCGCCGGCAGAGAAGCCTAGAGTCGCGACTTGATCTGGATCAAGGAACCAGGCATCCGCATGGGCACGAATCTGGTGCATCGCTTCGGCGGCTTCCAATAACGGCACCGGCCACATCACGGGCAATACGGAGTAATGCAGGATAAAGGCCTGGAAGCCATGACTGGCAAAGGCCAAGGCCACCGGTTCGGCTTCCCGAGCGGAAACCATCGTGTAACCACCGCCAGGCATAATCAAGATGGCTGGCCGATGTTCCTTACCCGGGATTTCTTCCGTAGGCGTTTGAATATAACCAGTCAGAGTGGCCGTTTGACTCAACGACGTCGACAATTTATGTGTCACAATTTCCATGTGCAGACCTGCTTTCTTAGAAAGACATTTTGAGACATGCATTCACACAAGCTAATTATACCGTTTTCAGAGTGCGAGACTCTAAAGAAAAAATGGGTGCTCATCACTTGATATATGCCGGGGCATATATCATAATATCAATAGAAAGAGTGCCGTGTGTCACCACGACGCTCTCCAGCAGATCCGCTTTACGAGCGGTGACCAAAGTTGATAAGCACGCAATTAAGCCGCTACACCACCCTGGAAGGTTTGAGCGGCTTTTTGCTTGCTTATTTTCGAAGAGTTCGGCGCAAGCGTCGAACTGCGCTCACCAGCTTGGTGATTGTTTTGATCAGATGGGTTAAGGTCTGAAGCAAAACAATGAGACCAATCAGGAAAGCGAGGATGGCAGCAAACACGCCTGCCATCATAAACTTGCAAGGTCTCCTTTCTTCTCAGATTCCTGTGCGTGACGGTTTCACCCATCGGCACCACCTTCTTCCACGAATTGGAAGGCCACCGCCCATATTCCGTTTCTGCTTTTTTGATTGTATCATGATGCATCATTCAAATCACGAAAAATCCGCTCAATCCCTTTATTCCCACCGGATTGAGCGGATTTTTGTTGTCCACAGAAATCAATTATCGTGGTCGCTGATTAACAGTGTCCACGATGCCGCTGGTTTCGCACATAATACCCCATTGGATAACTGAGATACCGCAGTGCCGGCAATTCATCCACCGCCACAAAACCCGGGTGGGCGTTGATCACATCGGGAATCCGATTCGTCACCGTCGCACAGGTATGGGCCACTGTATCCGGCTTGGCCACGGAGAAATTGGTGTTGGGTTCGCCGAAGAAATGCCAGTCGCACAGGTCGCCTTGACCGGGCAGATACACCTGGCCGATCGTTTGCAATTTCAGCACCGGCCCTTGATAGGTTTCAATCGTACACACGGCTGACATCCCAATGGCGTCACCAGCGGGAATGTCTTTCCCGGTCGTATCGGAATGCACAACTTGCTCGCTGGTTACCGGCACGCGGACTTCGCTGATGTTCTTAATGGTCCACCCCAATTGGCTGACCAATTCTTCGCCGGAGTTCCACATGTAGGAAGGGAAGCTTTCGACGTCAGTAATCTGTGTCTTGAATTCATCTGCAGTTAGGCCGACGCCGTGGGCATTCGCCAGGGCGATGCCGTAATCTTCGACATTGTAGCTAACTGCCCCTTCAATTCGGTCAATCCGCTGACAGCCGGCTGCTACAGTCAAGGGAAGTTGGCTCCAGAAAATGTCCTGCATCCCGGACCCCGTAATCGTTACGCCGTTTTCCTTGGCGATCCGATTGAGTTCATTGGTCTGCTGGGCAGAAGTGCTCCAGGAATAGAAAGCTTCCTCGCTGGTGGTAATAATATTAACGCCGTGTTCCAGGATTTTGACAAAATGATCGTAATTGTCTTGGACGAAGCTAAACAGTGTCACCACGGCAATGTCGGCATCGACAGAGGACAGCACCTGATCGGGGTCGTTAGAAATCTTGATGCCCAGTTGGTGGCCTAAATTGGCGAAATCACCGACATCTTGGCCGACCAAATCAGGATTATTATCGATGGCGCCGACGATATCGGCCCCTTTTTCAATCATGTATGGAATGAGCGACTTGGCCATATTGCCGCAGCCGTATTGAATGACACGCACTTTATTGAGTTTCAAAGAAAATCCTCCCTTGTTCTTGTTCACTAGTATGCAAGAACAGCATAGCGTATTTGTTTTCTCTGTTCAAGCGCTTACATAAAGAAATAGGGAAGCACGAAAGAGAATTAATTGCAGGGAGAATTTGCTGTGGTGCAAAATTCAGGACACATTTCTACTATTTGTTCACAGCAAGAACAAGCCGCAGAGCACAAACCGTCTTGAAATTCTGCCTGAATTTGCTGTGATGCAAACTTTCGGCCACTTTTTTTAACTTTCTCAAAATTTCTTTGCCGTTTTTCCGCCGCTTATTCGTTGTTATTAGTGTAAGGCAAGCGGGCCTGCGGCTTACAAATCTAACACCCACTAATTGGAGGAGAAACGAATGAATAAAGTTTGGTTGAGCAGTTCCATCGCATTCACCCTGGAGAACGAAAGCTATAAAGACGGCGAGTTGACTCGGCGTTTCCAAAACATCGCCGAAGACGCCACGCCTGAAGATATTCAAGCAGTCGGGAATGCGTTGAAGGCACTGCACGCCGGTGACGTGATCGCAGATACGATTCTCACCACTCAGTCCCACATTGGCTAGTCGCTAATCGAAAAGGAGGAAAACACGCATGAAGCAATTACAATTGAAGTTTCACACATCTGAAGGCAAGAGCAAGACCCTGTCCGTCAATTACGTGGATCAAGAATTGACCGGAGATCAGGTCAAAAGCACCATGGAAAAAATTGCCGCCACGAAAATCTTCATCAAGGGTGGCGTGCACCTGTACGATGTGCCGGTATCGGCGAAGTATGTGGAACGCACTGAAACACCGTTGTTCGGTGACGACGCTGGTACGGAAACTCCGGCACCAACTCCAGAAGTGCCTGCTGGTCGTTAAGATCGTTTGTCTGCTGGTGAAAAGGTAACGTTCTGATTTAACTAAGCATGGCCGGCGCCCAGGCCTGGCTGTGCTTTTTACATATTAATGAGAAGGATTTCGGAGGGCAACCGTGCGTTGTGTAAACGGGCTCCGATCACCCGACGTAAACGGGCAAAGCCGAGCAGAAGCTAGGCTTTGCCCTCTGCCCCCTAGTTGCAAATCAAATAATCCGTATGCATGATCTTATACAGCAACCGCCCATCATCCGCATTGATCGGCACTGGCCGCCGTACTGTGGGAATCCGGGGCACCAGCAGATACCAGCACTCCTTCGGCAGCAAGTGGTCGTTGGGATGGGAAAAATTGTATATCTTCAACGCCTTCGCAATGGCCACGTCTTGATGGACCACCTGCAGCGTGTAAAATTCGTTCAGCCACCGGCGCCGCCGTTCCCAAGGTTCTGCCGTTTTGGGGATGATGTAAACATAGTATCCATACATAATAATCACCTAATTCTATGTTAGCGAACTGGTGTTCATAATGCAATGATCGGCATCAAAAATGTATCTGGATGAACTGGAACAGTTGGTAGTCGCGGAGACGGCAAAGGACTATCAGTGCGGACGAAAACGGCCCTGCAGTGCCTATGCTATAATGTCGCTTAGAGTTCAATGAGCCGAACAAGCGGAGGTGTGTATGATGGCGACGATGAAAGATGTAGCCCGGGTGGCAGGGGTCAGTCTCGGGACGGTATCCCGGGCAATCAACAACGCTCCCGGGGTGAAGCCGGTCACGATGAAAAAGGTGCAGGCTGCCATCAAGCAGTTGGATTACGTGCGAGATGACTATGCCCGGGGCCTCAAGACAAATTCGTCCCAAACCATTGCCCTGATTCTGCCCACCATTTGGCATCCTTTTTTCTCTGAATTTGCGTATTACGTGGAAAAAGCCTTGTACCATCTCGACTACAAGCTGATGCTCTGTAATTCGGAGTCGGATTCTGAAAAAGAGCGGGCCTACATTCAAATGGTGGCGCAAAACAAGGTGGCGGGGATCATTGGTATCACGTATAGCGAGATCGACCAGTACGTTTCCTCCAACCTGCCCTTTGTCAGTATCGACCGGTACTTTACGGAGGATATTTCTTACGTCACGTCGGACAACTTTGCGGGCGGCCAAATGGCGGCGGAACAATTGATCAAACATGGCGCAACGCAGCTTGCTTATATTGCTGGGTATTCTCAATTCAAGAACGAAACGACCCGGCGCCGTGACGGCTTCCAGGCCTATTTAGCTAAGACTGGGCTGGAAAATGACGAGATTTTTGAACCGGAACCGATTCATGATTTGCCCAAATTATTGGATGGTTTGTTACGGCGCCGGCCTAATTTGGATGGCCTATTTTGTGTCAATGACTTTATGCTTCTGCAAGTGCGCCGAATTCTCCAACAGAAGGGCATTCGAGTGCCGGAAGATATCCAGATGATCGGTTTTGACGGCATTCGCATGGCGGAGGATGAACCGTCCGAACTTTCGACGATTGCCCAGCCGGTGGCAGAAATGGCCCAGGCTGCGGTCGACATTTTGATGACGAAGATCAAGAATCCAGATGTCTTGCCAGAGATCAAAGTGCTTCCAGTGGAATTTTGCGAAGGCAAAACCACTAAGCCGATGTGACATGTTCCTTTTTTATCGATTAATTTGGAAACGTTTCAAAAATATGTTGACAGTAATCGCTACCAATGATATTCTTTGAGCGTAGAATGAAACGTTTCAAAAATAACCAATTAAAAATCATTCAGGGGGTATCATGATGAAGAAGTGGAAGCTTGGCATGATCGTGGCGGCTGCAGCACTGTCTGTGGTTGCCTTAGCCGGTTGTACAGCAGGTAAAAGCAGTAGCGGTGCAGATGATAAGAATGTGACGATGTGGGTGCACTTTTCTAAAGAAGATCCAGAAGGTAAGGCCATGGTGCAAAACATTACGGCCTTCAACAAGGAGAACAAAAAAGGGTACAAAGCCACTGTCCAATATATTCCCCGGAGTGGTTCCGGCGGCGGTTATGAAGACAAGATCAACGCGGCGTTAAACTCCAACAGTTTACCGGATGTGTTGACACTGGATGGCCCGAACACGGCGGCTTATGCGGACTCGAAGATCATTCAACCGTTGGGTAAGTACATTACGAAGAAGAGCGACATTTTACCCAGCATCATCGATCAAGGAACCTACAAGGGTAAATTGTATGCCGTGGGTTATTCTGAATCTGGTGTCGGCTTCTATTACAACAAGAAAATGTTCAAAGACGCCGGCATTACTGAGGCTGAGTTACCCACTTTAGACAAGCCCTGGACTTGGGACCAGTTCAACGCCATCCTCAAGAAATTGACGGAGAAGTATCAAGGCCCAGCTATCGACATGCAACTTTCCGATCATTCTGAAATGGCTATCTATTCCTTGGCCCCGTTCGTTTGGTCTGCTGGCGGTAACATCACCAACAAAGCCGGAACAAAAGCCGTGGGTTACTTTGATTCTGCGGCCACGCAATCCGCCTTTAAAGAAATCCAAGACATGGTTAAAAACGGCTACACCACAATCAGCCCGAAGCAAAAAGGATTCCAAACTGGTAAATATGCGATGTTGATGTCCGGCTCCTGGACGATTCAAGAACTCGATAAACAGTATAAAGACATTAGCTACGGAATCTTACCTTATCCGGTATCACCGAAAACCAAGAAGTTGGTTTCTCCCACTGGCAGCTGGCAGTATGCCATGAGCGCCAGTACGACTAAGACTGCAGCCTCTGGTGCATTGATCGATTTCCTGAGTGCCAAGGCCCAAATGTATCGAACCAGTATGGCAAATACTGTACTGCCTGCTCGGAAGAGTGTATCCGATGAAATGATGAGTAAAGTGACTGAACCCATGCGTTTCTTAATTAAGCAAAACCAAGAGAGCGGTCATGCACGGCCAGTATTGGTGAAGTATCCGCAAGTATCCCGAACCTTTGCCGAGACAGTGACTAAGGCCACCTATTATAAAGAGAACCCAGATATTAGCGCATTGATGAAGAAACAAGCGCAGGAAATTCAACAGTACTTGAAGTAGTTTTTTGAAACAGTTGCGCTGCTTCGCCGAGGCGTGGCCCCGCAGCTGTTTCTTTGGCTAAAAAGGAGGAAAAAACAATGCGCAGTACGCTTTCTGCCCGTTCTAAACAGGCCTGGCTATACGTTGCTCCGGCACTGTTACTGCTGACGCTGTTTCTGTTTGTCCCGGCGGCACTATCTATTTATTACTCATTAACGGATTACAACATGTTGGCTCCCCAGGCCAAGACGTTTATTGGTCTGGGTAATTACTTTAAACTCTTTGGTGATCCAATCTTTTGGAAGAGTGTTAAAAACGTCGGGCAGTTTGTGCTGTTCGTGATGCCGCTGCAAGTCGGAACAGCATTAGGGCTGGCCCTGATTGTCCATAAGCAGCGACCGGGCAATACGTTTTTCAAGATCTCATTTTTTGCCCCAGTCGTGGTATCTTTGGTTGTCACTTCTGTCCTTTGGCTCTACATTTTGAATCCAGAACAGGGGCTGCTCAACGGGATCTTGGCACAATTCGGCATCAAAGCCCAACCGTTCCTAACCAGTCCCACTCAAGCAATGTTCGCGATTATCGGCATTTCCGCCTGGCAAGGCGCTGGTTATCAGATGCTGATCTTCCTGGCCGGACTGCAAAATATCCCTTCTGATGTGTACGAAGCGGCCACCATTGATGGTGCCAACAAATGGGAACGTTTCATTCATATCACTTTGCCCATGCTTAAGCCCACATCCGTGATGATTTTGACCACAACCTTTATCGATGCCTTCAAGCTGATCATTCAACCAATGGTCATGACCCAAGGCGGACCGATGGATTCCACGATCACACCGGTATACTACATCTATCGCACCGGTTTTACTGACCGGAGTCTGGGGTATGCCAGTGCCATGACCATGGTGTACGGCCTGGCGATCATTATCTTCACGATTTGCCAGCGGAAGATTACCGGAGGTGACAATAATGCCTAATCACAATTACAAAAAAATGGCTAACACGATTATCAGCACAATTTTAATCACCTTGCTGGCGCTATTGTTCCTGTTTCCGTTAGTCTGGATGCTGGTCTCGTCGATGAAGCCGGAAGCGGCGATTTATAAAGACATCGGCGGAATCAAAGCCTTCTTGCCGTCCTTTGACATTGGTAGCTGGGGGACCGCGTATCGCGAACTGTTATCGCGGTTCAACGTGTTCATTTACTTGTTGAACAGTATCTTCTACGGCTTGTCCGTGACGATTGGCTCGATCATCGTCAATTCATTAGCAGGCTACGGCTTTTCTAAATTCCGGTTCCGTGGTCGAAAAATGTTGTTTGGTTTACTCTTAGCTTTGTTAGTCATTCCTGGTGAGACGATCATTATCCAGAAATTCCAAATTGTCCGCTCCATGGGTATCTTGAATACGCCGCTGGCGGTAATTTTCCCGTCACTGGCCGCGCCTTTCTACATCTACATGTTCAAGAACTTCTTCGATGCCATTTCGGATGACGTCATTGAATCGGCCCAGCTAGAGGGCGCCAGCATGTTCACGATATACTGGCGGATCATGCTGCCGATGGCAAAACCGGCGATTGCGACAGTCGGGACGTTATCCTTTATCGGCTCTTGGAATGACTATATTTGGCCACTCATGGTATTAACGGATTCCAATCGGTTCCCGTTACAAGTGGCGATTACGAATATCAATAATACGCAGCCCGTCTACATGAATCAGGTCATGGCAATACTGACGATTTCCACGATTCCGTTGATCATTGTCTATGTCTTCTTCCAGAAATACCTGGTTCAAGGTCTGGGCGCGTCTGGAACGGGGGAGAAGTAGCAGTGACAATGACAATTCAAGCGGCAGAGAAGTTTGCCAAGGAAAATACGGCCCAGGTAGCCGCGCAGTATCGACCGAAAATTCACTTTGCAGCCCCGTACGGTTGGCTCAATGATCCCAATGGGTTGATTTATTATCAGGGGTATTACCATTTGTATTACCAGCACAATCCCTATGGGGCCAACTGGGATACGATGCACTGGGGCCATGGCCGCAGCAAGGATTTGGTGCATTGGGAAGATCTGCCCATCGCCATGGCCCCGGATGAAGAGTATGACCGCAGCGGTGTGTTTTCGGGGTCGGCAATTGTGCATGACAACCGATTGTATGTAATGTACACGGGGCATGTAGTGGCCGAGGACGGCACTGTGACGGAAACGCAGAACATCGCTTGGTCGGATGATAGTATTCATTTTACGAAGTATGAAAAGAATCCGGTTCTGGCTGCGGCACAGTTGCCCGCCGGCGGTGATCCTGCGGATTTCCGAGACCCAAAAGTCTTCACCCATGCGGGTCGCTTTTATGCAGTGATCGCGGCAGCCGTGGATGGTGCCGGGCAGATTCTGCTTTATGAATCAGAGGACTTGTTGCATTGGCAGTATACATCGTCTTTGCTGGCGAACTTGCCCGAATTAGGCCGGATGACCGAATGTCCCGATTTCTTCACGATCGGCGGGCAGGATGCGTTGGTATTCAGCGCGATCATGCCCAATGAGGAACCGCACTTGGTCCAGATCGCGTTGGGTAAGCTGGACTGGGCGACAAAGACTTTCCAGATGGATAGTTTACAACCGCTGGATCAAGGCTTGGACTTCTATGCCCCGCAATCATTTGAGCACAACGGTCGGCGCATCGTGATTCCGTGGCTGCGCCATGCGGAAATGGTCAATTACTTGGCAGACCATGACCAGAACTGGAACGGTCAGATGGGCATTCCGCGGATCTTAACGATGGTGGATGGTCAATTACGCCAGACGCCGGCAGTGACTGGGGCGGCTTTACAAACCGTGACTTTGGCGGAGACGGCCACCCGGTCGATCCCTGTAGCTAGTATTTTGACATTGAAGAAAGGTCTGGCAGTGGGACAAAGCATTGATTTAGAGAGTCCCGATGGGGTTGTCAAATTGCGCCAGACGACCGCAGACACATTGGAATTGCAGGTGCACTGTGACTTGGAGCAGCGCCAGTTACCAATTAAGACGCCGACCGGTCAGGGGGCATTAACTTTGGTACTCGACCGCAGCGCGTTGGAAGTTTTTGCGAGTGATGGGGCGGCTGTGGCCAGTCTTGTATTCTTTTTTCCAAGTGCGATTGATACGTTGAAATACGCCGGCGAGGCCAATCAACTGACCGTGCAGTCGTTTGAGGCGTGAGGAGGTATGAATGATGTTTGGTGGTATTGAAGCGGGCGGCACGAAGTTCGTGCTGGCAGTCGCCGATGATAATTTAAAAATCGTCGCCCGAGAGCATCTGGATACAACACAACCGGAAGCAATGATGCCGGTAATCATTGATTTCTTCACGCAACATCCGGTGACGGCGCTGGGCATTGGATCATTTGGGCCCATCGGTGTGAATCCGCAACAAGCGGATTATGGCTATATCAAGAAGACACCGAAACCTGGTTGGGCAGACTATCCATTTCTGCCCCGGTTGCAAGATGCGCTGAATATTCCCATCTATTGGACCACCGATGTGAACGTGGCCGCTTATGGTGAAATGCTGGCGGGTGCTGCCCAGGGCAAGAAGAACCTGGTGTACATCACGGTAGGCACCGGAATTGGTGCAGGTATCATCGCGGATGGCCAGATTTATTCTGGCATTAGCCACCCTGAAGTGGGCCACTTGTTGATGCATACATTACCGGATGATCATTTCGCTGGGGTTTGTCCTTATCATCAGTATTGTTTGGAGGGTATCGCGGCGGGGCCGGCGATTGCGGCGCGTAACGGTCGGCCAGGGCGGGATATCACACGGGACGATCCGTTCTGGCAGGTGGAGGCGTATTACTTAGCTCAAGCGTGTGTTGATCTGACGCTGACCTTAGCACCGGAGATGATCGTATTTGGCGGCGGTGTGGCTAACCAGCAACAGCTCATGCCGTTGATTCGGTCGTCCTTCATCACCCAGCTCAATGGATACGTGGATACACCGCCCGTGGACAATTACATTGTCCATGCGGGATTGGGGAATGATGCGGGGATCGTGGGCAGCTTGCTGCTGGCGAAGAGTTTGGTCGCAAAGACAGTGAATGCACCATCTGTGTAAAGATAAAAGGCTTCGCTAAGCTGTGTCCAATGTGGACAGCTTGACGAAGCCCTTTTTGGTTGGTTCAGATGGTTCTTACACAGTTTCCAGAACGAACATATCATGACCAATATGTCGATCCAAGGAGAACTTCACTCGACCATTTTCAACAGTGAACGGAATCTCTTGATGATCACTGACCCGTTCGATCCGCTTAATTTCTTTCGGCAAGTGCAGCGAGAAGTCGATATCGACCAGGGGCAGCTTGTCTTCAATGATGTCGGAATACTTGCTGCGGTGTTGTTGGACATAATGCAGCAGGTGCAACACATACCGTTGTTGGTCAGGTTGCTCGTTCAACACCACATCAGCCGTACTGGGTAAATTCGATTGAATGATCGTATCTGCGTTCAGCAATGACTGAATGGCATCAATCACGGCCACTTTATAGTTATGGTTGGCAGTGGCGTTGTACAGCGTGAAAATCGGATGGGCAAAGAAGACAAAGGCGTCATTTTGCGCAATCGCTGGATAATCCGTCTTCTGGTGGAAAGGCGCCTGCATGTGACTGTAGAAATGTTGATAGGTCCGGTTGAACCAGGGCTCATAGATCAAAGCCAAAGACTTGGCGCCTTCCGTCAGGGTCGTGTTCATCCCGCTGCGATAAAGCACTTGTTCAAAGTCTTCGCCATTGCGTATCCAATAATTAGTTTTATAGGGATTGTGTTGGACGAACTGCACAGGGAAGTTCTTGAAAGCAAACTGATTCTGTGCAAAACCGGCATGGAAGGAACTGAGTACTTTGCCTCCGGCGGCGGTAAACGCATTGACCCGGTCCACGAGTTGTTCTGTGGGCGTGACACCGTCGGGCAGGACGATCAGACGGTAGCGCGACCAGTCCATGACGGCATCGACGACATCGAAACTGAGGTGCGCTTCATTAAGCATCGCCACTGCACCCGCCAAAGCGGCAGGAATTTTTTCGCCCACTTGACGATCGGGATAGACAATGGCGATATCCGCCAGGGAGCGGGTGTCATCTAGATAAGCTTCCAATGGTTTGATTTGGTTAAACACGTTGCCAATCAAATCGTAGGTGTGGGGTTGCAGGCGACCGTTGGGGTACATTTGATCCCCAATTGACACTTTCCCACCGTGGGCCAGAATCAAGAACACTTCATATTCTAAAGCGGCGGGGTTCTTATAACTGCCGAAATCAGCCCAGCCGAAGTGGAACTTGGACGTCATGCCGAGATAATCCATCCCCAGGTTCTTGGCATAGCGGACCGTGGCGGGGAAGTAGCCGTAACCCCAGAGGCTGCTGGCCAAGGCTTCAATTTCCAAGTGGGAGTTATCTTTCAAGGTCTTGCGAATCGTTGGATTGATCGAACCCGCATTGTAAAAAATGGGGCAATCCGGCACTTGGGCGCGAATGAAGGCAGACAAGTCGTTTTCAAAATGCACCGTCACTTCATCCGCATAGTGTTGAACCTGCTGGGGATCAGTGGCATCGATGCCGGCTGCGTTCATCTTGGCCATACACGTATGGCAATAGCACGGTGATTGACGAATGATGTCGAAGAACAGGCCATCCAGGCGGCCTTCAAAATGTTGAATAACGTCTACAATTTGGGCCTTTAAGTAATCGACATACGGCGAGTTGAGACAAAGCCGTTTGAAACCGGGGTCCAATGGCTTGATCACAGAAGCTTGTCCCTGCAACACTTCGCCATCTTGATTGCGTTGGAACCATTCCGGATGCTGGTTGCCGATGAATTCATCAAATCCCACCGAGAGATAAATCGGGGCTTTGATCCCGGCTTCATGGGCCGCGTCGACTTGCTGGGATAAGAGATTGATATGCAAATCGGGATGATGATTGGCGGCGTCAGTGTCATAGAAAGCATAGCCGTGATGATCTTTGGCAAACAAGGTGATGGAATCGACGCCGGCTGCCAGCAGCGTCTTGGTAAATTCCTGCGGGTCAAAATCGGTGGCAATTGGACTGCCGAGTTCTGGCGTGTGAAAATCGAGATGGATCTGACGATATGGTAAATGGCTTGTCATAAGTTTATCCTTATCCTTCCGTTTGAGTGTCAGTGGCTTGGGCATTGGCGAGTTCTTGCGCATATTCGGTGCGGTCGAGGCGCTTCACGAAGGGCGCCCAGATCGCCACGTTGAGTGCGCACAAGAAGACTTGGAACAATGCCACGCGCCAGCCGCCCACGAGGAAGCCGTTGACCAAGACCGGCATGCCTGCGATATTCACGCCGTTGAAGCGCGGCAGAATGTTCACTGCAGTAGCCAGATAAGCCAAGATGATATTAATACTGGCGCTGAAAGCGGAGGGGATCAGCAGTGTGAAATTCAGAACGAAGGGCACCCCGAAGGCCAGTGGCTCGCCAATGCCCATCAACATGGGAATAGCGGATAAACGAGACAGAATGCGATACCGCTCCGACTGAGCTCGCCATAACCAGAATACAAGACCGAATAATACCACCGCACCAGCGCCGTACACGTTAATGAATGAGTAACCGATAATGTTTGGCAATGGTTTCCCGGCTTGATAAGCGTTCAAGTTTTCCAAGTCCATTTGCAGGTATACAGGGAGCATCACGCTCAGGGCGACCAAGTGACCATGGATACCGAAGAACCACAGCAGTCCCACGACGGCCATGATGACCACCAGTGCGATCCAGCTGCTGCCCAATGCCTTTAGGGGCGTTTGAATGAGCAGCTTAATCAGACTGGGCAATGTTTCGACACTGGTTTGCGAAAAGATGATTTTCACACCGAAGAAAATGAGGAGCACTGCACCACCGGTGGTTAATGCGGCAAATGACCGAGTGATCATTTCTGGCACACCATTGGGCATCTTGATGTATAAATTATGTTTTTTGAAGAAACGCATGATTACCGGCACAATCAAAGCCACCACGATTGCGGTAAAAATGCCTTCCGCGCCTAATAATTCAATTGGCAGGGACACGCTGCCGCTTTTACTGATGTTGAACGGCTGGACCACCAAGAATGCCATGATGGACAATAGACCGGCCATGTAGCCGTCTTGCTCTTGCGACTGGGCCAAGTTGTAGGCGATCGCAAAGGCGGTATAAATGGACAGCACACCGTTGGTGACTAAATTCGGGTATTGCAACAAAGGTTTGATGCCAGAGTCCACGAGGAACTTCTGATAACCCGGATTACTGATGCCCGCCGCGATCGTGGTGACGATCACAAGCAGGGACCCGATGATGATAATTGGCATCAATGAGGCCAGACCTGACGAAACCGCCTTAATATATGGATTTTCTTGAATTTTTCCTGCGACGCCTAATATGCGATCAATGAATGATGTTTTCTCTTTTGCCACTGCTATTTCCCCCTCAAAATTTGGATAGGATTGATAAAGTGCGATGTATTAAGGGTTGAGCAGTCTCCCTCGCAACAACTTCAGAATACTAAAAACATTTGCGTATTTAAAGCGTTTACACCTGAGATGGCACATCGCCGTAAAAAGCGTCATGAACTTGTTCATAAATGTTCAAGATCGTTCAATTGTCGTCAATCCTGCAAACAAAAACGGCCTCGAATCTTTTGCAAGACTCAAGACCATGACGATTTCTATTAGTTCACAGTGGAATAGGTTGAACAGTGTGAATATCGACAGACTGCTTGATCACGTTATCCCAGTCGTTGGGACTCAGCTCACCCAACACGTGCAGCTGCGTCAGCATATTTCCCAACACACTGGCTTCCACCGGTCCGGTTACCACTGGCCGGTGGGTGTAGTCGGCGGTGAGTTGCACCAGCAGCCGGTTTTGGATCCCGCCGCCAAACATATTAATGGCTTTGACGGGTTGGCCGGTGACTTCTTCCAACTCGGTCAGGACCTGCTGATAAGAATGGGCCAAACTTTCCAGCACAGCGCGAATCAGTTCACCCCGGGTTTGGGGCAAATGCTGATTGGTTTGAGTCAGGAAACGGATGATCTTTTCTTCCATTTCACCTGGGGTACTGAACACCGGGTCATTGGGGTCAATCGTACTACCAATACTGCGGGCGGCAATGGCGTCTTGGGTGAGCTGGTCGAAACTGATGCTGGTACCCAGATATTGCCACTCTCGTTGGAGTTCTTGCACGATCCACAGACCGGTAATGTTCTTAAGCAGATTATTGTCGCCAAAGAAGCCGCCTTCGTTGGTCAATCCCGCGTTGAAGGCTTCGGTTGACGTGATCGGTTGGGCGGTTCCTTGGCCAACGATCGACCAGGTGCCGCTGCTGATGAACGCCGTGTGCGTGGGCGCAGCGTCAATGCGAGGGGTGGCGAGTACACCGGCGGCGGTGTCGTGACCAGCACCGGTGATGACCTGCATCTCCGGATTCAAGTGCAGTTCACTTACGATTTGAGGCACGAGCGGGCCTAATAATTGGCCGCCCACAGTCAAAGGGCCAAACCATTTGGCTGGGATACCCAGTGCCCGCAGAATCTTGGCGTCCCAGGTTTGACTTTCCGCGTTCACCAGTCCAGCGGTGCTGGCAATGGTGAATTCGTGGCTGCGCTGGCCGCTGAAGAAAAAGCCGATCAGGTCGGGCATCATCAGGACATCTTGGACCTGTTCCGGTAAGAATGGATAACGTTGTAAATCGGCGAACAGTTGCAGGTTGGTGTTGATGTTGGCCGGTTGGACCCCCGTACGCCGGAACAGCTCGGCTGGGGCTATTTTTTGCGCAAAACTGGCGGCGGCCGCTTCCACACGGTCATCACGATAACTATGCGGGGTAAACAACACTTCATCGTGCGCACTGATCATGCCATAATCCACGCCCCAGGTATCAATGCTCATGCTGGCGAGTTGACCCAGATCGTTTTGGGCGATACTTAACCCATATTTGATTTCTTGAAAGATCTTCAAATAATCCCAGTACAGGCGATTGTGGATTTGGACTGGCCGATTGGCAAAACGGTATTGTTCTTTCAGCGCAATTTTGTGCCCGTCAAATTCCCCAGACATCACCCGGCCGCTGCTGGCGCCTAAATCAACGGCAATGATATTTTTCGTCGCTGTCATGGGCATTAACCGTATAACGGGCCGAATGTCCGGCAGGCATTAAAATCGGCGGCCTCTAGGTTTTCGGTGCCCAGCGAGGACCAAGCCCGGGGGCGGAAAATATCGGCTTCGGGCACATTATGCATATTGACCGGAATGCGCAGGATGGCGGCCAAGGTAATTAAGTCTGCGCCGATATGGCCGTAACTAATCGCCCCGTGATTGGCACCCCAGTTGTTCATCACATCGTAAACGGACTTGAACGCACCATGACCGGTGAGCGTCGGCACAAAGAAAGTGGAGGGCCACCCGGGATCGGTTCGTTCATTCACCGCCGTAAAGACGTTTTCTGGCAGATCTACCGCGTATCCTTCAGCGATCTGAAGGACTGGACCGACACCTTTGACTAAATTGAGCCGGCTCATGGTCACGGGCATACCGTCTGGACCGCCTTGGGTCACATAATTACTGGAGAAACCGCCGCCTCGGAAATAGCCAATGTTAGCGGGAATCCAGCGGGTATGCGCCAAATTGGCCTGGGCTTCCGCCTCACTGAGGTCCCAAAACGGTTTGATGGCCGGTTGTCCATCAACCTTTTCCTGACCAGTGGCATCCAGCGTTTGGGCGCCAGAGTTACTCAGATGTAAGAAACCGCCTGCGGCCAGACCGGTGAGCTGTTCGCCGCTCACTCGTTCAACAGCGGCCGCACTCCAATAGGTGCGCACATCAGCAAAGATTTGCGGCGTGTTGGTCAATAGATAGTTGAACAGCATCGTCGCCCCGTTCAGACTGTCGTTTTCCGTGGCAAAGACATGGGGTGCATGGATGCCGGTCCAGTCATACTGGGAATTCATCATGGCTTCCATGTAGTCGCCATTGGGGAAATGGTCGGTCCACTGACGCTGGCCTTGGAAACCGGCCGCAATGGCATAATGACCATCGGCTTCTTCCTTGAAACCCAGTTCGGCCAAGCGCGGATTGCCGTCCATTAAGTCTTTGGCAATGATCAGCATCTTCACGCAGGTTGCCAGTTGGTCGGCCTTTTCCGCATCGGTGAATTTCTCTGGATTATCGGCATTATAAATATCCGGGCCCACCGGTGTGTTTTCTTTGGCCCAAGCCAGCGCCTGGTCAAACTCGTCTGGATCATAAATCTTTTCATCCATCCGACGCACTAACTCACTCATATCAATATATTCGTTGCGCATGCCTAAGTAATCTTGGAAAAAGTCAGGATCGACTGTGGACCCGCCGATGCCCATGGCGACGCCGCCAATGGACAAATAGGCCTTATTGCGCATGATGCCAGTCGCTAAAGCACTCTTGGCAAAACGGAGCAGTTTCGCTTGCACATCCGCCGGAATACTGGTGTCATCCGCATCTTGCACATCTTCGCCATAAATGCCAAAGGCCGGGATGCCCTTTTGCGTATGCACGGCCAGGGCGGCGGCCAAATAAACGGCGCCCGGGCGTTCCGTGCCGTTAAAGCCCCAGATTGCATGGGGGAGATCTGGACTCATATCGATGGTTTCACTGCCATAACACCAGCAGGGAGTGACTGTGATCGTGCCGCAGATGCCGGTACGATCAAATTTTTCTTTAGCTGCTGCGGCCTCCCGCACTCCGCCAATGGTGGTATCGGCGATGACGGTCTGCACCGGCGTGCCATCGGGGTAACGTAAAGTTTTCGCCAATAAATCGGCCACGGACTGGGCCATCGCCATTGTTTGGGCTTCTAAAGATTCCCGAATCCCTTTGCGCCGCCCATCAATTGTGGGACGAATACCGATTTTGGGATAATTGATTTTTAACATATCGATCCTGCTTTCTATCATTGTCAGAAATGGAGCTGCTCATGCTCCTTATATTAATCGCTTACATTTTCACTGAGAAGCAACGGTGCCACTTCTGGCAAGTCGCCATATATTCGTGCGCATTTCGCCATAGTTCGCCACACTTGTTCAGAAGAGTACATCAGCGCCGGCTTGCTGCCAGGCGCGGGACAGGGTCTTGCTGGGGGCTTGATCCGTCACGATCGCGTTAAGCTGATCAATGCCGCCCAGGCGGTAATAGCTCTTGACGCCGAACTTAGAATGATCGCACAGCAGGATGGTTTGATCCGCATGGGCCATCATTTGCCGCTTCATACTGCCTTGGGTTTCGCTGGACATATACACGCCCTCGCCCGTCACGCCGACGCAGGAAATGATCGCCAGATCGGCACGGAAACTATTGATGAAATCCATCGCGGCGTCGCCGACAATGGATCCGGAACCAGTGCGCAGCCGGCCGCCGGTGACAAAGGTCTTCACGTTCGTCGCACTATCCAGGGTGACCGCCAGGCGCAAGCCGTTGGTGATCACGATGATATTGCGCAGCGGGGTGAGGTAGTTGGCCATGAAGGAGGCGGTACTGCTGGAGTCGACGAAGATGGCGTGGTTGTCACCCAGAAAGACGCTGGCCGTGTCGGCGATCTTGCGCTTCTCGGCTTCGTGTTCCTGTTCACGGAAAAGATAAGACAACTCCACATTTTCAGGTTTGACCAGTTCCACCCGGCCAAACTTGCGGGCAATTTTACCCATAGTTTCCAACTCCAATAAGTCTCGGCGCAAAGTTGAGGCGCTGACAAAGAGGGATTCCTGTAAATCGCCGGTGGAGACGGTGCGTTTTTGCTGGAGAATTTCCAGTATTTTGGTTAATCGTTCATTCTTAAACAACTTGTTCACTTCCAATCAATCACTTGCCTGTATTATACAGCAACCGCTTACTTTTACGATAACTAACGTTTTTTAATTGTCGGGGCGACTTCTTGGTGGCGAGTGATGACGAAGTGTGGCGAATTAGTCGCCAAAATTGTGCCCCCCGTCCAACTCCGATGTGCAAACGATATCTTGACTGTTTTTCCATTTATACTAAAGGCAAATATTGATTGAGAGCGAGTGATCATAATGGAAATGATGTTCCAGAAAGAACGGGCTGATTTAGCGCATACCGTCCAAGTGATGTTTGACCGGAAAGATACCAATATTGCAGGCGGTAATATGTCGACGAAGGTATTTGACCAAGATGAACATCCTTACATCCTCATTACGCCCACTTTTATGTCCGAAACGTATTATGCGGAATTGCACCCGGCGCAAATATTAGTGGTGGATGCAGAAACAGGGGAAAAAATTGACGGCGTCGGGGAAGTCACCCGGGAGATCAACATGCACGAAGAAGCCTACCGGGTCCATCCTGGTATTCGTTGTGTCTATCACTCTCACGCCGAAGAGTCGATGTTTTGGGCTACCAGCGGACTGGATATGCCCAACGTGACGGAAGCCACCCGGGAATTAGGGCGAATTCGCGTCTTGCCCTTTGCACCGGCGACCAGCAAAGCATTAGCGGATATTGTGTACAATGCGTTGCTGGAAATCGGTGATAAGGCCATGGAAAATGTCTTTCTTTTGAACAGTCATGGCATCGTCATCACGTCGACTGATCTGCACATCGCCGTGCGGATCTTGGAAACCCTGGAATGGAACGCCAAGATTGCCTATCAGCAGACGATTTTCATCAAGCTGGGACTGCTGGATGACTATCAATCCTGCGGTAAGAACTACAAAGAGCCGTATAAGGAAGTGCCGCTGATTGCAATTCCGGAGATTCCGATCAAGGCGAAGGACATGCCGTTCCCGGAGAATCCGCAGCGTCCGGAAGCAGAAATGCGGCCGGGTGAAGTGGGGAATGATGAGGGCTATCACGCCAGCGTCTAAATGTATTTCGGTCTGCTTCCGGTTTGTTTGCACAGAAAAAGGTTTCTTGCGCAGGAGCAAAACAATCTGCGTAAGAAACCCTTTTGCGGTTAAAGAACAATCTGCCACAATGCGATAAAGATCAATCCGGCGCCCATGATGCCCACGGTCACATTCATTACTTTGGTCATGATGCGGCGTTCCTGATCGTCCATGTCCTCAATCATACTGATGTTGTAGTCATTGAATGGGCCGGCATCCCAGAAGCCGACGTAGTGGGACAACAGGTCCTTTTCATGCGCGCTCAAGGGGTTGACACCGGGGTGCAATAACAGCTTATCGTCAAACATCTGATACATGGCATTACTCAACATCGCCCCGTCCCGATCCTTGGCGGCCTGCGCTGTGATTTTTTGAAAGGTGTCGGCGAATCGTTGCCAATCCCGCTGGTCATCTTCGGTACTAATGAGCGGCTGCCATTCAGCCAGTTTAGTCTTGAAGATTTCCATCACCGCTGGGAAATGGCGGCGCTGATAATGATTATTCCACGTCAGCCAGCGGTTATCCCGCATCAAGCGGGTGTTTTGCCAGTTGGAATAGGTGAGCCATATCAGCAAGCCCAACGTGAGCAGGGTGTTCGAAAGGTTAGGAAAGCTCCAGGCTTGGGCCAAGCGTTGCAGACTGCCAAAGAGCCAGAAGGCGGAGATCAGCAGGCTGACGGCGGTGGAAAGCAGTTGGCGTTGCCGCAGTTGCGGATTTTTCCACATTTCGTCATAAATCGTCTGGCGGTGTTTCAGAAAAAGCACCATGTAATCTAGAATATCCAGGGAGTGCAGTTGGCGGTAAGCACGCATGAAGGTCACCATGATGACGATCAGGGCGCCAATGTTCAGCACGCGATTAATGTTATCTAACAGCGGCATGGCCCAGTTCCTTTCTTGTTCAGAAATAGCGTCTCTCTATTTTAGAAGGAAATGCGACCTGCATCAAGAATGCGGATTAGTTTCTGGCTGCTTTCAAATCCAACTTTTGCGATTGCTGGTGAGTCCGCAACAATAGTACCGCGGCTAAAGCACCGATCAGCGCAATGACGGCCGCCGTCAGAGTTAATGCGATCATCCCATTATCAAAGGCCCGCACGACAATGGTTTGGATCTGGTGGGCAAAGGGACTTTTTGCTAACCGCGCAGAAAAGGCGATGGTGTGACCAGAGAACGGTCCGGCGTTGATTAGGGCATCCTTAATGCCGTTCAAAGCCTGCGTCGGCATTTTTACCTGGGGTAACGCCGTGTTGAGATGGGCCATGTAACTGTTGTTCTGGATCAAGCCCAAGCCAACGACCCCCACAGTGGTGCCAAATTGGCGGAAGACATTGAGCAGTCCAGAGGCCATGCCCATCTCGTGGGGCGCGACGCCAGCCATACCGGCCGTGTTCAGCACCGGATTGACGATGGCGTTCGTGATCCCGATCATGACCATACCCGGCCACAGTTCCAGGAAAGATACACCGGGCGCGATGACCCAGGCAATGGTCAGGTAGCCGATACTGCCGATGAGCATGCCGATACTGATCATCCATTTACTGGAGAAGCGGGCGGTCAACAGGCCGACGACTGGTCCTAACACCAGCGACCAGACACTCATGACTAATTGACGCACGCCGGTTTCAATGGCGGAATAGCCAATGTAGTTCTGCATCAGGGCGGTCAAGAATGCATTATACGCATAAATACCGGAACCCAGTGCAAAGGCGACGATAACGGTGCCGACAAAGTGGCGTTCCTTGAACATCCCTAGGTTGATCATGGGATGAGCGACGCGGCTTTCAACAAAAATAAACAGACTCATTACCGCGATCCCGCCGATAAGCAGGATGGCAATCTCAGGATTAGTCCAGCTCCAGCGGGGATGGCCTTCTTTGACGATCAAGCCGTAAATGATGGCGAATAAACCAATGGCCGACAGCAGCATGCCGCCGACATCAATTTTTTGATTTTTACCATAGCTGGGTGTTTCTTTCACGTACACGATGGTCAGCACAACGGCGAGAATGCCGAAGGGGACATTGACGTAGAAAATCGCGGGCCAGCCGAAGTTTTCAACCAAATAGCCGCCGATCAAGGGACCGGAAGCCGTGGAGATTCCGATGACGGAACCTAAGATGCCCAGGGCGAGCCCCCGCTGCCGACCGGCAAAGTTAGATGCCACTAGCGCCATGGACAACGACATCATCCCGGCGCCGCCAATAGCTTGCACGCCCCGGCCAATATCGAGGATCAATAGACTGGGCGCCATACCATTCACAGCGGATGCCACGACGAACAAGATGAGCGAACCCAAGAAGATCTTCTTCCGGCCGTACATATCGCCGAGTTTCGACATAATCATGAGCGTCACGGCGTACACCAAGGTGTAGGCGTTCAGGACCCACTGCAGATCGGTGAACGTGGTGTTGAAATCCTTCACCATGGTGGGCAGGGCGACGTTGACGACGGTGACGTCCAACAGGCCCATGAAGACCCCCAGACCCATGGCCGCCAGGGCGATCCATTGTTTAACGGTGGTTTTTTGCTGTTGCTTATCCATTCTTTGCCTCTGCTTTCTGCTACAAAGTATTTTACTATTTATGACACAGTAATCGACTATACACTATACTATGTATTGACTAAGTTTATCGGCCTTAGGACTGAAGTTAGGCGCATTCGACTCCAATTTACTCGCATCGCAGTACCGAGGACATATTGAGTGAACAGCATGTGGAAAACGAGACTAACCAGCGCAGGTAATGAAACGGGTCACGCTCCAAAACATAACGCTATTCCTTTTTTCTAGGTTCCATTTTTGTTGCCGTTTATCCATTTTTTCCCGCTGCCTGTTGAATCAAAACTTGGCGGGAATCATTGATCCAATCCAATTTGGTGTGACAGAGGGCAATGCTCAATTCGAGATTACGGATCGTCCACTGGACATACGGCTTGTTGGTACTTGGCTCTTTGAGAACATTCTGCAGATGAGTCAGGACGCCTTCATAGGTTTTTAAGTCCGCCTGGGTTTGTGTTTCGTAATCATTTAAAATGGCTTTTTGATGGGCCAAGTCTACAGCCGGCATGCCCCGAAACTTGAAGCGAAACATCGATTCCCGCTTGGCATCCGGGGCGATGGGTTCAGCCATCAAGGCCAAGAAGCGTGCTTTGCCTGCTGGCGTAATCTGGGCCACCTTTTTATTCCGCGGATCGGTTTCATCTGCCAAAAATTCAATGTACCCATGGTCTTCTAACTTGGCCAGCAACGGGTACATTACCCCATTGGAAATCTCTCGTCGGGGAACAAGGCTGCTTTCGACCACTTGGCGTAGTTTATACCCAGTCATGTTGCGGGACATCAGCGTTCCGAGAATCAATAATTCGTACATGCATACCTCCATATGTCGTAACGACTGGTTAATAATAGGTCGTTTCGACGGATTGTGCAAGTGAAAACTTCCATGAAAACGACTTTTTATTTCTGCAAATAAAAAGTTGGCGTCAAATGACACCAACTAAATATAAGAAGAAGTACGTTTTCACATTCTTTGAATAAGGCGTTTTGACAGATCGATTGTAATAATAGTCGGAGCCAATTGAGGGGGTGACCTGCTGTGAAAGTAATTAATTCTTCGGCTGGAACAGCAGCCAACTCAAGTTATCAAATAAACGAGGTGGGAACTATTGAATAGGAAAAGCTCTGGGAGAAAACCTTGGGTTGCTTATTTAAACTTTGCAAGAGCTGAAATCATCTCGTCCAATTTCTGTTCCCAATCGGGCGCCTTAATGATTCCACTTGTTGCGCCACTGCCATCAGCACCAAGCATCATTACCTTCTCTACATCTTTTCCGGTACTGACACCGGCGGCCTGCATAATCAAGATGTTAGGATCGACATCACGAACGGCCTTGTTGGTTTCTTGAATGTAAGCCTCATTGCTAGTGTTGCCTAGGCCAATCAAGCTGGTAGGCTCACAAATCATTGCTGTGGGATGTAATTCAGCAATGGCGGCACTTTGCGCAGGTGTATCGCTGCACACGACTGTCATCAGGCCAATTTCTTTAGCGCGTTTAATTGTGGCATCTAGAGTAGCAATCGTCAGTGGTTTTTCTGCGTGGTTTAACACGACGGCCTTGACGCCCTGATGCTTGAGTGCTTCTGGCAATACATGACCCATACCACGACCTGGTTTGAGTGAATCCATGTGTTGGGCAGTGATGATCAGATGACTTGTCGATTTCACGATATCGGGGATATCAACTAATTGAGCGGTGAACATCACATCTACTTGGTATTTCTCGGCAACCTTATCTGATAGTTGTGCCAGTTTCAAAGTGTCTTGCCCAAATAGATAAGACTTTGGATTGACAATAAAGAACGGTTTCTTCATCACATTTCACTCCTGTTCTGTGTTAGTCTCCGTACTGGTATTTATTGGTTTTGAATACGCCGAAATAGTGCTCAGCAAGATTCTGAATTTCATCGCGCTGATGTTCGGCCATTTCGGGTTCGTTTTCGAATGGCTTTTCTTGGGCGGCTTTAAGTGAAATGTTGGCGAGATCAGTGTAGATATTGACCTTGGTGACACCTAGTTCCACGGTCTTGGTCAGATTTTCATCGCCAGACGAGGATCCACCATGAAGAACCAGGGGAATATTGAGTGCTTCCCGTAAAGCTTGAAGTCGCTCAAAATTCAACTTAGGAATCCCATGGTGCTTGTAAACGCCATGAGAGGTACCGATCGATACCGCCAGCGAATCAACTTGCGTTTCATTCTGAAATGCAGTTGCTGCGTCTACCTCGGTGTAATTGCTGTTATCTTCGGTAGAATTGGTACCAACATGGCCAATCTCGGCTTCTACATTGACCCCTCGTTGATGGGCATATTCGACAATTGATTTAGTGGTTGCAACGTTTTCTTCGAAAGACTTATCGGATGCATCAATCATCACGGACGTAAAACCATTGGCGGCTCCCCATTTAACCAAATCTGGATCGGTACCATGGTCTAGATGCAGGATGACAGGTACGCTGGCTTTTTCACCATAGTATTTGCCCAAGGCCAGCGCATCGTAAATGTTGATCTCTGCTGAATGCTTTTGCGCCCATGCCAGAATAACGGGTAGATTTAGTTTTTCTGCTGCTGCAAGTTCTGCACGAATAGAGTTGCTATCCCAATAATTAAAGTGGGGGAGCGCAAATCCCTTATTCCGCGCTTGTTCGAGATACAACTTTGAAGTGACTAACATTTTTACTATCTCCTTTGTCTGTTACTTGAAATATTTGGCTACATACTGACCGAGAAAATCGCGCGCAACTTTAATGTTGTTCTCGTATTTGCCATCATCAGTTGCCCACATTTCGATGACAAAGGGTCCGCGATAGTTCAGCCGATTTAAAACCTTCATGCAGCCATCAAAATCCACATCACCCTCACCATAGGGCACATTACGAAAGCTGCCCTTTCCGTCTCTGGAGACGTATTTAGCATCTTTGAAATGGATTTCAGTGATACGGTGAATGCCTTTTTCGATTTCCTCGCCAGCTTTGTTTTCTGTCCATGCGGACAAATTTCCAAGATCTGCAAAGATTTGGAGCCATGGCGAGGGAACATTACGTTCAATATTCAAGATGTTACTGATACTACCGGCAAAAGAGTCATCCATTGTTTCAATGGATAAAGGAACTTCTTTTGAGGCAGCATAATCAACACAACGTTGAATGTTTTCAATGTAGTATTCACGACTGGAAACTGTCTTTGGTTGTTCAAAAACATCGTACCCGGACGTTAAGATGTTTCGTGCACCCAATGATACAGCGAGATCAATTGCTTTCTTGATTAAGCTGATGCCTGACTCGCGAGTATCTTTATCCGGTGATCCGAGTGGATACTTGCGATTGGCACTGACGCACAATGACCCAATTCGAATATCTTCAGCAAACATGAAGTCGACGATGCTTTTTCGGGTATTGCGATCCCAATCCAAACGACTCAACCGATCTGGATCTTCATCAATACTGAGCTGCATATAATCGAAATCGTACTTCTTGGTCAGCAATAATTTCTGCTCAAGCGGCAACGATTTTGGCATTGCCTTTTCGTACAATCCAAGTAAGTTTGACATTTAATCGCCCCTTTGTGGCATACTCCTATTCCTGTGCTAATTCGGTTACCTTATTCATCCAGGTGGAATATAGTGGATAAATTTGTTTGTACAATTCGTAATACTTCTGGTATTTTTCGTGATTCTCGGGAATCGGGTTAATTACTCGATCGTATGTCACCATTGCATCCGTCGCTTCGAACAGATCTTTATACGCACCACCAGCTACGGCAGCAATGATGGCCGATCCGATACAAGGCGCCTCAAGTTGGGTGGGCACTTTCAATGGAATATTGGCAACATCTGCGTGAATTTGCATGAATAAATCGTTGTACGCGGCACCGCCGCAAATAATGATGCTCTTGGGTGCAAATCCGCTTTCCTGGAATGATTGAATAATGTTATACGTTCCGTACGAAGTTCCTTCCATGATTGCACGGTAGATGTTGGCCCGAGTTGTGCGCAATGAAAGGCCGTACATCATTCCACGAATGTTACCGTCAGTATAAGGGGACCGATTGCCCTGCCAGAAGTCCGTCATCATTAAGCCGTCAGAACCTGGTGCGATGTCTTGGGCACTTTTGTTCAATAAGTCGTAAATAGAAATGCCCTGTTTTTTTGCCTCGGGGTAAAGATCTTTGCACATATTTTTAACAAACCACTTGGTAATTGATCCAGTTGATACTTGACCACCTTCGACTAAATTCAGTCCACGAGTCAGGCTGTTGCTGTACGTTCCCCAAACACCGCGTTTATTGACGTTGTTCTTGGTTACTGCGAATAAGAGGTGAGACGTACCGGTAATTAGAGCTGTATCATTGTTATGGATAGCGCCAATGCCGATCATGCCTACATTTGCATCGACACCGCCTTGCCCAACAATAGTTCCTTCTGGTAAACCCAGGTTGGCAGCGGCAGCAGGGGTTAATGTGCCCAATTTATCCCCCAAACGATTGATCTTTTGAGGGAACTTTTGCAGCACATCACCAACACCCATTCGGTTGTAAAAATCTACAGGCCAACCACCATTGTTTTCGTCATAGAACCAACGAATGGAGATATTATTAATGTTGCAAGCCCAGTTATTTGTTAATTTATAACCGAGCCAATCCGCTGCCTCACAAATGATATCGGCTTTGTTGTAAACATCAGTAGCTTTTTCTTTCAGCCACATTGCCTTTGGCAGCATCCATTCTGGGGATACCTTGCCGTACCCAGTGATCCGCAATGTGGGATCGCCGCTAGCAGACACGCGGGCAGCTTGTTTTGTTGCCCGTAAATCCATCCAGAGAATTGCATTCATCAGTTGGTTGCCGCTACGGTCACAAGCAATGACTGTGCAACTCGTGACGTCGTAGCTCAGCGCAATGATATCCTCTGGTGCAATGCCCGCTTTTTTGATGGCATTTTTTGAAACCTTGCCGAGTGCTTGCCACCAATCAATGGTTGACTGTTCCGCCCAACCATTGTGTGGGATGACAGTTTCTAGGTCCTCAGTGGAGAAGACAATCTCCTTACCCTGTAGATCAAAAATCCCAACCCGGACTCCGTTAGTACCATAATCGATACCCATGACGTATTTCTTACTCAATTTCAACATCTCATTTCTTTTTGTTGTAGGTTATTCGCCAATCAGCGCGACATTACAGTTGCGAGTGCGGACGCGGTTTTGATCCCAGTCGACAAAATATAGATAACCAACTGTGCCAATTAATAGTTCTCCGTCTTTGATGACAACAGTCTCGCTTGATCCGAAAATCGAGGCACGGATATGTGCATCCGCGTTCAAGATTGTCGCTGGATCAGCATCATATGAAGGGTCCGCTTCGTTGAGTTGCTTCAAAAAAGCAACATGTTTTGGGCCCGGATACAGATAATCTGATTCGGTCATTTCACGCGGTACGATCTTATCCAGGATTTTCACCATATCGACTTGGAGCAGCTCGTCGTCATTCCAATCCTTGTCATGAGTGAACTCATCAAAGATCACAGAACAGGTAGTATGCGGTGATGAGACCAGGCAAATTCCGTTTTGAATTCCGGTGGACTTTACAAAACTTTTGACCTCATCAGTAATGTTGGTAAAAGTGACCCGACGGCCATTTGATTTAACGTGTAACTGTTTGTATTCGAATTTCATCATTACTTACTCCCTTTTTAGAACGCTGCATTAATTAATTGACACACTTTGATCCAGACCCAACCGATCCAAGTAGTGGCGCTTCCGATGAAATTCGTCATGTATTGAATTCCCTTGGGAACCGCGATCTTGCTCATTCTGGCGGCATTTGTATAGAACACACCGATATCGGTGCCCACATACATGATGCAGATTAAAATGAGAGTGCCAGCAATTGTCATTCGCAAAATATTCCGCTTGGCGAATGGGGTGATGAGTGCCAGTAAGAACATCAATGATGCTAAGTCAACGAAAGGAAGGACCTTATTCCCTGGAAGAATAAAGGCCAGTACAATTGCGATTGGGATCAAGATTAAACCAGTGGCCAAAACAGAAGGTTCACCGATCAGAAGCGCTGTATCCATCCCAATGTAGAACTTGCGATTTGGGAACCACTTCTTCATCTGCTTCTCAACGGCATCACGGACGATTCGCAAGCCAGAAACAAGAATGTCGATCATTTTTGGTAGCAAGACCATTGCAGCGGCAATGTTGACCGCTAGTGTGAGAATCTTTGGCACGTCATATCTAGCAAGTGCAGCAATTGCGGCCCCAAGCAAGAAGCCAAGAGTCATTGGTTCGCCAAACACGCCGAAACGTTTTTGAATTTTTTCTGGATCCAGTTGAACCTTATTTAATCCTGGAATCTTTTCGATAATCCAGTTCGTGGCAATTCCAAATGGAATCCAGGCAAGACATGTCAAGTGGGGGAAAGAAATCCCTTCCAAGTCGATTGACTTATATTGCTTTTGAATAATCGGTGCAGTCAGGTCTGCCACAATCAATGTCAGAGCGAAGATTACCCAAGTGCTGATAATAGACAGCCAGAAATTATGCGTCGCCGCATAGACGTTGGCGCCAAGTAGTAGGAAAATCCAATAATTGAAGATGTCAATGTCGACCGTTTTTGTAACTTTCGTGATTAGCAGTATTGTATTTAATGCAAGGAAACCAACGACTGCAACGGGCATTAGTGGTGACCCCCAGCCAATGGTTGAAGCAGTTGGCCACCCTGTATCAACAACGGTTAAGTGCAAGCCCATGTTACTAACCATTTGTTTGGAGGCTGGACCAAGATTATCAAGAAGCAAGTTGATAACTAATGAAACGCCTGTAAAACCAATTCCGACGAGCATTCCTGCTTTGAAGGCTTGGGATACTTTCAAACGAAAGATCATACCAACGAAGAAGAAGATAATGGGCATCATTACGGCTGCCCCAAGACCTATAATTGAATTAATGAAGGACATCTGGAACCCTCCCTGTTTACCAAAGTGTTGGATCACTGGTATCAACTGCGGTGTAACCTTCGCGGAACGCGCGGTTGATGACTTCTTGCTTACGGACAAAGCCGCCAGCAATTAGAAACTCGTTCGGCAACTTTTCCTTTAAGTCCTGCACCTCCTCGATTGCGTTAATGGCGGGTAAAACCTCTATTCCAGAAAAGTGGGCTCCTTTTAGAACGTTTTCGCTTCGCTCCAACGAGATGGAATCGACGAGAAATAGACGATAAATGGTTTCCAATCCTAACGAGTTGGCTTCAAAAAGAGCGTGTAAGTTCGCGGAAACAACACCGTCGACCTTATAGGCGTTCTTGAGGAGTTTTAATCCCTCGCGATCGGCCTTAAAGCCATTCATGAACTCCAAATGGACAAAAGCTTTCTTTTTGGCTGCGTGAATTGGTTCGACAATCCCGTGCAAATTACAAATGTTGGTTTTAGTCAAAAACAAGATTGGAGCGTCTCCATTGCAGGCCTGGTCCAAGAATCTCAGATTGTTTACGGAAGGAATTACAAACTGTTTCATACTTTATCCATTTCCTTTCCAATTTAAGAAAAAGTGCACAAAAAGAGGGCACCTAAGAACATAGTGTATACGCACACTATCTTCTTGGGTGTCCTCTTTTCTCTAGCCCCAATGTGTTACTATTCACTTTTCGACTGTAATGTATCACGGAATGTATGCGTTGTCAATTAGAGTGCTCAAATTTTTTTGCGGAGTAAAAAGAAACTCAAATACCAGCACTGGCCTGTGAGCGGTACAAACCATAACGCTGTACCTTTCCCCTAAGCTCCAGTAGAATAGTGTATAGAAGGGGAGTTGAAGCGGATGAGTGACGCAATTTTTACCCTCCACGATGTTGGCTTTTCCGTACCGGAGAGGACGTTAATCGCGGATGTTTCATTTACAGTGGCGCCGGGAGAATTTGTCACCATCGGTGGGCCGTCGGGGTCGGGGAAGAGTACGTTGTTGCGGCTGGTGGCGACATTGTTAACGCCGACTGCGGGAACGATTACTTATGATGGTCAGCCGCAAGACAGTTATGAAAAGACCGAATATCGACGGCAGGTATCGTATTGTTATCAGCAGCCGAGTTTGTTTGGGGAAACTGTCTGGGACAATTTGGCGTTTCCGTTTCAGATTCGCCATGAAGAAATTGATGAGGATCGCATGGTGCAGGCATTGGACATGGTTCATTTGCCGGCGAATATGCTCCGTCAACCGATTACGGATCTTTCTGGTGGAGAAAAGCAACGGGTAGCGCTGATTCGCAATTTGCTCTTCACGCCCAAGGTGCTGCTCTTGGACGAAATCACGACTGGGTTGGATACAGTGACCAAGGATGCTGTGCATGAAGTAATCAAGAATTTAAACCATCAGGGACTCACAATCTTGGCGGTGACCCATGACGAAGTAGAACTGGCCGCGGCAGATCGACTCTTGACCATTGTGGATGGTCGATTGGCGGTGAGCGTATGACGCAATTAATTGTGACGCCGACTGCGCTGATTTTCGCTGTAGCGCTTGTTGTTGTGGCATTAGTGATCAGTCTGAAAGAGAAGATCGGGCTGGAAAAGGATTTGATTGTCGGAGTTATTCGGGCGGTTATCCAGCTGACCGTAGTTGGTTACGTACTGACCTACATCATTCGGGTTAATCGCCATTGGTTGACGCTGCTGATGGTGGTGATCATCATTGTGAATGCCGCCTGGAACGCCCGGGGGCGGGCCAGAGGAATTCCCCATGCTTTTGCCATCAGCTTGCTGGCGATCACTACAGCCACCGCGGGAACCATTGCGTTATTGGTGTTGGCCGGTGCGATTGCCTTTGTCCCCAGCCAGATCGTCCCGATTTCCGGGATGATCGCCAGTAATGCCATGGTCGCCATTGGTCTGGCTTACCGCAGCATGAATGGCCAATTCCATGACCAGCGCCAGGCATTGTTAGAGCGATTATCGCTAGGCGCGACGAAGTACCAGACCGCCATCGCCGTCGTGCGAGAAGCCATTCGGACGGGGATGAGTCCGACGATTGATTCGGCGAAAACGGTCGGACTGGTCAGTTTGCCGGGGATGATGTCCGGCCTGATTTTTGCCGGAGTTGATCCAACGAAGGCTATTATGTACCAGATTATGGTAACGTTTATGTTGATGGCAGCCACCAGTTTGGGTAGTACCATCGCGTGCTATCTGGCTTATCCGCAGTTTTTTAACGCGGATCTGCAGTTACGTAATTTTAACTAAGCTATTATAAACAGACAAAAAGCCGGTGCAAAATGCATCGGTTTTTTGCATCTCAAAAGAACTTATCTTGTTCTCTTGCTTATCCGAATGTTTGTTCGTACAATGGAAATAAGAACAAATGTTTGGTGGTGCTGTAACAACCCGCCACATTTAATTGAGCGGTACGGAATAGACTGAGAGGACGAACAAGCATGGCAAAGAAAAAGCAGTTGGACCTTTCTGACATCTATCAAAAGGAAGGACAGGAAAAAGATAAGGCGCTGCAGAAGGCCTTGACCGATATTGAGAAAGCATTTGGTGCAGGCGCTATCATGCGGATGGGCGACAAGCCGCGCATGCAAGTGGACACGATTTCGACCGGCATTCTGTCGCTCGATATGGCTTTAGGCATCGGTGGTTTACCCCGCGGTCGCATGGTGGAAATTTACGGGCCAGAATCATCCGGGAAAACAACCGTAGCCCTACAAACTGTGGCGGCGTTGCAAAAGGCTGGCGGCACTGCGGCGTATATTGATGCCGAAAACGCCATGGATCCGGTGTATGCGCAGCATTTGGGCGTGGATATCGACCAGTTATTGTTATCGCAACCGGGCAGCGGCGAAGAAGGATTAGAAATCGCCGATGCCTTAGTGAATTCTGGTGCGGTTGATTTGGTGGTCGTGGATTCTGTAGCTGCCTTGGTTCCCCGCGCAGAGATCACCGGGGAAATGGGCGATGCGCACGTGGGCCTGCAGGCGCGGTTGATGTCCCAAGCGTTGCGTAAACTAGCGGGTAATGTCAACAAGACGAATACATTGGTCATCTTTATTAATCAGCTAAGGGAAAAGGTCGGGGTCTCGTTTGGCAGTCCAGAGGTTACACCCGGCGGCCGGGCGCTCAAGTTTTATGCGTCCATTCGATTGGATATTCGGCGGACTGGACAGTATAAAGACGGTACTGAACTGATTGGGAATACGGTGAAAATTAAAGTGTCGAAAAATAAGCTGGCACCGCCGTTTAAAGAGACGGAGACCAACATGATTTTTGGCCAGGGTATTGAACATTACGGGGACTTGTTGGCCTTAGCCACGGTAAAGGATCATGAAGTCATCAACAAAAGCGGCGCCTGGTATTCCTATGATAATGTGCGCATTGGTCAAGGGGCACCGAATGCCACCAAATATCTGAAAGAGCATCCCGAAATGGCGCAGAAGGTTGAGGGCCAGATTCGGCAAAATGCAATGCCGAAGGAAGAAAAGGACAGTAAGGATGAAGCCGCTGATAAGGCAAGCTCATCGGCCAAAGTGGTGAAGAAGGCGCAGGACACATCCAAGGAAACACAGAAACAGCCCGATGCTGAACCGGTAAAAGAATTGAATGTGACTGCGTGAGCCAGGATGGTGCTGTCTTCTGATCAATCAGTTTCGTGTGTCACATCAGTCGAAGTTGGCGTCACAGCTCAACATGGCCAGTCTCGTCTTTTACTTCTTGCCGCATCCGGCGACGATAGTCAGTGAGACGCTCTTTGTTGTCTGAGTGGTTTTGAGACAAAATCTGTTCTGTCTCTGTAAAGGCCGCTAAGGTTTCGTCGTTCGGTTGTTCTGTGGGCACTTCGATTTGAAAGGGAAACTTACCGGTTTGTACGAACTGAGTCAAGAAGATTTTTACTGCATCGGCCGTACTCATGCCGATCAATGAAAACTTTTTGTCAGCTTCCTTTTTTAGCTTATCGTCAACACGTATATTAGCCATAATGATCACCTCTGTGCACATAATACCATCGTTGGTACGCAGTTAGAGATGTTTGCTCACAAGCAAAAGAATGTTATTTTATGAATGCTTCTTTTTCGTGATCCTATACGAGTAGTCGTCAATTTTGGCGGACCACTCACTATTGATGGAAGTAGTACTTGTTTTTACATGGCAGCAAAAGCTACAAAAAGCAGTCTAGGCAGTACCATTGCTACCTGGCTTATCTGTAGTTTTTCAATTCCAACTCGCAATTGCGTATTTTTAATTTAGAAGGGGGAAGGTTTCACCTTTCAACAGCATATATTGACATCAACCCAATATATGCTATTATTAGTTCAGGGAAGAAATTCAGCACTTACAGGGAGTCAACGATGGAAAAGCCAAGGTTTCGATATTTTAAACGGGCTAATGGGCACAGCGAGTTTCTTGAGTTTTTGAGTAGTTTGCCGACAAAGGATCAAGCAAAGTTATTATCGGCTATTCAAATTACACAAGACAAGGGAATTGCAATTGCCAGTCGCTTAAAGATCACCAAAAAACTAACGGATAATCTGTACGAGTTGCGGTCTAAGCAAAGCAGTAATATTCAACGGGCTTTGTACTTTCATATTGTTGGCAATGACTATGTGATTACGCATGGTTTTACAAAGAAAACCGACCGAACGCCACCCGCAGAAATTGCTCATGCCATTGAATTGCGTGCCGAATTCTTCGCAAGGTATAAGGAGGATGAAAATAATGGCTGACTTACATGATTTTACCCAAAAAAATACAGGCAGTATCGATGATTATATTGCTAAGATGGCAAAGAACCCGGAATTCCGTGAGGCAATGGCGGCAGAGTATGGGAAACTAGCGAGTGCGGCTGCCTTAATTGAGGCCCGAGAAGAGGCTGGATTGAGTCAAGAAGGACTTGCTGTGAAGGCCAATGTACCGCAATCAACCATTGCTCGGATTGAGTCTGGCCAAAATACCAGTATTGCGACGTTAACTAAGATTGGTGCGGCATTGGGCAAGCATATGATTATTAAGTATGCATAGTTGATTTAGAAGCCGAAACGACCGGAACCCGGATGAGGAATGGCATTTCAACATTTAGTTGTTCTGCCTAGGGAGCAATCTGCTAATACTCAAAATCCAGGTGGATATTGCGGAGTAGTAGTCAAAAATTGTTGTAATCAAAAAGCCGATGCAGCACGCATCGGCTTTTTGATTACAACGGTTTAGGGTAGCAGAACGAACAGCAACGCTCCAGCAATCCCACCCAGAAACGGTCCCACGATCGGTACCCAAGAATAGGCCCAATCCGAATCGCCCTTGTTGGCAATCGGCAGGAAGGCATGGGCTAACCGCGGTCCCAGATCCCGGGCCGGGTTGATGGCGTAGCCGGTGGTCCCGCCTAAGGAAAGACCGATGGACGTGATCAAGATGCCGACGCCGATGGGATTCAACCCGTCGGTCCACTTGCCCCGGGAGAAGGCGAGCAGACCGAAGATCAACACGGCGGTGCCGATGAATTCAGAAATGAAGTTGGCAAAGTAGCTGCGAATGGCCGGACCGGTGGCGAAAACGCCCAGTGTGGTGGCCGGATCATCCGTAGCCGCCCAGTGCGGGTAATATTGCAGCCAGACGACGACCCCGCCGAGAAAACCGCCGATGAGTTGGGCGATGATGAAAGGCGCGACCCAGGCCCAGGGGAAGCGGCCGATGGCGGCGAAGGCCAAAGTGACAGCGGGGTTCAAATGGGCCGGACCCATGAAGGCGGCGGAGTAAACGCCGAGGGTGACAGCCAGGCCCCACCCCATGGTGATGGCGATCCAACCGGCGCCTTGGGCCTTGGATTTATTTAGCGAAACGCCCGCGACGACGCCGTCACCAAGGAGGACCAGGATAAAGGTTCCCACCAGTTCGCCTAATGCTTGTGTCCACATACTGTTCATGTCGTTCCTTCTTTCTAACGGATCGCAGCCGGGGTGTCGGCCTGCTTCAGGTAGGTCAGTTCACTTTCCGCAATGGCGGCATCCAGCCGGGACATTTCACTGGCTTTTTCATCCGCATCCCAATCCAGTAAACGGGCCATTTCGTCAATGACTGGCTGCTTCAAAGCCGGCAGCGTTTCGGCGTGGAACAGAATTGCGTTGGTCCGGCGCAGGAGATAGTCCACCGGGTTCAGCGTCATTTCTTCATTGATCGAGTAGCGCAGGCTGATGGTCTCCTTGAGGCTTAAGCCCGGGGCCGCACCATCTTGAACATACGTCACCACGCGGCTGGTGTTGGAACCGAAGCGATTAGCCAAGTCCTTAGCGTCTTCTTCTGGTAAGCCGGCATCCATGGCAATCCGTGTGTAGAATGAGATCGTGTCGTATACATTGGTTGGATCGAAATGACCACCGGAAACTTGCAGTGTCTTCGAATCAATGTCTTTAGTTTCCACGTGGAACTTTTCAGCCAAAAGGCGGCGAATCAAGGCCAATGCGCCAGCGGCCATCTTACGGTAGTCGGTGATCTTGCCACCAGACAGCGTGATCATGCCATCGGGCGCCTGGTGCAGCGAACTGCCCCGAGATACCTGGGACGCAGTGGGACCCGCTGCTTCGGCGTGGGCAGTTTCCAGTTTAGAAATGGCCCGTTCCACATCTTGGCGCGTCGCTGTTTTGTCTTCATAGGCATCGACGGTTTTAATCAACGCATCAAAGGATTCATCAGAAACCTTACCTTTGTCGGCGCCCCCGCCGTTGTAGTCGGAACTGCTGTTGTTGGCGATCAGCGGCCGCAAGCCGGCCCAGCTGGCCTGAATATCATCAATCGTGATGTGGGCTTCAGGGTAGCGGGTGTTGATGACTTTCAACAAATAGTCCAGGTCTTCTTGTTCCACCCGCGGGTGCTCGTAATCGCCGGTGTAGTCCGTGTCGGTGGTACCAAAGTAGGTCTTGCCTTCCCGGGGAACCACGAAGAACATGCGGCCGTCGTTGAGACCGGTGTCCAGATAAGTGGGCTGGGGCACAGGCAACCGAGAGCCGTCAACCACAAGGTGCACACCCTTGGTCGGCCGCAATGTCGGCGCTTGGCTTCCTTTATTGTCCAGAGCCTTGAACTTGTCAGACCACGGGCCAGTGGTGTTGATGACCAATTTGGCGTGTATGTCGAATTCCTCATCCGTCAGCAAATCCTTGACATGCAGCCCGGCCACTTGGCCAGCATCGTTATAGATCACGCCGGTGGCTTGGACATGGCTGGCCACCGAGGCGCCCAGTTCGTCGGCTTCCTTGATATTTTCGATGACCAACCGGGCGTCATTGTTGACGTAGTCCAGATAGACACCCCCGCCCTGCAGGCCGGTCTTCTCGAGGTGCGGTTCTCGCTGCAAGACTTCATCTCTGGTGACCGTGTAATTGGCGTACTGAGAACCCTCAACATCGGCCAATTGATCATATAGATTCATGGCGATCTTGACGCTGAACATGTCGAAGGTGCTGCCAGGTTCGTCGTATATCGGCATCAGCATCGGGAACGGTCGGGGAATGTGCGGCGCAATGCCTTGAACAACGGCGCGCTCTTTGACGGTGTCAGAAACCACCCCGACGTCGAATGTCTTCAGGTAACGAATCCCGCCATGGACCAGCTTGGTGGAGCGGGAACTGGTGCCTTCAGCGAAGTCCTGCATTTCGATCAGCCCGGTCTTCACGCCGGACGCCGCAGCTTGGATGGCGACCCCGGCGCCAGTAATGCCGCCGCCGACGATGAGCAGGTCAAGGTCAGTGTGTTTTAAGGTTTCAAGGGTTTGGGTTCTCGTATTTTTAGAAAACGCCATAGTTAAGATCTCCTTTTGCGGAATATATGAATTGAGACGGAACTTTGAATCATGGTGGATACAGTGCTAATGCGGAGCAATCGGAGGTGGCAGGGGGCTCAGTGGTGGAAACCACACAGCGGGCCGGTTTTGCCCGCTGATGTGGTTAGGCGACTTGAAGACCGCGCACTTTGCGGGCTTCAAGCGCCGTCACCACTAGCTACGCCTGCGGCTTCGCACTTGCTTCGCTTCGCCACCCCTTGACACCGGAGATTGCGCAGCTTTAGCACGGCACACAAGTGGAAATTATGTCCCATACTCAATGTAGAAAATCAATTATTCTTCGGCTCGTGCTTGTACATCTGAGTGGCGGCGACAGCTTGTTGCCAGCCTTCGTACAGGAAGTCCCGTTCCTTGGCATCCATCTCTGGTTCAAACCGTTTACCGATCCCGACGATACTTTGCAGCTCATCGGTACTGTTCCAGAAACCAGTCGCCAGGCCGGCCAAGAAGGCAGCACCCATGGCGGTGGTTTCCAGGTTGGCAGCCCGTTCGATGGGAATGCCCAAGATGTCCGCCTGGAATTGCATCAGATAGTTGTTGTTGGCGGCTCCACCGTCGACGCGCAAAGTCTGGATCGGAATACCAGTGTCTTTGTTCATCGTGTCCACGACGTCCCGGGATTGGTATGCCAAGGATTGCAGTGTGGCTTTGATGAAATCTTCCCGGGTGGTCCCCCGGGTAATCCCGAAGACAGCGCCGCGGGCGCCAGAATCCCAGTACGGCGCGCCTAATCCGGTGAAGGCGGGCACGACGTAGACTTCATTTTGACTCTGGGAGGATAAGGCAGCGGCTTCGGAATCGCCAGCCTTTTCCAGCAGCTTCATCGCGTCCCGCAGCCACTGAATCGCACTGCCGGCGACGAAGACGGATCCTTCCAGCGCATAGGTGACCTTGCCGTTCAAGCCGTAACCGATCGTGGTCAGCAGATTGTGATTGGACAGCGTCGGTTTTTCACCCGTATTCATCACGATGAATGCCCCGGTGCCATACGTGTTCTTAACCATTCCCGGTTCCAGGGCCAACTGGCCGAATAGCGCAGCCTGCTGGTCCCCGGCCATCCCGGCGATGGGCACGGTGCTGCCAAAGAAGTGGTAGGCCGCAGCATTGCCGTAAACTTCAGAGTTGCTCTTCACTTCTGGCAGCATGATCTTCGGAATATTCAATAATTGCAGAATCTCGTCGTCCCATTCCAGGGTATGAATGTTAAAAAGCATGGTCCGAGATGCATTGGTATAGTCGGTGACGTGGAAAGCCCCGCCGGACAACTTCCAGGTCAGCCAGGTATCGATGGTGCCAAAGAGCAGCTCGCCTTTCTCCGCCCGTTCCTGGGCACCCGGCACATGGTCCAAAATCCAGCGGACCTTGGTGGCAGAGAAGTAGGGGTCAATGATCAAGCCAGTGGAATCGTGAATCTTATCCGCATAGCCCTCGTCCCGCAGCTTATCGGCGATTTCGCTGGTCTGCCGAGATTGCCAGACGATGGCGTTGTAAATCGGCAACCCAGTTTGCTTATCCCAAATCACCGTGGTTTCCCGCTGATTGGTAATACCGATGCCGACGATCTGGCGCGGTTGAATCCGGGAATTGATGAATGCTGTGGCGATGGTCGACAACACCGCATTCCAAATTTCATTGGCGTTATGCTCAACCCATCCAGGGTGGGGGAAGTATTGCGGGAATTCCCGCTGGGCATCAATCACCTTTTGCCCATCGTGATTAATAATCACTGCCCGGGTACTCGTGGTACCTTCGTCAATTGCCAGAATGTATTTCTCTTCTTCAGCCATGGTTCACTGCCTCCTTGGAGTTTAATTGCACACAATGAGTTCGCTTACATTTCTTTATTGAGCTTACACCTTTGGGACAAGTTCTGACAAATATCTTGTCTCGATTATTTTTCTGCCGTGGTCGGTATATTTTCGGAATTGCAAAATTCGCCTTTGCGGTTTGCATTTTTAGAAAAGGCTGGTGATAGCGATCGTGTTATTTAAAGAATAACGATTGTATTTTCGAAGTTGTTTCTTATCGGTTTTGAGGCAGCTTTGAAAATATATACAAACATTCACAGACTGATAATGATATCGCTTTACTTAAGGAAAAGTTGTGTCAACGCTCAATATTTGAACTATAGTGGAGACGAGTATTCATTGTCGTGAATATTCTTGATTGTTTTGATACAGGGTACAAATATGGGGGGAACTTGTTTTGTCACGCACAAATTTTGTCAAAGGGAGTATGGCGCATTCCAAAGTGCACTTCACATTATACAAGGCCGGCAAACGCTGGCTGACGGCGGGAATTACTGTCACCGCCATGGGGTTGGCGTTAGGGGCGCCACACAGCGTTTCCGCAGCGAGCGTTAAGGGATCACTGGAATCGCCAGGGGAAACCACGACAGCTGAGGCAGCACAGGGTAACACAGTCGCATCTGACCAACGTGAGCCACAAAGCACAACGGCACCGGTCGTTGCCCAGCCGACGACACAAGCCGGCCAGACGAATGTCGACGCAACACCTAACAAGTCGGCTCAGACTACCGCAACAGCCCAGACGAGCCCAACGGAATCGAACCAAACTCCGGTGGCTAAGACACAGACAGCCAGCAAGCAGCCGGTGAAGCCGCAGCCCGGCGACGCACAAACAACCCAACCGCAGCAAAACAAGGCACAACCAGTGCAAGTGCAGGTGTCGAAAACACAACCTGCCGCTGCCAAGGCACAACCAAGTCAGCCGACAACAACCACACATTCTGGCACAGAATCCGATACAAAGGGTGCCTATCAACAGGATGGCAAGCAAACCGACCAAGCCAATCAACAAGCGAAAGCGGCGAATGCGGCTAAAGCAGCGTTGCAAAAGTTACTGGATCATCCGCAGCCAGACGATGCGCAATGGACCACGGCGATCAATCAAGCATTGAAGACTTACCAAACCGCAGCGACGGCTTTCACCGGTCAAACCACAGCCACCGAGCAGGCCGTGAAAGATTACGAGGCCGCAGTGGCCGCGTATATCAAGAACGGCGGTCCCAACCAAGGGGCCATTGATCAGATCACCCCTTCGGATACGACCGCCAAGACGGATGCCGCCAAACTGGCCGCCTATGAAAAGCAAATTGCTGCCGTCCAAAGCGGCTTGGGCCAAGTGCAGGAAATTCAAGACCACCTGGCCGCCTATAAGACGGATAAAGCCACGTATGCCGCGGCCCAACAGGTAATTGCCGCAAATAAGCAGTTGACCCAGACAATCACCGGGTTGAACGGGGCAATCGACGGCATCAAGTACAGCGCCCAAGCCGGTGATACGGCGACTGTGACACAATTATTGCACACCTTAGATTTGATTAAGGGTGAATACGATGCGGATGTCACTGCGTACCAAGCCCAGGCCAAGAAATTTAATCAAGCCGCGCAAACGGCCGCCGACCAAGCTCAGGCTCAGCATCCGGCAGCGATTGATACCAGCAGCCTGAATGACAATCCGACAGATCAGCAGTATCACCAATTCGCCGATGCCGCCACTACGACAGCCCAAAACAATCAAGATGTGAATACGGTCAAAAATGCATACGCGGATGCGCAAAAGGCCTATCAAGACGATATCGCTGCGCCCCAAGAAAGCACACAAAAAGCGGTCACGGATTGGCAGCAGGCCGCGGATCAATATAATCAGACGATTCAGCAGATTGAGCAGCAGCCCAATGCGCAGACCGATGAAACAACGCTGACAAATCAGGCCAATGCATTTAACCAAAAGCAACAAGCCGCGCAGGACACATTGACGGCATTTAACAAGAGCCAAAGCGATTATCAGAAAAAGTTGGCCGACTACCAAACTGCACTGAATACATACACCACGCAACGTCATTTAGCCCATCAGGACGCCGGCAGTATCACTGATTTCACCCATGCCTGGCAGCAGTTTACCACCAGTGCGGCCACGGCCATCGCGCAGAATACGCAGGTCATCACGCATAACGCAGCCGCCTATCAGCAAGGCCAAAACTTAACAGCGGCTTTCCAGGCTGTGCAGCAAAAGGTGACGGCCATCAATCAGGCGGCCCAAGCACAGATTGCGGCGGCCGATCAGTTTAACAAACTAGTCAACCAGATCAGTACCACGGGTCAAGGGGTGTGGAGTCAGTATAACAGTAACCCCAACGCCACCAATGCGCAGGGACAGCCGGTGGCTTCCGACAACATCGTGGCACTGGGCCAGTACTTGATCGATCAAGACTTTGCCTATCTGAATGCCGTTTACGGTGAAAATTACAAACCAGATACCAAGGCTGTGATTGACACCATTGATTCCGGGGCTAAAATTACCCGAACCTACGTGGAAACTCATCTTTATCCCGGTACCGCTGACCGGACATTAGCAACGCTGAAGAATCAAGCGGGCAGCTATGCCAATGTTGTGGATGGGTTCAATCAGGCATTGCAAAATTACACCACGGCCACGCGTACAACGCCAACAAATGGGACAGATCAAGGATTAACTCCCTTGGTGGACAATGTCAGCGCTAGCGCATTGAAGTTTGAACAGAGTATTAATGCGGCGAATGGCTTTATTGCCCAGTTCAACCAAGTGTCTCAATATGTGGCGGATCATAGTGCCGATCAAAAAAATAACGACACCTTGCATCAACAGATACTGGATCCGAACGTAAGCAGTACAAATGAGTCGACACCGAATACTGGTGCGTCGATGCTTGGACCGAAGAGTGTGAATATTAACATCTTACTTGATAACAACGGCACATTAGCTGGATTGGTTGGTGTTCCCGATTCTGGCATTGACAGCCCAGTCTATGCAACCGGCAGTATTACTCATCATACTAGCGAACAAAACCCGAGCCGAGTATTAACGCCGGATGAAATTGATCAATTGCTGCACCCCACCGACATGCAGAACAACTATGATGGATCACCGACGACAATCAACTCAATCATGCAGGTCAATGGAAAAACCTATTATTTAGCTGGTTTCTACATTAACGAGCCAACACGGGTTATACCGAGTTATGACAATGTGAACCAGCTCTATGTCTTCCGCACAGCAGATCCAATGAACGAATTAGAGCAAGTCTTGCAGGGCTTCAGTGTATCGATGTCCAATCAAAACAACTCTGATATATATCTGCTCATGGTTCCTGTGGACACGACCAATTCAATCACACCGACGATTCATGCCACGCCGGTAACTCCAGTACCCAGCGAACAGATTAACGTTGGCTATACTAATGTGGCTACACCCACAGCGCCCAAGACAACCAGCCCGGCACCCGCCGCGCCGAATACACCAGTGAATCCAGGACTCGATCTCCATTACGCGACTGCCTCGGACCCGAGTTCTGTGGTCGCCCCAACGATTGATACCACCACAGTGCATCTTGCCGACGCGCCGACGATTACATTGCAGGCACCAAAGACACCGACTACTCCGGGTGGCAATACGCCGGGCCAAGGTGGTAACACTCCGGGCCAGGGTGGCAACACCCCAGGTCAAGGCGGTAACACACCGAGTCAGGGTGGTAACACACCGGGCCAAGGCGGCAATACGCCAGGCCAAGGTGGCAATACACCGGGCCACGGCAGCAATACCCCGGGTGGTAACACGCCAGGTCACGGTGGTAATACCTCAAGTGGCAATAATCCGGGCCAGCCAAGTACCGGCACACACACGGGTCAGCCACATCAAGCGGGCCAATCTGGTGATCACTATGCCAGCCACAACAATCCAGTTGGGCAAAATCCCCAACCGATGAATCTGGTGACGCGTACTGCCCAGACCCAACCGGGCGTTTCGACACACTGGAGTTTGCGGAACATTACACAGTTGCCAGGCCATCAGACTGGTACACCGACGTTACCGCAGACTGGTGAGCGGTCAGAAACTGGTTGGACTGTATTAGGTGCAGCGCTAGCGGCATTCACCGTTTTGTGCGGTTGGACGCTTGAGCATCGTAAACAGCGCAACGCGTAAATATTAAAAATAGAGATTTCACAAAGCACCCTTTTCACGGATATGAAAAGGGTGCTTTGCTGTCCGATGGCCCGGGGACGCGTCAAGGCGGGCTTGATAATCGCACCGGATTTGATGAGTTAGGTATAGTTTAAGAGTATCGTCATCAGAAAGATAACACGCCGACTAATCATTGAGCGTGTCTCGCAGGAGCAAGACAAACAGGAGGCTGAGGAGGCACAATTTATACACACACTTGGGTGGCAGAGCTTATGCTGGACCTGTACGATTATGTGCCGGATAAAAATTTCAAATCAAGTGGTTGATCCTAGTTGCGGTGAAGGAAGCTTTTCTACAGAGATTGTCACACGTTTGTGTCAGCCAATGGAATCGCGCCGGCTTTCTTTCTTGGATTTGGCAGACTTATTAATGCGCCCGTCCGTCTTCTGAACAGGCAACCATCCACCCAAAAGCCATCTGAAACTGTGTCACTAATTCAGTCTCAAATGGCTTCTTTGTGCTAGATGCTAAATCAATCATTAGAGAAAAAATTCTGGTACTGAAACCGACTACTGACCACATGCCGCATGTTCAACAAAATAATCCGGTTGTTGGAATCATAGTATTGCTTAGTGGCCAACAACAAGGGTTCTTGGGCATCAATGCGTAACAATTTCTGCTCTTTTTTAGTGGGCTGGGTAATGACATACGTTTCAGAGACAGCATGAAGATCCAAATCAAGAGACGACAACGCCGCATAAGGATCTTGCACCTTCAGATATCCCCTGGACAGTGGCGTGGAGATGGGCGTTCGAATGAGGAAGGTATCAATGAGCAATGGTTCCTGGAGCGCCGATGTGAGCAGCGACACCCGAGTGATTTTTTGCTGTGCAGAAATATTCATTAGCTGCATGACTTTATCAGAGGGCGTGGTGTGCTCAAATTCAATGAGTTTGGTCTGGCGCTGGTCGGCGGTCTTCCCCGTATTTGGCTGGGGCGCTAAGTTCAGCAAAGAATTGGTCATCTTCGCTGGCCGTTGCGACACATAGGACCCCTTACCCTGCATCCGGTAAATATAACCCTGCCGTTCCAACTCAGATAGTGCCAAGCGAACGGTGGTCCGACTCACGGAATACTCTTCACCAATTTCCTTTTCCGAGGCTAATTTATCATTTACCGCCATCTCCGCTTCGATTTGTTTGGAAAGCGTTTGGGCTAATTGATAATACAGCGGGATTTTCACATCGGAATCGCGCATCGACTCATCTCCTTGTCACAACAAGATACCTACATAAGAAAGACTATCATGTTTCCAAATTATGTCAATGAAGTGCTTGTTAACAGGCGTAATTCCAGGTATTGACTTCCTTATAAAAACGCATACAATAGGTGTCAGTGGTAATGTTGTTATAACAAGTACCGAGAGGAGGATGAAAATGACGAAACGTTTACTGGATTTTGTCGCCTCAGATTTTCTATCAGCCACACCCATGGAATTGAAACAGGCCATCTTGGCATCTGAGGGGCGGACGATCATGGCCGAGAATGTGCCTGTCGCGCAGCCGTATCTATTGGGTGTCACGAATGCAGAAATTGAACGGGCTGCGGGTGCGGATTTGATTTTGTTTAACGCGTTGGATGTGTTTGATCCCAAAGTGGTGGGCACGCCAGACGATATTCCCCCGCAGCAGCAAGTGCAATGGACTAAGAAGGCGGTGGGCCGGGCCATTGGGGTCAATTTAGAGCCGGTGGATCTAGCAGCCACGATGAATGAGGGCCGAGCCAATATCTCAATTGGTCGGATCGCCTCGCCAAAGACCTTTACCAGTGCCGCCAAGTTGGGCTTTGACTTTGTCTGTCTCACTGGGAATCCAGGCACTGGCGTCAGCAACCAAGCTATTTTAGAAGCCATTGGGGTTGCCCAGAAGTATTTCCCCGGTTTGGTGATGGCGGGCAAAATGCACGGTTCTGGGGTCGCGGAAGAGGTTATGAACCTTACCATTGCCCAAGAGTTTATCAATGCGGGTGTCGACGTGTTGTTAGTCCCCGCACCGTATACGATTCCTCATTTTGAGCCCCAGGATCTGCGGCAGATCACGGATTACGTCCGTCAATACAATCAAAAACTGCCCATTGAGAAAAAGGTGCTGGTGATGGCCGCCAATGGGACCAGCCAGGATTCTTCTGATGAAGCCACCATTCGGCAAATTGGCCTGGCGGCAAAGGCGGCTGGTGCGGATTTGCAGCACATTGGGGATTCCTTCAACGGGGTGACGTTGCCCCAGAATCTGTTTACGTTGGGCGAAGTGCTGCGCGGGGTGCGCCATCAATTGATGATGCTGGCCCGGTCCAATATCCGGTAATCACGAAAGGGAGAGGAAAAATGACGAAACGATTATTAGATTGGCAACGCACAGATTATCTCGATGTTCCAGGAACACAGGCTAAACAAGCCATTATTGCATCTGAAGGGCGGGTGATCATGGCAGAGACGGTATCGTCGTTTCCAGCCATGTACGGCGGCATCAGTGGGGCTCAAGTCGATGCTTCCTTTGGCGCCCAGCTGATCCTGCTCAATACGTTTGATGTCTTCCATCCAGAGATTAAAGGATTGCCCACTGCGCCGGCTGAATCCCCTGTGGCAGCTTTGAAGGCGAAGGTGGGTGCGCTGGTCGGGATCAATTTAGAACCCGTCGATGAGACTGTTCAGACTTTTGATGAACAATTTGCCATTGCCAAGGGACGGCAAGCCACCAGCGAGACGTTTGCGGCGGCGGAAGCTTTGGGTATCGACTATGTTTTGCTGACCGGCAACCCGAAGACCCAAGTGACGAACCAGAAGATTAGCGCGGCGATCAAAGTGGCAAAGCAAGCTTTCCACGGTTTGATTTTTGCCGGTAAAATGCATTCCTCCGGGGTGGATGAACCGGTGATTACTGCTGCAGATGTAGAGGAATTCATCAATGCCGGCGCCGACGGTATTTTACTACCCGCACCATATACAGTGCCTGGATACAGCCCCGAAACACTGGCGCCGCTGCTCAAAATTATCGCCGATTGGAATTCCCGGCCAGAAGTCCACCATGATTACCAGCAGCGGGTGGTGACCATAGCGGCCAACGGCACGAGCCAAGATTCTGCTGATCTGGCCACCATCCGGCAAATCGGCTTGTCCAGCAAGGCATTGGGCTTTGACGTTCAGCATGTGGGAGATTCCTTGGGCGGCTTAGCTGATCCAGAAGCAATCTACGCCTTGGGAGTAGCCATTCGGGGGAAACGGCATCAAGTGCAAATAATGGCGAGACACTGAAGCAAAGGAGTGGAAAACCATGGAAGAGAAGAAAAGTGGATTTATGAATTTTATTGAGGAAAAAGTTTCTCCGTTGGCAGCGAAAGTTGCTGGAGAAAAGCACCTCATGGCGATTCGAGATGGCTTGGCGCAGATTATTCCGCTGGTCATCGTCGGGTCGGTATTCATTCTGTTACAAGCTTTGCCAATTCCTGGATATGACAAGTTCATGAAGGGAATTTTTGGCGCTAGTTACATTATCAAACTGGGTTACGCCATCAATGGGACCTTCAGCCTGATTGCCCTCGTATCGGTATTTACCATCGCGTACAATCTGGCCCGTAATTATCATCAAAATGGGTTGAGTGCGGGTTTGCTATCGTTGGCGGCATTCGTTGTCTTGATTCCCTTGACCAAAGACGGCGCCGTCCCATTGAATCTATTGGGCAGTCAAGGTTTGTTTGTGGCTATTATTGTGAGTCTAATTACGGCCCATATTTATCGGTTTATGATCACCCATGATTTATACATCAAGTTGCCCGACGCGGTCCCGCCGAATGTCACCCAATCCTTCGTGGCATTGTTCCCCGGTTTTGCCGTCGTCATGTTCTTCTTAATTATTCGCTGGCTCGTCGAGTGGGCGGGCTGGGGTTCGGTTTTCAGCATCGTGACCAAAGTCATTGGCGGTCCGCTACAGGCTGTCGGTACCGGATTTTGGGGCGGCTTCATTGCTGTCTTGGTCATCCACTTGTTCTGGATCTTCGGTATTCACGGTGCTAACGTGGTCGGCAGTGTCATGGCACCCATCTGGTTGGCTGCCGCCGACCAAAACCGGCTCGCTTTCCAAGCCGGCAAGCCGATTCCCAATATCATTGCCCAACCGTTTTTCGACAGTATGTTATGGCTCGGCGGCTCCGGTATTCTGCTGGGCTTAGCGATCCTGGTGACGTTCTTTGCCAAGAGCACGCAGTTTCGAGAATTGGGGAAGGTCGGCTTTGTGCCCACCATCTTTACCATCAATGAACCATTCATGTTCGGCATCCCCGTGGTGCTCAATCCATCGATTCTGATACCGTACTTGTTAGCACCGCTGGTGAACTACAATATTGTGTATTGGGCGACGTACTTTAACATCATGCCCCGGGTAACCGGCGTGCTACTGCCGTGGACGATGCCGCCATTTATCAACGGGTATCTGGCGACCAATGGTTCCTGGATGGCCGTCCTGGTGCAGGTGGTTTGCTTGCTGGTGTCGATGGCGATTTACTACCCGTTCTTTAAGATTATGGATAATCAGAATTTGAAGCAGGAGCAGGCGTTGGCGGAAAAGGCGAGTTAGGCGGCTGCGGAGTAGAGTGATTTGTGTGAGTGAAATCTAGGATTGGTTTTCTTTGGAGAACTGGTTCTGGATTTTTTTGTGCTTCAGATTTTAATTCGGCGGAAGAGTGAAGATGGTCTTAATGGCGAGATTGTCTGATAATTCACAGTAAATGACCAGTCCAGTGGACATTTTTATGTAAAGCGGTTACATTGTTTCAATCTATACTAAGTGTGTGAGGGGGAGACGACGTGCAAACACACAGCAGAGAATCCAGGCTGATTAATTTGTTGTTAAATGCTAACGGTTATTTGACTGCGGATGAGTTGGCAAATCAATTGTTGGTTTCTGCAAAAACTGTTTATCGAATCATTGATCGCCTCAATCAAGGCGTACCCTCAGGACGGCTCATTACCAGTACGAAAGGACTTGGGTTTCGTCTGAATTATTCGATTTACCTGAAGGAGGGCAAGACAAAAAATAAAGGACCGGACGAGGTAGTGAGTTCTGCAGAGCGACAAGGCATGATTTTAGATAAGTTGCTGGAGAATGCACCGCGTGCTTTCCGCGTCCATGACCTGTTTGAACCATATTATGTGAGTGATTCGCAGATGGAAGTGGATATTCAGGCCATTCGGAAAATGCTGGCAGTTTATGATCTGCAATTACAACGACAAAACTTGCGATTGACAATTGTTGGCCATGAGAGAGAAATTCGCCGTGCACTGCAAGATCGATTCATCTCCAGCGGTTTGATTGATCTAGATACGTTGACACCTGAATCACAATTATTAGATCCCTCAGCCACAGCATTTGCGATTCAACAATTACGCAACATCGAAGAGGAGACTGGGGGTACTGTACCTTATCCTTATAACGTCAATATTGTCTCCCATCTCTATATCTTGATTACCCGGAACCAAGTAGTCCAGCAAGCGGGCGATTCCACAGCGGCATTCAGTATGGACAGTGACGTGATTAATAATCATCCAGCACTGTACGGTATTGCCGCCAAAATATTAGGCCATGTGGAAAGCTATGTCGGTCACACGCTACCGTTGAATGAGAGCTATTATCTGATGCAATATTTGCTGGCATCCCGGCTGGCCTTCAAACGAACCAAGAAGCCCCAAAAATCGGCATTGGATAGTTTAGTTGAGCGAGTGACACGATCGTTTGTTGATGGGGTCAGTCGAGCCAGTGAGCAACCGATTCAGGATGATCGCTTGGCCACCGACTTAGAAAGTCATATTCGCCCGATGCTTACTCGGCTAAACAACCGCATTATGGTCCACAACGTGTTGCTGAGGGACATTCAGGAAGAGTATCCATCATTATTCAAAAGTGTGCAGCAAACAGCAGAAAAGATCAGTCGGCAATATCACTTGCCGGAAATCTCCAGTGATGAAATTGGCTTTATCACGTTATATTTTGCCCGATACTTTGAAGAACACAAACCAGGACTCAATACATTGGTGGTATGCACCAGTGGCCTGGCTACATCAAAGCTGCTTGTGACAAAGTTGCGCACAACTTTCCCAGAACTTTTGATTCAAGGTACATCAGCGAAGAAAGATGTGGGTCGCCACATTCAAAGATTGGGACCAATTGATTTAATTATTTCAACGATCGATCTGGAAAATGTCAATCACATTCCGGTAATCGTGGTCAGTGCATTATTAACCGACCGTGATCGTGAACGAGTACAAAATACGATTAATCGTTTAGAGGGGAGCGAACAAATGCTGAGTGATGTGACCAATACCGCTCTCATTCAGTTAAGCGTGGACGCAAAGGACTGGGAGGATGCCATTCGGCAAAGTGCCCAACCGCTAGTCACACAGGGATATGTGAGCGCTGGATATGTCGAGGATATGGTACAAACCACTCGGGAATCTGGGCCCTATATCGTCATTAGCAAAGGCGTTGCTTTGCCCCATGCGCGGCCAGAAAGTGGGGCTCAAAAGGTGGGAATTGCCATCGCCACATTGACGAAACCAATCCCCTTTGGCAACAAAGCAAATGATCCGGTCCGTTTTGTCTTTGCACTCAGTGCCACAGACAGTCGGACACATCTGCGGGCGTTATCGGAATTAGTGGATTTTATTGGTGATCGGGACTTCCTCCAGGCGTTACAGAATGCAACGGCGCCCGAGCAGGTGTATGACCTGATCAAACGATACGAAGAAAGGCATGATTTTAATGGCTAAAAAATATTCTGTATTAGTGGCTTGCCGCACAGGTATGGGCTCATCCATGATGTTAAAGATTAAGGTCGGTCAAGTCGCTCGGGAAAACGGCTTTCCATTGGACGTCTCCCATGATGTGATTGATGCTGCCAAAGGAATGGATCCAGATTTGTTAATCACGATGGCGGACCTGGTCCCTGATGTGCAGGGGGATGTGCGCCACGTCATTGGGATCAAGGATTTAACGGATAAAGAAGAAATCAAAACCAAGTTGGAAGAATTTCTCAAGAGCCAAGGTGAGGATAGTTAACAGAAGGGAGACTGTTTGATATGAATGAGTTGCTGACTATCCTGATTGATCTTTTAAGCTCGGCGGCCATTATGGTGGGAATTATTTCCTTTATTGGGTTAGTGGTTCAAAAGGAAAGCCCGGCTAAAGTTGTGAGCGGCACGATCAAGACAATCGTTGGATTCCTTGTTTTCTCAGTTGGTTCCGCGGCTGCATCCACAGCACTGAACGATTTCCAGAAATTATTTGCGACAGGCTTTCACCTGCAAGGGGTATTACCCTTAGCTGAGGCAGTCACCGCTTTGGCCCAGCAACGGTTTGGGACCACTGTGGCGTTGGTCATGACGACCGGATTTGTGTGGAATCTGTTGTTTGCTAGATTTACACCCATGAAGTATATCTTCTTGACTGGCCAACATAACCTGTATTTAGCGGCTTTATCGACAATTATGTTGAAATCTGTTGGCTTGTCCAATCCTTGGATCATTGGTATCGGTGGGATTATCGTGGGCTTCATGTCCGCCGCAATGCCCGCCATTGCACAACCAGGGATGCGCAAGATCACTGGTGGGGACGACATTGCCCTCGGGCATTACGTGTCATTGGGCTATGCACTCTCGGGTTGGCTTGGAGGCAAGGTGGGTAATCCAGAAGACAGTACTGAAAAACTGAAACTGCCCGGCTGGCTGAGTATCTTTAAGGATTACGTGATTGGTGTGTCGATCACAATGGTCATTTTCTACTACATTGCGGCCTTTATTGCTGGGCGCGGGGCGGTGGAAAAACTCTCTGGTGGTGTGAGCTGGCTGGTCTATCCGTTACTTCAAGGGTTGCAATTCTCCGCTGCTTTGTACGTCATCATTACGGGGGTTCGGTTACTTCTGGGAGAAATTGTAAACGCATTCGTAGGAATCTCCGAAAAGCTGATCCCGAATGCCAAACCTGCATTGGACGTTCCAGTGGTTTTCCCATATGCACCAACAGCGACTGTGATTGGATTCATTTCTTCCTATGCCGCCGGGCTACTCATGATGTTTGTCTTTGGCGCCCTTAAGATGCCAGTGATTATTCCCGTGGCTGTGCCTTATTTCTTCATCGGCGCGACAGCCGGTGTGTTTGGCAATGCCACTGGTGGATGGAAAGGTGCAGTAGTTGGTTCCTTTGTGATTGGTATTCTCATTGCAGTGGGGCCATCGCTGGTTTATCCAGTCCTGCAATCAGTCGGATTGAAGGGGACAGCTTTCCCAGAAACAGACTTCAACGTCCTGGCGTTGCTCATTAAGTATATTGGTCAACTATTCCAAATGATTTTCTAAGGTAAAACGAGGAGGTTTCTAAATGGCTACAAAACTCGATCAACTGACAGTCGATACAATTCGTTCTTTGACAGTGGATGCTGTGCAGAATGCCCACCATGGGCACATGGGGATGCCACTGGGAACAGCACCCATGGGTTATGCCCTGTGGCGCTACTATCTCAAACAGAATCCCCACGACACTCATTGGTTTGATCGTGATCGGTTTGTATTGAGTGCGGGGCATGGCTCAATGCTGCTGTATTCATTGATGCATATGTCAGACTTCCCGTTGTCGATTGAAGATATTAAAAAGTTCCGGCAGTTGCATAGCCTCACGCCGGGGCATCCAGAAATTCATAAAACAGCTGGGGTGGATGTGAGTACGGGGCCTCTGGGACAAGGTTTCGCGATGGCGGTGGGTTTAGCAATCGCAGAAGCGCATTTGGCGGATCGCTTTAACCGGCCTGGTTTCCCGATCATTGATCATTACACCTATGTGGTCTCAGGGGATGGCGATTTTGAAGAAGGGGTCACACAAGAAACAGCATCCATCGCTGGTAACCTGGGGCTGCATAAACTGATTGTATTGTGGGACGCCAATCATGTTACTTCTGATGGACCGCTCACAGTGTCCAATCAAGAAGACGAACTGGCCAAGTTTGCGGCCATGGGTTGGTACACGCTGGAAGTCAAAGACGGTAATAATATTGATGAAATTCGGCTGGCCATCGAAGCCGCAAAACGGTCATCTAGCCGGCCCACGTTGATTAAAGTGAATACCGTGATCGGCTTTGGTTCCACGATGGCGGGCACTTCGGATATTCACAGTGATCCTGTATCAGAGAGTGAAGCAGCGCATATGCGCCAATCGTTTGGCTTTGCTGATAAGCCCGCATTCTATGTCCCAGACGAGGTGAAAAAAGGCTTTGCACCCATGATTGAACACGGTGAAGCCACCGAACTTGCGTGGCAGCAAATGTGGGATAAGTACCGTGCGGCGTATCCCCAAGATGCTTCTGTGTTGAATCGAATTATTGATGAAAAATTACCACTGCCAGATATTGCTGACCTTGAAATTCACGGCGATATGCCGACGCGTGGGGCATCTGGGAAAATCTTGAATAGTATCTATCCCGAGTATTCAGTGTTGGTTGGAGGAAGTGCCGATTTGGGAACTTCCAACAAAACCACAATCACAGATGAATTCTTCATGTCCCAGCATCGCTATGCCGGACCCAATATTTACTTCGGTGTACGCGAATTCGGGATGGCTGCGATTGCCAATGGCATTACGCTGCATGGCGGATTGCGGGGTTACACCGGCACTTTCCTAGTCTTTTCCGACTACATGCGCAGCGCCATTCGCCAGGCGGCGATTATGCACACACCCACAATCTTTGTCTTTACCCACGATAGTCTCCATGTGGGTCAGGACGGGCCTACCCATCAGCCCGTCGAGCACCTGATGTCGTTACGGGCGATGCCGAATATCACAGTGTTCCGTCCGGCAGACTCGACTGAAACCAAGGCGGCTTGGGATATCGCAGTGAAATCGACTGACCGACCGGTGGCGATTATTCTGAATCGACAACCAGTACCGGAATTAGCAGACTCAGATATGGATAAGGCTGAACGCGGGGCATATGTGCTCTCTGACGCGCCAAATGGGCACCATCCTGAAGGCATTATTATCGCCACTGGTTCCGAAGTATCTATCGCGGTTGAAGCACAGAAACAGTTGAATGCGGATGGACAGAACGTCCGGGTGGTTTCGATGCCTTCTTGGGAGCTATTTGAACAACAGGATAAGGCGTATCAGGAGACGGTTTTACCCGCCTCCGTCAGTCGGAGAATGTCGATCGAGTTAGGTGCGACGCTGGGTTGGCAACAGTATGTGGGGATGAACGGTGTCCGGATGGGCTGGGATCAATTTGGCGAGTCGGCGCCGGCGGCGGATATTATTAAGGAGATCGATTTTACGGCAGATCGGGCGGTGAGGATGTACCGGGCGGCGTATGTGGAATCTTCAGTGGTTCAATAAATTGGTTTGAAACTATAACGATGGAAGCTCATGGTCAATTGCTTAGTGCAAGTGGTTGTGGGCTTTTTTAGTGAAGTAAATGTGCTGGTAATGAATTAGTCAGGTCTTGCCTGCTCGTGCAAAATCTTCGACAACTTCTCCAACGTAAACAAGCAAGGCAACTGCGAAGTCACATCTTGTTCTCGGTAAGACTCTTTGTTGATGTAGTAAGCAATATTGACGTCAGACAACCGAGCCACTGTCGAATCGGCGGAATTTGTGATGGAAATAATATGGCTGTTTCGGAAGCTAATGTTGCTCAGATAGTTAATGATCTCAGGTGTTTCACCAGATACCGATAATGCCACGACGCAGGTTTTTTCCAGGAGTGTGGGAGATAAATAGGCCATTGGATAAGTTACAGGGTCCTCAATCCGCACTGCCATGTGGAACATTGAGGAAAAATATAATGAACCATACTCCGCCATTACATTGGAAGAGCCCACACCAATGAAAAGCACCAATTCAGTGTTCTGCAGCAATTTGATCGCAGCATCGATGCTTTCTTTGTAGTCCGATTGTTCCGTCCGTTTCAGAAAATCGATATATACACCAGTGTCCACCTGATTTTGCCGTTGGTTATCTTGAGTCTGCTTCAGCAGCAGTTTCAAGCGCACCTTGAACTCTGTAAATCCAGAAGATTCGAATTTATGACAGAAGCGCTGGATGCTGGCCGTGCTGGTATGCGTCGCTGCGGCCAGTTCGCGAATGCGCATGAGCACGACCTTGTCCATGTGTTGCAGTACATATTTATAAATGACGAGGTCAATATCGGATAACGGGATGGTTTTGTCTAGAAAGAGCATGTGCGTTTCCTCCTTTGCTGTCAGTGTACCACGGATGATACACGTTGTGTCGCAAATGTCACATTTACCTGATCGCCGTTCTGGTGCCTGTTAGCGCCAATTGTATTCCCTTTCAGAGGCTCGCCAGCTAGACTGAAAGATGAATTAAGGAATCGCTTACGGACACAGGGAGGAATTTTCAATTATGGAAAAACGCAAAATTAAGATTGCCACAATCGGGGGCGGCTCGGGGTATACGCCAGAACTCGTCCAGGGATTCTTGGATCGTTACGACAAGATGCCAGTGGCTGAACTTTGGCTCGTGGATGTACCGGCTGGGGAAAAGAAACTCCACATTATTGGTGCCATGGCGAAACGGATGGTTGCTAAAGCAGGGGTACCGATGAAGATCGTCACCACAATGGATCGGCGGGCTGCTTTGAAGGATGCGGATTTTGTCACGACGCAATATCGAGTGGGACAATTACCCGCCCGCATGAACGATGAGAACATCCCGGCAAAATACGGTTTGATCGGCCAGGAAACCAATGGTGCCGGGGAATTGATGATGGGATTACGGTCGATTCCCGTGTTGATTGATATTGTGCATGAGATGGAAGAACTGTGTCCCAATGCATGGTTGATCAATTTTGCGAACCCTGCAGGCATGATGGCTGAAGCGGTGACCCACTACACCAAGTGGACGAAAATTATGGGCTTATGCAACGGCCCTGATAACATCGTCCGAGACATTGCCAATGCCTTGAACGTCACGAAGGATCGCATCTATGTCGAATTTATTGGTCTGAACCATCTGGTCTTTGCCAAGCATATCTACCTGGATGGCCGTGAAGTCACCAAGCATGTCATCGATTTGGTGACTAGCCAGCAGCAGCGGGTCGACAATCCGGGCGTAGGTAATTGGAATACCGATTTCCTGCAAAGCTTGGGCGTTATTCCCATCAGTTATCTGCAATATTATTGGAAGACGCGCCAAGTCTTGGCAGAAGAAAAAGCAGCTATTGCAGGCGAGGGTTCACGGGCGGTCGTGGCCGAGCGGTTGGAGCAGCAGCTTTTTCATATTTACGAGAATCCAAAATTGACGACAGTACCACCGGAATTGAAGAAACGCGGCGGTTCTGGTTATAGCGAAGCTTCCTGTAACTTGGTGTACTCCATTTACGCCGACAAGCAAGACATGCAAACGGTGAATGTCCCGAACAATGGCGCTTGTCTCGATATGGCACCAGATGCCGTGATGGAACTGAACTGTGTCATTTCTGCCCATGGCGCATTGCCCGTGACGACTGGACATATGCCATCTTCCGTCGCTGGAATTGTTCAAGAAATGAAAGCTTTCGAAGTGGCCGCGTGCAAAGCCGCAGTGACGGGCGATTATGGGACCGCATTGAAAGCCATGACGATCAATCCGTTGGTGCACAGTGATGTGGACGCCAAGAAGCTGTTGGATGAAATGTTATTGGCCAATAAGGAATATTTACCGCAGTTTGATTTCAGCCAATTGGAGGGGAAAACACATGAAGAAGTTCATTAACAGTATCTTGCCGTTCTTCTTAAAAATCGGCAGCAACAATTACCTCACAGCCATCCGGGATGGGTTGTCCTTCACCGTGCCGTTTACCATTGTCGGTAGTCTGTTCTTGATCGTTGGGAACTTTCCAATTATCGCCTGGACGAATTTCATCAAGCCTTACACGCCAATGCTGAATTCAGTCGTGAATGTGTCCTTTGGTATGCTTGGACTCATTTCTGCCATTGGTATTGGCTACTCGCTGGCCAAAAACTTCAAGATTGAGCTATTGTCCAACACGATTATTACCACCATTGCTTTTTTACTCGCCACGGTGGATAACAAGTTTCAAATTAGTGTCGCCAACCTCAGTGCGACTGGGATGTTTACAGCTATTCTAGTGGCAGTCTTGACTACGGTGGTTTCTCGCTTCGTCGTAGCCCACAATTTGACCATTAAATTACCGGATAGTGTTCCCCCAGCCGTGGCGCAGTCGTTTAACAGTTTGACGCCAGCAGCTCTGGTGTTACTGATTGTCTGGCTCATTCGGGTGGTCTTGCAGATCAACGTCAACGACATTTTACAGCGCGTTTTCCAACCACTGATTTTTGGTCTGAATACCATTCCCGGATTGCTGGTCTATACCTTTATCGCCCTGGCGTTATGGTTGATCGGGGTCCATGGTCCCAACTTGTTGGCTGGCATTGTCACCCCTATTTTCTTAAGCAACATTGCCGCCAACATCAAGGCCTTCCAAGCCGGCCAAACGGTACCGTATGATGTCGCTGATGGGTTCTGGACGTTGTTCCAAAACATTGGTGGTTCCGGCTGTACGATCGGTCTGGTCCTGGCCATGCTAGTGGCCCGCAGCAAAATGTATCGGGATCTAGGGCGTCTGAGTATTGGCCCGGCCATCTTCTGTATCAATGAACCGGTCATCTTTGGGTTCCCAATCGTCATGAATCCGATCATGGCCATCCCTTTTGTCGCAACCCCCATGATTCTTGGCGCCATGACCATTGTCTTCATGCGCTTAGGCTGGGTTGGCCGGATTGTGACTGAGGTGCCCTGGACGACACCGCCGATCATCGGACCATATCTGGCCACTAACGGCAGTATCGGCGCCGCGATCTGGTCCGCCTGCACGATTGTCATTTCCTACGCGCTGTACTTCCCGTTCTTCAAGATTTTGGATCGTAAGCAGAGTGCAGCAGAAGCGACAGAGGAGAAAAACAATGCGCCGGCATCTGCCAGTGTTGTGAGTGGAAAAGGAGCAACAGAATGAATAAACCATTAGTTGTCGCGATCGTTGGTTTCGGTAAAAGCGCGACCCGGTATCATTTGCCCTATCTGATTTATCGGGGGAATGTTCAGGTGAAGTACGTCGTGAATATTCAACCAGAACCGCAGCGCGAAGCACCATATAAAGAATTGGGCATCCAGTTTGTGGACAGTCTCGATCCCATTTTGGCGGACGACGAGGTACAACTACTGACGCTGTGCACACCTCCCGCGACCCATTTTCCATTGGCTAAGCAGGTGCTCAATGCGGGCAAGAACGTGATGGTGGAAAAGCCGTTTAGCGAAACGGCGGCGCAAACGGAAGAGCTGCTGCAGTTAGCGAAAGAAAAGCAGTTAGTCGCCATGCCGTTTCAGAATCGGCGATTTGATAGTGACTATCTGACGTTGAAGAAAGTATTGGAACGAGGGTACGTGGGCGAACCATTAGAACTGGAGTCCCATTTCGATAAATATCGCCCCGATAACGCTGTCCATCAAGGCAAACCCCGCGACGGCTCGTTCTACGGCTTGGGTATCCATATGCTGGATCAAGTGATTGCAGTGTTTGGCCGACCCCAATCAGTCGGTTACGATATTCGGGCAATTCAAAATCCGGAAAGTACCGTTGACGATTATTATGAGGCCAGTCTCTATTACGACCGCTTCAAGGCCATTGTTAAAACGAGTCCGTTAGTGGCAGCACCGTACCCGCGATTCATCTTGCACGGCACGAGGGGGTCCTATATTAAGTACGACATCGACCAGCAGGAGAATGATTTGAAGCTGGGGATGAGTCCGATTACGACTGGATTTGGCCAGGATTCACCAGATCAGTTTGGGGTGGTGAAGTACCATAATCCGAGTGGGGACTGGATTACGAAGCAGATCCCGTCGGAACAGGGGGATTATGGACGAGTTTACGACAGTTTGTTCAATACGATTTTGAAGGGTGCACCCAAGTTGGTGTCGGATGAGGAGACATTGCTTGATATTGAGATATTGGAGAAGGGGGTGAGTCAGCCAAGCCCAAGTGTGGTGCGGTTTGGTTAGTTGGATTTGGATCTTCCTATAGATGTGACGAACCCGGAGGCGGATGACTGTGCCTCTGGGTTCTATTGTTTTGAAGCTTATGGACTCAAATGACACACGGACTCAGAAGGTTTAACAAAAGCACAAACATCATTTAGACCTGTCCGGTCGAAATCTTAGAATATTGTTTTTGTGCTGTATATTTTGACCGTTTTCAGAGAATAAGTGTTCTATGCCTTTTGGCGTTTCATCTTGCACTGCGCGATTGTCTTCCAACATGTCTTTGTCTTGTGCGTACAAAATGATTTTCTCTATCGAGGCAATCGATTTAGCGTAGGCAAACAAAATAAACTCGATACCATCTTTGGCCATCAGAGCATTGAGCTGCGCTGGTGAAAAAATTCGAGAATAATTTTGGTAATAGTCTCGGAAAATGACGCTCAAGAACCGAGTATTTGTGATTAAGATAACGTGATCATTGAAAACACATACCTTGCGTAGTTGACTCAATTCGATTTTTACTGTGACGCGACTATTAGTCTGGATTTCTTTCAGCCTTAATTCTGGGATAGCGATGTCTTCTGGGGTAAGAACAGGTCTCGGATGCTTGGGCTTTTGGGTGATGATTCGAGCTATATCTTGCATGTCAGATTCGAATTTCACTTTGTCAATTTTTCGAAGATCATCATGCATGTTGTCAACGATCATTGTAATAATATCGATATATTCATCGTAGTTGAAAATATCGTGACTAAAATTCATCCACGGGTGATGTGATGAATCAGTTCCCGCTGAAAGCACTTCAATTTCCTTCTCTTTTCTCATTAGTATTGTCTCCCTCGTTACATTGATACTAGCTTTAAACAACCAGTATAGTTATACAATTGCAGCTTACGACATGGATCAAATTGTTTCAATAGGTGTTGGGTATCAGCATGGCTCATCAAGTGGCCGGTAAAATCAATTACATAATTTTGCAATTCCCAAAGTCGTGCATGTCCCTTGGAAATGTGCGATAATTTCGGTTAGGAGCATTGAACATAAGTATGTGGGGAGCTAACCATTATGAGCAAGAATTTTGACTATTTGAAGCTGAATGAAGACAGCAGCCAGTTTTTCCCAACGGCTATCGCTTCTGAACGGCAGTACGCAGCCGGTGAATATGACTCCGCAATGACTAATATCCGAAAAATCGCTGAAAACATTGCCGCATATGTCCTTGATCAGAATTTTCTAACAGTTAAAGGGGCTTACTTTGATAACTTGAGGATCATTAGCTCAAACAGGCTTGTTCCACGTAACATTCTCGACTTATTCCATGAGATTCGCCGTAATGGAAATGCTGCCACTCACTCTTTGAATCAATATTCACAAAAAGAAGCGTTGAAGACATTACGCCAATTAACTGATTTGTTGTATTGGTTTTCAGAAAAATATTGTAATTTTCATGGTTTCAAACCAGTATTTCAGGAACCTCAACTTGAGGTGAATTACACAACATCTGAGCGGCGGTTGATTTATGTGCAGACGGCTGACAACACATCAGGTAAGTGGCCCGCCTTTGTTGGACGAGAAAAAGTTGGTGAAGCCACTGCTACTGCAGATCTAGAAAAGGATTGGCGTAAAAACAGTCAGGATTTACGCGATGTTGCCATGAAACGTATTCGAAGTTATATGGGTACATCCGGCGTACCTACAAAAGTTCAGTGGGTTGAGTTGGCTTATCGAGAAAAAGACAATTCTTGGTTTACTGATCATGATGTACATCGAGTATTAGACCGTTCTGGCGTTAAAAGAGATACTGAATTAAAGGAAAACGGTGGACATGAGTGGTTTGTTACTAATGTTGATACTGTAAAAAGCGCCATTTCTGCGGTTAAAGAGGGACGTGAATATATAAATGCAAAGTTCTCAACACAACCTCAAAAAATAGTACTTCGTCCAGAGCAACAAGAAGCAGTCAAAAAGACGAAAATTGTTTTTAAGACCCCAAGAAAAATGCTTTGGAATGCTAAAATGCGTTTTGGAAAAACTTTATCGGCTCTTGAACTAATTAAAGAAGAACAGTATGAACGAGTTTTAATTATGACCCACCGACCGGTTGTAAAAGATAGTTGGTTTGCGGATTTCAAGAAAATCAACATGGATTCGCTTGGTTACGTTTATGGCTCAAAAGCAAAAGGTGCAAGTCTCGAATACCTTGCTCAAAGTGGCAAACCATATATCTACTTTGCAAGTATTCAGGATTTACGCGGTTCAGCTGCGTTTGGTGGCCAAGTTGGAGTTAAAAATCAATTGGTTAAAGATATTGATTGGAGTTTGGTGATTATTGATGAGGCGCATGAGGGAACACAGACAGAAATTGCGCAACGCGTAATTGATGGTGTAACAAAACAAAATACGCGCGTGTTGGAACTTTCAGGCACTCCATTTAACATTCTGGATCAATATGCACCAGATCAAGTTTATACTTGGGATTATGTCATGGAGCAGAGTGCAAAACGTGATTGGAATAGCAAAGCGCACCCGGGTCAAAACAACCCTTATTTAAGTTTACCCAAGGTCTCAATGTATACATTTGAGATGAAGAACAACTTTTCTGATGATCGTTTTCTCGATGTCGATGATCGCTCTTTTAACTTTCATGAATTTTTTAAAGTTGATAAGAAGACAGGCCACTTTATTTATGAAAATAAGGTGATTCAGTTTCTGAATAATATCACATCGCCCTCTTCGAAAAACAATTACCCATTCTCCACGAAAAAGTTTCGAGACGAATTGCGACATACATTGTGGCTGATGCCATCCAGAGATGCTGCCAAAGCCATGAAAGAGTTGATGGAGAAACATCCTGTTTTTGGACATGAATATCGAATTATCAATGTAGTTGACCAAGATGACGACATGAACAATACTGATTCCGATTTGCTACGCGTTCGTAAAGCTATCGGCCCACATCCGGCTCGTACACGAACGATTACATTAACCGTTCGAAAATTAACAACGGGTGTGAATGTTCCGGAATGGACAGCGGTATTTTTTCTGTCGAATACAAACAGTGCAATGCAATACTTGCAAGCGGCATTCCGCGCACAGACAGCATATTCTGATGAAGAATTTGGCATGAAAACCGATTGTTACATCTTTGATTTTGCTCCAGATCGTGCACTCACGGTCATGGCTGATGCAGCAAGTTTAAACACTGAAGCGGGCAAACTAGCTACAAAAGATCAAAAAGCAAAGATGGGCGAACTTTTGAATTTCTTGCCAATTATTGGAGAAATAGGGCAAGGAATGAAGCCATATAGAGTGGATAGTCTGCTTACGCGATTAAAGCGGGTTTATGCTGAAAAAGCAGTGAGTAGTGGTTTTGACGACGATTCTCTATACAATGATAAATTCTTGCTGATGAGTAATGTAGACGTTTCTGCATTCAATGATCTGAAGGCGATAGTTGGAACAACCAAAGCACAAAAAAAGAAGATCTCAATTGATATAAATTCTCAAGGATTGACGGATGAGCAATATGATGAGGCACTCTTCGCAGAGAAGAAGCTTCCAAAAGAACGGACTGAAGAGGAAAAGACACTATTAAAACGAACCAAGTTATTAAAAAAACAACGGAAAACGATGATTTCAATCTTACGTTCTATATCCATTCGAATTCCGATGATGATTTATGGAATGAAAATTGATATTGATCGAGACGTGGATATTGACACGTTTATCCGATTAGTGGATTTAGAATCTTGGGAAGAATTTATGCCAAAAGGAGTAACAAAGGAAAAGTTTCGGGAATTCGCAAAATACTATGATCCAGAAATATTCATTGAAGCAGGTAGAATCATCCGTCGAAGAGTTCATCGGTTAGATAAGATGCAGCCGCTAGATCGGGCTGCTGCCCTGGCTACAATTTTCGGGACGTTCAAAAATCCAGACAAAGAAACTGTGTTGACGCCGTGGCGAGTTGTAAACATGCAATTAGGAATGACAATTGGCGGATATTCATATTTTGATAAACAATATGATCAAGAATTCGATAATACTAAATCGGTTAGACGCTGGATTGAAACTAATCAAACAGAGAAAACTTTTTCTTCACGGACAAGAATGTTGGATATCAATGCCAAAACTGGGTTGTATCCATTGTATTTGGCGACCTCATTGTTTTATTTAGCACAGAAGGAGCTTAATGAAGGGACTGCTGGGAAGTTTTCTTCATTTGATGAAGATAATCTGTGGCAGCGGATTTTACGCAATAACATCTTTGTTGTCGCAAAAACTCCAATGGCACAAACTATAACGCAGAGAACGCTTGCTGGGTTCAAAGACTATTCCACGAATGTTGCGTATATTGGTAATGTTGTCAGTGAGGCAAAGGCAAATGTTGAATCAGGCGTTGACCACGTCAAGGAGGCTTTTGGTAACATGAAATTTGATGTTGTAGTTGGAAATCCACCGTATCAAGAAGAAGAAAGAGGTGGAAGCCTTAGTAAGAAACCGATATATAATTTATTTATGGATATGGCTTATCAATTAGCTGACAAAGCCGTGCTCATCACACCAGCGAGATTTTTGTTCAATGCTGGCGACACACCCAAAACCTGGAATGAAAAAATGTTGCACGATAAACATCTGAAAGTTGTTTATTATGAACGTGACAGTAACAAAGTGTTCCCACGAACAGATATCAAAGGTGGGATCGCAATTACGATGCATGACACGACGCAAAACTTTGGTGAAATCGGAGTATTCACACCATACGCTGTTCTAAATAATATAGTACGAAAAGTTCGATTAGTTACCAAGGATTCGTTGTCTGACATCGGCTTTTCACGAACAAGTTATAAGCTGACTGAGAAAATGCATATTGATTTTCCGGAGGCTGCTGATCACCTAAGTGAAGGCCATAAATATGATGTAGCTTCCAATATATTTGACAACCTTCCAAATATATTTATCAAAGACAAGCCAAATAACCATCACAGTTTCATTCGAATTTTGGGAAGAAGTAACGGAAAAAGAGTTTATCGCTGGGTGAGAAGAGAGTATATCAATGACCATCCAAACTTGGATAAATATAAAGTCTTGATTGCAAGCGCTGTTGGCAGTGGGCAGTTGGGGGAGGCGTTGAGCACAGTAATAGTTGCAGGTCCAGGTATCGGTCACACTGAAACCTTCATAAGCATTGGGTCGTTTGACTCCAGTTTTGAGGCTAATGCTGCGCTAAAGTATGTCAAAACAAAATTTGCACGCATAATGTTAGGCGTTCTGAAGGTGACTCAAAATGGTCCAATATCAGTGTGGCGAATGGTTCCACTGCAAGATTTCACACAACATTCAGATATTGATTGGTCTAAAAAAATTTCCGATATTGACCGTCAGCTTTTCTCTAAGTATGGGCTCAATAGTAAAGAAAGAGCTTTCGTTGAATCAACTGCAGTGGGGATGGTTTAATGACAGAAAGGATTATTAAATCGAATGAGCGGGTGAAAGAACATGGTGAAGTTTTTACACCCAGACGAATCGTAAATTTAATGCTTAATCAAAAGGAGTTGAAGGCCCCATTATCATCGCTAAGTACAACCTTTCTTGAGCCAGCAGCTGGTGAGGGTGCTTTTCTTACAGAAATACTGCGAAGAAAGATGTTGCTGGCTGTACGATTGAGCAATGACCTTGACTCCTATGAACAGAATTCGTTAATTGCGCTATGCTCACTGTATGGGATCGAACTTATGGAAGACAATGTCAAATTGCTTGCCATGAATATGTATCAAACCTTTTTTAATCAGTATTCGAAAGAAGCAACTAAATATGGAGGGAAAGTTAATACGCACGTAATAGAAAGTGCAAAGGTAATTATTTCCGCAAATATGGCGGAAGGAGATGCATTGAAACAAATCACGAAGGATGGACAACCTATTATTCTTAGTGAGTGGAAGCTTCTTCCAATCAAGAGAAATATAAGGAAGGTTCACCGAATAGAATATACATTAACTGCCATCATAAATAATGAAGGACCAGTTGTTTCTGGCACCGTGGAAAGGACAAGCAAACAGCTGAGCTTATTTGCTGACGATGATCATAGTGAGACAAGTGCTGCATATGAGTTCTTGCCCGTTAAAATAACGGAAGTGTATAAGCAGAAGATGATTAAAACTGAGCCTCTATAAATTTGCATTATTAATACGTTCATATTTCCTAGACACGTGATAATTTACTTGAGTTACTGAGTAAGACAGACGGTTAACTTGGAACACTCATGAACTGATATAAAAAAGCGGCGTAACCTCTTTAACTTTAACTGTACTATATCATCCATATTAAGAGCTCTACCGCTTCGGAGATATCGTCCACCATCAAGAAATGGGTTATCGCCCGTTGATTATCTAAGGAGGTCATACTGGATCGTTACTGTACGTAGAACCACGCAGAGGTCAGGTCTATCCCTTGGCATTCGCCCAGCTCTCTCTCGTCTAACGACTTGACCAATGCACGCATCGGTCTGTCATCCTACACGCGATAGTGTTTTCGCTACGCCGAAGATTTATACCCCGCTGACATACATACTACGCGTAACCCTATTGCTAAATGTTTAAACAAGAAAGTTTGGCACACATTTGGGTTCTGAATGGCAACGACGGTAAACCACATAACCCTGTCTTTTGATATTTGGCCAGTACTTGTAAGCATACAAATAGGGCGGTCATTATGCTTCAACGTGAACTTTTTCATAAAAGAAACGTGAATGATGTTCCTTTGTCGGTCCACGATTTGCTGAGCTTGATGGCTTTGTGGGGTGTTCTCGGAATAAATCCAGACTCAGAGATTACCAGCATTCGAACGAATCCGTCGTGCTCGGATGTTATTATTTCGAAGTATACAAAGAGCAGTTGGCTCAATTTCACTGGCGGCTACGTGGGATTGACGCTCTTCGCGTAAGTGGAAAATAATATCCATCAGTTAACAGAATAAAGCAACGATGGCGGGTTAAAAGAAGTGTGACACAGGCATACTAATGAAGAATGAAGGAAGAGTACTAATGGAAAATAGAATCACGTTCTACTCCACCCATGATCTAGCGTTTAGCATGGAATATGTAAGAATCAAAGAAAGAATAAAGCGGCTTCAAAATCTAAGTAAACCGGGCCTAATGGATATTCTTGAGCTAGCACAAATATGTCGATACTTGGATACCGGTAATGACAGTAAAAAAACATCAAATAGCGAGAAAGTGATAAAAAAGGAAATCAATAAATGGTTTTCGACAATTTCAATTGACAATTTGATTAGCGAGATCACTCGGTCAAGCCTAAGCAAACAATATGAGGATGAATTGTGGGAAAGGATTGCTCTATCTAAGTATTCTGACAATGAAGTCAAAAAGATTTTAACGAAGTATTCAGATAATAAAATCGTATATCCAATGAGAAACAAAAAAATTGTGAAAAAATACGGATATAGTATACTACAGAATTTAATTAAATATGACGGAAGTGCGGAAATTATTTTATCTAGAAAGGAAAACGGAGTTACACTTCCGTCTGAATTAGTGGAAAATGAAGAAGACAAAATTTTAACCCAGTATATTGACTCTAAGCGTCCCAATCCGGGTTTTTTAAAAGCAATATCATTGGACGGTACTGCTTCGTATAGTGTTCGTCTTCGCGCATTGAAAAAGTATAGTAGTACAATAGAAAAACATTTTCAAGAACATCATACCGGACGTATTGGCACGGAAATCAATGTTGAGATTACAACGGATTTAAACGCGAACCAGGATTATGATGTGCAGAAAGAAGAGAACGGTAGTAATATTAAATTGATAATTCGGTTCAATGGTAACCACTTATTAAATCTCGTGGATTGGCCAACGATTTTAAATAATTTTGAGTTTATTTTTGGATTAATTAACTCTGACGGAATCCTTAATATGGCGCCGTTTACCGAACAAGGTGGCGTATTAGAAAGAATATTGAGTGAGACTGGCACAGGAATGTTTCCGGATAATTTTACTTTTAAACAACTAGCATCTATCGACATTCTTTCTTTTAATGCTTATTATTTTTTCTTACAAAGGCAGGGCATTGATCTTGAAAGAATAATCGAATGGTTTTTTAATGATTACTTAGTTAAAAATTTTAAAATTGAGGGATTGAGTATTTCTGTAGTGAACGCGATGAGTAGTTCGCCAGAGTTAAAGACGTTAAACGCAATGTCACAGCTACACCGAATAATACGAATGTACAGTTTGTTTTCTGCAGACAAATATTTTGATCGAGACCTGATAGACTCATTTTCTGACACGCCTCGTTTCGCTGAAATTGGTAGTATCGCACACGATAAATATATCAAAGTTTTGGATCAGGGACTAGTTTATGCGCAATACGTTTTATTTTCCGATCAAAGTCCGTTATCCAATAGCTTTGAACAGAACGTGGGGAAATCAATTGCGACTAACAATCAAAAATGGTCTGATTTTAACGAATATCAAACTGCTATTCTGGATCACTTGATTCGACTACACATTCTTCAACATGATGGGAAAAAGTTAACTTTTACTGATCCTTCTATGTATCGATTACTGCATTCAAGTTTTACTTATGGAGTTATCCCCACTTTGAAACTTGATCCTTTCAGAAATAATAAGATGTTACAAAAGTGGTCTGCTAAAAAAATGGTCATATATCAGCCTACACTATTAACACCGTATGAATCGAATTTATTCGACTATTATTTTTCAGATAAATACCCCAATGGCCTTGGATTGAGAAATAAGTATGCCCACGGTGCATTCAATTCAATCCCGATATCAATGCACCGTTTAAACTATATGTTGTGCCTTCTCTTTATCGTATTGATCATTCTCAAAATCAAGAATGAATTGGATTTAAATGATCGGAGGAACCAATGATATATTTCGTGATGTGCTGATATGGGCTTCTCTATGTTGATTTGGAATTTTTTCATTCTTTTTTATTTTTGCGAAAATTGCTGTTGGAAGACGAATTTTATATTCAATAAAATCTACTGATTATAGTCGGTGTGGCTGTCAACTTACTGATTGTTTACTGAGGATTGAATCTTTAGCTCTCGATCTTTGGCAGTGCCGTTCGCCGTTCACTGACATCAATGTGTTATTTACTCGCCACTCCCTCGGCGCCATCCCCACTAAACCCCGAAACGCCTTCGAAAATGAGAACTGCGACCCATAACCCATACCCCACGGCCCTCGCCACCACACTAATCGGCAGTGCCGTCGTTGTCAGCAACTCGCACGCCTGCTGCATCCGGTAGCTTTTAATGTACGCCTGAGGCGATTGCCCCGTCACCCGTTTAAACAATCGATGAAGATAACTGCGGTCAATATGCAACGCCTCCGCAATTTGTGCCACAGAAATATCATCTCCGAAGTTTTGGGAGATGTAAAAGAGGGCGTATTCGACGAGCTCAGTGGTTGAAGCGGCTGCGTCGGTGGATAAGCGTGGGTGGGTCTGGCATAGGGTATAGAGAAACTCAAACAGCTTGCCGGTCATGGCCAGATTTCGGTTCTCTTGCACCTTCGCTGCTTGAATGACCGCGTGGGCGGAATCCAGTAGCGGCGAATCGGTCGTAAAGCTGAATAGCGGGTCGTGACTGTTCAGTGCCGTCGCTGTGAGGTATTTTTCGGCAGATTGGCCAGAAAACCCGATCCAGAGATATTTCCAGGGATTATTTCTGTCAGCTTTCACCATGATTAGGGTCTGTGGCTCAATCAGGAAGCCTTGGCCTTGGTGTAAATGATACGTGTGGTCCCGGACTTGATAAACGCCTTTACCAGACAGCACAAAGTAGACCATGTAGCCACTGCGCACGGTTGGCCCGTAGGTGTGGTTGGGTGCGCATTGTTCTGATCCGCAGGTGTAGACGTTGACGTCCTGGTTAATTGTGCGGTTGCTGCTTGAGAACTTATCCATCATTGCCGCTTCCTCCTCAGTCCACATTTGGACATGTTACTTCAACATTGTACCATGTTCAATAATTATCACAGCGCTTACACTATGGCTGTCAATTGATTTACGGACGGAATTATTCCACGCAATTAATAAGGAGGAGCGTACTATGTCTTTCCAACAGAAATTCATTGATAAAGTTTTGCCAATTGCGACAAAATTAGCCGGGAACAAATACTTATTGAGTCTCCGGGATGGTTTCATGGTGGCTTTCCCAGCCACGATGTTTGCTTCCATCATGATCATCATTCAAAACCTGCCGGCCACTTTTGGCTTCCAGAAGTTCTTGCCCGCGGGGGTGATGCAGTTCCTGAATGATTTCCTTGGACCGATCAGCAACGCGACGATGAATATCACGGCCTTGTTTGTCGCCTTTGGGGTGGCTTATCAACTGGCCGATAAGTTGCATGCTTCTAAGCTGTATGCCGGCGGCATTTCGTTGTCGTCATTTATGCTGTTACTGCCCATGACGAACACCAAGGCCGGGACATTTATTCCGGTGGACAAACTTGGTGCCCAGGGTATGTTTGTGGCCATCATCACGGCGATTGTTTCCACCATCATTTTTGCCCGGTTGGAAAATGCCAATATCACGATCAAGATGCCTGAACAGGTACCACCAGCCATTGCGGGTTCGTTCGTGGCCATTTTACCAGGGGCGGCCTCCTTAATGACGTTTACCGTGGTTCGCTATCTGTTCACCTTCACCGCTTGGGGCAATGCCTTTGACTTTATCTACAAAATGTTGCAGGAACCATTACAAGGCTTAGGGGCGTCTTTACCGGCTGTATTACTGATTATGTTCATTTCCCAGTTGTTATGGTGGTTCGGTATTCATGGCACATTGGTGGTCAATTCTGTGGTCGATCCGATTATGGCAGCGTTGGCGATTGAAAACTACAACGCGTATCGTAAAGGATTACCGTTACCACATATCGTGAACACGACCTTCATGGGCGTCTTCGTCATTACTGGGATGATCCTCGGTCTCTCTCTGGCCGCTTTGATCTTCGCGGCTAAGTCGGCTCGGATGAAACGGACGATGGAAATGGTGGCGTTACCCGCGTTCTTCAACATTTCTGAACCAATTACCTTTGGCTTACCGATCGTGTTGAACCCGACAATTTTCATTCCCTGGGTGCTTTGTCCCATGATCATGGCTGGGGTATCGTATTTCGCTATGAGTATTGGCTTAGTACCACGGCCGACTGGGGCGACGATTGTCTGGTCCACACCAGTATTCCTATCTGGCTGGTTAGGCACAGGGTCCATTCGGGGCGCCATCCTGCAACTGGTGAACGTGGCGATTACGACCGTGATCTGGTTACCTTTCTTAAAAGTCCTCGATCATCAGTATCTGACGGAAGAACAGGCGACTGCAGCCACAGAAGCAGCGACTGCAGAAGCTGCGCCGACTGTGCATGAAGTGACAGCGACGGCAGAAGAGCCGAGTGCACCACAAGCCACACCAGGCGAATCGGCAGTGACCAAGTAGCAAGGAGGACAATTGTGAAACAAGTCAGTACAAAATACAAAATGAAGGCCACGCCACAACGGGTTTATGCCGTCATTCTGGCGGAACAGCTGCGTTACTTTCAGTTCTATGACGCCACGGTGACTGAGTTGCAGCAGGGGACCACGATCCAAACCCAGCTGCGGACGAAAACGAGTCGTAAATTGGTCCCGGCAACGATGACCATTACCCAGTTGGTCCAGAATGCGGCTTTTTCATCAGTAGTGGCTTATCACGGCGGCGCCATCGCGCAAACTTTTGCACTGACAGCCTGTGCGGATGGTCAGACGGAGGTCACTTATACGGAACAAAACCAGTTTGATGATAAGCGGGGCGACTTGAATTTCGATACTGTAAGCCTGCTGTATCGATTCTTCTACAAGCGAGCGGTCACTAAACGATTGAAAAAGCTGGCCGAGATTGTTGAAAATGACAGTGGCGATCTCCAGACGGGGGTGGCACGGCATGCTTGACGTTTACGACAACCGTATCTTTCATCTGCACAATGATCAAATCAGTTATGCCCTCCATGTTTTACCCAATGGTCAGTTGGGTCATCTATATTTCGGCGCGCCGATGCATGGTAGCCAGGCAGATTGGCAATACCTGATTGATTCGGGAAGTAAGTCTGGCGGCACAGCTAAGTTTTCTGCGGATTCTGATTTCACCTTGGCGGACACTGCCCAGGAGTATCCAGTGTGGGGCACGACAGATTATCGCCAGGGGGCGTTGGCCATTTCCCAAGGGCAAACGCCACTGTACCCGGATTTTCAGTATGATCATTATCAAGTATTGCGGGGTAAAAAGCGCGATTTGGGCTTTCCGCGAACGTTTGGCGAGGACGATGAAGTCGAAACCTTGCAGATTACATTGGTCGATCACGTGTTGGCGCTGCGGTTGGTGCAATCTTATTCGCTATTCCAAGACCAGGCCGTGATTGTCCGCTCCCAAACAATAACTAATGAGAGCGATCAAGCAGTGATGTTGGATCGGATGCTGAGTAGCAGCCTAGATTTACCCCAGGGACAGTTTGAGTTTGTTCATCTTTCTGGAACGTGGGCGCGGGAACGGCAAGTGAAAACGCAGAACCTGGTGCAGGGCCGGGCGGTAATAGAGTCGCTGCGGGGTGCGTCCAGTCACCAGCAGAATCCGTTTGTTGCTCTGCAGCGAGACCACGCCGACTTAAATCACGGCGAAGTTTTTGGGATGAATCTGGTTTATTCTGGCAACTTTATCGCGGAAGCAGAGGTTAATGAGTGGGCGCAAACCCGGATGATGATTGGTATCCATCCTACAAGTTTCACGTGGAAACTGGCACCGACGGACTCTTTTTCCACGCCGGAAGCGGTGCTATCATACAGTGATCAAGGATTGTCAGGATTAGGGACGGTGAACACCCGTTTTATTCGCCGCCACATCATTGCGCCCCGCTGGCAGAACCGACCGCGACCGATTGTATTAAACAGTTGGGAAGCCGCGTATTTTGACCTCACAGAAGAGAAGCTTACTACATTATTGAATGCGGCTGAAGAAGTGGGGATTGAATGCTTTGCGGTAGATGATGGCTGGTTTGGCCAACGGGACGACGATCGTTCTTCCTTGGGGGATTGGGTCACGGACAAGAAGAAATTTCCCCAGGGGATTAAACGGTTCTCGGAAACGGTCCACGATCATGGCTTGCTCTTTGGCTTATGGTTTGAACCGGAAATGGTTTCTCCGGGTAGTCAATTAATCAAGGCCCATCCAGATTGGGTGGTGCGTCCGGATAAGGGACGGTATTCCATCGCCCGAGGTCAGTATGTGTTGGATTTTGCCAATCCTGCAGTGGTGGCCAATGTGTTTAACCAGATGAAAGCCGTCATTCAGGCGGCCCGAGTGGATTATGTCAAATGGGATATGAACCGCAACATCACGGAGGCTTTTTCCCCGTATTTGCAGCAACAGGACCGCCCACAAAACGAATTTTTCCACCGTTACATGATGGGTGTGTATCAGCTGTATCAATTATTACTGACGGAATTTCCAGATCTGCTCATTGAGGGTTGTGCGGGTGGTGGTGGCCGCTTTGATTTGGGTATTCTGTATTACAGTCCGCAGATTTGGGTCAGTGATAACAGTGATGCGATTGCGCGTCTGAGTATTCAATCGGGTACCGCCCTGGGCTATCCGCTGGAGGCCATGAGTAATCACGTGACGGCCGTGCCGAATCATCAGATGCAGCGGATTACGCCTTTAGCGACCCGCTACAATGTGGCGCAATTCGGGACGTTAGGGTATGAGCTGGATTTGACGAAGTTGACTGCACCGGAGTTGGCGACGGTTAAAAAGCAGATCACGTGGTACAAGCAGCAACGGCCCTTGGTTTGGCAAGGTGCGTTCCAACAATTACAAGCGCCTGCTTTTGGCGACAAAAATACGGTGGCTTGGACCATCACTAGCCCGGATCAAGAACACATCCGCGTGGGATTTTTCCGGATTTTAGCAGATGTGGCGGGTCGTTCCGTCGACTTCTTGAAGATCCCTAGTGCTGATCCAACAACGCAGTACTGCATAGACGAAACGGGGTCGGTGGTGAGTGGCGATGTTCTGCGGCGCGTCGGTTTGCGTCTGCCGTATCAGTTCAATGGGGCTAATCAAACAGAGGCAGTTTTGCAGGGCGATTTTCAATCTGCGGTGATAGAACTCACTGCAGTGAAGAAGGTGAGCAATTGAATTTCAACTTAGACGATCGCATTCTTCACGGCGGCGATTATAATCCAGAACAGTGGCAGGATTACCCGAATATTTTGCAGGATGATATTGACCAGATGAAACTGGCCCATGTCAACACGGTCACCCTGGGCGTGTTTGCTTGGGGCGCGCTGGAACCGGCAGAAGGCGTCTACGATTTCATTTGGATGGATCAAGTCTTTGAGCGGATTCAGCGCATGGGTGGCAATGTGATTTTGGCTACTCCCAGTGCGGTGCCCCCGGTGTGGATGAGTGAAGAGTATCCAGAAATCAACCGCACCGATGACCACGGGCAACAGCATACCCATTCTTTTCGGCAGATGTTTTGTTTTTCGTCGCCCATTTATCGGGCAAAGGTTCGCGAAATCAATCAGCAGTTAGCCAATCGTTATGGCCAGCATCCTGCGTTGGCAATGTGGCATGTATCGAATGAGTATTCAGGTGCCTGCTATTGCCCGCTTTGTGAAGAAAAATGGCAGCGTTGGCTTGAGCATCGGTATCACGCGTTAGCAGGCGTCAATGAGGCTTGGGTCACGACGTTTTGGGGCAGTCAATATTCCGCGTGGTCGCAAATTAAGGTGCCCAGCCAACTCAATGAGCACAAGAATCATGGCATGGCGCTGGATTGGCAACGGTTCTGTACGGATCAGTTAATTGATTTCTGTGATGCTGAACAGCAACCGTTGCGGGCTGCTAATCCTACCATTCCCGTCACGACCAATTTCATGGCGGAAGGAAATGACGGCAACTATATTCCGCTGCAAGGCATCGATTATGGCCGTTTTGCCCAGCATCTGGATGTGGTCAGTTGGGATTCATACCCTCAATGGGATTTCGATCAAAGCGTGAGCACAATACCTGCAGTCCAGGCTGCTTTTATCCATGACCTGTATTATGGTCTCAAACAAAAGCCATTCATCGTCATGGAATCTTCCCCCAGTCGAGTCAATTCACCAATTGCTAAGGCTAAACGGCCGGGTATCCATCTGTTAAGTACCATGCAGCAGGTGGCACACGGTGCTGATGGGACGCTGTACTTTCAATGGCGCCAGTCCCGAGGCAATTCCGAGAAATTTCATGGCGCCGTGATTGATCACACGAATGATACCAGTAATCGAGTTTTCCAAGAGGTGGCACACTATGGTCAGATGTTGGAAAAATTGAGCCGAGTGAAGGGGAGCAAGCACCATGCGCAGGTGGCCATTTTGCTCAGTTGGGAATCGCAGTGGGCGATGTACCGTGAAGCGGCGTTTGGTCGAAACCGGAAAGAGTATTTTCAGATGCTGCAAAAACATTATCAGTACTTCTGGGAACATGATATTCCAGTGACGGTGGTGACGCCGGACACAGATTTATCCGACTTTGCACTGGTGATTACACCGATGCTGTATCTGATGACGGATGCGTTAGCCGACCGGTTGAAACAGTATGTGGCTGCCGGTGGCAAACTGGTGGGTTCTTACATGATGGGGATTGTGGATGAGCACGACCAACTCATTCAAGACCAGTGGCGACCGCAGTTGTCGGATGTGTTTGGTATTGAGCTGGGTGAGTTTGATTCGCTGTATCTGGGGGAATCAAATGAAATCACGTTTACAGGTCAGAAATTTGCTACACATGATTTTGATCAGCTGGTTAAACCAGTGGATGCTAAGGTGCTGGGCAAGTACAATCGTGATTTTTACGCCGGTAGTCCGGCTGTGACTAGCAATGATTTTGGCCAGGGTCAGGCATTCTATGTGGGTGCCCGACTGAGTAGTGATTTCATTACAGCATTCTATGATGACGTGCTGGGTGGGAAGAATCAATGGCAGCCCGACTTCTTGCAGCAAGGAAACCCGGTTGTTTCGGTACAGAGTCGAGAAAGTGAGCAGGAGCGGTTTGTTTTTGCGATGAATTTCAGCGCAACGGTACAGCGCATTCAATTTTCTCGACCACTCACGGAAATTGAAACTGGCGAATCCAGCCAACTGGTTGAATTGGTACCGTATGGAGTCAAGGTCTATTCAGAACCAATTACCTGAACATAACCAAAAAATCGGAGACAAGTCATGATGGCTTGCTCCGATTTTTTGATTACCCCGAATACACCACACTGTCCCGCAAAATATCAATAATCTCTGTATAAGACTGGGTATCCAACAACTTCTGAACCGTATCCGCATTGGAAAGTGCCGCAATCAGGGCATCGAAGATCACCTGAAACTCATCATGGTCATTTGGGCTGAGTCCCAATAGCACGATAATCCGCACGTAAGAATCACCCCATTGCATCGGCTTGTGGTTCAAAACAAAGGCTATGGTCGTGTGGGCGGTCACTGGTTTAAGCGGGTGCGGAACGGCGATGTCTTTCACGAAGGCAGTAGAGGACAGGGCCTCGCGTTTGAGCACATCATCTTTGAAGGTGGTAGAGACATACCCTTGATGATTCATTTGCTCACACAGCCAAGTGATACAGGATTGGGCACCGTTGAAGTATTGTTCCCGAAAAATCAGGGATTCTGGGAGGAAACGTTCAATATAATGAACCAGTTTATCCGAATTGGCGTGATCTTTAATATCCGCAATGCGCTTTTGCAATATATCCACATCGTGTTGATCAATGAATGGAGAAATCTGCAAGATTCGTGTATCGGGAACAGGTGATGCAGTACCGATTACCCGGTCATAATCGACATCAGCGGGTAAATCACGATAGCTTTGGTAGGTATCCACGATCGTCATGACCCCATCCAGTGCGGTCCGTAGCTTTTCTCGAATCATATGGTTACTGTCCAGATAATTTTTATCCACCAAATAAAAGTCATAAGCGGCAGGTTGAGAATTGGTCATGAGCAGTGTGCCAATATGCATGGCGATAAAGTCGATTTCACTTTCGGGAATATGTTTTTCAAAAATGTCGGTCAATTGTGAACAGATGAAGACGGCGATATCGTAGATGAACGGGAACTTCTTCTTGATCGACTTATTGACGGGCGGAGTATCTTGGTTACCAGTATCCAGACGTAAATAGAGGTTTTGAATGTGCAGTGCGAAGCGAGAAATGAAACTCGCATCGCCGCCAAGGTTCAAGGAGTAGTTATTGTCGACCGCCCGCAAAAGAACCAGCGACAGCAAGTAGAAGCGAGGCGCGACGAGGTCCTTCAATTGGGTTTCAGTGGGTTGGCGATAATGCAACGTATCCAGTAACAGCAGCCCTAAATTATCGACTTCCGGCGGGGTCATTGTGATTGCAAACTGGGCTTTAATCTGTTCTGCAATTTCCCGGGCGACACTCATGGCACCAGTTTTAATCAGCTGTTGGTGGATGGCTTCATTGACGGAATTGTCGATCCGATGGGCGCGGGTGATGCGATAAATTGAAATTGTTAAGTGCATGAGGATATTGTTCAACGTGCCGCTGTCGATATGCAAATGATGGCGGGCGGCGGTTTCCAACAGAATCTTTTTCAACCCGAGTTGTTTGCCTTCGGAGAGCATGAATTCCCGTAAAATATCTTGTTGGCTTTCCTGATTCAACAAGAGGTACATCAAGTGACGTTTATCATGTTCGGCGCCGGTGAGATGGACTTCGCCGTGATGACTGGTGATGGCGGTATTGCGTTCCGCTAAATAGTCAGTTAAATCGGTCAAACGCCGATCCAAGGTGGCCTCGCTGACGTGAAGCCGTTGGGCGAGGGCGACTTTACTGATGCCGACTCGCTTTTCGTAAAGGAGAATTTTCAAGATAGCCAGACTGTCGCTGTTCAGCTCAAATCCCCGTTGAATCACGCCTTTTTCATACTTATAGCCTGCTTTAGCAGAAGAAATCGTGTAACCTTCTCCCACTAATTGGCGGACGTAATTGCGGATGGTGCGAGTGGTGACGGACAGGGCAGAAGCCAGGTATTTTCCGCTTAGATATTGTGATGGGGCTCCCTGTAATAGTTCTAGAAGCTGTTGTTGCGCGGTTTTTCGATCGGCCATTTCCTATATTCCTCCATTCAAATCTTAGCGGAAAATTTGTGATGCCGGTTTTGAGTGTAAGCGTTCTATACTGAATTTGCAAACAAGGAAAGGATGATTGAAATGACCAAACGAATTCTCTTAGTGTGTGGCGGCGGTGCATCTAGCGGTTTTTTGGCAGCCAACATTCGTAAATATGCAAAAAAGCAGGGCGCGGATATGCAGATTGAAGCGCGTAGTGAATCAGAACTGTCCAATTACATTAACGACATTGATGTGCTCCTTGTGGGCCCACATCTGGCCTATATGGAAGACGAGATTAAATCCATGACTGATCCGAAGGATATTCCCATGGCACTGATTGATGAAGATGATTATGGGATGATGAACGGTGCGGCGGTTTATGATCAGATTGTGACCATGTTAGGAGATGATTGACCATGCAAGGCTTTATCGACTGGATGAATAAGTCATTCACTCCCAAGATGAACAAGATCACTGGGAATGCGTGGGTGGCCGGTATTCAAGATGCCATCATGGGCGTATTACCGCTGATCCTGGTGGGTTCGCTGATGACGTTACTGTCTTTGCTGAAGATGGTAATTCCGGCCATCCCTGATCTCAGTATGATTAACAACTTTTCCTTCGGTATCATGAGTCTCTTTATTGCATTCCTCATTCCGTACTACATCATGCAGCGGAAAAAGGTGTTAGATAAAACCATCGTTGCCGGGACGGCCGGTGCGGCATTGTATCTCATTGCTATTTTCCCCAAATTTTCAGCAGACGGCGCGACGGTATCTTTCACATTCGAGCGGTTCGGCGGCGTCGGCATGTTCGTGGCTTTGATTGCGGGTTTATTCACGGCATTCGTGATGTTTCTCTTCAGCAAGTTTTCGTTCTTTAAAAACAACGATGCATTGCCAGACTTCATTGTCGTCTGGTTTGACTCATTATTACCAGTGACATTGATTCTTTTAGTGGGCTGGGCATTCACGTTCCAGTGGCACATTGATCTGTTCATGGTGATCAATGCCATTTTCAAACCATTGACCGCTTCGGCGCAAAGCTTTGTGGGATTCGTATTCTTCACATTCTTAGGCGTTTTCTTCTATTCCTTCGGGGTCAGTGCGTGGGTGCTTTATCCCATTCTTTACGGCGTTTGGGTCCAGGGCATTCAAGAGAATGCAAACTTGGTCGCTGCTGGCCACACTGCCACAAATATCAATACGATGGAAGTGGCAGCCGGTTGGATCAATCTTGGTGGGATGGGGGCGACTTTTGGCCTTGTCTTCATGATGGCTTTCCTAGCCAAGTCTAAACGATTGAAACTGATCGGTGGCACGGTCTTGGTACCGACTATTTTCAACATTAACGAGCCAACGATATTCGGCGCACCAGTCGCCTTCAACCCCGTCATGATGGTTCCCATGTGGATTAATGGCATTGTTCTGCCAGCGATCACGTGGCTAACGATGCACTTCGGCTTGGTCACGATTCCCGACAAGATGAACCAGATGTGGTACCTGCCCATCGGCGTGTCGACGTATATCTTCAACTTGGATTGGCGTGGACTGGTGTTGATGGCAGTCAACTTGGTGATCTCGACACTGATCTGGTACCCATTCTTCCGGGTGTATGACAATCAGTTGGTGGAGACAGAAGCTGCGAAAGCACGGGCCAAGAAAGAAAAGCAAGCCGCTAAAGTGGCGGCAGAAAAATTACAGGGGGCGACGGAATCATGAACACAATCATGAATGAGGACGAATTGAACAAAGTGAGTATGCAGATCATCCTGCATGCCGGCGATGCGCGGAACCAAATCACAGAAGCATTGAATAAAATTGGTGATGAACAGTTTGATGCCGCCAGCGAATTGCTGACACAGGCCCAAGAGAATCTCAAGAAGGCCCACGAGTCGCAAACCAGCACGATTCAATCAGCCGCCCAGGGTATGGAAATTCCTTATTCGGTATTGTTCACCCATGCGCAGGATACCTTGATGACCATCATGAGCGAGCTCAATCTCGCCAAGCAGCTGATCAAGTTGTTCCGTAAGGTATCGTTTAAGGAGGACTGACATGGGTAAGCAAACATTTCCAGATGGTTTTCTCTGGGGTGGGGCCACCTCCGCGTATCAATTTGAAGGCGCCCGGGACGAAGACGGCAAGTCCCGTTCCATCGTGGACAACAGCATCAATGCCCATTACACGGATACTTCAATCACCTCAGATCACTATCACCATTGGCGAGAAGACGTGGCGCTGATGAAGGAGTTAGGACTCAATTCCTATCGTTTCTCAATTGCCTGGCCGCGCATTATTCCTTCTGGCAACGGGGCCACTAATCCAAAAGGGATCAAGTTTTACAGCGACTTAATCGATGCTTTGCTGGCGGCAGGGATTGAACCGGTGGTGACGATTTATCATTTTGACCTCCCCCAAACCTTGCAGGATCAATATGGCGGCTGGCGTTCGCGGCAAATCATTGCAGATTTTGACCATTATTGTTATGTGCTTTACAAAAACTTTGGTGATCGGGTCAAATATTGGCTGACGATTAACGAGCAGAGTAACATGTTTGCCTTACCCTACTTGCTTAATCTCAGCGGTGATGAGTCGGAAGAACGCGTGAAGTTCCAGATGAACCATCACATGATGCTAGCCAACGCCCAGGCAATTATTCGCGCCCATGAGATGATGCCCCATGCGATCATTGGTCCGGCCATTGGACTTTCGCCTTATTATGCGTTGACTGCAGATCCTCAAGATGTCATTGCTGCGCATAACGCCACCGTTTTCCGTAATGACTTCTTCACAGATCTTTACTTCAAGGGTACTTATCATCCAGAGGTGATGAATTACTTGGTCGCCGATGATCTGGTGCCTGATATGGAGCCTAATGATGCCGCATTGCTCATGAATCCGGCGGCAAAACCTGACTATTTGGGCATTAATTATTATGAAAGCAAAACCGTCCGGGCCGCACCCAGGGATACGGCTTACCATTCACCAGCCATGAGTGTCACTGGTGAGGATGTCCGAGTTGGCGAAACACGGCCGGGGTTGTACCAAGAAGTAGCGAATAGTCATTTGCCGACCAACGAATGGCACTGGGAAATTGATCCGGCGGGATTGCGAATTTTGTTGCATCAAATTTATGACCGCTATGGCGTACCGTTGATCATTACGGAAAATGGAATTGGTGGCGTGGAACAGCTTACGTCAGACCATCAAATCCATGATGACTATCGGATTGATTTTTTGGACAAACACTTGGTGGAACTACGGCAGGCCATTGCTGAGGGTGTTGATGTGATTGGTTACGAACCATGGTCGTTCATGGACTTGCTCAGCACCACGAATGGTTTCCGGAAGCGGTACGGGTTTGTTTACGTTAACCGGACGGATGAAGACTTGCTTGATTTGAACCGGTATAAGAAGGATAGTTTTTATTGGTATCAGAAGGTAATTGAAACGAATGGTATGTCGTTGTGAGACAGGAGCGCTGCCATTGAGTGAATGTTAAAGTCCCCTAATTGTTGACGGTTGATGTGGTCACGATTAGGGGACTTTTCAGTTACGTCAATACAGCACTATTTTCAATCCGTGCATTTCTAACAAAAGATTAATGAGGGACATTGGTTCAGCTCATTCCACTGGCTATGCTCAGCGCCATATTGCTATACTGGAACCATCAGAAAGGCAGGGATCATCATGCTCAAGACGGTCGAATTAGGTTTTGAGAACACAGATAAGATGCGTTTGCCAGCAGATGTCATTGACCTAGCGTTGGACGGAATTGCCGAATCCTTCTACTATTCAAACTCAAGCCAAGGCGCTTACGAATCAACCACCCGCGAGATTAGCCGGGGACGGCTGACGATTCGTAAGGACTGGTTTGAGCAGTTGGCTGATCGACTGTTGGCGAGTGGACGCAAACAGTCGAATGATCCAGTTGTTGACAAGGCGCTACCACATTATTTCCAAGTTGATCGGGATAGTGTCACTGAATGGTTGACTCAGGGACTGGCGGCAGAAGAGATCAAACAAAAGTTGCTGGAGCGGCTGACCGTGCATTTCGTTGAAACAATGCCTGCAGATTTGACAGAGATTGTTTTGATTCGATCGGATAAGCCTGCCGAGGAGTTGTCCATTCCTTGGCGTAACCTGACCCGTGAAGAGCAGCTCGACTACAATGAATTGGCTGTTAATTTGGAATCTACGACTCGTTTCATTGTCATGTTTGATGCGCGGGATCCCCATATCCAAGACGCTGATCATGGCCGAAAAGAGGCCCAACGATTCGGGCTTCTGGGGGATGGAGACATACGATAGCGGCAGTCGGTCAATCATTGGTACTGGAAAGGCAGCAATCTGTGCCTCATTTTCCGCTTGGTTGAAATCTTAATCATAGAAAACGTGTAAGGAGTTGTCATTATGGACATAACCGCCTTATTGGCAACAATTGACGCCAAAAAAGCGACAATAGGCCATTATCAGCCGCTGCCGGAAGAAGAGATGCGCATCTTGGCGCACCAAACGAAAGTAGAACATGTCTGGTCGTCGAATGCGATTGAGGGCAATACGTTATCTTTGTATGAAACCATCTCGGTTCTGGAAACCGGCCTTACGCCACAGGGCAAACCGATCAAAGATGTGCTGGAAGTTTTGGACTTATCAGATGCGTACGATTATGTAATGGATTTGGTCCAGGAAAAAGGACCGGTCACGCAAACAATGATTCGTGATCTCAACCGTCTTGTCACCGCGAAAACAACCCAAGATGTGCGACAGGCCGGCAACTATCGAGATATTGAAGTCTGGCCGCAGGGATTGCCAAAGAACACCTACACCGAATCAGTTGATATTCGTCCCCAGATGGCACAATTGGTTGCCTGGAGCAAAGAAAGTCACAATTTAATGCATCCTATCCTATACGCTGCGGAACTGCATCGGCGTTTTGTGTCCATTCATCCGTTCATCGATGGTAATAGCCGAACAGCACGGCTGCTGATGAACTTTGCACTACTAGAAAGTGGATTACCTCTGATCAATATCCGCCCAGACAGTATATCCAGAGACAAGTACATGCAGGCACTCTATCATGCCCAACAGACTGGCGACCCTGATCCATTCGATCTCTTGATTGCGCAGTATGTCGATAAGGAGTTTGATGAACGCATTCAAGTTTTGAAACTTCACGAGCAAAACATAAAAGATGCAGAGAGCCAGACAAATCTGCCCAAAGATAAGTAACGTCAGTACCAGACATTGCAGACAAGACACTTGATCTATTACATTTGATCGGCTAAGATCCTAGATCAATTGATTGATGATAGGAAGTGGCTTGGATGGCACCAATTAGCGACCAAGAAATCAGGAATAATATGGATAAAATGGTGGACGCCCCGATCATGGCGGGGGTCCACTATGGTCATGATTACCCAGATGAGGCCTGCTTTATTCTGCGTGACGGTACATTAGTGTACGGTGGGTTGGGCTTTTGGACTCAAAAGGATGCAACCGCGGTATTGCAAGTAATGATGGGCAAACATGCGCGTAATGACTTTCAGACAATGGTTCTGGAAGCTGGATTGGTGGTGTCTATGCCTGCGGAATACAAATACATTGTTTACGGTGGACCAACGACGAGCCAGGAGAGAATTTTGACGGAATTGCGTGAAATTTTTGGATTTGACGAGTAGATAATGGGTATGTTTAAAAAATTGGTCAGCAGCAACGTAGCCGGGATAGCCTAAATGATTGGCAAGCACTTCGCAACAGTCCATGGAAGTAGAAATATCCTGTTCATTCACGAGTCTTTGCTAAAACTCTTTTTTCTCTCGATTGACAGCGCTTCATTGCACTGCCACAATAGCAATACAATTTAATTCGTTACTTGCTGTTGAATGGTCATAAGTATGCACATAAATCGCAGAAAAGAGGACACCACTATGTTAGCTTTCACCGATCTTGGTCGCCATTACACCCAAGCCGAACTAGCGCAGGCCAAGAAACAGAAGATCCCAATCATTACCGCTTGGCGCGGTGAACGAATATTTGTCAGCTTTGTCATCGGTCCACTCACAAATGGCAAGATACCTGACATCCACATTGATCTGCCTGACAATTGGAATGTGAAAATCGGAGTCGTCCGGGAAACTTCTGCGTACATTGGCCGCGGTATGACCTGGGGTGAGATACCCACGGGACCGAACAAGATAGCTCCGGACTATGTGCAGCCACTGGTCGATTTGAAAAATGTTCCGGCGCCGTATTTGAATTGTGTGGCGACGATTGAAGTGCCAGACGATGGTCACTCGCCTATTCCGCTAGAGACAACTATTCAAGCTGGAGATGAGAAGCTACCTTTGTCCATACTCGTTAGCCGGATGGGGAATCCTGATATTGAGCCATCGCTGTTCAGTCTGGAGCTTTGGGAATATCCATATGCCGTCGCCCGGTTCTACCATATCCCGGAAGATCAGCTCTTCGGCCCAGAGCACGAGCGCTTAACCAAGGAAAATCTGCAAAAGTATGTCGAGATGGGTGGGCAGACTATTGCCACGACGATCGTCGAAGACCCTTGGCATCATCAGACTTATGATGCTTATCCCAGCCTGGTGCAGTGGACACAAACAGCGGATGGCTTTCATTTTGACTACACGAATTTCGATCGGTATGTGCAGTGGAGCCTGGATTTGGGGATTTACCAGAAGATCAAATGCTTCTCCATTTTGCCGTGGGAAAACGAGATTAAGTACCGCGACGCCCAAGGTGCGTGGGTCACAGAGCAGCCGGCCGTGGGTTCTGACCGGTGGCGGGAAATCTGGACGGCTTTCTTAACAGATTTCATTCAGCACTTAGACGTGAAGAATTGGTTTGACCGGACCTATATGGCGTTGGATGAGCGGCCGATTGAAGAAATGAAGACGGTCATTGATTTTATTGGTCAGTTCAAAAATCAGTTGGGCCAGCCGTTGAAGCTTTCGGGAGCGGTGAACTACCAGACCGTGGCAGCGGATGTGCTGGACCATTATGAAGACATTTCAATCAATCAGTCGGATATGGGCGATCCCCATGATTTCAAACAATTCGTGGCCGATCGGCATGCCAAGGGGCTAGAGACGACTTTCTACAATTGTGTGGGTAATTATCCCAGCATGTTCGCATTGAGTGAACCCATTGAGACATCGTATCTGTTGTGGTATTTCGCCTCGTTAGGTATTGACGGGTTCCTACGCTGGGCGCTGGATGCGTGGGTGGCCGATCCATGGCAGTCGGTCAATCATTGGTATTGGGAAAGCGGCGATCCGTTCCTGTTGTATCCCCATCAGGATGGCGACGACGCCCCATATTTATCCCCGCGGATCATGATGATGGAACACACCCTGTCCCAGATCCGCCGGTGGCGGTTTATGGCGACAGAAGAAGTGACGCGGGATATTCGAGGGATGAAGACGCTGACGGAATACTTGGATACGCTGATTGACACACCCTTACCCGCGAAGACAGTGAACGAGTACGGCGCGACCGTGGGTGTGAATGAAAAAGCAGACCGGCAGTATATGCGCAAAACGGTGGCGAAGATTGAATCGTTGGTAGCGAAGATGACAATGGATCATACCAGTAGTGCAATATAATCGGGACGTGTGACCACCCATAGCAGTTACGAAAACTGCGATGAATTCATAAACAAATTAAATTGCCCCGTCCCTGTGATAATGCTATAGTCGCCTTGTTGTTGACGGCATCAACTGTCAACGACAAGGCGATTTTTCATTACATACATACTAACCATTTTCTGGCAATCCAGGATAAATGGTTTTGCTTCGGAAGGAAGTCTGAACAATGGCAGATAGAAAAGCGACACCCATCGCCAAGATTTATGAAGCTTTGAGTGCGATTGCAGACAAACGGGTCACATTCCCGGCCGATCAGCCAGGGGAAGCACTGGTTGTTTCGTCAGATCACAGTAAGCAGTATACGGTCCGTTTTGGGGACGGCTTTTACTCCGCCAACGACAACGCCACATATTGGCAACATTACGCGGGATATCCGATTGTGGCGGTGTTAATTGAGCAGCATAAGATTGGCCTACCCTCAAATTCAGAGAAAATCGTCCAAGCGTTTGCTGGCGTTGATTGGAAGGCATTGAATACGCAGTACAAGAATGATTATGATAAATCCACCGCTGACTTTCTCAGCCAAGTTGATGATCCCAAGCCACTGCAGAAATTGGTGCGGATCATTGATGATCAATTGGGTGCCTTGGACTTCGAAGTGAAAGGTAATCGGGCCCAGATGCGCCATCCTGAGCAGTGATTCGCGATTGTCACGCCAGCGTTGGATATACTGAAATCACTGAGAAAGTGAGTTGTTGCAGCATTTAGAAAAGCGCCACGCAATCGTGGGGCTTTTCTTATCTAGTGGGCTTTCTAACTCCTGGGGCAACATGCTACACTGATTATGTAAGCGTGTTATACGGTGCCAATAACCCACGCGGGCTGAAGGGAGTCAAGTCAATGACCAGGGCAATTCTAGCAATTGATGTCGGGGAAACAAGAACGATGGCGTGCGCCTTTTCGGCCACCGATGAAGTGTTGTTTCAAAAGTTGGTGGCGTCTGATTTAACCAGTCGGGCCAACGCGTTCCAAGCGATGACGGACTTGATTGATGAAGCCCAGCAGGTGAAAGAGTTGGATATCACGGCCATTGCAGTGGACGCGGTGGGGCAAGTGAATCCAGCCTCAGGTACTTGGTTTGGTATGAGCAGCCTCATTAAGGACAATATTCCGCTGGCGGCGATGCTGCAGGAGCGGTATCAGTTGCCGTGCTTTGCGTTGAACAAGGTTTACGCGGCCGCCTTTGCTGAACTAACTCATGGCATTGGGCAGGAGTCCCAGAATTTTGTGTATTTGGATGTAGCGACGCATATTGCCGGCCGGGTGGTGAACCACGGCCGGATTATCAATGGGACGCATCAATACGCCGGAGAGTTTGGCCATACGGTAGTTGATTTCAACTCACCGATTCAGTGCACCTGCGGTCGGTATGGCTGCGTGGAGACCTTTGCTTCCGCTACCGGCATGTCGAATGTTGCCAAGCGCCTCATTGATCAAGGCGAGCGCACGGTCCTGCAAGTGGACGATACGGGTTGTGTGACTATGAAGCAAATCATGTCTGCACTATCAGACGGTGATGCGGTGGCGGAAATGGTAGTCGAGCAAGCTTCTCGCGGTATTGCGACGTTGATTGCCAACCTTATTCGAGCAATCAACCCGGCGGCTGTCGTGGTTGGCGGCTATGTGGTGGAGAATTCCACTTTCGCCTTGCGGGTAACCGATCATCTTGATCCAGAAGCGATGCGGCTGGTTGATGATGGGGTAACGCGCACGAAGTTGGATTGGCGTTTGATGGCAGCCTTGGGTGCAGTGACGTACGCACAACAACAATTACGTCAATAATTTAGCCATTAGAAAAAGTTCGGAGCGTTTTAACGTGTCCGAACTTTTTTTGTGGCTGTCGTTACTTTTCTAATTGAAACGCACTTACCCCATGCGCTGGCAAAGTCATCGTGATCTGGCCGTCTTGGATTAAATATTTTTGATCCGGCCAAAGCGGGGTGATTGTCTGGTCAGTATACGCGTAGGCGATGTCATGGATCGTGTCTGGCAGCTGTTCCCATGCGAATGTGTATTCTTCTGGAAAATCGCTCTTGTTGAAGAAACATAATGCCGCTCGTCCATTAGAGAGATATTTCGCCAGCACATCCACTTGATCGTTATCCGCGTCCAGATCGATTAGGTCGGCGGGTAAGAACGGGGCCGACTGATTAACGGCAATCACCTTTTCATTAGTGACCACCGGCAGCCAGTCGCCAGTTTGATCCCGGATGTCGTTGCCCAATACGAGGGGGGCGGATAGAAATGCCCACAGCGTGAAATGGGTCATGTTTTCGGCGGGCGTCAATGCGCCGTTGCCCACTTCCAACATGTCCGGGTCAGCGTAACTGCCTTCAGTGGCCAAGGCACGCACAGATAACAGCTTTTCGTAACAATCACGCACGGAGTCCCAGTTGTTACGGATGTCTTCGTGAATGCGGTATGCCCCGGCAAAAGCGGGCGCCCATTCCCAAGGACGATTACGACCGTGCTCACAAACGGAATAGACAAAAGGGGTCTCGCGCTGGCTGGATGCTTGCGCCTGGTTTAATGCGTTCGCCATCGTCCGGTAGCGTAATATCGCGTCTGTGCGCCGATCCCGGATTGGATTATGCAATTGGATGTATTTCGTGCCGGCGGTTAGCGTAATTAATACTTGGACGCGACCGCTGGCACTCCAGCCGCTGGATCGGGGGAAATGCAGCACATATTCATTGTCGCCGGTGTCGGCCACGAGCAGCTTGCGATTTTGACTGTGTGTTTTGCGATACACCACGGTTAATACATATTGACCTGGGGCAATTCCGGCGGTGTCAAAAGTCAGTTGGCCAGCGGCATTGGCCAAACCGCTAATGGCCAATGTGCCATCGGCTTGCACCGCCCGTTGCACAGCACCTGTCAAAGCGGCTGTGCCCAAGGGTAAATTCAACGTTTCATCTGTCACCGTGTTGAATAATGTCACGGCAATAATGTCTGGCGCATCGTTCAGCAACTTTTCATCCGTGGTGAGATCCACCACGTGGCAGTAATCGTATTTCAAAAAGTCGATGCCGAGTTTGGTGAAAGTGACGGCATCGCGCTTCTCATGACCGTAACTCGCAGGCATATCTTCGCAGGTTAATGGACCACAGGAGCTGTACAGTCCCACTTTCAGGTCCAGATCATGGATCTGATCAATCATTTGCCGTCCGTGGGGGAAATTACTGAGATCAAATTGAAGATTGCCTTGCTCATCGCGGTCGGAGGACTGCCAGCAGTCATCTAAATTCACATATTGATAACCAGCAGCCGCCAATCCTGACTTGTGCATGGCCTGCGCACTTTCCAGAATGACGGTTTCGTTGATGTTTTGGCGAAAATGATTCCAGGAGGACCAACCCATCACAGGGGGTGAAACGGATTGCGACATTGTTAAATCTCCTTTCGTTCACTGAACAATTAGTGGATAATCAAGAATACAATATTATTCTGATAATGTGATTATATGGCATTGAAAGACGACTGACAAGGAAGAGCTGTGAACTTTTTAATTTAACAGTTGACAAATAGTGTTTACTGAACGTATGATGATATCAGTTCAGTTGTAAGCGTTTTAAAACTAGGAGGGACTCAAAATGAAGCGAAACGGTTTACTCGGCATCACTGTGATGCTGGCAGCGGCAGTGTTGGTTGGTTGTGGGAGCGGTAATTCGGCTGGTTCTAGCAGCAGCGGCAAAGTCACCTTGTCTTTTGCCAGTTGGGACACAAAGCAGGCCGTGGGTTTGCGTAAGATGGCGGACAAGTTCGAGAAGGACAATCCGAACATCAAGATTAAGATGGAAACAACGCCGTGGGACCAATACTGGACCAAGATGGAAGCAGCGACGACGGGCGGGAAGATGCCTGATGTGGTGACCATGCACTCCAACGAATCGTATAAATACATGTCCAACGACATGCTGATGAGTCTGGAAGATATGGCGAAAAAAGGCGATATCAAATTCTCCAACTACAACAGCGGTGTGACTAAGCTTTATATGTACAAAGGCAAGCATTACGCCGTGCCGAAAGACGTGACCAATATTGGACTGTGGTACAACAAGACATTATTCGATCAGGCCGGCGTGAAATATCCGGATGGTACTTGGACCTGGGAAACTTTTGCAGAGAATGCGAAGAAGCTGACGAATGCGGCCAAGGGAGTTTACGGTTTTGCGGCAGCAACTGCACCTGAAACAGGTTATTACAATTTCATTTATCAAAATGATGGTCAGATTTGGAGTATGAACGAGAAAAAGTCACACTACAACGACAAAAACACAGTGGGTGCGCTGCAATTCTATCAGGATTTGATGCTGAAGGATAAGGTTTCGCCTAGTGCCCAAGTGCTGGAACAGACCGATCAGATCAACTTGTTTGAATCCGGTAAAGTAGCGATGATCATGGCCGGTAACTGGGGTGCTGAAGAATTAGCTTCCAACGAATATACGGCCAAGAATGCTGACGTGGCGCCGTTGCCCAAGGGTAAGAAGCAAGCCACAGTCACGAATGGTTTGGCTTGGGGGATTTCTGCTAAGACGACTCATCCGAAAGAAGCCCAAAAGTTCCTGAAATTCTTGGCCTCCAAGGAAGCCAATACGATGCAATCCGATCTGGGTGTCTCAATTCCTGCTTATGAAGGCTTGGGTCAAGGCTGGACGGATAAGTACAAGAAGACCTTTGCGCACATTGAAAGCTTCAATGAGCAATTGAAGTACGGCGTGCTGCGGCCATTCAATGCCAACACGATTAAATGTGAAACATTGTCCAACGAACAAGTGGGTAAGATGATGTCCGGTAAGCAAACCGCCCAAGAAACTGCGGATACAGTCGCTAAAGGTATCGACAAGATCCTCGCGGGTAAAGAGTAGGAGGTGTTCTGAATGCACCACCAACGGAGAATCGGAAAATATCGCGTCAATGAGATTATTTGGGGCTACCTGTTCATTCTGCCCACGGCCGTTGGCTTGATTGTGCTGAACATCAAACCGGCGATTGATACGATCTATATGAGCTTCAACAAGTCGGCTGGCTTTGGCAGGATGACGTGGACGGGCTTGGACAACTACAAACGGCTGATGGCTGACCCAGAAGTATGGCAGTCGTTACTGAACACGTTGAAATATTCGGTCATCGCCGTACCGCTGATCGTGGTCTTTTCCTTAATCGTCGCGGTTTTGATGAATCAGAAGATCAAGGGTCTCAGTGTGTATCGAACCCTCTACTTTCTGCCGGTGGTCGCGGCCCCGGCGGCGGTGGCAATGATTTGGAAATGGCTATTCAACTCGAACTATGGGCTGATCAATCAAATGTTAGGAAACTTCGGAATTAAACCGATTAACTGGTTATCAGATCCGGACATTGCTATCTACACTGTCATTATCGTGGGTGTGTGGAGTGCAATCGGGTACAACATGGTGCTGCTGATTGCGGGGTTGCAGGACATTCCTAATGATTACTATGAGTCGGCGGAAATTGATGGGGCGGGTCCAATTCGTCAGTTTTTCACCATCACACTGCCTTTAGTCACGCCGACACTTTTCTTCGTAGTGGTGACGACGGTCATCGGTGCCTTCCAGGTATTCGATTCGATCTTCATGATGGTACAGCAAAACACGGATGCCATGTACAAGACGCAGTCGCTGGCGTATCTTTTCTACAAATATTCCTTCATCTTGAACGATAAAGGATATGGATCGGCGATCGTGGTGTTATTGTTGGGCATCATATTGATCATCACGGCGATTCAACTGAAGCTGCAGAAGAAATGGGTGTACTACTAGAAAGGGGCTAATCAGCGATGAAGAAACGACATCCGCTTGTCCACGTGGTGCTCATTCTCGGCGCAGTGGTGATGATCGTGCCGTTTGTTTGGATGATTCTGACTTCGGGGAAGACCCTGACGGAATCAACCCAGGTACCACCAACAATTTTTCCTAAGAAATTTGAATGGAGCAACTATTCGGCAGTTTGGGCGCTTTTGCCCTTCGGTAAGTTCTATCTGAACACGTTACTGTTGGTTATTGGGCGGGTCTTTTTCTCAGTACTCACCAGTGCCATGGCGGCCTATGCGTCGGCCCGACTGCGCTTTCCTGGGCGCAACCTGTTCTTCGGGTTAGTGTTGGCGCAAATGATGATTCCGGGTCAGATTTTCATCACGCCCCAGTACCTGTTAGCCCAACAGTTGGGCATCATTGATACAGTTTGGGGATTGATCCTGCCAGGCTTTGTCAGTGCGTTCGGGACATTCCTGCTACGTCAGTTTTTCCTCACGATTCCCAATGAATTGGAGGAAGCGGCGGTTTTGGATGGGGCGTCAATTTGGACGATTTTCTTCAAAATCATGCTGCCGCTGGTGCGTTCAGGGCTCGTGGCGTTATCGATTTTCACGGCATTGTTTGCCTTCAAGGACTTGATGTGGCCAATGATTGCGACGACGTCCGTCGATAAGACAACCTTGTCGGCGGGGCTGGCCAACTTGCAAGGGCAGTACGCCACCAACTTCCCGCAATTGATGGCGGGTTCGTTATTGGCAGTGTGGCCAATGCTGGTACTCTTCATCATTTTCCAGAAGAAGTTTATCCAAGGGATTGCCACAACCGGCGGTAAGCTGTAATATCAATCTGTTCACTGAACGGGCGTGAGTGCCAAGCTCGCGTCTGTTTTTTACATAATTTGAAAAGAAAAATACGGAGGAGATTATGCATGGCAGGAATTCGCGATGTGGCAAAAGAAGCAAAAGTGTCTGCAACCACGACATCTCGGTTTTTGAATAGCGATCCAGATTTGATGATTACAGATGAGACGAAAAGGCGAATTCTGGCAGCGGTGGAAAAACTGCATTACGTAAAACGGTCCAATAAGTCGCGCAAAACCACGCGAATTGGGTTGTTGGTGACGAAGACGGAACGTGATGAATATGATGATCCTTATTTCCGGGATATTCGGCTGGGAATTTTGGATGGTCTCAAAGCGCATTCGTTGGATATCGGCGTAACGTACCATATTGGCGATAAAATTGACGCGATGATGCTGCAAGGCTTGGATGCATTTGTGATTGTGGGGACACTGGAACATGCGTGGTTGGATAAGATCTATGCGGCCAATCAAAACATCGTGCTGGTCGATGATTACTATGGGCCGGCCAATATTGACGCGGTGTATCCAGATTTTCAACAGTCTACAACTGCGGTATTGGAGCGACTCACTAAACAAGGACATCAACGGATTTCTTTCATTGGCGGTGCGGCAATGTCCTGGCTGGAGAGCGGGAAGATCGTGTGGCACCCGGAAGGCGATTTGCGGTTGCGAACGTATCAGCAATGGATGGACGATCACGATCTTGGTCAATACAGCCATTCGTTTATTGGTGGATGGGACTATATGGATGGGGCGGAACAGACCCGAAATTTACTTCAGCATTTCCACGATCGGACTGACTTTCCCACTGCGTTGGTCGTGGCCTCTGATCCATTGGCCATCGGTGTTTACCGCGAGCTGCATACTGCTCATATTCGGATGCCCGAAGATCTGGCGGTGATTTCTTTCGATAATTCTGCTGTGGCAGATTATTTGACACCGTCTTTGACCAGTGTGAAATTGCGGCCCTATGAGATGGGGAAGAGTGCCGTGCGCATGGCGGCAGAGCGGATTCAGGGCACGCGGGATTATCCGCTGCGGGTGTTATTGCCGACGGAGATTATTGGGCGGGAGAGTGACGACTATAGTCGGAAATCGGAAGAAAAGACGAGTTAACGAATGCGCTGCTGCCCTGACGGCAAAAAAACAACCGTCAGTAGACTATTGGCGTAGTCTGACGATTGCTTCTTGATTGTTAGTTTTACCCATTTTGCCAGTCGTTATTCAGCGACTCTGCGAAGGGTGTCACTTGCCGGTGGCACCTTTTTGCTGTCCTCATGATACAAGATTCTCCTTCGTTATTGTAAAGAGTGAATTCGAGATGATGGCAATAAAAATGACGATGCGCCAATTCAGCGCGCCCTCCGGAAAACTGGTATAGTCCAACAGTAGAATTCAATAACATCGACTATTAAATATGGATTCCGTGTCACCAAACCTGACAAATCCCATTGCGTGTTCTCTAAACTTTGGTATACTGATTGAGAATTATTGGTATATACGTGGGAGGAGATCGTTATGCATCTCGAAGAGGATTGTATTGGCAAGTTACCAGTGGCGGACGACGTACTTTACGGCATCAACACCACTCGGGCATTGCACAACTTTGATATCGCCAAAGAACGTACAGACAGTTTGATTTTTGAGAGCTTGATTCAAATCAAGAAATCTGCGGCAATCGTGAATCATCGCGCCGGTACATTGAATGAGCAAAAGGCCAAGTTAATTGTTGCGGCTTGCAACGAGTTATTGCTGGGTCAACATCAAGACGACCTGGTGGCCCCGGCCATTCAGGGCAGCGCCGGCACTTCGGTGAACATGAACGTCAACGAAGTCGTGGCGAAATCTGCCATGAGTTTAGCGGAAAATGTGACGATACAGATCAACGATGATGTGAATCAGTGTCAGTCCACCAACGACACATATCCCACCGCCGGTAAGATGGCGATACTTAAAGCGTTGCCGCCGTTGCTGCAACAAATTGATAAGATGATTACGACACTGCTGGATCTGGCGAAACGCTATACTGATGTGCTGAAAGTGGGCCGTACCCAGCTGGAAGACGCCGTTCCGACGACTTACGGCAATAGCTTCCACGCGTATGCCTCACTCTTTCGTCGGGATGTCACCCGTTTGCGCACGGCTGCCGAAGCACTACATACCGTCAATCTTGGCGGCACCGCGATTGGTACCGGCCTGAATGCGACGGACTATTACCGCAGCCATATTGTAGACGCTCTGAACACGACCAGCGGCTTGGATCTGGAATTGGCTGAAGACATGATCGATGCCACTCAGAACACGGATACTTTCGTGACCTTTTCCAGTGCGATGAAGGTCTTAGCCGTGGATCTCTCCAAATTCTGTAATGATCTGCGTCTCTTGAACAGCGGTCCGCAGGCTGGTTTTAGCGAAATTCGCTTACCTGCTAAACAGGCCGGTTCGTCGATTATGCCCGGCAAGGTCAACCCGGTCATTCCCGAAGTTGTCAACCAGGTCGCCTTCCAAGTGATCGGGCAGGACCTCACCATCAGCATGGCTGCTGAAGCCGGCCAGCTGGAATTGAACGCTTTTGAACCAATCATGTTCCGAGATTTGCTGCAAAACGAGCGCTACCTGACCAATGCCATCGATACGCTGGTACGTAACTGCCTCGCTGATCTGACAGTGAACGTTGCCCAGTGTGAAAAGAATGTCCATCATTCCGCAGTTAGTGCCACTGTCCTGAACCCTTATCTCGGCTATGTGGAAACCACTTTTTTGGTGAAAGAGGCCTTGGCAAAGGGTGTCAGTGTGCAGACACTGTTGAAAGCTAAGAAACTGCTTGATCCAGATCTGGTGGAACGGCTGTTTTCGCCGGCCGTGATGACCAATCAAGTGCCGACGACGCAATCACGGTTTGAAACGCAGCGTTAATTCTTTTCTGTAATAAAAAAGCTTCTTGTTTACCCGCTCATCACACGCAGCTGGGGCAAGAGGCTTTTTTATTTGAAACGAGCTATCGAACTGAGCACCATTTACTTGTGGCATTGTCATGTGATGAAACAATTATTCTTCAATAATGACGGGCGCGGCGGGGGCTTTGGCAAACGTGATGTGCCAATTGATCCCGGTGCCAATGCGATAGACGTCGGAGAATGAATCTTGGTTGATGGCTACGCCGATGTTGATCAATGAATTGACGTAGACCAGCGGCTCACCGACGCGGACTGCCGCAAAGGTGCGGGTGAACGGCATCTGGTTTTGATAACGCAGGTGATCGTGGTGATAAATGGAGACCAAAACGCGGTCACCGGTATGAATATTGAGTTCGTGAAATGCATGAAGCGAGATATTCGTCCACAGCGAACCGAAACGGATGTCCAGAATGTCGATCGTCCCAGAAACTTGGCCGGGCTGTTGAGTCACTTCACCCAACGGTAATTTGACGATTTCGGCGATGGGCAAATTTTCGCCCAGGTCGTTGAAACTGATTTGACTGCTGGCTAATTTGGCTCCGTTGTAGGCATAAATATCGCGGCCGTGGAACGTGTGGCTTTCCTGACTGCCAGGCAGTGCGTTTTTAACTTCATCGATTTGGCGGATACCTTTTAATCCAATATAGGTCGCGATATGCGTTAAGGTGCCGTTGTCCGGCGTGATGATGTAATGGCCATCGTTGGTTTCGGCCACAATACTGCGTCGATCGCTGCCCACGCCGGGGTCAACCACAGAGACAAAGACGGTGCCGGCGGGCCAATATTTGACGGTTTGGTAGAGCCGGTACGACGCGGCAAAAATGTCATACGGTGGGATTTCGTGGGTGAGGTTATAGATCCCCAAATCTGGATTCACTTGGAAGGCCACCCCGTACATGGCCGCCACTGCTCCATCGACGAGCCCAAAATCTGTTTGCAACACTAACTTGGCCATAACTCAATCACTCCTTTTTCACTTTTACGGGTGCAAAAAAGGCGCCCCGTCTAAAAGACTAGACAGGACGCCAACGCGCGGTACCACCTGATTTGCTTTGCATTCAAAGCCCCTCAAAAGCTGCGTAAGGAGCAGCGGTCCGTGCGTTTTTCAGATTCATTCACCGCGGCCTGACAGCGTGGTTTTCAGCGTCCCCACAACTCTCTGGATATCAGGTGGCTCGGTTACTATTTCTGACCCGCAATTGCTTGATTGAGGAAAGAATAGCGGAGGATAGCACGAATGTCAACTGAAGTGGATTTTAATTTGTTCGGAATGACAACGGTAAAAGCGCCACTCATGTCTACGAAAACAGTGATCAACAATCAAATGGCGAAGGAAGCTTTTGATTCTGTCCGCTTCAACGGAGATTGAACAGCTGCTTTTTATCACTCCAAGGCACGATTTCCGTACCATAACGGGAAGCAATATTATACGCCGACTTTGACACTTTGCTCGTCTCGTCATTAAAAATAATCGTATAGGTGATTCGATGGCTGTTTAAAGCTTCGTTTTTTTTAATGTCATCAAAAGTCACACTTTCAGCCGCCACACGATCGAAACTTGGTCTTGGTACAACCTGTATTAGGCGCAAAGGTTTGGATTCTGTACCACCGATGGCATAGTCGATATGATAAGGATTGCCTGTTCTCCCTTGAATGGGATAATTGGGTAGTACTTCAAATTCGTTTTTGGAAAGGTAGTCGCCCACTTCTTGCCTGAAGATATTTGATACGACGCCTTTACGTGTTTGCGACAAGTCGTCAATGCGTAAAACAGCTTGTAAGAGATGTTGCTTCAAGACAGGAAAATTCTTGATAGGGCCAGAGACACTGAGCACCCCCTCCTTATCCAAAGAGACCTGATATTGTTGCACAATGCTTGAAAGAAGTTCTGACCGGGTATCATTGTTCATGTTGATTCCCAACAACTCTAGATCATTGATGGTATTACCTTCATCAGTCAGCAAGAATTCGCCGTCCTTTGTTGATGGAATCATAAAAAGTTGGATGTTATCACCAAGTGAATTAGTGAAAGGCGTAGTGACCTCATCCCCATCTGGAAGTGATTCAACATGATATTGTTTACGCAGCCACATTGTATAATCTGTAATCCATTGGTCGGTCATCATTTCAAGCATCACCTTTCCATTCGAGCGTCCCGTTAAATATCAACGATTGTTTGATTATATCATGTGGTAAACTACGCGTTTAACAAAAAACAGAGCAACAGGATCGTTGCCCTCAATAGTTAAATACGTGAATTTGGTGCGTTGATGTGAAGTACTCACAAGCCATCCGTTACTGACCACGTAATCGTCGTCTGATACGTATCCGGCGTAATTGCCTGTTGCGGTACATTCAACTGCACGCCCAACGATCCCCAATTCAGCTTCCGCGAGCCGTAAACCGATGACTGGGCCAGAATGTGGGTATCGCCATTGACCAATGCTAAGGTCGCTGCTCGGCCGGTGAAGCCAGTACTAATATCAGCACCCGCAGTCGCAAAAGTAATTTTTGCCCCGACCAAAGTGGCATGGCTAGATACCCCGCGCATCGGACCGGTGGCGGTGATGCTCACCTGCCAGCCACCGGTACTGGCCGGAATGCCGGTGTGCGGCCGAGTATCCGTCACCACAGCCTGGACACCGACCTGGGAGGGCAGCCACAAATTGCCCTGACTGGCCGCCGTGGCTGGTCGCTTGCCAAAATTAATATTCGGCGGTGTGATCGCCAGATATTTTTGCGTACTGGGTCGATAGATATACGCAATCTGTTGCGGCGTGGCGCTCGTGGCATTGGCCTGGTAATAGAAAGTAGGCGCTGTGGCACCCTTGGCGTCGTGCCAGGTGCTGGTGGTACCGCTGCCGGTGAATTCGTAATATCCCAGATACGTGTAATCCGCCAATACAGTAGGTTGGGGCGCATTGGCGATGGGGTCCGCGAGCAGACCGGAAAGCGTACCGCCGGTAGTCCCGGTAATTTCCTGGGTGGGATGGCCTGTCAAAATTGGATCCATCGTCGTTGCCCCGGGACTAGTAATGTCCCAATAGTGGAAGAGCGCTTTGGCAGCCGGCTGAGCGTTACCAATGTGCGGCACAAAATTGCCGGGATCAAGATTAATATAGTCGGTGATAATCGGCGATTCTTTCAACTTTTCCGCGGCTAACGGCGCATCTAAGGTTCCCGGCACATAGTAATAAGAACCGTCCACTCGCTTACCCGCCGCATCGATCAATTCCGGTGATTGGTCATAAATATAAGCGCTATGACCCAAACTCATCCCGTTACTGTCCGCTGATACACCGGTGGGATAAAGCGTGGCGGGCAGGGTCCCTGAATAGTGAAGTGTGAAAGCCGTCGTGACGGTTTGTCCCCGGTCAATGGCCCCAAAATTGATTTTCAACTGGTTGCCAGCCTGACTGACATTGGGATTACTACCGGTTTTGAGCTGCAAACTGCTGGGCAGTTGATCCAGAGCGTAAACGCCCATCCAAGTGGCCGGACCGGTCGCGGGATTCGTGATCGACGCAGTGACGTTCACATCGCCATTCGGCGGCAGTGCATAAGTCCCATTTCCCGCTGCCCCGGCATAACTGAGGGTCATCGTGGGAATATTGGTGGTCCGTCGATAAACATAAGTCACGATGGTCAATGATGTGTACTTCGTCGGATCCACGGTGTAAGACCACTGGTCAATCGTCCGATCAAAGCCGTCCTTATTCGTGGCGATATTCACCCGTTTGGTGACGGGGTTGCCATTCGCATCGTACGTTGTGAACAGAATATGCGACAGCACCCCTTGAAAATTATTGTTGTCTATTGCGGACGTAATCTGCACTGGCGCGGTTGTTTTCTTCACCGTGGTCTGGGTAAAGGTCTGCGTGTCGGCCACCGACATGCCGTTGGTGGTGACTTTCCGGACCAACAACGTCGGATTTTCCGGCGTGAAATAGCCCCGCAGCCGTTGCACCGATTGTTCGGCGTAGCGCGCACCGGTGGAACCTTGGATCATGAAGGCGTAATACCGCTTCTGATTGATCAAGGCAATTTCTGGAGCCGTTAATGTACGCCGCCATGTCATCGTCCGGCGGGTATCGTGCAGGTCTGTTAATGTCACTGCGAGTTGATGCTGAGCGGCATTATACACAATATTTAATCCGGCCCAATTACCACTTAATAAATTGACGGAAGTGGCAGCGGCGCCGTTCAGCGGCGTCTCGGAGACCGCTGACCCGGTATCGCTGGCTGTGTTGGTCAGATACCCGGTCCCATCGGTTTTGGTCAGCATGCCGTAAGGGCCCCATTGAGTCGTATTGTTTTGCGGAATGCGGTTGTCCACCTGCCCATCGATCCGATTATCCCAAGTCGCATAAGCGTCCCCGTTGGCCGCATTGTCATGGCGGGGGTCCTTATAAAATGATCCGGAAATTGAACCGGTTCGCCCGACCGTTTGGGCATCGTTGCCCCAGTTCCAATAGGAATCCAGCTTAAACCCGAACGCGTTCATCAAATCGGCAGTGCCCAGGTTGCCCCCAGCAGAGCCAATGGAATTAAGCGCTTGGGCAACAGTTTGGTTTGGTCCCAGTTCGTTGGCAGTATAGGTGGGATGCAAGGCAAACCCGATCCCATCGGCCATGGTCGCACTCGGACTATCCACCGAGGCCTTCATCAAGACCTGCCAGTTAAAGGAAAAGTCCTGGGTCATATCGATCCGCGTATTCAGCGTGACCGCGCCTTTTTTGTACGCCAGTGCCGGGGTCAACCGGATTTGGCTCCAATTCCCGTCGGCATCGGTGTAGATCTTGGCGTCACCAGTGGGCGCAAAGAAATCTTGTGACTGATTGTCGCCAATATTGACCTGATTACCGCTAGGTCCACTGGCGAGTAATTGCTGTGTGACTTGATTTGCCTGCAGTAACGGCGCCATGGCGTCCAATACGGTCGCCGCCTGGGCCGTATTCAGGCGCACCAAACACTTGATGACATAAAACGTGAAACACACGGTGACCATTAACGGCCACCGATTTTGAACGTCACGACGCCCCGTGACAACCCTTCTTTTTTCCAAAAGAATCCCCCCATATTGATGAGACTGGGACCCAAGATAATACTGCCCACAGTCGCATATGTGCATCATAAATTTACACGCGGCAATTTTAACACGCCAACTTTATTTTTGTATTCGATAAGCATCGTTCGGGTTTGAAAAAGTGGCACCGTTTCCCACTTTTTACTGGATTGTGACGGAATGGCCGACAACCTTTTACATGGGTCCCGTACACTAAAAAAGGCTTGTTGTGCCGCCGGTCGGGGTCCGGGGAGATTGCTGGTGGTGGGAATTGGCCTAAACCTATTCAAGGGAGCAAAAATTTCTGATGGGAAATAGAGTCCAGAAGATTGGTTCGATTGTCCTCGCCGCGTGTCTCACAGTGGGACAAGCAAGTTTGGCAGCGCCGGCTTTTTCCACGGCCCAGGCGGCCGCTCAAACGGCCACGACACCCGCTGCACCGGTCATGAAGTCGATTACTAGCGATACCCAGGATCAATTGGCATCCGGCGTGACCGAACGGCATGTGGTCTATAACGATGCCAAAGGAGCCCGCACTAATTTCTTTTCTGTCTCAGTCGATCTCCATAATAAGAACACCCAGCTGGTGGCCGGGACGCCCAATGACGGTACGAGTTTCGGCTTGCAATCCGTCCGGGCAGAAGCCAATGCGGCGATTGCCAAAGGCCGCAAAGTGGTGGCCGGGGTCAATGCCGATTTCTTCAACATGAGCACCGGTGAACCCCAAGGCAATGTCGTCAAGGATGGGGTACAGATTCATGCGGCCACCAGTCTTGATGAATCTTTCTTTGGGGTGAAAAAGGACGGCACGGCGGTCATCGGCACGCAGGCCCAATACACGCAACTCAAGGGTCAGCTCCAACAGGCCCTGGGCGCGCAAAACATGCTGGTGCAAAATGGCGCCATTAAAGACACCACCGCGATCAGTACCGATAATGCGGCCCGGACCGCTGTCGGTATCAAGGCCGACGGGTCCGTTTTCTTCGTCACGATTGACGGACAGCAAGCACCGTTTTCCAGTGGAATATCCATGAGCAACTTGGCGGAGCTGATGAAGGAACAGGGTGCAGTCAATGCCGTGGATCTGGATGGCGGCGGTTCGACGACGTATGTCTCCCGGACACTGGGGACGGATACCCTGTCTTTGAAAAATAGTCCCTCCGACGGCAACGAGCGGGACGTGGCGAATTCCTGGCTGATTGTTTCGAATGAAGCGGCTACCCACCAGTTCACGAGTGCCACCGTTTCCCCGGCCAATCAAGTCTACACGCCCCAGTCCAGTGTGACGTTCACGGCCAAGGGAGTGGATGCCGCCGGTTACTCGGCGCCGCTACCCACCAGCGGCTTGACCTGGAGCCTGGCCGATGCCGCCATGGGCAGTATTAATCCCACTACTGGGGTGTTCCAAGGCAATGGGAAAGCCGGGCAAGTGAAGGCTAACCTTTCTTTCAATGGGAAAGTTGTCGGCAGCAGTACCATTGACCTGGAATATCCAGACACCTTCGCGACCACCAATACCGATCAAACGTTGGAACCTGGCGCAGTCACTGACTTGGGTATCACGGCGTCCTATAAAGGGCAAACCGTCCAATATGGACCCAAGGATCTGACCTGGACCATTGCCAAGGACCTCGGCACCGTGGACGCGGCCAACAAGTTCCATGCGACGACGGGTAAAACTCACGGTACGATTGATGTGCAGTTCAACCACACCAAGCTGGCCGTGCACCTCAACGTCACGGTGGGCCAAGATCCCGTCGTCGTGGAAGATGCCGAGAATCTCACAGATAAAAAGGCACTGGATAAATATTGGACCAGCAGCGCCGGTTCCCGAGGCGAAACAGTCTCCTTGGATACCAGCACTGCGCCGGATTCGCCGGTCCGGTTTGGCCAGCACGCGGTGAAAATGAACTTTGACTTCACCACTGGGCAAAAGAGCAGCACGTTGATTACTTATGCGGGGCCAAACGATACAAAGTACGCCCCGGGGACCCCGGATTCGGTGGGTGTGTGGGTCTATGGCACGCCGGAGTCCCAAGGTCTGCAGTTATGGTCCGGGTTAGAGGATGCGAACGGCGTCGGCTTTGGCATTTACCTGCCGACGCAACCCGGCCAGAGCGGGTCCATTGGGGCAATCAATTGGCTTGGTTGGAAATATGTGTCTTTCCCGATTCCCGAGGGACACAAAGCACCCTATAAATTGATGTCCGGCGGGTACGCACTAAGCGTGATGTGTCTGAAGTCCGGACTGCTCAACGGTGATCCCATGACGAAAGGCAGCATTTACCTCGACAATTTCCGCTTTGTCTATACCAAGGAACTGACCGATGACACGAAGTCGCCGATCGTGGACCGTATTAATGTCGCCAACCAGACCTACACCAACAGCCAGGTGAATATCACCACGGCGATCCATGACGACACCAGCGATCCCCATGCCAGCGGCATCAACTGGGACAAGAATCGCATTTGGGTCGACGGGACGGAATATACCAATGCGAAAGGTCACTATTCTTACGATAAAGATGGCACCTTCACATTGTCCGGTTATCAATGGGCCGATGGCGTGCATCATGTCAAAGTCGCCGTGCAAGATAATTTTGGTAATGAAACCGATCAAGATGCGTACTTTACGGTAAAAACTGGGAACGGTACAAGCCTGGGCCTGGCCGGTCAAGGAAGCAATGCACCGCTGGGCGGCACCTATCAGATGAATCTGACGGCGGATAACGTGGCCAATGTGAAAGAGGCGACCGCCACTATCAACTTGGGGCAAGGCTTCCCGGTGAAAAAGGTCATCTTTGCTAAGAGCGCGGCCGGCAGTACGTATCAATACAACAAAGACACAGGTGACCTGACGCTGACCATCCAGAATCAAGGCGGCGCCAAACAGGCCGATACACTGGCCCAGATTCAGGTGAGTGTGCCGGAAACGACACCTGCCGGAACCAAGTTTACCGATAGTTTGACAAAAGGCACCGCCACCTTTGCCGACGGCACCACTGGCACCTTTGCGGCTAATCCAGGCAGCGTGCCAGTCCAGGCCGCATATCAAGTCAGTCCCAAACAATTGGTGGTTGGCGCCAAAGGGACGGTCCAAGTCCTGACTGCCGCGGGTCAACCGGTTGAGGGTGCCACAGTCACAATGACCAGTGCTGCCGGCAAAGCGATCGTGTTAGGTAAGACAGATGCTAAAGGTGAACTGGCCAGTGAAGACCTCACTAAGAGTGTCCAGAAATACAGTTTGCAGGCGAGCAGGGACGACAATTACAGCTTCCCTGTCGATGCGCAATCCTATACCGCGCAAAAGACCGCTATGCCGGTGAATTTGCTGGCCGGATCGACCCAAGATCCGACCACTGAGAAGACTATTACTTGGATGACCAACCCACTGAAGGGTGAAAATAAAGCGATCATGCAAGTGGCGGTTAAGCCGGCTGCAGCCGCCAATGCGTTGCCAGAGTTCAAGGATTACACCGGCAAGCGCCAATTACTCACTTACAGCGAGGACGGCAGTGCTGTAGAGCTCAGCAGTGTCACCGCAACGGGCTTGACGCCGGGCACCACTTATCTTTATCGGGTGGGCGATGGTAAAAATTGGTCGGACACCCGCACCTTTACGACTTTGACCGATAGTGATCACTTGACGTTCAACATTTTCGGCGACACCCAAGTCACCGATCCTACCGGGTTGGATGATTTCAGCAAGATTTTGACCCGGATTGAAAATGATCCAGTGAAATCCGCCTTTGCCATCCATGTCGGTGACTGGGATGATGACCAGACCGTCTTCAACGAAGCCGATATCACGGCTGCCATGTTCAACCAGCACCCGGATTTTGACTCGGAAGATATGATTCACGTTCTTGGCAACCACGAATACATGGGCGACGACGGTACCAAGTCTGCCGCCATGCTGGGCTTGCCCGATACCAACGGTCCAGAAGCGAACAAGACCGGTACCTATTCCGTCGACTACGGCAACTTGCACATTGTGTCGCTCGGTTGGACGGATAATAAAGACGAGATGCAAAAGGAAATGGACTGGCTGCGGCAAGATGTCAAGAAGTCTCACCAGACTTGGAAGATCATCGTGACCCACCAACCCGCTTACAACAAGAACCCGGCCGATGCCCAATCCATGCTGTTCCACGACATGCTGGTGCCGGTGTGTGACGAACTCGGGATTGATGTGGTCTTCAATGGTCACGACCACTCTTATGGCCGGACGTATCCGTTGGTGGCGAATAAAAAGAATCTCAAGGGCACGGTCTACATTGCCGCTGGGCACACCGGTGACAAGACTTATGATATTAAGCCCAATGACCCGGATGCCTTTGCAGTAGTACAGAAGGACAAGAATGAAAAGGTCTATCTCACCATTCACATGAACGGCAACAAGATGGAAATTCTGGCGCAGCACCCAGATGGCAGTTTGGTGGATAAAACCGAATTGACCGCCCATCAGCAGGCCACAACACCCACGACGCCCACGACTCCGACCACACCGACAACGCCAACCGTGGACAAATCTGCGTTGACTAAGGCAGTGAGAGCCGCGCAAGCCGTGCAGCTGGCAGACTACAGTAGCCTTGGCCAAGCAGATTTCAAACAGGCGTTGACCAAAGCTGAAGCAGTACTTGCGGATGCCCAATGCCACCGCGACAGATGTGGCGACAGCGTTGACTAATCTGACTAAAGCCCAGGCAGCACTGCAAAAAGTTCCAGACAAGACCGCTCTGGCTGCCACAGTGAAGAAGGCCCAAGCCATTGATCTCAAGAAGTATGAGACTGCCGGTCAAGCAGCGTTCCAGACGAAGTTACAGTCCGCCCAAAAAATGCTGGCAGATGGCGCGTTGACCCAGGCCGACCAAGGCCATGTCGATGCGCTGAACAAAGATTTGACCCAAGCGATGGCGGCTTTGAAGCCACTATCCAGCAGCTCCAGCTCAAGCAGTTCCAGCAGTGCTAGTAGTGCCAGTTCAAGTCAGTCTGGTGCGGGCAGCGCTAGCACCAGCAGCACCAAAACCGACAGCGGTGCCGCAGCCAGCAGTCGCGGTACCACTTCTGGGACCACCACAGGCGCATCATCGTCATCGGCCAAGCCGAAGACTGGTACTTTACCCCAAACTGGTGAAGCAGTCAGCCACGACGCCATGTTGATTGGCGGATTGATGATCCTGTTTGGCCTCACCGTTTACGACATTATGCGGCGCAAGAAGTTACCGAAGCATTAAACTAAATGCAGAAATAAAAACCCATTCCAAATGCCAATTAAGGTGTTTGGAATGGGTTTATTTGTCACTCAAAAATATTATTTTAGTCTTTTGCGGTCGCCACCGGTGCATCCAATTCAGCACCGTTGGTTGCAATGACGTGTTTATACCAATAGAACGAGTCTTTCCGTAGCCGGCGCAGAGAACCATTGCCAGCGTCATCCTGATCCACATAGATGAAACCATAACGTTTGCTCATTTCGGAAGTGGAAGCAGAAATCAGATCAATTGGTCCCCAGGTGGTATAACCCATGAGTTGGACGCCGTCTTCAATGGCTTCGCGCATTTGGGCAATGTGTGCCCGCAAGTAATCAATGCGGTAATCGTCGTGAATTTTGCCGTCACTGGTCACTTTATCTTCGGCACCAAGGCCATTTTCCACAACGAACAGCGGAATACGGTAACGATCCCACATGTCATTGAGACTGATCCGCAAACCGACTGGGTCAATCTGCCAGCCCCAGGCACTCGTCTGCAAATACGGATTCTTTTCACCAAATACGAAGCCATCATGGAAATGTTCAACATCTTGATCCGCGTTGGTCACTGTGGACATGTAGTAACTGAAACTGATGTAGTCCACGGGATTCTCACGGAGCACCTTTTCATCATTAGGATCCATTTGCAACGTAATATGATTCTCCTGGAAATAGCGGTTCATATATTCTGGATATTCACCGCGAGCTTGGACATCGGTATAGAACAAGTTAAGCTGATCGCTCAGTTGCGCCGCCCGCACATCTTCTGGATTTGGTGTCTGCGGATAGGTTTGCATCCGGGCCAGCATGCAGCCAATCTTCGCATTGGGATCAATGGCGTGGCACTGGGCCACGGCTTTGGCACTGGCGACAAATTGATGATGTAATGCTTGGAAACGGAGTTGGGCCTTTTCGTTTAATGACAAATCTGCATCAACGGCACCAGTACCCGTGAAGCCGCCAGTGATCGCGTTGATTTCGTTAAAGGTCATCCAATATTTAACGACCCCTTTGTAACGCTTGAACAACGTTTCCGTATAACGCAGAAAAGCTGTAATGGTTTGACGGGAGGCCCAACCGTTTTGCTTTTGTGTCAAGGCTAAAGGCATTTCGTAATGGGAAATTGTGACGACTGGTTCAATGCCGTACTTGTGACACTCAGCGAAGACCTTGTCGTAGAAAGCTAAGCCGGCTTCATTGGGCGTGGCATCGTCGCCGTTGGGGAAGATGCGGGCCCAGGCGATGGACAGGCGGAAGGCCTTGAAGCCCATTTCTGCTAACATAGCAATGTCTTCCTGATAGTGATGATAGAAATCAACACCACGGCGTTTAGGGTAAGCATTGTCGGTGGGATCAGCTGCGGCCTGAGCGATACTTTCCGTCGTGACTTGGTTCATGCTGAAATCTTCGCGGGTCTCGGCTTTTTTCACCACTTCAGCAGTGGTCAGGCCCTTGCCGTCGACATTCCAGCCGCCTTCTAATTGATTAGCAGCGGTGGCACCGCCCCAAAGAAAATTTTTCGGGAAGCCAGTGGGGATTTGTTTAGAATACATGTGATTACCTCTTTCTGAAATGGGTTTAGGATAACGTGAGTAAGGGTTGATCTGTGGTGACGGTCGAGCCGGTGAACGGCTGCACGTCATGGTAGCGGCGCGTGTTGGTCACGACCACCGGCGTGATTAAGGAAAACCCGGCGGCTTTGATCTTGGCCATATCGAAGCGGACAAGGGGCTGGCCTTGTGTGACGCGGTCACCTTGTTTGACCAGAATTTCAAAGCCGTCACCATTCAATTGCACGGTGTCCATGCCAATGTGCATCAAGATTTCAGCGCCGGCGTCAGTATTTAAGCCAACCGCGTGACCGGTGGGGAAGACGAGGGCAATGGTACCGTCGGCGGGTGCACGCAGTGTCCCATCAGTGGGATCAATGGCGATGCCTTTACCCATGGAGCCAGAGGAAAATACTGGATCAGCAATATCATTGAGCGGAACAATTTTACCGGCTAATGGGCTGGTGAGTTGCTCTCTCGCGTTATATTCAATATCAGTTTGTTCAGGCGTGACAATTGTTTTAGATGCCGTAGTGGTGATGTTGCCTGCTGCGGCCAATACTGGTTCTGCAGATGGTGCCGGAGTGGCGGCGGTCGCTTTCGTGATTGGATCGACATATTTACGGCCGAGGACAAATTGCAGACCAAAGCCCAATGCTGCCGCGACGACAATCGCAATCAGCATGCCGTAAAAGGACATATCAATGCCAGTCTTCGGATTGATCATGCTGGGGATACCGAAGATACCCAGACCGCCCATCATGTAGTTGGCACTGCCGAAGAAGCCCATAACGGCACCGCCGACAGCACCAGCAATACAACTAAATACGAAGGGACGTTTGCGCGGTAAAGATAAACCATAAATCGCTGGTTCGGTGACTCCGAAGATGCCTGAAATGGTGGCTGGGATACCCAGTGCGCGGGTCTTTTGATTCTTGGTTTGCAAAGTCAAAGCTAAAACGACACCAGTTTGAGCAAATGAAGCAGCAAATGACAGCGCCAGTACGGGGTCATATTTCAAGGTTGCCAGATTGGCCATGGCGACTGGAATTAAGCCCCAGTGCAGGCCAAACATGACGAGGACTTGCCACAAACCGCCCAGCAGGATGCCGGCAATGATCGGGCTCAAGTGGTAAACCGCCAAGAATGCAGTCGATACACCAGTACTTAACCAAGTGGCTAGGGGTCCGATGAATAATAGCGTGACAGGAATGGTGATTAATAAAACTGTGAAGGGCACTAAGAAAGTTTTTACAGCATCTGGAATGAATTTACGTGCCTGTTTTTGAATAACCGAGGCAAACCATACGGCCACCAGAATAGGAATGACGGAGGACGTGTAGTTCATCATAATCACGGGCATGCCCAGAAAAGTCGTGTGAATTGGCGCTTGGAACATGGCCCCTTTAAATAAGGTGTAAAGGGTGGTGGAGCTGCTGTTCATCGCGACAATGGCGGGATAGCACAGGGTTGCCCCAATCGCTAGGCCAACGAAGTGATCCAATTTGAATTTCTTTGCGGCGGTGTAGCCTAAGATCACAGGCAAGAAATAGAAGAACTCGTCACCAATCGCATACAGAATTTGATAGGTGCCGGATTTAGATGATAACCAACCGAAAGCAACGAACATGGCGGCGAAGCCTTTAATCATCCCGGTGGCACAGAGCACACCCAGAATTGGGGAGAAGATGCTGGAGACCAAATCAATGAATCTGTCCAGCAAGCTCAGATGCTCTTTGCTGTCTTCTTCATCGGCATCCACGACACCGCCGTCCGCAAAACCGCCGACCTTGATCAAATTGTCATAGACATCGGCCACATTATTGCCAATAACGACCTGATATTGACCGCCAGACTGAACGACGGTAATGACGCCGTCTGTATTTTCCAGTGTTTTAGTCGCGGCCTTCTTGACGTCGCGTAGTTTGAACCGTAACCGGGTGGCACAGTGGACGACGCTGCGGACGTTGTCTTTGCCGCCGACGCCCTGGATGATGGCATGACTTAAATCGGTATAATCCATAATTCTCATTCCTTTCGATTAATTCCATAAAAATAGCCAAGGCGATTCGCCTCCTAAAATTGGAATTTCAGAGGGAACCGACTTGGCTAATGCGAGTGTGATACTCTAACACACCAATTGTGTCGATGATTAACGATGCGTAACACGCCAAACGTGTAAAGTGAGATACACTTTTTCGTTCAGTGATAACTGCCAATGCTGTTGGACGGCCAGATAATGCTCAATTCGTTCGACCGTGACATACGCATCATGGTATTTAGTTTGAATCAATTGGACGATCGCCGGGTCCAGTTCTGGCTCTGGATCAGTATTGGTCAATCCGTTCAGCCGGCGAATAATAAATGATTGCAGATGAGCAATGAACCGGTTGTAGCTGAAGGATGACACATCCAATGCTTGACCGTGGGCAAATTGGACAATGGCGACAATACCGGCGATCAGTTGCGTCATCAGCATGGTATCTTGCACATGAGTCTGCTTATTTTCAGCATTGACGATGTGCAAAACGATGGCTGGGATCTCCGCCTTGGTGAACGCAGGCTGCTTGATGTAATCATCCTGGATCAATTGGTACAACTTAGTGGCCAACTCGTATTCAGGCGGATAAAGCTGTTTAATCATCCAGGTCGTGCCATTGTCGGTCAGTACCAGGCCCTGTTGCAGCCGCTTGAGCACCAAATCCATGTGATCAATGAGGCCAAGGTACTGGGTGCGGGTAAATGAGACAGGCAAGGCCGCCTCGCTATCTTTGACAATTTGCTCAGTGATTTCCACCGCTTGTGGTGCGAAGTGTGCCAGCTCATTAAGTTCTGTGTGGTTTGCCGCATCTGTGACGAAGCGGCGTTGAATCTTATCTGCGGAAATCTCTTCGCCACACTTCTTGCCAAACCCGACACCTTTGCCAATGACCACATACTCTTGACCGGTTTCGTCCTTGGTTAAAGCGCCATTGTTGCCGAGACTTTTAACGAAAAACACGCACTCACCCATCCCTTTAAAAACGAAAACCCACAGTACGACCGATGCAAAGCAAACAATGCTTTGGTGGCCTGTGCTGTGGGCTGATGCCTGAACCTAATCAGTAACACGTCCAATTGATTACGGTTTCAATCCTAACCGATGTAAGCAAGCGCTGTCAAGGATAAATTTCAAAAAAATTCGATAAGTATTGCTGCTGGAAATGAGTCAAAACATAAAACCATAGGTATAGAGCCTGATGGTACGCAGGTTTAAAGCACTCAGCTGACCGATAATTTAAGATCTCAAAATTGATCGGAAATTAAGGGCAAAAATAAGGTTGACGAGTGCTTTGCAAACGGTTACGTTAAATAGTGAGCAATACTTTTATATCAAAAAAGAGTTGTGAAAGGGGAGAATTTCATGCTCAATATCGTGGAAAAACTGCTCATGCCAATTGCGATCAAACTGGGGAGAAACCGGGTTCTGTTAGCAATTCGGGATGGCTTTTTGATCACCACGCCATTAATTATCGTGGCCTCATTATTTCTTTTGTTCAACAACTTTCCCATTCCTGGTTGGGAAAACTTCTGGGCTGGCCTGCTTGGCAAGGGTTGGCAGGGGTGGTTTGCCAACGTGTCCCGGGCCGTGTTCAACATGGTGGGTTATTTAAGCTGCTTCGGGACCGCCTATGCCTATGGGCGAGCACTCAAGACTGATGCGGTTCAAGTCGCTGGCAGTGCAATGGTGGCGTTCATCATTTTGACGCCGACCACCATTAACATTAAAGGCGGCGATCCCATCGTCGGTTTAGACATGACCTATCTGGGCACCGATGGTATCTTCTTGGGGATCATTGTCGCCTTGGTGGCTACTCGATTATACGTGTTTGCTACCAAACGCGGCTGGACGATTCACATGCCCGATGGCGTGCCGCCTGCAGTCACTGACTCCTTTGCAGCACTTATTCCCAGCGGCCTGGTGATCTTGGCCTTCTTCTTTATCCGGATCGGTTTTAGTCTGACCCCATTTGGGACAGTTCACCAATTCATTTTCAGAATTTTGCAGACACCATTGAAAGGTGCCGGCAACACCCTCACGGCCAATATTATTTATGGCCTGGCATGTACGGTGTTCTGGTCCTTTGGTATCAATGGCCCGGCCGTGGCCAATTCAGTGTTCGGCCCGGTAACCAAGGTGTTGACAATGGAAAATCTAGAGGCTTTCCAAGCTGGTAAACATCTGCCCAATATCTTCACCGACCCCTTTTCCAATTTCTTCACCAATTTCGGCGGCGGGGGCAGTACGCTGTCGCTGGTGATCGTTATGGTGCTGTTTTGCAAGTCAGAACGGATCAACAAGTTGGGCAAGCTGGCGATTGTGCCGGGGTTTTTCGGCATCAACGAGCCAATCATCTTCGGTTTGCCGGTTGTGTTGAACCCGATCATTTTAATTCCGTTTAACCTGGTGCCGCTCGTGAACCTGCTGCTTTCGACACTGGTGACGAAGCTTGGCTGGATACCCTACACCAACGGGGTGGCGCTGCCGTGGACCACGCCGGTGGGATTCTCCGGGTATTTGTCTACGGGGAGTCTCATCGCTTCAGTGTACCAAATTGGTCTGCTGATCCTTGGTTGTGCCATCTATTATCCATTCGTGAAAATGCTGGATAATCAGTATTTGCGGGAGGAAGCCGGCTTACCAGATGAAGAAGTCGAAATGGACAGTTCAGACGCGCATGCGATGGCCCATTCATGATTGAAGGTTTTGACACTTAGAAGGCCAAAAAAGTGTGCTTAGGCCATGTGCGACAACGGATTGCGCTGATAAACATTTGATCGAAAAGTGCGTAATCTATCTTCCACAAGTGTCCCTCAATTATTAAATTGCCAGCAGCCTAATTGACAATCCTAGTCCAATTTTGAATAATGAGAGCAGCGGGCAGATGACGCTGATACCAGCCGTCGTCAAAACTGCTAGACGTGATTGGAAAACGTCACGTTGCCCGGCAGAGGCTTTGTATCTGACATGTTAGTCTTAGCACGGGACGTCTCCGTGCTCGTTTTCAGCCTCACTGGGAACAGTGGGGTTTTTACTTGCCTATTTGTTGGTGGTACGCGCACAATAAGACTCAAATGGAGGCGAGACCATGACAAACGAAAATGACCGGATTAACGTGCGTGTGGATGCCAAGCTTAAAGAACAAGTCACTCGGGTTTTGGATGATTTAGGACTGGATATGACCACTGCCATTACGCTTTATTTGGCGCAAGTGGTTCAGGACAAACGACTCCCGTTTGTTCCCGATACAATGGATCCTTTGGACCGTGCCACCACGATTGCCCTGAATCAAATTGCACGCGGTGAGAGTGAAGAATTCGATACCGTTGACGCTTGGTGGCATAGCTTGAATTCTAACTAAGCAATCGGTGGAGTTTGTGAGTTATTTAGTGGGCAAAATGATCAATATCGGGTAAAGTAAGAACTGAGCAAGCCTTCTTTTGTAAAATCGTGAGGTGAATATAATGTTCAGTGAAACCCTGACCCAATCCCAACGAGACGCCATTATGACCGCGATGACTGCTGAGCAGCTGGAAGTATTGCATCAGCAAAAATTAGGTCGCATGAAGTCTTTGTTTTTCAACTCTTTGTATCAGGACGGCGAACATTTTGAGTTTGTGGACATGATTGATGATCCTGGGAGAAAGCTGAAGTTGCGTTGTGAATGTGGACGACCGTTGAGATACCAGTACATCTTGAAAGATACTGAGACTGGCCGAATCCTGAAACTTGGTTCGACCCATTTTGCCCAGCACACTAACATTGCTCCGTCATTGATTAGAGAAATTAACAAGGGTGTCAAGCGGATCAATTTGACGTTGGATGAAATTTTGATTCCATTTAGCCATGGCGTGCGTTTTCCGACCGAAGATTACCTAGAAGCGCAGGATTATATCGAGAGTCCGAATTTGAAACGCATTGAATCTTTTCGGCATGCTGATTTGCCACCTTACGCACAGGATATGGATGCCATTTATGATGGCTTAATGCGACTGCGCGCAGAAGAGGAAGAAGCTGCCCGGCGGGAACGAATTGCGCAACAGGGCAATAATGTCAGTTCTAACCATAATAAAAAGTTATGGGCACCACGTTTTGGAAAAATCCGAGGCACCACAGGTATCGAAAACGGAGTACAATTCTTCGATTTGTCAGACGCACAAGAAGATGATGAGTCAGACGACGCTAGCGGTCTGAACTTTGCCCAGAAGTGGCTGGAAGAGCAGCGACAGGCGCGAAATACCCACATAATCGATCATCAATTGAGCGTTGAAGAAAGAAAGCAACAACTCTTGGAACAGGCCAAACAAGACTTGAGCGAAGCGTTTGATGGCCAAATACCGGAGTATATTTCCTCAGACGATGTGGATTATTTGGTGATCATGTACTTTATCGCTTATCGCGGACACAATCAGCCGCTGTATTTTAAACCCGTGGCGCAGTTTGTCCAAAACATGGAACGGAAGTATTCCTTGGATGTGAATACAGAATCCGGGTTGATTGAGGAGAAAAGTAACCGGTTGGTGGCTGCGTTGATGCAAAAGGGGACGCTTAAAGTTCAGCGGATTGGACCCGATAAATGTTACCTATACCAGCCCCGGTCCACGTAACAGGAAAGATAAATGCGTTGATGATTTATTTGGTCGATGATATTATACAAACAGGCAAAAGAAACGACAATCATTCACCGCAACGGTCTTACCAACCGTTGTATATGGCGGCCACCCTCAGTTGGATGGCCGTTTTCTTTGACTCTTTCCGTGTGCAAAACACGACCTGATGCTCTGTGTGATAACCGTTTATGCAGAAACCTGTTTTACCAACAATGCGTAATGCAGTCACGATGAGATGGTACAATGACCGTCAATGGGGGAGTGAACTCTTAAAATCTGCACAAGGGGATGGCCCATGGATTACGAGAACAACGAAGTAGAAGACGCCGTGAGGATTGAATCCAACAACGCGATAGGAACGCTGAGAATAAACGGATTATTTGATTATTCGTCAGATCGGACGATTATTGATGCTTTCGAAAAGTTGAGAATTTGGACGGCACGAGAAATCACGCCACGCATTGTGATTCAAGTGATCCAAACGCCGGGGATTGGGCCTGCAAAGGTTCAGCGGATCATAGATGTACTCACGCCACTTATTCAAAACAGTCAGGATACTGTTCTGGTGCACCAATTAGACCAAGTGCTTGTCCGTATCCATGGGTTCGAAAACAGTGTGACTGAGCAACGGGTGACCAATCTACCTGTGATGCTTGCCAAAGATGAGACAACGGTGGCCGATATTTTCTCAGATATGCGGCAACCAGGATTACTGAATGCATTCAGGTCTGCTGCAGTTGAGAAGTTGAGTGACCTGACGCCAGAAAAGTTGGTCCTTGTTTTGCGCGGTCGGAGCATTGGAATCAAGCGGCGCGATCAAATTCTGGAAATTTTGGATGATTACGCTCAACGCGCATTGTTGTTGACATCTCCCAAGATTGCAGCTACACCAGTTACGGTTATCGCGCCTCTCCTGACGACAACGCATAGAGAACTTAGCGAGGAAATCGAACGCAGGAACGGGATTGTGTACACCACGACGTGTTCCGACTTCTTAACAAGCGCGCGCTATTCTGTTCTAAGAGTACTGATTCATCGTCAATCTACTCGTGATCAGAACAGTGTTGGTCAAGAAAATTTGTACGGAGGTTTGCCAACATGGATTCAAGCAATTAGCCGATTTCTTGAAGCAGACTTTGGACTATCAAGAGAACAGACGATGGGAGAATTGCAGGCTGTTTCGGATCAGGCGCTGATTGAGAATATCAACACCTACCATGCATTACAACAAGGAAAGACGTTCGATTTGAATGCTTTTGAGAAGACACTGCTTCCTAATCGGGCAGTGTCCTTTAGACAAGGGATGATTGAAGGGCAGTCAACCACTGATATCGCAAAACAGCTAGGGTTGAGCCGAAATCGTGGGTATCAAAGCATGGCGGCTAATGATGTGGCATTCAGCCGGTATTGGCAGAAGAATCAGCTTACGCTGCATCTATTGTTAGCAACCAAGTGTGAGTCCTTCAACATCTCCGAGCACTATACGCCGCGGTTGGCGAAGGTTGTACAGAAGAGTCTGAAAGATGAAGATGCCGTTGCCGATCTTTGGTTCAGTTGATTATTCTGACCGTTATGCACAAACTGAAATGTTTTGCGTATCTATTTGTAAAGGACAATGTTGACATCCACGATCTTTTTCGTATACGATCAATTCGTACATATATGGAGTGCATGGCTATCTACGCTTTGTGCGCATAAGGAACAATCAAATCCAACTGAGAAGCCAAAGAAGCGATTGAGAAAGACGATTAGTCGTTTGCGCGATCGGAGGCTATTACGGTGAATAATGACGAATATTTCGACAAAACCATGGACCAACTGGATGCATATATCGATGGAGACGACAGCAAAGTGATTATCGATACGTTGCCCCTTACTGATCCGCCTAAATTCACACCAGCGCAAATTAAGGCTATCCGGCACAGTGTCGCTGTGACACAGCGAGTCTTGGCACACATGTTAGCCGTATCACCGCGCACTGTTGAATCATGGGAAGCTGGCCGCAGTGAACCAAGTGGCAGCGATCGCCGGTTGTTACAGATCGTTGAACAAGACCCGAAAATCATCAGCAAAGTATAAATTACTTGTGGATTGAGGAAAACATGCACCACAAGGCGGTCATCCGAAAAAGATGGCCGTTTTTTTATGCCAAATTTTTTCCTCACAAGCCCGCGTGGACAAAGCCTTTCCAGAGAACATTGAAAACGGTAACGTGTTCTTTTGAGCAAAAACTGTTGACACGAAAAACTTAAACGTTTAAGATGAAAATCGTAGAAATGATAACGATTACAAAACGATCACCGAGGGGAGATTATCCAAATGAAGTTGCATCGAATGTTTGGCGGTGTCATGGCCGCCGTTGTTGCTCTGACGCTGGCTGCGTGCGGCAGCGGGAGCAGTAATAGTAGTTCCAGCAGCACCCCAGCAAATCCCACATTGAGTTCTAAGCGGGTGAAGTCGGGGACACTCACAGCCTATGTGGCCAAAGGGAAGAATACCGATTGGCTGAAGGCTTCGTTGAAGTTGTACAACAAGAAATATGGTACGGACTTGAAGTTGAACCCGACCGATGTGGCACCGGCCGTACCCATGGTGCAAAAGATCACGCCGATGCTGGTTGCAAAACAGAGCATGCCAGATCTGGTTTTCTTACAGGATAGCAACGCTGGCGCAGTGATGAGCAAGTTCTCCAAAGACTTCTACTCATCTCAGGACTACGGTTTTGTGAAGAAGTATGGCGATGATTTCTATACCGCCAAGATGAATTATGCCAAGAGTATCGCACCGGATAAGAAGGTTTACGGCTTCCCCAACGACTGGGGGACCACGGTGCTTTTCTATAATGACGCCCTCTTCAAGAAGGCTGGGATTAACTTTGCTGATGTGAAGACTTGGGATCAAATGATTGATGCCGGGAAGACGCTGAAGGAAAAGACCGGCAAGAACTTGATGTTCATGCGCGATACCGGTGACTTGGATACCGTCAAGAACATCGCCATGCAGTTGGGCGCACCGTTGATCGACAAGAACGGAGCCGTCGACATTTCTAACCCGAAAGTAATCAAAGCTTATTCCATTCTGAAGAAGATTCAGGACGCTAATATTGTGTCTTACGGTAATATGGCCGACTATCTGAAGATTGGTCAACAGACTGGTATTATTCAGGCCGGCGGTTGGTTCGCTTCCATGCAACAAGAAAGCTATCCCAACGAAAAGGGCGACTGGCGCGTCCGGGCACTGCCATTGGTGAATGCCAGCGATAAAGTCATTCAACCGGCTAACGGCGGTTCCTCCTACTACGTACCGAAGAAATCCAAGAATGGTTTAGCGGCCATGCAATTCTTGACCTTTATGCTGACGGATAAGAGTTCTCTGGATGCTTATATCAAGCTGGCTGGTTTACCGGCCAATACGACGGCGTACAAGTCAGCGGCAGCTAACGAAGGTTTTGCTTATTACGGTGGTCAAAAGCTGACCCAAGAGATGAACAAGATCACGCTAGACAGTTTAACCGTTTATTCCTATCCGTATGTCAGCGACCTGGATACGTACCTTGCCGCCGCCAGCTACGACGTGAAGAAGAACGGTACTGCACCAAAAGCAGCACTCGATAAACAGGCACAACTCTTTGCTGACAAGTACAGCATCAAAGTGGTGAAGTAAGTAATTCGTCACGGCGGGGTTGGGACAAAATCCTGAATCCTGATGGCTATAGTGCCAATGCGGAGCAATCGTAGGTGGCAGGGGGCTCAGTGGTGGGAACAGTAATAAACTTGGCCCGGTCCTGGCCAAGTTTATATACTGTTAGGCGACTTTGAGACCGCGTTCCTCAGCGGGCTCAAAGCGCCATCACCACGTTCCAGCCCTCTGCCACCGGAGATTGCGCAGCTTTGGCACGGCCCCATCAGGCAGGATTTTATCCCACCCCCGCTTTTTTAAAGGAGATTATCATGGAAAAACAAAAGCACGGACTATCAAAATATACCGGCGCAGCCTGGTTGATGATTCTTCCTTTCCTGCTGTTCTTCGTCGTGACGATCTTAATACCGACACTGATGTCTTTGTATTTCAGCTTTGCCAGTATCGGCGACAAGATCGACTTCATCGGCTTGAAGAACTTCATCGCGGTTTTCAAGGATCCGCTGTTCCTCCAGTCCTATGCCAACACCTTTATCTTCATGATTGGTTCCATTCCCATCACGATTTTTCTCTCGTTATTGTTCGCGGTGCTGCTCAATTTACCCCATGTGCACGGCCAAGGATTCTTCCGGACGAGTTACTATTTACCGGCAGTCACCTCCGTCGTGGCCGTGGCTTCTGTGTTCCTGACGTTCTACAATCCCACTGGTTTGCTGAACAATGTGGTGACGCACCTGGGCGGCCAGCCCATTCCGTGGTTAACCGATCCGTTCTGGGCGCGGATTTCGATCATTATCATTTCCATCTGGCTGAACATTGGGTTCTATACGGTCATGTTCCTGGCTGGCCTGCAGAATATTTCCAGTGAAATTTATGAAAGTGCCGAAATCGATGGCGCCAGCAAGATGCGCCAATTCTTCTCCATCACCATTCCCTCGTTGAAACCAGTCATCCTGCTTGGCGTGATTCTCAGCACGATCAATGGGTTGGGGGCCTTTGAAACACCGAACATCTTATTCAAGAACTCCTATGGTCCAGAAAACTCTGCGGTTACCGTGGGGGTCAACCTGTATAAGACAAGTTTTGAACTGGTCGATTACGGGAAGGCGTCGGCGATTGCCTGGACGATGGTGATTGTCGCGGTAATTCTGTCACTGATTCAGTTCAAGATTGGAGGTAAGCGCAATGACGCGTAAACACAGACTGAATGCCATTATCGTCTATGCGGTATTGATCATTGGGATGATTATCTTCATCGCGCCTTATGTTTACATGATTCTAGCCGCGACGCAGAACAACGAAGTGATTTTGGGTAAAAATCCCTTCTTCGGTTTTGGCAATTACTTCCTGAAGAACCTGCAAGAGGTGCAAAAGGATTACCAATATACGCAAGTTCTGCTGAACTCGGTGATCATTACGGTGATTGGGACGACAATTTCTACCGTGATCACCACGTTGGCCGGTTACGTCCTCGCCAAGTACCGTTTCCGCGGCGGTAATTTGATCTTTTACTTGGTCATGATTGCGCGAATGGTGCCACAATTTGCCTTGATTATCCCGACTTTCTACATTTTGAGCCGGATGAACCTGACCAACACGTACACCGGGGTCATTTTACCCAGCTTGGCTTCCACTACGTCGGTCTTCATGATGCGCCAATACGCCATGGATTTTCCCACAGAATTGATGGAGTCGGCGCGGATTGATGGCGCCTCGGAATTCATGATTTTCCGGCGAATCGCCGTGCCAGTCTTACAGCCAGCCATCTTGACCACTGGCCTGCTCACGTTTATGGGCTACTGGAATGCCTACCTTTTCCCACTTATTATCTTGAGTGATCCGAAGAAGTTCACGGTGCCGCTGGTGATTCAAAATATGACGCAAAATACGTACAAGTCATTGAACTACGGCGCACTGATGTCCGTGCTGGCCACATCTGTTGTCCCGATCGTCATTCTATACATTTTGCTACAACGCAAATTCCGTTCGAACAACGTGGCATCAGCGATTAAATAAGCCTGGAGGTGTACTATTTAAGCAAATGCAATACAACGAAATAGGGTGAACATGGTGAGGACCAATATTAAAGACATTGCCAAAGCGGCTGGGGTGTCAACCGCAACGGTTTCGTACGCCTTGAACGGGGGAACAGGCGTCAGTGAGGCCACTCGGAAGAAAATTCAAAAAATTGCACGAACGATGAATTATACGCCGTTCTTATCGGCCCAAATTCTTGTCCGGCAGTCGTCCCAATTAGTATGCGCGTTGGTCGATTCCTACGAAACGGATACCAACAACGATTTACTGCAAATTTTGGAGGAACAATTTCAAAAAGCCGGCTACCAAATGCTTACGACGAGTCAAGTGCTGCCGGAGTTGCAGCAATCAGATTTGTTCAGCGGCATCATCGTCCTGGATCTCGGACTGACGAACAAACGGCGGCAACAGATTCTCGCGTTGAACCGGCCCACAATCTTCTTGGCCGGGGCAACCGCCGAGCAATCCATGAGTATTATGACCGATAATGCTGGCGGCATGCAGCTGATCTTTGCTGAAATGCAGCGCAGTGTACACCAGCGGGTCTGTATCATTGCGGGGCGAAAGGCGTCGTATAACAATACGCAGCGACTGACCGCTTTGCGTGAACTTTTTGCGACGCAGCGACCGGATATCAACTTTGACGAGATCGTTTATCCCGGCTACTTTTCCAGCCAGAAGGCATATCAATTAGGTCAAAAACTGATGGACCAGTATGATGCGTTCATTTGTCTAAACGACGCCATGGCCTTCGGGATTTACCGCGCTGCTTTTGAACGGGGCCTCACGGTGGGTCAAGATTTGTCGGTGACCGGGTTTGATGATGTCCTCATGGGGGCATTTGCGCTGCCGGGGCTGACTACGGTGGGCTTTAACCATCAGAAGTGGGCCAAAGCCGTCGTTGACCAGTATTTACAGTTGCAAAATGAAGAAGTGACAACCACCATCCATCAATTGATTCCGGCTGAATTGATCTCCCGAGGCTCAGTCCGGCAATCGTGAAAAGAGGAGAAATGATGACGGACAGCAAGTGGTCTTTAGACCAGGTCGGTGCCCAACACCTGCTGGATCAAGCAAATACCAAAGTGACTGCTGAACTAGCGCGCTTAGGCGCCAAGATTCCATATGCCGCCAAAGACGGTGTGTATCAAGAAGACCGCGGCCAGGATGTGACCTGGTGGACCAATGGGTTCTTTGCGGGGATACTATGGGAACTGAACCAAGTGCATCCCAACCAGGCCTTTGTTGAGCGGGCCCGCCAGGATAGCGACCACCTAATGACCCGCTTCCGCCAATTTACGACAATTGATCACGATATTGGCTTCGTCGCGCTGCATACCACTGTGGCCGACTATCGCATCACGGGGTCAGATAAAGCCTACCAGGAAGCATTGCTGGCGGCCACGGTCTTAGCCGGCCGCTACAATCCCCAAGGCCGTTTCCTGCGCTGCTGGAATCAGCCGGGCCGGGAAGGTTGGGTAATAATCGACAGCATGATGAACTTGAATCTGTTGTTCTGGGCGAGTCGTGAGTTGCATGATCCGCGCTTTGCCCAGATTGCCGTCGCCCACGCGGATACCGCGCTGGCGCATCATATTCGGCCCGATGGCAGTGCCTACCACATTGTGGGGTACGATCCGCAGTGCGGCGGCGTGGCCAATTATCCCCAAGGCCAGGGCTATTCACCCGAATCGTCTTGGACCCGGGGGCAAGGCTGGGCATTGTACGGTTTTGTGTTGGTCTACCAGCAGACCGGATTTGTCCGCTACTTGGCGATGGCTAAAACAATTGCCGCATACTTTATCCAACAGGCCAAGAAGTTCAACTGGTTCATCCCGGCGGATTTCAATGCACCGGACAATGGTACCCATGATTTATCTGCGGCGATGATCGCGGCCAGTGGCTTGGTCACGTTGAGTGAGTTGACGCATGATCCGCAATATCGGGCGGCGGCCGAAGAGCTGATTTTACACAATCAGACCCGCATCGATCTGGATCCAGAGCGGGATGGGATTGTCCAGGATTGCACCGGTTCGTATACCAGCGATGATCAGAGTGGAGAAAGAAATGTGCCCATCATTTATGCCGACTTTTTCTTTATCGAAACCTTGATGAAAATGGCCGGAGATCCATTCTCCATCTGGGCGGTGCCAGATGTGCTAAACTGACAAAGAGCAAAGGAGTGGATGCGGATGAAGATTCTTGTGACTGGGTTTGACCCTTTTGGCGCGGATAAAATTAATCCAGCGATTGAGGCCGTGAAACGATTGCCGGCAATCATTGCTGGCGCAACAATTATTAAATTGGAGATTCCCACCAAGTTTAATGTATCCGCGCAAGTTGTGCACACGGCCATTGCGGCGGAACATCCTGATTACGTCCTGAACATCGGTCAAGCCGGCGGGCGCTTTGCCTTGACGCCGGAGCGGGTGGCCATCAATTTGGACGACGGCCGCATTGCCGATAATGCCGGTTATCAACCAGTGGATCACACCATTCACGCAGACGGGCAGACTGCCTACTTCACGCAACTGCCGATTAAAGCGATGGTCCGGGAAATTCGTGAAGCTGGCATCCCCAGCGCAGTATCCAACACCGCCGGGACCTATGTCTGCAACCACATCATGTACCAGGTACAGTATATGCGGGATAAAGAATTCCCGGATATCAAGGCAGGTTTCATGCATATTCCGTTTTTACCGGATCAGGTTGTGAATCGACCTGGTACGCCGAGTTTGTCGCTGGCCGATGATGTCAAAGGCATCACGGCAGCCATTGCGGCAATCGTGGCTCGGGATGGCCAAGGTGACATTAAAACCATTGAAGGCACCATCGCATAATCGGTGAACAGTACCAACACGAAACGGTCGTTATCAGTCGCGACCGTTTTTTAAGTGGGATTGATGTAACCGCTTGCATTCAGGGCGTCCGATTCGTTACACTAGACTTGTGAAGAATTCTTGGACTATCCATACAAAGGAAGTGGTGGCCGATCAATAGCCGCATGGACCAACCCACAGCAGTATCATTTCTCGTTGCTGCCTGTTTACGCAAACCGCTGTAAACAGACTGTGCCCTTGGGGAGGGACATACCAATGAAAAATTGGGTGAATGACAAACTATTACCCGCTGTGCTGAAGTTTTCCAATACAAAAGTCATCTCGTCAATGAAGAACGGGTTAATCTATACCATGCCATTGACGATCGTCGGTTCAATTTTCTTGTTACTCTCGAATTTCCCGGTACCATCCGTCTCCGATTTCTTTATGAAAACTGGCTGGACGATGCGGTTCGCGCAGGTCACTGGGGCCACATACGATCTCATTGCGCTGATTTCGGTATTTGCGATTGCCTATCAATGGGTAAAAGAAGACGGGTTCCAAGGCCTGCCAGCTGGGATACTGGGGATGGTGGCCTACGTCATTACATTAACGCCAATTAAACAAGTGATGAATACTTCTGGGACCAAAGTAATCGCTACTGCCACTGGTGTCATTGATAAGTCTTGGACTGGTGGTAAAGGGATGATTGCCGCGATTATCTTGGGTGCGGTCGTCGGGTGGATTTATTCTTGGTTCTTGAAACGGGATATTCGAATTAAACTCCCGGACCAAGTACCTGCCAACGTCACTGGTGCCTTTACCGCTTTGATTCCGGCCGCAGTCATTATGACCTTGGCTTTTGGCATTTATATCTTCTTCGATGGTGTTTTCCACATGACTATGGTGGATGCTATTTACCGGGTCATTCAAACACCGTTGCAAGGGCTCACCGATAATGCGGTGGGACTGTTTGTCTATATCTTCTTAATTTCTTTCTTGTGGTCGTTTGGGATCCACGGGCCAATCGTTGTGGGCGGTATTTTAGGCCCGGTTTTGTCGGCCAACACATTGGAGAATATCAAACTATTCCAAGAAGGTGGACGCGCAGCATTGGAAGCCCGGGGCCATGTCTTTGTCCAACCGATTATTGACCAGTTTGTGACAGTCACTGGTTCTGGCGTCACAATTGGATTGGTCGTGTTCATGCTATTTTTTGCCAAGTCTAAAATGCTCAAAGACCTTGGCAAGCTTGCTCTTGGCCCGGCAATTTTCAACATTAACGAGCCATTGCTTTTCGGGATTCCCATTGTGTTGAATCCGGTACTGATTCCGCCTTTCATCATTACACCATTGGTGACTGGTATGCTGACGTATCTCGCCATCTGGTTGAAAATCTTACCCGTCCTGTCCGGTGTGACAGTGCCTTGGACCACGCCAGCGATTATTTCGGGATTGATCATCGGCGGAACGGATGGTTGGAAGTTCATGCTCTGGCAAGCATTAATGCTGGTGCTTTCTTGCGTCATCTGGTTCCCCTTCGCCCGTATCCAAGATCGTCAAAACCTGGCGATTGAGCGGGGTGAAGATCCAAGTCAATTAGCAGACGATATCGCAGAAGCAAAGGATACTGCCACCACACATGAGGCGGCTAATTAACCAATTTTCTTGAATGCCCATCTAACGATTTTGTTAGATGGGTATTCTTTTTGCCAAAAATGCCAGTATGACGTGATTTTGGTAAGAAATTTCAGTTTTTGAGCATTTGCCATGAGAACGGTTACCTGATACTATAAGCGAACTGGAATGAAAGCAATTAGCATTTCAGCAGGGGTAAAGGATGCATTTGGGAATGCCGTTAACACCGTCACCATAGGATTACGGAAAGGAATTCCCATAATGAATAAAGTTGAAAAGAGTCGGCCGCGTCTATACAAGGCCAAAAAGAAATGGCTAGTACGGGTAGCAAGCGTTGTCGTGGTATTGGGGACCGGGATGACATTGAGCACCCAGGCAGTCAGTGCTGCAGAAGACGAACACATCGCACCGCCGGAAAGCATCATTCATGCGCACACACTGAAAAAAGAACCAGAGCTAGGAATCATCGAAGAAGTGCCAAACACTCCTGAGACAGTATCTGAAGGGGACAAACCTGCGTTGTCAGATTCAGATAACGCCTCAACCGCCACAGCAAAATCACCGGTATCAGCGAGCATTGCGACGCCAGAAGTTGAATCAGCGCCGTCAGCGGGCAAAAAAGACGAGTCCAAGCAACCAACCCAAACCTCAATAGAACAAGCCGCTCCAACAGCGGCCAAAGCAGAACCCCAAACGGTTCAACCAAGCAAACCCACTCAGACAGAACAAGCCTCGCCGTCTGAGAAAGCTGCACCAGCGGCCACTGTACAAGACGAACAGCCGGCTACTCCGAGTGAGGCAGAAACACCGCAAGAAGATAACCACGATCAACCGGCCGCGTCAGAGAAAGACAATGCAGTGTCCACCGCCGCAGTGGTTGATGAAATGTCCACTGAGACAGCAGATACTGCACCGATCAAGGAAGAACCGACCGAGAAATCCATTACCGCCACCCTCAACACGCTCATTCCAGACGACCATTTCCGGGAACAAGTCGTGGCGGCTTTGCAAAAAAACGGCGTGGTATCGACCAAGCAAGATCAAGAAACGATCGGTACTCAGGATCTGAGTCAGTTGACCCAATTACAATTGGGCGACTGGGTCACGGCTAAATCGGAGGCGGGGTTAGCCGAACCAGGCGTGTGGACGGCCAAGGAGTCGGTCAAAGTCGCTGACTTAACCGGCATCGGCAATTTAACTGGTCTGCAGAGCCTCACCTTAACGGATAATGATTTCACCAGTTTGCCAGTGGAAATCAACCGACTAGCTAACTTACAAACATTGAAGATCACCCGAAACACGGCATTGACCGAATTGCCTGATCTATCCGAATTGCACAATCTGCAACATTTGACCATCACCAATAATCCACAATTAACCACACTGCCGCCATCAATTAATCACTTGACCCAACTGCAGGGTGAGTTGGACTTAAAGGGCAACAGTTTCACCACCCTCCCAGATCTCAGCCAGCTGCAACAAATCACATCACTAAATTTGAACAATAACCGGCTGACCGATGTCGCGGATGCCCATATTGAGAAACTGACTAATCTGCAAAAACTTGCCGTGGGTTCACAAGAAGACTCCCGGGAAATCAACGTCCAAGGCAACACTTTTCTGGCCGAAGACGGAGATACCACAAATACATTATTTGATGTGGTACCGGACCAGAGCAGCAACGTCCACTTGGATTATGATCCTGCCAGCCAAGCAGCTCATTTTACCCGCCAGGATAAAGACGGACAGGGCCAATACGCCTTGACCAATGTTTTCCCGCAAGCAGATCGGGCCCATTACAATCATTTAACTGAAGTGCCTGCGGCCTGGGGAGTATTAACGCACTTGCAAGCACTGGATCTGAAAGGTAATGACTTGACCGAGCTGCCGGGCGTGATGGCGAATATGTTCGGATTAAAGACATTGAATTTGGGCAACAATCAATTCACGACGGTACCCCTCGCAGTCGAGAACCTGCTGCAAACCAATCCCGATTTACACGTCGACTTCAGCAATTACTTGGCCAATTACCCGTCATTTGGGACGTATCGCAACCAAAATGGCATTCCAGAAACAGAATTTTACCATGCCCGCGAGCAAGAGACACTCCCAGGTTGGCAAGGCGATAAGGATCGGGCCTTGAATCAAGTGATCCATTATCCGACGCATACGGTGGACTACAATGACTCAAGTTTTGCCCTAACCGGTGGCCAAGTGAAGTTAGCAGATGGCACCAAGGCCAATGACAGTCAATTTTTACGATTGGCAGACGCCGTTTATACGGGACCGGGCCATTTTCTTGGTCAGAGCGACGCGGATACAGAGCGGGTGACGCCATACTTGCATTTTCCCAGTCAACCCAATGGTCATGATATCACCGGTCAATATGCTGGCCTGTTTGATGCGACGAACAACACATTTAGCTTGCTAGCGAATGACGGCAAGAATCTTTACCCGCATCAAGATCCATACGGCAGCGGGCACGATCGGTATCAGGCCATCTATGGTCAGCTGCTGGATGGCGGGTATTATATGGGACTCATGCTGCCGGAAAAGCAGGGTGAAAAGACCAATGTCGGCCAAACCTATGTCCTGAATTTAGGCGTGGGCGGCCAACATGCCGTGACACCCGGCGGGGCAGTGGGCAAGGCCAACCTGAATTTCGACAAGGCCGGCATGATGGCACCGGATCGATTAGGGTATTCCCAAGTTGCCGTGTTACCCATTCAGTTTATCAAGACGCCCAAGTTGGCCGATGTGTTACCGGATGAAAAGTTCCGGACACAAATCGAGGAAGCCTTGAAACAAGCCAAAGTCATCGGCGAAAATCAGTCGGTCAGTGTGGCTGATTTAAAGAAAATCCGCGTGATTACACTGGGCGGTAAAAAAGCGGTGGATAAAGTGGGTCAAGTGCGCCAGGCTGATCCAGAGAAACAGATTATGGACTTGGCCGGTATTAGCACTTTGGCTAATTTGGAAGAATTGACGATTACTGACAATGGTTTCACCACGCTTCCGGAAGAATTGAGCCAGTTAAAGAAGCTGACCAATTTGAAGATTACCCGCAATCCCAACTTGACCGCATTACCGGATCTGACGGGGTTAACCCAATTGACCCATCTAGAGATCACCAACAATCCGCAGCTGACCGAGTTGCCGGCTTCCATCAACACCCTAACTAACTTGACAGGTACACTGAACTTAGCGGGCAACAGCCTCACGACCTTGCCGGATATGAGTCAGTTGCAAAAACTGAGCGGGTTGAATTTAAACAACAATCGGCTCACGGATATTTCCCAGGCACACTTGGGTCAACTGACCAGTTTACACGAATTAGGCCTGGGTTCAGTAGAAGAACAGCAGGAAATCAACGTGGCGGGGCAAGTGCGAAAAGACGAGGATGAGGGCATTTACGATTTGGTACCCTTGGCGGACAGCAACGTTCATTTAGACTACGATCCTGCCAATCATGCAGATCAAGCCACGTTGACTAATGCAGCCGGAGAAAAAGTGTATGCCCTGCCGGAAGTGTTCACCCAAGCGGACCGATCCCACTATAATCATTTAACGACTTTACCAGCTGAAATAGGTCAATTGACACAACTGGAGACACTCAATCTGAAAGGTAACGATCTGATCGACTTGCCGGATCAGTTAGCTGACTTAACCAACTTGAAGAGCCTGAATTTGGGTAATAACCAGTTAACAACCGTACCCGTTGCGGTGGCCAAACTCTTGGCCAGCAACCCCAATGTCCACGTGGATTTCAGCAACTATTTGGTCAACTATCCCTCCTACGGCACTTACCGGAATCAAAATGGCATTCCCGAGACAGCCATCTGGAATAAAGAATCAAGCAGTTTTGTCCTACCCGGCTGGGATCTGACTAAGGATCGGGCGGTTAACCAAGTGGTGAACTTCCCCACTCAAGTCGTGGACTATGGTCAGTCGACTCGGACAATGAATGCGGATGGTGCAATTCAATTGACTGATGGCACGATTGCCAATGACTCGCAGCTCATCCCCTACGATACGATTTACCAAGGCCCGGGACATTTCTCCGGCACAGTGGATGATGATAAAGTGTACAGTTATCACTATTTGGTGCATAAGGGTGCCCCTAATGGTCGTGATCTGCTGGGGCAAGAAGCAGGAATCTATGGCGCCACCAACAATATTGTGCATTTCAAAGAGAATGTCCACACGCCTTATCCCAATCGCGATCCCTCCGGTACAGACCATGATGAAGGGTATGCGCCGCGAGAAGAATTGGTAGATGGACGGTCTGTTTTGACGGTGCTTTTACCGCAGCACCACGCCGCAGATGGGGATAATGTGGGCAAAACGTATGAAATGCGTTTGGACATCGGCGGTCGCTACCCCATCGTCGCTGGCCAGCCCTTGTATAACAATCCGCCGAGTATTGACGGCAAAAACGGGGCCATTAATCCCGATAAGGCCGGTTATTCCATGGTGGCCGTGGTGCCAGTGACATTTGTCAATACGCCACCGGTAGAGGATGTACCAGAAGCCACTGAGGCAGAAAGCACAGCGACACCAGTGGACGCCGATGAATCAGCGGGTACACCAGTCGTTGAGGAGGCAGCCACGGATCAGTCATCGGACAATGATGGCACACCAGAAGCTGTGACTCCGGCGGCGGCCAACGATGCAGAAGAAAGTATGCCGACGGTGGCGACTGATACTGTATCCGAGGTGGCGGACTCGGAAATGCCAGCGGAAACAGAGGACCAGACAGTAACAGAACATGACGTGGATAGCAAATCACCTGCGTCAATAGTCGTCGATCCAAATGACTCAGCCGAAGATCAGGATAACCGCGAAGACAGTCCAAAGACTGAAGCCACTGCAGAAGATGTCGTCACGCCTGACCAATCTGAGGAAGAAATGGATCAAGCCAGCGGCCACGAATCAGAGGAACACCGCCATGATGGCAACACCTTCGCCGGCACGCTGGCAGATCAGGCATCACCAGCCACCAGTACGACTGTGCCAGTTGAAAAGTCCCCAGAAAATCACGAAGTACCCGAGCAAATCTCGGAAGCAGCAAACGATGCCGATAAAACAGACCACGCCATCACGTCATCAATTGAAGCTGCCAATAATAACGCGGCAGAAACAGTGGCGCCACCCGTTGATCAGGTACCCAGCAGCGCCACTTCAGAAGATGTTCCCCATGAAACAATTTCTGAAGTGCGCGATATCCTGGCACCTGGCCAAAGTGAAGACACAAAACCCGCAGAAACACCGGTACCGGTGGCTAATCCCACCCAAGATAGTCTCCAACCGGAAATGGCCGCGCATGTTCATAGTGAACAATCACTGGACCAGGCCCCGGCTGAAGACGAGGTACCAGTCAACGAATTAGCGTTAGCCAACCCAGATGCGTCCCGCGACGCACCGCAACCATTACCGACGGCACCGGTCAAAGCAAGTCAAACCGCCGGAAAACTGCCCCAGACCGGCAACTTCCGCAGCCTGCGGACAGTCATCATCGGGTTGCTCCTGGTGGTCCTGTCACTAATGACCTGGCGCCGGAAGCACAACGATCAGGACGAAGATTAACCGCAATACAGCCCTCCCAATTTAGCGTTTCACAGGCACCAGCGACATCGACGTCCAGCGCACAAACCGCGTGCTGGACGTCTTTTAATTGGTCTGGTTATCGGCACTAGCGACATTGTGAAATTAAGCACCGATTCCGCGGTACTTTTCACATGTGGAACTGTGGGAATATCGAAATTGGTCAAGGCTATCATTTCACAATAGGTGATGAAAAAGAGTGGGCTGTAAGCACGCTTATCAATGCTTTTGACAATTTCTTTCCAAATTGTGAATCACCCAGCGAAAAATGTGGGAAGAATTGTTGTGGGACTTACCCGGGTGTGTCCTCATTGAAAAACCGCTGTAACAAACTACTTCACTAATGAATATCTTTTTGAAACGCACAAATTGGTCCAGAAAAACGATATGTTGACGGTTTTCATCCCCTCATCCCCCGCATACTGAAGATGTCCAAAAAGGGGCGAGCAACATGAAAAAGCATATTGTGCGATTAATGATATCAATCGCGAGTCTTTTCGGTTTATTGGTTGGGGTGTTAGCCATTTCGGCACCACCGGCTTCTCCCCAAAGCGATGTTGTCGCAGCGACCAACGCGGTTTACAAACCAAATGTCACTGCGGTACAGAATATGATGCTTCTCGAAATTAATCGGTTGCGGGCCCAGAACCACTTGGGCGCGTTGCGATTGGATAACGGTATTACGAATGCTTGGTCCAACCAGATCGTGCAACGTAATGCCCAACTGCCTTCCCTCCAGCATGATCCGAATCAGCCGAATGTTTTGAACCGGTTGGGATTTTTACTCACCGGGGAAAACTTAGCATCCACACCGGTGGGTGTACCGCGGTTGTTTGGCAGCCTGCGCAAGCCCGCGATCACGGACGACGCGACCTTAGCCGTTCAGATCGTTGAACAGTACTACGACGATTATGGTGTGGCTGATTACGGACACCGCAAGAACTTGTTGAATCCTTACTTCACGAACGTGGGCATTGCCTTTGCGCTGAAGAAGGACACAGACGGTAATTACATCGTCTACAATGCATTGGACTTTGGCGGGAATACGCCGAGCTGGCAATACAGTGTCGTCCGGGCGTATTTCAACTATTCTCAACAAAACGGGTTGAGCGGGTATTATCCGACCCGGTACACACCATCTAATCCGGCGTCTTTGCGGATTGCAACAGTCACCGGTAAGTGGGGTGTGCAACTGAATATTGGCTATGGCCCAAGTGCCCGTTATACCGGGCGCACATTGCCGAAGGGTTCTCAGTGGCAAGTGAGCAATATCGCTCGCGATACGCAAGGTAAGACTTGGTATTTAGTAGGAGGTAATCAATGGATCGACGCGGCTTATACCAGTGTCAACTTCTAGTTTTGGAGCAACGAAACAAGCACTCTGCTCTGGCAAATTAAGGGCAGGGTGCTTGTGTGGTTTTGGGATAAAAATACATGACAAAGAAGGAGTTTTTATGTTTCATCGTTTCTCCCGACTGGACTGGGGCGCACTCAGCGTGTTCCTGTTACTGGTTGGCGGCGGGACCATTCTGATCCTCGCCAGTGTTTCGTATTCCTTTCGGCCATTCATTGCGCATTTTGGCTGGCCGTTATTTATCATCGTGATCGCGATCAGTACCTGGGTGCTGATGCTCACGATGTACTACATTTTCTTAATGCTCTTTGGCTTCGGCAAGGCCAAACGCGATTATCCCATGATGGCGCCGCGCAGCCGGTTCATTATTCTGATTCCTGCGCATAATGAAGAAGCTGTGATTGGTGCGACACTGGCACACTTGGCTAAAGTCGACTATCCCCGGCAGCTGTATCGCGTGGTGGTTGTCAGCGATCAATCCACCGATCGCACGGCGGCCATTGCCCGGGATTACGGCGCCCAAGTGGTGGATACTGCCCAGCATAAATTCCGCCGGATCGGCGTGGGTAAGCCGGCAGGGTTGCAATACGCAGTGAATGAGTTGACCAAGCGGGACGAATTGAAGTGGGCGGATCTGGTCATGGTGCTCGATGCTGATAATTTCACCGACATCAATATCCTGCGCGAATTGGACAGTCAGTATCAGGCCAAACATTTCACCGCCATCCAAGCTTATTTGGATAGTAAGAATGACGAAAGCCTGTTAACGCTAGGCTATGCCATGTCGTATTGGACGATGAACCGGTTCTTCCAGCTGAGTAAATATCGCTTGGGCCTGGACAACAGTATTGGCGGCACCGGTTTCGTGGTCCAGACCGCCTGGCTAATGGCCCACGGCGGTTTTCGCTCCCGTAGTCTGACAGAAGATTTAGAAATGGAGATCCGCATCGTCGAAAGCGGCGGGACGGTGGGATGGAATCATTTCACCCGAATCTATGACGAAAAGCCAGAGCGGCTCCGGGCCAGCATGATTCAACGCTACCGCTGGAGTCGTGGTCACTGGTACACAGCGTTCCACAACCTCGGCCCACTGCTCAAGCATTTCTTCAAAACCGGTGATCTACGGGACCTGGATCAAATCAATTACCTGTTCTCCATGCGCCAGAATCTTCAATATCTGCTGGCCGTGATCTTCGCTTTGAGCCTTGGCGTGAGCGTTCTCGTCCCTCAACATGGTGCATACCCCGGCTGGTTTATTGATGTGGAGCGCAGCTATTTCGTTCCCCTCACCGTGCTTAATTGGGCGATTCTGCTGGAAGGTTTCTTACCCATGGTGGCAGGCTACTTCTATGATGCCCGGGGCTTTAATAAGCGGCGCTGGTACATGGCATTGAAGGCGCTAGTGGCCTTCTATTACTTTTCACTGACGTATCTGCTGGTGCAGATTGCCGGGCTGGTGACGTTCCCGAACCAGCGGGCGTGGTCGCATACGGCGCACGGGTTGACGGAGTTGAAGCGGGTGTAATAAACAAATAGCCCATCGAGAATTGCATGTGACACAATTCTTGATGGGCTGTTTGTTTGGGTTACTATAACGTAAAGCCTGGTGTGATGCCTTGATAAATAGGATGTGCTTGTGGCCACATCCTATTTATATTGAATCAAGTTACTTGACAGCCCCGCTGGTGACACCCGCGATAATGTACCGCTGGAAGAAAATGTACATCAGTAAAACAGGCGCTAAGACCAACATGTAGGAGGCAAAGGCAAGATTATAGTTGGTCGAGAACTGACCTTGGAAAACGTATTGGGCGAGTTGCAGAGTTTGTTGTTTTGGATTGCTCAATAGTACCAAGGGCATTAAGAAGTCGTTCCACGTCCACATGAAGGATAAGATTGCGACAGTGGCATGCATCGGTTTCATAATTGGGAAGACAACCTTAAAGAATACTTGGAGCGGAGTTGCGCCATCCATGATGGCGGCTTCTTCTAGTGCAATTGGGATTTGTTTGACAAATCCGGCATACAGGAAGGTATTCATGGGCAACCCAAAGATAATGTAGAGAATGGTAATGCCAAAGACATTATCCATATGGAACATGCTAACCTGCTTCACCAATGGCAGCATGATAACGTTGAAGGGGATGAACATCGCTGATACCAAGTAATAGTATAATCCATTGAAAAGTTTGCTATGGCTACGGTAGCGGGTAATGGCATACGCGACAAAGGAGTTCGTGATAATCGTAAAGACGATATTGACCACAGTGATGAAAAGTGTGTTCAAGAACTTGGTTGGGAAATCAGTCATTTCCCAAGCATCTTTGAAGTTTGACCAATTGATTTTTGATGGCCAAGCTAAGACGTTGTTCATTTGGCTAGGATCCTTCAGCGCAATAACCACAGTTAAATACAACGGACCGAGAATTGCGAAGATGGCAAGCACCGCTAGAATTGCAGTGGCCGTATAGTTTGTATGGTTCGGCCTTTCGCGCTTAAGCTTTTTAGGCTTTACAGAAGTTGTTTCTGTTGCTTGCATTATTGTAATCGCTCCTCTCGCTTATTCAAGATCCGTAATTGGAATAGTGAAATCGCTGCAACGACGATGAAGAGAACAACGGCGTTGGCTGATTGAATTGCAAATTGCGATCCTTGGAATCCTTGGGTGTAGATCAATACGGAAATTGAAGTGGTACTATTCCCCGGGCCACCACTAGTCATGGCCATGATCTGATCAAATACCATTAGGTAACCTTTGACAGAAAGCACTAAATTGATGGTAAAAAATGGTGCAATCAATGGAAATGTAATGCGCCAAAATTTTTGCCATGGGGTTGTGCCGTCGAGTTCAGCAGCTTCGTAAATTTCAGTGCTAATTGATTGCAAACCGGATAAGTAAATCAAGGTATTGAACGCCAGACCTTGCCAAATCGTAACAATCAATATACCGATCCACGCATGATCTGTGCCCAAAATGTTGGAAGACAGCCAACCAATATTTAAGGCTTGGCCAAATTGAGGAATCAGCGTGCCGAATATGAAGTTGAAGATGAACCCAACAATTAAGGTTCCCAACATATACGGCAGAAAATAGAGAGCCTTCATCGTATTTTGAAACTTGATCCGTGAGTTCAATCCAACGGCAAGCGCCAGAGAGATTAAATTGACAAGGATTGTCGCTACAAGGGCAAACTTAAAGGTAAACCAGTAAGCATCGCCAATCTGACTGTTGGAAAACATATAGAGATAATTACGCAATCCAACAAAATGCCATGCGCCATAACCGGGCCAATCAGTAAAACTGTAAAACACGCCGCGGAGGAAGGGGATCGTATGAAAAACGAAAAACAGAATGATCATTGGTGCGACGGCGATGTACAGCGTTGGGCTAATTTTACTTTTTGTTCGTTTCCGCAACGTGTCCACACACCTTTCTACTTATTCTTCACATTAGCGGTATTGAATGTGTTGTCGATGTTTTGCAATGTCTGTTTCACGTTCTGGCTGGCAGACATTCCCTTGGACGCATTCAATGCGGATTGAGTCAATGGCTTAGACATGTCAAATGCGGAAGGATAGTAGTGATCTGGATAGTTTTTGACATTGACCTTTTCAATTTCTGGGGAAATGCCAGCAACCAACTTGCTGGTTTGTTTAACGCCGTCAATGGCTGAGAAGGAGAATTGTTCTTGCGTGTATTTCTCAGCAGAACTCTTCTGCATTAGGAATGCCACTAACTTGTTGGCAGCGGAAGATACCTTTGTCTTGTTGTAGATACCGAATGCAACGTCAATTCCAGATACAACATGGTTGTCGCTGGCACTATTAGTAACAGGGAACATGAACATATCGGCATCAATATCTTTATTCAGTTTGGTGATTTCAGGAATTTCATAATTCCCGTTGATGATCATAGCTACCTTGCCATTTGCAAAGTCACGGTTGATATCGTTGTAGGAAGTGCCCATGTAATCTTTCTGCGCATACTTCAAAGGTTCAAGCCATTGGTTTAAGGCTGCTTTGTGAGTAGCAGCAAAAGTGCTCTTATTGTTCAAACGGGTCTTAATCCAAGAATCTGGGATGACATTACCGACAATTTGGTTCCAGGGTGACAATGTTGTCCAGGAATCTTTAAATGCTACTCCAAATGGAGTAATGCCTTTGCTCTTAAGCGTTTTGGCGTCGGCCATTAATTCATCCCAAGTCGTGGGGATTTTCGTGATACCGGCTTTCTTGAAAAGTGATTTGTTATAAATAATGCCAGAAGCATTAGTGGCATAGGGCACTGCATACAAGCCCTTTCCGCTATACAGACTAGTGATCATCTTCTGATATGTGGGATCAACAGTTTTGACGTAGGATTCCTTGCTTAGATCTTTAAACACCTTGGCATCTTGCATTGCTACGAAGGTCGCATCGCCACCAATACCAACAACATCTGGAAATGTTCCCTTGGTCAAATCAGTTTTCAATAGCGTTGCTGCATTCGTGGGGGATGAAAACTCCACATCAATCTTTGGATTCTTCTTTTCAAACTCTTTGATGAGCTCTTTGTAGGTCGATGCATTTTCCGTTTTGGTACTTAAAAACTGAACTGTTGTTTTACCGTTACCACTAGAAGAACTTGAACTGCCGCACCCGGCTAATGCTAACGTAAGGGCCGTTGCTCCTGCAACGCTCAATAATAATTTCGTGAACTTCATTGTTATTCTCCTCTTCGTTGTGTATCTAATGGTTTTGTTGATTCTCGAATTTCAATTTCAAAGGGAAATGTCTCACCGTTAATTGACTCACCGCTGGTGATATGCTGCAATAATGCAGTAGCGCCAGCTTTACCCATTCGATAGAAGGGTTGACGAACCGTTGTTAAACGGGGCCGTACCATTTCTGATAAACGTGTGCCATCAAAACCGGTAACGGATAGATCATCTGGCACGGAAAGCCCAAACTCATGCGCGGCGGCGATAACCCCTAATGCTGCCTCGTCGCTCACGCAACAAACAGCTGTAATGTCGTATTCGCCACTATAGAGTCGTTTGAAACCGGTGTAGCCAGATTCATAACTAAAGTCGCCACGTTGTACCCAAGCAATACTGGGTACCATACCAGCATCCATCATGGCATCGCGATAGCCTTTGATACGGGGCGCGCCAGTGACATGGTCATCTGGATCAGCGCCGATGATGGCGATGTGCTGATGGCCAATACTTAACAGGTAACTTGTTACAGCATGCATTGCCGCCACATCATCAATGACAAAGGCTGGCAGACTATTATTTCTAGTTGATGTGGAAATCAACGTTGTGTTCAAGCGCAATCGTTGAATCAGCGTTAAAGCTGTTTCTGTAAACTGATTAGAAACAATTACTAACCCCTCGACCTGCCGATTACGCATCATGTTGATATTTTCCAGTAGTCGGCGTTCATCACCACCAATGCCAGTATGGGCGAGAATGACATCATAACCAGCTGCATATGCAGCATCTTCAATGCCATTGATAATGTCGCCGGAAAAACTCGTACTAACGCTGGGGATGAGAATACCGATAATTTTGCTTGATGCGCTGACCAATGTATGTGCAGCCGCATTTTTCAAATAATGATGGGCATCCGCAATTTTATTAACTCGATCAAATGTCTCTTGACTGTAACCACCAGTACCATTTAGCACGCGGGACACAGTGGCAATTGAAACCCTTGCCTCCTTTGCGATTTCCTTAATTGTAATCATGACAATCCCTCACCTGTTATACATGTTCGATAAAGTAACTTCCCAAAACCGCAAATCCAGTAAACGTTTACACAAACAATATAACACCGCTTCCAGATTTACGCAAATGTTTACGTGGAATTGTTATGTTACAGTTTTTGAAACTGCCATGAAAGCTTTGAAACAGGCAGTTCTATTTCAGTGGCACAACGAAAATATTAAGAAAAATCAGATTTGACCAACCGATTAATGACAAAGAGGGGCAGATACTTCACGTTGACAGCTTTCAAATTCCATGCTTACAATGCCAGGTAGTTGAAGCGGTCCCAAGAAGGAGGAAATCTTACCATGCACGATCCATTTGTCATTGCATTACCGGATATCAACAACCATGCACCGGCCAATCTAGAAACGGTCTTTAGTATTGGCAACGGGCATTTTGGTATTCGTGCCAGTGATCCGTTGAGTCATAGCGCAACTGGTGGCACCATCGTGAACGGCTTCTTTGAAACAGCACCAATCACCTATGGCGAATCGGCGTATGGATATGCCAAAAACCATCAAACCATTATCAATTTACCCGATTTACGTGCAGTCACAGTCACTGATGAAGCGGGGGCTGCTTTTACCACTCAGAAACTAGTCAGTCAGGAATTGGATTTACACACAGGATTGTTGACCACTGAGATGATTTTAGCCACGCTGGATGGCAAACGGCTGCATTTGCAATTGACCGAAGCGATTGGTCAAACAAACCAGAACGTCGCTGCATTGCAGTATACTTTTACCCCACTTAGCTTCTCGGGAAAAATCACCGTAACTAAAAAGCTGGCCTTTTACCAAGCTGCTGTGACAGACGATGATCCGCGTAAGGCTCGCGCTGTTCAATCATTACAGATTGACGATATGGCGGTTGATCAAGGCCAAGCTATCCAGATTACGACTGCCAGTACGCATTTACGTGTTCAAATGGCCCTCTCTGTCCCGGAAACAACTACTTTAGACTTGACACAGAATCAAGCGACGGAGTTCTTTGTGGGGGCTGAGGTGGGGCCTGTGGGCAATGCTGATGGTGATTATCCAACCTTGGTACTGCCGCCAGATTTAGGGACAGTCGCAGAAGATGGACAACAATATTGGCAGCAAGTTTGGGCTCAAGGCACAGTGGACATTACTGGTGACAAACCGCTTGCGCAGGGTATCCACTACAACATTTTTCAATTGAATAGTTCTGCTGGCCGGGATGGGCACACTAACATTTCTGCCAAAGGTGTCAGCGGTGTGGGCTATGAAGGTCATTACTTCTGGGATACGGAAATGTACATGCTGCCGTATTTCATCTTGACTCAACCGACAATTGCCAAGCAGCTGTTGGCTTATCGCTATCACATCTTGCCCCAGGCCAAAGAACGGGCCCGCACGCTGGGTGTGACGAATGGTGCCTTGTTTGCTTGGCGGACGATTAACGGCGAAGAAGCCAGCGCGTATTACCCTGCCGGTACGGCTCAATATCATATTGATGCCGATATTGCTTATGGGATTGGCCAATATTACGCCGCCACTGGTGATTTGGACTTTATAACCAAGATGGGCTTTGAAATGATTGTTGAAACCGCTCGTTTCTGGGCCAATTTTGGTTCTTGGTTTATCAAAGACGGCAAAAAGGTCTTCGGTTTCTTCGATGTCACCGGGCCAGACGAATACACGGCACTGGTGGACAATAATTACTACACCAACCGGATGGCTCAGCACAACTTGGAATTAGTGGGACAATTGATCAAGGCATTCCAAGACGCTGGTCAGGCATTACCAGTTTCGGTTAGTGAAAAAGAACAGGCCGATTTTGAAATCATCGCCGATAACATTTATCTGCCATACAACCAGGAACATCAGATCAACGCGCAAGATGACAGCTTCTTCGATAAGCCGGTATGGCCGTTTGCAGAAACACCGAAGGAAAATTATCCGTTGCTGCTGCACTATCATCCACTGATGATCTATCGGCACCAAGTGAATAAACAGGCGGACACGTTACTGGCGGATTACTTGTTCTTTGACGATGTGCCGACTGACCAATTGCAACGGGAATATGATTATTATGAATCAGTCACCACGCACGATTCCTCATTATCGCGGGCAATCTTTAGCGCGTTGGCAGCACGCTTAGGTATGGGGGCGAAAGCTTACTCATACTTTATGGATACGGCGCGAATGGATTTAACGGATTTACAGGGAAACACCGCCGATGGACTCCATCTGGCCAATCTTGGGGGTAGCTGGCTTAGCATTGTCACCGGGTTTGCCGGGCTGCACTACACGGCAGATAATTTGACAATTACTAATCATCTACCGGAAAATTGGGAAAAATTGGCGTTTAAGTGCCAGTATCAGGGACGACAATTGCAAGTTTCGATGTCCCATTTTGGAACTGAAGTGACTGTGTTAGCTGGTGATCCACTGGATATTACGATTGATGGCGTGCAACAGAAAATTGCAGCGCAGTAGTCCCAAATTTTGACAGTATTATTGATGGGCAGCATTTGCGATTGCAAATGCTGTTTTTATTTGTGCGCCCGGCATGGGCGCTAACTCAGGGGACTGTAGGCCGCAGTAGTCGGAACTACTAGTCGACGGCAACGGTGTTCACCGTGAGGTGGAATCTGAAGAAAGCAGTTACTAAAATTTTTAAAAAAGAACGTTGACCGAAAACGTTTTTGTAGTATACTAACAAATGTAAGCATTTGCAAGAGAGGAGGATCAACGAATGAAGCGGTACACCATTGTGAGAGCATTGGCAGCGGTTATTGATGTGATTATCATTTATGTTCCGAGTGTCGTGCTGTTTAACACATTTTTAGTGCATCAAATTCGCTACGCCGATCTCATGGCGCAAGCAGTATTTGTTCTTTATAACATTGTGGCAGTGACCGGTTTCCATGGCCAAACGATTGGGAAATACTTTGCTCGACTACGTGTCGATACGAGCCAATTGATGAGTCAGCGCACTTTTTTTGCGGGTATGCGGGAAGTTGCCAAGTTGCTATATTTCACGCCAATCATCGGAGTGCCGCTGATTGGGATCAATTTACTGGTGTGTTTAGTGACTGGCAAGATGCTGGAAGACTACATCGGCCAAACTGCAGTTGTGATCAATCCGAATGGGCGGGTGATTAAGCCATGAATCAAGCGATTTCGAATAGTCCATTATCCAAGATCTCGACCGGAGCATTGGCACTGCTGCTAATCCTAACAATTGTGGCAATCTATGTGCTGGCGTACCATTTTCGCAACGATTATGATCCGAAACGATTGATTAAGTCGTATGCAGTGTTCTTCTTACCATTGCTGGGTGTCGGTTTGTTGCTTCACATCCAAGTGATTCTAATCGTTGGCATCTATCTGGCTGGGATCTTTGTTCTAGTATTTCGATCCAACCATTACTTTTATGGACGTTAATTTTTTTAGACTTTTCCAAAAACGTTTTTGGAAAGCGATTAATATTTTGGGAGGTAAGTGATTTTGGCATCAACAATCCAATATGCAAATAATCCGTGGGAAGTGAGGGAGGCCAGTTTCGACAGCCGCAACTTGGGAAAGTATGAAACAATTTTTGCCTTGGGGAACGGCTACATGGGCAGTCGAGCAGCGACCGAAGAGCACTATGTGGGTGAAAAACGAGATACTTTCATCAATGGCACCTTCGATAAATTCGATGCGGATGAGGTGACTGAGCTGCCCAACGTGCCTGATGTCTTTCAACTGCGATTGCGGGTCCATGATCAGCCGCTGGATCTCAATACCGGCTGCGTCACAGATTATCAGCGGACACTAAACCTGCAAACAGGGGAATTGACCAGGCAGTTTAAGTGGCAGTTTGACGATCGCCAATTGAATTTTCATTCAAGCCGGTTCGTTTCGTTCCATGATCGGCACGTTCTGGGATCTCAAATTACGATTACAAATGATGGTTCTGCGGATTTGCCGCTGGTTTTTCAAAGCGGCATTGATGGCCAGCAAAGCAACTCAGGCAGCCAACACTTTAATGATTGGGAGAAGCGGCAGTATGAGGGCAAGGTTTTGCAATATGTCGCCAAAACCAATCAATCCAACATTCTGTTTGTCATTACCGCTGGACAAAATGTCATGGTTGGCAAAAACAGTGAAATCGTAAAAACACGGACCCTCATGCCCCGCCGCCAGCTATTGCAGGAATTCACGATTCGTCTAGCCCCCGGTGAGTCTCTCGTCTTCGAAAAAAATGCGGCGATTTTCACGTCACGGGACAACGACGTATTATATCCCGACAAAGAAAGCCTACAGCAAAACGGATTGCAACGGGTCGATCAGTTAATGCGCGATGGCTATCAAAATAATCTCCAGGCCTCGATTAGCGCGTGGCAACAAAAAGTTTGGGAGAAGATGCCGATTACCATTGACTCCCCTGACAACATGGATCAATTATCACTGAATTTTGCCCGGTATCATTTGCACACAATGACACCAGCTCATGATGAGCGCATGAATGTGGGCGCAAAGGGTCTCACTGGTGAAGGGTACAAGGGCCACACTTTCTGGGATACAGAAATGTTTATCCTGCCGTATTTCATCTTTAATTTTCCTGATGCGGCGAGAAAACTGGTGAAATACCGTTACCTTGGTCTGGGCGGGGCTCGGCGCAAAGCCGCTGCTAATGGTTTCAAGGGCGCCCAATATCCTTGGGAATCGGCCTGGATTGATGATGGCGAAAGCACGCCAGTCTGGGGAGCGGCAGACATCATTACCGGCAAAGCCACCAAAATTTGGTCCGGGTTCATTGAGCAACACATTACCGCCGATGTGGCATACGGCATGAACGAATATATGAACGCTACCCAAGACCACCAATTTGCTGAACATTTTGGCTATGAAGTAATTCTAGATACGGCTCGTTTTTGGACAAGCCGGGTTGAGTGGCACGAAGACAAGCAGCAATACGAGATTTGTGATGTCATTGGCCCAGATGAATACAAAGAACATGCGGACAACAATGCCTTCACAAATTACATGGCCCACTGGAATATGCAGCTGGCACTGAATCTGATTGATCGGTTGAAGCAGGAAGAACCACTGATTTACGACCGCTATGATCGGAAGATGGATCTGGTGTCCTTACGGCAGGATCTGACGGATCGGTTGGCTAAATTATATTTACCGCAGCCTAATACTGCCGGGGTCATTCCGGAAGATGATGCGTATCTATCTAAGCAAGTGCTGGATCTGAAACCATATCTGGATGGCAATGATGTGGGTGCACTATTCGACCACTTTAATCTGGATCAGGTGAACGACATGCAGATCACCAAACAAGCGGATGTTATCTTGCTGCTGTATCTGTTTGAAAAGCAGTTCCCCGCCCAAGTGAAGCATGCCAACTGGGATTACTACGAACCAAAGACGACCCACGATTCGTCACTCTCGATGTTGACCCATACGATTTTTGCCGCGGATTTGGGACTCAAAGACCAGGCAGAAGATTTCTATGAGCGAGCACGCTTGATTGATCTTGGACCGAACATGAAGAGCAGTGATGAGGGCATTCATGCGGCATCAATCGGGGGGATTTGGAACATGGTGATCTTTGGCTTCGGCGGTGTGCGGTATTTGGCGGGTCAGTTACGGATTAATCCAAATCTACCGGAGAAATGGCGCTCACTTGATTTCCGAATCTGGTGGCATCAACAGGAGTTACACATTCATGAAACACAAGATCAACTCATCATCAAGAACTTGACCGGTACAGCACCAGTACACTTCGAGCATGAAGGAAAAGAGTATTCCGTTGACGATACATTAACCATTGGTCTCAAACAAACAGCACCACAATGAAATGGAGGATTTCAAAATGAAGTTAGGGAAGAAATTGATGGCAGTCGCCACAATCGCGTTGGCAGGATTAACGATGGCGGCCTGTGGCGGCGGTAACACCGCATCATCATCTGGGAGTGGCAGTTACAAAGGACAGAACCTCAAGATTGGGGTTTGGATCGGTTCTGACCAAGAAAAGCAAGGAATGAACGACCTGATTAAGGGCTTTGAAAAGAAGACGGGTGCGAGGGTAACAGAGAAGGTTTATACCGACTTTAACACCCAGATTCAAGCTGATTTAGCGGGACATAAAGCACCCGATGTCTGGTACATGGATTCAGCAATGTACCCATTTTTCCAGAAGCAAGGTGTTTTACAACCGTTGGATAGCAAAACAGTTAAGACAAGCAACTTCTATCCGGCTTTGATTAAAGCCTTTAGCACCAATGGCAAGGTCTATGGTGCACCGAAGGATACTTCGACATTGGCGCTGTATGTCAACAACGACATGCTGAAGAAGACTAATACCAATATTAATGATGTACCCAAGACTTATGAGGATATGATCAAGTGGCTGCCCAGTTTCCAAGCTAAATTGGATACCGCTTATGGTAAAGGTAAAGTGCACGCCATGGCTTACAACCAGGATATGGCCCGTAACCTGTACATCATGGAACGCAATGGCGGTCAACCGATCACCAAGTCGGGCAAGGCTAATTTAGCTAGTGATCAGGTCGTTAAGAATCTAGATCTGTATAAGCAGCTGGTAGCGACTGGTGCTGCAGTCACACCTAAAGAAATCGGTCAAGGCGATAACGGGACGGCATTCGGTGCTGGCAAAGTGGCCATGATGGAAGAAGGTAACTGGACTTATCCAGTGCAAAAGAAACAATACAAGACTAACTTCACGGTGTTACCGATGCTCAGTTGGGAAGGCAAGCAAGGCGGCATGATCTTCACTGTCGGCTGGGGCGAATATGCGCAGTCTAAAGTGAAGCCGCTGGCCAATGAATGGATCAAGTACGTTTCTTCTGTCGCTACAATGAAGAAGTACATTGAGACGACAGGCACCTTACCAAGCCGGCCAGATGTCGCAACGGATGCCAAGTTGGATGACAATGCCTCATTGAAGGTGCACTTGGATGCCAACAAGTATTCCACTGTATGGCAAGCAGGGACCACCTTAACCACCATCAACACCTCTTACCAAAACTTCGTCGGCAAAGGTTTAACCGGCAAGACACCATTGAAGAGTGCCTTGGAATCAGCGGATAAACAAGCTAACGCAGCAATTGACAAAGCCAAGTAAAGAATTAATCAATGGCGCCTGGCCCAGCAAGGCTGGGGGCCATTGGTGTGAGCGTCCCGCACGACTGGAATGGTTACACCAATGGCCGCCCAACTGATATGCAAATGACTGGCGCTGTTTTCATTAATGGAGGATCGAAAATTATGATGGAAAAAGAAACTGTTGCAGGAGGTAAACCCACTCGACCCAAGAAAAAGTTTGACCGGCATCGCGCTGATGCCATTCAAGCATATAGCTTTCTAGCCCCAGCGTTTCTGGTCATTCTGGTTTTCTTCATTGCCGCATTTGTATTTGCGCTGTATATGTCTTTTAACAAGGTCAACATGTACAACAATCAGTATACTTTTCGCGGTTTACAGAATTATGCGGAAATTTTCAAGGATAACATTGCACTCACAGCATTGAAGAATACCAGCCTATTTTCATTAGTGGTTGTGCCCTGTCAAACGGTATTAGCACTGATCATTGCTTATGCGTTAAGTTCAAAAGGCATCCGTTTTAAGAAGTTATTCCGATTGATTTATTTCTTACCCACATTGACATCCAGTGCAGCGTTGACTTTGATTTTCATGTTTATCTTTAACGTTAATGGGCCGGTTAATGGATTTCTCACGGGCGCTGGTTGGTTAACGAAACCAATCAATTTCTTACAAGAACCGCAATACGCATTGAAAGTCATTATGGTCATGAATATTTGGTCCACGGTGCCCAACTTCATGACAGTGTACTTGGCGTCGCTAGTGGACCTGCCAGATTCATTATATGAAGCGGCAGAAATGGATGGCGCCAATGCCTGGCAAAAACTGAGGAGTATCACCATACCATATTTACGGCCAATCACAACATATGTGCTGTTAATGGGGATTATCGGCACATTCCAGATGTTTGACCAAGCCTATATCTTTTCCAATGGGTCCGGTGGCCCAGACAATTCAACACTGACGGTAGCGTTAATGGTTTATCAATATGCTTTTGGCCAGATGAACACGATGGGCTATGCCTGTGCGTTAGCGTTGTTCTTAGCAGTGGTCATCTATGTGGTTGCTCGCTTGGCTGAGAAGCTAAATGGCGGCAATGGCTTAGCCAATAATTAAGGAGGGATAAAAGATGCACAAACATACATCCATTGGCAAAATCATCCTCTATGTGGTGATGACGATTTATGCGCTGCTGACGTTATATCCCTTCTTATGGGCGATTTCAGCATCGTTTGAACCATTGAAAGAGATCGTGAGCGGCAATATGAGCCTGTGGCCAAAACAGTTCACTTTTGCGAACTACCAGTATATGATGGGCACATCGGCGCAATTTCCGCGGTGGTTTATGAACTCAGTTTTTGTTTCCACTGTGGGGACAGTCATTAATATTTTCCTGAACACGATGGCTGGCTACGCACTTGCGCGATTAAGTTTCCCGGGGCGTCAACGTATTTATTACGGTATGTTATCTTTAATGATGATCCCGACGCAGGTGCTGCTGATTCCAAATTACCTGATTTTGATGAATTTAGGCATGCTGGATTCATACAGCTCATTGATTTTGCCTTCTGCCATTAATATCGGCAACATTTTCATGATGCGCCAGTTCTTCTTGTCTTTCCCGAAAGACGTGGAAGAGGCGGCGGAAATCGATGGTCTGGGCCGAATCCAAGTGTTTTTCCGGATTGTCTTTCCGTTGGCTCGGCCATCAATTGCCACGCAGGCCATTTTCACTTTCATGGGCTTCTGGAATAACTTCATGCAACCCATGCTGTATATTACGACGCCTTCAAAATATACTCTGACACTTGGGTTGCAGTCGTTTACCAACCAGCAGGCGGGGGTCCGCTGGGATCATTCCATGGCTGCCAGCGTCATTTCGATCTTGCCAATCGTGATCCTGTATATTATCTTCAACAAGTACTTCTTACAGGGGGTGCGCATGGACAACGAAAAATAGCGAATAAAAGGGGCGTAACAGATGGCAGTAACGATACGTGATGTCGCACGAGCAGCCGGAGCTTCGAATGGGACAGTATCGCGGGTGTTCAATAACTATCCCGATATTAGTCAGAAAACACGGGAGCGCGTGATTACGATTGCTCAAAAAATGGGTTATGTGCCCAACGTTGCCGCTAGAACGCTCTCTTCTAAGTCAATGCAAGTCGTGGCCCTTATTCTCAGTGACCTGCTGTCATCTAAAGAAAATAGTATCTCCATGGAAATGATGTCAGGGGTCTATCGTTATGCGGACGATCACGGCATGCAATTCGTGTTATATTTGACAACGACTAAACAGCAGCACGAAAAGTCCTTTGATCAATTTTGCCAGGAACGAAATATCACTGGTGCGATTATTCAAGGACTGAAAACCACAGATCCGTATTTTGAGGAAATCGCTAAGTCCTCTGTACCGGTCGTTTTAGTCGATTTAGATCGGGGCGATCCCAGTATTGGGACTGTATCGATTGATAATGTCCAAGCTGAAAATGAGGCGACCCAAGTACTGCTGCGTAACGGTGTGCAAGATCCGGTGATGATCAATGGTTCGATCAATGCGCAGGTGAGTATTCAGCGGGAAGCAGGATTCAAACTGGCATTGTCCAGTTTTGGTCGTACGCCTAAAGACTATACTGTGCAGTATGCCAACTTTGATCAAGAAATTGCCGTGGCTAAGGTGCAGCGATTATTACGTGAGCATCCTAGTGTGGATGGTTTGGTTTGTGCCTCTGACTCAATGGCCATCGCCATTTTAGAGTATTTGCGCAAACAAAAGATTCGCGTACCTGAGGATATTCAGCTCATTGGCTTTGATGATTTGATCATCGGCCAATATATGACGCCCACTTTAAGTTCGGTTGAACAACACATGGAGCTGATTGGCCAGCAATCGTGCCATCTGTTAAATAAAATGATGCGTGGGATGAAGAAAAGCGAACCAAAGCGAATCTTTGTCCCTTATGAAATTATGGAGCGGGATAGTACCGCTATATCAAAAGAAAATTGAGGAATTGAACACATGATAAAAGGATTTGTTTTTGACCTGGATGGCGTCATTACGGATACCGCTAAGTACCATTTCCAAGCATGGAAAGAGATGGCGGCTAAAGAATTGAACATTGTGGTCACACCGGAGCTGAACGAGCATTTGAAAGGTGTCAGCCGAATGGACTCTTTGGATGTGATTTTACGGGCCGGCGGTAAAGAACAGGATTATACCCAAGAACAAAAGGTGGCTTTGGCCACAGAGAAAAATGATCTGTACAAAAAGTTAATCAGTCATATGACTGCAGCCGACATTTTACCGGGAATCAACGACTTTTTGACTGATCTGCAACAGAATGATTACCCAATCAGTGTCGCGTCAGCTTCCTTTAACGCCCCGGTGATTATTGAGCGACTGGGATTGAGCTACATTTTGGATAAGATTGTGGATCCAGGCACGCTGCATCACGGTAAACCGGATCCAGAGATTTTTGAGAAGGCGGCCGATCTGATTGGCACGCCGTATGCTGAAACTGTTGGACTGGAAGATGCCACGGCGGGCATTGCTGGCATCAAGGCGGCGGGAATGTTTGCGGTCGGGATTGGGCCGAAGAGTAAATTACCCGCTGCAGATATCAATTTTGACCAGACTGGTGATATTTCGTTAACCGCTATTGAACGGGCATTTGATAGGATTCGTCACTGATTGTGTTTCATTGGCAGTATTGTTGAGCGTTTTTCAGCAATGCTGCCTTTTTTTGTACATAATGGGAATTTTGAAAATGCATTGTAGTGCATTTTCAAAAGAAATTTTCGTAAAAATGTATTATACTGCATTTTGGCGTAAAAAATACAGAAAGCTACATTATGATGCATTTTTATGGATAATAAGGGCCAGAATGCAGTATAATGCATCTAGGAGGGAATGCGATGCTAATCAATCGACCGACATATTTAAATCAACTCATCAAGCTTCGTGATACTGATCTGGTTAAAGTGATTACGGGAGTTCGACGATCGGGGAAATCAGTCTTACTAATGTTATACCGTAATTGGTTGCAGCAAAATGGCGTCGCTGATGACCAAATTGTGTATGTCAACTTTGAAGACTTTGACATGGAGTTGGTGCGGACGGAGCAACAGTTGCATCAATTGTTTGAACAAAAACTAAAGCGAAATCAGCATACGTACATCTTGCTCGATGAAATTCAAAATGTGGAGGGCTGGCAACGAGTGGTTAATGGTGTCCGTGTCAGCTTTGATTGTGATATTGTCGTGACTGGCTCTAACGCTAAGATGTTATCGGGAGAACTGGCCACGCTCTTGAGCGGACGTTATGTTGAGATCCCGATATACCCACTTTCTTTTCGGGAGTTTTTAACAGCTAAAGAAATCTCTCCAGATTCACGGCAAGTTGATCGCGCCTTTCGCGAATATGAGCAGTTTGGTGGCTTTCCAGCAGTCGTATTGGCAAATGACGCAGTTAAAGACCAAGTGTTGCAAGGAATTTATGATGCGGTACTGTTAAACGATGTTTCAATGCGGGGTGGCGTTCGCGATCCTAGCGTGTTACGCACATTGGTGGGCTTTCTCGCCGACAATACAGGCCAACTGATTCAACCGACTAAGATTTCAAATATCCTAAAGAGTAGTGGTGTCGATGTCAGTCCCCACACAATTAATCGGTATCTCACTTTGCTGGAAGATGCATTCCTGTTTTCCCGAGTTCGGCAATATGATTTGCGCGGTAAACAGTATCTGCGAACGGCGGGCAAATATTTTATTATTGATCCTGGATTACGCCGATCGGCGGTGGGACGTCGCGAGGGTAATTACAGCAATCAATTGGAAAACATTGTGTTCATTGAATTGTTGCGGCGAGGATATCGGCTTTCTGTCGGTAAGCTAGACAGTAAAGAAATCGATTTTGTTGCACGAAAAATTGATCAAGTCATGTATGTGCAAGTGACTTACGCGTTGCCGGAAAACACCCATGAAACGGATAATTTGTTGATGATTAAAGACAATTACCGAAAAATCGTGATTACCCAACAACATTATGAATTTGATAGCGTGGCGGGCATTCCAATCATTAATGTGGTTGATTGGTTGTTGGATGACGGGGATCAGATTGGTGAATAGGTTAATCAGCAGTTCCACACCATTGATTGATGTGGGGCTGCTTTTTTGCTCGGGATAATTAGTTAAAATGCAGCATAATGCATTTTGACCGAAAAACATCCTCAAAATGCATTACGTTGCATTCGTCCGCAAGAATAAAAAAGCCCCGCCGAAACCGGCAGGGTTGAAAGGGCACGGACTAAAGAGGATAGGAAAAAGGGTGATTACTCCCTTGCTCATAGTATAACATTAGTGCTCAAATAAGTGTTAGCGATTTGTTTTAACCGCCGACCGAGACTGTCTCTGGCAGAGTGCTCCCACCATCGATAACCACAGGTGTACCAGTGATATAAGATGATTCGTCGCTGACTAAGAAAGCGGCCAAATTACCCACTTCTTCAATCGTACCCAACCGTTTGCCCAATGGCACAGCCTCTTGAATACCAGTCGTCGTGGCACCGGGATCATTCGGGGATGATTGCTTTGCAATGTCATCAGCCATTGGTGTTTGGATGTAACCAGGCAAGATGGCGTTCACGGTAATACCGTATTCAGCGACTTCTCGGGCACATGCTTTCGTGAAGCCCATGATGGCCGCTTTTGTTGTCGCGTAGGCACATTCGCCGGGATCGGCGACCATGACACCAGTGACGCTGGATAAATTACAGATACGACCGGCTTTTTTCTCGATCATTGTGGGTAGCACGGCTTTGGTCACATTCCACACACCATTGATATTAATGGCAAATTGGCGGTCGCGGTCCGCATCACTAGTGGACAACAGCGAGCCTAATTTGATGATCCCTGCGTTGTTCACTAAGCAATCAATTGTGTCAAAATGTTCCAGAACTTTGGCCACACCGGCCTGCACACTGGCGGTATCAGCCACATCCATGTGTACACCGAAGGCATCCAAACCTTGGCTGTTTAATTCTGTGACAGTGGTCGTCAGTTCCGGGGCGATATCCGCCAGTGCAACCTTTGCACCCTTCCGCGCTAGGACTTGCGCGATGCCTTTACCATTTCCCATTGCGGCACCAGTGATTAAAGCCACTTTACCTGTTAGTAATCCCATTATTTAGCCCTCCTAAAGCTGTGATTTTCTACACATTCAGCATACCATAGACCGTGTTCCTGGAAGTGGAAATAGTGAGCAATAATCGTGCGACTGGACTTCAAATTAAACAAGCGCTTACAATAGGAATTGGTGGCAACGTGGAAAAATGAAGAGAGGGAGAGACCTTGGATCGAGAATATATTCTTATGTATGCACGACAATCACGCTACGGCATCGACAACTGGCACAGCACGATGCACTCGCACTACTTCACAGAAGTTCTATTAGCAACGGATGGGGCAGGTGAACTGCAGTTAACCGATCGTACAATTCCGTTGCGCAAAGGGGCCGGTGTGATCATCAACCCCTATGTGTTACACACCGAGTATTCTTCACATCAACAGCCATTGGAGTACATGGTATTTGGTGTTGATCGAATTCGTTTAGCGGACCTTGGGAGGGGACCAGTCGAAGTCGCGCAGTATCGCGATGACCATGGGGAGTTGCAACCATTGCTAAAGTCCATGGTGCATGAATACGCTGAGCGCCGGACAGATTCTGCGATTGTGTTGAATTTAATGGTGACTGCAGTGATGACTATGATTACGCGGGATCGCTGGCAGATGTTACCAGCCAATTCAGCACAAATTCCCCGTGAAGCACAATTGTTAAAGGACTATTTAGACAATCACTTTAAGGAACACATGACTTTGGATGACTTGAGCGTCACGCTCCATATTGATAAATTCCATTTGATTCGAATTTTTAAAGAGTCATTTGGGGATACGCCAATGAATTATGTGGGTACGCGGCGGTTAGCGGAGGCAATGAATTTATTGCGTACGACTGATTACAGCATTGGCCAAATTGCCCAAATTACCGGGTTTGATTCCCAATCCTACTTTAGTCAGATTTTCAAAGGTAAAATCGGTGTCGCGCCAGCCACGTATCGGCAATTGGCCCATCGATCGGCCCACGCCTTGCAAGAAACCTAAACTCTTAGCCAATATCCATAAAATCAAGCGCTTCCAAGCCGTGGTACACTATGGGTGTTGAAAAGGTTTTCATTTTGTTCATTCCTGAGGAGGGAAACGTAATGAAGAAACGTTGGTTATTAGCGGCCGTGGTCATGGCCGCCAGCACTGCATTGTTAGCTGCCTGTGGGAGCAATAGTGGCAGCGGTGCAAATAGCAGCAGTAGTAGTTCTAAGACACTGAACGTCGCCGCTTTGGAAGGTGGTTACGGTTCAGCCGCATGGAAGGCTGTCGTCAAAGACTTCGGGGCAGCTAATCCAGGCGTCAAAGTGAAATTAACAATCGACAAGAAGTTGGAATCTGTCGTATCGCCTAAGATGAAAGCGGGCGACTATCCGGATGTTGTCCATTTGGCCACTGGCCGTCCAGATGCCTTGACTGAAACGATGATCAAGAGCAAGGGCATGGAAGACTTAAGTGACGTCAAAGACATGACGATTCCGGGCGAGAAGAAGAAAGTTTCTGATGTCCTGATGCCGGGCTTTGATGGCACTTTAGCCACAGAGCCTTACGCAGATGGCAAGACTTACATGATGCCCATGTTCTATGCCCCGACTGGCTTCTTCTACAATGCGACATTGTTGAAGGATAACGGTTGGGCAGTACCGAAGACCATGGATGAGTTGATGGCTTTGGGCAAGAAGGCTGAAGCAAAGGGCATTGCATTGTTCACTTATCCGACCACTGGTTATTTGGATAGTATGACCTATTCTCTGTTGGCTGATATTGGCGGTAAGAAGTACTTTAACGACGCCATGGGCTACAACCATGATGCATGGGCCGGCAAAGAAGGCACACAATACTTCAACTTGGTGGGCAACTTGGTTAAGCAATCTGCGAAGACCACAGTCGCCAACGCCAACAACGAAAACTTCCGGAAGAACCAACAACTGATTTTGGACAACAAAGCAGTCTTCATGCCTAACGGGACTTGGGTCACTAGCGAAATGAAGGATGCACCCCGAGCGAAGGGCTTCAAGTGGGGCTTCATGGCTGTTCCTGGGGTGAAGGCAGACGATCAATATGCTTACACTTACTTTGAACAGATCTGGGTACCAAAGAAAGCCAAGAACAAAGCATTGGCCAAGAAGTTCATCGCCTTTATGTATTCTGACAAAGCCACTAAAGACTTCTTAAAGGGCGGCGCAGTACAACCCGTTAAGGATGTGACCAAGCAATTGGATGCCGAACAAAAGACGTTCTACAGCGTTTATGACAATGGCGCCAAGGTATTGGTTGGTTCCTTCCAGAATGCGAAAGCAGTGGAAGGCGTCAACATGACCGACACACTGTTTGGTGAAATTACTTCTGTCACTAACGGCACGAAGTCAATTAGTCAATGGCAGCAGGATGTTGTTAAAGCAGCCGATCAATTAAGAGAATAATCGGCGCAGTAATTCAAACCGGTCGGCGGTTACTTTGCGCCGGCCGGTTTTTCTGAACTGAAAGGATGCGATCCATATGAATGGACACGCCAAGCGTACCCGCAGCGTCTTCATTACTCTCGCCCTCGCACCGGCGATCATCCTGATGACCATCTTCATGCTGTATCCGGTGTTGTCGGTGTTTCAAATGTCCCTCTTCCGGTGGGGCGGCTATAGTGCGGATAAGGAGTTTATCGGTTTCGCCAACTTTGTGACGCTGTCCAAGGATATGAACTTTATCCGGTCCATGCAAAACACAATCTTGTTAATTGTATTAGTCACGGTCGTCACGTTGGCGTTTGCGCTGGTCTTTGCAGCGATTTTGACCCGGGTGAAATTCCTCGGGGTGGGGTTGTTCCGAGTGATCTTCTATATTCCTAACATTCTCTCCATCGTGGTGATCTCGGCAATCTTTTCCGCAATTTACGATCCGAGTCAGGGGTTGCTGAATAGTGTGCTGCGGATTTTCCATGCCAGTTCCTGGCAAGGGGTGCAATGGCTGGGTAACGAGAAGCTGGTTATTTTCTCCGTTGCCTTTGCTCTAATCTGGCAAGCCATTGGTTACTACATGGTGATGTATATGTCAGCCATGGCCAGTATTCCTGAAGACTTGTACGAAAGTGCATCGTTGGATGGGGCCAGTGTCTTGCGCCAGTTCTTCACGATCACGATTCCGTTGACTTGGAACACGATTCGGACCACGTTAACCTTCTTCGTCATTTCTACCATTAACTTGAGTTTCCTGTTGGTGACTGCGATGACCGGTGGCGGACCGAATGGTTCCACGGAAGTCTTCCTCAGTTATATGTACAAACAGGCCAATACCAATAGTGCGTATGGCTATGGGATGGCCATCGGGGTGGTTGTCTTCGTCTTCTCGTTTGCCTTGTCCGCAATTTTGCAGGCCATTACCAAACGCGATGTCTATGAATTCTAAGGGGTGAAAATAATGACGGACACAAAATCCAAAGGCACCAAACTATATAAGCTTTTTGTCTATTTCGTCTTGATCGCCCTCGCCATCGTCATTGTGGTGCCTATCGCCTGGGTGTTCCTGGCCAGTGTGAAGGGTAATGCAGAATTCTATGGCAATCCGTGGTCCTGGCCCAAGAGCTTCCATTGGGAAAACTTCACGTCAGCCTGGACGACCGCCGGTATGGGCCGCTATCTGGGAAACTCCGTGTTTGTCACGGCGTTATCCCTGGTATTGCTGATTATCATTGCACTGCCGGCATCCTACGTCCTCGCGCGGTTCCGCTTTTTCGGACAAAAATTTTGGAACGGATTCTTCATGTTAGGGCTGTTTATCAATGCCAACTACATCGTCGTGCCAATCTTCCTGATGTTGCTGGACGGTGATACCAAGCTGCAGCAGCTTATCGGTCATCCGTTCTTCATGAATAATCTGTGGGTGTTGTCGCTGGTTTATGCCTCAACGGCCCTGCCGTTCACGATTTACCTCCTTTCTAACTATTTCCGCACCTTACCGGCTAGTTTTGAAGAGGCTGCCTATATTGATGGGGCCGGTTATTTCACCACCTTCATGAAAGTGATGGCGCCCATGGCCCGGCCGTCGATCATCACCGTGATTCTTTTCAACTTCCTGTCCTTCTGGAACGAATACATCATGGCGTTAACGTTGATTCCTGGTGATAACAAGACGTTGCCAGTGGGTTTGCTGAATCTATCCGCGGCGCAAAAGTCGGCCCAAAATTACGGCCAACTCTACGCTGGTTTGGTCATTGTCATGTTACCGACGCTGATCCTCTACATTATGGTGCAAAAACAACTCACCAAAGGCATGACCGTCGGTGGTGTCAAAGGTTAATAGAAAGGAAAAGTGAATGGTGATGGCAAAGACCACAGGGCGTTTGACGATTCCCAGTGATGAGAATTTCTTACATGAAACAGAACAACTAATTGAAAAATGGGGGGCCGATGCAATTCGAGACTCTGACGGGACCAAACTCGACACGGCCCTGAAGCAACTCTCCATTAAGCTGTACAGCACGTATTTTGTTGCCCGGGGTTACAACGATTTTGCTGAAAAACATCCCGAAACTGTGCAGGAGCTGTACTTGATGTCTGATCGGGTGACGGCGACGAGTGATCAACTCACAATTGACTTCATGGCCCATTACTTCGACCAACAAATTCAGCCCAATTATCACGACGATCCGGCCGAGTATTGGGAAGTGATTGATCGGACCACAGGAGAAGTGGTGCCCAGCCAGCAATGGCGGGTGGACACGAAGAATCATACAGTGACCATGACGCATGTCGTGCCTTATCATGAATACACGGTCAGCTTCTTGGCCAATATGATTTGGGATCCCACGGAAATGTACAATCATTTGACCAATAATTGGGGCGATCGTGCGCACCAGATCCCGTTCGATGTGCGCTTCCCGGATGCCGAGCAATTTATGCAAAAGACACTGAAAGATTGGCTCGCGGCTAACCCAGAAATCGACGTGGTGCGCTTCACGACTTTCTTCTATCACTTCACGCTGGTTTTTGATGACCAGGCACGCGAAAAGTTCGTGGACTGGTTGGGCTTTGGCGGTACAGTGTCTGTTCCAGCATTGAAGGCATTTGAAAAAGTGAAAGGCTACAAACTGCGGCCTGAAGATTTCGTTGATCAAGGCTTCTATAATTCCAGTTACCGGGTACCTTCCAAGCACTATCGGGATTACATTGATTTCGTCTCTGCCTTTGTCGCGGATCAAGCCAAGATTTTGGTGGATATGGTCCACGATGCTGGCAAGGAAGCGATGATGTTCCTCGGCGATAATTGGATCGGCACAGAACCTTACGGGCCCAACTTCGGCAAGATTGGGTTGGATGCTGTCGTGGGTTCTGTGGGCAATGCGACCACCCTGCGGCTAATCAGTGATATTCCCCACGTGAAATACACCGAAGGCCGGTTTCTGCCGTATTTCTTCCCGGATGTGTTCCATGAAGGCGGTGATCCAGTGGCCGAGGCCAAGCAGAATTGGCTGACCGCTCGGCGCGCCATCATGCGCAAGCCGGTGGACCGGATCGGCTACGGCGGCTATCTAAAATTAGCTGCGCAGTTCCCGGACTTTGTCGATTATGTGACCCATGTGGCCGATGAATTCCGGGATATCTATAGCCGTATTCACGATACCCATCCTTACGCCGGCCTCACAGTGGGCGTCCTCAATGCGTGGGGCCAGCAACGCGCGTGGCAGCCGTTCATCGTGGCCCATGGCAAGTGGTATAAGCAAGCCTATTCTTATGAAGGGGTCATGGAATCCTTGGCCGGACAGGCTGTTAACGTCCAGTTCTTGAATTTCGACGATATTAAGACCCATGGCGTACCAGAAAACATTGATGTATTGGTCAATGTCGGTGCAGCCGGCACCGCATTTTCTGGCGGCGACTACTGGAAAGATCCGGATGTATTGGCGGCGATTCGGGCATGGGTGGCGGCTGGTCACGGTTTTGTCGGGATTGGCTCACCCAGTGCGATTCCCGGCACATACGAAGGCCGGACCTTCCAGTTGGCCGATGTCTTGGGCGTCGATCAAGAAGCGGGCTTCTCTTTGTCCACGGACAAGTATCCCGCCCGTGATGTATCGACGCATTTCATCACCGAAAACCGGGAAGATCCGCTGGATTACGGCGAAAGCACCCATGACGTCTATCCGTTCCCGGATACGACGGTAATTGATCAAGGACACCATGAGACTTATCTGACGACCCACGATTATGGCGACGGACGCGGCGTTTACCTGGCTGGGTTGCCTTATTCACCGCAGAACTCGAACTTGCTGCTCCGAGCAATGTTCTTCGCGGCGAGCAAGGAAGATCAATTCAATCAGTGGTATGCGACGAATCCGGATACGGAAGTCGCGGCATATCCGTCGGCGGGTTACTATGCGGTCTTGAACAATACGGACCAGCCGCAGAAGACGACGGTTTACACGACGGCGGGACACCAGACGGATGTGAACTTAGCCCCCGGTGAGATTCGATGGGAGACGATCTGAGATGAATAGTAAGATTAAAATCATTGTCAGCAGTGTGCTCTTTGTTCTCTTCCTGGTACTGGTTGTCGTGGGCCAGCGGCATATTGGTTATGCCGGGTTGGGGACGATGATGGTTGGTTTGGCTGGATTGTTGGGACTGTTGTGGATGTATAATAAGCAATATCAATAACTATTTATATAAACACTCGATATTTTCGCTCCTAAAAATACCGGGTGTTTTTTTGCGGCAAATATCCAATATTTTGATACTTTTTGCCAATTTTCCTAAAAGAAAAGCGTTTACAACTGGTATATGATATCAGTGTAAGACCGTATATACGGAGCACAGTGATTGAGGGTGATGCTGATAAAAGCAGCAATATTGCATTGTCGGTACAAATCAATTAGCAAAGAGGGGAAGAAACATGCGAATCAAGTCAAAGTGGTTGAAAGGCTTCACCGGCGCCCTACTTGGGGGAGCTGCAGTGTGTTTGGCGTTGGGATTCATTCAGCCGCAAAATGTTCACGCAGATAATACGAATTATTATGTGGACTCTGTATCTGGCAAAGATACCAATAGTGGTACCAGTCCAGACCAAGCCTGGCAAACTTTAACGAAGACGAGCGAGCAAACTTTTGGACCGGGGGACAAGGTACTCTTGAAGGTTGGGTCCGTGTTTGATGACCAAGCACTGAGTTTGAAGGGATCAGGATCGAAAGAAGCCCCAATTCAATTGGACGCTTATTTTTCAGCGACCAACATCGGGACCACTGCCCTTCAACAAGAAAATAAACCCAAAATTAATACTAATGGTAAAGCCACGTCTGGTGTTGCGTTAGTCAATCAGTCTCATTGGCGAATTAACAATCTGGAAGTGACGAATACAGGACTTGATCAGACGGCTGACAAAGACAATGGCACAAAACGAGCCGGTATTAGTGTCATGGGTCAGAATATTGATACCGTTGAAGATGTTCATGTCGACTCAGCCTACGTACATGACGTAAACGGGGATAAGTTCATTAAGGATGTTGATAATGGCGGCATCATTTTCTGGATTAACGATGATGATGATCACTCCACCCGATTTATCGATGCATCAATCACGAATTCCCATGTGCCAATGTATACCGGACTGGCATCAGCATTGGTGCCAGTACACATGATGGTCTTTTCTATGACATGGGTGGTAAAGTGTCACAAGAATTAATGGATAAGTATTACCATCGTGATGTTGTCATCAGCCACAACTTGGTTGAAAATGTCGGCGGTGATGGTATTGTACCAATGTTTTCTTATAAACCGTTGATTGAATACAATGTTTCTCGCGGTGCATGTCAGACTGGTAAAGAATATGGTGAGGCCGCGGGATGGTACTCAGCAGCAATCTGGCCGTGGCGTTGCTATGGTGCACTATTCCAATATAACGAGGCATCAGATACTGTCGCTGAATTGAACGGTGACGGGATGGCGTTCGACTGTGATTATGGCGAAAATACTGTTTACCAGTACAACTATAGCCATGACAATGGTGGTGGATTTGTTCTGTTCGTTAAGAGCGAAGGCTTAGGCTCCGTGTTCCGCTACAACGTCTCTGTCAATGATCGGCGAGAAATCATTTTGGCCTCTAACACATTGCCAGCTCATTTTTACAATAACACTGTAATTAATGACCAACCCATTCAGATCATTAATCGGGTAAACTCCTCTGATATCACTCTAACTAACAATGTATTTGCTTATACTAACCCTGTTGATCCGATGAAAGTTTTTTCAACTCTAAATGACGATCAGAAATACAACAATAACTTGTATATCGGATTAGCCGGCGTCGATGAAGCGACAATGAAGGGCCTTGATTCTGGCGCTAAGGTAGACACTATGGACAATGCGTTTGTTAATCCAGGTTTCGAGGGTGACGGTTTTGAGGGCCTGAAGGGCTATCAACTGAAGTCCAGTTCTCAAGGTGTCAACGCTGGCCAGTTGATTAAATATGTGACAGGAGAAAACGGCCCTGCTGATCCAGTCAGCGGTAATTATTTCTCCCCAACATTGACTGCGACCGACTTTTTTGGTAATCCAGTATCTACGACAGAAAACCCAGATATGGGCGCCATTAATGCAGCATTGGCCCAGACCATGCAACCAGTTGTTAATGTTAAGGATGATACAGATCCAAACAGATCAGTCATTACAGTCAATACCGCGAGTGGTGCGAAAGTGACCCTTTGGAGCGGAAAGGTTGATCAAGAAGTGACTGCTGATGACGATGGTGTGGCGACTTTCTTCGTAGATAAACAAGCCGAAAAGCAAGGCTTCAATATTTACGCGACTGCACCTGGCAAATCGGTATCAGAAGGAGTGACTGTCTTTGTTCCGGCGAAACCGACGTCTCCTACAACTGATAAGCCAGGCGTTTCGGTCAAGGACGATACCAATAAAGACAAATCAGTTATCACTGTAACAACTGAAAAGGGTGCAACAGTCACTTTGAAAGATGGTGACAATGTTGTGAAGACAGCCACTGCTGATGAAAACGGTGTGGCAACATTTACGATTGATAAACAGGCACAAAGTCACGATTACACTGTTACCGCTAAAGCTGGTGACAAAGAAATTTCAGATGCTGTTAAGGTTACCGTACCCGCAAAGGCGACTACTCCGCCTGTGACACCGCCAGTCACCTATCCATCACCGGAATTAACCTTTGATGATGGCTTCGTGAAGGACGCGACAGTTACTCAGGGTAAATCGTTTGATCCCAATGCAGGCATTCATGCTTGGCAGGATGGCAACCATCAAACAGCGATTCCGGCTGGTGATTGGAAAGTTGACGGTAAAGTGGATACGAGCAAGACAGGCACCTATACGTTGACTTACACGATTACTAATGCCTTTGGCAAGACCACAACATTAACTCGTACGATTAAGGTTGTCGCTGATGATTCAGTGAAGTACACAGACATCAACGATGTTGTGTTTGTTCAAACCACCAAGGCCAGCCAATATAGTTATGATGACAAGACCGGTCAATTTACCAGCAATGGTCAACTAAAAGGCCTGACAGTAGCCACTGCTTGGAAGACTGCGCGTAAAGCCGTGACAGCTGATGGCACAGTGTACTATCAAGTGGGCGCCAATGGTTGGCTGCGTGCTGATGACGTGACATTCTCTCAATTAGCGAAAGCCAATGGCATTGTGGACGTCATTAATCCCAAGGGTGCAAAAGCGACTGATGATCCCATGGCTTCCGCGAAGACAATTCAGACATTGCCGGTAAATACTGGTTGGAAATACTCAGCCGTGGCAACAAATGCGGACGGTACGCGGGCTTATCTGGTGGCAGATCGGCAATGGGTTCAGGCAAAAGATGTCGTTGAACGTACTTCTGCCAAAGCTAAGTTTGTAATCGGCAAGACAACTGCACCTACTTTCACCAGTGACGGTAATGTGGTGAAGAATCGGACATTGAAACCCGGCACTGCTTGGAAGGTAACCGGCATTAAGTATACTAACGGTCACGTTTACTATCGAGTAGCGACTGACCTGTATGTGCGTGCTGACTACGGCAACTTTACTGCATAGCCAAACTCGACTAATTTGAACCGGTCGTAAAGAGTCCCACCATTCTTCTTCCTCCTAAGAAATGGTGGGATTTTTTAATGCAATTAAAAGCGGTATATACCAATAAGCATCAATCTAAATATGCAATAAAACAACAATTGCTGCCAATTATTCTAATTGATAAGCGCTTACATTACAGTATCATGGGGATTGTAGGGACAGGTTGGTAGGATTACCAAATGAAGGAGAATTATGATGAAGAGAAGAAATTACAATCGGTTGTATATCTCTCTCGCAGCCATTGTTTTGCTGCCAATGGCAGGAGCTGTCGTATACGACCAGCATGATGCAGTCCGGGCAGCAGATACAGTGACGGCACAGGCCGAAGAGGTAGCTTATCAGAGTGATTTGAGTAAGATAGCAAATTGGCAAAGCGTCAATGTCAAAGGTGGATTCACTGCAAAGTATGTGGATAACGCTTTGAATCTGCAACGCTCGGGCACTGCGAACAGTGTTGTGATCATGGACATTGCTAGCCCATCGTTGGCTGATGGTGAGGCCCAGTACACATTTACGTATAGTGCGGCCGATGCGAATACTGGTCGAGTGGGTATTTCGTTCCGTAATACTGATTCCGGTCAGTGGGCCTTCGTGGGATACAACACCAGCGGCAACTGGGTGGTTGAAGCGGATAAAAACTATTCTGGCAGCGGCAGCGCATGGCAGGATCTCAATATCGGTAAAGCGTTAGAAGCAGGGAAGTTATATACGATGAAGATCCAATATGTCGGCAAGCATTTAACGGTGTGGCTGAATGGCGATCAAATCATTGATGGTGACTATGCACTGTTGCCAACTTCTGCGGGCCGTGTGGGGACTCGGTTATGGTATGATTCTAAGACTTTGTCGATCAGCAATTTTGCGGCCAATAGTATTGGCGCAAAACCTGCCGATCCAACTAAAATTGTTCAGGTGACACCGGTCAATTTACAAACGAAAATTAACGAAGCGCCCGTCATGCCGGAGACTGTTCAGGGGTTACAGGTTGACGGTAAGAGGGTTGATGTCCCGGTGACATGGGATGAAATTGATCCGGATTCGTATGCCAAGGCGGGAAGCTTTACTGTTTCTGGTAAAGCAGCTGATCTTCCAGTGACGGCAACAGTATTGGTAACTACCCCAATTCCCACTTTTGAGGGACCAACAATTGAATCATCGACTTTGAAAGTCACTTTGTCGGATAAGTATCCTGAAGCTCGGCAATACCAGCTTAAAGATACAGGAAAGACTTTCGGTGGGACACAAGACGAACTCACGACGGTGAAGATTGACGGAACGGATTATACGCCCGCAATCACTTACGAGAAGAAGTCGGACACTGAAGGAGTTTACCATGTGAATGTGGCCGACAAGGTGAGTTTTGATGTGTTAGCCACTGTCAAGGATAAGACGTTTAAGTTTAAAGTGGATAATATTAAAGAGGTTGGTTCATTTAAGCTGCACACACTCGAATTCCCAGGCCAGAACATGATTTCGGTCTATTCCAGTGAAGATGGCACGGAATTTGCTGGTACGCGCATGTATACTGCGACGAGCGCCTCACAAAACGGTGCGACTGGGGATACTTTCCGTAAGTTGGGTGTACAAAAGGATGGCATCACTGAGCATTACATGTATGGATTCTTGAATAATCAGGATACTGCCGCTGCAATTTGGACGAACGCGGCCCAGGACGGTGCCAGTAAGAGCGAGAATAACCGGATCACTTATACGACCAAGAAAACGGATAGTGGTATCAATACTGGATTAAGTACAGGCGCGTTTGCTTTGCGGGCAGCTGAAGATAACACAACCGCGTTGAGCGATACCATGATTCCTGCACCAGAAGTGGCTGTATCTTTCGGTAAAGATGAAAACAACGATAAAAAAGTGGACTGGCAAGATGCTGCGATTGCATTCCGCCAAGTGATGAATGAGCCGAAAGGTTGGCAAGATACCAAGCGTGTGGTTGCCCAACGGATTCCGATGAACTTTGCGTCGCAGGCGACTAATCCATTCTTGGATACGCTAGATGAAACCAAACGGGTTTATAACATTACCGATGGCTTGGGCCAAACTGTCCTGCTTAAGGGATATCAAAACGAAGGCCACGACTCTGCTCACCCAGATTACGGCGCAATCGGCCAACGTCAGGGTGGCACCGCCGATATGAACACGCTGATCAATGAAGGCCATAATTATAATGCCAGTTTCGGGGTGCATATTAACGACACGGAAACCTATCCTGAAGCTAAGTCCTTCAGCGAACAATTGGCTGATCCCACTAAACCACGCTGGGATTGGTTAGATCCTTCTTACGCGATTCGGCAACGAAACGATGCTATTAGTGGTAATCGTTACAATCGGTTCCAGGAATTGAAAGCCGAAACACCGAATCTTGACTATATTTACGTGGATGTTTGGGGAAACCAGGGTGAAGCAGGTTGGGAATCTCGGCGGTTAGCTGCGGAAATCAACAACTTGGACTGGGTCGTGCATAATGAATTCCCAAGCTCACTTGAATATGACTCGTTGTGGAATCACTGGTCCGCTGAAAAAGCATATGGCGGCAGCAGCACCAAGGGATTCAACAGTAACATCGTTCGTTTCATTCGGAACAATGAGAAGGACACCTGGGTGATTTCCGACAACTCCCTGCTCGGCGGAGCTGAATTCGAAGCGTATGAAGGCTGGGTCGGCAAGACTGATTTTGCCAGCTTCGTTGAAAAGACCTACCAAACAGATCTACCCACTAAATTCTTACAGCATTTCGAAATCACCAATTGGAATGCCAAATGGGATGATGCCAAGAAGGACTATATTGGCAATATCAAACTGGATCATGATGTGACGGTGGATAACAGTAGCGGCACGAAGACCATTGATGTGAATGGGACCACTGTTTTACAAGATACATTGAGTTATGGATCAAGCATTGGTCACAGCGTCAGTTATCTGTTGCCGTGGGATTCTTCAGATAAGGTTGGCAACGGTGTTAAGCAAGGGACTGCCGATACTGATGGCCTGAATTATGACAAGCTTTACTATTGGAGTGATGACGGTAAATCGCAGACTTGGCAATTGCTAGACAAATTTAAGGGCGCTTCAGCATTGCATGTTTACCAGTTAACTGACCAAGGTCGGGTAGATAAAGGTACTGTTCCCGTTTCTGGCGGCAAAGTGACGCTGGATCTGAGTGCAAAGACCGCTTACGTTTTGACACCAGAGGCAGAGAAGACTGAGAGTGTTGTCTTCGGTGAAGGCAATCATCTTAAGGATCCAGGATTCAATGCGAAGGGTACATTGTCTTCTAATTGGAAGATTGATAGTGGCGAACCGGCAGTGATTAAAACTGACATGGGTGACTATATCATGCAAGCCGGTGCACCTAAGATGGCCGTCAGCCAACCGATTACTGGACTGAAGAAGGGTAATTGGAGTGTTTACGTGAATACCGAGACCCATGACCGGCGAGTGACGATTACCGTGACTGCTGGGGGTAAGACGTTCACCAAGACATTCAAGGATTCCACTGCCCAAAACTTCATCCAGGCTGACGTAAATCACACCGCAGGTTACCAGGAAAAGAACCTTTCCTACATGCAAAAGGCCCGGGTTGATTTCACAATGCCCACAGATGATGCCAATGCGACATTGACGATCAGTGCTGATGCCGGCAAGGCAGATGATCACACTTACTTCGATGATGTGCGTGTCGTGGCGAGAAATACTGATTTGACCGTGAATAAAGATGGCAAGAGCGTCGACAAAGACGGGAATAAGGTTGTGATCTATCAGAACTTTGAAGATACGCAAGCCATTGGTCTTTATCCATTCGAAAAGGGTTCTGCTGGTGGTGTTGAAGATCCCCGGGTGCATCTATCCGAACGGCATGACAAATACACGCAATACGGGTGGAATGGTAACAAGATCGATGACGTATTAGAAGGCAACTGGTCGCTCAAAGCGCACAAACAAGGTGACGGGTTGATCTATCAAACAATTCCACAGACGGTTTACTTTGAACCTGGCAAGCAGTATCAGGTTGAGTTTGATTATCAAACAGATGGCGACCAACAGTACATTGCGGGATTTGTGGATGGCGAATATGATCCAGATCGAGATGACATTGGTGATGAAGATAAATTCACATTGGTGGAGGCATTAAGCCAGACTAATGGGGACCAGTCCGCAGCAGATCAAGAAGCTAATCATACGAAGCATTTCAGCACGACAATTACGGGTGCCAAAGACGGTAAGCTTGGCTTCTTGATTTATAAGATTGAAGGCAGTACGGACTTCATTTTGGACAACTTCTTAGTGACTGAAGTGAAATCTGAGACAAAGCAAAAGCTCACTGCGGATAATGTCACCATTAAAACTGGCGACGCTATGCCAAAAGAGTCTGACTTCAATATTGTGGCGTTGGACAAGGACGGCAAGCCGGTAGCAGTTAAGGTTGATCTTTCCAAAGTCAAGACCAATACCGTCGGTAAGTATCCAGTTGTGATTACGACGGACGATGGGCAAACACTCACTGTCATGATCAATGTTGTAGCCCGCGACGGTGGCGGTACCGTGACGCCGCCAGTGACACCGGAAGATGGGACGAAGTTCGAAACGATCAAGGACAAGGTGATCTCTGTCCAAACGGGTAAAGCACATCAGTACGTGTACGATAAAGCGTCTGATAGCTTTAAGGTCACCGACAAAGCACCGTCTCTTGGGTTGGCAACAGAATGGCGGACAGCGAAGAAGGCCGTGACCAAAGACGGCGTCACGTATTATCAGGTGAGCGCTGACGGCTATCTGCGTGGTGAAGATGTCACGATGGCCAAGATGAAGAAACAAAACGGTGTGGTGATCGTGACCAACGACGAAGGTGCCATTGCCCGTAACGATACCACTGCAGATGCCACTAAGGTGCAAACCTTGAAGAAGGGTACTGCTTGGCAATACTCTGCTGTGGCGACTAATCCAGATGGCACAAAATCCTACCTGGTCGCTGATAAACAGTGGGTTTCTGAGAATGACATTCGAGTTCAAGGTACGCAAGTTGTTGATTCGAACTATCCGGTTTATATCCAGACCACTAAAGCCCAGCTCTATTCTTACAACGAAGATACTGGCCAATTCAAAGCATTGGGCAAGGATCGCGGGTTGAAGCTTGCGACTGCTTGGAAGGCCACCAAGAAGGCCACTACAGCCGACGGGGCGGTTTATTATCGGGTTGCGACCAATGAGTGGTTGCGCGGTCTAGACGCGACACAGAGCGTCACCACGGCGGCTCAAGGTGTTGTGCAAGTGACTAAGTCCGGTGGGGCAGCAATTTATGCAGATCCAGAAGCCAAACCAGGCAAACGCACTTTAGCGAATGGCTCACAGTGGCAGTATCACGCGGTATCCCGTAGCGCTGATGGTTCAGTCGCGTATCTAGTTGCAGATCGAGAATGGCTGCAAGCAAAGGATATTCGCGACAACGGCAAGATCTTTAAGGTTGGCGCGAAGAGAGCACCACTTGTTAACGGTCAAGGGAAAGGACTGAATAAAACACTGAAGCCAAATTCAGCATGGAAGGTAACAGGCACACGATTCATTGATAATATGCTGTATTATCGTGTGGCCACCAATGAGTTTGTCCGTGCTGATTACGGCCGGTACCAATAAGCACCACTCTGATTGAAGATTCCTCCTAGAATAAGAAAGGTCGTTCGCTGCTGTGAACGACCTTTTAGTATACACGTTAGGAAATCTCTAACAAAATCCGAATTGTAACTGGATTTTTGATAGCAATTGGAGTCCGGGATGATTTATCGAATGACCAGTGAGCCAAACCACTCATATGTTTTAAAATAGTGTTTGGAGAAGGCAAAAGAAATACGGACATGTCAATTGTTGAGGTTTAGATTCCATTGAGTCTAGCAAGCAAGGATCAACTACAAAAGTCGTAGATGTACTATGCAAAATCTGATGCAGAAAATATTGAACGTGACAAAAATAAGGAGAAATGGCAATGAATGCAGTAAATGAGGCAAGTGCGCAATTAATCAAACAGTGGTTGGATAAGTGCGAGCGGGAGGGCATTCTTCCTTGGAAATGGGACTTTAAGTTAGAATCCGTTGCAGGTAATAACAAGAATGTTTTGGACATTCAAAATGAGAGTGATCCAATTCAGCGAATCTTTATGTGGTATCGTCTTCCCAAAAAAGAGTCTCCAGAAACAGAACAAACAGAACTGGCAAAAGCAATTTACACCGTTGCTTTTGGTGTGGATCGGAAACAACTGGGCATTGGGTTTAGCATGGATGTCATGAATTCATTTTGGACCACTTACCAGTGGGCTATTCTTAAGCGCTATGGAATTAGCTTCGTTAAATCGATTGAGTTTGGAAATGAGCATGACACCAGTGATCCCGCAGATCATAGTCTGCGGAATGAGTATTCTGACTATTCTGCTGTTAATGACTTATTTAAACCATTCGCGGCAGCTGAACATACGATTGGCAATTTTGTGCTTGTATCAAGGGGATTTAATAACGGAAGGGGAAATTATGACTATTGGGATTTAGGAATGTGGTTAATCAAAACATTCTTGGATTACGTGGAAAGCTCCGCTTGGGAAGGGTATGTGGACAAACTGTTTCTTCAACCTTTCGTGACAGACACCTATGAGGTCGCGGAATTCTGGGAAGATCATTTTGACGAATCCGAATCTATAAAGCCTGATGGTGGTGAAGATAAGCAAAAGACGTCTCAATTAATTTCACAGTGGCTAAATCACACTTATCTTAGTATTGAGGAACGAGGAAAATTCATCACGAAGACATTGTGCGAAACACTCGGCGAAAAAGATTATCAATTCTACAAGACTCATCTAGAAACGCTGTCGTTCACTCCAAAATTCGCCAATGAACTGTGGCCCGACTTTAAGAAAAAGTAGGTCTAATGTATCTTTGAAAACGGCATAGCAAATCCCCCGGAATTTCAGCTAAAAATTCCGGGGGATTTGCGTTACTTATTTAGTAGGCAATATCGGTATTAATAGATTCGAACAAACTGATTCGTGGCAACCTGATAATACAAGTGTCCCTGCCGAGCAGTAACACTCGCCACTTGCCAGCTTGTATTTGCGGCTAAACTGCGATCAATCGTATCACCTTGCTGGTTGTACAACTGTGCTGCTTGCTTACCTGTGTTGTAAACCAGCGTGCCCGCAGTGGCTTTTACGTACAGATGAGAAGCAACTCGGTAGTAAACTTGGCCGTCAATAAACTTGACGCCGCTGACCTTCCATTCAGTCTTTGCACCCAATGTTCGACCAGCCGCATTACCGGCTTCGTCATACAAGGCAGCACCATTGTTACCCGCTTTGAATGTCCCTTGGGCCGCCACAGCGACTGTCTGAACATCGTCAGCCTTTACCCATTCGTTGTTGCCAACTAGGTAATAGCCATTAGCAGAGGCAAAGTATTTCCACGCAGTGCCATTCTTCAGTGTCTTCACAGACTTGCCATCAACTGCATTGTTGACGGTTTGCGCACCCGCACCATTCGTGACACTGACAATACCGGCTTCTTCTACCATTCGTGCGGTGGTGATGTCGATACCATTCAGCCAACCGTTGCTGCCAACTTGATAGTAAGTGACACCATCCACGGTGATCGCCTGGCGTGCTGTCTTCCAACCAGAAGTCACGGCTAAACTGGCCAAGGCATCGTTCTTGGTGAATTTGCCAGTCTTAGCATCGTAGCTGTATTGATCTGCATTGGATGCTTGCACATAAATCACCTTGTTGATATCGGTGAACTTAACGTGTCTTCGGTAGAACTTGCAACCACTTTGATTGTACGGGTTAATGTGGCTGTTTGGTTGTAACCATTCTTGATCGTATACGTGAGGGTGTAGGTGCCAGGTTTGTTCACATCGACATTCCCAGTCACTGTCCAATCGCCAGCCGGAATTGCTGTGGTCTTTGAGCTATCTGTCCAGGCACTGATTCCCGCATTTGGATCGAAGGATGCTCCCTGATTGATGGTTGCGTCCTTCTCAAACCCATTGGTGAAGCTGAATACAGGGGTTGGATAAGTGACAGGCGGTGTGACCGGTGGGGTGGGCCTGTCCGTGGATTGGATAGCCGCTAAAGTGATGTTTTCAGTGACTGGCGCTGTCGTGTAAGTTCCGTCAGCGGTTAATGTCACTGTCTTACCGTTGATTGTATAGGTGCCGTAGTAGCCACTGTCTACTTTGACGGTGAAAGTGACCTGAGAGCCAGGTGTCACTTGATCGCCGCTATTGATGGTCTGACCGCCCACCGAAGCGATGATTTGGATGTGGTCCGTATTTTGGTAGGTGACAGAGAGACGATTCAGTTCGAGGGCCTTGATGGCATCATTCAACTTTTTCGCCACAGAATCGATCCGCAATTGACTTGCATTGGTTTGTTGGCGGAGTGTTTCCGCTTCAGCCAAGGCATCAGTCACTGCTTTGAATGAATCAGGCGTGTAATTACCAGCGACAAGTTTCTTGGCCGCAGCGATAGCCTGGTCCAAGTCATTCCAATTCAATGGTGTATCGGTGATTGAAGCACCAAATGAAATATCCTGGAACACCGGTGCTGTCGTGAATTTGTTATCTGCATCGAGCGTAATTGTCTGACCGTTTAGGGTGAAAGTTGGCGAATAACCCTTGTCAGCAGTTGCTGTGAATGTCACTGTTGCGCCTGGTGTAATGGCATCACCACTGGTAATGGCTTTGCCGTCGACTGTGGCACTGATTTTGACGTGCTCTGTACTCGGGAACGAAATAACAGGTTTAGCTGCCGGGGTTGGCGGGTTCGTACTGCTGCCATCCATGTAGTGGCCCAAAACGCCGAATTCATTGATGACACTGGACACACCCCAAACCTCATTAGAACCCGTGATGATGACTTTGATGGCTTTGACATTCTCGATTGGTTGATCAAATGCGATCGGTTCAGAGTCAATTGTGTCGTCATTATGCGGCCATGTAATATCCTTGACCTCGCCAACTTTATTGGTAAAGGTAATGCCATCAGTGCTGGCATACACTTCATAGCCTGTTGGTCCCTGTGACTGACCATACCAGGATGCCAGAGCCACCGCACTCATGGAAATCGGCTTAGTCCAAGTGTAGGTGAAATAGTTCTTACCACTGGTAACAAGGTCCGCGAAGGGTTTCGTCAATGCCAAGACACCGGTACCGCCAGTCGCATGGTCGTCTAGAATGTTATCGTTGAGATAGCTGGCTTTTTTACCTGTATAAAGCGCGGTGGGATCAACGTATGCAGTCGCGTCTAATCCAATGTTGACATCTGTTTCCGCTGATTGAGTGAGTGTAATTTTGACTGTTGGTTGCAATTGATCAGGATTGCTCACGTTATCTGGCAATTGCAATGTGCCTGTGACGACTTGTTCCTTATCGTTTGTCGTGTCAAAGCTGTATTGATTCCAGACAACGGGAATGTCTACCGAATTCCCGTTGTCCAATTGACCAGTGATCTTATCGGGAATATTCAACTTTGTCCAATCATCGCCAATGGCACCAGTGGCTGTTATTGGCGTCAACGACTGCAACGCGTTCTTGGTTACTGTGGCGGTAGTAAACACACCTTGAATAGTCAAATCTTCGTTGACGTTAGCGACAGTGTATTGGTTGTTGCTTACATCATAGGTCTTGCCATTCACGATGACTTGAGCGAGCTTATAACCGTCATCTGCTTTACCTGTGATGGTTACTGATTGACCATCTTTAACTTTCTCAGCAGGTGCGGTAGTCACTGAGCCATGGTCGCTTGCTGAAATCTTGATGGTGTGGGTTTCGCCGACTGCGGCCTTCGTTGAAATTGTATAAACCTTGATACCGTGGCCAGGAATGGCGTCTGTGGTCAGGGTTTTACCAATTTCTTTGGTGGCATCAGTTGCAGCCCAAAGATCTGTCGCAGAATATTGATCACTGACCGGCAGCGTTGTCCGACTGTCTTGTGCCTTTAGTGTGGTCAAATCCAATGATTGGGGCGTGCTGGCAGAACTGTTACGGTTTAAGAAAGCCACGGCTACTTGTTGATCGGCTAGCGGTTTAACCAGAATATCAATGCCATTGACATTGTTCTGGATCCGTTTGGCCGCAAGCAATGGTTCTGCTTGATTAAGCGCGATGACTTTCTTGTTGGTAATCACGTCATACGCCTTGTTTTGCGCGTCGTGATTAATTGTGCCGTCTGCATTCATCAATCCCCGAATATCGTTGCCCAGGATCAACGGTGCGGACATCATGGACCAAAGCGTAAAGTGTGATTTGTTCTCTTCGTAGCTCAGACCGTTACCCACTTCCAGCATATCCGGATCGTTATAGGCGCCCGGTTTCTGGTAAGCATAGAGGCCAACTGTGGCATCATAATTAGTGAGCATTGAACCCCAGCTAGCGCTGATATCATGGGTGGTCCGCCAAGAGTTGGCATAATTACCCGCCCAAGTCCAGGGTTGGGTTCGGCCATGCTCAGAAATGGAGTAGAAGACCGGCCGGACTGGATTGCCCGTGATTGCTGCCTGCGCAGTTGTGGCCTCTTTCAATGCGTTGCCCATTTTGCTATAGCGCATCTGCGAATCCGTCAATTGATTGGTGATCGGATTCTGCAAAGTAATTGTATTCGTGCCTTCGTGCAATTGAATGGGGATTTGGACTCGGGCAGTGGGACTCCAGCCGCTGGTCCGGGATTCAATGGTGTCATAAGTTTTAGCACCGTTTACCACGGCTTGAATGTATTTCGTATATTGAGAATAGGTCTTGTAAACACCGATCGTTAGCGTATATTGACCGGCTTGCGTGGCCAGTACATTATTGAATGTGATTGTCCCGCCGTTTTTGCTAAGACCAGTGACGTATTGACCGTCATCTGCGCCGCCGCCAGATTTAACTGTGGCATTGCCAGATAGGGTGGCAGCTTCCGCTTGCATGTGGGTACCTTCACCAGAGCCTGCGGATGCTAATGAAATATAATCGACATCCGGCGCAATCGAGAAGAAACCATCAGGCGTTTGCATATCGCTATCCATATCCACCACATGGCAATAATCATCCTTCAGGTAATCAACACCCCATTGGGCAAAAGTCGTGGCGTCTTTTTGTTCATGCCACAAAGAGCCGGGCATATCTTCACAGGTTAAGTCGCCAACCGAAGTGTATAAACCGACTTTGAGACCTTTTTGATGTAATTGAGTAATCAAATTAGCCCCGGATGGAAATGTGGCCGGATTCCATTGCAGACTACCGTTTTGGTCTCTTTGGGCGGATTGCCAGTCATCGTCGATATTCAAATAACGATAACCAGCATCGCTTAAACCACTTTTGACCAATGTATCCGCGATACCGTTGATTTGCTGTTCGCTGACATTTTGCCGAAATGCATTCCACGATGACCAACCCATCTGTGGCGGTAGAGCCGATGAAGCGGTGTCTGCACTGGCCATGTTGGGTCGACCTACAGCGAATGCCAACAAGCCGACGAACGCTAACAGAAACAGTCCTTTAAGGAACTGCTTACACTTATTCATGATTGTCTCCTCCAATCAATTTTTCTTCCCTGATACCTAATTTTGACTGCCATAACGGGCATCAAATTCACGCATGATTTTTTGACTGCCCACGATGTAGCCTTGTTGCTTGAACAGGAGCGGAACAATGTGTTCATTTTGCTGAACCTTGTAGCGGCTGTAATAGGCACTAACAATATCCGCATTCTTGGGATCAAGCACATTGATAAAATGAATGACCGGTTTCTTGTTGGCATAAGTCCCTTGAGCGGCCATTGTGCTCCAGTACCGTTCAACAGCGTTGCAATATGGACACTCAGGCTTGTAGAAGAAGGTATAAGTGTCTGCTGACTGATTAGCTTGTAGCCACTGTTCCCGCTGTTTGGTGGTCAAATTTTGCAAGGCTGTTTCACTCACCAGCTTAAATAAGTTTTGATTGATCACCTTCTTACCAACCACTGGTTGACCGGCAATCGTGAGCACAGGATCAGTACTGGCTGCCGCATTTTTGCCGGTGAGTTGGGCGGCTGTTTTTTGACCAGCGGCCGAAGTTAGGGACTGCGCTTGAATGGCAATTGGCAGATCTCCTAACAATGCGAGCTGCTGTTTCACTTGGGTGGCAGAAGCGGAATCTGATGATGGATAGTAGTAATTGACTGGAATTTTCTGGTTGGTCACTTGGGCAGTCCGACTGGATTCTGTCGCAGGCTGTCCACTTTTTGCCTGTGTACAGCCTGTGACACCAATGAAGAACAGACCGAGCAGCACGATGAATATACCTTTACGCCAAGACCTAAACATAGATTCAACCTCCCATGAATGATTTCCAAAGAGCTGGAACAAAGTGATCACTTTTGAGCCTTTGTGTCCACTAAAGTTCGGCCCGAGTGTATCATGTAAGCGGTATCCGGTCAACGGGAAATCAACATTGGTATATACCGCATAACCCCGAAAATGGAGGTTTATCAACATTGTGATAACTTACGCCAATATTTCTAACAAATAAGCGCTTACATATGGGGTACTATGAGCGCCGTAGGGAGTTGTTGGATGGATTAATATTGGAGGAAAAGTTAGATGAAAAGGAAGAATTACAATCGCCTGTATATCTCCTTGGCGGCAATGGTACTGATCCCTGTCGCAGGGGCGGTGGTCTATCATCAGGATGTACATGCGGCGGATGTGGTAGCCACCAAAACAGATGCAGTGGCTTATCAAAGCAATCTTCAAAACACAGCAAACTGGCAAAGCATGACCTCTGTTAATGGATTCAAAGCTAGCTATGCGGATGGTGCGTTGAATTTGCAACGGTTAAGCGGAACAGAGAACAACACGGTGTTGGTGGATACCGCCAGCCCGGTGTTAGCCGATGGAGAAGCACAGTATACCTTCAAGTACAATGATGCCGGTGCTGTACCGACAGAAGTGGGCCGTGTGGGTATTTCATTCCGGGATGTGCAAACCACTAAGCAATGGGCATTTGTGGGGTACAGCAACAACGGCAACTGGGTCGTCGAGGCGGATCATGATTACAGTGGAAGCGGCGGCAGCAGTTGGAAAGATTTGAACATCAAGCAACAATTGCAGCCTGGTCAAACTTACACGTTGAAAGTACGATATACGGGTAAGCATTTGACCGCTTGGTTGAATGATGCCCAGATTATCGATGGAGGTTATGCCTTCTTACCGACAGCGGCTGGTCAGGTTGGCACGCGGCTGTGGTATGACACCAAGACTTTATCTATCACGTCCTTCTCGGCGAACAGCATTCAATCAGGCGGCGAAGTCACGCCGGAGGACCCTGATAAAATCGTGAAAGTCGCGCCAATCAGTTTACAGACCAGTATCAATCAAGCCCCCACTCTGCCAGCAACAGTTAAAGGGACGACTGCCGATGGTAGAACGGTTGATGTCCCAGTGACTTGGGGAACAGTGGATCCGGCAGCATATAGTAAAGCGGGTAGCTTCAATGTCACTGGGACTGCAGCGGAGCTACCAGTGACAGCCACTATTGCAGTCACTGTACCTATTCCGACGTACACGGGACCAACGATTGAGTCGGCCGCCATGAAAGTGACACTGTCAGATAAGTATCCCGAAGTCCATCAATATTTCTTGAAGGATACTGGGAAGACATTCAATGGTACACAGGATGAATTAACGGTGGTACGGATTGACGGGACGGATTATCAACCCACGATCACGTATGAGCCACAGTCGGCCACTCAGGGCGTTTACCACATCAGTATTGCTGACAAGGTCACGTTTGATGTCCTAGCCACTGTGCAAGACAAGACATTCAAGTTTAAGGTACAAAATGTACAAGAAATTGGTGCATTCAAACTGCACACGTTAGAGTTCCCGGGCCAGAATATGATCTCGGTTTATTCGAGCGAAGCGGACGCATCGTTTGCAGGGGCCAAGATGAACACGGCGACCAGTGCTTCCACCGATGGGGCAACGGGTGATACATTCCGTAAGCTGGACACCCAAGCGCCGAATAAGACAGAACACTACATGTACGGTTTCCTGAACAATCATGATACTGCGGCGGCCATCTGGACCAATGCGGCGCAGGATGGTTCGGGTAAGAGTGAAAACAACCGAATCACGTATTCAACAAAGCAAACAGACAGCGGCGTGAATACAGGTTTAGGTACTGGACCGTATACTTTGCGACCGTTAGAAGACAATAGCACACCATTTACCGGCACCCTCATTCCTTTACCGGAAGTGGCTGTTTCCTTCGGCAAAGATGAGAATGGTGACAACCAAGTTGATTGGCAAGACGCGGCGATTGCTTACCGCCAGATTATGAATGAACCAATGGGCTGGCAAGACACTCGGCGGGTCGTCGCACAACGGATCCCTATGAATTTTGCTTCACAGGCCACGAATCCGTTCTTGGATACACTAGATGAAACCAAGCGGGTTTATAACATCACTGATGGTCTAGGCCAAACTGTTCTACTCAAGGGCTACCAGAGTGAGGGACATGACTCTGCGCATCCGGATTATGGTGCAATTGGGGCCCGTCAAGGCGGTGTTGACGACATGAATACTCTGATCAACGATGGTCATGAGTATAATGCCAGCTTCGGAGTCCATGTGAATGACACAGAGACGTATCCAGAAGCCAAGGCTTTCAGTGAACAGCTTGCCGATCCAAGTAAGCGCGGCTGGGACTGGCTCGACCCGTCGTACATGATCAAACAGCGTGATGACGCCATTAGCGGAAACCGCTACAACCGCTTTAAGGAATTGAAGTCTGAAACCCCTAATTTAGACTTTATTTATGTAGATGTTTGGGGCAATCAGGGTGAAGCTGGTTGGGAATCCCGCCGGTTGGCCGCTGAAATTAACGGTTTAGGATGGGAAGTCCACAACGAATTTCCCAACGCACTGGAATATGACTCCTTATGGAATCATTGGTCTGCTGAAAAAGCGTATGGTGGCAGTTCTACTAAGGGATTTAATAGTAATATCGTGCGTTTTATTCGTAACAACGAGAAAGACACCTGGGTGATTTCGGATAACTCACTGCTTGGCGGTGCCGAGTTTGAAGCCTATGAAGGCTGGGTGGGCAAGACTGATTTCGCCAGCTTTGTGGATAAGACTTACCAAACCGATTTACCCACTAAGTTTCTACAGCACTATGAAATCACGAACTGGAATGCCGTTTGGGATAACGCCAAGAAGGATTATGTGGGTGCGATCAAACTCGATCATGGGGTTGTTGTCGACAATAGCACTGGGACAAAGACCATTACAGTGAATGGGACGACTGTATTGAACGACAAACTCACGTATGGGCAAAGTGTCGGTCATACGATCAGTTATTTGCTACCTTGGGATTCAACGGACAAAGTCGGCAATGGTATCAAAGCAGGCACTACTGATACAGATGGCTTAAATTTTGACAAACTATACTATTGGAACGATGCCGGAACCACCACGACATGGCAATTACTAGATCAATTTAAAGGTGCCAGCGCACTGCACATTTATCAATTAACGGATCAAGGACGGATTGACAAAGGGACCGTCGCCGTAGTCAACGGCCAGGTGACATTGAATCTGGCGGCGAAAACAGCATATGTATTGACGATTGCCGCTGAAACACCGGAGAATGTCACTTTCGGAACAGGCAGTCACTTGAAGGATCCGGGGTTCAATGCGAAGGATACTTTAACAACGAATTGGCATGTGGATAGCGGCAATCCAATTGTCACCAAGACTGACATGGGCGATTATGTGGTTCAGGCTGGTGCGGCAAAGATGGCCATTAGCCAATCCATCACAGATCTGAAGAAAGGCAATTGGAGCGTTTATGTCAATACGGAAACTCACAATCGGCCGGTGACCATCACCGTCACAGTGGGTGGTAAGACATTTACGAAGACGTTCAAAGATTCCACTGCTCAAAACTTTATTCAAGCAGATGTAAACCACACAGTTGGTTATCAAGAGAAAAATGCCTCGTACATGCAAAAAGCCCGGGTAGACTTCGTTGTGCCCACCGATGGTGCTGAAGCGACTCTGACGATCAGTACAGATGCTGGCGCAGCTAATGATCACACGTATTTCGATGATGTCCGAGTAGTCACCCGCAACACCGACTTGACCGTCAATAAAGATGGTGAAAGTGAAGATAAGGACGGTAACAAGGTCGTCATTTATCAAGACTTTGAAGATACTCAGGCCATTGGTCTCTATCCATTTGAAAAAGGTTCGGCTGGCGGCGTCGAGGATCCGCGAGTCCATCTGTCTGAACGACATGACAAATATACGCAATATGGCTGGAATGGCAATCGGATTGACGATGTCTTATCGGGTAATTGGTCGCTGAAAGCCCACAAACAGGGCGATGGTTTAATTTATCAAACTATTCCGCAGACTGTCTACTTTGCTCCTGGGAAACGGTATAAAGTGGAATTCGATTACCAAACCGATGGCGACAAGCAGTACACACCAGGGTTTGTCGATGGTGAGTATACGCCCGACGAGAATTTGGGTAATGCCGCTAAGTTCACACTTTTCACAGCGCTGAGAGCCACCAATGGTGATCAATCAACGGCGGATTTGACGGCTAATCATACGCAGCACTTCAGTGGCACAATCACAGGGGCTGCAGATGGTAAACTGGGCTTCTTCATCTATAAAGCGGACGGCGATACGGACTTCATTTTGGACAATTTCCTTGTCACTGAGATGAATAGTCCGGTGATTACTGTTCAACCGATTAAAGCACAAGCAGGAACTGATCCCAAGACGATCAACTGGATGACTGGGGTCAAAGCTGTTGATGCCAACGGCAAAGACTACACGAGTCAGATCAAAGTGGATTATTCAAAGGCTGACTTCACGCAACCCGGACAGTACCAAGTGTTTTACCGGATCAGTAACAATGCAGGCGAAGTGATTGCAGAAAACACCGCAGTTCTGACGTTAACGGATAAGGACGGGAATGTGCCGGCTTATGTCACTGCCACGGAATCCGGCTATGTTTTAACGAGTCCTAACGGTCAGGTTAAGACCACAGTGGCGATCGATCAAAACCAGCAGTTAACCTATTCTGTTGTCCGGGACGGTAAAACATTTGTGGGTTCTTCGCAAATGGGCTTTACCGTGAATGGGGTGGATTATGGCAAGAATGTCCACTTTGGTCAGCCCGCTACCGACTATATTGTGAATGATCAGATCAGCGTCTTAGGTAATAGTGCCACGACTGTGAACCCGTATGTGGTTGTGAGCGTGCCGGTGATCACTGCGGATGGTGTCACGTATCAAGTGAATTATCGCCTGTACAATGATGGCACTGCATTCTCCTACCAATTCAACGGCAGCGGCAACAACAAGGTGCAGGAGACCACCCAGTTTGTTGTACCAGAAGGCACTAAAGCGTGGGCGGGTTATGACGCTGAACATTATGCCAATTATGAATCATTGGTTCAGCAACTCGATTTGACCAAGGCAGGTGCGGCCGGGATCAATCCGGCCGTGGCTTTACAACTAACAGATGGCAGTTACGCAGCACTTCTGGAGGGTAACGCTAACGCCACTTATCCAGGCACAGCCTTTAATGTGGTAGGAAGCAATACTTTCCAAATTCAGACGAATTGGTCAACCACCACTCCGACAGTGACGTTGAATGGGCCATTCACGACGCCGTGGCGGATTGTGGCCGTAGGTAGTTCACTGGACGATCTGGTTAATAACCGGATTGTCTATTCGGTCAATCCAGCGAAGAACGAAACGCTTTTCGCCAATCAAGATAGTTGGGTGAAACCGGGTCGGTCGACTTGGTCTTGGATTGCGGACGGCGGCACCAAGGGCGTTACGCCAGAAAATATGCGGTTATACGCAGAAGAAGCGGCGAAACTGGGCTTTGAATATAACACCATCGATGAGGGTTGGGTATTCTGGAATGGTGGTAATAAGACTAACTATGATAGCCAGTTGTATAAGGATCAACTGACTTCTGTCGCTAACTTTGCCAAACAGTATGGCGTGAATTCCATCCTCTGGAGTGCCATGAACAACATGACGGGGAATATGCCCGGCATGAGCAATATCAATGATGTCAGTGATTTCTTGAATATGGCTAAAGAGACCGGAATGGCCGGAACGAAGATTGATTTCTGGCCGAACGAAAGCAATCCGGCCAACATCGGGTTGTATCTGAACACGCTGCAAGAAGCAGCCAAAGATCAGCTGATGGTCATCTTCCATGGCTCTGCAAAACCGACTGGTTGGGATCGCACTTATCCGAACGAAATTAGTCGGGAAGGAATTCGGGGTTATGAGCAGGTCAGTTACGATGAGAACTCCCGTGATCCGAAGATTCCGTATGCACCGTATCTCTACTACACGACCCAACCGTTTACGCGGTTCTTACAAGGGCATGCCGACTTCACCCCGGAAACCCGGACAGCTGGTGAAATTGCCAGTCTGGTATTGACGGACAGTCCGATTCAAATGATCGCAACGAGTCCTCAGGAGCTGTTGGCAAACCCGGCGGTTGAGATGATCAAGTCTATTCCAACAGTTTGGGATAAGACCGTTGTCCTGCCGCAAAGCGAAATCGGCAAGACGGCGATTATCGCAAAGCAAGCGGGCGGTAACTGGTTCATCGGCGGCGTGGCCAACACGAGTAATGTCAATGTAGACATTGACTTGAATCAATTGCTTGGCGATGGCACTTACCAACTTGATCTTTGGCGCGATACTGTGGCAGCGGACCAAAACGGCAAGGGCGGTAAGATGGTTGAAGAAACGCGAAATATCACGAAGAACGATCATCTGACCCTGGCAATGCTGCAACATGGCGGATTTATCGCTCGAATCTCTAAGTTATCCTTGTCTCAATACGGTGGTGTGATTGGCAAGCCAATTGTGGTCACTGCACCACAGGGAGCCACAGTGAAGTATACCGTGGATGGTAGCGATTCATTATCTTCCGCAACTGCCAAGGCCTATCCAACGGCAGGATTAACACTCAAAGAATCAACCAACCTGAAGGTCACCATTACTGACGGCGACGGGAAGGGCACAACGATTGCGCATCGGTTCAACGCAATCAATGATGGAGATCGGTTACGCGAAGATTTAACGCAACTGATCAACCAGAGTCAGACCTTGAATTCAAGTGAATACACGCCTGACTCGTATGCTGAAGTACAAACGGCGCAAACCAATGCCGAAAAAGTGCTGGCTGACGAAAAAGCGACAGATGATGCCATTACTAAGGCAGGACAAGACCTGACGGCGGCCATGAATAATTTGATTTTGAAGGCGGCTGCTAACGTGTTGCCAACCACTAAGATTACGGATTATCAAGGCGGCGAGCCCAATTCAGCTGCTGAAGCACTGCAAAAGGCTTTTGATGGTGATAAGACCACTATCTGGCATACGAACTGGAACGGTACCACCATGGATAAAATGAGCTGGGGAGTGGTCTTCGACAAGGCCTATCCAGTCAATGGTTTCACGTATTTACCGCGACAAGGCGGCAGTAATGGGATCATTACCGAATATCAAATCGTTGGTTACACCAGCCTAGATGAAAATGGAAAGATGATTACTTTGGCCACTGGCAAATGGGCTGGTGATGCCACGTTGAAGACGATTAATTTCCCGACAGCAAATATTTCAGCTTTGGTCTTTGTCCCTGTTCACACAATTGGGGATTCGCCAGATAAGTTCGCTTCGGCGGCGGAATTCCAGATCTTGATTGAACGGACAGCACCTACAATTGAGGGGATCAAGGATATCACCATTCCGACAGGTACCGACGTCAGTCAGTACAATTGGTTAAGTGGGATCACTGCGACTGATACGATTGATGGTGATGTGACCGGTCGAATTAAAGTCGATACCAGCACTGTCGATACCAGCAAAGCGGGAGATTACAATCTGATCTATACGGCCACTAACAAGGTCGGGACTCTGGCTACGCAGACAGTTAAAGTCCATGTTGTGGGTGATGAACAACCGGGCAGCAAGCAAAAACTGACCGCGGATAGTATCACAATTAAAGTCGGCGATAATCTTCCCAAAGAAGCTGACTTCAATATTGTAGCGCTGGACAAGGATGGTAATGCAGTCACAGCGACGGCCGATGTGTCGAAAGTGAAAACGGACCAGGTCGGCGGCTATCCAGTGGTCATCACCACAACGGATGGGCAAACGATCACAGTGCAAGTTAACGTGGAAGCCCGGGCAACGGGTGCGCAGCTCACTGCGGATAGTGTCACGATCAAAATTGGTGATCCGGCACCCACTCAGGCTGATTTCCACATCGTCGCTCAGGATAAAGATGGTAAACCAGTAGCAGTCGAAGTGGATCTATCCAAGGTCAATACAGCGGTTGCGGACGACTATCCAGTGTTGATCACGACTGCTGACGGTCAGAAATTGACAGTCTTCGTCCATGTCACACCACGCGGCGATGAAGGGACCACTGTGAAACTGACTGCGGATAATGTCACCATCAAAGTGGGTGACCCATTACCCCAAGAAGCTGATTTCCATATTGTTGCCCAGGATAAGGATGGGAAACCTGTGGCAGTTCAAGTGGATCTATCCAAGGTTAATCCGAAGGCAGCTGGTGATTATCCGGTCGTCATTAAAGCGGCGGACGGTAAAGCGTTGACTGTTATCGTGCATGTGATCGCCAATGGCGGTGGAGGCACGGTGACCCCGCCGACGCCAGTTGCGAAGACGGAATTCACCACAATTGATCGGCAAGTATTGGCTGTTCAAGCGGGGAAAGCACCTCAGTATCAATACGATGCCGCGAGTGACAGTTTTAAGGTGTCTGACCAAGAGCCGTCGTTAGCTATTGGAACGGAATGGCTCACAGTGAAGAAGGGGGTAACAACGGACGGTACGACGTATTATCAAGTGAGCGGCGTCGGTTACGTACGGGCTGAAGATATTACCAACGCTAAAATCACGCTGCAAAAGGGTGTCGTGGTGGTGACCAACGCGAATGGGGCTGTGGCTCGGTTGAATACAACTGGCAACGCTGTACAGGTGCAGACTCTGAAACCAGGGACGGCATGGCAGTACACTGCGGTCGCCACTAATCCAGACGGCACAAAAGCCTATCGGGTGGCGGATAAACAGTGGGTTTCCATCGCTGATGTGCGGGTTCAAAACACCCAAATCACCGGTAATAATTATCCGGTCTATGTGCAAACAAATGATGCGCGCCTTTATCATTACGATGCGAGCACAGGCACATTCACGCAACTTGAGCGTGGTCTGAAACTCGCTACGGGATGGAAGTCCGCTAACAAAGCCGTGACGGCGGATGGCACGACCTACTATCGGGTTAGCACGGATGAATGGTTGCGCGGCAGTGACGTGACCGCCAATGCGGTGACCGGGGCAAAAGGGGTTGTTACGATTGCAGTAGCACCAAGTGCCAAGACATCGACTGACCCAGATGGTAAAGCAACTACCGAGCATCATTTGCTTAACGGCACATACTGGTTGTATTCTGCCGTTGCCCAGAATGCTGACGGTACCATTTCGTACCTGGTCGCTAACAACGAATGGGTACAGGCTAGGGATGTCCGTGATACGGGCCGAGTCTTCACCATTGGCAGTAAGGATGCACCGTTAGTTAACGGTCAGGGTAATCCAGTTAATCGTACATTAAAGGCAGGCACTGCTTGGAAGGTAACCGGATGGCGCTTTATCGATGGCGCTTTGCACTATCGGGTATCCACGAATGGGTTTGTTCGGGCCGACCTGGGTCGTTACGAATAAACACCTGAGAGTGGACTGATTAATTGCAAATTGTAAAGGCAGTCATTTGCTTCGGCGAATGGCTGCCTTTCATATTCTATGTAAAGAAAGGAATATTACAACGTTAATTAAATTAAAAAGGATATTTACAACGTAACCGTTTTCGGGTACTATACAGGTAAGGAGGAAAAACCAATGGATATCGAAAAACTAAAGCACCAATTAATCGTATCGTGCCAAGCATTACCTGACGAGCCCCTCCACAGTGCATATATCATGAGCCGGATGGCATTGGCTGCCAAGCAGGGCGGAGCCGCTGGTATCCGCGCAAACGGCGTTGAAGATATTCAGGCTATTCAGAAAACTGTTGATTTACCAGTGATCGGCATTATCAAACGGGATTACGAAGATTCAGATATTTATATCACGGCTACGATTAAAGAAGTGAAGGAACTTCTGGATGGGACCACGGCGGAAATTATTGCCACGGATGCCACCAGGCGGGTGCGACCTTATCGGGAAGATGTCGGGGAATTGTTGAACATGATTCACGGCGCTGGTCGATTGGCGATGGCGGACATCTCGAATCTTGATGAAGGGATTGCGGCCAGCCGGTTAGGTTTCGACATCATTTCCACCACGATGTCGGGTTATACCCCATATACGCCGCCCATTGACCAGCCGGACTTTGATTTGGTAAAAGAACTTTCTAAAAGAGTATCGACACCTGTCATTATGGAGGGCCATACCACGGAACCTGGTCAAGTGGTCCAAGCATTTCAACTCGGTGCTTTTGCGGCGGTGGTGGGCGGTGCGATTACGCGCCCGCAACAAATTACCGCGCGTTTTACCAAGGCTGTTGATGAATATCGGCGGGGTAATGATGGGAAGGAGGACGCAGATGCGTAAATTGCTGGTTTGTGATTTGGACGGCACATTGTTGGATATTCACAACAACATTGATCCAACCACATTGCAAAGTCTCAAGGACTTCATCGCTGACGGTAATGATATTAGCGTGTGTACGGGTCGATTGGATGAAGATATTAAATACGTTGAGCATCGATTGAATTTCAAAAGTGCATTCCGCATTAGTCAAAATGGCGCAGTGATTCGGGACGCACAGGATCAAATTGTCTTTCAGGCCACGATTGCGAAGCCATTGGTGCCCATGATCAATCAGATTCTGTTCAACCAAGGGTTACGGGTCGAAGTATCCAGCATCAATCACCGCTACTTCCCATCACCACGACCGCAGGGGCAAGTGGCGGAATTCTTGGATACTTCCATTGTGAATCCAGATTTAGCGGCATTGACGGAGACGCCAGCATTTCAACCAGTCATTTACTTAACCTTTGGCGACACCGATCATTTTCGACCAATTGTGACCGCCTTGAAGGGTGAACTGGGAGACCAGATTAATGTCCAACAAACCAGTCCATCTTCACTTGAAGTGTTTTCGCCGAAAGCATCCAAAGGCCTAGCAGTCAAGCAAATCATGCAATGGCAGGGCTATGACGCTTCTCAATTGTATGTGGCGGGGGATGCAGAAAATGACACCACAATGTTTCCGCTGACGTCCAATAGCTTTGCTGTGGGTGACTTAGCGGATGCGCAGACGATTGATCGCGCCAGTCAGCATGTCCCCACAGTGGGGGCCATCATTCAACAGATCATGGAGGTGAGTTGATTGACGAAAGTGTTGTTTATTCCACTCGATGAGCGACCGTGCAACTATGCCTATCCAATACGGCTATTTGACTATGTAACTGATGATCAAATCATTTCATTACCACCGGAATTGCTTGGATACCGTAAGCATGGGGCAAACGTTGAACTTATCCGCCAGTTTATTGACGATAATGTCAGAACCGCTCATGTACTGGTGTTTTCCTCAGAAATGGTGATGTTTGGCGGATTGTTGCCCTCGCGGGTATACGACCCAGTTAAACAGGCACCCAATATCCAGAAATACGAGCAGTTTTTGACCAAGTTGCGTCAGAAATATCCGGGTTTAAAGATCTTTGTCTCGAACTTAATTATGCGGACCCCGCGCTATAGCAGTGGTGACGAAGAACCGGATTATTACGAACAGTACGGTAAGGAAATATTTCGGCGGGGTTGGCTAAATAATAAATCTGAACGTGCTGTCTTGACCACGCAGGAAAAAGAAGAATTGGACGATTTGCAGAACACCATTCCAACAGCAGTGATTGCTGATTATGAAGGGCGCCGCAAGCTTAACTTGGCTGTGAATTTGGCGAATGTGGCGCTTGTCCAGCAAGGCATCATTGATTACTTGACTATTCCCCAAGATGACAGTGCGGAATATGGGTATACGGCGCAAGACCAAGCAGTTGTATATGGGCGAGTGAAAATGCTGCGTCTGCAAAATCGTATATCCATTTATCCTGGGGCGGATGAATCAGGGTATACATTGTTGGCGCGAGCAGTTCAGCACGATGCGGATCGACAAACTAAGATTTATCCGCTTTATGCCAGCCCCAGTGGTGCGTTAACCATTCCCCTTTATGAAGACCGACCGCTCAACCAGACCGTTGAAGCCCATATCCTCGCAGCTGGGGCGTTGCCAGTGGAAACACCAGCCGAGGCAAGTATGATTTTAGCAGTCAACACTCCGGGCAACCGGATGATCGAGGCTTCAAGCCAACGCAGCCAACCTGAGTTGACCTACGACACTTACCGAAACCTTCGTGGTTTTGTTGCCAAGATCAAGATGTATCTCTCGCAAAAAAAGTATGTGGCCATCGCTGATAGTGGTTATGCCAACGGCGGAGATCTTGAATTAGCCGGGATGCTTGAGCGAGCGGGATCAATCGATCAACTCGCTGCTTTGCGTGCGTGGAATACGGATGCCAATACCGTTGGCAGTACGATTGCGACGGCAATTATTCTGCGCCATGCCACGCAAAGGGATCGGTATCAGGAATTATTGAGTTGTTTTTTGGATGACTATTGTTATCAAGCTATTATCCGGCAACAGACGGTGCAAAATCTTTTACCTGCTCTTGGTCTAAATTATTTCAATTTGGGTGAACAGAGTAAACAAGTGGCCGACTATGTGACTGGGCAAACGGTTGAGGTTGCAAAGACCTTACTGCCTAGCCAAATGGCCACGCTCACCCCCGCTAAAATCAGTATTTCGTTTCCGTGGAATCGAATGTTTGAAGTGAACGCACGCTTATAGAAATGGAGGAGTAATCTATGGATGCGCAAAATAGTCCCATGGTGAATAAGATGTTGAGTGTTGCTAATAAGATTTCGACACAGAAGCATATGATGGCCATTCGTGATGCTTTCATTGCCTTAATGCCCGCGACGATCATCGCTTCATTCTGGATGTTGGTCAACAATCTGTTATTGAGCCCAACAAACGGTTTGTTTAAGAGCGTCAAGTGGCTGACGGACCTATCAGCAATTGGTAATCAAATCTACAATGCCACATTGGGAATCTTGGCAATTCTGGTCGCATTTACCATTGGCGAAAAGCTGGCTGAGAACTACCAAGATGATTCACCAATGTTTGGCGGTGTATTCGGTGTCATCTGTTTCTTCATTATGCTGCCTGCGCAACTTCAAATTGCGACGGTGGATGGAAAAATGGTGATCGTCCCGACAATCTTTTCTCAAACCCAGGTGAGTGCTACTGGGATGTTCTTAGCTATTATTGCCAGCATAATCGGCGTCACGTTATTATGCAAGTTTAACCAAAACGCGCATTTACGAATCAAAATGCCGGACGCAGTGCCGCCAGCGATTGCCAAGTCATTCAACGTGTTGATTCCAGCCTTCTTAGTATCAACGATTTTTGGCGCTTTGGAGTTTGCCATCGAAACTGGTTTGCATACGAATGCGCCTGATTTAATTGTCAAATTCTTCCAGGCACCGCTGGTCGGCTCATTCCAGTCAATCTTCGTGATTCTTTTCTATGTATTCTTGAGCAATTTCCTGTGGGCGTTCGGTTTACATGGGCCCTTTATTCTGGGCGGTATCAGCGGCCCAGTCCTGACAGCAGCGATTCAACAGAATATGGATGCGCTAAAGGCCGGCAAAGCATTGCCCAATATTGTGACGCAGCCATTCCTTGATATATACGGTTGGATGGGTGGTGGTGGCGTTATGATGTGTTTGGTTATTGCCATTCTAATCGGTTCTAGACGAGAGGATTATAGGACAATTGCCAAAGTTGGACTTGTTCCGGCATTCTTCAACGTCAGCGAACCAATTCAGTTTGGTTTGCCAGTTGTGTTCAATCCAATTTTGGGTATCCCATTAATTATTGCACCAGTGGTCACCGTGGCGATTGGTTATGGTCTGACTGCGATTGGCTGGGTCTCACGGACGTCAGTCATTATTCCGTGGACGACACCGCCAATCATTTCCGGGTATCTGGCCACCAACGGCGATATTCGTGCAGCAATCATTCAAGTATTCTTACTCGCCATTGGGACACTGATTTATCTGCCCTTCGTTCGTTTTGCTAATCGGCAAAAGATAGTAGACTAAGGGAGTATAGAAAATCCTAGGAGTGAAAGAAATGAACGTGCTAGCGACAATCAATGGGCTCTTTCCATCGCTGACTAAATCGGAACAGAAAGTAGCGCAGTATGTGGAAGTGAATGCTGATGAAGTGGTCCATCTTTCGATCGGTGATTTGTCGCAGAAGGCAGGTGTGGCAGACACCACGGTGATTCGGTTTTGCCGCAAGTTGAAGTTCCGTGGTTACCAAGACTTCAAGGTGGCATTGACTAGAGACCTGGCAATCAGTCAGGAACGGGTCAAAGCCGCCAATGATGGTGAAACGTATCCAGTCGTAGCGGAATATTTGGACTATTTGAAACAAGCCAATGCCCAGATCGATTTAACGAATGTGGATCAAGCTGCCAAAATGATTGATCAGGCTGGTCGAGTCTTTTTATTAGCGGCAGGTTTTTCAGGCATTGTGGGGCGGTATTTCCGGGAACGAATGAAACGGCTGGGGAAAGTCGTGGTATTCGACGGGGATACGCACTTGCAAACCATCGATCTGGCTAGCATCCAACCCCATGATCTGGTGATCGCAATTTCGCAAACTGGTAATACGGTGGACGTGGTACGCAATATCCAACTGGCGGGTAAATTAAAGGCACCTGTCATCAGTATCACTAACTATTTGGATTCCGAAATTTCAAGTATGAGTGATTTAACTTTGGTCGCACCACCCGGCCACGGCAAAGATAGTTCTGAATTACCGCCGGTCATGGGGCAACTGGTCATTATTGATTTAATCTGTCAACATATCCGTGACCAAAACCCTGAGCGTGCGAAAGAAATGCGGGACCGGATTAACTCAGTTTTGATTGAGGGCTTGTAAAAAGGAATATTGAAATAACAAAAACTGTGGTGAGCCGGACAATAGTCCGCACCACAGTTTTTTGTTGCGTTTTGAAGACTAGGATCACATCAAAAATGGGATACTGGGGTCGTCTTGAGTATTTGAAAATTGTGTTCAAAGTCGTGGTTAAAGAGACAAGCATAAAGTGTGTTGAGAACATACTCGATGGCCAATTGTGACGAGAAGTCTGAGACTTTGTGCTGCGAGGTTTCTTTACGCGGAATTTGTAGCACTTCAGTCGCATAAATTGCTAGAGGACTTTCGGCATCCGCAGTGATGGCAATGATTGGCGTGTTATTGCGGCGAAAATGTTTAGCATCGTTGACGATTTCTGCGGTCTTACCGCTGGCTGAAATCATCAGAGCGGCATCCTCCGAGGCCGAGTTGGCTGCAAGATAAAATTGCTCGGCCTGTAAGTTGATCAGCCGAACATAATGTTGAATCCGCAAAACCTTCAGTTGAAAATCGGTGAGCCGGATATAGTTGCTGCTGACGCCGATCCCATAAATTTGTTTGGCATTCAAGAGTAATTCCGTCACTCTTTGCAATTGTTTTAAGGACAACAATCCCTGCGTCTCAGTGATTGTTTCTTTCGTGAGTTGCGCAATCTTTTGGGACACCATTAATGGATCATCAACTGGCAAGAATGGCATATTCGCATCAATCTCGGACAAAGAATTTAATCCTTGTGCATAATCACGGGACAAACCAACCTTGAATTCGCGAAAGCCAGAAGTGCCGCAGCGCTTGCATAAACGGACAACGGCTGAAGTAGACGTATGGGTGTTTTGAGCCAAGGTATAAATGGACATTTCTAACACGGCATCCAGATTTTTCAAAATATATTCGGCGATGACCTGCTCGTTATAGGTTAACTTCGTGTTCGTTTTTAATTGGTGAATCAGGTTCATGAGTTGGTTCTCCTTCACACGTTTTATTTGTCCTTAATAATGACACTTTGTGTTGCGCCTATTCGCTGGCACTCAACTTTTACCGACACATTGTGCCAAAGAGACGAGAAACCCTGTCAATCCGTATTGTAAGCGCTAATATAATTGTTGACAAGAGAAAGAAAGAAGGAAAAACCAATGAATAGCATGACCAGTTGGGTCGAAAAGGCCATTGTTCCCAAGGTTTCAAAGTTCACCAATTTGCGATACTTTCAAGCTTTGCGGGCCGGCTTCTTCGCTATCATGCCGTTGACAATTATTGGATCAATATTTATGTTGATCACCGATTTCCCAGTGCCAGGGTATGCTTCTTTTATGGCGGGAATCTTCGGTAAGGATTGGGCCAATTATATTTCTCCCGCATATCGGGCGACATTTAACATGATGGGATTCATGTTTGCTGGAACGATGTCATATAAATTGGCTGAGAATTACAAACTGGATAAACTGACTTCCATGGTCCTTGGGTTGGTCGCCTACGTGATCGTTTTGCCAAAGACAGTGAGGTCTGCCAAGGGAGAAATCGTATCGAACGTTTTATCCTTTGATTGGACCGGTACGCAAGGTGTTATCACAGCCATTATTATGTCCATTATCACTGTTGAAATCATTCGATTCTGTGTCAAGCGTAACCTCACGATAAAGATGCCCCAGAGTGTTCCCGATATGGTGAGTAAAGCATTCAGTGCGCTGATTCCAGGCTTCCTGATTGCCTTAGTAGGATTAATTATTAGCGGTGTGGGGATGGCCATTTCTGGTTCTTTCCCGCAATTGATTTATTCACTGGTGCAAGTACCGATTCAAGGTGTCATCGGAGCACCGTTCGCAATTATCATTGTGGCCGGGCTAAACGGACTCCTTTGGTGGTTCGGTATTCATCCAACAGTCATTAACTCGATGCTCTACCCAATTCTGTATGCCAATGCCGATAAGAATCAGGCGTTGTATGAAGCAGGTAAGTTAACATCACATTCTGGGAATTTTGGTACTGTGCAGATGTTGGATCAATTTGCAACGATCGGCGGTGCCGGGTGTACGATCGGCTTGGCCATTACAATGGTCATCGTGGCCCATTCCTCACGGATGAAAGCCATGTCCAAAATTGCAGTCATTCCGTCGTTCTTCAATATTAACGAGCCGATGATATTTGGTTTGCCAGTCATCTTTAATCCATTGATGCTAATACCAGTTACCATTGCACCAATCGTATCGGTTTTACTGGCATTCTTATCCATGTCGATTGGATTTATGCCAATGTTTCGTAGCATTCAGGCACCTTGGGCCACGCCGTTTCTGTTTTCGGGGTTTCTCGTGTCCGGATGGCAAGGTGCAGTGACTCAGTGTGCGGCCGTGGCGGCGTGTGTCGCCATCTATTACCCATTTGTGAAGGCACTGGACAATGAATATACGAAGGAAGAACAAGGTCAAGAAGGGACAGAATACTAATCATGAAAGCAGAGAATTACGCCGACATTGTCACTGAAGTGGATAAAGAACAAGCCGAGCCATTTGTACCGATGGCGCCGGAGATTGTCCAAACGTCATCTTTTTATTTCGCGACATACGAACAATTCATGGCAGATAGTGCAGATGAAAAGAACCATTTTGTTTATACGCGGGGTTCAAATCCGACGATTCGTTCTTTGGAAGACAAGTTGGCATGGCTTGAAGGCGGCGAGAAGTGTAAGGTGTTTGCATCTGGGATGGGGGCCATTTCATCGACTCTTTTCACTCTTTTACGTGCCGGCGATCATATTTTGATGGTGAACACGATTTATGGTGAAGCAGTGTCTTTTGCCAAGTATTTGGCCAAGTTCGGCGTGGTACTCGACAAAATTGATGTGGGTAATACGGATGAGATTGAAGCACATATCACTGAGCAGACCAAGATGATCTATTTTGAGAGTCCATCATCGCAGAAATTTGAGATGCTTGATTTAGAAAAGATTGCCGCCATGGCGAAAACCAAGAAGATTTATACGGTGATTGATGGCACTTGGGCATCACCTTTGTTCCAACACCCCTTGGACCATGGTATTGATATCGTGATTCATTCATTATCCAAATATATTGGCGGTCACTCAGATTTGGTCGGTGGTGCAGTCATTGGCAAGACTAACTTGGTGGACAATATCTTTGCCAACGGTCATCAGGCGTTAGGGGCCGTGATCAGTCCCTTTGATGCCTGGCTGGCCATTCGAGGAATCCGGACATTGCCGGTGCGCATGGCCTATGTCGATAAAGCCATCCGTACTGTATTGGATCAATTGAAAAATGATCCGCGCATTGCAAAAATTGACCATCCATACTGTGGTGATGCAGAGCAGCAACGCTTGGCATCCAAATATTTGAGCGGGTACGGTTCACTGTTTGGGATGGACATGGCTGATGAAGACTTCGATAAATTGAAAGTGTTCGTGGATAGCTTGCGCGTGGTGTCCATCGGCGTCAGCTGGGGTGGTTTTGAGAGTCTAGCACTGCCGTCATACAAGGGAAATAACAAGGAAAACTTAGTCGCTCGTGGATTGCCAATTTCCCATATCCGAATGTACGTTGGGCTGGAGGATCCACAAACAATTGTTACGGACATTCACCAGGCAATGGATAAGGCGTACGGTAAGATTTAAACTGAAAAATAATTCGATGAAAGACTGCCAGGACCGTTCTTGGCGGTCTTTTAATTCCCACTTTTGATATTTAATCACCACAATCATTGCTTATACTGCCGTTTCAAGCCATAATGAACGTAATTTAATGGAGGGCTTAAACGGGATGCCGCAACTTTATTTTATTTGCACTGGTAATTCCTGTCGCAGTCAAATGGCCGAGGGGTTTGCCAAGGCTATTTTCGGTGCTGATTGGCGAATTGCCAGCGGTGGTTTAGAAGCACAGGATTTGAATCCTTTGGCTGTTAAAGTAATGGCAGAAAAGGGTATTGATATTTCTAATAATAAATCGACAGTGATTGATCGAGATTATTTGAGTCATTCTGATTTCGTCGTTGCGCTTTCTGACGTGGCTTGGGAGAATTTTCCGCCAGCTCCGCCGAGTGTGCAACGACTTTTTTGGCGGATTCCGGATCCGGCGACCGCGCGGGGGCGTGACGATGCCGAGGTTTTGCCCGTGTATCGGTTAGTGCGCGACGCCATTCAGCGCCGGGTGTTTGCCCTGAAGGCGGCCGTTGGATAGAGCCTTGAAATCCATATTTCCCCACTGTTGTCGGATCTCATCACGGATGTCATAATCAAGGTACATCATAAAACGAAAGGGCTTTACAATTATGCCGCAAATATATTTTCTCTGTACCGGGAATTCCTGTCGCAGTCAAATGGCAGAAGGATTTGCTAAAGCAATATTGGGATCACAATGGCGGGTGGCGAGTGCAGGCATTGAAGCCCATGGCCTGAATCCGTTGGCTGTGCAAGTGATGGCGGAGAAAGGAATTGATATTTCTCACAACCAATCTAAGATGATTGATGACAACTACCTATTCAGTTCTGATTTAGTGGTGACGCTTTGCGGCGATGCGCGGGATCGGTGTCCAATAACGCCGCCACAAATTAAACGGCTGCACTGGCCGCTGGCTGACCCCGCTCAGGCGCAAGGCACAGAAGCACAAAAGCTGACGGTGTTTCGGACGGTGCGCGATGAGATTGAAAAACGCGTCGAGGCATTGGTCCGAGTAGATGAAGGGAGCCGTGTCGATGACTGATAATCTAATCGTAACCGATCAAACCATCAGTCTAGATGATTTGGCGGAGGGTACGACTTATCGCCACTGCACGATCGACTATTCTAATCAGGAGATTAACGTCCAACGGGTGACACTGGATAACTGTACTTTCCGCCAGCACGACTTCTCGAAGAGTGCCTGGTTGGATTGCACTTTTATTGGAATCGATTGGTCGAATTGTCAGTTTGACGGCAGTTATTTTACCGACTGTGTCTTTCAAGATGCCAAGCTGTTAGGTGCCGATATGTACCGTTGCGGCCTGATTAATCTAAAAATGACGGACTGCCTAGCCAATTACGTCAATTTTTCCGAAAGCATTATCAAGGGCATTACTGTGCAAGATTGCCGACTTGTTGAGTCTTATTGGACCGCCATCAAATTCACCCGCAAGATCAGTTTTCACGGATGTGATCTGACCCGAGCAGACTTTGGTGAGACCAAGCTGAAGAGTGTCGATTTCACTTCGTCCGAGTTGAGCGGCTTACGGTTCGATTGGCACTTGGCGTACGGGATGAAGATTTCTCCAGACCAAGCACCGAACTTGGTGGCGATGCTGGGCATTAATGTCGTGTCGTGATAAGGAAGGATGGGATGTCATGATCAATACAGTCACTGTGATCGGGAGTATTAACGTAGATAACATTTTGCACATTCAAGCGCTGCCTAAACCGGGTGAAACCATTGCGATGAGTGGGTATTCAACTGCCGGTGGGGGTAAAGGTGCTAACCAAGCAATCGCAGCGGCCCGGTCCGGTGCTAAGACTGCGTTTATTGGCGCAGTGGGAAACGACGCCAATGGTGAATACATGAAGACCCAGCTTCTTGAGAATGGGATCAACGTTCAAGCGGTCAAAACGACCTCTGAGGCGGCGACTGGTCAGGCGTATATTTTATTGCAGAGTTCTGGACAAAACTCAATCATCATTGACCACGGAGCTAATGCCCAGGTGACAGTGGCCGATGTGGACGCGGTGGCGGCTGCGATTCAGTCATCCACCTTTTTGGTGACAGAATTTGAAACGCCATTGCCCGCGGATGAAGAAGCTTTTCAAATTGCTCGGGCAGCAGGTGTTAAAACCATTTTGAATCCTGCCCCGGCAGTGGCTCAGATTCCAGAGTCGCTGTTGCGGCTGACGGACATTATTGTGCCCAATGAAACAGAGAGCCAAGCGATCACTGGTATTTCGGTCGATGATGAGCCGTCATTGAAGGCGAGTGCTGAATATTATCACAAGTTAGGCGTAGAAACCGTGATTATCACCTTAGGCGATCGGGGAGCTTATGTCGCCAGCGGCAATATTTCAGAACTGGTGCCAGCCTACAAAGTGCAAGCTGTGGACACCACGGCTGCTGGGGATACTTTCATTGGTGCTTTAGCTGCAGAGTTGCGGCCAGACGGCAGTAATCTCTTGGCAGCAGTGCAGTATGCCAGTCGAGCAGCCTCCCTCACGGTTCAAAAACTTGGGGCGTTTCCGTCTATTCCGTTGAGAAAATCAGTGTTGCTTGCCCAGAAAGAATAATAAAAGCCGAGTCAACTTTGCAAGGCTGACTCGGCTTTTATTGTGACCATAATCTACTCTGGAACTTGGGAAAGCACTTTACCATCTGGGCCAATAATTTGGCCATTATGATCTTGCCCATCCAACAAAACATCCACAATCTGCTGGCCGGCTTCCTCAACGGATTGCATAAATTGACCTTGTTGATGGTGATTGATGTCGGTTGACACGCCACCGGGAAATAGGCCAAAGATACTCAATGGTTCCTGATGCTGGATAAAATCAGCGGCCATATTTTGAATCAGCCCGTTCAAGGCATATTTCGACACGCTATAAGCCAACGGATGGTACCACACTGTCGTGGATCCGGGACCGGTTAAATTAGCAATGCGGCCATGATTGGTACGTAAGGTGGGTGCCATTGCCTGAATCACAGCCATGGTGCCTAACAGATTAACTTTTAGTGTGGCCTCTAAATCGGCCGGAGTCGTCGCTAAGGCACGCTTTTCCATGTCTCCGGCAATGCCCGCATTGTTCACGAGCAGCGTCAAATCTGGATGGTGTTGGGCGACGTCATCGCCGGCTTGAGCAATCGAGTCTGGATCATTGAGATCGAGCGCGACTTGATCAAAATGTGCCATATCTAAACCACTTGCGACTAGTTGGTTCGTCGCTTCTGTGGCCTTGTTCAAAGTCCGGGCAGCAATGATCACTTGCCAACCGTGATTGGCTAATTGCCGAGTGATTTCGTAACCGATACCACGGTTGGCACCGGTCACTAGCGCTGTTTGTGTCATACGATCACCTCATTGATTTTTGTTGGACTACTTGTTGGTGGCGGCGATGGCGTTCACCAACCATTGCTCGAACTGTGCCGGATCCACCGCTGTGGCCACGGTGGCGTTGGGAGCATGGTGCAAGCGGCCAGTGAGATCGATCAGCGAAGCACCGGCCGTCAAGGCCCCTTGGGTTTCAATTGCGATGTAGGTATCCACCAAAGTAAACATTTCGGGTTCAACTAGCATGGCAATTGCCAAGGCATCATACATCCGCAGTCCAGTCTCGAAACTGCCGCTGCGGTAGTGAGAAAAGAGACCGTAAAACATATCGCCGACTTTACCAAGATGCTTGATCTTCTCAGAGGTGGCCGGCATCACTTCGGCTTGCAGGCCCACTTCCAGAGGGGCCACTTTTATGGGCACGCCACTCTGGAAAACCATCGCTGCGGCTTCTGGATCACTGACGAAGTTGAATTCGGCTAGGACACCATAATTACCGCGGCCCAACGCACCGCCCATCAAGACAATTTCTGCGATCTTTTCCCGATCGGCGGGATAGAGATGGAGCAGAATCGCGATATCCGTTAATGGGCCGATCCCAATCACCGTCGTCTTCGTGGTGTTGTGGTTAATGACCGCATGCATTGCTGCGACGGCACTTCGGGTGTGGTCTGCGGTGACTGTTGGTGTGGGGAAAGGATACCCTTTCATGCCACTCTTGCCATGAATCACACTGGCATTGATGGTGGGACGCAGCAAAGGTCGATCACTGCCGGGGACTACTGGGACATTTTTTCCTAAAAAGGTGAGTAATTGCAGTGTATTGTGGGTGGTGTTTTCAAGATCCACGTTGCCAGCCAGGGGTGTGATTAGCTGGATATCCAACTGGTCACTGGCGAGTGCCACCGCAATGGCGACGGCATCGTCAATGCCGGGGTCGGTGCTGATGATGGTGGGTTTTGGGGTTTGTGTAGACAAAATGTTGCCTCCTTGTGAGTGGTGTATTGTTACTATTGATAGTATCGCGAATGGTCGGTAATTTATACAGTAGCCGCTCTCAATTGAAAGTGGTTGAGCTCCTCAACGTGACAAAAGTGTTAGCTGAAAGCATTTACACCCAAACGGCGAGAATGCTATATTGGCTGAGCAAAGACACTAAGCAGATAAAAACGGGGAGATGACCAATGAGTAAAGTATTAGGCAGGCGGTGGTTGCGCTTTGTGTTGCCGCTATCGATCATGGTGATCATCGGTTTGATGTTGTGCGATGTACTGATCGGCATCGGGCACGGGGCAATCGCGCTTAACTTCAAGCGGTATGCGGTCATGTTTGTGTTTCTCAATGTGTTGGGGCTCATTTTTAAAGACCGCGAATGAGTCGAAAAAAGCAGCCGCGTCAGTTAGAAGTTCTAGCCGGCACGGCTGCTTTGCTGATTTCAGTAATAATTTACGCAATGGGGAGTGACCAACAAAAAGTGACCACACGGGATCGTCAGTAATGATGCAGCCTCTGATTATTAGGGCCTTTAAATGAGAAAATACTGGTTCAGATGTCCCAAAAATGGATGTGGATGTGAAATGTAATAAACAACACATGTGACTTAATCCAAATGACCTTGTACCGAAAATTAAAATCGCGATAATATTAAGTGTGATTGTGAATCGGTGGCCACGGTTTCACAATATTCCCTCTCTGCTGACGTTCGACGTGGTCGCCTATGCTCAATCTCCCAATCTCCCAATCAACCAACCTTCCTCCCAGAAGGACTCAACCACCAAAATATCCCAGTTTTGGTGGCTTTTTTCGGCTCTTTCGGTTGATATATTCAATTTGAATGGCCCAACCTTTTTGACCATGTTTTTCGACAACCCACCAAATGTAATAAATAACAAAAGTGACTTAACATTCATCGTATTGAATATTGTCGCCTGGCTGAGCATAATAATAAGTGTAAGGAATCCGATCATGGTTAATGTCCCCCATACGTTGGCTAGGTGACGGTTTCCTTTTTCCCCCATGTTTCCACCCCCCCGTGGAACATACTCGCCGGCCTTGGCCGGTGTTTTTTTGGATTAAAAGAGAATATGCAAACGAAAAAAACGTCCTCGGTGAGAAAACCGGGGACGTTTTTATTCGCGCGGAGTGATTAATCTGTACCAAGAATCTGATTGATTTCTTGACTGTAAAGATCCGATTTACCCCCGAAGACGGCTTGGATCCCGCCACTCACATCAACTACGGCGATTGCGCCGAGCTTTTTCATCGAGTTTTTGTCTACCGTGGCATTGTTCTTCACGGCGACACGTAATCGCGTGGCGCATGCTTCGACAGATTCGATGTTCGCTTGACCACCTAATGCCGCAATAATGGCCATGGCTTGGCCGGCTAGACCGTTATCACCGGTCGGCGTTTTGGCAATGTCGGCATCAGCACTGGCGGGTACGGTGGCGGCTTCTTCGTCATTGAACATGCCGGGGATGGCCACCTTGAAGTGTTTGATACAGAAAGTGAAGACGAAGTAGTAGACGAAGGCCCACGCTACACCGAAGGGCAGGACATACATCCAGTGGGTTTTATCTTGGCCTTGTAACACTCCGAAGAGCAAGTAATCGATCAGCCCGCCAGAGAATGAGTTACCAATGCGGACATTCATGATATCGGCGAAGAAGAAAGACAGACCGTCCAGAAATGCGTGGATGACATACAGCCATGGCGCAACGAACAGGAAAGTGTATTCCAAGGGTTCTGTGATCCCCGTTAGGAATGAGGTTAAGGCACCGCTGAAATACAGGCCCCCGTTCTTTTTACGATTGGCCTTTGGAATGGCTCGGTACATTGCGAACGCAGCCGCAGGTAAACCGAACATCATCGTGGCGAACCGGCCAGCGAAGAAGCGGGTCCCGTACGTGAAAAGACCTGTGTGATGCGGATCAGCCAACTGGGCAAAGAAGATGTTTTGCGCACCGCTGATGGTATGGCCAGCGACCACTGCGGTACCGCCCAGTGAGGTGTACCAAAACATCGGATAGATGGTGTGATGTAAACCGACAGCACCCGTCAACCGTAATAGGAAACCATAGAAAAAAGTCCCGATGCTGCCCCAAGTGGCAATGGTTTTCCCGGCCTCAACCAGGGCGCCTTGAATCGGGGGCCAAATGATATAGAAGATACTACCCAGAACAATAGCAGCTAACGAAGAAATAATGGGAATGAACCGGGATCCGCCAAAGAATCCCAGGAATTGCGGCAGTTCAATTTTTCGATAATGGTTGTGGAGATAAGCCACAACGCCACCGACGACAATGGAACCTAACACCCCAGTGTCAATGGTGGCCCCTTTGGTGGAGAACATTTGGAGCAGACCGCTGATGGTGGCGGTGTAAACCAAGTAGGCCACACCACCGGCTAAGCCAGCGGTTCCTTTATCGCCGTTGGCCAACCCCACGGCGATCCCGATGGCGAAGATCAAGGCAATGTTCGTAAAGACCGCACTGCCGGCGAAATTCATGATTTTCAGAATGGTTTGCAACCAACCTTGATTGAGAAATGGATAGGCCTGCAGAGCACCCGCATTGGTTAATGCCCCGCCCAGACCGAGCAAGAGTCCGGCAACCGGTAAGATGGCAATCGGCAGCATGAATGCGCGGCCTAATTGCGAAAACTTCTTAAACATGTGTGACACCCTCCTCAATGTGTAAGGCTTGAATAAAGCGAGCGGCAATTTCTTTCGGTCGGGTAATCGCGCCGCCCACGACAATTCCCTTTGGTCCAATGGCCTGCACTTGCACAGCTTGTTCTGGTGAATGAATTCGTCCTTCAGCAATCACGTCGATATCTTGCTCGACTAAGTGCTGAATCAGGTCAAGATCTGGTCCATCCAGTTGCGGACTTTCGGCGGTATAGCCGCTCAGCGTCGTCCCCACGAAATCAATACCGGCCTGCCAAGCATTGACGCCTTCTTCTTCGTTTGAGATATCAGCCATGAATAATTGATCCGGGTACTTGGCTTTGATGGCGGCGATGAATTCATTGATTGTCAGCCCGTCATGACGGGGGCGCAGAGTGCAATCCAGTGCAATGACGGCCACGTGACAGGCGGCGAGTTCATCGATTTCTTGCATTGTGGCGGTGATGAATGGCTTTTCTGGCGGATAATCGCGTTTGATAATGCCGATAATTGGTAAATCTACCGTGTGCTGGATCTCTTTGATATCCCGCACTGAATTAGCGCGGATGCCGACTGCACCGGCTTCGGCGGCCGCTTTGGCCATCAGCGGCATAATGCCGCCAGTGGGTGTGTACAGCGGCTCACCAGGTAGGGCCTGACAAGAGACAATGAGACCGTCGTGAATTTGTTGGATAAACTGTTCTTTCTGCAATAGGATTTCCTCCATTTCTTGATGTATTGGATAATTCCTCCAAACACAATATAACACCGCTTGACTATCCTGTAAACGGTTAATTGGAGAAATTCTCCAATTATTTTTGGTATAATGTGAAGAGCAAACGAAGGGTGGCCGATTATGGACAGCACGCAATTGATCCGGGAAAAATATGATGAGTTGACGAAGTCGGAGAAACGGGTGGCAGACTTTGTCCTGTCTGCGGGCGAAAAGATCATGTATAGCACGATGAGCGATTTGAAGGCGGCCACTAAAGTAGGGGACGCGACGATCATCCGGTTTTGTCAAAAACTTGGTTATTCTGGTTTTTCTGATTTTAAGATCGCCGTCGCGAAGGAGAATTTCTCCAAAACGGAGTTGCACGAGGAATCCACGCTTTATGACGACATGGCCAACCATCTCAGTGATGCACTGCGGGCGACGGCCAAATTGATCAAGAAGGATAATCTGCGGACGGCTGTCAAACTAATGACGGATGCCAAGTCGATCTACCTATTTGGGGTCGGCAGCAGTGGGGAGGCCTCCTTGGCTTTTGAATCGATTTTATTGCGGGCAGGCGTCCGAGCCGTGGCCGTGCCTGATCCGCATTTTCAGGCCCAGATTGCATCGTTGCTTACCGCCGATGATTTGGTCTTCGGGTTTTCACTGTCGGGCCGTACTAAGGATACATACGATTCCTTGCATATCGCCCAAACGAACGGCGCTAAGATTGTGGCTATTACCAATAACCCGCTCACACCAATCGGCAAATTGGGTGACGTGGTGCTGCAGACAGCAATTGAGGAATTCTTGAATGGCGGCTCTGTGGCGGGCCGGGTGTCCCAGCTCTATATCTGTGATGTGCTGACCCATGAATACGAGATCACCAACCATATCGATGCCGTGTCATTGCGGGAAAAAGTGCTGCGGGCGATTATTGATAAGAGCATCGATTGAGAAAGGACGGTGGATCAGCCATGGTCAACGGTGATATGATCCGGGATTTCAGGGTACACGTGCACCATTTGGCTGAAAGAGTATCGCGTTCCCGATTGTTTGATATCGTGGGAACGATTGGCATGCAAAACTCCCCGCCTGGTGCCTGGGAGCAGGCAGTTTTCAATCGAGTGCGCGGGGTGACTGCAGCAGAGTTGCGTCACGTGTTGGAAGAAGGAAACGCGTTGTGTCAGGCGTGGAGCTTTCGGGGCGCACCGGTGGTATTTCCGTCTCGGGATAGCAATGTTTTCTTGGATGCCTTGATCGCTGAAAAAGGCGAGGAGCCTTGGATCTATACGGCTGGGTTAGTACCGTCTTTGGATAAACTGGGTTTGGATTATGCTACTTTGCTGGCGTTGGTGGTAGATGCGACGGGTGGTGTTCTACAACCGGGAGTAACGGTGGTTGGCAAGACCCAGTTGGATACGCTAGTCGCCAAACAGGTGGAAGAACAATTACCGGTGACTCAGATTGCGGCTTGGCAGAATCCATCACCCTATGGAGCTAACCAAACCCTCGGTCAAGCTGCCGTATCCTTTATGCTGCGGCCAGCGAGTTTTCTGGGTCAGGTGGCATTTGGGCCTCGCCGCGGGCAAACGCCGACCTTTATCCATCCGACGCTCCCACCAGCAGTGGACGGAGCCCGTGAATTGGTCCGGCGGTTTGTCCACGCATATGGGCCCACCAATCGCCAAGAATTCACGAAATGGTTGGGCAGTTCCACGGCCCAAGGGAAACGACTGTGGCGGCTGATTAAACAAGAAGTGACCCAGGTGAATGGTGGCGTGATGCTGACGGAGGATCTTCCGGCACTAACGGAGCTGCACAGTCTTGGCGGTGTTCGGTTATTGGGTCCCCACGATCCTTTTCTTGATGCAAACGGCCGGGACTTGTTGCTGGCGGATAAACAGAAACAGCGTCAGGTTTGGCGAACGGTGGGTAATCCGGGGGCGGTGCTTAATCAGGGGCAAATCGTTGGCAGCTGGCGGCAACAGCGTAAGCAACGAGATAAGCTGACGATCACAGTAACGCCTTTTTCACCATTCAGTTCTGAGCTGAAAAAAGAAATTGCCGCAGAGGCCCAGGACTATGCTGATTTTCTGCGAGTCACGGACCACGAACTCACGTATAATTAATGCGAGGTGAAGTTGTTGAACATCAAAGTGATCGGCGTCGGTAAATTGAAAGAGAAGTATTTCAAGGCGGGCATTCAGGAGTACAAGAAGCGGCTGGACAAGCTGGCGAAAGTCAACATCGTGGAAGTGGCGGATGAAAAGGCACCGGAATCATTGTCTGAGGCGGAAATGGCCCAGGTGAAGGAAAAAGAAGGTAGCCGAATTCTGGGTAAGATTAAAGACAAAGAGTATGTCGTTGCCTTGGCTATTGAAGGCAAACAGCGCAGTTCTGAGGCGTTTGCCAAAGAAATTGCGGATCTGGGGACGTATGGCCACCCGGACATTACGTTTGTGATCGGCGGTTCCTTGGGGTTAAGCCCGGAAGTGATGAAGCGGGCAAATGATACGCTGAGTTTTGGTAAACTAACCATGCCTCATCAGTTGATGCGCTTGGTGTTGATGGAGCAGATTTATCGGGCGTTTATGATCAATATTGGGAGTCCGTACCATAAGTAACTAAGCGTGTGTGCCATTCAAGGAGGGAAATTACGTGACCAAGCATTGTTTAATCTGTGACCGTATCAAGTTGATCCAAGATAACAAGAATCCGTATTTTGTCCGTGAGTTGAACACTGGCTATGTGGTGCTGGGCGACAGCCAATACTTCGAAGGTTACACTTTGTTTTTGGAAAAACATCATGTGACGGAACTTCATCAGCTGGCGCCGGCTGAAAAACTGGCTTTTCTTGAAGAAATGAGTCTGGTGCAAGAGGCGTGCGCCAAAGCGTTTCACGCGGATAAGATGAATATTGAACTGCTGGGTAATGGTGATGCCCACGTGCATTGGCACCTGTTTCCACGGCATAATGGCGACACAGCTCAGCCGGGACCGGTTTGGTGGACACCGATGGACGTGATGTTTAGTGATGACGTGGTGAAGGATATGCCGCGGTTGAACCGGTTAAAGACGGCATTGAGTGCGGCGCTGGATGAGGTGTTGAAAGTACGCGCGACCGAGGATGGAGTGAAGAACCTCAACCAGGGAGATTAAGATACCAATCAAAATTGCACTCATTAATCGGGATGGCGCAGTCGGCGGCGACGAGTCGTGGATTTTCGCCCTTGTTTCCGAAATTTTAAAACAGCAGCCAGATCATGGGTAGTAATCCAATCCGTGATCTGGCTGCTGTTTTTCGGTCGGGAAAATATTTCTTAATGTGCAGTTGACTTCACGTTTAAAGTGGGAGATAATCAATGTGAAGCATACTTCACGTTTAGAAAGAGTGAATGCCAATGAAAGTCGTCAATCGGGTTGCTGAAGTCCGGCGTGCCCAGGGACTGACCCAGGCGGAACTGGCCGACCGCGTCGGGGTGACCCGCCGGACGATCATTTCGCTGGAAAAGGGAAACTATACGCCGTCGTTGACACTGGGATTGATGTTAGCGGACGCTTTGGCACTGCCAGTACAGGAAATCTTTGCGTTGGTAAAGGAGAGATAAGCCATGAAGAAGATCGTGATTGAGCAGGTCGGGAATATTGGCATTATGCTGCTGTTCACCGCCGCCACCATTGATATGATCAACAGAAGCTACTTTGGTGCCAACGGAATTCGTTTGGAGTACGGATGGATCAGTAATGTATTTGTTGTGTGGCTCATGGGATTTCTGATTATCCGGCATTTACTAGCCCGCAAAGATCGGTCATTTAATCCAGATGCGGGCGAATTTAGTGCCGCTGACGAACGGGAAGAACGTATTGCCGATCGGTCTGTCCGAATGACATACCGGTTCCTAGTGACTGGTGTGATGGTGAGCCTGCTGATTATCAGCGGTTTAGGCATCGTGAACGGAATGGACACCCGGCTGCTGGCCAAAATTAGTGTACTGATTTTGGGCGTGTTGGTTTCCATTGGATTTGTCGTCTATACGATTTGCTGGATGTACTTTGACCGGCGTATGGGGTGAACCGTCAGGAGGTGTAGCCCCTTTTACTTACTGAAACGTAATTGAAGCGATATACTAACCCACGTGGTAGGAGGTAGTATATGAGTCAAATTAATGTCAACCTGGCGAACCTAATGGACGATTACACCTCATTTACGTTTGGTACTGCTAAGCAATACAATGTCAGTTCCTATCAGTTAGAGAAAGGCATTTTCCAAGGCATTTTAACGAAACCGAGCGCAGGGACGTATGTTGTCGCAGGCTATTTAGAAGACGAGATGAGTATCATTTCCCAACGTTTCTCACGGGTGGTGTTTTCACAGGAGTCGGCCCTTGTTTTCTATGATTTAAGTGATGAGATGCCGTGGCGATATACGATGACGTTTCCGAAGGGTTATCATGCAGCGCCTGGCACTTTGGAAGACAGTTATATTCAAGCACAATACCGCACCGGTCGTTACTATTCAGCAGGAATCACGACACAGTTAACGCCCGACAAGAATAAAATCTCAATTTATTCTGTTGAACGATCACTGCTAGATGCCTGGAATTCTCCGGATACCCAGCCCTATATCAAGAACGATGCGGCAAAACGATATATGGAACGACGAGACAGAGATTACCAAGAACTTTTGACCCTCGAAAGAGAGCTGTATCCGAAATCGACTCTTTCCAAAGTTTTGGAGGTTATTGCCCAATGACGGCCAATCAGATGCGCGATAAAATCAATCGGTTTGCAATAATTTGAATTCCAGTACAATCGAGTGCAACCACTAGTTGACACTTTGCCCGTTTGAGTTGGTAGCCACCACCGCATATTTCTCCGATAATAGTCAATGTCAGGAGGGGTTAGCGATGGAATTTGCAGAACAACTGCGTGATCAGCGCCGAAAAGCGGGCCTTTCTCAAGAAGAGGTGGCCGAAAAGGTTGGGGTGACTCGGCAGACTGTCTCTAAGTGGGAAACCGGCCAAGCGGTACCGGAACTGTTTAAAGGAAAGATACTAGCAGATCTGTTTGGCCTCACGTATGATCAATTGTTGGGCCATGACATCACCATGAACGATCCAGATTGGGAACAGGCCTCGGATCAAATTGATTGGACCAGTGCTTGGGCTAAGAAATATCCAATTCTTCAGGATTACCAGCACATGACCAAGGCGAGAATGTTGAGTCAGGAAGTCTCTGATTTATATGATCGGGTGAAAAAAGAGTTGGGTCTGAGCGAATTAGATGCGTTCCTAGTCGTGAAGGACATGGTGTATCAACGGTATCGTACTCGTAAACGACCGGCGGGAAAGTGAAGTTGCCGCTCAGGCTAGGTTGACAGAGAATACAGAGGCATGCTAAGATTTGAGCATCTTAATAAGCGAGCGAGGTATGTTTGTGTCGGCCATTGCGTAAGGAATCATTTGTGATACAAAGAGATTTTGATGGATGCTCTTTGTGTACCCAAATGCCCTACGGAATGGAACGGCGGATGCAAACATTCGCAGTCTCTTTTGTGGCGGAGTGGGAAACTGCGCTTTTTTTCGTACAGAGGGCGGAGCCGACCGGTTAGAAGCGGCGCAGCCCGTTTCTTTTTCGGGGGACATCTGGGTACATCAGGCTGTGACAAGAAAGGACCAAAAACTTCTATGTTTAATAATTTAGCATCGGCGATTGTGCGCTAACCGGAGGGTTTGTGCACAGCACCATTTTGCAAAAACCTTCCTAACTGGAGTCAGTAATGGATTAATTAGGAGGGTACAATTCGTGAATCGAGAAAACAAACGAAAACAATACGCTAAAGGATATTACAAAACACACGCTAATCATGACAGCTTTACCTGCAAAGTCTGCGGGCGGCCAGTCATGCCCAACGGTGCTGGGACCGACCAGCGCAACCATTGTCCCAACTGCCTAAGCAGCTTACACGTGGACATTGAGCCTGGTGATCGCCAAGCTAATTGCGGCGGCATTATGGACCCTGTCGCAGTATGGGTCCGCAAAGGCGGCGAATGGGCGATCATTCATCGCTGCCGGCGGTGTGGAGAATTGTCATCGAATCGCATTGCAGCGGACGACAATCCCATGAAACTCATGTCCATCGCCATGAAGCCAGTGGCTGATCCACCATTCCCATTGGATAAAATTGAAGAGATGACCGCATTAATGGCGGGCGATGGCCAGTTGAAGTTCTGATTGGTCTCCATCGCTACACGAAACGTCCGGCAGATAAAAACTGTCGGCGTTTTTGCGTACTTCCGATAAGTAGTACAATCAGCTCTAAGCACCATAATTCTTTGTCAGAAGGACTGTTGCATTTGAAAATCCAAGAAGGCTATATGCCATTCCATGAATACAAGACCTATTACCGGATCGTCGGCGAACCCAATCCAGATAAGGCGCCACTGTTGCTGATCCATGGTGGCCCCGGGTCATCACACAACTATTTTGAACTCATTGATGACTATGCCAATACCGGCCGTCAGTTGATTATGTATGACCAAGTTGGCTGTGGGAAATCGTCTTTACCAGAAGATCCAGCCGTGTACGTCAAAGAAACGTGGGCTGAAGAATTGATTGCACTGCGCAAGTACCTACACTTGGATGAAGTGCACATGCTGGGGCAGTCTTGGGGCGGCATGTTGGAAATGTATTACCTGACCAGTTTCGATCCTAAAGGCATCAAGAGTGTCATGATCGATGGTTCACCGTCGTCCATTAAGTTGTGGATTAAAGAGCAGCATCGGCTGATTTCTTACTTGAGCTATGAGGACCGCACGGCAATCGCAGAGGCGGAACGGACGGGCGATTTTGAGAACGTGAAGTATTTGGCGGCTAACGATCGGTATATGGAGCGGTATTGTTGGGATGATCCGGATGAGAATTCACCGGAACCGCTGCGTCGACCGACAAATGGTAAGAGAGCCAGCTTGATCGCTGAAGGGCCTAATGAGTTTACTGAGAATGGCACCATCAGCGACTTCGAAGTCACGGACCAGTTGCACAAAATCCATGTACCTGTGCTGGTGACCAACGGGACCGATGATCTATGCACGCCGTTGATTGCCAAAACGGTGTATGACCATATTCCTGGTGCCAAGTGGCACTTATTTGCGAACAGTCGGCACTTAGCGCTGCTGGATCAGCACGATGAATTCATCCAAGTTTTGGATCAATGGCTCACTGCGCACGACTAGAATAAAGGTTAGCATGAAGCAAATAGGGCAAACTGTTAATGATAATGGTTGCCACCTTATTTGGGGCTAGGTCATAATTGTTTTCTGACCAGCGGCGCAGGATCATGGTGAAGCTTGATTGAAAGGCAACAAAATAATATAGTGCCTCGTCATCCGATATTTCTGGATGACGTTTTTTTACAGGTACGATGAGTAGTCGATATAGCTGATCAAATCCCTCTTGAATGGGAAAATCATTTCGGGTACGCAGGACAATCTGGTAGAACCAGCCATTCTGGCGAATGAATAGGAGGAATTCCTGAAGTGATGTCTGATCCAGGAAAGAGTGGTGCTGAAACTTTGCAGTGTCAGCGAACTCGGATAACAGTTCCTGTCGTTTACTGGCCTGTGTTTGGTCAACTAAATCAAATACGTCTTGATAATGTGCATAGAAAGTTGATCGGTTAATATGCGCAGCGGCGCAAAGCTGACTGACTGTGATTGCCTCCGGCGCTGTGGTTTTGAGTAAGTGAAAAGTAATAGTTTGTAATTGGTGGTGCGTCGCCAACCAATGCCTGTTGTGTTCCGCCATACGACAACCCTCCAAAAATCCAACACTTGTCTGAATATTGATGGCTGACTTTATTTTACCCACCTCGTAAAGTAAAAGCCATAAGGAGTGTGATTGGAATGAAGGCTGCAATCTACAAAGGTAAGAAAAACATTGAGTTAGTGGAGTTACCTACACCACAGGCGGGGGATGATGATGTGGTGATTCAAAATATTTACGCCGGAATTTGCGGTTCGGATGTCGCGGTTTACAATCACGGGACCGAAACTGGACATAAAGTCGGAATCAACCATGAGTTTGGCCATGAAGCAATCAGTCGAGTCGCAGAGGTGGGTAAGAATGTAACAGGTTTTAAGGTGGGAGAGCGTGTCTATCCTTATCCCCTGTATGCACGGGGAGATACTAGTCGGGCCGGTAGCATGGGGGCGTTTTCTGAATACATTCTGATTCCCAATGCGCAACTGAACAAGCAGCTTTATCCTGTGCCGCAGGCGATCGATACTCGGATTGGGGCAATGATTGAGCCCTTTACTGTGGGGACTTGTGCGGCACGTCATGGTGACCCTCACCAGGGCGATCAGGCTATTGTCTATGGTGCAGGAACAATTGGGTTATCCGCGGCTGTCGCATTGACACATTTTGGTGTCAAGCAGGTTGTAGTCGTGGACCAATCGGACTTTAGACTGAATATTGCGCGCCAATTGGGGTTCGAGACAATCAACAATGCTCATGAAGATGTCCGGCAAAAGGGGATTACACTGCTGGGCAGTACCTTTGGAATTCATGGAGAATGCCCAGATGCGGCAATTTTCATCGATGCGGTCGGACGTAATGATATTTTACATGATTTTATCGAGTTTGGACCAATCGACAGCCGCTTTGTTTCAGTGGGAATTAATAACACCAAACCAGATTTCAATTTTTTGGAGCTCACTTATGGATCAAAAAGTGTTGGTGGATCTGGTGGATATCGGCCGGAGGATGTGCATACGGTGATGACGATAATGGCCAGTCAACAATTCAATTTAGCCACAATGATTACCCAAGAAGTGGATCAAGCTCACTTAGAAGAAGGAATCAAGACGGCTACGGATGTTGACCATGCATTGAAGGTACTGGTTAATTATCATATTCAATAAACAATGTTGCAAAAGCTGCCGAGGCAGCTTTTTTGTTACCTGATTTGTAAAAAATTTCCCGGGAAATACTGGCCGCTACATTTTGTTGCTGGTAATCTGATGGGTACCGACTTAAATTTAATTGCGAGGAGTGATGAGAATGACGATCGGTCAACGATTAGCCACTGCGCGACAACATGGCAATCTGACGCAAGACAATGTGGCAGCCAAACTGCACGTGACCCGCCAAACGGTGTCGAGTTGGGAAAATGAACGGACTTATCCTGATATTACAAGTTTGGTGGCTTTGAGCAGTTTGTATCAACTATCTTTAGACGACTTGATTCGAGAGGATGCGGACATGGTGAAAGCATGGCAAGGTAAAGAGGCCGCGTTGCGCGACGCGGCAATTATGATGCGGGTATCGTTATTATTGGATGTGGGTTTTTGCTGTTTCTCTTGGCGCACGAAATGAAGGTACCAGGATTCGCGACTAGCCACGGCGTCGGTTTGTTAATTGTCCTGATGACCCTGACGAATGCATTGGCCATGCCGCGAATCGGCCGATATTATCGTGTTTTGCGGGGTACCACTGCAAAAAGAAATGTTTGGAGAGGTGTAATCCTAGTTGTTGGTCTCGTGGCAGTGACCGGTCTATTGGGCTGGACTCAGTACTCAAATTCATCCGTGGTGCTGGCTGTCGGCTATGCGGTAGCGATGGTGGTACTATTCTCACCACGTCAGCGGCAAGACCAGTAATGTAAAAAAGCACCATTCATCAATGAACAGTGCTTTGGCTAGTAGATGCAACGGTACTCGCTACGACAACAGGTGCTTAAAAGTAAGTGGTTCCTCGCCAGTATTCAGCAATTCGCGCAGAATTACTGAGCAACCACCCAGCAAGGTGCATTGACGGACATCGGATACAAGATCTATCTGAATTGGACTGCTTGCGTGCTTGGGGATATTGTTTTGAATTTTGATCAATAATTCAGGAAGCGCCTGTATCAGGCGAGAATTCAGAGCAATTCGTTCTGGGCCGATTGTCATTGTGACATTGTAGATGACATTAGCGATGTAGTAGCAGAAGTCATTGAGGATTCCAGTAATCAAAGAATCCGGTCTGCGATACCAACTCACCAATCGCTCCAAATCAAAGTTCTTCCAGCCTGTTCTTTCACGGACAATCTGAAGTATGGCTGTTTCAGAACAGATACTCTCGATTGTTCTCAGTTGTCCGCGGCTGCTGAGACTATGATCATATACGACACTTTGGCCAATTTCGCCAGCTTCACCATGATTGCCAGTACGCAAGCGACCGTCGATGATAATGCCAGCACCAATCCCTTGGTGGATGCTGATACATATCAGGTCTTTGGATCGTTGATGGTTATCAAAATCACGGACATAGATTGCTGATAGGTTGGCTTCATTTTCAATTTTTACCGGGACGTGAAGGGTGGTATTCAGTTGCGTGGCGACATCAACTTTTTTAAAATCAAGAAACGGTGAAAAAACGACTTGATTTTGATCAACAATACCATGAACGGCGACGGCGACTCCTCGCAAAGGAACTCCCTTTGGAGCATCTGCATCTTGTGCATGTGCAATCATTATTTGCATTCGTTTTTGAATATCGTGGTCTGGTTCTGCGTATTCGGTCACGGAAAATACACTGGCATCAATCCGGCTCATCATGCGATATACGACATCTTCACCCAACTCATATATGACAACATACCCAAAATCGACATTGAGCTGCAAGTTTGTCGGACGGCGACCGCCGCTACTTGTGCTTTCGCCAGGACCAAGCTCTGTGACAAAACCCTGATTAATCAGTTTGTCGACAATTTCGGACACCGAGGGCTTGTTTAGTCCGAGGTTGCGGGATATTTGGCTTCGCGAAATAGTGCCATTAGCAATAATTTGCCGGATTACTTTTTGCTCATTCATCTGTCGGATGGGATTCGTTTTGTCCATGACGTTTTCGACTCACTTTTTCTAAGTTTAATCGGCTAAGCGATGACTTCTAGGAGCTTTTCACCTCTGCTTTGATTAATTTCATCCCTGGAAAGAGGGCATGGCTGAAAGATCCTGGAAGATGGATACAACCGTCAACAATCCCTGGCGAAATATTTGATTGTCCTAACGAGACTACCTTTTTGATGGGTGCGATGGGCAGTTGATGCAGATCAATACGATCTTGACGTTCTTTCATGGGAAAAAGATAGTAGGCATCCGCTTTTTCAGTAATGGCACAGCCAAGCTTTTCTGTGGCTTGGATAATTTCTGGAGAACATGCGCGTGTTCCGTAAATTCCGTCACCATTGAGTGATAGCCAGCCACCCAGATCGTGCAGTGCTTTTTTAGCCGGTGTAGGAATTAACCCCTGTGCAGTTGGGCCAACACCGAATACGACATTCCCGCCTAGTGTGACTATTTTTAGCAAATCGCTAATGATTTGTTTAGTGGATTTATATTGATCATGGGGAATATAACCCCAATTTCTAGCCAGTGGAATGTTGCTTTCCCATGGAATCGTAGGTCGGGTAGCTAGGGTGGGAATTTGTCGTTCTGGTGTCACGTAATTTTCGAATCTGCCACCAACGGTTCGATCGACTACCAGCATTTGTGGTTGTCGTGAGCGAACTTGATCCATGAGCTCAGCTAAGTGGAGTGGCTCCTGCGGATCTTTTACCCAACCGGCGTCCAACCATAGCATCGCCAGGGGACCGTATTGGGTGGTGATTTCCTGCAATTGTTGGTGAACGAAATGAACGTAACGTGTCCACTTCTCTGGCTCTTCTCTAATATCATACCCCACTGTGCGACCATAGTGTGTTTTTGGTGACGGCCAGTAATTTTCACTGTACCAATCGGCCTTAGAATAATACGCACCAACCGCAATGTTCGCCTGACGCATGGCTTTGGTAAAAGCACCAAAGACATCCTCATAACGGTCATTGTGGTACGGGTAGTGTGGGTTGGTGATTTTGTAGTTACTTGCATTGGTATCGTACATATTGAACCCATCGTGATGTTTCGTTGTGAAAATAGCATATGTAATGCCTGCTTGGCGAAACAATTCAGCCCAATGGTAGGGATCGTAATGGGTCGGGCTGAATTGGTTTGCTAGTTTCCAGTAATCCCTTTGTAATTGCGCCATATTTGAACGAAAGGCAGTTGGTTGGCGCGCCCACTGATCTTGGGCTGACAACTGCCAAGATTCCACGATGCCAGCCTGCGCATATAACCCCCAGTGGATTAAGAGACCGACCTTTTGATCTTGAAACCACGATAAAGACTTTTTTAATGCATGAAACTCTGGATATGGCTCGTAGTCTTCTAAGGACCAATTATGGTTTTTCTGCTCTTCAATGTCTTTTCGCATATTAATCATTCACCGCCGATCAAAGCTGTACGGTCTTTGTGAGATTGTCGACTCGAAGTTCTAGAGCATCTGGTAATGTCCAGTCGCCATTCAAATCAATGTATTTCACTTGGCCTAGGGGCAACGAGAAGACGACTTCTTGGGTGCTGTTTGCTGGCAAAGTGTTGCGGACAAAGGCCTTCAGCATATCTCTTCTTTGAATCACGGTACCGCCAAATAGTTTAACAAAAATCAATGTCGATTCATGGATGACATGGTTTGAGCGGTTTGAAACTTGAACAGAACCAAGGATCGTATTCGCAGACAAGGAAACGGTCAGATTTGAATAATTGATTTTGCCATAATGGAGACCATAGCCAAAAGGAAACTCAGGTGATCCTGACAAATCATAATAGTCTTCATTTTTTGGTGCGTCCCGTTGGTAATAGTAGACCGGAAGTTGACCACTGTTTTTTGGATAAGTCATACTTAGTCGCCCGGATGGATCAACTTTTCCGGTCAGTACGTCGACAATTGCGTTTCCGCCCTGTTGTCCGGGATACCAAGCCGTGATGACAGCAGCGGAGGCAGGCAGGACATATTTTAGGCTATGCGGGCGGCCTTCAATTAACACGGTCACGATTGGTTTTCCAGTTTTCTCTAAAGCTTGAATGAGTTGGTTTTGTGCGCCACCAAGAGCAAGTGAGGCCAGGTCAACATTCTCACCTGAATCCATGTTAATCCCTTTAGAAGAAACGGCACCGTTATCCAGGAATTTGAGGTTGAATTCACGGGTGCTTGAACCGCCCAGAAACGCAATAATCACATCCGCATTGGCCGCCTTGGTGACAGCCTCCTGAATTAGGCCCGCGCTGTTAGATCGATCACGGATCTCGCAACCAAGGGCATAATCTGCCGTATCAAATGCGGCCCGAATGGATGCAAGGGGGGTCTTAGTCATAAATTCCACAGTTTGTGGGGCGGTATAGTCACCTAACAAATTATAGAAAGCATTTGCGTTCGGGCCGACGACCAGAACTTTTTTCTGACGATTAAGAGGAAGAACGGCAGGGTCATTTTTTAGTAAGGTGATGCTTTCAGTGCTGATCTGGTGATTGAGTTTCTGTGTTTCATCCTGTGTTGGGTGGAACGAAGGAAACGGATTGTCGAATAGCCCAAGCAAAAACTTGATGCGTAACACATGACTTACCGCGCGATCCAATGCTGCAGACATATTAGTATCGAAATTGTCGGCAATTTGAGTGTAAACATTATCCCATAGGCTCAAATCAACACCAGCATTCAATGCAGCGATGATTGCCTGTTTAGGGGAATCGTATAGCTGAGCTAACCGATCTAAGGCAGTGCCATCAGACATGAGTAATCCTTGAAATTGATATCGGTGGCGCAAACTAGTCAGTAATGACGCGTTAGCATGACAGGGAACACCGTCAATATCGTTATATGCAACCATTACACCAGCCGCATTTTTAACAGCGTTAAAGAGCGGTGTATACACTTCTTTAAATTCTCGGGCACCCATTGATACGCTGCCGGAATTATGTCCGCCTAAAACCTCACCCTGTGCAATAAAATGTTTTAGTACCACACCAATGTGGCCATCTTGCTCTGTTGTAGATGGAACCGGAGCTGCTCCAAAATCAACATTTTCCTGAATCAAGTGGCCCTGAAAGCCATTTACGATGGCTTGACTGAATTGAGCACTTAACATAGGATCCTCACCAAAACATTCCTCTGTGCGCCCCCAACGCGGATCTTTTGCTAAATCAAGCGTAGAAACGAGAGCAAGATTGATCCCCAAATTACGTAGTTCCTTAGCCTGTAGACCAGCCATTTCAGTCATTAGGGCGGTGTCAAAGCTATTTCCTTTGCCAATATTAGTTGGATAGGATACGCCATTTAATCCTTGGTGACCATGGGGACATTCCTCAGAGAAAAGTGGAGGAATACCAAGACGTGAGTGGTTGACCACGTAGTCTCGCATGAGTTGAATTAGATCATGTGCTTCTTGACCAGTGACACCATTGTCAAAGTTAACACCACTCCAGGGATCGGCTCGTAACACACCATATAATGCACCAATACCTCCACCCCATTTAACGTGCTGCTTAAAGTAGTCAGTCAGCTTGACGCCATCTTGATCCTTTTTATAGCATTTCCAGCCATAAAGATGCTGATTAACCTGCCCAACCTTTTCTTTCAATGTCATTCGGCCTAACAGATCAGAGGTTCTTTCGTTAATCGTAAGTGTTTTGTTTTGATAGGGTAGCATAACGTCCTCCTTACGCTTTAGCTTCGTTAGTAGACTTCACTTTATTGCTGGCCATCACGAATGGAATGTAAATCAGAACATCTAGGGCAAGCAAGAGGAAAGTGAGGATGGTTGCTGGAATATTACCAGCAGTGGAAACATACGTCTGAATACCAGTTGGCGTAATCCAAGGCGCCATTGCCACCATTCGTCCGACGATACCGATGTTGGTCAATACATATGCAATGACCAGATTCAATGACGGGATGAGTGCGGCTGGAATCATAAAGATTGGGTTCATCACAACTGGTAAACCGAACATGATCGGTTCAGCAATATTGAATACGCTGGGAACCAGTGCTAACTTAGCGATGCTCTTTTGTGCTTCTAATTTGGATACGAGGAAGATGGCGATGATTAGGGCCATCATACAGCCACCACCGCCAAGCAAGCCATAGCTGCCGATGAACGGTCCATTAACAATGTTGGGGATGGCTTGGTGATGGGCGAAAGCCGTCATATTTTCTTGAATTGATTGCAGTTGAGGCGCTGTGGTGATTGGCGATAAGATACTGGAACCATGGAGTCCAAATACCCAGAGAAAGTCCGAAATGAACTGTAGGAAAATCATTCCGACTGGGGAAAGGACAAATCCGCGTAACGGCGTTTGAATTGCTGTATTGATAATGTCAGGGATACTCAGCTTAGACAATGTCGTAATTGCATAAACTGGAACAGCCACAACGATCAACACCAGAACTTCTGGAATTAAAGAATTGAAGGTCGATGCCACTGCAGGTGGGACGCCGTCGGGCAGCTTGATTTTTAATTTATCGTATTGTGAAAAATGGACAAACAGTTCAGTGCCCAAAATACCGGCAAACATGGCTACGAATAAACCGGATGAGCTTGTCAGACTCTGCATGAAGATACCTGTTGCTTCAGCAGTTTTACCGTTAGTGAGCGTTACCTGACTGGTGACAGGCATCATCAAGAACATGAGCGCGACGCTCAAACCACCGGCATTGATGGAATTAAATCCAGATGCAGAGATGCGGCCGTTGTTGACATACCAGGTGCTTAGATTTACCCCGATGTTGTAACAAACCAAGATTGCCAAAATACCAAGAGTGGCGTTATTCATTAAGGTTGCTAAGTTTGCCAACTGCGATAAATCGACAAATTGGTTAACCCATGCGTTTGAAAATATCAGAGCGTTTAACAAGATAAAGATTGATGCCGCCATAATCAGCGGCATTGTGACGATAAAACTGTCACGAATAGATGTTAAATGGCGCTGATTATTCAATTTGGTGGCGATTGGCAACAGTTTATCGGATAATTTATCCACAATCTTCATAACCTTTTTCCTCCTCAGAACAAGTGTGATTTCGACCGCCCGGAGAACTAGTATTGGTGTTCTAAAGGCGTATTTGAATGATTCCAGATGTTTGTTAGCGTCCCTAACAAACTCAACAAAAGTATAGCGCTTCCAGATATTCTGTCAAGCGCTATCAAAAATTATTTTTTGGGAGTCAAAGCTGTTACTTTTGAAGTGTCCACCGCAAAACGAGTATGATAACAGAAACAGCCACCCGCACCAGCACATGCCGCCAGTGGACGTGACCATACAAAGCGTAACCATTGCCAATGGCGACACCGAGCAATCCAACTAAGCCAACGGGTATCAACCAATACCAGTACAGTCCAAGCAGTAAGCACCCACTGAAAAGTAATGCACCCAGCACCAACCATCCAGGCACATTATGGCAGGCCGTGATTGCCGCAGCGGCCATTGCGCAGCCGTATACAACAACTAGCGCAGTCAACAATATTGTCATTGTAATCACCTCAACACCAGTTAATCATGTGGGGTCCACCCCACAGCAAGGGAGTTGGCCAAAATGTTGATCGGAGAATTTATCCAAAAATATCAAACAACCAAAGATACTGTCCGGTTTTACGTGGCAGAAGGATTGCTCACGCCAGCCCGGCATGGTCGCAATTATTGGTACTCGGAAGCGGATGGCTCGGATTTTGAGCAGATAAAAGCGTTGCAAGAAATGGGATTTTCGATTGCTTCGATTCAACAAATCCGTGAGCAGCATGATAAACATTGCGGCACGACCGAGCAGTGGCGGTACAATCTCAGCTTAATTGACCGAGAATTGACTGGCATTACACAACGAGAGGAAGAGTTAGCCCACCGTCGAGCGAGCCTGGAAGACCTCAAAAGTCAATTGATGACCCGGTTAGGAGAAAGCCAGTAAGATGATTCAGCACGAAAATGTTCAAGTCGTACCACGACTGCCATTTAAATATTATTCCCACGATCCGCTCACTTCCATTGATGTGGCTCCTCACTGGCATCAAGGCATTGAGCTCAATTATCTGGTGGCGGGTGGCACACTGAAGTTTGTGACGGACGGACAGACCCGGGAATATCACCCGGGTGATATTTGGGCGGTGAATCGGCGGGCTGTGCATAGCGCCACTGGGCCAAGCGAGGCTGATTGGGATGAGTTTGGCTTGATCATTGACGATGATTTTCTGCAATCTCAATTATCTGAAAGCGTGAATTGGCGGATTACGCTCACGGGGCCGAAGTCTCAAAGGGCGGCGCCGGCGGCATATGAAGAGATCCGGATGCACTTATTAGCAATGCATGATCTTTTGACGAAGGGGGTCACCGATATCACACGGCTGTCCATCCTGAGCCATTTTTATGCGCTATTAGTGGTCCTTCAGGCCCATTTCACTGTGCCGCTGGCGGCTTCCGACGTGAATCCCAATCCCAGCTTGACCGATACGGTGATGACTGTGATCAGTCGTAACTATGTCGATCCGCAATTAACGGGGGAGGTCTTGGCCCAGCAATTTCATGTGTCGTTAACGACTTTGAATCAGCAGTTCCGAGTCAACTTGCAAATGTCGGTGAATCGTTACATTCGGTTGGTCCGGTTGATGGCGGCCCGAAGGTTATTGTTGGAAACTAATCGTACCGTCGCATCCATCGCAGGTAGTAGCGGTTTTTCCAGTGAGAAGACGCTGACTCGCAACTTTAAGGTATGGAAGGGCATGACGCCCACTGAATATCGGCAGGCTTTTGCCCGCTATCACAAAAATGGGGGCAATGGCCTTTAAAATTGTCCCTTGGAAGCCCTTTAAATACGATATGCTACCTCCTGTGAATACGAATACAGGAGGCTTTTTAATGTCCATAGAACGAAACTTAATGCTTGCCGGGAAACTTTATAATTCAAATGATGCGGAATTGATCCAGTTGCGTAAGCAGGCTCAGCAGGCAATTTATCGGTACAACCAAACGGCGCCAGATGAAGGTGCCGAGCGGGCTAAAATTTTGACCAACTTGGTAGATTGTCCGACAGCGGACGCGCATATTGAAGTGCCAACGCGGATGGATTATGGCGGCAATTTACATATTGGTCGGCGATTCTATGCCAATTACGGCAGTATTTTCCTTGATGTGGCACCGATCACGATTGGGGACAACGTCATGTTTGGCCCCGCCGTCAGTGTTTACACGGCAGGCCACCCCATTGTGGCGGATGTGCGCAACGAAGATTTGGAATATGGTCATCCGATCACAATTGGCAGCAATGTGTGGATCGGTGGCAATGCGGTCATCTGTCCGGGGGTCACAATCGGCGATAATGTGGTCATTGGTGCCGGTGCCGTGGTCACCAAAGATATTCCTGCAAATGTGGTCGCTGCCGGCAATCCAGCGCGGGTCATTCGTCCGATCAATGACAATGATGAACGTTTCTGGCAAGCCGAGAAGAGGGCCTATTTAGAGGCCATTCAACATGTGTAGGCGATAGGAATGAAATCAAAAACATGGTTAACAACGGCCAGTATTTTGAGTATTTCTCTGGTCGGTGGGGTGGCCACAATTATTACCGGGATTTTGCCGCAAATGGAACAAGAATTTGCGTCAGTTTCCACGACCATGGTGGAGTGGTTGGTGACCGCCGCTAATATTAGTGCATTAGTCACACTCTTACTGAATCCTCTGCTCACGAAACGTTTTGGGATTAAGAAGGTCGTGGTGGTGGGCCTCTGGGCGGCGGCTTTGACCGGTACCATTCCGGCTTTTACCCATTCCTATGGTCTCGTTTTGGGAAGCCGACTTTTTCTGGGCTTGGGACTTGGCCTGTTTTCACCCCACGCCATTGGCTTGATTGCCCATACCTATCATGGAGAGTTGCGCGCCCGCTTGTTAGGCTATCAGACTGGTCTCGGCGCCCTGGGGATCGCTATTTTCCTGGCGTTGGCAGGCCTCGTCGTGACTGTGAATTGGCGTGGCGTCTTCCTCCTCTACCTGTTGTTAGGCGGCGTTGCCGCCCTCGCTATGCGGGCGTTACCAGAACCAGCCACAATCCAGTATACTGATAAGGAAGAGCTGCACAAGCTGCCCTTTTCGCGCTGGCTACTGGTGGGTTTAGCTTTTGTCACGTATCTGCTGATTTGGGGTGTACAGCTTAAATTACCGCGCTTGTTCATAGAACACGCCTTTGGCAACGCTGAATTGGCCAATTGGACGCTATCCGCCATGAATATGGGCGGGCTGATTGCCGGTTTAACATTTGGCCGCGTCCACCAGCATTTACACCAATATACCTTAACTCTCGGCTATGCCGGCGCGGCACTCTCTGTGGTCGCACTATTGACCACTAAGAACCCCGCCGTAGCGGTGGCGGCTGCCGTATTTTTCAATTTTATTTATTCCTATACTGGTCCTTATCTGGTGTATCGCAGCCAGTTGGATTTACCCACCGGGCAGATTGACGCCATGAGCAGCTGGCTCACCATGGCCACGATTATCAGCGCATTTTTTGCTCCGCCAGTCTGGAATTTGCTCGGACTAATTGGTCCCGGAGCGGTGACGGACAATGTGCTGCTGTGGATCGCAGGGGTGTTAGGCCTCATCGCAATCACGGTGACTGTCGTATTCCGTCGCCAAGCTCGCCCCATATTAGAAACTACCATGCAAGATAATAGAAAGAGGCCTCATCCATGACGATTAAAATGATTGCACTTGATATTGACGACACATTGCTTGATTCTAAGGGAAAAATTTTGCCCAGTACAATTACGGCGATTCATGAAGCTTTAGCGCGGGATATTAAAATTGTCCTGTGTACTGGCCGGCCGCTGGCGGGTGTGGCCCATTTTCTCAAAGAATTGGGTGTGACTGGAGACGATCAGTATGTCGTGACCTACAATGGCGCGGTGATTGAATCTGTGTCGGGGCATGTTCTTGTCAAGCACCTGTTGAATAAAGCGACCTATGAACGGTTGACGCAATATGCCGCTGAACATCACATTCCATTCAATGTGTTAGACGAAAATAGCACGATCTATACAGCGGATCGGGACATCGATTTCATCACCGTCGTTCAGGCAATGGAAAATAGTGCGGGCATTTTTGTGCGGACACCGGCAGAAATGCCAGCGGATTTTGAAATTGCCAAGGGCCTCTTTGTGGGCACCGAAGAGCAACTGGATGCCGTGGAAAGTACCGTGATGGCAGAATTTTCTGATGCGTATTATGTCGTGCGCGCCGGCCGTAACTTCTTGGAAGTGATGGATCCGAAGGTCGATAAGGGCAAGGCATTGGCCGAACTGGCACAAAAGCTGGGCATGACGGCGGATGAAGTGATGGCCGTCGGCGATGAAGGCAATGACCTGCCGATGTTTGAGTTTGCTGGGACCGCCGTGGTCATGGGAAATGGGTCGGAGGTAGCTAAGGCCCACGCCGATTATGTCACGGGCACCAATGATGAGGGCGGTTTAGCCGATGCCATTCGTAAATTTGCGCTTACTCCCGTAGAAAACTAATTCTCTTTTATCCACTGCATGGGTAATATTGGATTAACGGTGTCAAATCGAAATGACGGGACTGATTGTGATGGAAAAGACGCTGTACTTCATCGGCGGACCAATGGGCGCCGGTAAAACGGCGGTCAGTAAGGTGTTATTGCAGCAATTACCCAACGCCGTCATGCTGGACGGTGATTGGTGCTGGGTGATGGACCCATTTGTGGTGAACGAACAAACCAAGACGATGGTGATCGGCAATATTCACCATTTGCTGAATGCTTTTATCGCCGAACCGGATTTGAAGAATATCATCTTTTGCTGGGTGATGGACGAACAGACGATTATCGACACGGTATTGGCGGGACTGACGTTAGAGAATGTCGCGCTGGTCAACATATCGCTGGTGCCTAGTGTGACCAAGCTGACGGAAAACATCACTGCGGACGTGCAAAACGGAATACGGACGGCTGAGGCAATTCCGGCAGCAATTGCGCGTTTACCAAAGTTTGCGATGGTGGACAGTATCAAGTTGGATACGACCCACCTGTCACCCCTAGAGGCTGCAGGAAAGATTCGGCAACTGTCGACTGGGCGATGAATTTGTTTGGACGCACTATATTCTTTTAAGAAAGAGGTAATTTCACGATGTTGACCACACCACGTCTTACGATTCGACCATTTCGCCATGAGCCACAGGATTTGTCTGCACTATTTGCGATTTTATCTGATCAAACCGTCAATCATTATTTACCGTGGTGGCCAGTGGCGTCGCTGACGGAGACAGAAAAGTTCTTCCAAACCAGAATTGCGCCGCCGGCTGAATCAGAATGGTTGGCAGTTTGTTTCAAGACAGATAACCGACCAATCGGGTACATCACGTTATCCAACGGTACCGCCCGTGATCTGGGATACGGGTTATTGCCAGACTATTGGGGGCGCGGGATAATCACCGAAGCTGCCAAGGCAGTGGTGGCCTCTCCGGCTGTACAAAAACTGGCTTTTATCACGGCCACCCATGATGTCCAGAATCTGGGCAGCGGGCGAGTAATGCAGAAGCTGGGAATGCATTATCAGTATTCCTACGATGAAAAGTGGCAACCCAAGAATCGACTGACCACTTTTCGATTGTATCAACTGAATTTAGCGGATAAAAATGCGCCGGTTTACCGAGAATATTGGGAGAAATATCCAACTCATTTTGTAGAGACAATTTAGTTTGTTGACTTGTACGCGATGTGACATGTTACGTGCAATCAAAAATACACAAAAGCGCGGCGAACAGATAGAATGGCACCACATTCGAATTGCCGCAGTACGATAATAGTGAGCAATGCGAATTTTATGCGTAAAAACCCGAGAATCAGTGTAATTTGTTTTTTTCGTTCAATATTTAAGCCTTTGGCGATAAACATCAATGATGTTTATCGCTATTTTTTTGCATTTCAGAAACGGACGTCTTTTTTTTGAAATGGTCTCTGACGCCTATTCGGCATTCCATATTCGCAAAACTAAATATTCACAGTGTTTCCATGACGATAATAACGAGTCGTTATGGAAACTAGAAATGAAATATCTATATGCAAGGGCTGTTGACAATTATTTAAAAACATCTGTTACTCATTCAAAACGCAATGAAATCTCATTATTGATGCGGTGATTCCCACTTTTTGCTATTCTTCAAACGGTTAACCATTGTTTGAATAGCTCAAGATTTAATTTCGCGAAATCGACAATCAGCTTGTCATTTCTAGTCGTTGACCGCATCGCTACGGTTCTTTTTTCGTGCGGTACGGTCAATGGCTTGTTCGTTCACGAATACGGAGGGAATCATGAAAAAACGAGAATCTTTTTTTCGCTTGTTTTATATCCTGGCATGTTTTCTGCTGCTGGGTCAGTACTTTGGTTCGCTGACTCAGTTGCAAGCTGCCGGTGATACTGCTTCAGGAACAGATATTAGCACCGTACTGCCAGCGGATGCTAATAAAACTTTAATCGATAGTGCAACGGCATCATTTACGGATGCCAGTGGTAAGCCTGTTGATCCCCAATCAGTGACTTCCAGTACTAATATCAATTTGGCCTATCAGTGGTCGATCCCTGATACGTTGAATGATGGCTACCAACTAAAAGCAGGTGACTATTTTACTTTCCAATTGCCAGAAGGTATTGCTTATGATGCTGCCCAGAAAGGCAATCTAGGAGATTACGGCTCTTACACAGTTTCTCCAGAGGGCCAAGTCACGTTTACGTTCAATAGCAATGTTGAAAACAAGGATGGTGTCCACGGTACTTTTAATTACAAGCAGACCGTGTCTCAAGAAACCACAGGCGGCGAACACAACATAGTCATTCCCACTAAGGGAGAAGACCAAACCATTCCGTACTTCGTTACCCCAACAGGTGGCAATGCAATTGCGAAGACCGGAACGGTCACACCAGATAAGCAGGAAGTAATCTGGTCGGTTATGGTAAATACCAATTTAGATACGCTGAAAAATGCTCAAATTATCGATACGATGCCGGCTAACACAACACTGGTTAAGACTGTTGTTTATCCGGTGACTGTTGATTTAAAGGGCAATGTCACCGCGACCGGGACAGCATTAACAGCGGACCAAGACTACACCGTCGACAAGAATGGTACGATTACACTGATCGGCCAATACGCTGATACCCGCCAAGCCTTCAAGGTGGAATACACGACTACGATTGATGCAGCCGCAGTGCCCGAAGATGGCGGATCGGTGGAGTTCAACAATACTGCCATCCTGCGCAATAATGAACAAGATGCAGCTGCCGATGCGAGTGTGACAGTGAATTACGGTAATTTTCTGGATAAGAAATTCGACGGTCAGGACAAAAACGGCGGTCAAAAATATAACTGGCATATTGATTACAATTTCAATGAAAAACAGTTGCCAGAAAATACACAATTGACCGACCAGCTTTCTCCCAACCAAACATTTAGTGGTGATCCCACATTAACGTACGAGGACGGGACCACTGTTCCGAAGGATCAATACCAAGTTGATTACGATACCGCCAAGGGAAAAATGACGATTACTTTCCCCAATGGCTTGACCAAAGGGGTGAAGGTTGCCTATCAATCAAAGCTTATTGATCCGAATGATACGACAACGAAAATTAGCAATTCAGCTTCCAGTGACGGCAAGACTGTGGAGTCCGGCGAACAGCCTGTGGGTCAACAAGGATTGACGAAAACAGTGGATACTGTAGATTACAATGCAAAAACTGTGGCGTGGCACCTGGATATCAACATGGCTCGACAGGATATGGCCGACTGGGCGCTAACGGACACAGTGCCAGATGGACTGACCCTGAATTCAGATTCGTTTGTCCTACAAGATAAAGATACCGGTAAGACGCTAACCAATGGTGAAGATTATCAAATCACAGCACAAGAAGGCGGCTTCAAACTCGAATTTTTGGGTGATCTCAAGGCACACGCCAAAGATTGGTATACGTTAACTTATACGACCAATTTTGACATCAACAAATTGCCTGCGAACCATAAGTGGACCAACAAGGCCACAGCCACCTGGACGGATCAAAATGGCGCTAGCCATACGAACGATGGGCAGGCCGACTTTACACCCAAAACAGAATTTATTAATGACGGCAGCAAGTCCGGCAGCTACAATGCCACCACCAAAACAATTCAGTGGACAGTGGTAGTGAATTATAACCAATGGACATTGGCTGATGGTGCAGCAATCACGGATGCGATTGTGGGGGACCAAGACTATGTCGCCAATAGTGCCAAGCTTACCACGGCTAAGATCAGTACGGATGGTTCCTATACCCCAGGTGACGCTGTGTCGGATCCATCCATCCAGTATGACGCAACAAAGAAGACTCTCACAGCTTCATTACCCAAGGGCGACAGCGCCTATGTATTGACCTATGAGACCAGTCTGGCCGGTAAAGTGATTGACCAACCAACTTACGACAATACTGCAAGCTATCAAAACGGCGATGAAAAACATGACTTGACGGCAAAAGTCACGGTGCCGCACAGCGGTAGTGTAGTAGAAAAGGATGGACAGCAAGATCCCACTGATTCCAATTATGCTTTATGGAACATTTGGGTCAATAAGGCCCAATCCACATTGAAAAATGTGAAGGTGGTCGATACACCATCAACGGACCAGATTATTGATGAAGCGTCCGTTGTTGTTTATCCAGCTACACCGGCAGCCAACGGTGACTTTACTGAACAAACCGACGCGCCCCTGAAATTGGGCACAGATTATACGCTCGCTGTTCAGACAGATCAAAGCACCGGCGCCCAAACGTTGACTTTGGAATTCAAAAATCAAATTTCCAGTGCGTATTCAATTCACTACCGCGCACTGATCAACTCGGCGACGACTGACTCGGTAAGCAATGCAGTGGTTGTGACCGGCGATGGCGAAAAGACCGTCAATGATAGTACGACCAAAGATGTGGCAGTGGTCACCAGCAATGGCTCAGCGGACGGTCAAAACACCAATCTGGTCATTCAGAAAACTGATGCCGACACGAAGGACCCTCTCGCCGGCGCCAGCTTTTCGCTCTATGCAATCGGTGCTGACGGAAAAAAAGGTCAGCTACTGAAAGATGGCACCACAGATGACAAAGGTCGCTTGGCCTGGGGTAATCTCAAGTCTGGTCAATACATCTTGCAAGAAACAAAGGCGCCTGAAGGTTACGTGATTGCGGATGATCTGGCACAGGGCAAAGTCGTCACAGTGGATTACACTAAGGCCGATGACGATAACAATGTGACGCTGCCAGAAACGAATCAGCAGGGTCAGGTGACCATTACCAAGCGTGATGATACCACTCAGGCACCATTAGAAGGTGCGGAATTCAGCCTGTACCAAGAAGATGGCACATTAGTGAAGGCTGGTTTGCGCACGACTGCAGATGGCACAATCACATACAAGGGACTCACAGCCGGACAATACTATGTGGTTGAAACAGCGGCGCCGGATGGCTATCAACTGGATCACACAACGAAATATCCGTTCACAATTAGTGGCCAAAAAATTAGCCAACAAGTGGTTGTCAATGACGCGCATAACCCAGTAACAGTCCAGGGAACAAAAACTTGGTCTGATCAAAATGATCAGGATGGGGTACGTCCAGCTCAAATTGTTGTCCATTTGTGGGCGAATGGTGAAATAACGCCGTTTCAGAAGACGGTGACAGCCCAGGACCAGTGGCAGTACAGTTTTACCGATCTACCTTTTTACCAAAACGGCAAACCGGTCACCTATACTGTGTCGGAGGATCCTGTCGCAGGCTATGCCACCACCATGCAAGGCTTTGATATTACCAATATACACACGCCGGAAACCACCAATGTGACTGGTAAAAAGACGTGGCAAGATAACAATAACCAGGACGGTCAGCGCCCTAGTCAAATCGTGGTGCACTTGCTGGGTAACGGTGTGGCGGCTGGCCAGCAAGTAGTGACTGCGAAAGACAGCTGGCGTTACAGTTTTACCAATTTGCCCAAATTCCAAGATGGTAAATTGATCAATTATACCGTTGAAGAAGAACCGGTGGCGGGCTATGCGACCACCATTAACGGTTTTGATATCACCAATCAGCACACACCGGAGACGGTCAGTGTAGCCGGGCAAAAGGAATGGCAAGATAACAACGATCAGGACGGGCAACGGCCTAGCCAGATTGTGGTACACTTGCTGGCCAATGGTGCGGCAGTCGATACTCAAGTCGTCACTGCAAAGAATCAATGGGCGTTCAACTTCGTGAATCTACCGAAGTATCAAAATGGGCAGACCATTGTCTACACGATTCAAGAGGACCCTGTACCTGGTTATACGACAACCATTGATGGTTTTCATATCACCAACCGCCACACGCCAGAGACAACTAGTGTGCAAGGAACCAAGACATGGCAGGATAAAAATAACCAGGATGGCCAGCGTCCCAGCCAAATTGTCATTCATCTATTGGCCAACGGTACTGTTGTGAGTCAGCAAGTGGTGACGGCAAAAGACAACTGGCACTACAGTTTTACCAACCTGCCTAAGTATCAAAATGGCAAATTGATTACGTATACGTTGCAAGAAGACAAGGTGCCTGGTTATGCCACAACGGTCAAGGGATTCGATGTGACTAATATCCATACTCCCGAAACCACCAATGTCAGCGGTACGAAAACCTGGCAAGATGGCAACAACCAAGACCGCGTACGACCCAGTCAAATTGTGGTTTACTTGCTGGGAAATGGCGTCGAAGTTGGCAAACAAGTCGTGACCGCAAAGAATGACTGGCAATACACCTTTGCTAATTTGCCGAAATATCGGAATGGCAAATTGATCACGTACACATTGCGAGAAGCGCCTGTATCTGGATATGCGACCACAATCAAAGGCTTTAACATCACCAATACACACGTGCCAACACCGGTGGGGCCAAACAATGAGCAACATGCCAATGGCAGCAAGTCAGCGGACGGCGGCAGGTCAAAGGATGAAAACAATTCTAAGGCCAGCACATCGACGGCGCACTTGCCTCAGACCGGTGAAGCGTTAAGCGATGGTCTGATGGTTCTGGGTCTTGTCCTGATTGTCGGAGTCGGTGTGATTTACGCTGTTGGGTTACGGAAAAGAAAAAATGATAAAGACTAAGCGTTAGAGAAATAAAATACCGCAGAGGAATTCTGCGGTATTTTTGTGTATTCGGAAAGTGCTTTGACAAAACTGCGATTTGGTTCAGACGTAATTTAATAATTGGCTGCCTTCTGCACGGTTGCTGCAGCATCCATCGCTGCCCGGATCGTCTTGGTATAGGCGGCTAAGTACTCCGGTGCATCCGTCCCATGCTGGCGAACTAAATCCACAATCGCGCTGCCAATGATCGCACAATCGGCAATTTGGCTCATTTCAGCTGCTTGTTCCGGGGTGTGGATGCCAAAGCCGATTGCTGTGGGTATGTCCGTGTACTGCCGAATGCGGGCAATGAGCTGAGTTAAGTTATGGGCAAATTCATCCCGCTCGCCGGTGATGCCCAACGCGGAGACGACATAGATAAAACCAGTGGCGGCTTTGGCGATTTTTTCCACTCGCCGATCAGAAGTGGGCGTGATCAATGGGATCAAATCCACATCATATTGGGTGGCAATGGGTGCGAGTTCATCCCGTTCTTCATAGGGTAGGTCGGGAATTACCAATCCTAGCACGCCAAGTTCCTGGCAGCGGCGGCAGAATTGGGCATAGCCATATTTGAAAGGAATGTTGACGTAGGTCAAAAACACGATGGGGACTTGCGACTGCTTTCTTACTGCAGCCACGATGTCAAATACCGTCGTCGGCGTCACGCCTGCCGCGAATGCGCGCAAGTCAGCGTCTTGAATGACGGGGCCATCAGCGGATGGGTCAGAAAAGGGAATGCCCAGCTCCATGATGTCCGCACCGTTTTCGGCTAGCGCGACGACATTTTTCACTGTTGTGGCGAAGTTGGGATCGTCGGCCACGATAAAAGGAATGAATGCTTTGCGGTTGGTAAAAACTTGTTTTAATTTAGTCATCAATTTCCACTCCTTTATATTTGGCAATGCTGGCGACATCCTTATCTCCGCGGCCGGACAGGGTACAGATAATGATCTGATCCTGGCGCATGGTTGGGGCTATCTTTTGCACATAGGCGACGGCATGGCAGCTCTCGATGGCAGCGACGATACCTTCTTCTCGGGCAATGTACTCAAAGGCGGCGACGGCTTCGTCATCGGTGATGCCCACGTATTGTGCCCGGCCTTCTTCTGCCAACGCGGCGTGCTCCGGGCCAACACCTGGATAATCAAGGCCGGCGGAAATGGAGTAGACCTTGTCAATTTGACCGTTTTGATCCTGTAAGAACAGGGACTTCATACCATGGAAAATGCCCACACTGCCACGTTCAATGGTGGCGGCGGTGCGATTGCTATCCACCCCTTTACCGGCGGCTTCCACACCGACTAGTTGGACACTAGGATCGTCAATAAAGTCGGCGAAACTGCCAATGGCATTGCTGCCGCCGCCCACACAGGCCACCACCATGTCCGGCAGCGTGTGCTTTTTCTCTTGCAGCTGCTGCTTGGCCTCTTTGCTGATGACGCTTTGAAAGTCGTGGACCATTTCGGGGAAGGGAGCCGGTCCCACCGCGGAGCCGAGAATATAGAAAGTGTCATCAATCCGGCTAGCCCATTCCTGCATTGTGGCGTTCACGGCGTCTTTGAGCACCATGGAACCGGTGGTGACGGGATGGACCTTGGCGCCCAACAGCTCCATGCGGTATACATTCAGCTTTTGCCGTTCAGTATCTTCTTTGCCCATGAAAATTTCACATTCCATGCCGAACAGAGCGGCAATGGTGGCGGTGGCGACACCATGCTGGCCAGCGCCGGTCTCCGCGATCAGGCGGGTTTTGCCCAAGTGCTTCGCGACCAGCGCCTGGCCGATGACGTTGTTAATCTTGTGGGCGCCGGTGTGGTTCAGGTCTTCCCGTTTGAGATAAATCTGGGCGCCGCCAAGGTCTTCCGTCATGTTTTTTGCGTAATAAAGTAATGAGGGCCGGTTAGCGTAATTGACCAGTAAGTCGTTTAATTCAGCGCGAAAGGATGAGTCGTTTTTCAGCCTGTGATATTCTCGATCGATTATCTCCAATTGGGTCATGAGCGTTTCTGGAATGTATTGACCGCCGAATTCTCCGTAACGGCCCTTTTTCTGGGTTTCTAACATATTTAAACTGCTCCCTTCGCGTTGGTGACGAATGCTTGGATTTTTTGGATGTCTTTATGGTGGTCGGTTTCCACACCGCTGGAAACGTCGACCACGGCGGGCCGCGTGATTTGAATGGCAGTGGCGACATTGGCTGGTGTCAGACCGCCGGCGAGAATGGTCGGTTGGTGAACTGTGGGCAATGTTGACCAGTCTAACGTTTGGTCGCTGCCCTGGCCGCTATCTACCATCACGTAATCGGCCGGTGAATCGGCGGCGATGGCCTGTTGGACAAAGACTTGGATGACTTGCATCCCGGCCGCTTGCAAAGTCTGGACTTTCTCGTTATATACGCCACCATGCAACTGGGCGATTTGAATGGCGCCGGTATGGTAGGTTGCCAGGATTTCATCCACGGATTCGTGAACGAAGACGCCGACAGTTTGAATTTCAGGGTTCAATTGTTGCCGCAAGTCCTGGGCGATGGCCGCGCTGATTTGATGGCGGCCAGGGGCGAAGACAAAGCCGGCAAAGTCGGCGCTGGTCGTGTTCACCGCCGCCACATCAGACGGCGTCATCAGTCCGCAAATTTTCACTTTCATCATTGGCTGCCTCCTTGAATGCGTGAATCAACTGCGCTTTATTCTGGGATCGCATGAGTGCCTCGCCGACGAGGATGCCATTGAACTGAGCCGCCTGCAGCACGGCTGCCTCCTGGGGATGATGAATGCCGCTTTCAGCGATCACCGCAATGCTTTCTGGAATGAGATGACGGAGACGAATGCTGTTAGTGAAATCCACCGAGAAATCCTTCAAATTGCGATTGTTGATGCCGATAATGTTGGCCCCGGCAGTCACTGCCCGCTGGATTTCTTCCGCATTGTGGGCTTCCACGATGGCGGATAGTCCCAGGGATGCGGCCAGTGCGAGATAATCGGCCAACTGGTCATCGGTGAGAATTGCCACGATGAGCAAAATGATGCTGGCGCCGTTCGCCCGGGCTTCATAGATCATGTAGGGATCAATGGTGAAGTCTTTGCGCAGGAGCGGGACAGTGGTGACTTGGCTGACTGTGCGCAGATAACGGATATCGCCCTTGAAATAAGTGGGTTCAGTTAAGATAGAAATCGCATCGATGCCGGCGGCCGTGTATTCCCGGGCAATTTCTGCGTAGGGAAACTCCGCGACGATTTGCCCCTTGGAAGGAGAGGCCTGTTTGAGCTCGCCGATGACATGTAATCCGGGAGTGTGCAATTGTTGAGCAAAATCCGCAGCCGGTCGGGGTGCTTGGTCGGCCAGTTTCTGCATTTGGGCTAAAGACACCTGCTGCTTTTCACTGGCTAGCCGTTTTTCAGTCGCGATCACTAAGTCGTCTAGAATCATGCGACCACATCTTCTTGCTTGCTGAAATCGATGAGCCGATCCAGTTGGCGGGCGGCGGCACCGCTGGCGACGGTTTGGCGGGCCAGTGCGATGCCGTCTGCGATCGACATTTCTGGATGGGCCAGGTGTAAGGCCGCACCGGCGTTGAACAACACGGTGTCTAGCGCAGCGCCTGGCTGGTTGTTCAATACAGCGCGGGTGATTCGAGCGTTATCGATCGGCGTGCCGCCGACTAAAGCGGCCTCTTGGGAGCGGGTGAAGCCGAACTGTTCCGGCGTTAACTGATATTGAGTGATTTCGCCATTTGCCAATTCCACGACATCGTTGACGTTCGTGGTGGTCAGCTCGTCGAGGCCATCTTCGTTGTGCACGATTAAGGCGTTGGTGACACCCAGTTTCTCCAGTACATGGGCCATGGGTAGGAGCAGTGCATCGTCATAGACGCCCAATAATTGTTGCCGGGGATGGGCGGGATTGGCCAAGGGGCCGAGAATATTGAACAGCGTCGGGAAGCCCAACGCCTTGCGGACCGGGGCAACGAAGCGCATGGAGCGGTGGTATTGTTGGGCAAACAGGAAGGCAAAATTATTTTCTTGGAGACTTTGATAACCCAGCGCCGGGCTTTGGTTGATGTCGATGCCTAGGGCTTCCAGCACGTCAGCGGCGCCGCTCTTGGAGGAAGCGGAGCGATTGCCGTGTTTGGCGACCTTCGTGCCCGCTGCAGAAATGACGATGGCGGCGGTGGAAGAAATGTTGAAAGAATTAGAATGATCACCACCGGTGCCCACGATTTCGAGGACATTGTCTGTGGTCGGAAAGGCCAGAGCCTGTTCCCGCATCGCGGCGGCGGCACCGGCAATTTCATCCGGCGTCGGTTTCTTAATCGTCAGGCCAGTGAGCAGACTGGCAATTTGGCTTTCTGGCACTTGACCAGTCATAATTTCGTTCAAAACAGTTTGACTTTCAGTAAACGTGAGATCTTCTTGATGGATCATTTTGACCAGTGCTTCTTGAATCATAGTGATTACCTCCGATAGGGTTGACCGTGGGTGACTGACAGTTGCATATGCTGATTCCTGGCCAAATTTGCCATCGTTTTTCCACTCGTTTCATCATCAAAAAACACCTCCATCGTCTTGGTTCGCTCGGGTACAAAAAAATCCGCCCATAACAAGTCTCTTGTTAAGGACGGATTTTCCGCGGTGCCACCTTAGTTTGATTGATCGATTGGTTGTGTCAAAAATGAATTGATCAATCACTCTCTGCGAAGGGCCAACACCCTTCCGACAACTGACGTATGCCTAACGTTTCCCCATACTGGTCGAAACTTTCTGAAGAACCCTCAGTGGTCCATTTGATCATCTGCGTTCGGCTGCATTCACATCGGCTAGCAACTCTCTGGACGGGCATAATGATTTTGACTTCCACTTCAACGGTTTATCGAGCGAATTAAATTATGAATCGTATGTTAGACGGTTGGAGAAAGAATGTCAACAGAGGATCTGAATTAAATTTTGATGAGTTTATCAATCGAGGCGATTTGACTTTCAAACTCACGCCGGGGAAAATAATTGTTGCAAAGTTAAAAACATAGTCTGGTTGGTAGTCCAGACGCAGCCACTGGGCTGTCAGTATCCTTCCTCCTGGATGTCCTTATTTTGCGAATCGAAATAAGGAGGAGTTAACATGGCCACTCAAAGTCAGTTAACAGTGTTTTACGATCAGTCATTTTTCCGCGGTGTATTTGAACGTGTCATCAAAGGACACTATCAAGTTGCAAAAGTGACGTTTGGTACTCAAGAACCGACACTCAATCAGATTCAGACTTTAATTATGCAGCAATGGTGCGCGCTGCGCTGGATCGACAGTAACTCTCTAGTGCCAGTGGTCGGTCAGGAACAACAAAGCAGCAAGAAGCGACAACGGCTGGCTCGTCAATTGGTGCAGAAGCACGGCAATAATCATCGGTCAGAAGTAGTGCTAAAGTTGGCACATCAACAAAACTTGGTGATTAAAAAGCAACGGCGGCGAGAAACTAAGCAGGCCCACGCTGCTGAAGTTCGGCGAAAAAAGCTGGCCAAGCGGTTAGAGAAACATCGCGGCCACTAATTGAATCGTGGGGAGAAGCTGGCGTTGGCCGGCTTTTTTCTTACAGAAGGGATAATGCAAATGACATCTGCTGACGAAATTTTCACTGCAATCCAAAATGATCCGGAAAATGAAAAGTATACGAAACAGGGAATCCAGCCGCTGTACTACGTCGATCCCCAGGCAACCATCCTTTTAATCAGCCAAGCGCCGAGTCGTAAGGCGCAAGAATCGATGGTGTTTTGGGATGATGCCAGTGGCCAGCGCTTGCGGGACTGGATGGGAGTGACGACGGATGAGTTTTATCATTCTGACAAAATTGCTGTGCTGCCGTTGGATTTCTACTATCCAGGTAAGGGCAAGCAGGGGGATTTGCCACCGCGGAAGGGATTTGCAGAGAAATGGCACGAACCGTTGCTCAAGCTGATGCCAAATATCCAACTGACATTATTGATTGGCCAATATGCGCAACGGTATTACTTGGGCCGCAAACGCCAGAAGACGTTGACGGAAACGGTGGCCCATTATCAGGATTACTTGCCGGATTGTTTCCCGTTGGTGCATCCTTCGCCGTTGAATTATGGGTGGTTGAATCATCATCCGTGGTTTGGGGAGAGGGTGGTGCCCGCGTTGCGGGAGCGGGTCAGGGAATCATTTGAGTGGCGTTCGGTCTAGACCAATATTTGTTAAATGCTTTGTTACTTAGAGAAATCTCGAAAATTAATGAAACCCCTTACCGGTCCAATTCAAAATTGATTTACATTCATGGAAGCAAGGCCTATGCTGAATATGCAATTCTGAAAAGAAAGCTGGCGTTGCCATGAATAAATTCATGCAATGGTTGCAGGAAACTATTATGCCGCCGATGGAAAAAGTTGGGAATAACAAGTACTTGGTCTCAATTCGTAATGGATTGGTCCTGACTTTGCCCGCTATCATCAGTGGTAGTATTTTCCTGATTTTGGGAAATATTCCAATCACAGCCTGGACAAATTTTATTAAACCTTACAGCAACATGATTGGTGTTGCCGTGAGCGGGTCCTTCGGTATTATTTCGCTACTGGCCGTTATTGGGATCGGATATGAACTGGCCAAGGCTTTGGATGTCGATCCAATTTCCGGGGCGGGCTTGTCTACTGTGGCTTTTATTATCACGTCCTTTAATGACAAGTTTAAATTGGACACGGATAACTTTTCCAGTAGTGGTCTATTCACTGCCATCATTACGGCATTTGTTTCTGTTTTGATCATGCGCTTCTTCGTGTCTCACAATATCGTCATTCGCTTGCCCAATGGCGTACCCCAGGCAGTATCCAATTCATTTGTTTCGCTGCTGCCAGGGTTTGTCATTCTGCTCTTATTTTGGGTGATCAGAATGCCGTTGCACATCAATATCAATTTGGTCATTGAGTCCATTTTCCACCCACTGCTATTCGCGATGAACTCTTTGCCCGGGATATTGGTTTACACATTGCTGGTTAGCCTGTTGTGGGTGTGTGGGATTCATGGGGACATGACCCTCGAAGGCATTGCCGATCCGATTTTCCTCCAGTTCCTAGCGGCCAACGGAACTGCTTGGGCTAAGCATCAACCACTGCCTTACGTGACATCATCTGGATTCTCCAGTTTACTGGTCAATGTGGGTGGTACTGGGGCAACGATTACGTTGGTGGCATTGATGTTGTTTTCCAAGAGCCGGACATATCGGGATCTTGGTAAGGTGGCATTTCCATCGGCTCTGTTTGAAATTAACGAACCTGTTATCTTCGGATTTCCCATTGTGATGAATCCAGTGGTGATGATTCCGTTTATACTGGTACCATTGATTCTTGCCACGGGCTCGTATATCTTGATCACCATTGGTTGGATGAATGCACCAGTGGTGATGGTGCCATGGACCATGCCGCCAATTATTGGCCCGATGATGGCTACTGGTTGGGATTGGCGTGCCGGTGTTTGGTCGGCGATCGAGCTTTTGATTGCTGGTGCGATGTATTATCCGTTCTTTAAGGTCGCAGAGAAGAATATGCTGCGGGACGAATTGGCGGATGCTAAAAATAAAGTCGAATAGGTGAAAAATACCACGTCATAAAATCTGGCGTGGTATTTTTTAAACTTATTTAGTTACACAGGTGAATTAATTTGCGCGAGTTGAACCACTTCATCGGCTAGTGCCGCAATTTCAGGATGCAAGTGATGTGTGACCATTACTAAAGTTAATTTAGGGAATGAGAGCAAACACTTTTCAAGAGCAAGACTGGCATCTTTATCCAGGGCAGAAGTTGCTTCGTCCAATAGTAGAATACGACGACCACTTAATAACGCTCGGCCCAAAGCAATACGCTGTTTTTGCCCGCCAGATAGATCGGTACCGTTGTGGGATAACAAAGTGTCTAAACCATTGGGCAAATGGCTGATGAGTGGGCCCAATCCGACTTGGTCGATTACACCTGTTAGATGAACGGGGTCGACAGATTGGCCAAGTGTTAGATTCCACCGCAGATCGGCATTGAAAATATAGGGATCTTGAGTGACGTACGCTAACTGAGCGTGGAGCGCATCAGCAGAAATATGGTGGTAATCCAGGCCATCAAAGCTGACCCGTCCGGTATATCCGGTGAGCTGACCGCTGATAATACCCAGCAAAGTTGACTTTCCAGTGCCGGAATCACCCGTCAAAATGATTTTTCGACCAGCGGGGATGGTCAGTGATAGATCATGCAAAATGTTATCTGAGCGATCTCCGTACCGATATGTGATATTGGATAGCTGTAAGCCAGTGTGAAGAACTGGAAGAGGGGCGGTCACAGGAGTTGGTTTGGCCCTGGTGCTGGCTAACTTGCCCATAATTGGGGCCACAGATCGGAACTCTCTGTAGTTAAAGGCGATGCCCGATAACTCAGCAAAAATGGTGCCGCCAAAATATTGAACGCCGCTGATTGCGCCAATGGGTGTTAAACGATACAGAATTAAGCCTCCAGCCTGGGCCAGTAGAATCAGTTGGCTCAGAAAGGACAAGCCATTCGTGCTCGCGTACATGGCACCACTTGCGCGACCGAAGGCAATGTAATGAGCATTTACGTCTTTAGAGACAGTCACAACTTTTTGGGCCATCACTTTGGTGAGATTAGCCGTAAACAGAGTGTCAAACCCGTTCAGCATGTCCTCCAACATATTGACCAATCGCTCGTTGGCTTTAGTCCGGGCTAACGAGGTACGATCTAGGCGAGCTTTGAAGATACGCGGAAAGATCACCATTGCGCTGGATAAACCCAGCACTGTCAACAAAAGACTCCAGTGGAGAACAAACAAAGTGGTACCGCTGAAAATGATTTCGGCGATTTGTTGAATAATCATCAATGCGTCCCCAATTCCATATTCATTGATCGTAGCAATGTCATTGGTTAGCCAGGAAGTATAGGTGGCAGTGGTTTCCCGGTGAAAGTCAGCATAATTTTGTGTGCCTAGTCCTGCAGCGACATCAGCTCGGATCAGGGTGTCAATCTCCTGAGTCAGTTTAACTTTTTGAACTGTTTGAAAATAAAGCAATACGGCATAGCTGAGATCAGCAGCAACGGTGACACCTACCCAGGCAAAGAAAGGAACGGTTTGATGTTTGACGATCACTGTTAGGGCATTGACGCTGCCAATGCCGCCCACTGTTAACAACCCAGCGTTGCAAATAATAATAGTGATCACTAGGGCCAAGTGTGTACGGCATTGGCCAAAATAGTGCATTAATGTCATGAAATACATTCCTCATTTCTCAAATTCAAGGATCGATCAACTTGAGAAGTGAACAGCGAAATGCGCTTGATTGCGGTCTGCGCGGTAAGAAAGCCCTTCGCCGCACGCAAAAAGCGGCGCAAATCATCGCCGATTCACGCCGCTCATATTTATATTGCACATAATGGTCGGATTTTAACGCTCCAATTGATGTGAGCGCCAGAGTGTGGATGATTTTAGGGTGATTCCTGTTCTGTTGTTTTCCATCGTCCACAGTCCCTTCTTTACGCGTTCACTTGATGTGTTCATGGTACTCATTGTATGAATTAAAAGCAACAAGTGTATGGATTTCGTAAGGACGGCGCAGCAACCTGACACGCTTTTGAATAAATATCGTCTCGCTCGATCTTGTCCGTGAGGGTGCGGAAATTTTTGTTAGTTACTGTTGACGGAATCTAACTAAGCGACTATACTGCATAATTGTTAGTTAGGAAGCAATAAAGCTAACGAACATTTCCCCGCCTTATCGACGAGATACAAAAGTGGAGGCACTCTATGCAACGATCATCAACAATGGCCACCCGCACACAAAATAGCGCAGGGCCTAAAAAAATCAACATCCGAAATTTCACAAAATTAATTGGCTCAATTTATCCCCATTACTGGCAATTAGGCTTGGGCCTTGGCTTAGGTCTCATCGCCACAGCCGGGCAATTATTTGTCCCATCCTTTGCGGGCAAACTGATTAACCAGTTAGGCCATTCCATTAATCAGACCATGATCATCACGATCCTGATCCTGTTCATCGGATCCGCGTTCATCAGTGCGATTTCCGGGGCATCACTGGGAATCTTTGGCGAAGATGTGGTGGCCAAGTTAAGGACAAAACTGTGGGCTAAATTACTTGCATTACCAGTCAAATATTTTGACACCACCAAGTCGGGCGAAACAACTTCCCGGCTGGTCAACGATTCGACTCAGGTCAAAGATTTGCTGGCAAACTCAGTCCCTCGGATGGTTACCTCCATCATGCAACTGGTGGGTGCGTTGGTTTTAATGCTATTGATGGATTGGAAAATGACGGCAATCATGTTTGCGGTTGTGCCACTATTCATCGCCGTCTTTTTACCAGTTGCGACTAAATCACGAAAAATTGCGTTTGCTCGCCAAGACAATCTAGCAGCTTTTTCAAGTGAGGCTGCTGATGTACTTGGTGCTGTCCGATTGGTTAAGTCTTCTAATGCAGAGAGTGTTGAGAGTAAAACGGGCAACAAACGGATTCAAGGCTTGTACAAATTAGGGGTCAAAGAAGCGATCTATGATGCAATCGCGCAACCCATTACCACCATGCTGATGATGGGAATGATCGTCGGCGTCCTGGCCTATGGTGCTAGTCGAGTAGCCACTGGGACAATGAGCATGGGGACACTGTTTGCTTTCCTCATGTACCTCACCCAGATTATTGGCCCATTTACCACCCTAGGCCAATTCTTCACAGACGTGGCGAAAGCCAGTGGCTCCACGGCACGTATCAATGAATTGTTGAATGAACCTGAAGAACCGCGCACTGGTAAGGCGTTGCCCGATGTGAGTGGTGCCACGTTAGCGATGGAAAACGTGAACTTCTCTTATGAAAAGGGTACCCCGGTATTGCGTGGTGTATCCTTCACTGCTGCACCCGGCCAAGTCATTGCCTTTGCTGGACCTTCTGGTGGCGGCAAGTCCACAATTATCAGCTTGTTGGAACGCTTTTACCAACCTAATGCCGGTCAAATCACAATTGGCGGTCAAGACATTAGTAAAGTGAATATCGCGGATTGGCGCGATAAAATTGGCTTAGTCGGTCAAGACGCCACCATCATGACGGGTACGATCCGGTATAATTTGACTTATGGGGCTAAACAAGCATACACCGACGATCAACTTTGGCAGGTGTTAGAAATGGCCTACGCTAAGGATTTTGTGCAGGCAATGCCGAACGGATTAGACACCGAAGTGGGTGAACGCGGCATTAAAGTATCTGGCGGCCAACGTCAGCGCCTGGCCATTGCTCGGGCATTCTTGCGCAATCCGCAGATCTTAATATTAGACGAAGCCACAGCTAGCTTGGACGCAGAATCAGAGATGATGGTACAAAAAGCACTGAATAAATTGATGAAAGGGCGCACGACCATTGTTATTGCTCACCGTTTAAGCACTATCGTGAATGCGGATCGGATTTACTTTATCGAAGCGGGTACTGTGACCGGCAGTGGCACGCATCAAAGCTTGGTGGCCAGCCACCCGGTTTATCGTCAGTATGTGGCAGATCAATTTGGTCAAGTGGCCTAAGGAAGGGAAGAAACATTGACAGAGATAGCAGATGAACTACTCACAACATTTCGCGCATTGATGCAAAAAGGGACTTTTCGGGGCGCAATGGTCAGTTCCTGGTGGGAAAAGCAAAATCAGCAGCCCAATCAATTGCGGGTTCTACAATTACTGGTTGAAAAGGGTGAGTTGACCAATCGTGACTTTGTCGATGCACTGGATATTCGGCCCAGCTCTGTGAGTGCGTTGGTGCAAAAGCTGGAAGATGCTGGCTTCATTGAGCGGCACGACTCACCCACGGATAAACGTGTTCAACTGATCGCAGTCACTGATAAAGGACATCAATTTGTCCACACGACGACAAGGTTTGCCAATGACTTGCCAAGCAAAGTCTTTCAACCTTTAAGCGCGCAAGAACAAAGCGAGTTATTGCGATTGCTGAGTAAATTGAATGCTGGCATACCGGAGGATGTGGACTTCCAGTGGCCGGAGGGCAAACAATTCGATCGCATGCGGGCATGGGCGGAACACTTCCGTCAAGGCGGCGGGCGCGACTTTCCGAATGGATTTGGTCGGGGACCACGGGGGTTCAATTAATCGTCATCAGAAAAGAGCAGCTATCCTGAAAAATATTTCTCAGGCTGACTGCTCTTTTTTGTGCAATTGTCGATCAAAATCAATCCACCAAAACCCGTGGCAGCCGCTCAGCAAACCGAATCGAAAGCTCCCACGGCGCAATCCCTGTATGATGGGCCATATCCGTCAACGTCAGCCGCTGTCCGCCATCTTCACCAAGCAGCGTGACTTTAGTATGTACCGGCAAGGGGCCAGGCAACTTAACCACCAATGCATCCATGGTCAGATTACCAATAATCGGACACTTCTCACCGTGGATCAGCAGTGAGAACCCCTTTAATCGCCGACTCAGTCCGTCACCATAACCAATGGCCACTGTACCGACCCATTCATCAGTTGGGGTCACGTAGGTATGCCCATACGAGACACCTTCACCCGCGGGCAACTTTTTCACCATGATCAATTCAGATTCCAACCGTTCAATCTGATCTAAATAGTCATCCGGTCGAATCGTCCCCTCAGACGGTTCCATGCCGTAAACCACAGTGCCAATGCGAATCACGTCGGTGGGCACCTCGGCGGCATGATACATGGCAGCGCCCGAGTTGGCTACATGGACCATTGGTGGTTTGACCAGCCCATCAGTCATGACATGCCACCGTGTCACTTGTCGCTCAAAATAGTCAGTCTCGACTGTGTCCGAATCCGCAAAGTGGGTCATGAGACCCTGATAAACAAAGCCAGTCGGATGCGCCTGTAAAAACGCCACACAGGCTTCCGCTTCGGCGCGCTCCCGGCAGCCAATTCGCCCCATCCCGGTGTCTACAGCCAAAGACACCAACAATGGTGGATGACCATCCAAATAGGGCAGAGCTTCCTTGAGCCATGCCAAACTGGAGACGGTGACCATCACCTGCTGATCGGCACAAACACCGGCGTACGCCGCATCCAACCAGGACATGATGAGGATCGGCGCCGTGATTCCCGCCGAGCGCAAGGTCAGTGCTTCATCCAAAACGGCTACGGCCAAGCCGTTCGCGCCGCCCGCCAGCACCGCCTGACTCACAGGCAAAAGGCCAAAGCCATAACCGTTATCCTTGACGGCCATAAAGATAAATCGACAGCCGGACGTTTGGCGCACCACCGTCAAGTTATGCGCAATCGCCTTACGTGAAATCAACAACCGAGTGGGACGATGAGCAGCCACAACCATACCAACAACCCTACTTTCCATAAGCACATTGACTCCATCATACCGGAACCTAGAAAGTTAACAAGCCAATCTCCATCCAGTATAGAAAAAAGGCTGTGACATAAGTTTGAATCCAGATATAGCTAGTGCCAATGCGGAGCAATCGTAGGCTGAAATGGGCTCAGCTGTGGAAACGTCACAGTGGCCCGGTTTTGGCCACTGATGACGTTAGGCGTGTTTGAGACCGCGTTCCTTAGCGGGCTCAAACCGCCGTCACAGCTAGCTTCGCCTGCGGCTACGCACTAGCTGCGCGTCGCCACCCATTTCAGCCGGAGATTGCGCAGCTTTGGCACGGCACACCGAGAGACAACTCATGTCGCAGCCATTTTTCTTTACACTTACACGCGGCTCAAATACCGCTTCAAGAACTCCTGCGTCCGCGCTTCCTGCGGATGCTCAAAGATCTGTTCCGGCGTACCGCTCTCCGCCAAAATGCCATCATTCATAAAGCAGACAATATCTGACACATCGCGAGCAAACTGCATTTCGTGGGTGACGATGATCATCGTCAACCCCGTGTGGGCCAGTTTCGACATGGTGTTCAACACTTCATCCACCATTTCGGGGTCCAGCGCGGAAGTCGGTTCATCAAACAACAATACTTCTGGATCCATTGCTTCCGCTCGGGCAATGGCCACCCGCTGCTGCTGACCACCAGAGAGCTGGCTGGGCTTGGCATTGACGTAGGGCGCCATCCCAACCCTTTCCAGCAGTTCCATGGCGTGGTCCTTGGCTTCGTCAGGATTGCGCTTCAAGACCGTAGTTTGGCCCACCATGACGTTTTGCAGGACATCCAAATTGGCAAACAAATTGAAACTTTGGAACACCATGCCCACCTTTGCCCGGTACAGTGTGACATCGAAGTCGTCACTGAGAATGCTTTGATTGTGGAAAAGAATATCGCCGCCAGTGGGTTGTTCCAACAAATTAATGTTGCGCAGCAGGGTGGATTTACCACTCCCGGACGCGCCAATAATCGATAACACTTCACCCTTGTGGACGTCCAGGTTGATATCCTTCAACACTTCATGATCGCCAAACGACTTGTGCAGATTTTGCACCTGAAGAATCATTTCGTCTTTCATTATTCTGCGTCCTTTCTGGGAGCCCCACCGATACGCGGTGTTTCCACTTGCATTTGGTTATTCATTACGTTGTAGTTTTTCGGTCCGTCCATATGCTTTTCAATCAAGCGGAAGGCCCGTGAAATTGTGAAGGTCATGATCAGGTAGATACCGGAAATGACCAGGTAAGTGTGGAAGAACTGGAAGTTTTGCCCGGCGATGGTTTCCCCGGAGAAGAACAGTTCAGAAACTGAGATAACACTCAGGACCGACGTATCCTTGATATTCACGATGAATTCGTTGGTCACTGCGGGCAGAGAATTCCGCACCGCTTGGGGAAGGATGACTTTCCGCATCATTTGGAAATGAGTCATGCCCAACGCGTTGGCGGCTTCGAATTGACCCGCATCCACAGAAGTAATCCCCCCGCGAATGATTTCAGAAATATAGGCCCCGGTGTTGATCGACACGATAATCAGCGCGGCGGCGGTGCGGTCAATGCTTAAATGTAAGGCCTGGGCTGAACCATAGTAGAGGACAGCAGCCTGTACGATCATTGGTGTGCCCCGGAAGACTTCAATGTAGACAGCCAGTAACCAATCAAACAGGCGCAACAAGCCACGCTTGCCAGTGGAACGCGGCCGGGGAATCGTCCGAATGATGCCGACGAATAAACCGATCAGGAAACCAACTAACGTACCGACGACGGCTAAGAGAATGGTCATCCCCACGCCCCGTAAGAGCATGCCGCCGTATTGCTGCATCAAGCTGACAAACCAGTTGCCGGTGTTCCCGGTGGAAGGTTGATTGGCCACAGCCTCATTCATGATTTGAGTCCGTTCTTTTTGGGAAATACCAGCCAAAACTTCGTTGATTTTGGCTTTGTATTCGTAACCCTTACGAACCCCGATGGCCAAATCACTTTCGTCTGGATTAGTCTTGAATCCCTGTCCCTTAGCAAAATGGATCATCTTTAAATTGGGATTCGCGGCCTCCGCAGAACTGCCTTCAGGCACTTCGGAAGCATACCCGTCAATGGTGCCGGACTCAATCGCGGCCCGCATCGCCGGGAAGTTGTTCATGGCTGGCTCCTTGATCACGCCCTTGATTTGCGAAATGGCGTCGTAATCAGAGGTGCTTAACTGGCCAGTAATCTTGGCTCCCTTGAAATCTTTTAGTGATGTCGCATTCGCATATTTGCCGTCCTTGCGAACCACGATCGTCATATTTGATACATAATACGTATTGGTGAAATCAATCGTTTTGCGTCGTTCAGGCGTCGGGGACATCCCCGCAATAATGGCGTCAATCTTGCCAGAAGTCAGTGCTGGGGGCAGACCGTCCCAATCCGTCTTCACCACGACGGGGGTTTTACCTAATGCCTTGGCGATCCGCTTGGCAATCTGAACATCATAGCCATTAGCGTATTCAGAAGATCCTTGAATCTTCACAGCGCCGTTGCTGCTGTCGTTTTGGGTCCAGTTAAAAGGGGCATAACCGGCTTCCATCCCAACCTTAAACTCACCATTATCCTTGCTGGCGGCTTGGGTCGGTGTGGCCAACATCCCCGCCAAACCGAAGCCCAGTCCGAGAACCGCGAAAACGGCCCAGAATTTTCTAAATAAATGCGACATGCTAATTCTCTCCCTTCAATGTTTACCACCGAGGGGAAATAGAGAACCAAAAAGGCCTTTGTCAAATTCAAGAGAATTCAACAAAGGCCTAAAACTAATTCTTCATCAAGCAAGAACCAGAATAGCGCTCCTTAATCAGTCGGCGTGAGCCAATCGGTTAAGACAGTTCCGCGGGTATTCCCCAACGGCCCCAACACGCAGTGTCACGGCACACTGCCCATTTCGGCGGTTTCTCCTCCTGCTCCTTCAGCGTATCCGCATACTCCAGAGCACTCATAGAATCCGCAACCTCTATTTCTTCGTGGTAGTTATTTAGCTGTCTGGCATTGATACTAGCGGACTCACCGGCACCTGTCAACTACCAATTTGAGAAAAGTGTCATTTTATGACCAAAATTTTCTCATCGTTCCTGTCAAAGCTTAGTTTAACCGCAACCAATGATCGATGTCTTGGCGCCGGACGAGCCGGTAGCTGACGAAATTGAAGATCAGCCAAACGACTAAGAGGACCGCGGCGACGATGCCAATTTCTAACCAGGGCAGCCGGAATCCGACTTGATAAACACCGCTCAATTGGTTCAGCAGGACCATGGTTAACAGTGTCCCGAGCACACTGCCCCAGAAGAGACTGGCCACGAGTAGCAGACCATTTTCAATGGCCAGCATCCCGGCAATTTGCGGTGGGGTGGTACCGATGGATTGGAGCATGGCCAGTTGCCGCCGTCGTTGGAGCAGATTGGCAAAAATGTGGTTGATGATATTGGCCAGGCTGACTAGGCTGAGTAGGGCCAGAAAACCATAAACCAGCAGTTGCGCCGCAGTCAGGATGCCCTTGTTGGTTTGATCGCCCGCAATACTATCCCAGCCATTACCTGGGAATATTTGTTGCACCGCTTTGAAGACGGCGGCGTGATCTTTCTTGTTTGTGAGGGTTACTGCGTAACGCACCGGATTGCCCTTGGATTCTAGCTTCACGTCCTTGGTAATGCGGGCATATTGAGATTCGGAAATGACCAATCCATCCCCCACAGTCCGGTAAAGGATATTGTTGGGCGTAATGGTTTGATCCACATGGATGGTCCCGTACTTTTTGAATTGCAGGTCGCCTTGGAAGCTGGCCGGTAAATTTCGGTCGATCCGTCGCTGCCCATTGACGTAGACCCGGGTCGTTGTGGAGATCAAAGTGGTCTTTTTATCAAATTGATTTTTCAGCACTTGGTCTGGCACGATCCAAGCAGTCATATCGGACATCCGGAAACCAGTTGGCCGTTTGCTCAATTCCAGCCCGGCCGTCTTGGCGGCAAAGGCATCGGCCACCCCGGGCGTGGTCTTTAATTGGGCCAAAGGTTTGGCGATGCTTTGCGTCGCGTAGCCGTCCCCCGAGATGTCGGCCACTGGGTCAAAATCATTGCTCACGTCCCGCAGCACGGTCCGGGCAAACTCCGTAAAGCCCACAAAGATCATGATAGAAATACTCAACGTGGCAATCATTGTCCAACGGACGCCGCCGCTGCGCCGGTAATTTTTCACGGCTAAGCGGCTTAATGGCGTTGGCGCCAAGCGGCCCCAGATGCCCGGCTTTAATTGGCGTCGGCGCAATTTTGGCGTGGTTAAATTATCCCGCACTGCTGCTAAGGGACTCACCCCGGCCGCCCGTGCTGCCGGACGGGCACTGGCTAAGAAAGTAATCAGGATCATGAACAGGGCACTACCGACCAGCGGCCACGGACTGATCGCCAAGTAGAGATGAATATCGATCTCCATCTTGGTAAAATACTGGTTCAGCGTGGCCATGGTGACAGAAATCCCGCCGATTCCAGCGGCGTACCCTAACACTAACGCAGGTAATATCAGGGTGACCCCTTCGCGGTAGACCAATTTTCGAATCTGCTTTGGCGTCGCGCCGATAGAGCGCAACAAACCATAACGCTGAATTCGGGAACGGACACTGAGATTGATACTGGTATAGATCATCATGCCGGCCGCGATACCGATAATGGCCAGCATGATGGCCAGCAACGTCACAATCGTCGCTTTATCCCGCAAATTACTGCCGGCGCCAAGTAATGCCAATGCACGGTCAGCAAATCGGACGTTCAAAAGCGGGTCAGGCACACCATAGCGTTTGGCTAATGCTGTCATGTTCGCCTGCACCCGATTTAAATTTTTTAGGCTGCCGGCCACTAAAGCTGGCCGATTGGCTAAATTCTTCTGATAGGTGATCCAGGTATAGGCATTAGCAAAATCATGGAACCCAGTGACGGAACCCACCACGGTGAAGTTTTTGGGGCCATTAATGGTTTGGAGGCGGACTACCCCGCCAGCTTTGTACTTAATCCCCACATTACTGGGGACCAGTAACTCAGACGTGGTGCGCGGCAACCGCCCCGTCGTTAGGATGGGAGTGACTAAGGTTTTTAAGGCGACTGGATCCATTCCCGTTAAAGTGGGCAGTTGATCAGATTCCCAGTCGGTAATGCCTGACAATGGTTTGACTGTGCCGAGATTGGATCCGGTGACCACTTTCTCAAAGCCGCCGTTTTTCACCAAGCTGGCGACATTCTTCCGCGGAATATTGCTGATGGCCACTTGCATCCCGCCGGTATCCTGGATAGATTTGTGATACAGACTGCTTTGGGCACTGGTAAAACCGACGAGACTGGCCACCGCCAGTGTTGCCGCCACGCCCATGGACAGAATGGTCAAAATTGTGCGGCCCTTTTCCCCCTGAAGCGTGCGCAGAGTAAGTCGATTAATGATCCCCATCTGGCTCACCCCCTGTGAGTTTGCCATCGGTGATGGTCATTACCCGATCGGCTTGGGCCGCAATATCGGGATCGTGGGTGATCACCACTAGGGTTTGGCCGCGCTTGGTATTGGCTGCCCGCAACAGATCCATGATGTCTTGAGAGTTGCGCTGATCCAAATTACCAGTGGGTTCGTCGGCTAAGACAATCGCCGGGTGGTTAATAAGCGCGCGGCCAATGGCGACTCGCTGCTGCTGACCGCCGGAGAGTGTCGTCGGCAGGGCCGTGCGTTTGTCACTCAAGCCTAAAATCGCTAGTAGCTCGGTGATCTCTTTTTCAGGCACTTTTTGCCCATCCAAATCAGCGGGCAGCGTGATGTTTTCTTCCACAGTGAGGGTCGGCAGTAAATTATAGAATTGATAAATCAGACCGACTTGGCGCCGGCGAAAAATGGCGAGTTGTGTCTCGTTCAGTTGAAAAACATTTGTATCGTATAAATGGACTGTGCCGCTGGTCGGTTTATCCACGCCGCCCAGCATGTGCAGCAGCGTGGATTTGCCTGAACCGGAGGGCCCGACGATCGCCACGAACTCCCCTGCTTCAATGGATAAATTAGCATGATCCAGTGCGGGCAGTTCTTCGGCGGAATACTGCTTGGTTAAATCGGTGGCTGTTAAGATCGACATGATAAAGACCTCCCTCTCTACTGTCTTCAGGATATCAACTGAAAGTGACAGGGAAGTGACTGGTGATTATTTGTAAAGAGAAAAAGTGAAGGTCACGCCTGCATCAGTATTGGCCACCTGCAGCCGGCCGTCGCTGGCCTGGGTAATGCCGGCCGCAATCGCCAGGCCAATGCCGACGTTATGAGGATTACTCTGGGCGCCGCGGTAGAACCGCTCAAAGATGTGGGGCAAATCTGCCGCCGCAATGGCAGGGCCTTGATTGGTAATGGCCAGGGTGGTGACCAGAGGATTATCCGTCGTATTCACGGTCACTGTCGAATGGGCCGGAGCGTGTTCACTGGCATTTTTGAATACGTTCACCAAGGCTTCGCGGAAAAGTGCCGGGTTGACCCGCACGGTGAGCTGTTCTGGTACCTGCCAGTCAATGGCCAGATCTTTGGCGGAAATTAAAGGTAATAAAGGATTCAGCGCTGATTTGAGTAGTTCATCCACGCTAATATTTTGTTTTTCCTGACTGAGGGTATGGGTATCGACTCGGGCCAACAGAATTAACTGTTCCACTAGCTGGGCTAAGCGGGCGTTTTGCCGCAGCAATTCTGCCTGGCTGGTTGATGCATTAGCCGGCGTCAACAGTTCACTCAGGTTTTCAATCGTGGCAATTGGTGTGCGCAACTGATGGGCAATATGCGTAATGGCTTGGGTGAGGTGGTCCCGATCCCGCTGCAAATCTGCACGCAGACTCTCGGTTTGCCGGACATAGTGGAAGATTTGGTTATTGAGTTGGGAAAAAAGGCCCTCGTCGTTCAGGGTAATGGCGTAATTTGCCCGACCATGGACGGCCGCATCCAATTGTGCGTTCGCCGCCGCCAGTCGCAATCCGACTCGCCGGCTCCACCAGATGGCCCACCCCAGTAGCAAAACGGCGGCTAAAATCAGGATGGCCACCAGCACCCCAATGTGAACATTGGTCAACCACCACAGCAGGGTGCTGCACAACGCCAAAAAGACCCACAAGCCGCCTGCCAAGATTATGGCACTGCGGGTCTCCGGTGCCCACCACCACCTACTTTTGTTCTTGCCCATTTAAAAAGTACCCCATTCCTCGGACAGTTTTGATCAATTGCGGCCGAGTTGGATCATCCTCCAACTTTTGCCGCAGCCGTTTGATTGTCACGGTGAGTGTATTATCTTCGACGAACGCATCTTGGCGGTCCCACACGGCGGCAAGGATTTGTTCGCGCGTCAAAATCGCATCCGGGTGGGCAAAAAGATAGGCCAGCAGCCGGTATTCGTTGGCACTTAAAGAGACCCGTTGACCGTAGCGAGTGACAGTGTTTGTCGCCGATGTCAAACTTACCCCGTGATAAGTGATGGCCGCTGGCGGCAGCAGCTTGGCGATGCGGGCCTGCAATACCCGCAGGCTGACCGGTTTAACGACGTAATCATCGGCCAGCGCTAATCCCTGCAGTACGGCATTTTCACTATCATTGGCCGTCAGCACCAAAATTTTGCAAGTCAGCAACGGCCGCCAGTCCTTCAACCACGCTAGCCCGTCACCATCAGGCAGGGCCAGATCCAGCAGTAATAGGGCGAAGTCGTGTGCTTGTACCGCCGCCGTGGCCGCCGCTAGGGTGCCCACGGCCGTGACTTTGGCTTGGCGTTGAAAGAAGGCCGCCAAGGTTTGCTGTAATACCGGTTCATCTTCCACGATTAAATAATGCAAAGCAGCGCTCCTTTCTCATAGGTAATAATCGCCCCTGATTAACCATACAATTGCTGGAAAACGGTGTCAAAAATGAGGCCTGGCTTATTCCCCGTGGGGCTTGCCCCGGGAAACGTGGTCCGCATGGGCCAACATTTCATTGATGATGTCCAAAATATGGGGATCGTCTAGCCGATAATAATTGGCCTTGCCCACGCGGTGAGCGCTCACCAATTGGTGCTTACGCAACTGGGCCAACTGGTGGGATGCCACGGATTGTTCCAAGCCCAATAGATCGACCAGCTCGCTAACGTTTAACTCCTTTTGTTCCAGCGCAACTAACATTTGCAGTCGAGTGGGATGACTCAGCAATCGAAAAATTCGCTCCGCTTCTTTGAGCTGGGCGGGTTTAATGAGAGTGACTGGTGGTTCGGTTTTGACCATTGTGTTCTCCTTTCATATGTTGTATCCTTCATATGTTGATGATAACATATCAGGAGAGGACATGCAGATATGATTAAGACCATTATAACGGGTGTGACTGCCTATATCTCGACTTCCATTGATTACCTGCTTATTTTGATGGTGGTGTTCGGCAGCACTCCGAAGAAGCAGCGCTGGCTGGTGTATTTTGGCGATTTATTGGGAACAAGTATTTTAGTCGGCACAAGTCTGCTCCTGGCCTTCGCGTTGGGGTTAGTGCCGGCCACTTGGTTACTAGGGCTCTTAGGTCTGATTCCTGTGGGAATGGGACTCAAGTTGCTGATTTGGGGCGATGACGATAGCGATAGTGAGGTGGATGACGCCTTGCGCAAGCACCGCAGTATTATTTTGAAAGTGGCGTTGATCACCGTCGTGACGTGCGGAGCAGATAATATTGGGATCTATGTGCCGCTGTTTACGCAAATTGAACACAGCATCATCCCGGTGATTCTGGTCACCTTTATTGTGATGCTGACACTGTTTTGTCTCAGCGGTTACTTGATCAGTCGTATTCCCAAGGTGGCGGGTGTGCTGGAAAAATATGGCCGGTACGTGACTGCGGTGGTATACATTTTGATCGGGCTGGATGTCCTCTGGGATGGCGGCACTCTTCAGCACATCTTTTTCTCACAACATTAAGAAAGTTCGTCTTTTCCGGCCTTTTCCTTGCACTACCCCGGGTCAACTTGGTATGGTGGTATATGGAAGGAATTGATGTCCATGACAAAATATGTATTTCGTAAAGCACCACGGGCCTCTGGGTTAACCGTTTACAAACAGGCAGTCGAGAAGCTGCATGCGCCTCAACAGTTTGCCAAGGAAATGGCTGCACTGGGTTTCCCAGAGTTTGAGAAAAACAAGTGATGTGTTTACGGTATCAAAATCATAAGCACCAAAAAGAGCCTGACGTTTGACCGAAGTGGTCTGGACGTCAGGCTCATTTTTTTTGCTCTACAGCCGTGCCAATGCTGCGCAATCTCCGATTGCTCCGCATTGGCACTACTCGTATCAAGAAGCAAAATTTCACCGTAGGAGATTAAAACAAATTAAATCTAGGGCTTCACGTTGTACTCTGCAAAGATTTCTGGCAGGCTCTTCAGGTTAGCACCGTCATAGGCTTTGAAGAATTCATGAACGTCGGTCAGGTGGTCCAAGGTATTATTGGCGTTGTAGGAGCTGCTAATCCCTTCGATCCATTCGCCATTCTCGTGTTTCAAGGTGAGTTCTTCCACGGGAATGCCGCGTTTATCAGTAATCTTAGCATCGATCAAGAACGGGCGGCCGGCTTTGGTGACTTCTAAAGCCTTGGCGAAGGCGGTGGGGAGTTCGCTGGATTTGCGCACTGTCACCGCTTCGACGCCCATTCCCCGGGAGATCATCGCAAAGTCCTGGTCGTCAATGAAAATCCCGCTGTGGTTCATGGGAATGTCGTCCTGTTCAGACTTGATGAAGTTCAAGCTGCCATTGGAGGTAATGATGTTGATGATCGGCAACTTATATTTGCGTTCGGTAATCAAGTCCTGCATAACCATGGAGAACGCGCCATCGCCGGCAATGTGGAAGACTTGGCGATCTGGATAAGCCAACTGACCAGCCAAAGCACCAGGGACACCGGAACCCATGGAAGCAAACAAGGCGGAAATGACCCACTTGTTCTTTGGTGTTAGGTTCAAGTAACGGAAGCTGTTGATGATGTTGTCGCCGACATCGATGGAGAAGACGGCGTCATCTTCCGCAATTTTATTGATTTCCCGGTACACCTGTTCAAATTCCAACGGTTCAGTTTCCCGATTGGTCATATGATCCAAGTAAGCGCGCCAGTTCTTTTGATCTGCCACGGCCGCTTTGAAGAATGCAGTCGGGGCCACGGCTTCAGAGCGGGCCAGCATCATGTCGACGAAGGCGCCGGCATCGGACCATACGCCCAGGTCCAAGTAATGGTGGCGGCCGAATTGCGATTCATCCACATCCACTTGGACAAACTTGAAGGGATGGGTGCGATAAATCAAGTTGGCAAACGGGAAGTCAGCACCGATAGCAATCACCAAATCAGACACAGCAAAGATTTCGTCTGCCGCCTTGGATGCCGCCCGGTTTAACGTACCCAGGTTGCCTTCGTAGTCGTCGGGAATCAAACCCTTGGCTAAGCCGGTGATGGCGATGGGCACCTGCAGTTTCTGGGATAATTCAACGAGTTTTTTACCGTTATCGCGAATCCCCCGGCCCACATGAATAATGGGACGTTTGGCGGCTTTGATCATTTCTAAGACTGCGTCTACTTCCAAGTCGTTGGGTTGCGGTAATGGTCTTTCCTTGTGGTCAGTCGGGGACACAGAGCTGTATAGGTCGTCGGGAATCGGCACATAACCAAAGTCGTTGGGAATGACGACCACAGAGACACCCTTGTTCTTGTAAGCTTCGCGGATAGCTTTATCCACCACATAGGGCAGACTTTCAGGCGTCATCACCAACCGGGCATAACTGGCCACATCGGCAAAGATTGGATTTTCATCAAATTCTTGGAAATAATTGTAGTTCATGTTGGTTGAGGGCACTTGACCGATTAGGGCTAATACCGGGGCATGATCTTCCCGGGCATCGTACAGGCCAGTGAGCAGATTGGTGGCCCCAGGACCGGCAGAACCAAATGTCACTGCCACTTTACCGGTCAACTTGGCCTCAGCCGCCGCGGCTAGCGCACCGACTTGTTCATGCCGGATTTGGATGTATTGCATTCTTTCTTTTTCGATATCCAAGGCATTCATGGTGGAGTTGAAGGACCCCCCAGGATAGCCATACATATGTTGGATCCCCCAAGCTTCCAACACCTTCAGCATGGCCACAGAAGCAGGTACTGTCTTCACCGGAGCGGCGGTTTGGCTGTTTGAAACAGCGCTCGTAACTGTGTTTTTCATATTCGTTAAACTCCTTTTTGTGATTGCATTCAGTGGTGCAATTTGCGGAATTAAGTTGTCTACAATCTTAATGTCTACAATTTATCACGAACCGAAAACGATTACAAGAGGAAAGTAAGCGTTTCTGTTCTAATTTTTGGTAAAAACTGTATCAGCGAAAAAGGAAACGGGCAATCTGCTGATCCACAATCGGGTTTTGATGCAGCGCACTATGATAGGCAGTAAAGGGCGAACCGTGAATCACGGACAGTTTGGCACTGGCAGCCAGGGGTTTGACTTGGCGGACGAAATGCTGCACGGAGGCCAGTGATACTTGCCAGTCGCTGTTCATATTCCATATATCGCCACCAATGGCCAGCACTTGTAAGTCGCGGGGGGTGTCGGCAAAGTCACTGTCGTCCCGGGCGCCTCCGGAGGCAATATTCACGAATCGTTTGACTGCTGGCTGTTTGCCGGCCTGCCGGTGGGTGAGATACCGAAAGGCCAAAAACCCGCCCATGGAATGCCCGACAAGGTTGACCTGATGAATACCATAATCTTGGTACAACCGCGTCATGATGGTATCCAATTGACCGATCTGTTTCTCCGGGTTGCGGGCATCCGCAAAGATAATATTGATCAGCGGATTGCGCTGATTCAGACGTGCTTTTTGCGTCACCGTTAATCGGCCATTGCTGGCCACTTGAATGGTCATGGCGTCCGTGGCAATACCGTAGCGGTCAAAGCGTTGAATCATGGGTGAAAAGGTCCACGAGTTACTGTTGTATCCCGGAATAAACACCGTCGCGACCCGCTCCTGGGGTACTTTGAGATGCCGCAATACGTTCAACTGATTTTGCCACCACAAGGTGCCGCTCACAGCCAGTATTCCTGTAACGCCGGCCAGCCAACCCACCACTTTTGGCCAACGCCGTTTCTTTTTCTCCACAAAAATACCCCCTTTTATTCTCTATTCTACGGTGTTCTCACCGGAAAAAGTGGCGGCATGCTCATGGGAGAAAAAAAGCAGCACCCAATTTGTTGGATGCTGCTGGATACGGTGATTACCGATCTTCAAACTTGAATTTACTCCAAGGCCGAATGTAATCTAAAAGACGGATTTCATGTTCATTGATACGACCGACCTTGTTCTTACGTGGATCGCTGTGGGGTTCCAAAACGATCTGTAATTCGTTCTTGTAATGACCAAAGTCATCGTTGCCGACCAACACATCGCCGCGTTGGAATTCTTCAGTGTTGTCGTGGGCCGGGTTGGGTTCGTCTTTATACGTGACCCGCGGCATCGTGGAACGAATGACCAGAGCGTTAATGTCCCCGCGTCGGAAGTGTTGCGGCTTTAAGACGATTTCCTTTTCGACAGCAGAAGCGGCCGGGACGAAATCGATATCGAACTGTAATTGGTAACGGTTCGTTTCGCTCAATGCTTTCAATTCATCTTCGCTGGCATAGGCGTTACCAATCAGTACATCATCGATCAAGCCTGTCGCAAATAATTGTTTGGCCTGGACAGAGATGGGCAGATGACGATCTTCTTCCAATGTCGGTAAACCGTCGTTGACGTTCCAAGGACCCATATTGCCATGGGCACTGGAAACGAAAGCTGCTGTGTGAATGCCGTGTTTCTTAAACCGAGTCGTGGTCCGAGTAAAGAAGTCCATGGGCAGACCGGTACCCACTTGCGGATAGAAGTTGTGGCAGCCAAAGATGTAAGGTTCGTTGGCTTGATAGCTGAGCACGTTATCCAGATAAGCCACATCGTTACTCATGTTCAGCTCGATGATTAAGCCGTAGGGGTTGTAAGACATCATGGCTTCTGTGGCGCCGTTGAAGCCTTCGTCCAACCGGACACCCGCAGCTCCTAAATCGGCAAAGAACTTCAAATCAGAATAACTGATTCCAAATTTGTCGAAAATCCGGGGAGAAACATCCAATACAGTGGAATAGCCGAGCTTATTGCCATATGCAATAATCTTCTTGAACTTGGCCTTGGTCCCTTCAGGATCGTCGGCTTCCAGCATGGACATAAAGATCCGGGTGAAGCCATACTTGTGCCCTAAATCTAAATAACGGGCATCTTCTTCAAATTTGCTATGGTCGGGATAAATAGATAACCCGAGTTGACGAAAAGTCATGACAGAAAATTCCTCCTCATAATTTTGCGGCCGGATTGATTGGCGGCCACAAATCTGAATGCACTTTCATTGTAGCGACTTTGGACGGGAACGCGCAAGGGCAAACCATAATTTGATGGGCAAATATGTTGACGAAATGCGCGTCCTCACATATGCTGACGGCAGATTCAAAATGGCGATTCTGGGTGGAAAGAAAGTATGGAGGACAATACGATGTCTCAACAACAGAAGGCTCACCATATCTGGCCAATATCCTCTGATTCTTCAATTGTCCTATTCTATGGTGTTGCATATTTTACCGCGTACCACTGGTTTGCACCGGCCACGACTTGGCGTGCGCAAAATTGGGCCTATTGGATATTGCTGATCGTCAATGTGTTCCTTTTAGTACTCAATATCATCAAGTGGCGGCGTGAACAAGCGGCTTTGTCGACCTGGCAGAAAATCGACATATTCCTTCCGCTGGGCGTCTTATTGTTAATGAAAGTTGTGGATTTAATCGTTTTTCAGCGTTTGTTTTAAGTCGAGTCATCCGCCTAGGGAACCGCTTACGTTTCAGATATAATGAAGTGGGATCTGAATAAACCACACGGGCGGTGGAGACAATGAAAAAAGGGACAGCTGTCGTTGGTGGGATTTTGTTATTTCTTGGTTTGGGGATTTTTATTGAACAGATGGAATCGCAGTTACCGATCAGCGCAACTCGTAATCCGGCGCTGAATCAGGTCATTCAGCAACAAGTCCAAACAGCAGTTGCGGATAGTACCAAACATCAGGTCAACAGCAACACTTATGATGAGAACCAATTAACGGTGCACTTGATGGCCACCAGGCGTTATTTAGTGGCGACCAGTCAACCAATCTTTGATCAATTTAAAACAGGCAAGCTCACTATTCGGTATCAGATCACCCGCAAATTACTGGGTGAGGAAAGCCAAAAGGGCACTTATTTGAAAAAAGGTGACGGGATGACCGATGGTACCGGCAGCATGTTGTTGGCTAAAACATCCGGGTATTACAAGCTGTATCATCGGATGACGGAGCAAACTGTGCATAGCGATGTCCTGGGTCATCCCCGGGGTGCCGCTGCCGATGAATGGGTGCGGATTGCGGCCGATCCGGTGACGATGCAAATCGGCAAGGAACCATATCTTGAAAAAGTAGCACAGTAAACGACAAAACGGGCGCCCAGTTGGACGTCCGTTTTCTTAACACAGTCAATGATTATTTTTGTTTTCGATTCTGATAAATGTCCCACTTACCCATCACGATGCTGTTGCACAAGTCAGCATAATGGATGCCGGCTGCTTCAGCTTCTTGAGGCAACAGAGACAATGGCGTCATCCCGGGCAACGAGTTGGCCTCAATCACATACAAACCGTCGTCATTCCAGAAGAAATCAATTCGGCCGTAGTTTTCCATGCCTAAGACGTTCATCGTTTTGATCGCCAATTGCTGCATTTCCCGATGGACATCGTCCGGGATGTCTGGTGGGGTGATGAAATCGGTGTGGCCGGGTTGGAATTTATGTTTGAAATCGTACCACCCGTCTTTGACTTTGATCTCAATGGCTGGCATGGCCTGGCCGTTGACCACACCCAGGGAGAATTCCCGGGCCTTAATGAATTCTTCGATGACAACTTCATTGTCAAACCGGAAAGCATCATCCAAGGCGGCGGTCAATTCGTCAGCCGCGTGGACGATATGGGTACCGACGCTGCTGCCACCATTGCTGGGCTTTACCACGATGGGGTAGCCAAAGGGAATCGTGAACGAGTGGCGCTGATCTTCTCGGACCGCGATGAAATCAGCGGTGGGAATGCCATTATATTTCATCACTTCTTTAGACACTTTTTTATCCATCGCGACGCCGGAAGCCAAGGGACTGGAGCCGGTGTATTTAATTTCGGATAGATCCAAAACCGCTTGGACCTTCCCGTTTTCCCCATCTTCACCGTGCAATCCCATATAAACGATGTCGGCATGTGCCAACACCGGCATCACGTTCTTTCCGAAAAGTCCCCGGGTACCATCCGTACGTAGTGCATTGATGGCTTCATCAGTCAAAATCTCGTCGGAAATCTGGTATTTCGGCATGCTCTGTTCTTTGGTGAATAATGATTCCACAGCGCCAGCGTGAGCCAAGTCGACGCCTAAAAACAGATCGACTAATGCGACCTCGTGGCCTTTGGAGCGCAGCGCATTGGCGACTTTGGCGCCGGAAGACAGAGAAACATTGCGTTCGGTACTGCGACCGCCCGCGAGTACAACGATTTTCATGAATTAACCTCTTTCCAGTGATATGCAGGGTAAAACAACACGTTAGCGAGGGTTGTTTTGCCGTTTGATTGCGGGAATCAAAGGACTTCTGACCGACTGCATGAGTCGGGAAGTGATCCGGCGTGCATCGCGCAGAGCTTGCGGGATCCGCTTCTAGAAGGGATTGATGACCGTTTCAATAGAACCTTAAGGATAGCATATTGTACAGGCATCCGGCTAGCCTGAAACGCGAGTTTGATGTTAAAATTTAGGTAATGAAATGAATGAGTATTGGGATGGGCAAGAGCCTCTGTCGCCGTGCCAAAGCTGCGCAATCTCCGGTGGCAGGGGGCTGCGAAGCGCAGCAAGTGCGAAGCCGCAGGCGTAGCAAGTGGTGACGGCGCTTTGAGCCCGCAAAGTGCGCGGTCTCAAAGTCGCCTAACTGCATATAAACTTGGCAAAACCGGCCAAGTTTATTGCAGTTTCCACCACTGAGCCCCCTGCCACCTCCGATTGCTCCGCATTGGCACTAGTTGTGTCGGTGGATCTAGTTCTATCCCTCTGCGTTAACTAATGACAAGCAAGAAAGAGGGAATCTATGCGAAAAATTACAAGTCATATTGTTGGCCGGTACGCCATTTTTGCGTTGGCGTTGGCTTTGATTGCAGTCAGTATTAATCTGTTTTATGCCCCCCACGGTGTGGCAGCCGGTGGGGCGACCGGGATTGCGGTCCTGGGGGAAGTGGCCTTTGGTTGGCCGGTAGCGTTGACGACATTAGCAATCAACATTTTGATGCTGGTGGCGGCGGTGATCTTTTTGGATAAGGCCACTACGGGGCGGATTCTGCTGGGCAGTTTTGCGTTGCCTCTAATGCTAGGAATTATCCCACAGATGAAAGTCGTTAACGATCGGTTGTTGGCGGTGATTGTGGGGAGTGCGATCTTTGCGGTCGGTGTGGCACTGCTTTATCGGATCGATGCTTCCAGCGGTGGGACCACTGTGCCGCCGCTGATTTTTAAGAAATACTTCAATTTAAAAACATCGGTGGGATTACTGACCGTGGATTTGATCGTGTCTCTGGGGAACATTTTTGTCAGCGGCACGGAAGCATTTATCTTGGCTGTTTTCTCCATCGTGATTACCAGCATCATTATGAATTACATCGAAACAGGACTGGACCGTAAAAAGACGGTGTTCGTGATGAGTAACCAAGCCCTGCCGGAAATTAAACGGGTGGTCAACGAACAATTGCCCCACGGCTTGACCGTTTTACCGGTGACCGGCGGCTTTTCTGCCGAAAGCCGGGAGATGTTAATGATCGTTGTGGAACAAGCAGATTATCAGAAACTGACGAAACAAATCCTGACAATTGATCCCGACGCTTTTATCACAGTCGCGGATGTGGCGGCCGTACACGGTGGGATCTTCTAACTGAAAGAAGCGAAAGCAATGGCTAGTGTATCGATTCCAGAAGATTTGGCCCAAGCGGAAAAGCGGGTGGCGGAGTTGCAAACTCGCCACATTGAAGCCACGGTGGATGATGTGATTCAGCAGGCGATCACAGATTATGTGCAAGAAATCTTGATGGAGGGGCTGGAAGGCTCTTATGTCACGACGCACTTTGCGGATGATCAGTTGACGATCACTGAAGACGCCACCGGTAAGACGATTACGACGATCCCGGCACCAGCAGGCGGCTTCCAAGCCGCATTCCGTAGTCAAGGTCGGATGCTGATGCAGAATCTCGCCAGCAAGGTTCAAGAAAAGTTCCGTGACCGTATTATTCGCGGTTAAATGGAGCCAAAAAAGAGCGTTCAAAATGCATTTTTTCAGCATTTTGAACGCTCTTTGTTTGTCATGTTCAGTTTAAGATGCTTGGGTAGAGCTGCTGCCGCTCATGATGCTGTTGATGGTGGCAACGACCACATTACTAGGAATGGCAAAGCCCATGCCATCGACGGTCGTCCCGCTGGAGGTTTGCCCAGACAGTTTCATTGAGGTAATCCCGATGATTTGACCGGATAGATTGATCAGCGGACCGCCAGAATTACCGGAGTTGATTGCGGCATCAGTCTGGATGGCCTTCATCGTGGTGGTACTTTGACTATTGTCATCCTCGGAAACTGTGACTGTCCGGCTGGGGGCGGAGACAATTCCTTCTGTGACGGTGTTGGCGTATTCAGAGCCCAGAGGAGAACCGATGGCCAGAACGGATTCGCCAGCCGCAATCGTGCTGGAGTTGGCAAACGTAGCGACGGCGCTTACTTTGCTGGCATCAATGGACAATACGGCAATATCCTTGCTGGCACTGGTACCGACCAGAGTAGCGGTCAGTTTGGTGCCGTCGTTCAGCAGGACTTGCAGCTTGTCGGCACCATCGACGACGTGGTTATTCGTCACGAGATATGCCTTACCATCGCTCTTCTTGAAGATCACACCGCTACCTTCACTTTCGGATGACGAGGACTGACTTTGAGAGTCGCTGTCATCGCCAAAGCGACTGCTGTAGCCGCCGTATTGATCACTGCTGCCGGTTGATTCGGTGGTAGCAATCACCGAGACGACCGCGTTAGCGACTTTCTTATACGCCGCCGTGGCCGTTCCGCTGGTTTCACTGGTGGTCGAAAGGTTCGTGGTAGTCGCAGTACTGGTCGTAGTGGCATTGGTGGCTGTTGCAGTTTGTTGATTTTGATCAATGGCATACACCACGCCGCCGCCAACCCCGCCGCCTAACAAGGCAGTGGTTAAGGCTAAGATAACAATTTTGGATTGACCCTGACGTTTGATTGGTTGTTCATTCTTCTCACTCATATTAAACTCTTCCCTTCGTTTGCTTGATTGTCTTTACTATATCGGGCAAAAGGGGAGAATCTGGTAAAAAGTGGCGGCTAAATTGGGATCAAATGATGACCTTTTTTCGTCATCACCACGTGTGCTTCTGGACTAAAAATCAGATGTATTCGTCATTTCTCAACGCTGGTGTGGCGTGCTGTGGGGGACTTTGCGGTGTCAGATTGTTCTGTCGCAGGACTCTGGGTATGTTCTGTCTTTTCCCACTTGGTCATATGCAGTAATTGCCGTCCCAGGGCAATACAGGGAACGGGAATTAGCAACACCAGGTAGGCCTGGTAAAGAATACTCAGCCCAATGGCTTGAGGATAGGTTGCTGGTTTGATTTTGGCAATGTTTTCGTGGTACTCGAGTCCCACGGCCAAACAAATGATCAAAGAAAGCGCCAGAATCATGATCAAAGCGGGACTGATCCAACCGGCCGGGGAGTGCAAAAAGTTATAGACTTGGAGGACCAGTGCCACGACATTGGCAATGGGAATGAACGTGGATAAAACGGGTAATACCAGCCATAAAGTGGTGTCCAATTTTTGAAAAAAGTTGGTATGTGAACTGATCCAAATGGCTGGCAGATAACGCCAGCATTGCATGCTGCCTTGACACCAACGGACGCGCTGACGAATCAGCGGCCGTACTTTTTCGATGCCGCTTTGATATACGACAATATCATCGCTAAATGCAGTAGTGAAACCTTTGGTCCAGGCCTTCAAGGTGAATTCAAGATCTTCTAGCAACCCGTGTCCCCACGGATTGGCCAGAGCCATCGGCAACCGCATGAATTGACCATTCCCGGAGGCAATTCCTTGCCCATACGTTTGGCGGACTTGTTGCAGTGCGCTATTGATGCCCATAAACTCAAAGTCTTGCATCTGTGTGAGCCAATGGTCATTATTGTAGATTTTCACGCTGCCTTGTAGCATATCGACTGCGGGATGTGTCGTGAAATAGGTGAAGACCTTGGTAAGATCGGCGGCCTGGATTATCGAGTCGGCGTCCAAAATACCGAGGATGGTGTGGGCGGGATCGATCTCTGTATGTTGATGAATCGATGCGACCGCCGCGTTCAACACTGCTCCTTTACCCCGGTGAGCGTCTTTTGGTTCGCGATTAAGCAAAATAAGGTTTGGATACTGCCGCTGTAACTGTTCAATAATGGCCCGACTGCTATCCGCAGAATCATCATTCACGGCGATCAGTTGGCTCTTGACTTGGGGTGGCATTTTTTTCATTTCTGTCAACAACTGGCGAATGGTTTCACCGATCACCTGCTGTTCGTTCAATACCGGAATCACCAGGCAGAATGTGAACTGATCTAGTTTGTCCACCGGCTGAATAGTGGGTAAATGAATACTAGCTGAGAGTGCAAAATTCACGAGATAGATCAAGTAAGTAATTAGCGAGATGGTAATAATCCATGTTAAAAGCATGATATCCTCTCCTCCTAACGCGTCCGGCTGAACTGCCGGATGATCAATTGGCCCCCTAAGGCGATTAAGATGACGATCGGCAGATACAATACGATGTGGTAGCGACCTTGGACTTCAAAGATCAGTGAACTCAGGAAAAAGCCGTCGAGTAGCAGCACTTCGTAAAACAGTGAATTGATATCCATGTGGGTTAAAGCAGACTTTTTCAACATTAAAACCAACTGCCACAAGACACTGGCAGCGGCCAGCAGCAGTAACAACACAAAATACACGACACTGCTTGCGACTCCCAAGGGTAAAATTTGGTTGAAATAAGCCCCTGACGTTTTTCCTGCGGTATTGTATAAGAACCAATTGGCGCCATAATCCTCGCTCATCAGGTTGATCGTCTTTTTCCACAAGAAATTCATGGGCCCGGTGCGTTGGATGGCGGTCAGATTGGCTGTCGAAATTGCGGTCATCCGGTCGGTGATTTGGTGATAGCGAGTATCTAATGCCATGTCTTTCTTTCCCAGGATGCGATCTGTTTCGTTGCGAATCTTAGCGTTGTAAGCACCGCTCGTGGCGACAGAGGTACCAGTGGCGAAAAAGTAATGCTGTTCCACCGTAGCAGGGGCAAAGTTAATTCCATAAATAACCCGGTACAAGGGAACGGAGACGGCTGTGAGTAGACTAAAAGTAAGTGCAAAGATTGCAGTTGTCGTCAGGAGACGGCGAAAACTGATCCGCTCACTGGCGACGCTGAACACGCTAAAGAATAAAACGACGACGATCCACACTAAGACGATGGGGCGAATCGCGTTCGCTAAAAATAACAGAAGCAGTGAACATCCCAGATAGAAATAGTTTCTGGTATGCGTCTTGTTGACAGTGTACAGCGCGTCATAATAGAAAATGAATGAACCCAGCAGGAAGACCAGGAAAAAAGATTCAGGGGCATTCAAAATTGAGTATAGCCAAAAGGCTGGAATAAAATGAAACAATAGCGCGGCAAAAATAGCGACGGATTTGGCTAAAAACTTTCCGAGTAACATATACAGCATGAAGATACTGATCCCGCTGAGGATGATGCTGACGACCTGTCCAGTGATCGTACTGGGTATGAAGAAGCTGTCAAAGACACTGAAAAACCAGGCAATATTAAGTACGTGGGGCCAAAGGATATTGTTACCCAGGGTGCCGGCTGACAGCATCTGCTGCCAAGTCGTGCCGCCCACTACGCTTTTGGCCAAATTGTCATAGGTCCAGAAATCTGAAGTCAAGGTGGCCGGATAACGGATCATAAAAATCAATTTCAAGGCCGTGAGCAGCATAATCACAATAAATATGATCAAGCTATTCTTGTTCTTCAAAAAATATGCCAGTCCCCCTGCCAAGCCGAGTCCTGCCAAGCTAAGCAGACTGGCCCCGGTAACCGTTTGCAATTGATTGTAAGTCTTGAATTGCGCAGTCTGCAGTGTGGCCCAGATCATCAGCACAAGTAATAAAAAGGCGACTAGCGCCGCTAGCCAGATGGCTGTTTTCTTTAACGTTTGATTTTGCATTTAGTCTCCCGGACCCGCTCCCTAGAATATCCAGGGTGAACCCAGAACATGCTCCCTTCCATAACGCAATACTGTGTTCCCAAACCGGCACCTGAGCGCAAGATTTACCGCCCCATGGTGGCGCACTCAACAGTCCGTGTTCTGGATTTTGCCACAGAGGGCAAAAAATGTCTTGCAATATGCTTACAACTTTTTCGAATTGTTTGAAGCCTCGGCATCGTCAGCGTGGCGGAATTTGAGCATAAAAAGAGGCCGGAACGAAATTCCGACCTCTAGAGAATGCAGTGCCACCGTGAATTGTATCGTATTGGTACGGCAATTCAAGACAAACTTAATCCACCGACTTCAGAGCTTCCAACATATCCACATTCTTCAACCGATGATTCACGAAGAATCCCAGGAACAACGTAATCACAGCGACCACGAGGAGCGGCAGGATGAATCCCATGGCCCCCAGCGCTGGATTAAACATCACTTCATCCGGCGGCACCGCCCACAGAATGTATCGGTGAAGCAAAGCGCCCAGACCGTAACCGACGATGATCCCAAACAGAGACAGAATGATCGTTTCCCGATAGATGTACATCGTGACTTCGTTATCATAGAAGCCCAACACTTTGATCGTGGATAATTCCCGCATCCGTTCCGACACGTTAATGTTGGTTAAGTTGTAGAGAATCACGATTGCCAGCAAACCCGCCACAATGATCAAAACCATCATGATCTTGTCCAGCGAGTTAACAATGGTCGAAATTTGCGAGCGTAGAGTGGTATTTTGCACGACCCCGGCCACGCCAGTCAGCTTCATAAATTGGGCAGATTGTTTCCGCGTATTCCGTAAACTGCGATCCTTTAAATTGACTAAATCAGCATTTGTGCTGAACGACTTGGCGAAGGCTTGGGTATACGCTGTTTTGCTCATAAAAGCAAAGTGGCCCATGTACATCTCTGTGATACCGGTGACCTTCATCCGCCGCGGGGTATTGTTGCTGTCCCGCAGCGTGATCGTATCCCCCACTTTGGCACCGAGGAGGTCGGCCAGCCGTTCAGAAATGACGACGCCATTGCTTTGCAGGGAAAGTTTTTGTTGCGATTGACGATTAATCAACCGGATATAGTTGTTGAAAGTGTCCGCATCACTGGGGACAATCAGTTTGATTTGCTGGGTATCGTTGGCCTTACCAGCTACCTTCGTTAATTGCTCATAGTGAATGGTGGTATGTTCTTTGACGTCCTTCTTCGCCAGTAGCTGATTGATCTTATTTTGCTGACTCGCAGGGACATAGTTGGTATGTGCGACGATTAGATCGTAGTGGACCAGGTCGCCAAATTGCCGTTGATTGATGCCAGAAATGGAGTGCTGGACAGCGAGTCCTGTGAAGAGCAGGGCAACTGAACCGGCGACACCAAAGATGGTCATAAATATTCGTTTCTTATACCGGAAAATATTTCTGGCAGTGACCTTGTGGGTAAAACTCATCCGTTTCCAGAGGAAGCCGATGCGCTCTAAGAAAATCTTCGAACCGGCCGCTGGCGGCTTGGGCAGCAACAAATTCGCCGGCTTATCCCGCAATTCGCGGCGAGCCACATAATAGGCGGGCACGACTGTACTGAGAATTGCCAAGATGAACGCAATGATAGTCACACCCCAGTGGATGTGTAGTTGAATCGGCGGCAGGGTGAAGCCGATCCGATAGGCGTTATAGACGATGTAGGGCAACAGAGTATGGCCCAAGGCAACACCCAAAATTGTGCCAATGATGCTGGCCGTGGCGCCGTAAATGGTAAACTTCTTGATCACATCAGCATTGTCGTAACCCAGTGCTTTCAGAGTGCCAGAATTGATCCGTTCTTCATCCACGAACCGCGTCATGGTGGTAATGGTCACCAAGGCGGCCACGAAGTACAGGAAGATGGGGAAGATGGCGGCTAGAGAATCCACGATCCAGGAGATAGTACCGAAGATTTTGTACCCGTCGCCCCAAGGGACTTCTCGTCGTGAATCCCGGGCATAAACTGGTGCGGACAGGTGCTTGAGGGTCTCCTTAGCTTCAGTTAAAGTTTTTTCCGCTGCGGCAATTTTCTTTTTGGCCGCTGGTTTTTCGCGGTTGAATTTGGTCAAACCGTCTTGGTATTCCCTTTCCTTAGTGGCTAGTGTATTCTTAGCCGCTGCCAGTTGCTGCTCACCGTTTGCCTGTTGGGCGGTTAAGGTTGATTTGGCCGTGGTCAAAGCGGACTGCTTGGTTTGCAGTTCCGTCCGGGCTTGGGCAATTTTGGCGGCGTTTTGTTGGTATGCCGCTGATTTTTGCTGCAATGTTTCTGCTGTTGCTAGCCATGTTTGCAAACCGTTGCGGTATTGGCCCATCCCCGTGTTGTAATCCTGTACACCTTGATTGTATTGGGCGAAGCCGGTGTTGTATTCTTTTTCTTTTCCAGCCAACATTTGCTCGCTGGCTGCCAATTTGTTTTTGGCCGTCGTCAACGCAGCGGTGTTTTCCTGCAATTTTGCCTTGGCTGCTGTCAGTTCCTGATTGGCGGCAGCGTATTTGGTTTGGCTCGCATCCAGCTGGGTGCGAGCTTCCTGCAATTGCTGGGCACTTTCAGTTAACTGTGTCTTTGCGGTCGCGAGTTCCTTTGCGGTGGCATCAATCTGTGCTTCGCCCTGATTGATTTGGGCCATTCCCGGCGTGTATTTATCTTGCATAAACGCCGTGTAGGCTGCTTGTATTTGATTAAGCTTCTGGTTCGCACCAGTTAGCTGCGCGTTGAGTTCGGCGCGCTGGGCGTCAGTGAGATGGGGGTCGGCCAACTGCTTTTGTAATTCCGCGATCTGGGCTTGTAATTGACTGATGCCTGTTTCGTATTGGGATTTGCCGTCAGTTAGGGCGTCTTTTTGTTTGGTTAAAGCGGTTTGCTTCTCGGCCAAAGCAGCATTCGCGGATTCCCATTGCTTTTGCTTGGCCGTGAAAGTTTGCAGATTTTGAGTGTATTCTGCTTCTTTGACGTCTAACAGCGCTTTTTGCTGGGCTAATTCTTTGGCGGACGAGGCAATCTGGGTCTGGGCCTGATTCAGCTTGGCTTGATTGACACTGATCTGTTGATACTCATCCGCAATTTGCATCTTGCCTTGATTAAGTGCCTGGGCAGCGCTAGTTAATTGTTGGTGGGAACTCACTAACTGAGCTTGGGCACTGGCCAGTTGGTTCTTGACTGCTTGCAGCTGCGTCCATTTAGCGGTCAGCGTGGTTTGGCCATTGGCTAACTGCGTTTTGGCACTGTTCAATTGGCTTTCTGCGCTGGTAAAAGAGGCTTGGGCGCTTTGCAACTGCTTTTCACCATCGTTGATCTGGCTTTGGGCAGTGGCCACCTGAGTGTTTAGTTTTGCCTGATTGGTCGCAATCGCCGTATTGGCGGCTGCAATCTGGGTTTTCGCAGATGCTAGCTGCTTTTGGGTATCGATTAGTTTTTGCTTAGCGGCATCAATCTTTTTCTGGCCGCTATCAATTTTTGCCTGGGCTTGTGTCTTGATGGCCGCCAACCGTTTTTGCGGTTGATTCTTTAACAGGGTCTTGAGCTGATTCTTGTGAGTCGCCAGCAGTTTCGTATACTGGGTGGAATAAGGATCAACACCCTGAGTATCCTGGTAGGTTAATCGGGCTAACATGTAAAATTGAGAATCAAAGGCGTTCTTGGGTACCACGGCGTATCCCTGCAAACTGCCAGAACCAGAAGTGGATTGGCCCATGTTCACATCTGAAATCATCTCAGAAGAGTGGACGAAACCAACGATCTTGAAGGCGTGGGTTTTTAAGACTTTGTTCCCCAGTGCATCGGCTTTTTCGGTCACCTGATAAGTTTGGCCGATCTTATAGTGCTTTTCTTGTTCCGCATTCAGCGCGATTTCGTTGCTGTGCTTGGGTAGACGGCCTTTGACCAGTTGATATTGGGAGACTTTTTGCGGGGCAGAGTAAATCCGAATACTGGTCGTGGATCCTTTGATGGCCACATCTTTGAGGTAACCAAATTCAGCTTGACGTACCCCTTTGGCTTGTTTAATCGTTTGGACATCGTTTTTGTCCAATCCGTAATCTGCAATCACTGAGACATCGGCAGTGTTGTACTGGTTAAAATAACTGGTGCCGGTATCGCGCATATCTGGTCCGGTGACGTACAAACCGACCAGCGCAAAAGAACCCAGCAGCATGAGACCCATGATGGAGAAGAAGCGGCCCCATGATCCAGAAAATGATTTGCGAATATCTTTCCATAGTGCTTTTTTCCTCACGATTGCAGTCTCCTTACCATTCGATGTTGGCTATCTCTTCGGGGTGGGCGTGTTCTTCAATTTTTTCGACCTTGGCATCGCGGAAGTGAATGACGCGGTCGCCAATCGGGGCAATGGCGGCGTTATGGGTTACGATAATGACGGTGGCCCCGCGTTTGCGACTCATGTCCTGCACAATTTGCAGCACTTGCTTGCCGGTGCTGTAGTCCAAAGCCCCAGTGGGTTCGTCACATAACAGAATTTTTGGATTCTTGGCCACTGCCCGAGCAATGGCCACCCGCTGCTGTTCCCCACCGGATAGTTGAGAGGGAAAGTTATTGATTCGATCGGCCAGCCCCACGTCTTTTAACGTCTGTTCCGCGTCCTGGGCGTCGCTGACAATTTCAGAAGCCAGTTCGACGTTTTCCTTGGCGGTGAGATTCTCGACTAAGTTATAGAATTGAAAGACAAAACCGACATCATCCCGACGGTAGGTAGTTAGCTGGCGGGCATTATAATTGGCAATGTTTTGGCCATCAATGATAATGTCTCCTTCGTCATTGCTATCCATGCCACCTAGGATATTCAACATCGTGGACTTGCCGGCACCGGATGCGCCTAAAATCACGACGAGTTCGCCCTTATTGACTTCAAAATTAATATCATTATTGGCGACGATGGTTGTGTCACCCATTTGGTACCGTTTATAACTATGCTTGACTTCGATATAGGCCATGTTTGCGTCCTCCTTGATTTAAAACCAACAACGTGTTGCTTTATGAAGAGTATACGGATGACGAGGAGCACCTGACAACCATCAAAATGTTGGAAAGTGTCGTTTTAAACGCTGATACTCTATAAATATCAACACGGTGTTGCTTTTAATGATTGCGGCCGGCATAATGAGCATTGAGGTGATTTAAATGGCAACTCATGGTAAGGTGTCCAAGACCCAGCAAAGAATTAAAGAAGCGTTTATCTATTTGATTCACACGAAGGGCTTCGAGCGGCTGACGATCAGCGATATTACCCAGTATGCCCATATCAACCGCAGTACGTTTTACGCGCATTACCAAGATAAATTTGATTTGATTCATCAATATGAACAGAAGTTTCTCACGGCACTGCGCGACATTATTAGTAATCGGTTGGCCGCCGCAATGGTGGCGCCGAACAATGGCCCAGAGACGATGGTGACTTACGACGCAGTGCGTAAGATGCTGGATTACATTGCCGCGGACTTCGATCTGGTCAAGGCACTGATCAGCCCAGGCGGTGATCCGCAAGTGGTGAATGAAATGAAGAAAATGCTGCGGGAAATTATTGATGCCGATCTTTACCAAGTGAAGGGGAATACAAAAATGACCACGGTCATCCCGGACAATTATGCCCATGAGATCGTGGTCGGTGATATCGTCAACATCGTGACATTTTGGCTCAGCCAGGACAATCCAGACAGTCCAGAAGCAGTGGCCGAAATCATTATGAAAACGCGGTTTATGAGTCCGTATCAGTTGCTGGGGATTCCCCAGTAACTGGCGGTTGTGCACCAATTTCATGGAAATATTCTGCCAGAAATGGATGCATGAAAGCCGTCCGCTGGCGGGCAATTTGTTGCGCAGCCGGTGTATTCATCGTGGCTGCTAGTTTGAACAATTTTTCGTAGAAATGATTCACGACTGTAGACGGCTGCCGATAATTGGCGGCCGTTAATTCTTGGCGGGGCAAAATGGCGGGGTCATAATCGGGATTGTTGTGGGCAGCACCATAACGGATGGCCCGAAAGATCCCAACGGCCCCCAGTGCATCCAGCCGGTCGGCGTCTTGTACGATTTGTCCGGCTAAATCCAAAGATTGGTGGGTGTCGATATTTTTAGCAAACGACATGTGATCAATGATGAAGAAAATCGGCTGGATTTGCGCGGCCTTTAATCCGACGGTGTGTTGCAATTCCTCGCTGAGAGCTGTTTTAACCGTCGCCGGATCAGCCACCAGCTTTTCATCGTAATAGTCATGTAAATAGGCAGTGGCTAACACGGTGAAGGCATCCACTTGCGGGTAGGCTGCCAGCAGCTGCTGGGCATTGGCCACAACGCGGCGAATATGTTGAAAATCGTGCCCAGAATGGTCATGAGCCGCCTGCTGCTTCGCTAGTTGGGCAATCTGGGTGAGGGCATCCATTAAAACGCCCGTCCCAGTAGTAAAGCACCGAAGATGATTAAGTAAGACGCCACCAGATAAGCCAAGGTAACAACGGAATAGAGCGGGTTAAAGAGCATTGCAAACCCGATAATGATGCCAATGATCCCCATCACAATGTTGAAGCCTCGGTGCAAAGAAAAGTCTGCGGCGGCGATGGACATGATGGAATCCAGCAAGAACCAGAAGGCAAAGAGATAGGCAGTGAACAACACGCCAAATTGCCCATTCGCAAACAGCAGCAAGCCGAGTAAGATATCCAGAATCCCGGTAGGCAGGATGTAGGGTGGTCGGGCGACCCCAGCCTTCCCCATGTCATACCACACCACAATGTCCATGATCCCTTTCAGCAGACTCCCAATGGCAAAGGCCCAAACGATCCCAAACAATGCGTTACCGGGTTTGGTAAAGGCCCAAATACCTAAAACGATGAAAACAATCCCCAGTAATGCCAACGGCAAGCGGAAATGTTTCCGTGGTGATTCAAAACGATCCATAATATTACCTCCTTTCCTTCCATTCTAGCATTTCCACTTACAGAAAATATGTTTTGCTTGTTGAAAAGCCGTGGAAAGCATATTTGACCGTCGTTTTGGCGTTTCCCGATATAATGACCTGGAAGGGTAGGTGGAGACATGTTCAAAAGTACAGTGTGGCGAATGATTCGCTTTTTTGCTCGGCAATTGGCGGATGCCAAACGTTATTTAATTGCCGTGATGGTGATGTTGGTGGGGACAGCTGCCATTCAGTATGCGATCCCGCGCATTACGCAAAGTGTGATTGACCAAGTTATCCCGAAAAAAGAAGTAGGAACATTGGCTTTGAGCGTGGGGGCACTGCTGGTGTTAACGGCAGTCACAGGGCTACTGTCGGCTGGCAGTAATTACTTGCTGGCGCGGGTGTCCCAGAGTGCAGTGGCCCGCCTGCGCAATACATTGTTTGGCCACGCTCTGAATCAAGATTTCGCGTTTTTTGAAACAAGCAAAACTGGTGATTTGATGGTCGTATTGACCAGCGATGTGAACGCGTTGCAAGGTCTGCTGTCACCCAATGCCTTGGGGCTGTTTGGCAGCATTCTCACCGCCGTGGTGGTGCTCGTGATTATGCTGATTCAAAATCCAGTGCTGACCGGCTTGATCGTGTTGACCTTTCCCATCCTATTCATTGTCAACCTGTTTTTCTCCCGCCTGATTCATGGGGCATGGCGACGGGTGCGACAGTCCACGGGGACGATGAACAACCAGATTCAAGAAAGTCTGGCGTCGATTCTTTTGATTAAGAGTATGGCCACAGAGGATCAAACGGCAGCCACTTTTGCCAAGGTGAATGAAGACAACCGCAAGAATCAATTGGCGGCCACGACGTATTTTGCGGAATTCTCACCGGTCATTGATTTTGTGGATTATTTGGGCACAGCCTTGATTATCGGGGTGGGTGCGTATCAGGTGATGGGAAACAGTTTTACCGTCGGGGGCATTGTGGCCTACCTTTCCTATTTAACAATTCTACAGGCACCGGTACGCTCGCTCACTAACTTGATCGATCGCTTCCAGCAGGCTGTCGTGTCCTATGAACGGATCGAAAATTTATTGGCGCAGGCACCCCAAGTCGTGGATGTGCCCGATCCGCAACCGTTGCCGACTTTCCACGAGGCAGTTCAGTTCGATCATGTGGATTTCCATTATGGCAATGGTTTGCCAGTGATTCAAGATGTGTCTTTTGACTTGCCGAAAGGAGAAACTGTCGCCTTAGTCGGCTCATCTGGGGCTGGCAAGACAACGATTACGAAGCTGCTGGACCGGTTCTATGATGTGACGGCGGGCCAAATTACGTTTGACGGGATTGATATCCGGCAGGTCCGTGCTCGGGATTTGCGCCGGCAAATCGGCGTCGTGACGCAAGACGTGTTGTTACTGGATACGTCCATTCGCGATAATATTGCCTACGGTCTGGGGACGGTCACGGATGACGCCGTGTGGGCGGCGGCAGAAGCGGCCAATATCGCCGATTTTGTCCGGTCGTTGCCGGATGGGTTGAACACCCGCGTGGGTGAACGTGGGGTCCGGCTGTCTGGCGGGCAGAAGCAGCGGATTGCCATTGCCCGGATTTTTCTCCAGGATGCGCCCATTGTGGTCTTGGATGAGGCCACAGCGGCGTTGGACAATGAGACAGAACGATTCATTCAAACGTCCTTCGATCGATTAATGACCAACCGAACCAGTTTGGTTATTGCCCATCGGTTATCGACGATTCAGCATGCTTCAGAAATTCTCGTGGTGGAGGATGGCAAGATCGTTGAACGCGGTACCCATCAGGAATTATTGTATAAGAATGGTCGCTATGCCCAGCTCTATGCGCTGCAATTCAAGTAGCTGTAAGGCCGCAAAAAAATCGAAACCAATATTAGCAGACTATTGACACGAGTGCTAATTGCTGCTACTATAATAGTTGGTCGGAGGGAAAAGGATCAAGATCCTGATTCCGCCACTGAAGTATTTTTGCGAAAGGAAGTTTTCTGTTATGGCAATGAATGATATGATGACTCGTCGAAACAATAATGACTTGATGAATGGTGATCCGTTCTTCGATAATCTGTCTCAACGTTTCTGCGGTCCTGTTTCTAACTGGATGGATTGGTTCAATCCGTTAGTAAACACCACGGCAGTTAACGGCTTACGTACTGATGTGAAAGAAACCAACGACAGTTACATCACCCGGGTCGATATTCCTGGTGTGGATAAGAACGATATCAAATTGAACTATCACGACAACGTTTTGAGTATCAATGTGGTCAAGAAGAATGTATCCGACCATGCTGATAAGGATGGCAATGTATTGATGTCCGAACGCAGCTATGGCGCCATGAGCCGCAGCTATCAATTGCCGAATGTGGATGTCAACGGCATCCAGGCAAACTACGACAAGGGTGTACTGACAGTGACTTTGCCGAAATTGAACGGTAAGGAAGATGCTAGTCACAACATCGATATCCAGTAATCGTGTTTCTCCCCAACCACTGGTGAGCAGGGGTTGGGCAAATGACCAAATATGACCGTTAACTAAATACCATTGAAATCCCCAGGCTAGCAGTGAAGAAACTGACTGGTCTGGGGATTTTTGTGTGAAGAGGGCGGAGCCGACCGGTTGGAAGCGGCGATGCAGCAGATCTATGGTCACAGCAATATTAAAAAATCGCTGTAAGAGGCAGAATCGGAAACCAACAAGACGATTTAGGGTACTGACCGGAACAATGCGACGATCCTGAAGAAAATGTGCACGTCAGCCCCTCTTCGCGGACGTGGCACAGATAAAAGCACCGCCATTCGAAAAAATGGCGGTGCTTTTTATTGACTAGGAGATCTGTTAGGACGGTTGATCCACTGCAACAATGGCAGCCTCATAGGGCTGTAATTCATGGAGGGGATCACCATGTTGGGCCAAGTAGTTGTCGAGAATGATGCGGCCAGATGCAGGCATATCGGGGACTGTTTGCGTCTCCTCGGACAAATTGGCGAGCACCAGCCATTGCTTGTCACCCAAGGTGCGGCGGTAAACAAACAAGTGGGGATCATCCGGCAGTAACAATTCGAACTGACCCGAAGTCAAGATATCTTCTTGATGGCGTAATTGAATCAAACGCTGGTAATATTTGAAGACTGATTTCTGCGCTTGCCGATCAGCCGAGACATTGACAGAAGGATAATTGGGGTTCAATTTGAACCACGGATCACCCTTGGTAAATCCGGCATTTTTAGTCCCGTCCCATTGCATCGGTGTTCGGGCGTTGTCCCGACTAATTTTTCGGGCGGCCTTTAAGAAGTCCGCACTGCTGATGGTCTTTTGTTGCGCCACCAGTTTTTCGTAGTTCGTCTTCAATTCGATATCTTCATAGTCGGCCAATTCAAATCGGGGATTGGTCATGCCGATCTCTTCCCCTTGATATATGAAAGGCGTCCCTTGCAGACCGTGCAAAACGGTGGCGAAGGCAGTGGCACTTTCGTACCGATAGGTGGTGTCATTCCCCCAACGGGAGGGTGTGCGGGCGCGGTCGTGATTTTCAAAATACAACGCATTCCAGCCATGATCGCGCAAAGCGTCTTGCCAGTTCGCCAAGATCCGTTTCAGCTGGACTACATCCATCGGCTGAATCGCCCAGCGACCGTTCACGTTACCGGGTTGGCGATCCACATGCATGTGCTCAAAGGTGAAGATCATATCCAATTCTTCCCGTTGCGGATCTACCAACAAGCGCGCATCCGTGCTTTTCGCAGAAGGAGACTCACCGACACTGACCATTGCAAAGGGGGCCAATACTTCATTGTGCATTTCGTGAATAAATTCATGCATTCGGGGACCATCATTTTGATTGCCCATGACCACCGGCAAGTGTTGCGGATTCGGATAATCCAGGAAACGCTGGTCTTTGGAAATTGATGTAATGACGTCCATCCGCCAGCCATCTACACCATGGGCTTTCCAGTAGCGCATCATGTCATAAATTGCTTGCCGTACCAGTGGATTTTCCCAGTTTAAGTCTGGCTGTTCTTTGGCGTAATAATGCAGGTAATATTGTTTGCGACTGGGAACATACTCCCAAGCGGAGCCGCCAAAATTAGAGCCCCAGTTGGTCGGGGGATCACCATTGGGTTTGGGATCCCGCCAGATATAGAAATCACTGAAGTAGTTGTCACGACTGCGGCGGCTTTCTTGAAACCAAGGGGACTGGTCAGACGTATGATTAGCCACCATATCCATGATGATCTTTAACCCATGCTGATGGCTGGCGTGAATCAGGTGAGCAAGATCGGCATTGGTGCCAAAACGAGGATCAACCTGCCGATAATCTGTGATGTCATAGCCATTATCCACTTGCGGAGAAAGATAGATGGGGCTCAACCATAGTGCGTCGACCCCCAGTGCTTTTAAGTAGTCGAGCTTTTGCTCAATCCCAGGTAAGTCACCGATGCCATCGCCATTACTATCCATGAAACTTTTCGGGTAGATTTGGTAAATGACTGCCTTTTGCCACCAGTTCATCGCTTACAGCCTCCTTTTAAACGATACCGACTAAAGCCAGGCCCACAGAAATCACAATGGCGCCAAGGATCAGCCAGTTGAGTGAAACGTTCTTCTTCTTCAGTAAGTAAAAGCACAGCAAAGTGATTGCTAAAGGCAACAGCCCAATGAAGATTTGGTCTAGCATACTTTGCGTCTTGAGAATGGTCTTACCACCCAACACCATGTTCCACTTGATGCTGAATTTCACCATACTGCTGGTCATTGCACCGACCATCATCAGCCCAACAATGCTGGCTGCCTTGGTCATGATGTTGATCAGATCTTTTTTGTAGAGGTCCTCGATGTAAGTGGAACCCAGGGTATACCCCAATTGACCGCCATACCAGCGAACCAATTGTACGGGGATATTAAATAGCAAGAGGAAGATAATGGGGGCCAATAAGTTGCCACTTTCAGCAAGACTCACGGCGATCCCAGCTGCAATTACCCGTAACACACCCCAGAAGAGTGAATCACCGATACCGGCTAACGGACCCATTAAACTGGTCTTGATCGCGTTAATGGATTCCACGTTGAAATCTTTACTTTTGGCGTTTTGCTTCTCCATGGAGGCGGTAACCCCCATGATGAAAGGGGCCATGGCTAAGTTTGTATTGAAATAAGACATCTGGCGGACCATTGCTGCTTTTTTAGCATCATCGTGGCCTTTGTAGAAGTGGTTGATCACTGGCAGCATGGAATATTCGAAACCAGAGGCGCCTTGTTTAGCAGGTGTCACGGCAGAATATAGTGTGAATGACCGCCAGTAAATTTGGCGCAAGATTTTCTTTTCAGCAGCGTCTAGTTTACTTGTAATTTTTGACATGCTTTATTTCTCCTTCTAATCAAAGAATGCGTCGTTTTCTTGTTCATCTTTGGACACCGGTTTACTCGTACTGGGTGCTGCAGCCACGGTGGACATTTTTTGTTCCAAAGTGTGGACTTGCATATCCCGTTGTGCAATTAGGATGGCGATGATGAAGCCCATCACAGCGACGGCAATCAGGGGAATCTTGAAGTAAGCGACGATCAAGAAGCCTAAGAAGTAAAATACCGAGATATTCTTATCCCACAGGATCTTCATCAGCATCGCCATCCCCACGGCTGGTAAGACATTACCAGCGACGGTCAATCCATGGACAATAACATTCGGAATTAGTTTGAGGACAGCCTGGGTGGCGCCTGAGCCGACCAACATGGCAAAGAATGGAATTAAGGCATATAAGAACCATTGCAAACCCCACAGGCCAAAGTGCAAACGGACGATCTGCTTTTGCTTGCCAGCAGCGGCCAGACTGTCAAAGCGACTGGCAAAGGGGCCGACAACAGCCACATACAGCAAGGTTTTGATCTGTAACCCGATGATGCCGAGCGGAATCGCCAGGGGTAAAGCGACCCCTAGGCCACCGTGCAGCTTAATGGCAAAAGCCACTGCCAGTGCGCTGGCTAAGCCGGGTTCAGCGGCTGAGGCACCGCCAATATTGACGATCCCCATGAAGATTGTTTCCAAGGAGGCACCGACCAACAGGCCAGTCTTCACATCGCCCAAAAGAATTCCGATGAGCGGACCGATGACGATGGGGCGGCCGAGCATAGTGAAACCAAGTAATTCCTGGCCGCCAACTGTGAGAAACACCACAATGGCGACAGCAAATGCTTCATACATGACAGTTCATCCTTTCGATTACAGGTTCTTTTCAGTGATAAAGCGGCTGGCCAGCTCTTTTTTGTCGCTGGGCAGATTTTGTAAGGCAGTTTCTGGGTAAAGCGCGACTAATTTCTTTAATGCCGCGATTTCGGACTGGGTCAACATGACGAACTGGGTCAAAGTTGTTTTTTCCTCTTCTGATGCTTTGCCCACGTTGCCAATGTTCACGTACTTGATCTTGGGTGCCGGGAGGGCTTCTGCCAACTTCTCGGCATCAGCAACTGTCCGCACCAGTACAAAGAGTTTCATCTTATCGGCCCGGGGATCTTGCAGTAACTCGATGGCACCATCAATCGACTTCACGATGACTTTAATCCCATTGGGGACGGCCATTTTAAGCGCCATTTGTTGAGCTTCATTCTCGGCGGCGGCGTCATTGGCCACCACAATACCGTCCAGATTCAGTTCCCGAGACCATACCATTGCAATTTGACCGTGAATTAATCGTTCGTCGACACGTAATGCTTGAATCATATTAATTTCCTCCTTGAATTGTGCATGCCGCTTAAGCAGCACTGCGGGTTAGTTCAAAAAATCGTCATTATTACTATCAATGGGTTTGCTGGGTAATGAGACTTGTTGCAAACCAGAGCGACCCTTATCGATCAGGGTCGTAATATATTTTTGATCAACTGGATCGGCGGAGAGCACCGCTTCCAGAATCACGGGTAAGTTGAAGCCGGCAATGATAAAGATGTTCTTGTATGGTGCAGCCGCCAACGTCAATTTTTGATTGACACTGCCGCCCATCAGGTCGGTGAAAATAATGACCTGATCCGCTGGCGTAACTGGCGCTAACGCCTTTTTTAATTGGTCATCCAAATCGCTGTCTGCCTTGGTATATGCCGTAATGTAAGTAATGGGCAATTCATGACCGGCAAAAAGTTCAATTGTACTTTGGATACCCTTTGCTAACTCGCCATGAGAAGCCACGATGAATCGCTTCATCTGTTTCCACTTCCAATCCCTTTATTGTTCTCACTCTCCTATGTAGCAATAAGTGTGCCAACCTTGATGGTAAGCTAAGAAAATAGGCAAAATAAATAGTGCTTAAATGATCTTAAGCACTAAGATGGATCAAATATAAGGGGATAACAGTTGATACATCAACGATATCTCGTAGTCGGCTACCTTGAAGTTGTATTTCACTTCAATGCCATGGAAAATGGTGTGCGATACCGAGAAAAATTCTCGTTCCTGATCGGTGTCAATTTTGATCGCGGATGCCTTGTCTGCTCTTTGGGATGCCAGCAGCATTCGTTCAATCATGAGGGCGAGATGCATATATAGATTGAGGCGTACTTTCCCAGCTAATTCGATGCCGTAGTAGTCTTGATAACTGGTGGTGATTTTTTCGACTTCATTAATGACCACATCCGGATTCAAGAACTGCAAGCGATCGCGAATGCCTTCGATACTGAAGAACTTCAAGAGCTGATCCATGAAGTGCTGGCAATTGGCAGGCTGTTCGCCAGCATCTGTCAATAAGCGAACGAGGTGATGGAACCCTTGGTTTTCCATAATGTCGTAGATGTTGACGATGGCAATGTCGAGATCTGTGGTGATGTCAGTGGTGGTGAGGACAAATTGGGTCTTGTCGAAGAAACGCTGGTCATGATTGTCCAAGGTTGAGCGCAAGTCCTTGTAGTCCATCGTGATAATCTGTTCCTTACCAGACAAGGTGTTGCGCATCATCCGCCGGATTTCTTCAGATAAGCCGACGCCGGACATACAAGACACAATAATATTTTTCTGGTCGGATAACCCCTCGAAGTATTGGGTGCCGGTGGTTTCACCATACCGGTGGCTAGCCTGGGCAATCGTGGTGAAACTGTCCTTGCGCTGCATGCGTAAACCGACGTCCAGGGCCATGGCAGTGGTGAGATTGTTGATGACTAGCAGTTTTTGATCCTGTGTCTTCTTGATTTCGCTAAACATTTGATTCAAAGAACCCATGTCAAACAAGACAAATGTGCCGGATTTACCGGCGCGCTGCGTGGCCAGATAATTTTGGACACGCTGATTGATTTCATGAATCGATACATCAATGGGCATGTCGAAGGATTCAAACAAATAGTTGCCACATAGATTATTCACCACGGACTGAATACTGGCGGCGGTGCTTTCGCCATGGGCTAAAAGAATACCGTTATACGGAATGCTTTCGACGTCTTTCACCACGGGTTGCATGAGCAGGGGAAACATGATCCAAATGGCCTCTGCATGGGCTTCCGCAATCTGGGGGATAAGTTGGGAAAAGAGATAGGCACTGCGCGGATATTTTGTCTGAATTAAATTAGCCAGTGTGGTAAATGCGGTATTATCAGATTGATTAATTCCCATCTGCACACAATACAAAGCGACGGCATTCCGGCGCCAAAAACTGTTGTCCTGGGGCGGCCGGATGCCATAACGATTGTGCAGGACTGTTTTTGTGGCGGTCTGTAATTGCTGCTGGAGCGGATCAATGAGGGCCGCATCGGTTAAGTTTGTGAGTGTCCGCATTGTTTGGCGGACAACGAGGTTTTGCTCGTTAATATCGTCGGTATCCTGCAATGATTGCGCCAGACGGGTGGCTAATTGCGCAAAAATATGGGTAATTTGGGTGGGGAGTAATTGGAGTCGTTGTAATGCTGTATCTGCGGTGATGGTGATATGCAAACCGTTGTCTTGACCCACTAGAATCGGATTCGCATCATCGGCCGATTGGGCATACGCCGCCGCACATAACAATTTGACACGATTTTCCATCATCCCGACATTACCTGGAGCATTCGTGTTGGCCAGATTGATCAAGGTGGGCAGGGTGATTTGCACCGGTCGGTTGATGCGCTTGGCTTCGTTTTTAAACGCATTAAGCACTAAGGTGGTGCGCTCATTGAGCGTGCGCGCGATGAATGGTGGCAGGGCGACTTGTAACGGGACCCGCCGTAGAAATGTTTTGAGAAGTACATTGGTGGTATCTTCCGTGGTGGCGAATACGAAACGGACGTTGACATGATGGACCTGTTTATTTTCACCCAGCGGGTAAAAGTCACCTGAATCCAGTAGAGAGAACAATTTTTCCTGAGCAGCCGGCGGTAAACGGTGGATTTCGTCCAAGAACAAATACCCATTATCTGCCCTGTCGAGTAACCCGGGGGAATCCGCATTGGCGCCGGTAAAGGCGCCTTTTTTATAGCCAAACAAAACAGAAGAGAGTAATTCTGGATTATTGGCGTAATCGGCGGCATTCAAGACGACAAAGCGGCCCTCAGCGGGAATGATTCCGGTGCGCTGAGCCTCATTAAAAATCACTCGGGCCAAGAAGCTCTTGCCGACACCACTGGGCCCTGTGATCAGAATCGGTAGGCCATGGGGTGGATAGACGATTGCTTCCCGGCAACTGGCCACCACATCATGGAGACTGCCCTGAGCGCCAATGAAGGCATCAAACGCGCTGGCGGGGGCATTGACTTCCCAAAAGACCGGACGGGTGCCGCTTTTGGCGATCTTCCCAGTTTTCGCTAATTGCGATAAATAGGAACTGACGACACCACGGGTCAATCCAACGGCGGCCGCGACTTGTTGGGTGGTTAGTTTTTCATCCCGATGACGGGTGGATAATATCTTGTAAACACGATCAATGGCCTTCATCAAACTGCTCCTTTAAGCACTAGCTAAATTTCTGAGCACTAGCACTTGGTGACATTATGGCTGAAATTGCTTAAAATGTACAGGGACTGGAGGTCATCATGGCAATTGAACAGACGACGAGACAAACGATCCAACAACGCTTATCGATAAAAGCCCAGCAAAAACTGAAGATACTGGCAATGCCCTTGACGGATCTGCTAGACGATCTGCAACAGGCGGTATTGGACAATCCTTTTTTGAAAGTGAAGGTTCCCAGCTTAAGCGGAATCACGAGCCGTTATCCCATTGACTGGTTGGCGGATCAAAACGCCACGCATCAGTCGCTAGAAGATTACCTGTTGACTCAGGTGGGGTTAACGATGCGTGATTTGCCGTTAAAGACGTTGGTTCAATACTTGATTTACCATTTGGACAATAACGGTTATTTGACGATTACGCTGGCTGCGGCTGCTAAGGCTTGCCGGGTGAATCAGGTGATGATCACGGATGCATTGACTTTACTACAGCAGCTGGAGCCCGCCGGCGTGGGCGGTCGTTCATTACAAGAAGTTTTACGATTGCAAGCCCAACGTGATGACACTGCCCCGGTGGGAACTGAGGAAATTCTTGACCATCATTTGCCAGCTTTAGCAGAAAATAAAAACGGCCTCATTCAGCGTGCCACCGGGTTAACCGCGAGCCAGGTCCAGGCGGTCTTAGACTATATTCGCACGTTATCACCAGCTCCAGGGGCCCAATTTACTGCGGATACGCCGACCGCTTTTGCTTTTCCCGAAGTGCAGGTGGCAGCTGATCACGGCACTGTCCAGGTCGGGTTATTGAAAGACACCCAAATACGGCTTTCCTTTAACACCCAATATATGGCCGAACTGAGCCGCTACGGAGAACACGATGCCCAGTTGCAAAACTATTTGACGGTCCAGCAAAAAGCCTATCAGACATTGCTGACAGCATATACGGAACGGCAAGTTACCTTATTAAGGGTGACCCAAGCCATTGTCGCCCGTCAGCACGCTTTCTTTGTTGACCCGGAACAGCCGCTGGTGCCACTGCTGGTCAAAGAAGTTGCGGAACAACTGAAACTGAGCCCATCAACCATCAGTCGCACGATTAATGGCAAATACTTAGAATTCAATCGACATATCTACGAATTACGCCACTTTTTCACATACCGCTCAGCGGTGGGCTATTCCCAGGATGCTCTCTTAAGTGCAGTGCAGACACTGATTGAGGCGGAAGATAAGCAGCATCCGTTGACGGATAACGCCATTGTCGCGGCCTTACAACAAAAGCATATTAAATTATCCCGCAGGACTGTCGTGAAGTATCGGGATAAATTGAATATTCCGGCTGCCAATAAGCGCCGTGAGTTTTAAAGGAGAACTTGTTTCAAAGCGTTAGATTAGATCCTCGATTTCATGCTTCGTATTCAGCAACTGCCGGATCAGTTCTGCCTGATGAGATTGGGGGACACGATACTTGGGAGCCGAAATACTAAAGGCCCCGAATAAGCGATCGTGCTTGTAGATAGTCGTCCCAATACAGAAGACTTCCGGCTCGTTTTCTTCATTATCGATGGCCACGCCGACATTGCGAATCTCTTGAATGTTCCGTTTGAGGGCACTGACGCTGGTCAAGGTGTTGGGCGTCATGGGCAACAAGTCAGTCTGTTCTAAGTATTGATTGAGCTGGTCGGGTGAGAAAGTGGCGAGAATCGCTTTTCCCATGGCGGAAGAGTAGAGATGCATGCGGCCGCCGATAACTGACTTCAACTTGATCGAATTGGGACTTTCCAACTTCTCGATCAGCATCACTTCGTTGTCGGCGAGCGCGCCCAAGTTGATGGTCTCCCCAGTGGCGGCGCGTAATTTGTCGAGGGCGGGGAAGGCCACATCGCGAATTTCAAAACTGCTGGTGGCTTTTGTGGCGTAAGGGATGAGTTGGGTGCCCAAGTAGAAGCGGCGATTTTCTGGATCCCGGCGCATGAAGCCGATGGCACAGAGGGTGTGCAAAATCTTCAGGGCGGTGGGTTTGGCAATACGGGTGCCGCGACTAATATCCATTAACGTGGGGGCACTTTCTTGTGCCAAGGTAAAATCCATAATGTCTTTGGCCTTTAATAGGACAGTTCCGTAAAGTTTTTCTTGTGTTTCTGGTTGCGTTTCAAGCATATGTATTATCCTTTCGTTGCCTTAGGGGAAATTTAGTCAAACAAGTCGATCAAATTATAGTCTAATAAACCAGTGGTGCGCCAGTATTTTAGACTATTTAAATAAGAAACCAGGTTTCCAAAAAGGGAAATATGAATGTGGATCACTAATGACTGCTTTTAAGTCGTTGGCAATCATTGACGATTATCGTTACAATACTGTCCGTGGATATTGCAGAGAAGGAAGGTAGAAAAATGCAAATTACAACATATAATATTCGACTGGACACGCCAGATGATGGCGAGTGGCGTTGGGCCCAACGCAAGGGGCATGTCTTGGCCAACATCAAGCGCTTGGATCCAGATATATTGACCGTTGAAGAAGCGGAACCATGGCAGTATGCGGACCTACAAACCATTGCTGGGTATCGCAGTTTTGCCATTCCGCGGGAAAACACGGTGGATAAGGGAGAAGCAGCGGGCTTGTTCTTCAAAAAGGCCCAGTTCGATGCATTGACGGAAGGCCATGCGTGGGTATCTGAAACACCAGATGAACCATCCATTTATCCGGGTGCGGCGACATATCGAATTTTTCAATGGGCGAAATTACGGGATAAAAAGGGCGGCCAAGAATTTATCTTGGTCACTTGCCATTTGGATCATATCTCGGTGGCAGCGCGGGAATACGGCGTGAACCAAATTCTCACAACGTTTGCGAACGAAATCAAAACGATGCCAGTCATCGTCACCGGGGATTTCAACATGGTGCCCACAGATGAGGCATATCACACGATGGTCCAAACGCTGCAGGATGCGGCGCTGATCGCTGACAAACGGCCTGATCCCACTCCTGGAACTTGGCAAGTCAGTGAACCGCCCACCTATTTACCCGGTCAGGATGCCCACCGGTTGGATTACTTTTTTGTGAATGACCGTGTTCATGTGCAAAGTTATGCGGTAGATACCACCTTATCGCCCATCGGGAAATATGCTTCCGATCATTTCCCAGTGACGATTGAGGTGGATTTAAAATGAGCCAAACACAATTCAAACGTCAATTGGGACCGATCTTGCTGATTTTGTTGGGGAATATGCTGATTGCATTCGGCTATGCCAAGTTCATGGTACCCAGCAACATCATCAGCGGCGGGGTGACCTCCTTGAGCATGGTGTTGGCCCGGTTAACCCCTGTCAATGTCGTGTGGTGGACCAACATTATCACAGTGAGCTGTCTGGGATTCGCGTTGTTGTTTCTCGGGCGTACTAACTTTTTCCGTTCCATGGTCAGTAGTGTCGCTTACATGGCCTTCTTTGCTTTCTGGAGTTGGACACCATTTCACCTTTCACAAAATCCGATTGCCGATGTGCTGCTTGCCAGTTTATTTATTGGGGCTGGATATTATTGCTGCATCGCCAGTAATGCTTCGACAGCTGGACTGGATGTCTTTGCGCTGATTGTGGCTAAGAAGCGGCCGCAGTTCAATGTAACTTTGATGCTGCGGGTCATCAATGTTGTTGTTTTACTGGCCAGCGCGCTAGTTTTTGGCTGGGTCGCACTGTTGTGGGGGCTAGCGTTTACCTTCTTATACTCTGGTTTGATGGGCCGCTTGTTGCACTGGTTTCAACCATTCAAGAAGATGCAGGAGACAGATTAACAAGTTAGTGATATGCATACAAAAACACGCTGATCGGTCACAATACGATCAGCGTGTTTTTGCGGTATCTCTTAAAGGAGGAGAGGGTTAACGGACAACCAGCACAGAGATTGGTGCGTATTTCGCCATATAGGCGGCTTGGCTGCCGAAATGCTTACTAATGCCTTGCTTAGATTTAGCACCCACAATTAACAAGTCTGGTTCGACCGCAGGAATCACGTCATGGACGATGGTGTCGCCCGGATCACCCTCGGCAACTACGGCGTTGACTTGCTTAATACCAGCGTCCAAAGCTAATTGCCGGTATTTTTCAATATGCTTTTCCAGATCCGCTCGTTGACCATGGACATAATCCTTGTCCAACGCTTGAAAGATATTCATATCATCATTTTCCAAGATCGACACAATCGTTAATTTACATTGCTCTTCCTTGGCCCGGTGCATGGCATATTGAAAGGCGGTGAGGGCATCGGCAGAATCGTCCACCCCAACCAGAATATGTGTGATTTTGTTATTTTCCATCGATCACTGTGCTCCCTTCGCAGATGTTTCTTCTTTAGCCTTGGCGGCGGCTGCCTTTTCAGCAAGAACGGCGGCGTATCGTTTATTGCCTCGGTACAGATCAGAGATGGTCCAAGCCAACAAGGCAATGACCACGGCAATCAGTATGTAGGCGATGATATGGGCAGTTTGAACTTCACCAGCAGAAGCGTTAGCACCAAAGAAGTCGGCGATGGAGTCGGGCAGACCCAGCAGGTTTAAGAAGGTTAGACCAATGACAGAAATCCAGCCGAGTACTTTTTGCCAGGCGTTGTTCTTGAATCGGTCGCTCATTTCCACCCGGCTATCCGTCATCATCAACAGCGGCAGCATGGAGAAAGGCAAGGCAAAAGCCAAGAACACCTGAGAATTGTTCATCAAATTGTTCAGCGCGACATGTTGCTGCACATCCGTTTGATGCGCTGTAATCGCCACAGTAACAAGGACGGGTACGACGGAGATCAACCGTGTCACTAACCGTCGAGCCCACAGCGGCATACGCATGTGGATGAAACCTTCCATGATGACCTGACCAGTCAAGGTACCAGTGATTGTTGAGTTTTGGCCGGATGCCAACAAGGCGACGGCGAAGAGGACGGATAGCACGCCGGACTTGGCCACACTAATCAGCAATGGATTGCTTAATTTTGAGGTATCAGATAATGCGTGGAACAAGCCGAAGAATGAAGGATCACTGACAGCACCGGTCTTGAAGACTGCCACTCCCATGATCAACAGTAACGCATTGACGAAGAATGCAGCTGTTAATTGAATATTGGAGTCCCAAGCAGTAAACCGGACTGCTGCGGCCACATCATCAGGATCGCTATGATCAATTTGGCGGGTTTGCGAAATCGCACTGTGTAAGTAAAGATTATGAGGCATCACGGTGGCCCCAATAATTCCGAGGGCACCAGTTAACGGTGTCTGACCGCCAACTTGCGGGGAAGTGGCGAATGTTTTCGCATTTGGTACGAAGCCAGCAATGACGTCACCCCAGTTTGGATCGGATAAAGCCACTTCATAAACAAAGACAAATAAGATAACAAGAATCAAACAGACCACGATGGCTTCGATTTTGCGGAAACCAATTCTGGTCAAAAGCAATAAAAGCAATACATCGAATACGGTGATAAATACAGCAATGACCAGCGGAATGTGGAATAACAGATAAAGCGCAATGGCAGCACCGATAACTTCCGCGATATCAGTGGCCATGATGGCCAATTCGGTCATGATCCAAAGAATAATTCCTAACGTTTTACTCGTTCGGGCCCGGATCGCTTGGGCTAAATCCATCCGGGTGACTATGCCGAGTTTAGCGGCCATGTATTGCAGCAACATCGCAATTAAACTCGACATCAGAATAACCGACATCAATAGATATTGGAAATTCTGACCACCTGTAATAGATGTGGACCAGTTACCTGGGTCCATATAGCCCACAGCGACTAATGCGCCGGGGCCTGAATAGGCTAAAAGAGTTCGCCAAAACCCTTTGCCTTTTGGCACTTTCACAGTCCCGTTGATTTCCTCCAACGAAGGACCGTTGGCATACTCGATGAGTTTATGCCGTTGATTCGGATTGTTTTCACTCACGAATGATCACGCCTCTCGGTTTTCATTTTTTCTTTCATCTATATTATACGCTGAATTTTGGATTATGGAAGTATTTAATTAGGCATGCCTAATCGATCAGTTTGTCGGGCCTTCCAAGTAAACGGTTAAATCTTCTTATTGGCATAGACCAATATATTTGCAATTTTCATATGTCCATAATCGCATGGGTAACGCTATCTTTATTGACCCATAACCAATTGCAGCACGTGAATAAGCGCTTACATTTTCTGTGTGAAAGGGCTATACTAAACCCGTGACAAGCTGATACAATTATTTTGTACCAGAAATTTTTTTCTTTCGCGAAGGATTTTTGTGTATCGCGCGGATACACGATGGACTAATTCTGACGACTGTGTTTTTGGCCAAAACCAGTCAATGATGACTGCATGTACAAAAACATGTGGTCTGCAAGAGTAAACATCACCGAGTTTTTGGATCGGCGTGTTTCACGCCTGTTATTAGGAGGAAAGAGTTATGGCAGACAAGAAATCTGGCGGGATCAATGGCTTCATTGAGAAGTGGTTGATGCCGGTGGCGATCAAGCTGGGCGGCTTTAAACCGTTGATTGCCATTCGTGACGGTATTGCATTATCGATGCCCTTAATTATCATTGGGTCATTGTTCTTGATTTTAGGTAGTTTCCCGATTACGGCGATGACCGACTTCTTCGCCAATACGCAAATTAACAATGTGTCAATTGCTGCGATCTTTAATAAGATTGTCAATGGTTCATTCGGACTGTTGGGTGTTGTCGGGGCCTTCGGGATTGCTTCGAGTTACGCCGAACAATTTCATACAGATGGCAAATCCGCAGGGATCATTGCGGTAGCCTCATTCTTCGTCGTGACCCCGAGCATTTTCACCGGCGGCAAGGCACCGCTGGAAGGCATGCCTTATGGGTATTTGGGCAGTAAGGGTTTGTTCATTGCCATTATTATTGGTCTGGTGGCCGGTGGTATCTTCCAGTGGTTCATCAATCACGATATTCGGATCAAAATGCCGGATGCAGTACCCCCTGCAATTTCGGCTAGTTTCTCGGCGTTGATTCCCGGGGCAGTGATCATCACCCTCTGGGGTGCCATTTATGCCCTGTTCGTTTGGACCGGTTGGGGCAACATTCATGATATGCTGCTGCATATCTTTGCCAAACCGTTGGGCTTACTAGGCGATACATTGCCCGGTACCGCAGTGGCCATTGCGTTAAACAGTCTGTTCTGGTTCGTCGGAATTCATGGCGGGAATGTGGTCAACACGATCATTTCGCCAATCTGGTTAATGAACACTGATGCCAACCGGGTGCTGCACCAAAGCGGTAAATTAAGTCTGAGCAATGGTGGGCACATTGTCACTTCTCCGTTCATCGACAACTTTGTCTATATGGGCGGTGGCGGTGCCACATTAGGGCTGGTGTTGGCCATTGGTATCCTGGTCTTCATGCGCCGTTCCAGTAAACAGTTGGAAGTATTGGCGCCACTGACCATTACCCCTGGGCTGTTCAACATTAATGAACCGACGATGTTTGGCTTACCAGTGGTATTGAACACCACGCTATTGATTCCGTTCATCTTGGCGCCCATTATTAACGCGGTGACCACGTATTCGGCGATGTACTTTGGCTGGGTGCCGCTGCCCACGGGGGTAATGCCCAACTGGACCATGCCGCCAATCATTTCTGGCTTCTTAGCCACCAGTTCCTGGACCGCCTGTGTACTGCAAGCATTGAACATCGTCCTGGATGTGCTGATTTATATGCCGTTCCTGCTTAACTTGAATAAACAGCAACGGTTAGAAGAAGCAGGAGAGGATCTTACTAAGATTGCCGCGGAAGAAAGAGCTAATTAAAGGAGCTATGTAAGTTCATGACAACACGATTGATTAGTGCCAACACGAGTGAAGTATTGCAAATGAAGGCCGCTGAATTGAAACAAAGCATTAAAGCCAGCGAAGGCCGGGTCGTTTTAAGTGAAAATGTGACTGGCCATGAAGTCGGTGACGGTTTAACGACTTCGGAAGTGGCCGCCGCTTTTGGTGCCGACCTCATCCTATTGAACGGTTTAGATGTGTTGCACCCGGCCATTTTCGGTCTCTATCCGAATGAAGGGGCTGTGGCCCATGACGACGGTCAAAGCATCAAGCGGCTGCAACACTTGGTGGGTCGGCCCATCGGTGTGAACTTAGAACCGGTCGATGTTAATGCCGATATGTCCGAAACACGCCTGACGATTCCCGAAGGTCGGATGTCCAGTCGGAAGACATTGATGGAAGCAGAAAAACTGGGCTTCAACTTTGTCTGCTTAACCGGGAATCCAGGTACTGGCGTGACTAATGCTCAGATTGCAGCCAATGTCAAGGTGGCCAAGGAAGTCTTCAGCGGTCTGGTGATTGCAGGCAAGATGCACGGTGCCGGTGTGAATGAACCAGTGGTCAGTCTGGACGCTGTGCAGGCATTCTTGGATGCGGGCGCGGACGTGATCTTGGTACCAGCAGTGGGCACAGTTCCTGGCCTGACGGATGGTGAAATCCAAGCTGTGGTGAAGCTGGCCCATGCCCATGACACATTAGTAATGAGCACGATCGGTACCAGTCAAGAAGGTTCTGGCGCGCATTATATTGAGAATGTCGCTGTCCGCAACAAGATCAATGGCGTCGATATTCAGCACATCGGTGATGCCGCTTGGGGCATTCAATCGCCGTTTGAGAATATCTATGCGTTAAGCAAAGCCATTCGTGGTGAACGCCACGCGATTCAACGGATGGCTCGGTCGATCAACCGTTAATTTTATCTGATCAAATATTGGAACAGTCTGTTTGGCCATACCGCTAAACAGACTGTTTCTTTTTCATCAATTCGTTTTTTATCCAAGCCATGCCGTTGCCTCCGGCCAGTATTCTCGGTATGCTCAATATGACTTTTAAAAACGCTTACTTACCATAATACGGGGGAGTTAAACATGACAGAATTTATTGCGTTTGACATTGGCGGGACATCCATTAAGTACGGCATTGTGAATAGTGATGGTCAGATCAGTGAAAAAGGGGCCTTCGAGACCCCGAAACCGAGGGCAGACATCTTGGCCGGGATGGCTAAAGTGGTGGAGCGCTTCAGACAGCACCATACCGTGACTGGGATCGGCATCTCTGCGCCCGGCATTGTGCGGCGAGATGGTTACATGGTGACCGGCGGGGCCTTACGGGAGCTGTATGATTTTCCGTTGGCCAAAACTCTGGCAGACCAAACTGGCTTGCCGGTGAAAGTGGAGAATGATGCCAACGCAGCGGCCATCGCCGAACGGTGGTTGGGTAACGCCCAGGGTATCGACAACTATATTTGTATCGTCCTGGGTACCGGCATCGGCGGCGGGATTGTGATCAATGGTCAGGTTTACCGCGGTGCCCACGGGATGGCCGGTGAATTCGGCTGGAATGTCACCCAGGAACCGGACTTGACTCAGGATCTGGAATTTTCTTCACTCAATAAAAATGCGGCAGTGGTCGACGGTTTGACTCGCCGGTATAATGCGTCGGCAAAGCTGGTCTTCCCGGATGATGCCAAGGTCACCGATGCGCGCCAAATTCTCCAATTGGCTGAGGACAAAGATCCGATTGCGGAACCGATCGTCGATGATTTTTACAGCCAGTTAGCCGTAATGCTAATCAATTTGTTTGCGAACTTCGATCCAGAAGTTATTTTGATTGGCGGTGGGATCAGTGCCAATGACCGGTTTATGGAGAACCTGCAGGATAAACTCAGCGAATACATTACGCGCCACCAAAGCTTAAACTTCATTCGGGATAAAGCGTTGGGGACCATCAAAGCCGCCGGCTTGCGTAATGATGCCGGACTGATCGGCGCAGTGTACCCATTGGTTCGGGCTGCAAAGTAATCCGGTAAGCCATTATTCAATACAAAAGGGCGCTTGGGTCAAAGTCAAAACATACTTTGATCCAAGCGCCTTTTGGCGATCAGCAGCCAATTGGATACTGATGAGAGTCGTGGCGAGTCATGAGAAAAATTGGTTGTCGAATTTTTTGGGTGGATGACACTCATCGCTGAACAGATTAATCGTGGTAAACTCCTTCAGCCCATTTTTCGTTTTCTTCATCAAAAAAGTGCGGATTATCTTTTTGATCCGGATTGGGCGTGGCAATGCTGTCGATCTTCTTGATGATTGCGGCGTTTTCTGGGGTCTCTTTGTAAGTGGCATCCAGAAAAGCAGTGACCATGTCAAAGGCTAAGTGGATACCGACGCTGGCCCCGCCAAAGCCTAAGACATTGGCGTTCAATTGTTCGCGCGCATACTTGGCGCCAGTGGCGTCATTAGCCATAGCCGCTCGGACGCCTTCGTTTTTGTTAGCGCCCATTGTGATGCCGCTGCCGTCACCACAGAGGACGATGCCCAGATCAGCGCGGCCGTCTGCGACGTCTTCGGCGACCCGCTTACCATAGATTGGATAGTGCGTCCGAGTGGTATCATAAGTTCCTTCGTCAATCACTTGATAACCTGCTTTTTTCAAGAAATTGGAAATCTGAATCTTTGCATAAGTCACAATATGATCATTGCCAAGAGAAATAATCATGCTGATTAGCTTCCTTTCGCAGTCTTCCGAATCTAAATCATTTTGGCTAACATGTCCAAACGAACTTGATGACGGCCGTCCACATACTCAGCGTCCAAGTATCGTTGGATCAGACCCAGTGCCCGATCGATCCCGATCAGTCCGGTGCCAATGGCAATGGCTTTAGCCCCATTATGTTCAGCCGTTTGGTGGGCGGCGGTTTCGTCACCCACATTCGTCGCCACCATGCCCTTGACCTTGGTGGCAGCCATCATGGACCCAATGCCGTAACGGTCAAACATGATGCCTTTATGCGCTTTGCCGCTCATGACTTCTTTGGTGACCGCCAAAGCGGAATCCACAAAGTCGCTGGCGGGTTTTGGCGTCACATCAAGCACATGATAATGGCGTTCTTGCAAATACTTCTTGACCTGTTCCTTCATGTCGAAACCATCTTTATCTGCACCAATCACAACATCCATCGTGAAGCACTCCTTAGTATGTTTATTTATGTTTATTATTGTTTGTTTCTGTTTCCTTAAACACCCACGTTGTAACACCGTTTTTTTGTGGTGTAAAGCGAGAATGCGCCCAAACGCCTGATGATAACGAAAAATGACGGTTATTTTACCGCTTTGGCCAAGTGTTCACAATAATAATTAGGCACGACTAACAAAAGCTTGAATAGTGCCTAATTATCATGTAGACTGTGGTTAGAGAGAATTTAGTCTCTCCTAAAACGGAGGAGGTATATATGCTTGCAATTACCGACCTCACCGTGGCGTACGATGACACACCAGTGTTTGCTGATGTTGCCGTAACATTTAACAAGGGCAAAATCACTGGCATTATTGGACCCAATGGTGCAGGAAAATCAACCCTGATCAAGGCCATTCTCGGCTTGGTCAAAAGCCAAAGCGGCGCCGCCGAATACGACGGTGAACCGCTCAAACATTTTCAAAAACAAATTGCTTACGTGGAACAGCGTAAAGATCTGGATCTTACATTTCCCGTGGATGTCTTCACGCTGACGGAAACCGGCACATACGGCCGGTTAGGATTATTCAGAAATCCTGGCAAGAAAGAACAGGAAGAAACCCGCTCGGCTTTGGCCCAGGTGGGATTAGAAGAGTATGCCCAGCGGCAAATCGGCAATCTCTCCGGTGGTCAGTTACAGCGGGTGTTTGTCGCCCGGGCCATTGTGCAGCAAGCGGAAATTATCATCCTCGACGAACCATTCGTGGGTATTGATTTGCAAAGCGAAACCGCGATCATGAAGATCTTGAAGCAGTGGCGTGATGAAGGTAAAACGATCATCGTCGTCCATCATGACTTAAATAAAGTATCCCGCTATTTCGACGATTTAGTGGTCATGAACCATGGCATCATTGATTACGGTCCGGTTCAGGCAGTCTATAATTCAAAGAACATTGAGCAGGCCTTCAGCGCAGATCTTTCCTCCGTCTTGTTTACAGCAAAGGAAGTGGCGCATTAATGTCTTCAGTTGTCGAATTTTTCACTGCATTAAGCAGGTACGACTTTCTCCAAAGCGCATTGATTACAGCGATTATGGTCGGCATTATGTCCGGAATAATCGGCAGCTTCATTATTCTGCGGGGGATGTCTCTGATGGGGGATGCCATCTCCCATGCAGTGCTGCCCGGGGTGGCCGTGGCGTATATGCTCGGCATCAACGTGTTGATCGGGGCCTCGGTATTTGGTATCTTAGCGGCTATGTTGATCGGTTTCGTGGCCGCCCATAGTAAGATCAAAACCGATACCTCCATTGGGGTGGTGTTCAGTGCCTTTTACGCCCTTGGTTTCATCTTGATTTCTATGGCAGAAAGCTCCACCAATCTGCATCATATCTTGTTTGGTAACATCCTAGCAGTCAGCGATAGCGACATCATGACTACCGCCGTGGTACTCGGCATCGTGCTGCTCTTCGTGGTCGCTTTCTATAAAGAACTGCTGATTACATCCTTTGATGCCACGTATGCCCAAACCTACGGACTGAATGTGCAGGTCCTGCATTATGGTTTAATGCTGGTCCTGACCCTGGTCACCGTTTCCGCGTTACAAACGGTGGGAATTATCTTGGTGGTGGCCATGCTCATTACGCCTGCTGCCACGGCCTATCTTTGGACGGATAAACTATCCACCATGCTGGTTCTCTCAGCGCTTGTCGGGGTGGTGTCCTCCATCACCGGCTTGTATTTCAGCTACACGTTAAACTGGGCTTCAGGTCCGGCAATTGTCTTAGTGGCCGCTGGATTGTTCGTCGTGTCGTTCATCTTTTCGCCTAAGCAGGCGTTCATTAAATTTCGAGCGCCGGCTAAGGCCAAAAAGAACGCGCGCCAGTTGCCTGTGATCAGTGCACAGCAAAAGGCCAAGGAGGTGCACTAATCCGATGAAAAGAATTATTGCAACTTTCGTGGCAGTCGTCATGATGATTGGCGGTGTCTTCCTTTTCTTGAATAATCGTGGGGACAGTAAAGCAGAGCAGCAGAACGCATCTGGCAAACTGCGAATTGTCACCACGAACTCGATTTTAGAGGACATGGTGCACAATGTTGGGCAGGACCGGATCGACCTATACAGTATCGTTCAGCGGGGCACCGATCCCCACGAATATGAACCCCGGCCCACCGATGTTTCCAAGTCTACTGAAGCCGACATTCTTTTCCACAATGGTTTGAATCTGGAAACCGGCGGCAGCGGTTGGTTCAATAAATTAGTTGAAACCGCCCACAAGAAATTTGATCGAGACGTCTTCGCGGCCAGTGCGGGTGTGACTGCGCAGCACCTAACCACTAATGTCAAGGAAGAGGATCCCCATGCCTGGTTGGATTTGGCCAATGGGATCAAGTATGTGCAGACCATTACCAAGGTGATGAAAGAAAAAGATCCAAAGAATGCCTCATTTTATCAATTGAATTCAGATCAATATGTGGCCAAGCTGCAAAAGCTGCACGCCACGGCCCAGTCGCAGTTCTTGGATATTCCGGAAAAACAACGATTGCTCGTGACTTCTGAAGGAGCGTTCAAGTACTTCGCCAAGGCCTATCATGTGACCCCGGCCTATATCTGGGAGATCAACACAGAGTCCCAGGGAACACCGGAGCAGATGAAATCGGTACTGGCAAAAATTGACCAGTCCGATGTGAAGAGTTTGTTTGTGGAAACATCGGTATCACCTAAATCCATGAATAAAGTCGCCAAGGAGACCGGCCTGAAGATTTATTCCAAAATCTTCACCGACTCTCTAGCCAAAGAGGGAACGACCGGCGATACGTATTACACCATGATGAAGTGGAACTTGGATAAGATCCATGAAGGACTTACTTTACAGTAATCAATTTTCTCAGCCATACAAAAAGGATTGGAACCCGCATTCATTGGGTCCAATCCTTTTTTTGGTGCTTAGTGCAGCACTTTGGTCAGTCGCAATTCGTCCCGAATTGGAATACCGTTGTCGGCTTGCAGAGGTATTTCGGGTTTGATCTGCCGGGCTTTCTCAACAGCATTGGGATATAGTTCAGTCAAGTGATACCCCCGTTTTTGGTAAAATCCCAATGCCCGCAAATTATCGTTGGTGGTAATCAGACTGACTTGGTGCCGGCCATCTTCTCCGGCAAACTTTTCGGCCGCTTGTAACAACTGGGAACCAATGCCTTGATTCTCGACCAGACTATCCAGTGACACAATTTCCAGCCATTTTGTGGTCCATGTATAGCTGATGATACCCACGATGCGATCAGCTTGTCGTGCCACTAAACCGTCTAAGTCCTGAATATCGAAAGTGCCGGAGGAGACCACCATTTCTGTGGATCCCCAAAGCTGTCTAAAGAGTGCTGTTACCGCTTGTTGCTGAGTGCTGATGGGGACAATTTCAATCACTGGGGCACCTGCTTTCCAAAATAAAACGAGGCTTGGACAAAAATCCGAGTCCTGATGGATGTAGTGCCAATGCGGAGCAATCGTAGGCTGAAATGGGCTCAGCTGTGGAAACCACACCGCGCGCGTTTTTTGCGCGCGGATGTGGTTAGGCGTGTTTGAGACCGCGGTCTTTGCGGGCTCAAACCGCCGTCACAGCTAGCTACGCCTGCGGCTTCGCACTAGCTGCGCGTCGCCACCCATTTCAGCCGGAGATTGCGGAGCTTTGGCACGGCTCATCAGGGAAGATTTTGTCCCAGCCCCGTGGTTATGGTTTGGTTAATTGTTACTGCTGTTATCGGGCAGATAAGGCAAAAGCAAATTCGCCAAACCTTCGATGCTCCGGGTCTGAATCAAAATTTGACCAGTTCCTTTAAAGTGGTTGACCAAGCCTTCGCCGGTCTTGAAGCCAAAAGTGCCACTGGCCACTTCAATGTTGTAGTCCAGGCTTTGACTCCAAGCCACGACGTTGCTGTTGTCGACGACATATTCGTCGTTACCCTGTAAATTCACAGTGATAATGTCGGCATAACCAGAAACTAGGAATGTCCCGCTGCCCTCAGTTTCCATGACGAACAAACCGCCAGTACCGCCAAAGACGGCTTTGCCTAGCTTTTGCCGGACCATTGAATAACCGGTACCTTCATCGGAAGCCAGGTATGCACTGGTATTCAACCGCCATTGTTGGGAACCATCGGTATGGAGTTCCCGAATGGCGCCTGGATTCGCCGGGGCGATCAATAATTCACCATTGTCAGTGGTGCCGGTGGCGGTGGTGATGAAGAAGCTTTCACCACTGGTGACGGACCGGCCCAAGGCGCTGAGTACACCGCCCAAGCCCTTTTTGCCGTTACTGTTCATGTGGCCTTCCAGCGTGACCTGACCGTTGTGGGCAATCATGGCGCCGCGTTCGATCTGAATCTGTTCACCCTTGTGCAGATGCAGGGTCACTGTGGGAAAAGCGGTGTCTTGCGAAATCGTATAATCCACCAAAAATCACTCCTCTTTTGTTTGCTTCATTTAGTATAACAGGGAGCAATGCGGTTTTGGTATTAAGTGGTTTGCGGTGGGCGGCTGCTACGCTGATGGCGCCGATAGTAACTTTAGCGCAAGCTGGCAAAAGGTCATATTCGACCATGAGAACCATTCCCGGGTGAACTGACGGGGATCGTCAACGTTGACGCCTTCGTGGCATTGTTGGGTGCGATTGTCGGTGAGGGCGATGGCTTCCAGGCGAGCGGCTTGGACGAGGGGATCGGTGCTGGTCAGGCCTTCCATGGCTAAGCTGATGGGCCAGACGTAGTTTTTGGGTGTATGGGCGCTGCCGATGCCTTCGAGGATTCGACCCGAGTAATAGTAAGGATTTTGAACACTTAGAATAAACGCGCGGGTATTTTGGTACAACGGATCAGCGGAGGTGGTGTAACCAAGGAAAGGCTGACTCAATAAACTAGGGACATTGGCGTCATCCATCAAGTTGACGTGGCCCAGGCCGTCAACTTCATACGCGTACCCCTTTTTCCCAGTCGGCAAGGTGACAACACCGTATTCCTGAATGCCAGCGGTCACTTCTTCAATCAGCTTGGCGGTATCCTGGCTGAGTATTTGCTGATTGTCTGGAATGAGCGGTAATAAGTCTCGCAGTACACTGACGGCGAACATGTTGCTGGGTACCAGATAACCGTATTGACAGGCATCGTCACTGGGGCGAAAGCCGCTCCAGATCATGCCGGGGTCGCCGACTTCTGTGCCGCGCCCATGATTTTTTAACGTATCCGAGGCGGGACCCGTGGACCGGTTAAAGAAATAGGGCGAATCGCCGTGGTGCTGTTCTTGTTGGAAAACACCGATTATCACGGCCAGGGTCGACCAGAACTCGTCGTCTAAAAAATCATCCGTGGGGTCTTGTTGATGCATTGCCGTGGCCAGGAATAATGGGGCGCACAACGAATCCACTTCGAATTTCCGCTCCCAAACAAAGGGTGAGATGGGAATATTGCTCTCGTCTTCAGCCCAGTGGGCGTCGCTGGCAGTTTGGTTAAAGGCATTGGCGTAGGGATCGTGTTGGACGTAGATCAGTTCCTGGCGCAGCACCCCTTTAGCGATGGTGCGCAGTTCCGGAATCTCGTCGGCTAAAGACAAGTAGGGCAGGATCTGAAAGGTGGCATCCCGCAGCCACATGGCGGGAATATCACCCGTAGCCACAAAGAAAGTGCCGTCAAGGTTCGCTGTGGTGGCTTTGGCGATGACGTCATTTAGAACGTGCCGAAACAGTTGCGTGGCTCGCTTGGAAGGCAAAGTTTGCTGAGCTGCATAATCGTCGAGCTTTTTTTCCACCGTCTTTAAATTGATCATGATTGTTTCCTTTCTGACAACAAGGCACCCTGCAGTGAGCACAGGGTGTCTTTGGGGGATTATTGAATGGGGTAAATACCGTAGGACCGAATTTCACCTGGGCGCATGGCCGCTAGCGTCAATGATTTGGTGGTACTGGCGAGCACACTGCGCACGCGGTCATTCAGATTCAGCGCGCAGATATTACTATTCTGCATCAAGTCCAGTGTCCCTGGTGCCGCGATGGTCGTTTTCGTTGGGTTATAGATCCGCAATACTAAACCGGTGCCGTCTTGGGTCGCGGTTAAACTGCTGACGACCACGCCTGGCGCATGCAGGTCAAGGAGTGGGTGATGGACCAACGCTTGGGGATTTTCATTGATGGGGAAATACTGAATCGGGGACGTGAAGCGATCCAGCGTCTGCTGCTGGAAGTAGAGTGAACCCTGGGCCAACTGGTGATGACGGGCCTGCAGGACGGCCGGCGAGAAGGTGGGATCGAGACAGATGCCGCCTTTAAAGACGCGGTGGCCTAATAACTGACTGTCCGGGGTCGGCACATACTTGGTTTGCAGGCCGGAAGCATCGCCTGGGCGACGTTTCAGATCAGGCCGGCCAAGGTAGCCGACGCCGCGGAAAAGGGTGATGGCCAAGTCATTAAAGTGTTCACCAATGATCTGGAAGTCTTTTTCACCTAAGCCCAAGAAGGTCCAGCTATGCTGATCGTCATGGGTGTTTGCCAGATGAATCATGGGCCGCAGTGTTGTGGGTTCTTCCTTGTAGCCAATCGCTTGCCAATCCTGTAAATGGGGATCAACCACGGGCCGCTGGATCATGCCAAATGGGGTGTCCGCGAAACTATCGCTGGCCGCCACATCTGTGTGCAGCACCAGCCGCATCCGATGATCTTTGGCGGTGTTGTCCAAAGCGGCGGTGAAGCCGATGGTAGGGTCATCGGCTTGCAACGTAAAAGTCACTGAATACGGAATCGCGGTTTGTGCATGGTGCTCTGTCCGCGCCTGTAAATCGGCCGGGACTAACCAGTGCCCCGTTAAACAGAGGTGACTTTGATACGTCCCCTGCTGTCCTTTGCCGTCTGCTTGATCGAACCCCAATGAGAGGACCCAATCATGGTAAGCGGGGGAGTAGTCATACGTGTCGCCTTCGTCTCCGCCATCTTCGACGGTGATGAAATTGGGATAGACTTGGCCGGTCCGTTTATCCGTCAGCGTCAATGTGTGATCGGTGAAGGATAACTGATAAAATGTGTTTTCAATCGTGGATTGAACGGGCCGCAAAGCCAGTGCGGTATTTTGTTCCTCGACTTGCAACCCGAGCCAGTCCGTGGCGGGAATCGTCAGCGGAATTGCCACGGTGGTGTTGTAAAAAATATCCGGCGTCATGGTTTGCGGATCATGGCGAATGACAGCCATGTCCACCTTTTCTTGGTGGGTGACTTCAAACGGCACGGTTTCACCCGCCGCATTTTGTAGAATAAAACTGGGTTGGCGGGTGGCCACAATCGCGGTAAAGATTCGCTTGGCCGTGGTCGGCGCCGGGTTCCAGAAGAACAGGTCCAGGGGGGCTGCCACGTGGCTACTGAGTTTACGCAGCAGGTAGGCCTTCAGGGCATCCGCGGATTGCAACGCCACGACGCCGCGGTGGCGAATATCGTCGTTGGTTTCATCGCTATTGGAGCCGCCTGAAGAGTCGTGGGCTTGACCGCGGGCGACAGTTTTCCATAAATCGGCCACGATCCCCGGTTTTGCCGGAACACCGTGATACTGCGCAATGGCCATCAGGGGTTCGATCGTATCCGTTAAGCACCGTTCCAGTTGGTCGTAGATCTGCTTGAGATCAGCCCGGGAAGAATAAATGCCCCGATGGATCTTCGACGTACTGGCATCCACAAATTCTCCCTGGTAATGGGGCAGGTCCTTGTTTTTTTGCAGCTGAGCAAAAAATTCCGGATAGGTGCTCTCTGCCAGGTGGTACTCGGGAACAGCTTGGTTAGCCGCGGCGATGCGGGCTTTCAAATTAAAGTCCACTGGGCGCTGATCACCGCCCACGGGCAGGACCAGGTCGTTAGAATCCGTGTCGGAGCTAATCTTATGCAGCAGGGCCGCATAATCATCGGATTCGATCAATTCAGTCCCCACAGGATAACCGTTGCGCAGGTTAGCCACCAGCACCTGGGAGTCGTCATCGCTCGTCCAGTAGAAATAACGGGCCGACTTTTCCTTTGGCATCCCCCGCCAGAAGACGGCCTTGGTGATGTCGAAGCCGTTATAGATCTTCGGCATATCCTGACCTTGGCCGAAGGAATCCGGCAGGTAACCGACGGGCATCTCACCGCCTAAGCCTTGGGCGACTTGATGACCGAGCTGCAGGTTGCGGACGATGGCTTCGCCGGAGGTGACCATTTCATCAATTTGCGTATACCAGGGACCGATAAACAACCGGCCGGCCTGGACAAACTGGGTGATGAGCGACCGTTTTTCTGGTGCGGTTTGCAGGTAATCATCCAGAATCGACATTTGCCCGTCCACCAAATAATAATCGATCTTATTGGTGGCTAAGGCTTGCAGTACTTCGTCCATATGGTAAGCAAACTGGACGCGGGCATGTTGACGGGTGAAATACCATTCCAAATCCCAATGGGTATGGGCGATCACGTAGACTTTCTTCAAGATAAGGGACCTTTCTAAGCAGCGGCACCGGCAGCTTCTTTAGCGGCCTGGGCACGTTCACTGCGTTGATTGATGATGACGAAGGGGGCATACAACAGGGTATCCATGACGACCAACACCGCGGTAAGGATGACTGGGCTGAGATGGAAAGCGCCAGTGAGCCAGGTGCTGAAGAAGATCGGCTCACTCCCAGAGTTCAAGACGACCAGCGGCACTACCCAACCAATGGAAGTCACCACATACGCGATGATTGCGTTTAATAATGGAACTAAGATCCAAGGCAGCAGCATGATTGGATTCAACACAATCGGCAAGCCGAAGATGATGGGTTCGTTGATCCCGAAACAGCCGGGGATGAAGCCTAACTTGGCGATTTCCCGTTCCTTTTCGCCCTTATGGGTAAAAATCAACATCGCCAGCAGTAAGCCAAATGTGGCGCCAGACCCGCCGATCATGGCGTAGACATTGGTCATGGTGTTGGGGGCGATGGAAATGCCGCTGAAGCTTTGGGTATGCGCGTATTTGGCCACGTCTTGCAAGAAGATGGGCAGCCAGAAAGCCGATACCACCCCCCAGACAATGTTGAAACCGTGCAGACCCAAGAACCAGAGGATTTGTTCCGTTAAGATGACGATCAAGATGGCTGGTAACCCAGTACCGACAGTGAGCAATGGTTTAATGAGGACTTGGGAAATCATTTGAACTAATGAAGCATAGCCCACAGATTGAATGACGATGCGCGCGGTACCGAAAATGAGCAATACAGCTGTGATGGGTAACAGGGCGGCGAAAGAGTCGAAGATGTTCTGGGGGACGCTGTCCGGCATCTTGATCTTGAACTTCGAACGGCTCATCTTGGCGTAAATGAAGACCGCCAACATGCCGACGATCAGAGCCGTGAACATCCCTTCATAGTTGAAGAAGCTGGTCGCAAAGCCTTCCACGACCTTGGCTTTTGGATTCAGATAATTGACGTTGTTCGGCACCATGACGAAGTAAGCGGCGACGGCCAAGATTGTGGCCAAGAAGGGGTTCATATCCTTGTACTTATTCTTCAATTCGTTGGCGTAGGCATAGGCGGATGAAATGACCACGATGATCCCGATCATGCCCAGCGTCGCCATGTTGATATAGCCAAATAAATTGCTGATGTTGGTTAACCAAATGTTGTTAATGTGCTGACCCTTCATGAAGGCGTCCAATTGCATTTTGATGACGTTGGAGAAGGACCCGACAATTGTAAAGGGAATAGTCCGAATAAAGGCGTTCTTGATGGCTTGCAATACGCTGTTGCCCTGCACCCAAGCAGAGGCTTTCAGCAGTGGTTCTTGGATCGTGTCGATGCTCAATTTCATCGCTACTTTGCTCCTTGCGTTGTTTTTTATCAGAAAACGTTTCCTTACGATTCCAAATTATAACGCGTTTTTGCCAAATGTAAACAACTATTTTTCTAAATGGCAATACAAATTTGCCGAACGTGGTACAATAGTCTTGCCAACTAAGTAGAAACAGGTGAACAAGGATGTACAAATATCGCGAAGTTTACACCGACATCAAGAACAACATTTTGACCAATCACTACCGGGCCGGCTCATTAATGCCTACCCAAGAGGAACTCGCAGAGAAGTACAGTATCAGCCGGCTGACACTGCGTAAAGTGTTGCAGATGCTGGGCGATGAAGGCCTGGTGTACAGCAAACAGGGCGCCGGGACGTTTGTCCGGCCGCGCATGGCCGATTCACCGGATGAAATTTTGCCGTTGAATTCACCCATCGGCGTTACGTATTCCCACCGCAGTCAGGAGATTTCCAGCAAGGTCCTGCACTTCGATGCCCGCTTGCCCACCCCCCTGGAACAAAAGAATCTCAATATTGAAGCCAACGAACCGGTGTATGAAATCAAACGGGTGCGCTACCTCAATGGAAAACACTACAGTTTTGAACACACCATTATGCCGACTCGCATTGCGCCATTGGATGAAAAAATCCTACATAAGTCCATTTACGACTACCTGGGGAGTAAAAACATCATGATGACGGATGCCCGGCGGGTGGTGTACGCTGAGGCAGCGGACGCGGAGACGAGCCAGGCCATGGGGGTCGATTTAAACTGCCCGATGCTGGTGATTGAACAAACGGCCTATGATCAAAAGGGGCGGGCGTTTGAGTACTCCGTATCCCAATTTATCAAGGATCATTCCAAGTTTGTCTTTGATGTGCACCGTCAATGGTACTAATGGCTTAGCGGTCTATACCAACTTTTTCAATACAATATAGTCAACTACCCCCACTTACGACCGAAGTCGTTGAAGTGGGAGCTTGCAACTCACGCCCAGTGGATCGGTGCTTCTCTTGATACCGTTGAGAAACAGTAGTCCAAACGTCTCACGACTCCTACGCGATGGTTACATCCGAGGGCGGCTGACACGCCCTGACGACAAGTCAGGCCATGCCAGACCGTTTTGCTTTCTTTTGCTTCTTTGAATCAAACGACGGCTCTTTGTCGCCAGCCAAATAACGCCGGCCAAGTTCGGCCAGGTTCAGCGCCGCGACGCGATCATCATTCGTGCGGCAGTCGCACTGCTGGCAATGGTACTCGTGGCGCTGGTGATTGCGC
>NZ_AZEC01000010.1 GCF_001435585.1 Schleiferilactobacillus perolens DSM 12744
AGCGATGCGACGATTGAGTGGGAATAGACAGAATTCGCTTATAAACGTTGACATATCAACGTTTTGATGACTGACTACCCCGCTCGTGCAACTATCGTGCAACTTCTGGTGCAAGTCCAGCGGTAACACCGTTGTTTTGAACCTGCGCCACGTCTGATTTAGCGGTCGAAATTTCGACTAGACCATTCAGCCGTTTGGCGGCCTCAAAGTTCATATTCGGATATAAATGCCCGTAAGTTCCGAGCGTCGTCTGAATATCTTCGTGGCCGAGGCGTTCTTTAATCACCAGTGGGTTCTCACCCAGACTGATCAATAGCGAAGCATGTGAATGCCGTAAAGCATGAACGCGGATGCGATGGACTCCTGCCAGAGCTGCATGCCGCTTGATGATTCGCATGACCAGATCCCGGCGAGTAGGAACGCCGTTGAACGATAGAACAAAATCAGTTTTACACTCAAGCGCTTGTGCTTTCTTCCAATCGGAGAGAAGCTCAAGCGTTTTTGCATCCAGTGGAATCGTGCGATTGCTGGCTTTGGTCTTCGGTGTGGAGAAGGAGTAGTTCGTGTAGCTGCGTAACCACAGCGTCTTGTTGATCCGAACTGTGCCTTCCTCAAAGTCGATGTCGTCCCATTGCAGGGCGGTTGCTTCACCAATGCGCATACCAGTCATAAACAGAAACCAGAGAGTGAAGAAGCAGAAGTGCTGGTAGAAGTCTTCGATATAGAAGGTCTTAATGACCGCCTCGAATTCTTCCTTCGTCCAGAAGTCCACTTGGTTCTTCACTTTCTTAACGTTGCCGACGGTCTTGGTGGGGTTCTCATTCATGAAGCCGAGTACAATGGCTCGTTGAAAGACGCGTGATAGCATGCATTGGACTAAGCGAGTGTAACTTTTACTTACTTGACAGGTCATTTGGTTCTGCCATTTCTGTATGTCCACCGGCTTAATCTTGTCCATGTACATGTGCTCAAACATCTTGAAGTGCTTCAAACTGGAACGCCGACTGTCGTAGGTTTGCGGCTTCACTTGGTTCTTGTACCACGGAAGAAAGAATTCTTCCCAGAATTGTTTGAATTGAATGTGTTGTTGGTCACGTTCCGCGACAACTTTCTCTACACTGCCACCGACCATTTCCTTGTAGGCTTTGCGTGCATCACGACGTGTCGTGAAGCCACCAACCTGCTTCTGGATCTTCTCGCCTGTTTTAGGGTCAACACCGAGGTAGGCGCGGAAGTAGAAAGTACCATTCTTGCGTGTTTTGATTGGGTCTTTAGTTGTAGCCATGTTTTATTTCTCCTTTGTTGCTTTGGAGTGCATGGTTTTGGCGAGTTCCGCCAACGTGCGCGTGCTAATTTGGAGACCCAGTATTTCTTCAACAGCAGTTACCGGTACGCGTCCGAGCTTCGGGCTTTTGTAGTAGGGAACACCTTTGCGTACCATCAGCAGCTTAGCGCGTCTAATAATGTCCTGTGCGCGTGAGGCACCATACCCAAGAGCAACCAGTTCGTGTTTCGTCATCGTGATCACGTGAACCATATTCTTCTCCTTTCCGGGGAGCACGGATCGTACCGATGCTCCAGTCTACCATCCAAAAGTTACGTGCAACAATACCTGGTGCAAAAAACAATACGTGTTTCGTCATCATTCAGCCCGGTTCCAACCGGCTATCGAGGATTTTAAAGAGAGCCTCTCTCCCTTGTTTCGTCAGGGTGACGTGCAAGTATCCAGCCTACTGGTTAATCGCTCGCTCGTGAGAGGTCATGGCGTTGTGAGGCCTACGTTGCTGAACGATGCCATTCAGTTGTCAAAGAACGTTGGCGGGAAAATAAAAACCCGCTTCGTATATACAGACAACGAAAGCGGGGTGAAATGAAAGAGATGGCGAAAAAAGTTTATGTTTTTTTCTGACCGATTTTTTTTGAAGACATTGCAAGGTGCTTCTCAACATCGAAACACTTTGCAATGTAAATCAGTTTGATTTGAAGCTCTTGCCTCAAATCCGGATCAATATGCCGGTGCCCGTATCTGGCCTCGTAGTCAATAACACGACCAAATAATTCAAGCAAGAGCGTAATAGCGTTGTTGTCGTCCTCCTGAACTGCTAAAATAACCGGTACTAGGTTATCAATCTCTGAGTAATGCATCGAATATGCCTCCGCATCCATTACAGGTTTGTGTATGCTACCCGAATTCGTTTTAGTGCACGCTGACGCCGATAATTAATTCCTTGACTTGTTTTGCCACTACGGTTGCCAATTTCGACGTCGTTGAGTTCGCCATAATAATATTGATATAAGACCGTTTTATCTGTCGAAGAAAGGGTGGAAACTGCTCTTGATAATTTCTCACTTTCGATGAAGTCTTCAAGATGCTCGATTTCCTCATCGGTCAACCTGAATTCATCGAGATGATAGGAATCTTCGATTTCTTCCAGTATCCAGGCCTCCAGTGGTATTTCCTTGATTTGCCGAAGAGAGGCCTTATACCGATTGATTCGTTCATTTTTGAGGGCTTGTTGTACATAGCAAATAAACATTCGCGTCACTTCTTGCTCACTACTCATTGGGTTATCCTCCTCGTCTGATTTATTGGGCTACATAATTCCAGACAAATTTTCTGGTCACTTATGAAAGCGATTTCTAAATATTTCTTTGACGAATTACCTGAATTACCTGATGGAGAATTGCTGCACGAAAAAAATCGACCGGTAGCAGTGAATGCATACAGGTCAATTCTTAATCAATAGCTTATGAAATCAGTGTTTTGAGCTGTTCGTGGGAGAGATTCTTATCGAGAGGATGGTGGTCATTCGGAAACAACCCGGTAGTAGATATTTCGGGTCAGTTTGTAGACAAGAACGTATACTAGCGCCAGAATGGCTAATGTAATCAGCGAGACATTGAGGAAGAAGTACCAGTTTGTGAGACCGAAGACGCGTAGCAGACGCTGAACAAAGGGTAATGCAACGCCAACGTGAATGATGGCAACTAGTAAGGGCAAATAGAACACCGTCAATAATTGGCTGTTAATTGTTCGGTGAACTTCTCGTCTGTTATGAAGTGACCCTTGTCAAGCCCCAATTTATCAATTTCAACGGTATTAATAAGCTCCAGAATGCATTTGTCCATCGATGATTAACCACTCTGTTATTCGTGAGTTGGTTACCAACAGGTTAATGGTTCATTCGAAGGCAATATAATCTAGAAACGTGGATCACAAACTGATGAATCAACTTGCACGGCCAATGTTTGTTGATTGGTTTGTGCCAGAATAGGCGCAACGTATGTTGCCAGACCTTTGTATTCTGGGACTTATTGATACCGTTGAGATTAACCTGATACTTTCATCGTTCTGTAGCCCCATCATCCTGAACAACGGTTTTTAACTTGGTTTTGTGTTGCTTTTGAACTTAGACTAGTGTGCCTGTTTCGATCTAAAAAGGGTCTAGCATCTCCAGTGTTGATTACTACCAACACCAAAAATTCTAGACCCAGAAATTTAATAAACGATTTTAGCTCGTCCTGTGACCTCTACCAAAGTTACACAGGGCGGCTTTTTTATTTGTGGTGCTTGTCGATATAGCTGAGGAGCGCGATTAAAAACGTGCCAAACAGCAACATCAACGAGAGTGTCTGGAAGACGCTCATTGACTGTGAAACCTTCCTGAAGATTATTCCATGTTCCCATGGGCCTCACCTCGCAAGGGAAAAGACAGCCACCGCCCTTAAAACTTCCTGCGTAATCTATTATACAGGTGAATTAAGTATTGACCAAGCACAACAAAAATTAAGTCATGGAGTTTCATAGGATCCTAAATTGATCAAATTAAGAATCAGCAAAACATCTTTTGTAGATACCCTTTTTTAAGTTCTTGGAGTTTTTCAAGCTTACGCTGATTGGCAGCGATAAGATGATCAGTCAAAAACAAGAGCCCCAGTTTACAATTCAAGTGCAACACCCTGACGACTAGACCATAAAGGCCATGAAGACCATGAAGACCTATTCTTGTTAGTGCTAGCTAAACAAGAAAGCAGGAATCTTCATGACCCACTCTCAGACTAACACCCACAAGCATTACCAACAACTCAGTTTTAGCGACCGTGCTACAATTCAGGCCCTTCAGGCTGCTGGTGACACCGCGACCGTGATTGCACAGAAGCTTCATCGCAGTAAAGCGACAATCTCACGAGAAATCACGCGTGGATCTGTAACTCAGCTCGACTCGAAGCGTCACTCGCATCAAGTCTATCTTGCGGAAACTGCCCAAGCCATGCACGACCGTAAACGCGATAGAACCGGTCACTACGCCTTTCTTAAGACCGGCCGTGCGTTCTTCAAGGCTCTCGCCAGGAGCTTACTCGTAAGCCGCGCGTACACAGCGTTGATAGCTTCGTACACTTCTATCGCGACCAGGGCAAGGCTTGCCCTTCAACGACAACTGTGTATCGCTACATCGACGCCGGGCTGCTTGAGCTAGACAACATGACACTTCCCAAGAAGCTCCGACGCCGCATCAAAGGCTATAAGAACGCCCACAAGCGCAAGAATAAGAAGATATACGGCGACTCAATCGAGTTGCGTCCTGCGGCCGTGAATGACCGCACAGGCGTGGGGCATTGGGAAGGCGACTTGGTCAAAGGTATTCGCTTAGCTGATGAGCCAGCATTAATGACGCTCACAGAACGGTACAGCCGGACTGAGATCATCGTCAAGATTCCTGACTATCATGCGGGCACCTGCCTTAAAGCCTTGCAGGACACGATCGACGACTACGGGGCCAAGGAATTTGAGAGTATCACTTTTGACAATGGTTCCGAGTTTGCCAAGTTATCAGAGATTGTTGGAACCCAGATTTACTTCGCACATCCGTACTCGCCTTGGGAGCGTGGCACAAACGAGAACGCCAATGGACTGCTTAGAGAATTCTTCCCGAAAGGGAAGTCTCTAAGAGCAGTTACCCTGGTTGAAATTCAAGCAGTCCAATCCGCACTGAACCATCGTCCCAGACGTATTCTGAACTATCTTCGCCCATGCGATTACTACCGATGCATGGCGTAACAGCCTAGACCACTATCAAGAATTCGTTATCATCGTTGCACTTGACTTGAAAATTGAGGATCAAAAACAAGAGTTGTTCAATGTATTTTTGTTCTTTTTCATCTGGAAAGATTGAAAAATACTTTTGAACTTTATCATAGTTTATCCCAAATACTTTTAAACCAGTTCCAACTTTATAAACATAATGTCTAAAGCTTGGTGATAAAAAAAGATATAAGTAATAAACGGGATCTCCATACTTAAGACGAATAGCTATTGTATGTAGTGGCTGTTTAATTAGGCCACTAGATTAATCGGTAACCGGCGGCTCGCGTGTGGATGAATATTAGCCGTTAAAATACGCTGAACTGAGTTTGTCGAAATACCGGTGAGACTGGCGATAGTCTTAGCCGGGAGTGATTTACTGGCTAGCTTCAGCACATGAGTCGCTAGTCCGTGACCGATGGCGTGGTTGGTTGATACCACTGGAGTGGTGGCCGTACAAGTGCTATGGCAGTTACTACAACGCCAGCGTTGCTTGTTTAGCTCTAGAATTACGGGCCGGTCTATGGGTCCTGCAATGTGGACATGAGTGAGCTTGTGTCCGTTAGGGTGCAACGTATTGTATCCACAGCTGGGATAGCGCCTGAGTGTGTAGGTAAGCTCTGCCTGGATGACCAAATACTTTTTGCGACCCGAGCCCCGACCATGAAATTCCTCACGAGTACCGAACACCTGAATGTTTGTGTCTGTAATTCCCAGTAATTTAAGTGTATTATCTGGTTGAGACATCTATTCCTACCCCGCTTATCTTGAGTTTCGTCGCTTAAAGCATAGCACTAGGGAGGCTTAGATGCCTTTTTTTGTTATTAAAAAGGGCCTAGTACTTTTGGAATGGAAATACTTTCCAACACCAAAAATTCTAGACCCAAATTTACCAAATACAATGGCCATTCCAAATACAGATACAATTTGGAACATTCGGAGAATGGTTAAGAGGGTCCAGAAATATTTTGAAAAATATGGGCCCTTAGTTTTCCAGGGGGTTTAGGTTCGTGCACCGAAGGCTCTTGGGGAGATTGACTATATGACAAATCGTGAGTTGATTGACTTAAAGGTGTCCTCACACCAACCCAATAAGACGCAGACCTTTCAAGTTCTGATGTATTATCTGATGGCATACTATAGTGGCGAACCGCAGTTTCGAGCAATTCAGTATTTAACTCTGCTCAATCCTAGACGAGGTATTGCTTATCGAGTAGCCGTCAATGAACTTTTCGCCGGTGCCGTTGGCATTGTGAGTAAAGGAATTCTTGGATTTCCAGATTCTCCACGGGATATGTGAAAAGTCTGATGGGACGCACGATTTAGCCGTCCATCTGGTATACTAAGTCCAAACGAGTAAAATGTATTTTGACACACATGTAAACGATTCACAAGTGACTTTTTCACATTTCACAAGCAAGGAAGGTAGACATGAAACGAATATCGGCCGGAGCGGTTAAATTCCAGTTTTGGTTCACAGAATTTGTTCAAGCAATGGGTATGGCTAACGATAACGATGATTTCACAGTGTTGCGCCAACAGATCCTGGCAGAGAATACGTTCCATGCCTCCTCCCATGCCCGGCTGATCACCACGACCGGTGTGGTTTTACGGCGCGTGGGCTCACTCACGCCAGCGATGCGGGCACTCTTTGATCAGCTCGATCCAGTCAATCAGCGCATTATGAATCTTATCGCCATCATGAATACGGAGCAGTTGATGTATGCCTTCATGTATGACGTCTTCCGTCCGGAACTAATCCTGGGTGACCGACAGATTGAAGCTTACGAAATGGCAGCTTTTTTTAAGAAACTGCCGTTGACGCATAAAGAGGCTGCCCATTGGACCGAGGAAACATTGAGGAGACTGCAGTCCACTGTGGCGCAGTATCTGCGCCGGGCCCAAATCGTTAAGGACTACAAGGACACACTGGTGGTTGAAAACTATTTGCTCGATGAGCGCTTGGCAGACCGGCTGCGCGAAGAAAACCACTTGGATTACTTAGCAATCCTGACGGGGAGGACGTCGTAATGGTACCACTGAAGAAGAAGTTTCAGGACTTGCGGGAAAAGATCCAAACGCAGTCATTTCAAGAGAATCGGGGCCTGTCGAACGAGGTTGGTTACTATATTTTCGATTATGATCCCGAGAAAGAACTATATGTCCGCGGCGAAATTGGCGATATTATCCGCCAAGAAAAAGCGGCGCCCACGGGTGTCACCATTCAAGTGTTCGACCTGTTCACCATCATGTTGACGATTGTTGATCAGTTCGGCTACCGGGAAGCATTCATTGATCTGGAAAAAAGTAATGGTATCACCCAAGTGATTGACTGGATGAACAACATCATGGAGATGAACGAGGAACACAACCTAGTGGTGCAGTATATCAGCGACCATTTGAACAAAGATGGTCCCACCATCGTGTTCATTACCGGTGTTGGGCAGGTTTATCCAATTATCCGGGCCCACAAGGTGTTGAACACCATGACCCAGGTCATTGACCAAATTCCGGTCATGATGTTCTATCCAGGTAATTACAACAGTGTGCGGTTGCAGGCCTTCGGGGAGCTGCAGGAAGACAACTACTACCGCGCGTTTCATTTCGAATAGGGGAGATAACAATGCAAATACGCGACTTATTTGTTAAACCGATTGATCGAAATATCCAAGGCGTCATCAAGGTTGGCCAGGATGCAGACGCTAACGTGAAGCAAGAACTGGACGAGTACGTTGTTACCCGAGAATTGAAAGGCCACTTTGATGACTTCTTTGCGGCCTATGAGAAAAGCATCAACCATGATACTGATGAAATGGGGGTCTGGATCTCCGGTTTCTTCGGTTCTGGTAAATCACACTTTCTGAAGATCCTTTCCTATCTGTTGGAGGATCGGAAAGTTGACGGCAAGAGCGCCATTGATTATTTCAAAGAGAAAATCAATGACCAGATGACGATCAACCGTATTGAGCTGGCTGCGCAACAGCCAACCGACGTGGTGCTGTTCAATATTGATTCCAAAGCTAAGACTGGTGCCAAGTCAGATGACAATGCCATCATCAATGTTTTCCTGCAAGTGTTTAACGAAATGCAGGGCTTTTCGAGCACCAATTTTTGGATTGCTGAAATGGAGCGCCAACTAGTTGCGCAGGGTAAGTACGACGCCTTTAAGGACAAGTTCACGGAGTTGGATAACACTCACATGGATTGGACGGTTGGTCGGGATCATGCCATTTTCAAGAAAGGCACGATCAAAGATGCCCTAGTGCAAGTCGATGCATACAGTGAAGAGGATGCCCAGGGCTTGATGGATCAATTGACGACATCTTATCAAGTCAGTATTGAGGACTTCTCTAAACTGGTGGCCGCCTATATCAAGAAGACCGGTAAGCGGGTCGTTTTCCTGGTGGATGAAGTCGGCCAGTTTGTTGGAGAAAGTACCCAGCGGATGCTTAACCTGCAAACCGTCGTTGAGGACTTGGGGGCAGCTACCCATGGTAAGGCTTGGGTAGTTGTTTCTTCCCAGCAGGCTATTGATACTATTACGGACAAAATCAGCGGTCAGGACTTTTCCAAGATTCAAGGCCGGTTTGCGACCAAGATCAGCATGAGTTCGGCCAACGTGGACGAAGTCATTCGCAAGCGGCTGTTGGCAAAGACAGAGCCGGCTACAACACAACTTGCGGCAGACTACGAGGCTAACGCAGCCGCAATCAATAACATGATTGATTTTGACGATGGCGTGGATCGGCCTAAGTTCCGTTCAGGGGAAGATTTTGCGGCGACGTATCCGTTCGTTCCGTATCAGTTTAACTTGCTGCAAAATGTGCTTACAGCGGTCCGGACCCACGGCTCTGATGGTAAGCACTTGTCTGAAGGTGCACGGTCGATGCTGTCCCTGTTCCAGGAATCTGTGGAAGCTATCATGGACCAGCAGGATACGGCACTGGTGCCATTCAGCTTGTTCTTTGAAGGCCTGCGCCAGTTCTTGGACCACACCCATAGCATCGTGATTGCCCACGCGGTGGACAACGACACCGTTGATCCCACCCATGAAGAAGATAACTTCAACGTCCAAGTACTGAAAGCACTGTTCATGGTCAAGTACTTGAAAGACTTTGACGCGACGCTGAACAACATCGTGACGTTGATGATTGACTCAGTGGATACTGATCGGGTTGAATTGCAGAAAAAGGTCCAGAATGCGTTAGCCATTCTGCGGCAGCAACGGTTTGTCGAGAAAAACTTGGATAACTACGAATTCTTGACCGATGCGGAACAGGAAGTCAACCAGGCCATCAGCCGGGAAGAGGTTCTGTCAGGCGAGTTGGAAGATCGGATGGGCAACTTCATTTTCGATCCGAAAACGGGCATTACTAATAAGTACACTTACCCAAAGCTGAAAGGCCGTTACAATTTCACGTTGAATCAATACGTGGATGAAACTCCCCAGGGGCGGACCAACAATGACATGACGATCCAAGTCATCACGTCTTTGGATGGCGCCAATAATCGGAATGAAGCCAACCTGCTGCTTCTGTCCATGGATCCGTCTAAACATAAGATCGTGGTTGATCTGCCGAGCACGGACGACTATCTCGGCGACTTGCGGCGGGCGGAGCAGATTGGGAAATTTGTCATGCTTGGCAACGCCCATGCCGACGCTCGGTTCAACTTTATCAAGGAACAGCGGACTGCTGAACGGCAGCAGCTGTTAGTCAAGGCCCGGGAGCGGATTATGACGGCCTTGGAACAAGCAGACGTTTATGTTGCCGGACATAAGATTGAGGGCGGCAAAGACTTCCAGGGGCGCTTCACAGATGGTTTGAAGATGTTGGTGGATGATACGTACCGCAGTTTAGGACTCATTGATGCGGCCAAGTCGTCGTCAGATATTACGCAAATCCTGGATCAGGATAATGAGTTGGCAGTATCCACGCAGGAAAACGAGCGTGCGGTCCAAACAGTGTACAGCTGGCTCCAGCGGACGATGCAAAAGGACAAGCATGTTACGTTGCAGGCCATCTTGAACAACTTCAAGGCCATTCCCTATGGTTATATTGAGGACGACATCGAATGGCTGGTGGCCAAGCTGCTGGCGGATGGCAAGATTCAGGCTAATCTACAGGACCAAGTACTTTCTCCGGTCAATCCGGCGTACAAGCCTCAGGATATTGCCAATTTCCTGACCAAGAAGCAATACGCGGAACAGATTTCGATTCAGGTGAAGAAAGACATCAATCCGCGTTATCTGCGGGAAATGAAGGACGTCGCCGATCAGGTCTTCAATAAGCGGTCATTCAGTGCAGCTCAGCCGGATCTGATGGTGGCTGAATTGAAGGAGAAGATTGCCAAGGACAATGGGACGCTGCAGTTCTTTGATCAAAAGAATAGTTCCTTCCCGGGCCATGAACTGCTCAAAAAAGGCAGTAAAATGTTCAGTGAATTACTGGCCATTAATGATGCGGAAACTTTCTACGACAAGATTCATACTCGTTATGATGATTTGCTGCAGTGGGCGGATGACATGAGCGACAAGGGTATCATGGATTTCTATTTCAGCGATCAGCAGCAGACAATTTGGACGCGGGGATTGGATGATATTGCGCGGTACAAGGCATCCCATGACTTCTTCACCAGCACGGCTTTGGCCGAGGACTACCAGCAGCTGAACAAACTGCTGAATGAGGACCGAGCTGGACGTGTTATCCAAGAAATTGATGGTGTTCATCAGAAGTTTGTGGATACCTTTGCCAAGATTATGGACGATCACCAGAAACAAGTGACCGACAAAATCCAAGCAGTCAATGAAAAGGCCAAACAGCGGATTAACGATTCTTCCACCGGAGATGACTTCAAACAGCAACGGCTGGCGACGTTGACGGAGCAGATCAAGCGAATTATGACCGAGGCTGAGGAAGCGCCAGATCTGACGCGCTTAGAGGCCAAACCGGCAGCAGCTGATGCGGTGTTAAGGCGCATTACGCAGAGCTTGGAAAATGAGGAGCAGCGACTAGCAGAAGAACAGAAGCTGGCTGAGGTGGAGAAAGTATCCCCGAAGCCGAGTTCAGACGAGGAATCCATTAAGCTTGTGGATCCGCTTCCTGCTCCTGACCCCAATCCGGCGCCTCAACCAGAACCTGTAGCGCCTGTTGTTATTCAAACTAAGTATCTTGAAGCCGATCAACTCCCCATTGAACGGGAATGGTCCATTTCCTCTGAAGATGACGTAAACCGGTATGTTGAGAAGCTTCGGCAGGCATTGCTGGATCAAGTTAAAGAAAACCAGATCACGAAGTTTACCCTCTAGCAGACAATAACGGCTATTCGTGGGAGTGGCCGTTATTTTGAAAGGAATCGCAATGGATAAAAAGAAGATTCATGATTTCGCGGTGAAAGCCCGCCGCGAGCTCATCGAGAGTGTTGAGTTAAAGCTGACCCAAGTGGGGATCACCAGAGACGGTGTAAAAGAGAAACTGCCAACATCGACGGCTGAGATTGCCTTCTATGTGCCAAACGACACGGAAGGGGTCAGTGGGCGGGATACGTCGCGCCGGGTCAGCTTAGTTCAGCGGTTGCAGACCGCGGCAGCCAAGGATGATTGGCATACCGCCTATGATAATCTCGTGGAAGATGCGTCATACACCTGGTTCAACCGGATCATCGCATTACGATTCATGGAAGTGAACCATTATTTGCCAAGCCGGGTTGCCGTGCTTTCTTCCGAAGAAGGACGGGCAGAACCGGATATTTTGGCGCATGCACTGGAAATTGAAGACGATCTTGGCGGCTTTTCTGATGAGCAGCGAGATCTCATTCAACATGCGCAAGAAACTCAAGAGCCAGCGGCGATGGATAATGCGTATCGACTACTGTTTTTGAAGCAGGCCAACGCCTTGAACGCCAATTTACCCCATTTGTTTGAGAAAACAACTGATGCCTTCCAATTATTGTTCACTCCCAGCTATCAGAATGGGGTGATTAAGGAACTCGTGACCGAGGTGCCGCGGGATGATTTTGACGTGGAGAAGGAGGGGCAGGTCGAGATCATTGGATGGCTGTACCAATACTACAATGAAGAACCCAAAGACGTTGCCTTCAAAAAAAGCAAGTACGCGGCATCAGATATTCCAGCCGTCACTCAGTTGTTCACACCAGATTGGATCGTCAAGTACTTGGTTGAAAATTCGCTCGGCCGCTATTGGATCGATGTGCTCCATACACGCGGTGATCAACGGTCTGAACAGGATATTGCCCAGAGTTTCGGTTGGCGATATTTCATGCCCGCTGCTCAGCAAACTGAGGATGTTCAGCAACAACTATTGGCTTTCAATAGTCATCTGTCAGGCAAGAAGCTTCAACAGATCACCTTTTTAGATCCTGCCATGGGTTCTGGCCACATCCTGATCTATGCATTCGATGTCTTCATGCAGTTATATCAAAGCGAAGGCTATTCAGCACGAGAGGCTGCCAATAGCATTGTTGCCAACAACCTGTTTGGTCTAGACATTGATCGGCGTGCCTACCAGCTCGCCTACTTTGCAGTGATGATGAAGCTCCGGCAATACGACCGGCGCGCACTGAATCAATCCATTGATCCGCAACTGTCGGATATTCCGCAAACTAATATTCTCAATGATGATCTCAACGAGTTAACCAGAGCCTATGCTAATCAGTTGCCACAGCAACAAGCCAAGTCCTTTCAGGGCACAGTGAAGGAGTTCAACCGGGGCGATGTTCTCGGCTCCTTGATCAAGCCTAGCCTCGATCAAGGAATACTATCTGAACTCCAAACGAGTGCAGCCACAGAGCCAGAATCAGCACAGCTTTCCTTTGCGACGACAAATTTCAATTTTGAAGAGATGTCCCGCATCACCCGTGTGCTTACTATCTTGGCTGCCCAGTACACAATCGTAGTAACAAATCCACCCTATATGGGGTCTGGCAAAATGACACCGAGCCTTTCAAAGTTTGTCAAAAGGGAGTATCCAGACAGTAAAGCAGATTTATTTGCTGTCTTTATGGAATTGGCACAGAAGTTGAATGTCCAAAATGGATATCACGCACTTATTACCCAGCACCAGTGGATGTTCCTGTCTAGTTTTGAAAAACTACGGGTTAAGCTCCGTAAGAATGTGCTCATCAATATGGCTCACTTGGGTACCCGTGCGTTTGAAGAAATTGGGGGCGAAGTGGTCCAATCAACTGCGTTCGTGATGAGAAATGCGTCTATACCGAGTTATGTCGGCACATACGAGAGATTGGTGAATGCTCCTTCTCAAACGGCTAAAGAGGACGCGTATTTGGAAATGGTGAAAGATCCCTCCTGCAAGGGTCTCTATCGAACTAACCAAACGAACTTTGAGAAGATTCCGGGGAGTCCTTTATGTTATTGGATTTCAGATCGAGTTTTAAAAGTTTTCTCGCTGCCTAAGAAAATCAATGATATAGGATTCTCTAAAAAAGGTCTTGACACAGGTGAAAATACGAAGTTTTACAGACTATGGTTTGAAGTAAATAATGAAGCAGATTATTGGATTCCCCTTAATAAAGGAGGCAAATTTCGTAAATGGTATGGGAACCACGAATACGTTATAAATTGGAGTCAGAATGGATCAGCTATCAAAAGAAATGGAAAGGCAAATATTAGGAACGAAAAATTCTATTTTAAACCCTCTGTCTCTTGGTCTGACGTTACTTCTGGAAAACTGTCTGCTCGATTAACACCTTCTGGCTTTATCTTTGATGCAACTGGACCATCTTATTTTGGGGCCAATCTCTTTTCGATGTTAGCCTATATGAATTCAAAAGTGTTCGCTTCTATAGCAGCTTTAATGATGCCTACAATTCATTTCACAAATGGACAAGTTGGGCTGATACCATACAACACACAGGCCGATTCAAATCAAAGGATTGTTTTCCTTTCAAAAGCAAACGTTTTGATTTCAAAAACAGAATGGAACAATTTTGAACAATCTTGGAAATTTGACTATCATCCCTACATGTTTCATATCGCTGAGCATAATCGAAATTGGACCGTGGAAGCAGCTTTCAATCAGTGGAAACAAGAGGCCCAAGATCGGTTCGATCAACTGAAGAAGAACGAAGAAGAACTGAACAAGATCTTTATTGATCTGTACGGCTTGCAGGACGAGTTGTCACCAGAGGAGTCCGATAAAGAGGTTTCGGTACGTAAAGCAGATTTAGGACGGGATATCCGTGCCTTCATGTCCTACTTTATCGGAGTCACATTTGGCCGGTACTCGCTAGATACGCCAGGATTGGCATTTGCTGGTGGCGATTGGGATGCTTCGAAGTACACGAGCTATCAACCCAATGCGGATGATGTGATTGTGCTGACTGACTCTGATTATTTTGGCGATGACCGAGATATCATGCACCGCTTCCGGGAGTTTTTGACGGTTACTTTTGGCAAAGAACACTTGGAAGAGAATCTCACGTTTATTGCCAAGGCACTGGGTAAAGCGGGCGACACAGCAGAAGATCAAATTCGGAGTTATCTGTTCAACGACTTCTACAAGAACCATCTGACTATCTATCAGAAACGACCGATCTATTGGCAACTGGACTCCGGTCGGCAAGGTGGCTTCAAAGCATTGATGTACCTGCATCGGTACGACGGCGACACGATGGCGATGATTCGCACGTCGTATTTACACACCCTGCAGGCTGCTTATGAAAAGCGGGTGACCACGTTGGACACCTTCATCGCCTCAGAGACCAACACGCGCCAGAAGAACCAGTTGATTAAACAGCGGGACCACACCCGCAAACAGTTAGAAGAATTGGTGAAGTATGACGCTCAACTCCAACACGTCGCCAACATGCATATTGCGATTGATCTGGATGACGGCGTCGTGGTGAACCACCAGAAAGTACAAGCAGACGTCAAGCTATTGACGCCCATAAAATAGATATTTCCCCCTCTAGAATTGATCTGGAGGGGATTTTTGTGCCAACAGATGTGCCAACGTAAGCACCCAATAACAGACCGAATATGAATCGCCGTTGCCTGGCGGTATCCTTACCTCATCATAACGAAATGGTGAGGTATTTATATGGCAGATAAACCAGAAATCGTCCAAATCAAGATGGACAAAACCCTGCATTCTCAAATCCAAGCACCGACCAAAGCGCTACAGATCAAGATTGACAGTAACAAGTCAGTCGTAGTCTACAATCATATTCAAGGTTACATTCTTGAAGCGCTCATGAAAGCCGTGTTTACTGATGCTCATTGATCCAACACGACTTCACGGAATCTATTTGGTGTGCGGTAGAACTGATCTGCGCCGCGGTATTGATGGCCTGGCGGCAGTCGTTCAAGAGCAATACCAACTCGATCCGCATAATCAGTCGCTTTACTTATTCTGTGGGCGTCGTAAGGACCGATTCAAAGCATTATTCTGGGACGGTGATGGTTTCATATTATTATACAAACGCATTGAGAATGGCCACATTCAGTGGCCAACCAATCAAAACGAGGTGAAGAAACTCCACACAAAGCAACTTGTTCGTCTACTTTCAGGTTGGGCAATTGAATCGTCAATCAAGCCGATACGACCGCCAAAAAGTAATCATGGTCAAACGCGATGATTAGTGATAAGCTACTGCCAACAAAGATAACGAGGCAGTGCCAATGGCAACCACGACGGAAGATCTGCTTAAACAAGCACTCGAACAAAACGCCAAATTACTTGAACAAGTTCAACTCCTGACGGAGCAAGTGGCTTATTTAACTCATCATCGTTTTGGGCGTAGTTCGGAACAAATCAATCCCAACCAAACCTCATTGTTGGAGGACGATAGTGTTTTTACCAACCCAGAGCAAACTGGGGAACAAAGCGAAGAAGTAACCGAGAAAACAACTCAGCAACGTAAGCCGAAGGCAAAACGTTCTGAAATCTTGGCGAAAGATTTACCGGTAAAAACGACCATCATTACTAAAGACGATGAGCATTGTGAGCACGGACATGATTTGAAGCCCTTCGGTAAGCATCTCTTGCGGGAACAACTGCGAGTAATTCGTCCAAGGATGTTCGTTGAGAAGGTTTATGTCCAATCGTACAAATGTGTTGAGTGTGAGCATGAAGACGGATGTAGTCATGTTTATCAAGCAGATGCGCCGAAGGCACTCATTGCCCACAGCATCGCCACGCCGTCACTGGTTGCCTCTATTCTTCATCAGAAGTATATCCTGGCAACGCCATTGTACAGACAATTGAAAGATTGGCAGCGAGCTGGCGTCTTACTGAGTGAAACAACGATTGCCAATTGGGTAATTAAATGCGCCGAGCTGGTCAAGCCTGTCTATGATGTCATGCGATCACATTTGATGAGTCAGGGTTTTCTTCAAGGCGACGAAACGCCATATCAAGTATTAAACGAGCCCGGAAAACCTGCGACGAGTAAATCATATGTCTGGGTAGCACGAAGTATCACGCGTGCCCTCAGCCGGTAGTTCTTTATGCCTATGCAAATACCAGATCGGGTAAATTCGCGCAAAGTTTGTATAGTGGATTCCCAGGTGTGCTTCAGTGTGACGGCTACGCCGGCTATAACTTACTGGGCGATTCAATCATTCGAGTCGGTTGTTGGGCGCATGTACGTCGCAAGTTTTTTGATGACTTTACCAATACTAAGGTGATGACCATCGGACTTAAGCTACTTAATCAGATGTTCGAACTCGAACGCGAATGGAAATACCTTTCCAGCGTGGAGCGCTTTAATAAGCGCCAGCAAGAACTTAAATCACTGATTGAACGTTTCTGGAAATGGTGCGACCAAGTCGATACGTTGCCAAAAGGTCAACTGGGTAAAGCCATTGCGTATGCGCAAGGTCAACGGACTGCCTTAAATCGAGTGCTGGATTACGGCGAAATCGACTTGAGTAACAACGCATCCGAACGAAACATGAAGACCTACGTGATCGGGCGGAAAAATTGGTTATTTAGTACAAGTCCCAAAGGTGCCGAGGCCAACACCATCTGGATGACAATGATTGAAACCGCCAAAGCAAATGGACTTGATCCGGTTCAGTATCTCGAGGATCTACTTCAAAAAGTGTCAGAGCTGCCAACTTTCGCAAAAAACGAACAGTTGGAGGCTTGTTTACCATGGAATATTGTCCACAGTCCATCGGCAATTCAAAACCTAGCGTAACAAAGCAGAGCCCCACAATCTCAAAAACTGAGATTATGGGGCTCTTACATACGGTTGGTTATTAGGTGCTTACGTGCCAACTATGCATTCTTGAGAATTGCCAGGATTTTATCGGTATCTTTTGCCTCCAATTCCTTGATAATGTGCAGGTATGTAGATTGGGTAGTCGTAATGCTGCTGTGGCCGAGGCGCTTAGAGACAGAAAGAACACTCACACCTTGGTAAAGGAGAACTGAGGCATGGGTGTGGCGAAGTCCGTGGAATGTCACCCGAGGCAATCCCAGTGCATGCAATTTATTAGTCAATACTTGGTTGATTTCAGCGCTGACCATGGCATGCCCGTTGACCAAGAAGAGCGGGGCGTTCGGTGATGTGAGGTGGTTTTCTACGAAAACGTGCAGGTGGTGTAAGGAAATTGAATCAAGCGGCAATTTACGCATTGACGCCTTGTTTTTCGTCTTCTTAAAGCCGGTGTGGTATTTGTAGTCCCAGGTTTTATTAACATCCACGGTACCTTCTTGCCAATTGATGTCGCTAGTAGTCACTCCCAAAATCTCCGCATATCGCATGCCAGTAACAGCAGCCAAATAAATCATCATCTCGGGAATTTGATCCGGGTCTAGATGGTGAATCAGCTTTTGCCATTCACCGTAATCCAGCGCTTTTTTTGGCCGGTGTACTGCCACTCCTGTGACGACGGCCTTACGTGTTGGATCGTTGGAAATGATGTGCTCATCCAGGGCATCAAGCAGTGCCGCTCTGATCTGCTTATGGAATGCAGATACAGTACGAGGCGCGTGATTACGGGCAAAGACGTTCAACCGTTCTTGGTACACCGTTCGGGTAATATCCTTTAGTGGCATTTTACCGAAGATCTTGCGGATGTGGTTCAGCGTGTTTTCGTACTTGATAAAAGTGACGTTGGTCACAGAATTACGCTTATAAAGATTGATCCAGCGTTCAAAATAGACACTCAATGGGATTTCGCCAGCCTTAAACTGGCGTATGTCCGCATAGAGGGACTTCACCTGACTAGCCGCTAACTCCGCGTCAGACTTGAGCCGAAAGCCGGACTTACGTAATTTCTTGTAAGCACCATCCAAATCTTTGTATGAGATTTCGTACTGCCACACTTTTCCTCTTTTTCGGTAACTGACCATGTTAATGTCCTCCTAATCCAAATGTTTGGCACTTTTTTGGCACATTCTGTATTTTATCCTCTTACGTGGCCATTGTTTGGCTAGGAGGACTGGATGTTATGCGGATTAGGCAGGTGAACAACAGGATCAGCCAAATGGTCAATGGATTATGCTCAGCGATATTATTGATCAAAGGATCATAGTGAAAATTCCATGAATTCTCAAAGCAATTCCAGTCATTTTGTGAAGCTTTTATTGTAAGATTAACAAGTTCAGTAATCTGGTTGTCTTGAGAAATTTTAGAAATTATTGGCATGTTTTGAATATCTCGAACCTGAAAATTTAAGGTTGGGTTTAAAATTGATGCGAATTTCAAAAAAACATTGGAGTTGAGAAGCCCAAGAATAATTTTATATTTTTCTAACTTAACAATGATGGTCGAGCCGCCCTTGTCGAAAGTTGATCCTTCAGGCATCTCTCGAAAACTAGGTAAGGAGGAGGTGATAAGTCCCCAAGTTATTCCTTTTTTATACCAATATTTTTTAGGGATGATTTGTGATGCATGTTTACCATCTCCTTTTTCATATGTTAACCGTGCTTCTCTTGACCAATTGATGACAGTTGTTAAATTTCCGTACCACTTCCTGTACCCGCCACCCTTGGCATAGAATATCCAGTGATCTTTGTTAGATATTAATAATGAATTAACCTCCCAAAATAGTCTGGTCCATTTTTTATTATTTCCAGTGACATTTTGACTTGGTGAAATAGAAACGTTTTTTATCTTTGGAAAGGAAAAATCTTCAATCATTCTTGAACTTGCCCAATACGCAATCGGGCTCCCGGGAATCTTTCCGAAGTTCGTTTGGTTAGTTCGATTATATCGGTTCCCAGCTACTGGCAAGGAAGCTGGATCTCCGTTTTGAACATCACGATATTTGATCTGGTGATATGTCCCATTGAACATCGTCAGGGGTATGTTTCTGAAAATTGAAACAGCTGTGCCAAACGCAATTCCCATTACGCCGTTTTCCATGTGCATCAAATTGGATAGGGTATATTTAGCCAGTAATCCTTTTCGGAGCTTCTCAAAACTAGATAAAAACATCCAGGATTGCATTGTCACTAAAGCTGAATACCCACCACGCTTCAGACTCCCCGTCATTTTTTCCAAGAATGCAGCAAACAGATCGGCTTTCGCATCTGAGTAGTAATGTTTCAGAAACTGTGAATAGCTGTTATTCAATCGGGCCGTTCCAAGGTAAGGGGGATTGGTCACAATAATATCGTGCTGTTCAGAAAGAATAAGAGCAATTTGAATCAGCTGATGGATTTTTTCACCGACACGAACGAAGGTCTGGTTGTAAGCACCTTGGTCAATTTTTTCGGCAATGTTCTGGAGTGTTTCTAGTGATAGCTTGCTCGTATCAACCAGCGAACCCACTTCTCGTCCGTTTTGGAACGCCGCCATCAGATCATAGATCGCCTGAGCCTCTTCCTTCGTGAAGTTGTCCATTAATAATTCAACACTACCTTTGGAAACTTCTGTAGATGAGGGAATGTCGTATACCTCCGGAGATATGTTTCTCGACAAAGCACGTCTATCGAATTGTCGCAGCTTCATCATGACCGCAAAGTACGCCAACTGTTGCGCACGCGCATCAATGTCGAGGCCTTGTAGATTATGCTTAACAATTTGGCCGGCCGCCTCGCGTTCACCGTATCCTTCAGCAGTATAAATGGCCATCAAAACGTCAAAAGCATAAACCAAAATGTGGCCAGACCCCATGGATGGATCTAAAAACGAAATGTCCTGTGGTTGAAGATTTGCCAGCTCTTGATCTGCCTTCTGGATGTTTACAACTGTCTCCGCTGTTTGGGGAGCGTCCGGCATGTAGTACTGCCAATTAAACTTGGCAACCAGTTCTGTCTCATTCTCCTCGGGATGACGAGTCATCAAAGCATGGATCCACAGCTTGCCCAATGAGTTCTGAACCATATATTTGACTATCCAGTCTGGCGTAAACAGTTGGGTGGCTGATGCTAATTCTTGATCACCGTATTTGTGTGATTTCGGTTGGGCAACGGCAGCGTTTTTGGGGACTTCATTATAGTATTGGTACAGCCACCCAATAATCTCGACTTGCCCCTCCTTCTCCACGTCAAAATCATCCCGCGGCACCTCGGTCACGAGTTCCTTAATCACCCCATTCTGATAGCTGGGAGTGAACGATAAGATTAGCGAAGTATGGCATTGGCGGGGGCCCTTCGTTATACTTAACACAGGTTGAGAACACGGATAAGCGGACACTGGAACGGAGAATGAAAAACATGGCGGAGCTAGACACCAAGAAGATCGTGGCGGGTATTGAGAAGCTGTTTGCGGACAATAATCATTTTGTCTTTTGGTATGACGCACAGGGCGAGTTTGCGGACAACATTGCGGATATTACGGAGCAACTGCGGGAACCGGTCGTGATCATGGGGAAAAACGAGCAGTTTAAGACCAAGCTGACGCTGGTGGCGATGGAGCGGCAAGGGCAGTCGGCCTTGATTTATTCGCCGGCGCCGAAGCCGGATCTGACGGAGAATTTCATGACGGACATGCTTTACTATTCGCGGGAATACACCGCTAATGCGCTGGTCATGCTGCGGCAGGAGTTGCGAGTGCCGGACGAGGATGCCGCGACCTTCCAGGAGCAGAAACGGTTTTTTGCCAGCAAAGACCGCCAGGCAAAATTTCAGAGACTCTATCAGCCGGGCAAGGATTTGCAGATGGCGATCATGGCTGCGCTGGCCGGGGCCAGTGACCACACCATGACGATGGTCTTGCGGGCCGTGCTGCAGGCCGGAATTGGTGATACCAATCCAGTTCTAGCAGAGTTTAAAAAATATGGTCTGCTCACCCAGTTCTGGGAGAACGTGCGGAACGCATATGGCTTCAATGGCGCCACCAATTCGCTTCTGGATTTCACGACGGCCCTGTATTTGAACTTTGCCTATTACCAAATGGAGAAGGATCTGCCGCGAAGTATCGATAATTACAAGCTGACCAGTGCCAACAATGCCGTCACCTTTCTGTCGTTAGCAAGAAATGACCAGACATTTGCGGATACATATCGTCAGTTGGCCGAAACAGTGTGGCAGCATCTTGAAAGCTTCAGTGGTGTTTCCCGGCAGCTCCAGCAACTGGATATTGTGGATTTGCTCAAGACGGATGTGTTTGCCAACTTTGACCGGCAAATCCTGGCGTGGGTTGTCGAGCGATTGCAGGCTGATGATTTCCATGCTGTGGCGGGGACGACGCCGTTGGCGGATGTCTTGACGCAACGAGAAAAGATGTACTTCGGTAAAACGTATCATGATGCGTATGCCTTACTGCAGGCTGCCTTGGTGATTCTCACGTACCGCCGGCGTGAGGTGAAAAACTTAGCGGCCGCCAAAGAACAATACATCACCACCGATTATGCGATGGATACAGCGTACCGGCATTTCGTTCAGCGCTACGACCGGATTGCCATTGACCTTACGGATCTTCTGGAAGGTATCGCTGACAAAGTGGACAACACGTACGTCAACGAGTTTCTCACGCCGACAGTGACGGCTTGGACCACGGTGTATGATCCGCGGGACATTGAACCCAATAGCTGGCAGCGCAGTTTCTATCGGTCATTCATCAGTTCGGCTAAAGAGCGCATTGTCGTGATTATTTCGGACGCCTTTCGGTTTGAGGCCGCGGCCGAGCTGAAACGCAAGCTGGATGATCAGGATGTCTACAGTACAGAACTCGATACGGTATACTCTGAGCTGCCTTCTGTGACGTATTTCGGGATGCCAGCCTTGCTGCCGCATCAGACATTAACCTATCAGCCGGACAAGACGGTCTTAGTGGATGGACTCAAAGCAGACACGCTGGGGAAGCGCCGTCAGATCCTGCAAAATCGGGATCCGCAGAGCAACGCCGACCATGTGATGACTTTTCTCAAAGACTGGGATACGCCGCAAAGAAAACAACTCTTGGCGGGGCAAAAGGTGGTTTACTTGTACCACAACGAAGTGGATGCCACTGGTGATGACGCGAAGACCGAGAAGCAGGTCTTTAACGCCACCGAGGAAGCCATCAACACAATTGCGCGGACAATTGGTTTTTTGCGTAATTTAAGTGTAGCGCACATCATCGTGACCGCCGATCATGGCTATCTGTACAAACGGTCTGGTCTGGATTCGGCGGACAAGATCGACATCAGCGGCCACGATCTGGACGTGTTGGGGCAGCGCTATGCAATCAGCAGCGAGACCATCGAGCAGCCCGGGGTACGGTCACAGCGTCTGGGGGCATTGCTAGATAATGATGATCAGCGGCGTGTCTACTATCCGGCCACAGATAGTATCTTCAAGTCCGCCGGAGCGGGACAAAACTACGTGCATGGTGGCGCCTCACCGGAAGAAATGATTGTGCCGGTGCTGCACGTGCGGACACAAAGTGGTCGATCCAAGGCCACACCGGTGTCAATCAAGGTTACGGAAGGCGCCCATCGCATCACCAGCCGCAGCGTGATGGTGCCCATTTCTCAAGAAGAACCGGTAACCGACAAAACCACCGCCGCCACCTATGTACTCTACTTTGTCGATAGCCAGGATCGGCCCATTTCTAACGAACAACGCTATGTAGCCGATAGTCGGGAGGATGATCCGCAGAGCCCGAGCCGGCGCCAGAGCTTCTACCTGACCTTACAGGATCGGGACTTCGACAACAGCGGCGCATACTACCTGATTATTCAGAATGCGGAAACCAAGGAAGAGATTCAGCGGATTCAATATCAAATGGACTTGACGATTAAAGGGGATTTCGGCTTTGACATCTGATAACAAGCAAGAGGAAGAAAAGTTGCGAGCGAAGAGTGACGGCGACGTGGCGGTGCCAGCGGAAGCCATTGCTCAGGAGCAAGCGGCAGAGAACGTGCAGACAGACTTGCTGGACAAGCTGGAGGCCTTTTTCCCCGGGCGCTTCGTGCGCAAGGATCTGACGCAAAAGATCAAGGAGGGGGCAAACGTCCCTACCTACGTGCTGGAGTTCCTGCTGGGGCAGTATGCCAACAGCTCGGATCCGGTGATCATTGAACGGGGCGTGGAAAACGTCAAGAAGACGCTGGCTAATAACTACGTGCGGCCAGACGAGGCGGAAAAGGTGAAGTCTCGGATTCGGGAAGAGGGAGCGTATACGGTCATCGACAAGATCACCGTGACTTTGAACTCGGATAAGGACCGATACGAGGCGGCGTTTGGCAACTTGGGGATCACCGGTGTACCGGTGGATGAGCGCTACGTCCAGGACTATGAGCGGCTGTTGGTGGGCGGCATTTGGTCCATCGTACGGGTGCAGTACGACCATACCAGCGATGACCATTTTCTCATTGATCAGCTGACCCCGGTTCAGGTGCCGTCTGTGAACATGCAGGAAGTTTATGATGCCCGGGAGAAATTCACGACCGACGAGTGGATTGACTTATTACTGCGGACAATTGGCATGGAGCCGACACAATTTGACGATCGGGTGAAATGGCTCATGGTATCGCGGCTGATCCCGTTTGTCGAGAATAACTATAACTTCGTGGAGCTCGGGCCCCGGGGTACTGGGAAGTCCCACGTCTACAAAGAATTATCGCCCAATTCGATTCTGGTTTCTGGTGGTCAGACGACAGTGGCCAACCTGTTCTTCAATATGGCGCGGCATGAAGTGGGGCTAGTCGGCATGTGGGACGTCGTGGCCTTTGACGAAGTGGCCGGCATCAAGTTCAAGGACAACGATGGCGTGCAGATCATGAAGGACTACATGGCCTCTGGCTCCTTTGCTCGGGGCCGGGACGAAATCCAGGCGTCGGCCGGGATGGTCTTTGTTGGGAATATCAATCAGCCGGTGGACGTGGTCATGCGGACGTCCAATCTGTTTGATCCGTTTCCCGCTGTCATGGCTAACGACACGGCTTTTTTGGACCGGATCCACAATTACTTGCCTGGCTGGGAGATTCCGAAGTATCGGCCGAATTTCTTCACGAATGGGTATGGCCTGATCACGGATTACTTCGCGGAAGTCATGCGGGCGCTGCGAAAAATTTCTTACGGTGATGCGTTCGACAAGTACTTCACCCTGGGCAATCAGTTGAACCAGCGGGACACCATTGCGGTGCGTAAGACGGTGTCCGGAATGGTGAAGTTGCTGTACCCTGACGGTAAATTTACGAAGGAGGACGTTGCCCAGATTCTGACGTTTGCCATGGAGATGCGCCGGCGGGTGAAAGAGCAGCTGAAGAAAATTGGCGGCATGGAGTTCTACGATGTGAACTTTTCTTACATCGACAAGGAGACTTACGACGAACATTTCGTACCAGTGCCAGAGCAGGGTTCGACAGGCTTGATTCCTGAGAATGAGGGGAAGCCTGGCCAAGTTTACACCGTTGCTTATGATGCGGATGAGCGGTTGAGTCTGATAAAATTGGAATCACAGATGACGGCTGGCAACGGCAAGACGAGCTGGACCGGGATTCAGTCCAATCGGTTGGCGAAGGAAGAAATGGATACGGCGTTCAATTACCTCAAGGCCAATTTTTCCCAGGTTAGTCAGAATATTGCGCCGGCGCAGCATGACTATATCGTCAACGCGACTAACCTGAATAATGGCGCCATGGCGACGGAATTGTCGTTGGCGACTTATGTAGCCCTGGTTTCTATTTCGGTGGGCAAGCCGGTCATCGGCGGATTAGCCATCCTGGGGGATTTCTCCATTGGCGGGACTATCAAAAAGATGGATAGTCTGGCAGATCGGCTACAGGTGGCCCTGGATAGCGGGGCGAAGGCGGTCTTGATTCCATCCAGTGCCACGAGTGAATTGGGTACGGTGCCGGGAGATTTGATTGCGGCTTTCTCGCTGAAGTTCTACAACACGATTGAGGATGCGGTGATGAAGGCATTGGGTGTGCAGCAGTAGCGTAGACGTATAAGGGAGGCAATCAGCCGTGGCAGATTCGAAATACGACGTACAGAATAGTCAGATTGGTACATTATTGGGGTGGATTAACTCTGGGGAGATTGGGCTGCCGGAACTGCAACGGCCATTTGTGTGGCCCTCGACCAAAGTTCGGGATCTAATCGATTCGTTGTTTAATGGTTTTCCGATTGGCTACATTATCACTTGGAATAACCCCAGTATTCGGCTTAAAGATGGGTCAATCTCTGTTGGAAAGAAGATCGTGATCGATGGGCAGCAGCGTCTCACAGCATTAGCCACCGCATTGTCGGGGCAGAAGATTATCGACCGAAGATTTAAGCGGCGGCGGATTAGTATTGCTTTTAATCCTTTGACCAGGGAATTTCAAACGGCTAATGCTTTGCTCCAGAAGGACAAACGCTGGATCAGTGATATCGCGGAAGTTTTTGCGGACGACTTCTCAAGCTTCAATTTCATTACCGCCTATTCCCAGGCCAATGACTGCCCACCAGACGAAGTGGCGCGCGCAATCGATGATTTGAAGCGCATTACGTCATACGGCGTCGGCAATATCAGCCTGTCAGATGCGCTGACGATTGATCAGGTGACTGAAATCTTTAACCGGATTAATTCACAGGGGACCCGACTATCCACTGCGGACTTCATCATGTCTAAGATGTCAGCGGACACTCTGCATCAAGGCAATATTCAACGAAAAATGGTTGAATATTTCACCAATCTGCAAGCTGACGCGTCGGCGTTGTCTGGTATTCAAGAGTCTGATCCAAAATTTGCACAATCGGCGGCAATGCAGAAGATTGCCTGGATCGTGAGTGAAAACACGACCCTTTATCAACCGGCCTTTGGCGATATTTTCCATGTGATTTTGGGCAGCCATTTTGGTCGAGGAAAACATGCAGATCTTGTTGCCCTGATTTCTGGCCGTGATTTTGAGACGACGGATTTACAATTCAAGTGCAACAAATTAGTCAAATAGAAAAGACTCATAGCCTGAGTCCTTGTAAAATGGAATCACCACAAGACCAACTACAAGGAGAACTCGACTATGAGTCCGTACACCCATCTTACCTTAAAAGACCGTGAATCGATACTGCTTGGTATCTCTACAGGCAAAACTCTTGATGCCATCGCCAAAGAGATAGGTCGTTCCAAGAGTACAGTCAGCCGTGAAATTGCACGTAACGGCGGCTGGCGGAGCTATTCGGCAGCCACCGCTCAGGACCGCTACCGGCGGGTTCGCTTGGCTAGCAGGCGTCCTCGGATCCTCGATCGACCGGGGACTCGTGACGCTGTCATTCGATATATCACGGTGCTACATTGGTCGCCTGAGCAGATTGCCGGTCGCTTGTCACTAGAAGGCAGTCCTATTCGCATCAGCTATTCGACTATCTACAGAGGTATCTACCTAGATAATCTCGGCGTTCCATTGAAGAGCCATGGTGCTCGCGGGCTACCAAGGCTGCTTCGACACCGAGGCAAGACGCGCAAAATCAAAGGCACCATAAATGAACGCCGGGGGCGCTTCAATGACGTGCCATCAATTCACGACCGACCCCGGTCGGCAGAAAATCGCAGCTGGTTTGGTCACTGGGAAGGCGATACAGTACGCGGTAAAACAGGACACTCTGCATTAGTAACATTAGTTGACCGTAAATCACGCTATCTGCTTTCGAAGCGAACGGCCAACGCAAAAGCTGACACTGTTAGAGACGTCATGATTGAGCTGCTTGGTGCCTTACCAGCTAACCGAGTAAGAACAGTGACTCCTGACCGTGGAAGGGAGTTTGCCCGGTACAGGGAGCTGGCAGAACGTCTGAATACAAAGGTCTTCTTTCCTGACCCACACGCGCCTCAACAACGAGGAACTAACGAAAACACCAACGGACTGATTAGAGAATACTTTCCCAAGAACACAGACCTAGACCTTCAGAGCGACCAGGAAATTGAGACTTACATTGAACAACTGAATAATCGACCACGCAAGGTCTTAGGCTGGAAGACGCCATCAGAAGTCTTCATGGGTAAAAAGTTGCACTTGAGTTGACAATTCGTCATCTAAAAAGGGTCTAGCATCTCCAGTGTTGATTACTACCAACACCAAAAATTCTAGACCCCGTAAAGTCCGCGCCCGTGACACTGCTACGCAAGCAGAATAACGACAAGACCCGGCACGACCCATGCGCATGCTTGCGTGGAGGCCGTGTCGGGTCTTTTGTCAGATACCGTCAGTGATAAACCAATTGTTGCTTTGCTTGGATAGGGTCAGGGTGTATTGCGAGACTTGGCTCATATCATTGTCAGTGTCGAGATACTTCACTGATAAGGTGACGGTCAGGCTGTTCTTAGTCTTCTTAAAGACTGGATCTAGAAGTTCCACGAACTTAAGGTTGCGTTCGATTGGTCGCGTGCCGTTTTTGACATAATATTTGAGTTCATTGCGATCGCTTTTCGGGTACAAGGCGAAGAACGTCTTGAGAAACTTAGTTACGTCATCGGCAGTGCTGCTAGCTACCGTGTTATCAGATTGGGTGTCTGGTAACTTGATTCGAGCTGTTGCTGGTTCCGCAGCGACGGTTGGGTTCTTGGTGACCACCATATCGCCGTTGTCATTTTGCATGACGTTGATGGTGTAGGTGCTGGTCACTGACTTCTTGTCTTTGCCCTTGGTGAGGTCTTGCTTCACCGTAAATAGTACGCGGAACGTGTCTTTGGCTGTCTTGCTCACGTCCCAGACCTTGACCTCACTCACTGTGGCTGTGGTGGAAATATCGCTCCGCACCGTATCCGCGTTCAGCGATTGCAGTTGTTCCACAAGATACGGCTGCAAGGCTTTCTGCCGCTGATCGAGGGCTTCGTGGCTCGGCTGCCACGAGTAGTAGAGCTTAGCGAAGTCGGTAGTGAATGTCGCCAAGGCGTGCGTGTCGATCACCTTGGTCTTGATCACTTGGACTTCATGCACCGTGTGGGTGTCGATAGCGGTCATGTTCTTGTAGACGCCGAAGCTGGTGCTACCGATCAATACCGCCCAGCAAAGCAGCGTGACCGGACGACGCAAGCCGCGATGTCTGATCTTAGGCGGCTTTGGGACGGCTGGCTGTTTCTTGAACCAGCCTTTCTTTTGATTTTTATTCAAGGTTTGTTCACCTTGTCCTTTCTTTTTTCATAGCAGCGGTAAAAGTCATCGTAAATATCGAGAAAACGCACGAACAGGCGTTGTAGTGAGATTCGCTTGTAGCCCTCATAGTCGGTTTCGATATACTGACCGAGTTCACGGTCGTTGTTGAAGTATTCTTCGGCCAAGTAGCGTTCGCGGTCGAGGATATACTTACGGTCTTCTGGTGCAAACACCTTGCCCTTGAGCTATCGATCAACGGCCACTTCATGCGCGACAGCGAGGCGATACTCGCGCCGGTGCCCATACTCCATCTCTGGCATTCGGTCAACAAAGCGGTAGAGGACGTGGCAGAGGTCGTCGGTGTTGGGCAGGCGTTGTTTGAAGAACTTGATGCGTTCCCATTCGCTTGACGCAAAGTCGAGTTCCTTGTTGCGTAGTGCGCGATTGTCACCAAATTTGAGATCGACGTGCGCCTTTTGCAGTGCGTCGTCGTAGGTGTTAGTGATGAGATCCATCCAGTCAAAATAACCGATACCGTTTTGATCCATTGTCTTCACCTACTTCTTCACACGCCCGGCGCCGATCAGGTGGGCTTGCCAGTAACTTGAGTTCAGGTCGGCATAGCCAAGCGGGTCGCCCGCATTGTACATTTTCATGCCGCCGACATAGATACCAACGTGGGTCACGTAGTCGGCAGTGTCATAGGTTGAGTGGAAGAACACTAAGTCGCCGGGTTTGGCGGCTTTGATGTTCAGGTGTGCCGTGGCGTCGTATTGTGCTTGTGCGGTGCGGGGGAGTTTGATCCCGGCTTTGCTGTAACACCAACTGGTTAGCCCGGAACAGTCGAAGCCCGTTGTTGGCGTTGAGCCGCCGAACACATAACGAGTGCCTTGATATTTGAGCGCTTCGTCCATGATGGCTTGCACCGTTTTGTCGTCGAACTTCGCACCACCTGTGACAAGGTATTGCGAGATGACCGACACGTAGTACATGTTCCCGTAGGCATAACGCCAACCGTCTTTGGCTACTGCGTTGGTGTAGGTGACTTTCTTACCCCCAGACTTCTCTTTGGCAAACGCGGTTGCCAGTTCCAGCGTGTACTTTTTGCCGTGCTTCGCAACGTAATCAATAAAGCCGCCACCGTAGTTATAGCTTTGAATCGCAGTGTTGAGATCTACGCCCGCAGCCTTCATGCTTTTCAGTAGCGACGCGAAATACTTCACGCCTTGCTTGATGGACGCTTCGGTATCTAGTGTATTGACTGGTAGTCCCAGCGATTCACTAGCTTGCATCACGTCGCCACCCTTACCACCTGATTCAACCTGCATGATGGCGAGTATCACCATCACCTGGTCGGGGATACCGAACTCCTTGCAATACTTTTCGACTGTCAGCTTATGCTTATAGACTTCAGCGGATAAGTTCATCGCGTCGGCTGTGATCGCAGAGGCGGGCTGGTCTTCGTCATCATCAGAGGCGATGACTGCAAAAAACAGAACGCCAATCAACAGTATTGGGAGTGCGGCAAGCGCTAACCAGCGCCAGAGTTTCATCGCTTCTTATGCCCCTTAGCCTTTTTGATCCGCTGTGGCTTTGGGTTGCGTGGCTTGGCTGGCTTTTCGGAAACGAGGGTCAGTGGCTTCTTGGGTCTATCCGTTGACGGAGTGAGTTCTTGGTGTGGTGTGATGGTGGGTTCTGCTTGCGGCTTCGTGGCTGGACGTGGAGGCCGAGGTGATGTTGGCTTCGTGGCAGCACGCTTAGGTTGCCCACTGGTATCAGCTTGTTCGGGCTTTGGCTTGGGAGGGGTGGCAGTTGTTGGCTTACGAGTTGGTTCAACCGGCGGCTTGGTAGCCGTTGGTTTTGGCTTTTCAGGATCAGCTTTAGGCTTGATCGCGAGCTTGCGTTCTTGCATTTGCTTACGCCGCTGCTCAAGCTGTTTGTCGCGTTCCTGCTGATTGGCCTCACGCCGCCCCTTGAAGCTGTCCTTCGCAGTTTCGGCGGCCTCCTTAGTCAGTTGCTTACCACGATGCAGACCATATAAAACGTTGGTTGGTGCGTCCTTCACCTGATCAAGGCCACGTTCAGTCTTGTCCTTGAGCTTGTTGCCGACATCAGATACATCGGCAAGTTTCTCACCCAGTCGTTGGCTGCGTGGCTTCTTGGGTTGTTGCGGTTTGGTAGCGTCCGCAGTCTGTTCGCGTTGCGTTCCTGTCGGGAGCTGTGGTGTTCCACGCCCCTTGCCATAGCCCCGCGACAGGAAGCGTCCGGCCATTGCGCCACCCATGGCACTACCGACGAACTGTCGTAGCATGCGGTTCCCACGACGCGAGAAGCGTTGTGCGCCTTGCTGGGCGTCAGAGCTGTGTAGCTGCATCATGCCCATCAGGTCGCCGAGCTTCATCCAGATACCGGCGAAGATGGTAACTTGCAGGAAGGCCACGAGGAAGAACGGTGAGGTGGCCGATAATCCGTAGACCATTGCCGAGAGCGAGAACGCCATCGTGATCACCAGCGTCACGCCAACTCGTGTCATGATGGTGTTAAAAAGCTTCATAATGTTCTGCTTCATCAATCCGTTAAAGGACGGCAGCATAGCGAGTAAGAACGACACCGGTAAGAACGTCGCATAGATGATAAAGAGTATCTGGCTGAACAGCATCATTGCCGTCAGGAAGAAGACAAACAAGGTGATCGCCATGTTGAACAGGACAACAAAGGTCGTGGTACCAAGGCGATTGATCGTCATAGTTGGCGAGAGATTCTCGTTATCGTTGTCTTCAATTTCAGCCTTGACCACGTCGGTACGGGTTTTGCCTTTGTCGCCAAACGGGTCGGTTTTCATTAACGTGTTTACGCGATCCTTGCCAACGGTATCAGCGTCGCTGTCGCCAAACTGCAAAAGTGTCCACGGCTGCTTCACCTGAATTTCAAACAGAGTGTCACGGATCGCGTCGACGCCTGATTTATCGGTGGCTGTATCAGTGCCCATAATCATCTTGGAGCCAGTGTTGAGCGCGCTGGTGCTGATGTCTGAACTGAACTCATTGATTTTGCTCACGTAGTCCGGGGCGTAGGCGATGAAGCTGGCTGACGTGATGAAGATCACCACAAAGTTGACGATTGCCGAGATGGCTTTGGAGGTCTCGCGTTTGATGATACCGGTGTAGGCGACATAGATGCCGACTACCAGCGTAATCATGAGGAGTAAGCCGGGGTAAAAGCCGTCAGTAGTGAAGCCGTCCTTTGACACTCCAGCCAAGAGCTGCATGTTCTTCCCAATCGCGTCAGACGTATCTTTGATGAAGTCCAGCGAGTAGGCTTGCTGAATCAGATAACCCGCAGCGTTTGACAGGTAGACCGAGAGTGTCCACAAGAAGTTGGTGATGGCATACAGGCCATAGCTCACAGACTTACCGATGCCATCGCCCCAGTTCCACGGGAGCCAGTCCCAACTCGTATCGACGAAGTAGTCGAGCTGGTAGTGCGACAACGGGTACTTGGAATACTCGTTAGAGCCGCCAGACTGATCGTCAACCAATCCCGCAGCGTGTACCGGTTGACCGCCAGCGAGCATTAGCACTAACATGAATGCCGCGACAACACCGAGGAACAGCAGTAGCCGCCGACGGTTAGCTTTCGTCATCAGCGATCACCTCCACGGGTTTCGGTGGCCGAGTGTCAAAGGCGTGGTGTAGGTGTTCAAAGATATAGTCGAAGTGCAGCACGCCGACGTGCCCCCAGATGTCTTGGAACAAGCACTCCCCATTATCGAGCGACCGGAGCCGATTCTGATTGCCTTCGTCTTCGGCATCAAGGCCAAAGAAGTTCAGCGTGTTCTTGATTTCCGTGATGTCGGTACTACGGAAAGCAAACTTCTGGGCGATATTGTTTTTCATCTTTTCGTCGAGTAAGTCGTCCGCATTTTGAGTGACGAGGTAGACCCCGGCATTCATCGAACGACCTTCACGAATCAATTTCATGGACAACGCCTTACCCTGCGCCACGTTCAAGAAAGCCCAGGCTTCGTCCAAGTCCACGATCTTGAATTGAGCGCGGTCTTGGTGAATGAAATCGATTGCGAACGTACTGATGATCATGAGCATGGCAACGGACAGCATTTCCGCAGTGATGTATTCTTCCTGCGTCTTATCAGCGTCTGGAAGCACCAAGTCTGCAATCTGCACGATGTTGATCTTGCGGTCAAGGGCGATTGTCCGCCGTGCCGTCCCGTCAGAGAACAGCAATGCCGCAAAGTCGTAATCCGTGAAGGATTCGATATGATCGGCAATGTTGCGCGCAATAGGCGTGTCTTCGCGGCGGAGTTCGTCAATGACTTTCAACAGTCCCGGTTCGGGCGCCTGTGTTACTGCCCGGATTGCCTTGCGTAGCGTCGGGAAGCGGTCGGCATCACGGCTTGAGATGCCAGTGAGGAAGGTCAGCGTATCAACGGCTAGCGATTCAGAATCCTTCAAGTTAGACAAGATGATATAAGGATCAAGCAGTCCACGGTTTTGTTCCTCACTGGTCAGATTGACGATGTTGATTTGATCTTCCATAAAGTCGAGGTTCTTTGCCCAGCCGGTACGTTCCGACTTCGGGTCAAGAATCAGTGCCTGCGCTCCGTAAAGGACGGCGTAGTAGACAAGCAAATTGTTAGAGAAGGACTTCCCACCACCCAAGCTACCAAGAAAAGCGGCGGATAAGGCATTGGTGACAGTCCCCTTGATACCTTGCGCGGCAATATCTGGTTGCAAGTAGACGTTTCGTCCAGTGTCCACGTTGTAGCCAATGTAGATACCTTCCTTTTCGCCGAGCGATTGCGTCGCGCCAAAGCCCAGTGAGGCGATGAAGTCGCTGGTCACATATTGGATATAATCGTTGATGTAGCGCTTCGAGGCAGGGATAAACTCACTGTGTAGCCCCAGCATGTCGCCGAATGGTCGCACAAGTTTGATGTTAAGGCTGTCGTAGAAGTCGAGTAGCTGATCGGCGCGGCGCTTCATTTCGTCCTCGGATCGCCCGGCCACGCGAATGACGTAGCTGATTTTGTACATCGCGTCTTTGGTCTGATCAAGATTGCTTTCAAGTTCATCGACCGAATCTAAAGCGTTGCTGACGCCGCGTGTGGTCTCGTTGCCGGACTGATAAGCATGTTCGTCGAGGTCTTTCAACTCCTTCTTTTTGTTACGCACCTTAGTCAATGCCTTCTTGTTTGTCACGATCTCAACGTTCAAGCTAGTGTCGATTGGAAAGTCAAACTGACTTTGCTGGAAGTAGAAGATCTCGCTGCCGGGAAATTCGAGTTCACCCACGATGTCGGAAAGCGTCAGGTACGTCACGTAACTGCTATCCAGACCGTGGGTAATCGTGATTGAGCGTTGGTGCTGCTCAATCAGTGAGCGGGTTGGCTTGATCAAATCATAGCGTTTGATAATCGTTTCGCGCTTAGACTTCTTGCGGGGTAAGTGGTACTCATAGTCGTCGTAATCTTGCCCCGTCATGCCGTATAAGTGCTCCAACAAGTAGCCGAAGTCGTTCTTATCGAGCGGACGAACTTTGAACCGGCGACCAATTTTTTCGGCAAGGAACTTAGCGGACTTGGCGTAACGTTCCACCTCCGCATTGTTCATGGTGAAGAAGTCACCAGCAAACGTTGTGTTGAACTCGGCGAAGAAGTCCCGAATACCCAAGGACATATCCTTGAAGATGGACTTGGCGGTAACCTCAGCGTCGTTCAGCAACAGCTTAAAACCGATGAAGAAGCGGTAGTCCACTTGGTTATCCCCGACGTTTTCGGTCAATGCTTCCGCTTGGCCGTCGATGTGCTGGAAGGCGATGTCTTTGAGCGTTCCTTTGACCAACTTCTTCGAGCGGTCAAGAGTGTCTCGGACACTGGCTTCGGTGGCGAGTTGCAATAAATGGAGCTTGCCGTCACGATTTTGGGAGATCAACTGACGAAAGTTCTCATGGACTTGTTGCTTCTGTTCGGGTGACAGAAAACTGTAATTGTAAGGGACTAGTTCAAAATACGCGTAGCACTCGCCGTCAGTGTTCCAGACGAGATTGTCTTCGATATACTTAATCGGAAATTTCATTGTGGTACCTCCAAACGTAGGTCACCGCTGTGTCTTGTTTCTCTTTTTGCGACTTCACGGGTTTACCAGCATAGGTGAGCTTCGGGGTAATGACGTAGTTGATCACCGACCGCAAGAATCCCACTGGCTTCTTGTTGTCGAAGGTCTTCTGGCTCATGAACCACGTTAGCCCGGCAGGAATACCAACATACTTGAGAAATGCGCCGTCAATAAATGACAGAGGCGGCAAGTCGCCCAGCAGCATGACCGCAAACAGACTGACGATGAACCACGTCATTTGCGTAAAAGTAATTGGGAACGGTAGTTGCAGGTCATTGATGGCATACAGCACCTTTTCCACTGACCAGATGCTGGTGTAGGATCTGACTTTCTTCATGTGATCTCCTTTCGTAGTGAGATAAAAAGGCTGACGCCTTTTGTAGCGCCAGCCCAGAGAGTTAGTCTAATAATTGGTAGATGCCGTAAGGTGTTTCAACGAAACCTCCTTCAATTTCGAGGTCACGTCCGACCTTGGCATAGTCGATATAGTTTTCGACTTGTGGCGGAATGTCGCCGAACCAGCCTTCGTCAGCCAGTTCTTCGGCCAACTCAGCCATGTTCGCAACGTGATAACAGGCAATGTCATCCTTGTGTGCGGCGAGTTCGATCACGTTGTCGTACCATTCGCCAATAAGCTCTTTGATAGCTGGGTAAATCTCGGTGCCTTTCAACGCTTCGACGGCTGCGGCAGCTTCGTTGATCTCGCCAATCGTTGAATACTCACTAAAGACAACGGGGCCTTCGTAGTCCTGAACCATGTATTCTTCGTACTGGTCATTCAGTCCTAATTTTTCTGCGAGTTCTTCGTTGTTGATTGGTGGCGTGAACCATGCGCCGACAATCTCGCCCTCGTTATACTTGCCAAGATTGGCAATAAAGACTTTGATGTCGTCCATCGGCTAGGCTCCCATGACGCGGTTGAACAGATTCAACAGTACGTCCTTGACCCCAGCAGTGTTGAACACCAGCCCCACGGCGATAATCGCAATGACCAGAAAACCGATGAGCTTAGAGAATTCTCGCTTGAAGCCAAGGTAAACACCGATAATGGCAATCGCCATCAGCACCAAGCTCTGGGCGTTGGAGGTGAACCAGTTAAACAAGTTTTGTCCGAAATTCATAATAATCATCCTTTGATTTTTAGTTTTGTGACCGGGGCTCCCTTCGAGATTACCGCTGTTTTGGCGCGGTCAGCGGCGACCGGCTCATGAGTGACGAATCAGAATAGTTCAGTTTGGGTTGCGTGGTGGTGCTTGATGCGGTCAAGGGCGCGCCGCCAGTATTCTTCGCTAATTTCATAGCCGATGAAATGGCGGTCAGTGTCTATTGTGGCAATCGCGGTGGTGCCAGACCCCATACAATTATCCAGAACGATTTCGCCGGGCTGGGTGTAAGTCTTGATGAGGTAGGCAAAAAGATAGACGGGCTTTTGTGTCGGGTGCCAGCCGGTGCGATCAGACTTGTAGTTGAGTACGTCAGACGGGTAGTTAGTCCACTCTTGCGTGTACGTGTCGGGCGCATTCCGCGGGTGTAACTGATTTGAGTTCTCGTACTTACGCAAGTTGACGGTTTTGTTATAGGGGAGCAGTCCTTGGGGGAAGTAATTCATACCTTTTGTATCAGGAGAGTTGCCAAAATTGGCCGTGCCCGCTTTTGAGAAGACGAGAATCTCCTCGAACCGGGATAGCGGACGGTTCTTGGCGTTGACGAAGTTGGTGACTGTATTCTTGATCCAGACCCACTTGTAGCGATACAAGGCTGGATTTGATTGCACTGAGTCCGCAGAGAAACGTTCAGTTGCGGTTAGCACGATCGCGCCTTGAGGTTTGATGAGCCGTTCGTATTGACCCCAGAGGTGGGAAAACGGAATCACCTTGTCCCAAGCGTTTGCTGTGGTGCCATACGGCAAGTCACACAGGATCATGTCGATAGAGGCTGTCGGTAAGTCCGCCATACCTTCCAGACAATCGCGATTGTAGATGACGTCTAGTTCGATTGCGTTGATACTCCTTTAGTTGAATTTGTGACCATCACTCCTTTTTGAATTGCGATTGTTTTGGCGCGGTCAATCGCGACCAAGTTTGTTAATCGAAAAACAGGTCTTCCACTGGTGCAGCGAAGACCGGCCAGCCTGATTCTTCGGCAGTTTGATAAAGCAGTCGGCGCAGCTCGCCGTAGTTCAAGGCGCGCCCATCGCGGCCAATCAATGCCGCCGGGTGTTCTTGTTGCTGGTGCCGCCAAGCGATGTAGTCTTGTGCTGTGAAGGCAAAACTGTTCATGTCACAAATGCGCCGGTACTGTTTGTGTTCGACCACGCCGACTAGCGCGGCCTCGTAGACGTAAACGTTCAGCACACAGTCCTTGAATGCTTTACCGCGCAGCGGGTGGGAAGCCAGCACGTCATTGACCAAACATGTCACCTCCTAGCTCTTCGCTACCAACAGTCTGTTGTTCAATCAGCTTGAGGTGTTTGTCGGTCAGCTCGGCGTCCTTGATCATGAGCTGCAAGTCAGTGGTGCCAAAGTAGTTGTCGATTTCTTTGATGACTTTGAGCGTTGGCATGACTTGCTTTTGGAGCCACGCCTTGGTCTTGTTCAGGTCAAAGGGCTGGGGATCGGTGGTTAAGCGAATCGGCTGGCGTTCTTTGCCAAGGAAGTATGCCCAACGTTCGTTGACCGGCCACTTCAAGCGGCTTTTGTCCGGGACTTCATCCACGAAGCGCATATAGCGGGTGATGATATCAAACGTAACCTTTTCAGCGTCACGGGTTATCAGCATGTTCTCAATCGCCTTAATTGCCCGCTCGTTTTTCAAACGAATCTCAAATCGGTTGATGATTGGGGTATCGGCAATCGAGATGCCGCGCTTGGCCGCTTGTTCAGCAGCCTTTTCGTAGATGCAGAAATACACGTCGCTTTTCATCGTGCCGACGTACAGCGTATTGCCTCGGCCAACCTCGTCGAGATCCACGAGCTTTCCTGATTGCAGCCCTTGGAACGATCGCATGACGGAGATGCACTCGTTGTTCAGACACTTATCGACCAGTTCGGGGATATTCAGCAGGCCAACCATGTCGTTAATCGCAATATCAACTCGTTTGAAAATGCCACCAGCTTCATCGACCCGTAAGAAGTAGTCGTACCAGTTCTCACCGTGGCTAAGCAGAATCCCCTCAAACTCGCGGCACCCTTGGCCTTTCATCTCAACCAATGTGCCGAGGTTGGAGCCGACCGGTGCCACCATGACCTGAATGTTGGAGAAGATATACATAGCCGAATAGCCGTAGAAGCCATGTTCCTCAAATATCAGGTGTTCCGGGGTCAGACCGAGAATCTTGGTGATCACAGTCTTGGCGTCATGTGTCGGGAACCGTACACGCATGTAGTCAAACATTAGCGTTAGTTCTGGTTCATCGTTCCAGTTCTTGAGCAGCCGGTCGATTTCCATTTGCAGCGATGCGCTAGGGCTAGTCCGGCCACTTTCAATTTGGCTAAAATGATGCGAGGTAACGCCTAACCGGCGGGCAACCTGTACTTGGGTCAGTCCCAGTTTTTTTCGGCGGGATCTAACCGCGTCTGTCCATTCTTCCATGTCCGAATGGCTCACTCCTTTCTTGATAAATAAAAATTGTGGATTGGCGGTGCCATCCACAATTTGCTAATTTTCGTATGAATGCCGTCATATCCACCTTTCTACCCCGTGTTCAGGCACAGACGTTGTATTTAATACCCCCCTGTTAGAGTACTGGGGGTAAGCGGTCGGCTGGCGCCGACCGCTGCCGCTCACGCTTGCGGCTTTCGCGTTGCCCGCCGCGCGAGTGCGGCAAGGAGGTCGCATACAGATTCTTGATTGTTCATGCGAAAGAACGCTCCTGAGCCAAGACTAATATCATTTCTTGTGAGTGTCTGGGGCAGAAATGTGCGGTATAATGAGCAATATAATATGGACTTAACATTACGATGCACTTTAGTTGCAATGATGTATATGCGTTTTGATGAAAACCAGTGAGTGATTTTGGGGGAGTACAAATGGAAAAAATGTCTAGTTGGTCTCGTTGGGATATGCATCTCCACACCCCTGAGACCCATATGCAAGATAATTTTGTTGATGATGAGAATCTAAAAACAGACAAAGAGGCAGTTTGGAAACGGTACTGTCGGGAACTTAATGAGTATGGTGCTGATGTTCTTGGAATCACCGACTATTTTTCAGCCAGCAATTTTTTTAGGCTACGAAAGCATCGTAATTCCTGGGGACTTAATTCAAACATCGTTTTATTCCCGAATGTCGAGATCCGAGTAACAGATTTGCCTTCAAAAAAGCAGATTGAAAATGGTAAGACGACCAGTTTCGTTAATGTACATTTGATTTTTAGCCCAGAAATTGAGGAAAAAAAGCTAAATAAGTTTCTCCGTGCGTTAAAGGCTCCTACGGCAACGGGGAAGAAACTCAACTACGTTGATGATATTGACACAATCGTTCATGACAATCGAGTCGATTATATGCCCACGACCTCTGGCGTTTTAGAGGCGCTCCGGGATACATTTGGCAATAACTATGCAGAGTCAGTTTTAGTCATGCTCCCGAATAGTGGCGATGGCCCTAATCTAAGAGATGGCAACGGATCAATGAATGGCAAAGAATTTATTCAAGGATCGGTTAACATCATTCAAGCGAAAACCGTCCAGGGAGAAAGAGATCGGGAGTATTTGTTATCAGACGGCAATTGCTTCGGTAAAGTCTTCCCAGCGATTACCGGATGCGATGCTCACCGATATGAGCAGTTACACGATTTTCCACCGTCTTCTTTCACTTGGATTAAGGCTGAACAAACTTTTGAAGGGTTGAAGCAAATTACGTATGAACCAGATTTGCGTGTAAGAATTCAAGCTAATAAACCTGAACCCCCTGTAAAATCGAAAGTCATTAAATCTCTCCAACTCAACAATTCGTCATTTGGAACCAATAAGCTGGAATTCTCGGAAAATCTGAATACTATCATCGGTGGTCGATCGAGCGGCAAGTCAGTGCTGCTTTCAGTAATTAGCAAACTTGCAAGTGGCGTGGAACATTTTAAGAGTAACAATTCGGGTTATGATGAACTTATCAATCAATTGAGTGACAAGTGTGTGCTAGAATACGCGGATGGTAGTACATCAAGCGCCGCAGGACATATTAGGTTCATTTATCAAGATGGATTGCAAGAAATAGCCCGGGATGCACAAGCTCGTAATAACTTTATTGAAAACACACTATCGGCTTTGACCGATATCGATACCATCAAGGATGAGAATGCCAATTATCGTCGACAAAAGCATGATTTGATTGTTAAGGATGTTAGCCAACTCAAATTACTAAATCAGAAAATCAGCGATTTTGAGACAAAGCTGGGTTCTCAGCAGGATACTCAAACAATTACAAGTAATATTGCTGCGTTAAACCAGAGTGTACAAAAGCTTCAAGAACAGTCCAATGTTGTTGATCAACACGCGGTAGACCAGATGCTTGAACAGGGACATACACTTCAGACAGCAGCGAAAGAGGCTCAAGATGACATCAAAGAGTTAACGCAACTCAATGAAGGAGAAATGGTTCAACTGAACCCGCAAGCGCGGCAATATACCCGACAGGTTGTCAAAGATATTATAAATGACTTTTCTGATCAGGTGAGTGCCTTGAATTCTGCATTAGAAGAGAAAATTAATTCACTTATTCAAACTAAGAAACATTTTGTTGCAGGAAAAAATAAAGAGATTAAAGCACTGCTTGCTACTGAATTATACAAGCAGTACCAGGACCAGCAGAAGCGGTCTCCCGAACTACAGAGATTTCAAAAAATTCTTACTGAGCAGAAGCAAATACTTGAAGATACGACTGCTGCGATTGCAGCTCTTAAAAAGCTCAAAATCTCAAGGGATGAATTACTGGATCAGATACTGGATGAGCTAACTTTTAGTGAAGCTCTATTCACAAAAAATATCTATCAAACCGAGGATGGTAATCTAAAATTTGAGATTATTTCTGCCGTAGACCCCCAAAAATTAGTGAGTCTCGTGACTTCTAGTTTTAAGGTGCACTCGGTTGCGTTTAAAACAAAGCTGGAAAACCTTGACTCTGAAGATGATTTTATAAATATTGGTGAATTGGAATCTATCAATTCGAGCAGTATTCATGGAATGATGAAAAGATGTTTGAGACTTAGCGATTTGGCCACATCATCTGAATCTCCATTTCGCGCAGGCATATCTCCGTATTCATGGCTAGAACAGTTTTCTGAACTGGAATTCATTTCAACCAATTATAAGATCACCTATAAGGATCAGGATTTTTCGGAGATGTCAGAAGGCAAGCAAGCATTCATCCTGTTAATGATGCAGCTTAGTCTTGATAAAGCTGACAAACCATTCTTAATTGATCAGCCTGAAGACGAACTTGATAACAAGGCCATATATGACGAACTCGTTTCGTATCTAAGACAACAGAAACAACATCGACAACTATTCGTGGTTACTCATAATGCCAACGTATTAGTTGGTGGGGACAGCGAGTGTGTGACTCTTGCTGAGGAAGTTATGGATTCGACTGCAACCAATGGTCGGCAATTTCAATACACCCAAGGACCTATTGAGAATTCCACAATGCAAAACGCAATTTGCGAAGTGTTGGAGGGAGGAAAACGTGCATTTCAGAAACGTGAGGAACGCTATGCATTTAGTCGGGGCGTTTAAAGAAATCTTTGCGACATGGAATTCCTTCAAATAGTTGTCCGCAGTCATTAACTTTAAGATTTCAATGTGGTTCGAGTGTAGCTTTTCGATCCCGCGACCTCAAGCATTAGTCTTCCTCACCTTCATCTGTGACGTTGGTATAAGTCATAATTAGATTGCCGCCGTCGGTAGTGTAGACACTGAACAAGAATCTCCTTGGAAAGCCACTAGCAGTCATTCCTCCTGGCATGTCCATCCAAATCTGAGAGTCAGGATATTCATGCGCATGCACCGCCATCCATTGCAGTTGGTCTTCAGCGTACTCATTCGATTGGAAGGGAACATTCTCGTGAAAGTTGGCTATAAAATGGGCCCGATTTTCGATAGTAACGTCCTTGTTTATTTAGAACCTCCTAAATCTAGTGGTGTTGCAGGAACGGTATTGGCTGCGGCGCCAATTTTGGCGAGAAAATCATAGCCGCGCGGTACTAGTGGTGTGTAAAATTCAGAGATCACGCTACCGCCAGTGTCAACATAGCCGCGTCCCTTGATTGGTTTTTGGAAGAAGTCCTTGTTGGTTTCGCCGAACATCATGGAATAGCCCAGCTCACTCATGCGCCCAAGAGCGACCCGGAACATGAACTGATCTCTTATCCCGTCGCCCAAATACTTTGCGTCAGGGCGTTGGCAGGCCAACACGAGAAAGAAGCCAGCTTGACGGCCAAGCATGACAATCTGTTTGAGCTTGGACATGACTTGCATGGCATCACGGCCAAGCATATCCATAAAGGCGACATATTCATCAAAAATCAGAAAATGGGCGGGTAGTCCAAGATAGGCGTAGTTCTCGCCAGTCTTGTATCCGTCCATTTGTTTCATTTTGTCGTTGCGCGCCATCATGTCCTGATAGAAGGTTTCAAGTGCACCCAGCATGGCCTCCTTCTTCGAGTAGACCCCTGGCATCACATCAGCCAGATCGGCTAGGTCAGCGTTTTTCGGGTCAAGAATGGTGAGCTGGGCACCGTCTTTCAGCAACGCTTCAATTAGCGTCAAAATAAAGTAGGTCTTACCACCGCCCGTACCACCAGCAATCAGCATGTGCGGCAGCGCGTCATAGTGCCAAGCCACGGTTTCCATGAGCTGCATGGAGCCATGTTCACAGGTCACGTCAGCGATGGTGATCCGCTTCCCGATTGTGTCGTAAAGCAAGGTGTACTCGACATAAGAATCGTGCAGAATCTTGTCGACCAGCTCACAGTAAAGACCGGCTTCGAGCTTTTTCTCCAAGTGTAGGAGCTGGTCTTGATAGGAAGACATGACGATTTCAACGGAAACGTGGATCAGTCCGTCCTTGAGCCGGTAGTATATCTTTGGGAAGTGAGAAATCTTCTCTTTGGTACGTGTTGAGCCTAAGTCTTTGAAGAAACTCTCGCTGTTGGACTGGTCGGTTTGGTACCACTTATTCTCCATGATCATGCGGGCGAGCTTTTGGCGGTGTTCCATCTGCTTGTAGGAATCCGCAAACCAAGTTCGATAAGCCCACAGACCAAGGCCAAAGAGTAGTGCCGTGCATAAACTGTTAATAACCAGCGGCAGCCATGACCAAGGCAAGGCCACCACGTCCGGCCAACTAAAGAATTTCCAGTTGATTTGTCTTAGCAGCGGCCAATAGGCAATGGCAGCTCCAGTTACCCACAAGCAAACCACAACCGTCATCGCCGTGTTGTAGAGTAAGTTGCGTTGACGGGGATAGACCCGTGTACCGCGATACGTGAGTTTCATTCGTCAATGTTCACTCCGTCGTAGCCAATCACGAGACCAAGTGGACTACTTGAAACGTTGAAACTAAAGCGCGCGCCTTTAAGGTAGGCTTCGGGTTTCGCACACTGCTCGCTGGCTAAAATCAGGTCACAAGCATTCATGCCAGCTTGAATCGCGTGATTAGCTGCGTCGATTAAGTTGATGATGACGTCACCAGTGGGTGATGCACCGTTGTCAAAGTCAGCAATGCGTTCGTAGTGAAGTTGAAAGTCGTCCAAGTTGACGAGAGTTACTTGATCGTTCATAGTGTTCTCCTTTGGGCGTCACTTGACGCCAATATATTTGATAGCGGGTTGTCGGTCTTCGGTGTCGATATTGAAGCTGAATTCTTTGGATTCGTGATCGCGGGTACATTCGCCGTCTACCCAAACGGAAAACGGTTCGCCAGCAATTGCCTGTTCGGCAGCCATCAGCACCATGTCGATCAAAGCATCCGGGCTAGGATCATGGAAATCAGGGTCAACTAACGCGGGGTAGTCTTCCAAGAATCCGTCGATATTCATTGCGGACATTTTCAAGCTCCTTTCATTTGTGGCAATACGAAATTCAATCAACACCCATATAAATAACGGCGTCTTCAAGCAAGTTGAAAATGAATTCCTTTGGTTCGTCATCAATCGTGTCGTCATCAACCCAGATAATGAACTGACCATCCATTGCCTGTGCTGCGGCATCAGCGACCAATTCTTGTAAAAAGTCGGCGCTTGGGGGAACACCATCTGTTCTGACCAGTCTGGTGTAGTCTTCGATGAATTCGGTGATTTCAAAATTTTGTGGTTGAATCAATCTCACATCCTCATTCATCGCTGACGCCCAGATACGAGAGCCGTAAGCCATCTTCACCCTCGTATGAAGTGAACGAGAACAGCTTATTCATGCCGTCGTTGGTCTGTTCGCTATCGATATGCAGGTGTTGGTAGGATTCAGGGCTTTCTTCCATGAGTTCCACCATGTCTTGCAGGATCTCGTCTGGGTCAAGGCGGTAGTCGTTATCGATTTCTTCGTTATAGTCGTCGATGAACACTTCACGACCAACTACGGTCAATGTGGAAGTCATCATCTGTGATCAACTCCTTTCGTTAGTGGTAAGCAACCGCCGCAGTGGGCGGCGCGCGCGAGGAGTGGAGAAATGAGCAGCTATTTCTTGTCATTGGTGTTTGGCTTCTCCTGCGGCTTGACCGGTGCGGTGGCAATCACGAGATCCTTGGCTTTCATGTACCAGGAAGTTTCAACACGGTTGAAGTTCGCGTTCGCCACGGTGTCGATCACTGGGTCCACCAAAGTAACAATCTGGTTGTACTTGAAGTCTTTGACCCCTGCCTCTGCCGGAATTGAAACTTGGATCATCATTCCTTGTTTCATGGACTTCAAGTCATAGGTGCGTTCCCTCACGTCGTCGGTACGGTTGCCGTCTTCGTCTTGCACGAAGCGTTCGCGGCGCTGGCCGGAGAATTTCAAGACGCCAAAGGTTTCTTCTAAATCTATAACGATGCCTTCTGCTAATCGCATGTGGATTCCTCTTTTCTTTTATTTGACTGGAACAATATCGTCGGCATTGCAGATGTAGCGCACAAAGGCTTGTTCACCAATCCGGTAGCCAATGGTCGCAATGCGCGGTTTGATGATGGTGACTGGCGCATCAACTTCAATGCTTTCGGCCTTGTCACCTTTCTTCGCTGGAATGGTGATCTCGATGTTGTCGGTACGCTGCAAGTCGGAGAACAACTCGTAAATGCGAGAGACAACCTTGCGATTGTCGCGATCACCTTCTGACAGTTCGCGCTTGAGCGAACCGAAATACAGGTGGCCGAACGTCTTTTCAATGTTTGGTGCAACAAATTTGAGTTCCATGTTGTAGTCTTCCTTTCGTATTCAAAAAGCCGGGTAGTGGGGCTACTCGGCTGTGGCTTGGTGATAGTATTCGGTTAATTGTTGAAGTAGATAATCGTAAAATGATTTGGAGATTGGGTGAACCGTGCGACCATCAGCGTATCGTGGGAACTGGATATACCAGCGATACTGACCTTCGATAAGTTTCACGTTTTTCAAGATGAGTACATGATCCAGTACGATGTCGCCTTGGAGCAGCAAGTCGCCATCGGGATCGGGGTACATGTTAATAGAAGAAATGCGCATGTTACTTACCGTCTTTCTTCTTGGCACCACCGATTACAACCGTTGCAGCGAGGACGCCGAGCAGCAGTACCATACCGATGACGATGAGCCAGCCAGACGTCGCGTTACCGGTTTGCGGGAGGCCAGGCTTAGGTGTCTGCTTGTCGGTCATGACGGCCTTCACAATTTCACCATCCTTAGTAATCTCGAATGGTACGAAGGCTTCGCTAATTTCGTAGCCTTTTGGTGCGTCATATTCTTGGAAGCTGTACTTGCCAGCGGGCAGGTTGCCAAAGGAGAAGACCCCGTTCTTGTCAGTGTGGCCAGATACAACCGTCTTGCCGTTTTCGTCCAGAATATGGATGCCGGTGTTTGGCAGTCTCTTCCCGGTGGAAACGTCGGTCTTAGTCAGTTCGCCTGTGCCTTTAATCAAATCGTTGGTCAGTTCAAAGGTGATAGTTGGTTCCTTGGCGTCAGCTTTGGTCTCGCCAATCTGCTTATCCTTGCTATCAAAGATTGTCACGCCATCCTTTGTGGAGACGAGCTTGAGGGTTTCCTTAGACAGTACGAGGCTGGTAGCAGAAGGCTTGGATTCACGGAGATAGAAGGTGCCCACAGGCAGGTGCTTGATGGAGCCAGTGGAATCCTTGCCGACAGTGATAGTCTGAATGACCTTCTTGTCAGTGTCGAGCAGTTCAAAAACTGCGCCAGCAGCGTTGCCGGTCATCGCGTAGGAGTAGCCCTTACCCGAAACCAGTGTGGCAACTTCATTGATCTTCTTGAAGGCCAGTTCGTTTTCGTGGAGCTTGTTGTCGATCACCTTACCGTCGTTAAGGTCAATGTGCTTGATCTTCTCGTTGTCGGTGGTGTGGAAGTGGAAGCCGTACATGGTGGTATTCAAGTCGTGTTTCTCACCGGCATCAAGTTCCTTGACGTAGTAGTAGCCTTCTGGCAACTGGATTGCGTCAAATTCAGCCTTACCATCTTTGACCGTCGTGGTGGCAACCAGTGATTCAGACGGAATCACAGTTTCGCCAATCTTGGTTTCGCCTTGGGTGAACAAGCCGAAGACCTGACCATTGGCGGCGACGTTCTTGATTTCGGGGAGATTGTCCTTCCAGCCCGTGATGCTTTCTTCCTGCTTGTTGAGCGAAATGTCGAGCTGTTGGAAGTCGTTCTTGGCTTTAAGTGAGGTGGAGGTCACCGTCACTTCTTGCCCGGCATACTTGAGTTCAAAAGCAATCGGATCGGTGTTCATGATGAACCCGTTTGGTGCAAATACTTCGGTTGCAGTGTACTTGCCGAGGTAGAGTTCTGGAGTTTGAATCTGTCCTCGGGCATCAGTAGTGCCGGTAGCAACCACGTCACCCTTGTGGGCGCGAACCGTGCCGTCAGCAGTCGTAATGTCTTCGGCTGCTTTGAACTCAAACTTCGCACCAGCGAGGGCGATGTAGTCGTAGCGGTACTTATACTGGTCACCGTATTCAGTTTCAACCTTTTCGACGGCGACCGGGGTAGCCCCGGTCTTGGTCAAGGTGGCGACACCCTTTTGGGAGAGGTCAGCGAACTTGATGACCACGATGCCGTCCTTATGGCTGCCGTTGATGGTGAACTTGGCTGGTTTCTTAGCCAGTACATAGCCTTCTGGAGCTTGAACTTCTTCGAGCTGGTACTTGCCGTAGCCAAGTGCTTCGGCGGTGATCAACTCACCGGAGTTGTCGGTAGCGAACTTATCAGTCGTACCGGTCTTGTCGGCAGTTGGCTGAACTTCGTACTTCTTGGTCTGCAGGTTCTTAATACGGAAGATTGCACCAGCGCGTAGGACGGTCTTACCGGTTTCAGTATCGACCTTAACTACCCGCAGCTTTTCTTCAATGACCTTGTTTTCGATGCTATAATGTTGGGACTTCTGGGTGCCATCAACTGTGACCGTGAACGGCTTGATGCCGTTGTAGCCCGTTGGGGTCTTGGTTTCAGCTACGGTGTAGGTGTCGTAAGGCAGATCCACAAACTTCACGTACCCTTGGGCATCGGTGAGGGCAGTGCGAACAACCTTACCAGTGGTCTTGCTGGTGACGGTGAACTGCGTGTCCTTGAGCATAACCGACTTAGTGCCTTTGCCTTGGGTTGTCCAGTCGTAGTTCCCGTATTTCAGCAAGTCGAGGTCACCGGTGATGACTTGTTCCTTGACCGTCGTCGTAGCAGTTGCAGTCGTGACGTTCTGACCAGCGTAAGCCAGCTTAAAGGTGTACTTTTGTGGATTAAGCATGTAGCCAGTTGGCGCCTTAACTTCCTGCCAGTAGTAATCGTCCAGTTCCAAACCGGAAACGGACGCGGTATTGTTGGCAATCGTCACTGACTTCACGAGCTTGTCATCGGCCGCACGGTGGAGTTCGTAGACAGCACCGTTAAGGATGGCAGCGCCTTGTGGTTGCTTACCAGTAACGGTGTCAATTTTTTCGATGGTGGCAGTGCCGCGTTGTTCTTGATCAGTCGTATCGACGTGAGCAGTGGTGACCGCGACAGTTTGACCAGCATACTTCAATTCAAACGGCAGCTTAGCCGTATTCAGAATATAGCCAGCAGGGGCTTTTTCTTCAAGCGCATAGTAGCTACCGAGCTTGAGATTCTGCAAGGTGCCTTTACCGTTACCGTCAGTGGTGATTGCGCCAACCCGTGTACCGGTGCTGGTGTAGATCCCATAGACAGCGCCATTAAGTGAGTAGTAGGCATTAAACATGTCGCTACCGAACTCACGCCCAATCTTGGCGAGGGTCACGTTACCAAGCTGTTCTTTGTTGCCAAGAATAACTTCTACGGTTTTGCCGGGTTCAATGGTGACTTCCTTGAGTTCACCCTTATTGATGTAGCCGTTCGGGGCGGTGACTTCGCTGATTTTGATCTTGGTACCAGCTTTGATCCCGTTCAGAGCGGCATAACCGTCAGTACCGGTCGTGACTTCCTTGGTAGTGCCGTTGTATTCAAACTTGAGCTTGGCGCCCGGTAGCGCCTTGTTGGTGTCGGCATCAACCTTCTTGGCTTTCACGTTACCGTTCAAGTTGACCTTGATTGGCAGGCTAAACTCACCGTTGTTGGACAACTTGAAGTTGACAAGCTTCTGTTGTGAGCCTTTCGTGTAGACGAAAGAAGTACCAACGTCAGCGGCCTTCGCAATCGCGTAAGCCACCTTGCCGGATTCCTTCGACTGGGCAGTGGCTGTCAGTGTGAGCTTGTTGCCAGACTTGTTGATCTTGAGGTTCGCGGTGTTGGCGGTTTGCTGAGCGAAAGCCGCGAGCCGTCCGTTAGTGTCAGTCAAGGTGATTGAATCACCAACTGCGAGCGTGATCTGTTTGCTGTTGAACGACGGCTTGCGATTATGCGCGGCGGCCTTATCAAGGATTGCTTTCTTTTCAGACTGATAGGTCTTGTTTGGTGTTGTGAGCAACGAATCGCCGAGCGTTTCCCAAATAATCATCTGGGTCACGGCGTAGTTGCGATTGGTTGGATTTTGGTAGTAGCCGTAGTAAGCAATCTTAGCTAGTTGATTCTTCTTACTGTCGGAGTAAGTGCTGGGGTTGTAACCGGAACCGCTCATATCGAGATCAACGCCGTGCTCCACGCAGAAGGCAACTTTGTCATCCACTTTCTTCATCCACATACCTTCGTCTGTCCAATGAAGTCCATTGAACAAATGCAGGTGCCAGGTGTTGCGCCAGTCTGCCACCTTAGTATTGTTCATGCTGGCAGCAATCGCCATTGAGGTCGGGATAAAGAGCTGAATGAAGATCGCAATTAAGGCGGCGAATACAGAGGTTCGCCGAACTGCTTTCATCAATGTAATTCCTCCATTCTTATTTTTCAGTAGCAGCGTGTGAACTAAGTGCAACAAAAGCGAATCTTAATCACGGTTCAGCAATGAGATTTCGTTATTTTATTTAGAAGATTAACGGGCGACTATTCATCGGTGAATAAACCGGAGGCAAATAAATAACAGAAAATAAAAATAGACCGCTCGGACATTGAGGGTCTACGCTTGCTGTTGATATGAGATTTTCTCCAATTTGCACTGTGCAACTTTTATGCTGCTTCCAAAGCGGTTTTTTGTGATATAACTGAGTTCATCGAAATTAAAAAGCCTTTAACAGCGCCCATTTGCGCTCATTCGGCTTTTCAGGGCAACAGAGTGGGAATGACATAGGAACACAGTTGGCAACTTGAACGAAAAATAGGTAAAAACGTTTTTCGAATGTGAACTAATGTAAACAGTTCATTTGGTTTCAGAATAATTTTTGAAAATGTTCAACAAAAGCAGTCCAAACGGGCTGCTTTTGTTGAACACATAAGATTTACTTCGACAACACAGTAGTTTCCAGTTAAGTTCTAAATGTTCAGGATATAACAGTGTACGCAATTGTAAAAATCGGGTATAATTCAGTAGAAAAGTAGTCCGGATATATTCACTTGTCCACATATTCAAAAGAATGGGGTAAAAAGATGGAGACATTTAATTCGGTGTTGGGCATTGCCGCTTCAATATTCAGTATCATTGCAGTGATCATCAGTTGGCGAAACCATAAAGAAATTCAAGGTTTGATCCACGTAAACTTAAAGACGAAGCAACATGCTGATGGAACTAATATTGTTCAACAAAATGGTGCGATTAATCAAGGACAGGTGAATGATAATGGCGGGAAATCGAATTAATCAATCTGCTAAAAATAGTGAGAATGTCGTACAACAAAATGGTGAGTTTAACTTCAATAATTCGACAATGAACTTTAATTTTGAAGAAACCATTTTGACCCCCTCTGATGTGTACAAGCTTTTAATGCTGACAATCAATTCATCACTCACGCGTTCTGGAAAACTTGTTAATACAGTTCCGGCTGGATTCAAGGACAAGCTCATTTATAATCATGTTGTGTGATATCAGCATATCTTAATTAAGCCATCTAATCAAATGTTTGTAATCGAGAAAGTTGTTGAAGACATGCCAGACAGTGTACCGCTGATGGAGATGCTTAATGAATTATTCTATCTGAATGCTACTTATAATGGCTCTGACTTGGTTGTCGGGAATGGCGATGAACAACTTATAAAAATCATCGATACTTTAAAACGAACAATTCAACTGGACCCAGATTTTAAGTTGTCAGAAATTTCTGTTGAGAAGCTTAATATGTACGTTAACGGACTCGTAAGCTATGGTATCATGAAATGCAAAGTATTAATAAATCCAAATCAAGGAGATGAGGGTAATGCTGTTATTGGATCTAAATAAGGCACCACAGGACACCGTGTATTACCTCTCGGCCGTTGTAGAAGAAATTTTATCAATTGATTCCGGTCTTGACTATTCGTCATTAATGAACAAGTTAAATGATCAATTACGTATGAATGTTAATCCAACGTTTTTTAATCTTGCACTCAGTTTTTTGTATTTACTCGATAAAATTGTAATTAACGAGAGAGGCGAATTGTATGTACATCAAGAACCTAAAAATCATAAATTTTAGTGACAAGTATGTGCTCCAGAATATTGATTTTCATGATGGAGTTAATTTTGTTGTAGACACAGAATCATCTGGAAAACACAACAAAGTTGGTAAAACCACGTTTCTTAAGCTTATCGATATTGCAATGGGCGCGCAGGAAAGAGACCGATTATATTTTGATCCGGAAACGAATAGTACAGAAGAAGAACTGGAACGCTATATTATTGACAATCAGGCGAATGCTGAATTGACAATTGTTGATGATATTAATCATCCTAAAGCTATGCATACACTCAGAGTTGGACTTTTTAAGCGTGGACACTATTTTATTGATGGAAAACAGATAAAACAATCTGCTTATCGTATTGAACTGAATAAGATACTGTTCAATACACAAGATAAACATCCGACGTTTCGTCAATTAATAAGTTCATTTGTGAGAATCACGATGTCGGGTGATACCGACACGTTTTTGCGCAATTTGCCGCGTGCATCTATTGCAACATACCGATCAGTTTATAACTTTTTGTTTGACATCTCAGATCCAAGTGTCGATGAAAACCGTGGAAATCTTGAAAAACAGCTTAAAATTGTAACTGAGGCTGAGAAACAATTTAAACGTGTACAACAAGCGCATCAACCAGCTGAAATAAAGCAGATAATTTCTTCGTTAGTTTATCAGAGGGATAGACTCAAGGAGCAGATTGATGATATTGTTAGTTTAGAACAGTTTACAAAAAACAGAAAGCACCTTACGACAATAAGAAACAGATACTCCGAATTGACAAACAAAATTGGAAAGCTCAATTATCAATTGGAGCAAACCAAGCGACTTATTGCGCAGACTGTTTCTGATTCTGAAAATGCAATGAGCAATCAACTGACATTGAATTTCTTTGATGAAATCAAGTCACTAATACCCCAGCTTGATAAGTCTTTTTCTGACTTAGTTATTTTCAACCAAAAGCTTTATCAAAATAAAATATAATACCTTCAGGATGTTCAAACTAACATATCTAAGGAAATTGATTCTCTTCGTCATGAACAAAAACTTTTGACTCGTGGTAACGAGGCTCTTCTTGTACTAGTTGCGGATGATCGACTTGATGAATATATGGATCTGACGAAACAACTTTCTCAAAGAGAACAGGAGATAAGTAAGCAAGAACAGCTTTTAGAGTCAATGGCAAAATTTGATCGAGAACGTATTTCTATTAAGAAACAACTAGAATCGTTGCTCGATCAATCTGAAAGTACTGAGGAGACGTATTCCAAAAAAACATCGGCTTTTAACCGTTATTTTACTAATTATGCAGAACGTATTAATGGTGAGCGACCTGTATTGACTTATGTTCCAAACGTCTCGCAATTTCCGTTGCATATTACTGACCTCACTGGTACCAGTACTGGCACCAGAAAGTCTCTGATTGCAGCCTATGATTTGGCATATCAACGGTTTGCCGTTGATGATGACAAACAGGTTCCTCATTTTGTTGTGCATGATGTTCTTGAAAGTATCGAAGGACCTAGTCTTGTTGCGACTACTGAGATTGTACATGAAAGCGGAGTCCAATATATTGTGGCCATTTTGAAAGAAAAGCTAGATTCCTCCGGATTCACTGAGAAACAGCAAGATGACTACGGCCTTGTAAAACTTTCGTCAAACAGTAGACTTTTTGACGATCCAAGGACAAATAGCCACACAATTTGAAGATTGCTTTTTGAAAATGCATCACAATCCTAACAACGATAAGTTTTAACTTTGTTGTGTTTCGTAATTCTGAGTTCTTCATAAGTTGAATCAGGCTTATTAGTTTTATATATTTCAGACTAAGCTATACTTTTGGAAAATTCATCAATTGTATTTTAAATCTCGGTAACACATACTTGGGAAGTTCTTAGTAATCATTGATCTGTCAACGATTCTCGACATTTTCTATTTCTTTTTTCATCGTTATGTGTTTTACTCATAACGATATGAGGGGAATTCACATAACAATCGTCTGTCAGAAGGACAAACGTTTCGGCATCACTTATACCTACGACTCTAAATCCCGCTGGGACGAGGAAAAAAACAGTCACGGAGTACCCGGCGCTTAATTGGCTGGTCGACCCAACCACCGGTGCGATTGTGCCCACTGAACGACGGAACCGGAACGCCAAAGCGAAACTTGTTAAAGTCAACCAGGACTTCTCGCACAAGTATTACGGCGCTACCTATTTGCTTACTCAGCTTGCCGTAAACATGAGTCTAGTCCAAGATTTGAAGGTTTGTTTCGGAGGGCTGGCGGACATGATCCTGTCCATTGCGGAGTATTGGTGTTAGAACCGGGAAACACATTGTATCGCTCTAACCACTGGCAGAACCTGCACGATCATCCCGCAAACCATCCAATCTCTTCTCAATAGAGCAGCGATTTGTTTGACCAAATTACTGATGGCCAAATCCACGACTTCTTTCGCCGGCAAAGCAAGCGGCGTATTCCAGACGAATATTGGGCTTACGACAGTACCTCAATATCCAGCTATTCCCAAGGATTGGCGCAGGTCCGGTACGGCCACAATAAAGAGTACGATCCATCAGCCGAGTTGAATCTTCTGGTCGTCTATGGTGGACAGTCTGGTTTGCCATTCTATTATCGCCAGCTGTCGGGCAGTATTCCCGATGTGAAGACGGTAATTAATCTGTTGGATGATTTAGAAGTGCTGGGAATTGATAAGGCCAAGCTGGTCATTGACCGCGGGTTCTATAGTAAAGTCAACATCGATGCCCTACTGGGCCAACACCTAAAATTGTTGATTGGTATTCAGACCGTTTTTCAGCTGGTACGCACCAATTTATTGGATCATATGGAGGAACTGCAGCAGTTCCAGAACTACGACGATAATAGTGGCGTGTCTGGGATCACCGTCATGACTGAATGGGCCTATGAACAAGTGCGACCCTACAAAAAAGACACACTCCAGATCAAGCGACGGGTGTATCTCCATCTGTACTTCAATAGTGATCGGCATGCCGAAGATGTCCGCCAACTGGATAAACGTCTGGGCAAGCTGTATCACGAACTGCAAGCAGGCAAGCACATTGAAGCTCATGCCAAAGATTACGCCAAGTTTTTTGAGGTCAAGACGACACCAAAACGGGTCCGTCAGGTGTTGCCAAAGATGATGTCATCAAACAGGCTAAGCAGTTCTGCGGGTATTGGATGCTGCTCACCAACGAGAAGATGACCGCCGCGCAAGCCCTACACATTTACCGTTCCAAAGACATCATCGAAAAAGGATTCGGTAACATTAAAGACCGGCTGAACGGCCGTAGGCTGTTAGTTTCGTCCGAGAAGAGTTTGAACGGAAGCTGTTTGTCCAGTTTCTCGGGCTCCAAAAGTGCGGTAAGTACAAGCCGATCAGGATGCAATTTACGATAGCTTTGATATCATAAATCCAGCCTCGTTATGAGTGTTACTGAGATCAAGGTAAAAAGCCGTTCACCAAATGGTCCTAACCATTGTTGAGCGGCCTTTTTAAGAACGGCCTTTATAGAATCTTAATCAGACTCACGACTAACGCGATCACAGCGATTGCCACTTTGTTTGGCGGCTCTCCAGGTCAGAGAATTGGGCATTCATATGCTCACGCATTGCATTAAACTCTCCATCAAGTTTAACGTTAAGCGTATTGAATTGGCCATCAACTTTGGTTGAGATGGTGGCAACTTCTTTGTCTAAAGCGTGAAACTTATCTTTTGCAGCGTATTTCGGGTCCATGTTATCGTCTCCTGGTTTGTGTATCTGTGTTTTTGACAACTTAGCAGTGTCGTTTAGTGGTTGTGGGGGAATACGAACTGAATGAGCTCGATCTGGTTACAGAAAAAGCGTTAAAGTGAACAAACTTTGTCGGATTGTTGGTCGCAGCAGTGGGGAATCATCTTCAACTGATTTTCAAACACCTTACTGCTCAACCCATTCCTGGACAGCAAAGCCCAGCTGCTCTGAGCTCAAGTTGTCAACGCCGATAAAGTCTACCGTGTGGTCATTAGCAAACCATTTTTCTTTCAAGGGCAATAACGTGGTCACATAAGTATCGAAGAACCCACGATCTCTCGTGAGATCATTCTCCTTGTTTCGTCGCAATGTTTTGAGTGACGCTCGTAAATACAAGATTCGTTTTGGAAGAATCTCTTTAAGCTCATTCAGTTCATCGGCCAAAGTGTCTGCCACTGGCCAGTTTAGACCCTTGGATAGTGGAAAATTCAGCGTATGGAAGTAAATTTCCTCAGAGCCAAAATCCATCACGACACATTTTTCGTTCCGATATTTTTTGTAGCGATCCAGCTCGTTCTGGATGAACAAGCGCTGGATTTCAACGTAATCTCCAAAGTTGTTCTTGTCCAACTGTCGATCGTGAATTTCGGCGATGACATGGCGGTTCTCCTCATAGCTGACCGTTGCCTTGGAGCTGTGTTCTTGCAGATATTTCAAGGCAGTCGTTTTTCCCACTGCCATTGATCCCTGTAATGATAGAAAGGTGGTCATTTTTTATTCTTCCTCCTGTGATGCAAAATGACTTTTCGTGGAATACCGGGAAACTCAGAAGGTGATTAAGCTGTCCGTGTACAAGCGGTAGTGCCTATGATTAGTTGCTCTTAGGGCGGGATCATTACTGGCCACATCGATGTCCCTCGATCGCTGGCTAGAATATATATTAGCAAACCTGTTATGTCATGGGAATACGACAGTCTCGTGGAATGTGAGTGCTAACTGACCTGTTCTATCCTGCTCTGAGTGGTCACATGTCGCATTACTTACTTCATCAACAATAATGACCAACCGTGCAAAAAACATCACAGCTGTGATGGATGAATACTAAAACCTTGACGTGATGGAATCTGTTTAACTGCAGCCTTGATGATTGCGATGGAAAAGCAGTCTCAGGTATACTGTTACCGGTGAGTAAGGGCTTTCTCGGAAGCTAAACAAGCATAGCATAGTTTGACGCACCTGGTCTGAGAGAGGGTGGTGAGCCATGACACAACCTAAGATTGTTGAAAAGAAACGGTACGTCCATAAGCCAACCAAAACGGATGAATTGTATTTCGTGATCCAAGTCCCTGAAACTTTTCACATTCAAAACTTGGATGTCTCCGTTCAAAGTGAATACTGGGTACCAGTGAATAAGGATGTCAGCAACACTGCCAATTATCTTCTACCCATCAATGATCCCGACAAAAATACGCGTGTAATTTACGCAGCCTTTCGAAAGGACGCCAACTATCTGACACCATCTGAAATTCGAGACCAGCGTGTGCGAATAGGATTAAGTTTACGGGAACTTTCCCAAATCCTGGGTTTCAGCTATAGCACCTTGTCGGAAATCGAGAATAATAAACGCCTGCAAAACCAATTGCAGGAGACAGCACTGGAAATGATGCTGAACAGGACAGAACTTTACCGATTGTTCAAGAATCGCAGCCATCAGTTGAAACAAAGAATGTCCAAGCAGCAGTATGATCGTGTTGAGACGGCGTTAATAATGGCGATGCCAAAACAAAAGTGAACTCGTACGTGTAGAAAATGCGAGCAGTGATTACCAGGGAAAAACATCATGAGGAAGGGTGGCAAGCAAGATGCCCATGTTGATTCGACCAATGACTGAAAAGGATATTGCAGACATTGATGAGCACTTTACCGAACAAGGTTGGCCCGCCAGAACAGCTGTATTGCAGCGGTATCTGAGCGAGCAAAACTCTGGCCAGCAAAAGGTATTTGTTGCAGAGGTGGAAGGCCAAGTGGCCGGGTATGTGACTTTGCTGCCATTGGCGCTTGCCGGTCCTTTCATTGGTCAATTACCGGAAATCAGTGATTTTAATGTATTTGAAAAGTACCAGCGACGCGGTGTCGGCAGTGCACTGTTAGACGTTGCTGAAAATATGGCAGCACACCAATCTAGTGCCGTCAGTTTGGGAGTCGGACTTCATGCCGGCTACGGTCCGGCACAGCGGCTGTACATCAAACGGGGTTACGTGCCAGATGGCAGCGGCGTTTGGTATCAAGATAGACCGTTACCGATGAATGCCACCAGCTTGAACAATGATGATCTCGTTTTGTATCTCAGTAAAGAGTTAAAGAAATCGACGAGTTGATTTAGCTGATTTGTGTCCAAGTGATTGACTTGGACATAAGAGTGTCCGAGTTGATGTCCGAATCAAAGTTACAGGTAATAAGAAAACGGCACAGCTTCTGGGGGAAAGTACCCCATGAGGCCATGCCGTTTTTGCATAGAGAATTAACGCAACTTAATCGTCCCCACTACCGGCGCAAAATCACCACCGCCAACCATAAAGTACAGCGGCATCTGCGAATCCAAGTCGGTCACATACGCAGCCAGCTCCGCCGTTGATCGCGGCTTTAGCATATACCGCAAATTCTGCACCCGTTGCTGGTCTTCACCCCACAAACCATCGCCGTCAGTGGATGTGCTCAAGGCGGAAGACAACTGATCAGTGGTAGACGTGAAACCCACACCGAGCAATTGTGTGGGATCGGTTCGAAAATAGAGATTTTGAGTCAGATTAGTCATTGTGAAATACACCACGACACCTTGTCCCTGAGTCTTGGCGCTGGTGAACGTAAACTTATAGCCAGGGGTGGTGATGGTTTTTCCTTTGACGTGAATTTGGCTGTCGTCGTAAATCCCATTTGATCGGTCTTCCGTGTCGAAAAGCGTCTCTAGCGGATTCTTAGCTTTCTCAATGGATGATTTGCTCTTGAGACGTTCAGCCATAATCCACCGCATCTGGTTATCTTTGTGTGCATTGGCGGCGTCGCTATCTTTACTCCACAATACCTCGTAATCTTCAGCGTGTTGGCGCAAAATGGGTGGTATTTTCCCACGATAATAGTGATGTCCCAATTCCACCGTCTCGGCACTTAGATACACCTGAAATTCTTGGATGTGGTCGATCACGCTTTCGCCCGTCAATATGTAATGGTAAAACTCGGCGACATGGTCTGCAAATAATTTGAGATCCTGGCCTTCTGGGGTCGTTGACTGGACCAACTGCTTCTGTAGCTGACCAAGGGCCTCTTTGTTCTGCGACATCTCCTTACGGATAGCACCGTTGTTGTCTGATAGCATTGGGTGACAAAAATACGTGACCAAACGCTCAAAGGTGGTGTATTGTGTCCCTGGTTCAGACGCTGCAGGCGGTACTTTAGATGGTTTGCGTAAAGCGGCCTGGGCAGTTTTGTAAGTGACCAACGCATTCATGTTAGTTCTGCCAGAGTTCTCCGAGGTGTTGTATTGCAATACAGAGGCGGTACACAAGACGACCATACTCATGATAAACGCCATGCTGGTCATGGGAAAAAGCGGGAGTGACCCGGTTATCATTTCCCTTTTCTGATCCAGGCTGCGTTGTCGATACCAAGCCAAAAAAGGCCAAACCAGGACGACGGCCATAAATAATGCCATTAAAACTCCGTCCGTAAACCAGTCGAGCACAATCAATCGATTCCTTGGCGGGATCAAGCGGACGACGCGATCAGTATCGGTTAACGGGACCACACTTACCTTGGTCCCTGTTGTGATGACAGAATCTGTACCGACGCCGACTGATTGCCACACCTGGGTCATGTGGTTTCCGTCAAGATAAGCCAACAGTACATAATGGTTGACCAGCCGGAACCGGGGAGAACTCAGGTGGCTTTCTTGATCCAATTTGGCCAGGACTGTCGCGGTCACCTGGGGATTGTTGCGAGTTTGATAAGCCGTCCAAGTCCGCGCAGCGAGTGGGCCAATGACCAACCGAACCACGCTCATAATCATGAAGGCAGCCACAATTCCCCGAGTAGCTTGGCTAAATCGCTCCGCTCGACGCATGAACAGCGCATCGTCTGACCGGCGGAAATGAGGAAGGAGTAATGGGCTTAAGTGTAACAAAGCAATTGCCAGCAAACCGAGGCAAAGCATTCCCTTCCAGAAATTAGTAATGCTCACATCACTATGCGGCGCCTTCAGAGCATTCGTCCGCATAATGCCGCCGCCTTGCAGTTGCCATGCTTGATAGGTATCGCGGTCGATCGTGTACCATTCCTTGCCAACCAAGGCGGCGTGTTCCGTCACACGTCCAGAATCATCCTGCACAGTCGCTACATTTTCGAATGTTTGATTGCGCGGCAAGGGCGGCGGAGCAGCTGGATGAAATGACGCGAAGGTTCCCCAAAGTGCCAAGAGCGCTAGTAATACCCAAAAGATTGTGCTTATCTTCAGCCACTGCGTGGAAAGTTTTTCTTTGCCTGCTTTTTGCATGATTATTCCCCAATTCACAAGCCGTGCAGTTAATTCCAGCCCCAACTATTGATAACTTGATTTTAGCATGAGTGGCCCGTCAATTTGTGTGATTTGAACCACAAATATTCTGTAAGTTACTGCACCAATAAATAATTTTGCGGTGTTGATATCGACACTTTACGAGGTCTCCACGTCATTAAATCACCAATTTAATGCGTGTAGGGATCTTTTTGTCATTGATCAACAAAGCGGGTTGTATAATCGCGTTGATGGAGATGCTAAGAACGTCAAAAATATCCCACATACATAATTGGACTATTCCACAGTCTCTTGTCCACTATAAGGAATCGTAAAATAAGATTTCCCACCATATTTCGTGATACAATTCAGTCGTGGTAATCATGGGAGGATGATGAACGTGCAGAAAAATAATATTTCCCACTATATTTCCCACTATTTTACATTTCTTTTTGCATTATTAATCGTGCTGCTGGGATGGTTCAGAACTGATCAACCAACAAAAACGACAGCCGCCGACGATATTAGTGTGATTGAAAGTGGGCCAGAACGGACGCAGGACTTTTTTGCACCATTTGGTGACGCGACGGTGCAACGCGGTGCCGATGGGCAATGGTCGCAAGTGATTTTGACTCCGGCAATGACAAACAAAGCTGGGGCAGTCACGCTGAATAACCGGTTGGATTTTTCCAGAGACTTTACGCTGCAATACTCTGCTTTGCTGGGCAATGGTAAAGGCGATGGGATGTCGTTCGCCCTCTATCCAGGGCAAATCGGTGCGGTGGGGATGTTCGGCGGTAACTTGGGTGTGGCCGGATTACCTAATGCGATAGGCTTCAAGATTGATACATACCCGAATGATAATGGCAATATAGTAGGGCGGGGTCCAACAATATGGAATTTTGCCCAGTTTGCAGTGGGCCAAGGATTTAGCTTCGATAGAACGATTGATCCTGACACTCGCACGCGGGAGTATGCTGATCAAATGCGAAAAGTAAACCAAGCCGGAGCAGTATGGGGCAACACGGAGGTAGACCTCGGTCAAACCACGCCGTATGGCAGTTTCATTGAAACAAATGGGTATGGTTATTTGAGCACCATGACCAAGAGTAATCCACATCAATTTTTGGGTCTCCCAATGGGCACACAGCTTCAAAATCCAACACCGTCCGTGAAAGCGGTCGGCGGTCAAGTGAACAACGGCCCGGCTCTGATTAATACGAATGGCAACAATTTAACGGACGGGCAGTGGCATGGTATTCGGATTGGTTATGTCGTGCAAGGCGATACCGGCACGATGACTGTCGGGTTATACAAGGATCCCAACAACTTTGCCAGTACGCCACTACAGACATGGAGTACTCAAGTGAACGTCAGGGATATTAAAGACAAGACCAACGGAAAGCCGTATTTTGCGCTAAACATTGCGGGATCCAACGGTCTTTCAGCAGCGAGCCAGGCAGTGAAAAATATTTACATCAAATACACTCCGGAGCCCGGTGGATTTACGACGCGGTATATTGATGAAAACGGCACGAGCATTAAGACCACTGAGGATAAAGGTGATTCCACAACCTTGGATCAAGATTTTACTCAGACCATTGACCGGGTTATCACGAACAAGGTTACCGGTGAAACATTCACCTTTGACTATGCGACTTTAGAAAATTACTCAAAGCCTGGAATTCGAACGAAGTTGAATTTTGACAAAGATGATGGCAAAAGCCAGCTTACTTATATCGGCAAGTTTTTGAATACCTATCAACGTCTGAACGTCGTTTACCGGAAGAGCAGTAACTTTCCGGCCACTTCCTGGTCCATCACCGGCGGCGGCAAAACCGAGACCAGCAAGCAACCAGATAATCAGTTAACAGTGGCCCAAAATAACGAGGTTACTTATATGTACAATATTGCCTTGGATACATTGGCGCCAAACCCATGGACGGGCATCAAACTGACCACGATGATTCCCGCTGGATTGAATTATTCTAACGCCAGTTTAGTGCTGCAAAATGGTAGTACACAAACTTCCACCGCGCCATTGATTTCGAATGTGCAACAGGCAGATGGGCGCAGCTTACTCACTTTTCAATCTGTGGATCTGTACGGAACAGGGACCAGTACGCAGCCGAATAATGCCCAAATTCAACTGAAATTTATGCCTTCAATTCCGCTGATTGGCACGATTGAAACGAGTGCGCATGATACGTATAAGGAAAATACGTCAGATACGCCGAAAGAAACCAGCTATTGGACAAGTCAGCCAGCGACCACGGTGACCAAATTGCAAATTACAGGGACCCAAGGAATTTCCAAGACCGCAATCCCGATGCCTGATCGGGCAAGTAAAACGGTCGCTATTGAACAGAATCAGTTGTTTTTACCACCGAATGTGACGCAGATTACCAGTGCGAAATGGTGGGCGCTGCCAGGTGGGTTGCAGTCAGACGATATCACGATCGCGTCCCCTGGTGAAAACTTGCCGTTTGTGTTGCCAGAACTGACGGATAAGGGTCAAAAGAAGCTGACCGGTAACGACTCTGTTCACGTCGGCATTCTGTTTTCAGGGAAAACTGGCGATGGCAAGACCTTTGACTGGGTCGTGGACTATGAGTTGTTTGAACCACTGACAACCTGGATGCCGGATACCGGCTTGGCCCAAACTGTCGCGACACAAGTTGGTCTGACAAATTCTGAGACGCTTCAGAAATCGACGGTCCGTGATAAATTGACAAGCTTTACCGGGGATGTCTCGCTGTGGACGATCCTTCAGGATCCAACGGGGTTAGAATATGTCGCCAATTTGAAGACTTTCAACGCGCCAGGAAATGCGAACGCGGATGTACAAAAAGCACCGGGCAGTTTTCGACGTTTCTTGACCATGCTGGCAACGGATCGGGGACAGGGCGGGACGCCGTCTAAGGTATTGGAAAGCCTAAATCTATCGGGCTATCCGGGAAGACTTTTGCCCCAGACAGCAGCACACCTGTGGGTCAGTCATTACCGACATTCGCTTCACTGACAGGATTCACTGCGGTCAACGATGGCTTAACCGCTAACCAATTCACGGACACTAGTTCAAGTGATCTGGTGCCGTTTATTACACAACAACAGGGTGCCAAGCTAAAAACAATCAATATTGCAGCGGATGAGCCCGCTGCTGGCACTGCTAATGCAAACAACATTTTGCCGGTACTGACAGGATTAGGTGATCTGACTGTTCAGCAGACGAATATGATTGATCAGAATGCGGTGGAATTGAAGCTCACTCCGGCGCAGAATGATCCAAATAAATTGATTATTTCACCCAGTGACGGAAAAGATATCCGGCAAAAGCTGGCTGCATATGACGTGGGGATAGGGAAATCGGTGGCGCTCAGCGCGGACGATGTTGCCAAAACGCAGGTGGCCTTCTTTGATCAAGGAAGCAGCAAGACTTCTGCCACCAACAATGAGTTGACAAATTGGATAGATTCAACAAATCCCGGATTGCTGAATATGAATTATCAAGACTATCTGAGCAATAGCCGACAAAAGACCGGTCAGGGATATTTACGCCTTAGTTTGACGAAAGGCACAACCAACTATTCACTTTGGCTGCCAGCAGTCATTAAAGGCACAACATACTTAACAGTCACCGGCACTTTGGACTTTGGCCATCGCCGACTGGCACCGGGAAACTATGCTAATAATGGTCACGACGACATGGTTGCGCCAGATCCTGATCCAAACACGGGCGAACCCATCACGATCACCACACTGCACAGACCGAATGACCGGGTAGTGGTGACGGCATCGCCATTCACTGGCGGTCCGTCAACGGTGGATACGTTGGCGCTCACCTTTGGTCAAGGCGGTGTGCAACACAAAGTGCCAGCCAATAGTCTTGGTAATGATGGTGGCGTACTGTTTCCTGAATTAACACCATCGACTTCAATGGTGACAACGCAAACTTACACAGCAGCTCTAAATGTGCCAAGCACAGCAGCAATTGTATCAGGTCAGCCATATAAAGCGACGGTGACATATAGTCTAACGCACGGAATTTGATTTGAAACGAAGATGTCCTAAAGACGACAACATGAAAAACAGTTCGATGGCCGATTCAGACTTTATCGAACTGTTTTGTCGTATTCTGAGTTTTGAAATGCCTATAAGCTTGAAGATTCGGTTAAATTACTTGATATTGTAAATCTTGGTCCCAATTGTTTGAAATTTGGCATCCATGAAACGAAGTGTCACAGGATTGGTATTTTCAAGTTGAAAAATAAGGACACCTTGGGCAGTTTTTCCGGGTAACAGATTATTGTTCATGATGTCCTCCTGTTCTTGAAGGGCATTATTGCCTTCATCATCCATATCATTCATACCTGGGTTGAGATCTTTGTTGGACGTATCGTTTTTTTGGGTAGCATGTACGACCATATAAATGTTCGAGGGATCCATTTCTTTCTTGGAGTTGTTGGTGACATCGGTGTAAATTACCAAATTCTTTTTACCATCGGAAATTGAATCGCGAACTTCGGATTTAGTCAGTTTATACGTCATATTACCAGCATCAAAGACGTCATTTTTGAAAGTCCAATGATTTGGATCGTGGGAAGCAGCGTTTTCTGACTTTGATGTCGCCATACTTGTGGACTTTGTTGAAGAGGTCTTATTTGTGCCTTTTACGGAACTGCTTCTGTTCGGTACTGCAGTCTTCTCTTTTTTCCCTAAACGGTCCTTTTTGAGATTCTCATATGAAACGATCCAACTACCAACAAACGAACGTGATTTCTTGGCAGTGACAGTCACAGTATCACCGATAGTTACATCAGGGTTTTCTGCGCTCACAAAATTTAGATGTTTACCGGTGATCAAATTGTAACCGAAGGCACTTCTGGGTTCAAAACGTTTCACGGTGAATTGAACTGTTTTACCGTCAATTTTTTTACCGTCGTTAAGTGCGTTTTCAAAAGTTGCGGCAGTGTAATCGGGTGACTGTGTTCCAGGATTAGATAAAACAACGATTAGTAACACGATGACGACAACGATTGCAATAATACCACTACCCAACACCCACCACTTCAGGCTTGACTTATTTGACTGTTTATTGGTTCTTCCACTTTTTCGCATCATGAACCCCCCAAAAAAATCTTTCTATGTCGGATAAATTACCTTTGAAAAATTGATTCCTTATTCAAATCCACACCGCGTAAATCCTTGTGCCTGCGCTTCCCCAAGCGTCGTTGCCCTGGTCGAATTAGATCGTCTTAAACCGCGACAAGTCTGACTGAAGTGATACTTCCCACCGGTACTTGTCACATACACCGTTTGTTGCAGATCACCATTCTGATTATTGGTCACTGGTTGCTGCGCGGGGGCGGCAGCTGCAGCTTGGCGAGACGCACTTTCTGAATTAGCTTGGGCAATCGAAGCCGATTCTGCGCGACTGGCGGATTCGGAGGCGGCCCGGGCAGATTCCGCTTTGGCGACTTCCGCCCGGCTAGTTGATTCCGCAACGGATTGCGAGGACTTCGCTTCTGCCTCTTTTTTGCTGGAAGCTTCAGCAGCCATTTTGATGGATTCTTCCTTTGCCTTCTTCGATTTTGCATTTGCTTTTGCTTTTGCCTTTGCTTTTGCCTTTGCTTTTGCCTTTGCTTTCTTTTCGCTATTTTCTGAGCGTTTTTTTGCTTGTTCGGACTTCTGTTTTGCGGCTTCTTTCTTTTCCTTTGCTTTTTCTTCAGCCGCAATTTTACGGGATTCCGATTTGGCATCTGCCCGTGAAGATTGCGCCGCTTGTTGGGCCTCTCTTTGTTGATTTGCTGGTGATGCATTGACCACACCGCTACCAACGAAAAGCACGACAATCGCCACTGCGACAATAATCAGTGGTGACCGCTTTTCTTTTCCTGTCCGTACGGATCGGTACAACCGCCAACCCCCATAAACCAATGCGGCTAAGCCATTGAACATGAAAAGCATGCCGATCAAATCAACCCAATCGTTAGCACCCATTAATATGCCGCTAAAGAAGAGGGCTGCTCCCGAGAGTGCAGTGATTTTCTTTGGCTTGCTACGATCTTCCCCTGTCTTGGCTGCTTTGCGCCACTGCCAAGCACCATAAATTAAACTGATAAAGCTAATCATGCTAATCAGTGAGCCAATTGTATCCATTTTTCTCCCCATTTCTACTATCCAGATGATGTTACTCTCTATATTTTATCGGATAGCGAAGCCTTTCACAATGGCCGCAACACATGGCCAGCAATACGATGGCAGCACAACTAAGCATCGACACGGCTTTCATCAACACGAACGCTGTATGACTGCGCAAATGTCACAATAAAAATGGGAAATCAGACGATCGGGTGAAACTTTCCAGCAACAGAGGGACCCTGCATTGTTTCCAGCACCACCAGCCTATATGGCGTATAATGGTCTTAATTCTAACAGGATAGAGGGTAAATTATGGCTGAACTGACACACTTTTATCATTCGTTCCAACCAACACATTATGATATCTATTTGGATATTGACCGGGGCACCAAGAAGATCTCCGGTAAAACGACAATTACTGGTGAGGCCAAGAATGAGGCTATCGCCATTCATCAGAAGGATTTGACCGTTTCGGCGGTGCAAGCGGACGGGGAAGATGTGCCGTTTACCACTGACACAAAGGCCGATGCCATCCGTATTACCTTGGCGAAAGCTGGCCAGGTCACATTGGCGATTACTTATACCGCACCATTGACGGATACCATGATGGGAATTTATCCGTCTTACTACGAGTTGAACGGCGAGAAGAAGCAGTTGATTGGCACGCAGTTTGAAACCAACGCGGCCCGCCAAGCTTTTCCGTGTGTGGATGAACCTGAAGCCAAGGCCACATTTTCTTTGGCCATCAAGTTTGATGAAAAACCTGGGGAAACAATCATCGCCAACATGCCAGAGAAAAAAGTCGAAGACGGTGTACACTATTTCGACACAACCGTGCGAATGTCCACCTATCTGATTGCTTTTGCGTTTGGCGAAATGCAAAGCAAGATGACCAAGACCAAGAGTGGTGTGGAAATTGGCGTGTTTGCGACCAAGGCGCACAAAGCCAATGAACTGGACTTTGCGCTGGACATCGCTAAGAAGGCCATTGAGTTCTACGAAGATTTCTATCAAACACCGTATCCACTGCCGCACTCTTATCAATTGGCTCTGCCAGACTTTTCGGCAGGTGCAATGGAAAACTGGGGCTTAGTCACTTATCGGGAAGCATTGCTGCTGTTGGATCCAGATAACACCTCCTTGGAAACTAAACAATTAGTTGCTACCGTGATTACCCACGAGTTGGCCCATCAATGGTTCGGCGATTTGGTCACCATGAAGTGGTGGGATGATCTGTGGTTGAACGAAAGCTTCGCGAACATGATGGAATATGTGTCTGTCGATGCGATCAAGCCGGAATACCACATTTGGGAAACCTTCCAGACTTCTGAGGTGCCGGCTGCTTTGCAGCGGGATGCCACAGATGGGGTCCAGGCGGTCCATGTGGAAGTCGAAGATCCAGCAGAAATCGACTCCCTTTTTGACGGTGCAATCGTGTATGCCAAAGGTGCGCGGATGCTCGTCATGGTTCGGGCATTAATTGGTGATGATGCATTGCGGGCCGGCCTGAAGAAATACTTTGCCGCCCATCAATATGGTAATGCCACTGGCGCTGACCTGTGGGCGGCGCTGGGTGACGCTTCCGGCATGGACATTGGGGCCATCATGCATTCCTGGCTGGAACAACCAGGCTATCCGGTGGTGACTGCCGCTGTGAGGGACGGTCAGTTGACCCTTTCTCAGAAGCAATTCTTTGTCGGCGAAGGCAAGGATATCGGCCGCCAATGGCAGATTCCGCTGAACAGTAATTACGATGCCGCACCCGCAATCATGAAAGACAAAGAAATTTCGCTGGGTGATTACAAGCAATTACGTCAGGCCAACGGCAAACCATTCCGGATCAATGTGGGCAACAGTTCTCACTTCATCGTGAAATACGATCAGACATTGCTGCAGGATATCTTGGACCATGTGGATTCATTGGATGCCATTGCGCAATTGCAAATTCTTCAAGATCTGCGGGTGCTCGCCGAGGGTCGCCAGATTTCATTTGCGACCGTCGTACCTTTGTTGAGCAGCTTCGATAACAGTCACTCCGCAGTTGTGAATACCGCGCTGTTTTACTTGCTCAGCGATCTGAAGAACTTCGTGTTCCCAGATACACCAGAAAAGAAGAGCTTGCAAGTTTACTTCGATCAATTAAGTGCTGGCCAATTGGCACGGTTGGGTTGGTCTCCTAAATCTGGCGAGTCCAATGACGACCAATTGACCCGGCCGTTTGTGTTGAGCAATGCTTTATATGCGGAAAATAAAGATGCTATTGCGCAGGCCCACGAATTATTTACAGCCAACAAAGATAACTTAGCTGGTTTGCCGGCAGACGTGCGGGTGTTCATCATTCGGAATGAAGTGCAGCATTTTGGCACGCCAGCACTCTTTGACCAATTACTGGCCGCCTATCGGGAAACCAATGATGCCAGCTACAAGTCCAACATTCGGGCAGCTCTGACGCAAACGCCAGACACGCAGTTGATTGCTAAGCTAATTGAGAAATTCAAGGATGCGGATACGATCAAGCCTCAGGATCTGCGCGCATGGTTTGGCGGTGTGTTGAGAAATGAACACGGTGAGCAAGCCGCGTGGGATTGGATTCGGACGAATTGGCAGTGGCTCAGTGACCGGGTTGGCGGTGATATGGAATTCACCACATACATTCAGGTCTCTGCAGGTGCTTTCCGGACACCGAAACGTCTGGCCGAGTTCAAAGAATTCTTTGAACCGAAACTGAATACACCAGGGTTAACTCGGGAAATTAAGATGGATACGAAAGTCATCGAGAGCCGGGTGCAATTGATTGCGGACGAAAAGGATGCTGTTAATGCGGCAGTAGCCAAAGCGACGAAGTAATCTTCAAATTAGCCGGAAATAATAAATAAGCCGTTCTGCTCGACGAAAAATCGAGCGGGACGGCTTATTTTATTTCGTGGCTAAGGCCGTGTAGACGAAAGAATCGTCAGTATGCACATGACCATTGATAATTAACGGATAATACGCCAACTGGTAATGTTGAGTCCTGACGACATCGACTCTTTGAGGGATGGAACTCGTATTCTTAACCACGATATCGTATTGTCCCTGGGGAAGAGAATGGATCCAACGATAAACATCACCGTGATATTGCAGCAGATAAATTCGATGGTCGCTCAGATTTTCCAGTGTGACCTGAACCTGAGACTTCAGATGAATCTGCACGGAAAAATACGAGGCGGTATGATTGAGATCAACCCTTTCGGTGAGCACCGTGCCCGGATTCACTTTAGCCGGTTTGGCATGGTATTGGGCGGACAGCTGACTGCGTTGAGCAGCCACCACAATATTTTGTGTTGAATAACTGGCGATGACGGGAGCCAAACCGAGTAGGATGCAGCCAGCAGCCACTGCGGATAACACCATCGTTAAAGGTTGACGTTTTCGTTCTGTTACCGTGACAACCGGCAATGCCGCTAATTGGTAAAAGAGCAACGGTAAAATAGCTTGACCGTACCGCTCTTCGACTTCCCAGAGCAAGGTGTGGAACGCCAAGTAGCCAAGTGCGGTGACGATAGTCAGCATGAGCACTGCATCTGCTGGCCGATCAATTCGGGGCCGCCATGCTAGCAAGCGCCAGGCGACTAGTAACAAGAGCACATCGGTGGCAATTTGGTAACTGAGGGCCACGAGTGTTTCAAAGAATGCGGCATGCTGCTGATACCAACTGGGCGCAGCCCGGTAACCACCGTCGCCCCAGGTTTGAATGGAACGGACATCCAGCAGAATGCTAAGTTTGTCCAGCCATAGTTTAACGATCCCCACTGGTCCTAACTTCTTAATCCTGGTGACGATGGTGTCCATGTCATAGGTTTGGCGAGCCGTACTAGAAAGCTTGATTTCATGGCCAATATCGCTGCCGCTATACATGCCTTGGGATTGCGTATTGGTGCCCATCAAAATCCATGAAGTGACGGGCAGAGCGAACGCAGCATGGGGTTCGAAATTGCTGACTTTGCGAATACCTTGGTTAGCGGGAACACTGAGTGAGAATCCGAGCAAAATGAGAAGCATTGGCACACCCAACCGGACTGTGCGCCACCCCTTTTTCAACATTACTAGGACGCCGATGACAATAATGGCGGGAATTAGGACGATCAAATTGGGGCGCAATAGTTGACCAATCAGCACGGTCAAGCACAGGCCAATTCCGGCGAGGATTCGCTGGCGGCGAGTTTTTGATGGCCAAAACGTTAAGGTGCGAAAGATGACGAGAAGCACAATCATGGCGGGTAGATCAGAATAGAACACCTGCAAGAAGTAAGTGTAGGCAAATGGTGTTAAAACAATGAAGGCTAAAGCCCCAAGCAACACACTGCGGCGAGGCGTGATACGGTGAATCGTGTTCAGCAATAACCCGATAAAACCGTCCAGTGCCAGCAGGCTCAAAATATGGACAGCGACGTTGGTGGATAGGTGAACTAGATTGGTGAGACGGAACCAAAGAGACAGGAAATACGCCAAGGGCACGTTGTTGGGATAGCGCCAGAAGTAAGTGATATTCCATGTGTCTTTACCGGCAGCCATTTTGTCGGCCTGGGACAATACCCGATAGGCGTCATGATAGACCGTCACGGGCAAAAAGGTGACGATCAGGATTTGGCCAACTACCATCACGACCAGACCAATAGCAATCACCCAGCGGACCTGCGTGGTGGACAATCGATTTAGAATCGGCGACAGCCAGTGACTAACCAGCAATACTAAGACGCTGACGATTAGGATGGTGAAACTTGTGAGAATCGCTTTTTCTTTTAAAAGGTTTACCACCACACCGACCAATAGGCAGATGGCTAAGAATGCAGGGAAGAAGGCCGGTCTTAATTTTCTCACCATGATGCGCCTCCTAGTCTAACCGACTGCGGATGGTATAGCGCGGCCGGTGTTTCACTTCTGTGGTTAATTTACCGATGTATTCCCCGATCACCCCCAAACTAATCATTTGTAAACCACCCATGAACCAAAGTGAAACCATCAATGAAGACCAGCCGTGGACTGTGAGGCCCAGCAGATGCACGGCGACGGAGTAGATCAACATTCCCGCCGACAACAGACAGGCCAGGGTGCCGAGGATTAAAATTAATCGAACCGGCGCAATGGTGAGGGAGGTAATACCGTCCCAGGCGAAGGCCAGCATCTTCGGCAACGGATATTTGGATTTACCCGCCATGCGCGGGGTGCGTTTGTAATATACTTTGGCGGTGGGAAAACCGAGGCGGGGAATCAGTCCGCGAATAAAGACATTGCGTTCCGAATAGGTCAAAAAGGCTTGACCGGCGCGTTTGGATAACAATCGGAAATCCGCGTGGTTGGGCACCAAGTCCACGCCCAGCTTTTTTAGTAGGCCATAAAACGTCTGGGCGGTGGTGCGTTTGAACCAACTGTCGGAATCCCGATTATTGCGGACGCCATAGACAATGTCCGCCCCGCGCTGGGCCAGGATCACCATATCAGCAATCTTTTCAGGATCGTCTTGTAAATCGGCATCGATCGTCACCATCAAGTCAGCCGTTTGAATTGCAGCGGTCATCCCGGCAATGAGCGCCGCCTGATGGCCGAAGTTGCGAGAAAAGCGCAGACCGCGGACCAGCGGATTTTGTTGATGCAGTTGTTGAATAATAGCCCAGGTGGTATCTGTCGAGCCATCGTCGACAATGAGGATGTCAGATTGTTCATCAAGGTGATTGGTGTGGACGACTTGTTGTTCAATGGTCCATAGCCGGGGAATGGAAGTTTCTAAAACGGCCATTTCGTTATACGCCGGTACAATGATAGTGAGCTTTTCCATGCTATCGCGACCTTTCATGGGCGACTTGTGGGAGAAAATGCTGACTCAAGAGAATTAACTTGTTTTCCTGGCTACGGACAACTAGCCAAAAGCCGCTGGCCAGCAACACACTACCAAGAACATCTGTGGCATAGTGATCGCCTAAGTAGACCCGGGAGAAAGCGACGAGACCAATCCACAGAATGCCCACCAGTGTCCAGGCCAGCCGGATTTCTTGATCCTGAATTCTTGGCAAAAAGACGAATAGCAGCGATAAAATCAGGATCGTGGTGCAAAAAGTGTGACCGCTGGGGAAACTAAAGCCAGTATCGGCGATCAATTGATGGGTCGGGCGCGGCCGTTGCACGATGTACTTGCATACTTCAACCAATCCGGAACCGCCTAATTGAATCAGACCGATCACAAGACTGGCGTGGCGATCCTGCGGCCAGAGGAATATGCACAACAAACCAGTTGCAATCAGAACGATGAGTGGGCTGCCGAGGAAGGCGATCATACGGAAGACAGTGGTATTTCTGGAGCTAATGAGTGTACTGAAGGCGGATTTTGTCTGAACATCGATTATTTGCACCCATTGTGCTCTGATCCCGACGCTGACTGCCAAGGCCCCAAATAGTGTCATCAGGACACCGCCACCGATCAATTTTCTTTTGGTTTGCATTGTTATTCGCCCTCCATGTGTCCTTTGTTGACTTGATTACGATATTTAGAATAGGCCGAAATGGCCGACGCTCCCACCTATGAAAACTGAGGGAAATATGAAGAATCTTCATTTTTTTGTTTTTGAGACACAAAATCCCCCTGAAAACCGGTATCGGCTTCCAGGGGGATTTTGTCTTGTGCTGATTTATGTGGGTCGTTGCGGTGATTCATCACGCTCCGGTTTCGGCGGAATGATGAGCCGGATCGTGGTACCACTGGGCTGATTGGGAGTTACCGTGAAGCGGCCGTTGATCGTTTTGGCGAGTTGGGCGGCGATGGCCAAACCGAGACCGGTACCCGGCACCGATCCGCGTACATCAGCCCCGCGGTAAAAGCGTTCAAAAACGTGCGGTAGATCTTCTGCGCTGATTCCGCGGCCTTGATCAGTCACGGTGAGAATGTCGTTATGGGCGGCATCAGATTGCAGGGCGACGGTAATTACGGTATCCGCTGGTGAATATTTGGCCGCATTGGTGACGAGATTCGTGATGATGTGTGCCAGTGCTGACGCGTTTCCCTGGATCATTACGTGGGGTGCAACCTGCAAGGTGATTTTTTGCGGAATATCCGATTGAATTTTAGCAACGACCGTTTCCACCGCATGGCTCAAATCTAACTGATGGGCATCAGGAGCAAGCTGATCTGCTTGAGACAAGGTCATCAGGTCGGTGATCAGCTGCTGCATTTGGCGAGATTCTTCCGTAATGTATGTGACTGATTGCGGAATGATCTCTGGGTGATCCTGGCCATGGCGTTCAATCAGTTGGGCGTGACTGCGAATGGTGGCGATGGGCGTGCGCAACTCGTGGGCGGCATTCGCAATAAAAATCTTTTGTTGCTCATGGCGTGCATGCAGCTCAGTGAGCAAGGCATTGAAATTATTGGCCAGATCAGTGACCTCGGTGGGCCGCTGGGGCACTGGTAAAGGTGCAGATCCGGGATCGTCAGACGCTTGAATCTTTTGAGTGCTGACGGAAAGCGAGCGCAAAGGATCGGTCAAACGGTGGGTCAGGCGGCGAATGTAGAAGGGACTGGCGAGCAATGTCAGCAGCAAAATAATCAGGGTGACTTCCATCACCCGCCCCAGAACAGCCACCTGGCTATCCATGCTGAGCCAGAGATCATATTGAATCCCGCGAGCATGAACCATTTGGTGATAAAGCAGTCCCTTGCCTGGACGATAGTAGAGATTCTTGATGATTGGTACTGGTTGGGGCACGATTGCCAACAATTTTTTCGTGTGCGGCGAATAATAGTGGCGGATTTTCGCATCTTTACGCTTGTTGTATACCAGGATGTAACTGGAGCTGGTATCCAGCGTGCTATTCTTACGCCAGTTTTCCCAATCGTCATCACCGTCAATGGTGCGATTTTTAATGCTTTCGATGATACCCGTCGAGGTCACGGCAGTTTCTTCGAGCAACTGATGTCCCACCGCCATAGTGATGAGCAAGCCCAGAGAAAGCGTAATGATGGCCACTAAAGCAATAAGACTGCGCAGCATAATGGCTGCGCTGGACTGATTCTTATGACGCATGGGCTTCATCTCCATTAATCGGCAGCGACGCTGTCAGAAATCATGTAACCTGTGCCTCGAACAGTGTGGATCAATTTTCTTTCATCATAATCGGCATCGATCTTAGCGCGCAGACTGCGGACATATACATCGACAATGTTTGGTTGACCTTCAAAATCAATGCCCCAAACCGCATCAAGTAAATCATCCCGGGTACAAGGTTCATCCTGTCTCTTGAGCAGCGCAATTAAGAGCGCATATTCCCGCGGTGTCAACATGATAATGGCGCCATGGCGTTGCACCCGTTTGGTTTCGGTATTCACGACCAAATCGGCCAGCTGATAGGTGGTGGTGACTGGTGGCGCAGTCGGACCGTGGCGCAGGGCCACATCGACCCGGGCTAATAGTTCATCCATTTCAAATGGTTTGGTGAGGTAATCGTCCGCGCCACTGGTCAGCCCCGCGACCTTATCGCCGATATCATCTCGGGCGGTTAACATGATGATCGGCACTTGACTGGTCTTGCGAATTTGGCGCAATACGCTAAAACCGTCTAGATGGGGGAGCATCCAGTCCAGGATGATCAAATTGATTTGATCTTCACTGGCTTTGAACTTCGCCAACGCATCCAGGCCATCCTTCGCCCAGATGACAGTCATTCCTTCGATTTCAAATTCTGTTTTAAGTGATGCCGCTAGGCCTTCCTCGTCTTCCACAAGCAGTAAGGTTGTTTTCACAAAGAGCACCTCCGTGATAAAATCCCGTGTCATTGATTCAAGTTTAACCAACTTTGAGGAGAAATGCTGAATATCCAGAAGTTTTAGATTCTTTTGACGAAAGATTAGACATTTGTCTGTTGTAGTCATATAGTTAGTACACTTACTAAATGACATGGACGGAGTGAATTTTGATGGCGGAGTTAGGGTACCTCTTAATGGCCACTGCCAAACAGTTGAAGTATCAACTGAATAATGCGCTAGAAGAAGTGGGGGTCACAGCGAGTCAATGGGCGGTTCTGGCCCAGATTGTCACCGCTGATAATCCCTTAATGGCGGTCGAAATTGCGAGTGTGTTAGGGATGGACAAACCGACGACGTCGGGGATCATCCAACGATTGCAATCTAAGGCGTTTATTATCAAGAAACCGGCCCCCCTGGATGGACGCGCCACCATTTTATTGCCCACGGAGCAAGGCCGCGCGATCTTCCGCCAGTGCACCACCGTGGCCAATCGGGAAATGGCCAAATTTACTGCTGCTTTAGACGCGCAGCAAAAACAAACCCTCACACAATTGTTAACGATCATAGAAAGAGAGCAATCTCATGGATAAAATATTGGTATTAGGCAGCACTGGCAACATTGGCTGGCCCGTCGTGCAAGAATTGGCTCAGCAGCAGGATATCAAAGTGGTTGCTGGGACTTTTCACGACGCTCCTGCAGCAATGGAGAAATTAAACTGTACTACCGTGCATTTTGATTTCCTCGATCCCACCACGTTTGCTCCGGCCTTACAGGGGGTGAATAAACTGTTTTTCGTGCGCCCACCGCAATTGGCCAAACCGCAGGAAGACATGCTGCCATTTCTCAAAGCAGTGCAAAGCCATGGTGTTGGTCAAGTCGTGTTTGTATCTCTCATGGGTGTGGAAAAGAATCCGATGGTGCCGCACCGTAAAATTGAACGAATGATCACAGAATTAGACTTGCCGCATACGTTTATCCGGCCAAGTTTCTTTATGCAAAATCTTTCTACCACCCATGTTGAGGATATTTGCCAGCACCATGACTTGTTCATTCCGGCAGGGCACGCCAAGACCAGCTTTATTGACACGCGTGATATCGCCGCCGTGGCGGTCACCGCACTGCGCGATCCTCAATATATCGGCCAAGCGTTAACAATTACTGGTCCAGAAGCGTTGACGTATGATCAGGTTGCCCAAATCATGACCAAAGAACTGGGAGAGCCGATCAGCTATTCCCACCCCAGTTTGTGGAAATTCCGGCAGACGATGATTCGGCGCGGCATGAAGAAAGACTTCGTGAATGTCATGGTCATGCTGTACGTGATTACCCAGTTAGGCAACGCCAAGGCGACGACGGATACATTGCCACGGGTGATGCATCGGCCAGCACACACCTTGGCGGAGTTTGTTCACAATAACCAGGCGCTGTTTCGATAGGGTAGAATCGCACATTGCAATGCATACGCATGCGACTAATCCTTTGAAAAGAAGGGTAGTGAATTAAAAATCGTCTCCAGAAATTGGAGGCGATTTATGTTGCCAACTGTTTTAATGTGGGACACCATCGTTGAGACGCTTCAATCCATCCACCAATAGTACCCGGGGACAAGCCACATTCATCCGCAAAAAGTCCCGTCCGGGCGCACCATAATCTGCACCGGCGGATAACACCAGACCGCATTTTTCTCGCAAAAGTCTAGCAAACTTAGTGCTGTCATGGGTCAGCGCGCGACAATCCAACCAGAGCAGGTAAGTGGCTTCCGATGGCACGACCTTGATGGCTGGAATGTTTTCTGCCAAATATTGGGTGGTGAAATCAATATTGGCCTGCACATGGTTTTTTAAGGCATGCAGCCAAGCCCCGCCATGCGTATACGCCGCAATCGTTCCGGGCACAGACAGCAGATTTGGTTCTGCCAGCCATTCAATACTCAGGCCCCGGGCAATCGTCGCTCGTAATGTGGGATTTGGAATCACCACCGTAGAGGCATGGAGACCAGCCAAGTTGAACGTCTTGCTGGGTGCGATGGTGGCAATGGTGTGCTGGATCAAGTGCGGCGGGAGTGAATTGATCGGGATATAATCATGCCCCGCTAAAGTTAAATCACCATGAATTTCGTAACTCAATAGAGTCACATGGTTATCTAGACAAAGTTTGGCAATCTGCATCAGTTCATTCCGTGACCACACTTTGCCGATCGGATTGTGCGGGTTGCACAAAATCATTAATGTGGTCGCGGGATCAGCCAATTTCTCTGCTAGATCGAGAAAGTCAATACTGTAGGCCAGCGTATCTGCGTTGTACGTGAGATCATTGGATACCACATGCCGGCCGTTGCTCTCAATTGTGTGCCAAAACATATTGTAGACCGGCGCCTGCACCAACACATTATCGCCAACGTTGGTTACATGCCGAATAATTGACGACGTGGCAGGCATGACGCCCATGGCGAACAGCATCCACTCGGTGGGAATCTGGAAATGGTGTTCCTGAGCATACCAATTAGCCACCGCACGAAAATAGTCAGCCGGAATTTCTTCGTAACCGAATATACCCGTGCGGACTTTTTCCTGCATGGCCGTCACGATTTCTGGGGCTGTCGGGAAATCCATATCTGCAATCCACATGGGTAATTCGTTGCTTTTGACGTCCCATTTAATTGAGTCTGTCGCGCGTCGGTTGAGCGTTTGGTCGAAATGGTAATTCACAGTCAATTCCTCCTTGATGTGAGTGCTATCAAAAAGTATTATACGCTAAATCCAAACGCCGCCGGGCCGTCTCCTAACCTAAAAATCAGTGCTCGTCATTTCGGCGAACACTGATTTTTTAATGTACCGGTCGTGGCGCCACACCGGTACCCACGAGCATCAGTTGCATCGTAGTCGGGCCGACGAAGGTAAATCCGCGTTTCTTCATATCCTTTGCCACGGCAGCGCCATCTTGCCCTTGAAAGGACCACCAATACGCTGCGAAATCTTTAAATTCCGGCGATAATTGCACAATGGCCTGCGCATTTTTCACAATCGCCCGTATTTTCCGCGGATTGCGAATCATGTCCGGATTGCTTTCGATTTCTTCAATGGTCGCTTCATCAAATCCCGCAACCACCTTAGCGTCAAAATGGGCAAACACTTGCTCAAACACCGGCAATTTACTGGCGGTCGCTTTCCAACTTAATCCCGGTTGAAACACGGCGACCACCAAGAATTCAAATAATTTCTGGGGATCGTGGGTCGGGTGCCCAAACATATTGTGGTATTCATCAATTCCGTTTCTTTCTTCTGCCATCACGCACACACTTCTTTCTGCTGGTAGGATAGCACGGATAGCGGTCAGCGGGGTACAATTGAACCCGAAGGACGGTGGAATTCATGTTAAATATTGGTGTCATGGGATTAGGAACCATTGCCACGAAGGCGTATCTACCGGTTTATGCGGCGATGCAGGATCAGGTGCACTGGCGATTGATGACCCGGAATGAAGAAAAGCTGCACCGTTTGGGCCAGCAATTTAATTTGCCGATTGCCGGTAATAATGTGGCGGCATTGGACGTGCTGCCGCTGGATGCGGTGATGATTCATACACCGACCAAGACCCATTACGACTTGGTGCGTCACTTCTTGAATAAAGGGATCAGCGTTTTTGTGGACAAGCCCTTGGCTACCAATATTGATCAGGTGAAAGATCTATATGCGCTGGCAGAAAAGCAGGGTGTCTTGTTAACGGTGGGCTTCAATCGACGTTTTGCACCCTTGCACCAGACCCTTGCTCATCAATCGGACAAGACTGCAGTACGGGTGATGAAAACCCGGCTGGATCAACCCGATGAGCCGTTCCATGCCCTCTACGATCTCATGATTCATCCCGTCGATACCGCGTTAGCGCTGGCCGGATTTCCCGAGACTGCCAAGGTTGATCATTTCGCTATCCAGAAAAATGCAGCAGGACAACTATTGCGCGCAGAAGTTGCGTTATCGGCACCGCACATGATGGTCTCGGCGGGTATCGATGAAGCCGCTGGCGCCAATTTGGAAGAAGCGACCGTCACCACCAGTCATGGTATTTATCGTGTCCAAGATCTGAGCCGATTAATCACGATTCAAGGGACGACGCAAACACAAACCTATCCGTCTGATTGGGCACCGATCTTGGTGACCCGGGGCTTTTCGCCTTTAGTCCATGCTTTTGTGGACGCGGTCGTCAATCATGGGGACAATCCGGTCTCACCGCAAACCAGCATTCTGTCCCATCAAGTGATTGCGGAATTGGCAGCACAGGCGCTTTCTTGATGGTGGTTTTCTGAAAATCAAATCAGTGTTACACTAGACTTGCAGCCGGTTATTGACGGAGCAAGTTTCCATCCTTGAAAGAATAATATTACTTACCATCTTTCTAATCTTCTTTTAGTACCAGATGCAATTGGTCAATATGTTTTAGGATAGCCGCAGCGTTGCGGCTATTTTTGTTTCTTCCGGTCCGACTGCCAATTAAGCAGGAGGCGTTTTTTGATTTGAAAATAATACGAAACATGGACATTAATGATGTGATGCATCGATGACGGATGATTTATCCAAAACCAAGAAGCGACGGTTACGGATCATTTCATTAATTGCGACCTGTGGCGGGCTGCTCTTTGGGTATGACACCGGAGTAATTAATGGGGCGCTACCGTTTATGTCCCAGGCGAGCGAGCTGAATATGAATCCGCAGATGCAGGGATTAGTCACCAGTTCCCTGACGTTAGGTGCGGCCGTTGGTGCGATGTGCATTGGCCGAATTGGGGATAAAAAGGGGCGAAGATGGACGATCCGCATATTGGCTGTGATCTTTGCCTTAATGACAACCCTGAGCGCCTTATCGCCCAGTGCACCAGTGTTGGCTATTGCCCGCCTGTTCTTAGGTGTTGCCGTGGGTGGCGTATCCGTACTCGTACCAAGCTTTTTAGCAGAAATTGCGCCGAAAAACATTCGTGGTCAGATGGTGACGCAAAATGATTTGATGATCGTTACTGGTCAATTGTTGGCGTTCATCTTAAATGCCGTGTTAGGGACCACGTTTGGTGGCGTCCATGGCATCTGGCGGTGGATGATTGTCCTGGCTACGATCCCGGCAATCGTGTTATGGATCGGGATTGACTTTGTGCCAGAGTCGCCACGATGGTTAGCGACTAACGGTTATTATGCCCAAGCTTTGCGAGTTCTTCACGAAATTCGATCGAATGCCCAAGCAGAATTGGAAATCGCAGAAATGAAGAAGACGATTCAGACTGAAAAAAATATGAAGAAACCCACTTTTCGTGATCTTGGTATTCCCTGGGTCCGGCGACTTGTTCTGATTGGAATTGGTCTGGGGATTACCCAGCAAATTGCGGGAGTCAATATCATCATGTATTATGGCACGACGATTTTGCAGGATTCTGGCTTCGGCCGGGATGGCGCATTGATTGCCAATATTGCCAATGGGGTCGTGTCGGTCGTCATGTCATTGGCGGCCATTCGCTTGATGCGCAGTGTCAAACGCCGGACAATCTTGATTACTGGTCTGATTGGTACGACTGGGGTGATGACCGGCATTACCTTGGTGGTCAGATTTCTCAGTGGAACCACGATTCAACCATACTTGACGGTCGGGTTGACGATGCTCTTCTTAGCGTTTTTCCAGGGCGCTATTTCACCGATGACTTGGTTGCTGCTGTCAGAAATTTTTCCTGATCGTATTCGCGGTATGGGAATGGGGTTTGCCACATTCTTCCTGTGGATCAGCAACTTCGCCGTGGGTTACACGTTCCCGATTTTGGTCCATAGTCTTGGCATGGCCGGATCTTTCGGTGTGTTTATTATCACTAATATTCTGGCGCTGCTTTTCGTGGTAAAGTTCGCCCCCGAAACAGCCGGCAAGTCATTGGAGACTATTCAACGACAAGCCAAAGCCGCTGGCGGGCCTGCACGGTTTGCATTGCACCAGCCCAACAATAAATAGCGAGATAAAAAATGGTTCGTTTCTCCATCATGAGAAGCGGACCATTTTTTGGGGACGTTATCCTTTGACGCTGGTGCCGTCAGTGTAGTTAATGGTGTAGCCAGGTTCAACGTTAAAAATATAGACATTGAACCGAATCGTGTTATCGCCAGTTGATTGCGCCCGCATCTGCACGCCCCGGGCAACGAGTTCATCGCCGCGGTAGATGGGCTTGACTTCGTAACGGACAAAATGTTGATTGCTCTGTTTTAAGTAGTATGCGATATCCATTTCGTGGGCCAGCATTTCCGGGTTGTTCAGGGTTTGGGTGCCTGTGATCAAGTTTTTCGGGTTGTTGTTTTCACCAGACAACTGGAAGCCAATGAGGTGGCTGCGGTTGTATAGCCAGCCGTGGGCCGTGCGCTTATTTCGCCAGCCGGTGGGATCCCAGGTGAGCGCAGTCCGTTTCGTGGTGGGCATCAAGGAATGATTCAGCAACGCGTTAGCGTCGGTGGCCCGGTTCAGTTTATCTAAATCGGCGTATTGTTCCCAGGCTCCTTTTGCCGTGCTGAGATCGGCGGCGGAGAAGCCTGGATCGTTATTGTTCACGACAATTTCACCGGTACCGTCGTAGTTCAGATTGGCCAGATCGGTGGCACTCTTTTGAGGCGCCTTTTCCTTCTTAGTGCTGCTGGCGACCGCGGCTTTGTCGTTGTTTAATTCCTTTTGCAGGTCAGCAATGGTCGATTGGTCATCAGCCATCGACTGTTTGTCATCTGCAATGCGTGCCGCGGTCGCTTTGTTTTGCTTGGTGAGCCGACTGACTTGAGTGCTCAGTGTGCTGTTTTTCTTGGCTGCCGCCGATTCGGTGGGCGTTGAACAACCGGCTAACAGGGCGACCGCAAGTAATAGAATGGCTGAAAATTTCATTTTTTTCATGATATAGTCGCCCCCTAGCGCAATGCTTTCCGGTATCCGGCGTTAATCGCGTCCTGTTCTGTATCGAAGTAAACGGCATTGGCCGAATTCATATGGTACCCGGCTTGGCCAGGAACATGATAGATCTTAGAGCGGCTATTGCCGACAATTTTTCCGGCGGAGTTAGTATACAAATCCCCTTTGTTAGTGGGTGTTTGACTCTGCGCTTGTTGCTGTTGTTGCGCAGCGGCAGCGGCCGCCTGGGATTGGGACGCCGCAGCGGCTTGTTGACTGCTGGCTGCTGCAGCCGCTTGTTTACTGCTTTCAGCCGCGGCGGATGAGGCTTCTGCGGCTGCACGACTGGACGATTCCGCAGCCGCTTGGCTGGATGAAGACGCCGCTTCTTCACTGGCCCGTTTAGCTTGATCGGCGGCGTCTTTTTCACTTTCCAGCTTGGCCCGTTTCTCTGAAAGGGCATTTGATGTTGTGGCTTGTTTGGCTTCTTTCGACCCTAAGGAACGGGATGCGGCTAGAGCGGTTTTTTCTTTCGCCGTCAATTGCCGACTCGTGGCTTTTTCAGCGGATGTGGCCGATTGGTTCGCGCCGCTATTTGAACATCCCGCCATTCCTAGGGCCATTGCAAAAGCTGCCAGGAGCAACCCGACATGCTGCCAGCCCATTCTTGTTCTTTTCTTCATGATGATTGATCCTCCCCGTTTTTGTGCATTGTTCCACAAAGCATCATATCAAATTTTTTGCGTAATTTGTAGGTGCGGAGGACACAAAAAAAGCGTGCCGCAAAAGTTTCGACACGCTTCCAGAAATTACTGATCGTTACCCATTAAGATGCGGACACCTAATACGATATTGTAAATCACCAGACCCAAATCCACGACGATCGCCGCAATCATAATGGGAATACCGATCCAGGCGCCGGCGCTTGATCCCGGTCCAGGAAAGGAAAAGAGAGCCAGGGGCATAAACATGGCGGTGCCGAAAAACAACATCAGAATCGGTACCAGATGTAAAAACAAGGCACGTCTAGCGTGGTACCGGGTCATGGATCCGTGCGCAGAAATCAACCAAACAATTAACGGAAATAGGACAGGGGCAAAAAGAATGGACAGATAGGATAGGCCATCAATAATTCTATCGTGCTCTGGATTTTGAACCATGGGAATTCCTCCTCACAGGAAACAGTCTCAGCTTTTCAATCTCTTCATCATTATTATATGAAGAAGTCGATGCGCTTGATATAGCAAAGCCTCGAAGTGACGGAAGTGTTAGATGGTGGTGAGCAATAAAAAAACGCCGCGACAATTAGCGACGTCATTCAGTGGCTTATTGATAATGTGTCCATGCCGCAAGGATTTTCACGCGTCGTTTGTCCTTGTCAACACTGTATACCACTCGGTGTTCGCCTGTGATACGTTTCGAGTACAAACCAGCGGCAGGCGGCTGCAGCTTTTCAAATGAGTGCGTTGGCTCGTACGGGTTACGGTACAGGCCTGACAGGATTGACAGATAAGTGTCGCGGTAGGGACTACGTAGTACGCGTTTAACGTCGTACTTGGCGGCCGCTACGATCCGTACATCCCACGCCATTATTTGTTATCCCCGTCGTCGCCTTCTGCGTCAAGCAAACGGGTTAACTCGTTGGCGTCAATTGTGTCAGTGTCGTCTTTATGTTTAAGCGCGAACTGTAATTCACCGTTGGCAAGTAAGGCCATTGTTTCTTGCTGGGCCTCATAGTCGCGCTTGCTAATTAATACGGCGCTGGCATTCTCTTCACCGGTCGCTGGTACAATCGTAATTGGACGGGATTGGTTGTTAACTTCCTTAATAAGGTTGTAGAAATCAGCCCGTGCCTTGGTTGGTGTATAAACGTCTCGCATGTTTTTATGCTCCTTTCAGCAAACGGTACGTACGTGATTCCGTACGCCCATAATATACCGCACGTAGTTACGTACGTCAACCAGTTGGACTTGAAATAGTATTGGCCCTGGGGTCTATTTTTTTGCAAAAAAACAGCCCGCAAGCAGCGAGCTGATAAATTGGAGTTTGAGATTGCGGTGCGCAGCTTGTGCCCATCGGTCAGATAAAATGCGCCATCTCAAGGATCTTCCGTTCTATTCAATGGCCCCCGTGGGACTCGAACCCACAACACACGGTTCCGAGGACCGTTGCGCTATCCAGTTACGCTAGGGAGCCAAACACTCTTTTATCTTAGTGCGCAAACGCGTTGGTGACAAGGGTAAATCACGAAAGAGCGGGTAAATCGGCCAAACAGTTGATGCCGAGAGTCAGCGCCCGCGGATGCGAAGCTCGGCCAAAATCCCGCGGATCGTAGTTTTTCTGGTTGGCCAAAGAATCGGCGGTGAACAAAATTTGCCCAAACTTGGCACCCCGGAACTGGCAAATGGCTGCCATCGCGGCACATTCCATTTCGACGACTTCATATCCTTGGGCGGTATATTGCTTGATGAGTGCAGGTGTTTCCCGGAAGAAGGCATCATTGCTCCAGGTTTTGACCGTCCGGGTATTTTGCCCGACACTCTCCAAACTGGCCTGAATTTCTTTGACCATATCAGCATCCAACACGATGCTAGGTGCCGCCGGCAAATAATGGTAGGAAGTGCCCTCATCCCGGAGTGCCTCAGTGACGACTAATAAGGCATTCTCCGGTTTATCTAGCAACACACCGCATGAACCGACGGCAATGATTTGCTTAGCGCCGTAAGCAATGAGGAAGTCGATGATTTGGGCCGCGGCGGGTGCACCAATGACTGCCGGACAAATACCAATGGCTTCGCCGTGGACGTTAATTTGCCGGACTTGCACAATGTTGGAAAAAGTCTTCAACTCACCGATGATTTGCGCATGGTATTCTTGATAAAATGTATTGAGATGGTCCATGGTGACGAATGCCAACAACATTTTTTCTGGAAATCGATAGCCTTCATTGCGGAAGGGATTAATGACCGCATCAGGTGAGGAATCGTAGTTCAAAATAGGTAACTCTGCCATGTCAACATCATGCTTTCTGAAAAGGGTTGAACCCATCATACCACAAAGCTTTTTTGTGGAAACCAGCCCCGAGAATTCGGTAGAATAGCGTATACTACAATTAGATTGTTGCAAATGGGGGAAGATTATGAGGATCAGAAGTGTCACCAAACAAAGTTGGTGGATACTGGGTATCACTGCCCTACTCACTGCTTTGTGTTTAGGATACTACGGGTGGGGTGCCCAATATTTAAAATTGAAAGAGACTGAGCCTAGTACAACATTGACGACGACCAGCACGAAGCCGGTGTATACGGAAGCCCAGTTTAAGAAGACGCTGCAAAAATATAAAGCGTTTGACGCCTTTGCTCGGGTCACCACTGTGGAAGATATCGAAGCGGGCAAGTCCTCATTGGGCGGGTACAGTGATTTTCCGATCATGCCCGGGACCAATGCCACACAGTCGATCAGCGTCCAAGATGGCACTGTTGAAATGTGTACGACCATGACACCTCAGGGCGTAGTGGTGGCTGGCAAATATTTAATCACGTCGGCCTATGACCATGACGGCTTCCACAACTCGGTTTTGTATGTCTCGGATGCTAAAACTGGCAAATACATCAAAACCGTCGTTTTAAAGGGCACTCCCCATGTTGGCGGAGTCAGTTATGATCCGCGCAACCAACTTGTGTGGGTCTGCAGCCGCCGCAATAATCAATCCGAATTGGTTTCCATTACGATGAAAGCCATTGAAGGCTATGATCTCAATAAAACGGAAAAGCCGATTGCCTATCATCAACGGGCGTTATTAGGTTCCATCACCCGGGCATCGTTTGTCACATATGATTCGGGCAAGCTCTATGTAGGCTTCTTCAACCCACGCCAAACCGGCAATATTCAACATTATAATTTAAGTAAGACCGGCAAGCTGATCGGGGCTTCTTCTGTCAAGGTGGGCAACAACGTCTTGGAAACTTTATCGAATGCTGTTTTGCGCCAAGATATTTTGACCCAAGTGCAAGGGATGGCCTTTTACAAGAACTACATCATTCTGTCACAATCCTATGGTCCTGGTCGTTCCCGGCTATGGATTTTTGACAACCGCAATCGGACAGTGTATCGGGAAAAGGATGCATTAGCCCGGTTCTATGCACCGTCCCATTTGGAACAAATTTCCACGAACGGCGACACCTTATGGGCCAACTTTGAGTCCTCTGCGCGCGCTTATCGTAAGACCAGTCACGATCATGTCGATCGGTTAGTGCACATGAACTTGAAGACCTTTAAGGCGATTGTGGATGCGGAGCTGGCACAGGAAGGGGACAGCAAGAAATGATGAAAGAACAATCAACGAAACGCCGCTTGTGGCCGTCATTATTCAGTGAAGATCAGCCGATTGCGACGATCAATGAATGGATCAAAGTATTGGCCACGATTTGGCTGATCTATTTACTGTTCAACACCAAGAATCCACTGAGCATTTATTTCACACCATCGGTGACTGAATTTCGGATGCATGGCAGCCTTGGTTTGGATTTGCGCCTGATTGGTGCCGGTTTGCTGTTTCTCGGCTTGGTCCTGGCCAGTGCTTGGTGGGCCTTTGGCAAAGCGGGTATCGTCAAGCTTTTCCCGCGCTGGCGCGTGCGGGATGGGTTCATGACCTTCGGCTACGGGTTACTCACCTGGCTGTTCTTCTTTGTTGGCAACTTCTTTGCTGACTTCGTCCATGCCAAATATTTTGTGAATACGGATAGTGCGCTGGACCTTGGACAATTCGATTCCTGGTCGAATTACTGGGTTGTGACGGCACGGTATGTGCCCATGATGATCGGGCAGATTCTGGCCTTGATTTTAATCTTTTTAGCGTTGTATCAAATTGGGCGGCATATCATTCCACAAACGAGTCGTTTTTTGCGGGGATTAACGACCTTCCTGATTTATGTTGTCGCTGCAGTAGCCTATGCCGGTATTATGACGACGCCGCTCAATCCCAATTTTGCCCAGAATGTGTGGATCAATGGCATGATGGCTATTCCGATGCTGTGGGCTTATCGCCGTACTCGCAACGTGTTCGTGCCAATGATCGGGGTGATTGTCCTGGAGCGGGCGGCGATTGCACTAGTGTTGCTTTTTTCCATGTAGTCCGTTGCACAATGGCGAACAAAACGAGATACTAGAATTAGTGTAAAGGATTGGAGGGAATACCTTGGCAGAGAAGACAACAGGGACGAATAGCGGGGTGGCCACCACCTTGGCTGTGGTGAATGCCAAAATGGAGCAGATCAGCCCCTATTTTGACCACGCCAAAACCCGCTTGCAGCAGGTGACCAAAGAATACTTGCGGGCCATCTATGAGTCCTTGGATACCCTCCAACTCGAACAAGGTCGCGTACAACAAGCCATCAGCAAATTGCAGAATGAGTTGCAGGGACAGCAGCAGGTAGTCGCAGATATTCAGGCCCAGTCCATGGATCCCCAATTGTGGCCGCGCCAACGGCAAGCTTTGCAGGATAGAATTGACGCCTTAACACGGCAGATCACAAGTCAACAAGCGGAAGAAAGCCGTTTGCAGACCCAACGAGATACTGCAAGAAATACGCTGCAGGGGGCCCAGAATAAGCAAAATATTCTGCGGGCGAGTTTGCATCGCCAGGAGGAGGCAGTTCGCCAAGAGACGGATCTCACGAAGATCACGGCGATGCTGACGGCCCAAGCGGATAAGGCGGCGGATATGAACCGGCAGATTGCTGCATTGGAAGATCAGCGCATCATTGCGCAAAGTACAGTGGATAATCTCACAGCGCAGTTGACGAAAGCCAACAACGACCTCAGTGCCGAGATCAACCAGCGCGGGCAGCTCGTGGAACAGGCCAAGCAGTTGAGTGCCAAGATCAATGCGGCCCGGCCCATCCAGGAGCAGCTGCATCATGCCCAAGAAAAAGCTGCTAAGATTCAGGATCAAATCGACCAATGGCAGGCAGATCAGACTAAACTCACCGCCGCGGGAACACGACTGCAGCAACAAATCAAAAACGTGGAGCAGCAGCTGACCACTGGCTTGTTGACGATGGCCGAAATGGCCCGGGCGGTGGTCATGCAGCAGCCGGTCAGGGTGAGTCAATCCAGTGCGCCAGTGGCCAGTGAAATTCAGCGGCCGCCGGCGCCTGCAACGGGACCTGTGCCCCAAGCGGATGTGCATGTGCCAGCGATTAACCTGCCGACTCAGCGGCCGTACTTATTTGTATTGCCCCAATTGCCGACAAAACTGGAACCAGTCCTGCTGAAGTATTTGGCAGCCCTATTCCGCTTTTTAAGTCAGCACGGTCTCACCGTGCGCGTATTGGTCATGGATTTTTCACCTCAGTTCACCGAAGACTTACGCCATTTTGTGGCGGAAATCGGCGATATCCCCAACCTGCAATTTGCTTCATTTTTTGCCACGTTGCAGAATGTCGGTCAAGCCAAGCCCTTTACGATGAAGGAACTTCCTGTTTCGGTACCGCTCAAAAAGGCCAAGGATGGGGCGGATATGGTATCGGGCAAAGACAAACAGGTGGGGGACTACCGTGCGTTGTATCGTCCAGATGGCTCTTTGAACTGGATCGGTTACGCCGTGGATGACACCCACTATTTATACGATTATTACGCCCCGCAGCACACACCCTGGTACACCCAAATCATCGTGCATCGGCGAGACGTCAGTGAAGTCACTTACTATCGGCAGGATCGTTCACCGGTATTGAAAGTGACTCACAGTCAAAGCACCGCGCCGGTGACGACCTTCTTTAATGGCAAAACTCAGGAATGGCCGTCATTGGCCGCCTTTCAAGCGGACTGGCTGGCGCATGACCAGATTGCCCAGACATCTACGGTGGTCGCGATGGGTGATGATCCATTGTGTGCCAGCGTGGTCCAAGGTCCGCTACAGGAAAACGTCATTCCATTGCTCGGAGATCGTACCTTGACCGATCCGCAATTGGCAGAAAAGGTCAGCGGGGTCCATTGGCTGCTGGCCCCGGATACGAGTGATATTGCGACGTTACAACAGTTGGTAGGCTGGTCAATTCCCGTGGTGACGATGGATATGTTGACGAGTGCTGATGATTTAACAAAGGAGCATGAAGATTGATGGATGCGCATAAGGATTTGCAGACGATTACAGGTACAGTGGATCAGTTGACGCAGCAACGCCAAACGGCCGCCCGGCGAATGGATACACAAACCAGTCAGTGGCAAAGATTAGCCGATCAGTTTGAGCAGGATTTGCAAAAGGTGGCCGAGGGCATCAAGCTGCAATTGGCTCGGTTGGATAAGCTGGCAGAGGAAAACCAAGACGCCTTGACAGCGAACGCCAAGGATGCCGCCGCGGACCAGCAGGCCATTGACGATCCGCCGGATTTTGACGGCCAAGTCGCCGATTTGCAAAACCAGATTGAAGCCATGAATCGCGACACGATTCCTGCTTATCAACAGGAATTACAGCCTTTGTTGACGACTCAGCAAGAACAGCGCCACACCCTGACCGGTTTACAATCCCAATTACAAGACATTGTGGCGCAAGAAAACCATATTGCCATCAAGATTCGCAAGGCCAAGAGTTTGCATGATATGATCGCGGTCACAAATGAAGAGCAGGGTAATATTGATGCCTTGCGCGGTCAACGGGAAGACTTGACTAGTCAGATTAAAGATGTTCAACAAACCTTAACAGACGGCCAACGGGATATTGACCAGGTGAACCATAAAATTGAAGACGCTAAGAAACAAATGACCACTTGGGATACGCAGAGCCGCCAGTTGCAGGAGGCCAAACGGCGCCAGCCTAGTCAAGTGGCTCGTTTCCAGCAGCATATTCAGGAACTGGCAGCTCAGGCAGCAGGACTGCAGAAAATGAGCGATCAAATCAGTGCTGCCCGGGATAAGACTCAGGATGCGGCGAATACGGTCAGTGAACAATTGACAGATCTCCAGCCGCTGCTTACCGCATTGAATGATATTGTGGGGACACAGACGGTGGCTGAGGCCCAAAATTCGGCGGCCGACAGTAGTGCACCGACGCCAGCACCCCCTGCAGCAGGCCCAGTGGCCTTGATCTTACCGCTCTTGCCCAAGAATGCCGCCCATGTCGCTGCTCTGCAGGGCGTGATGCAAAAATTAGTAACTGACGGCACGCAGAGTGTTCATTTATACACCACGGGTTACGAGGAAGAGGACATGGCGGCGCTGCAACAATTACTGGGTGAAGATCGTCCTGCCCAGTTGGCTTGGACGAATATGTACACGGCGTTACGGCAGACCCAGCAACCGGCTGCCCAAGCGCGGTTGAATGTGCAACCGGATTGGGTGACCCGGGCGACGCCGGATAATCAAACAGTAGAATACTTAACACCGGCGAACAAGCTGGCTGCTCGGGTGCAGTATCGGCAAAACGGTAAGATTCGGTCTGTCACGTACTTCAATCTACCTGGCGGTGCGCAACGCCGTGATTTCTGGGATCCCGATGGCCGGGTGGCAGTTACCCAATCCGTTAACACCCAAACCGGCCGGGTGACCAACGAAAATTTCTATCGGGTAGATGGTTCCGTCGTGTTGATCAAGGAGTATCAAAACAACCAGGAGCAAATTCATGTATTGGCGGAAGATCGGCACGTGCTGCAGGAGTTTACCAGTGATGATGCACTGGCTGCGTGGTGGTTAAGCCAGGCTGTTCCCCAGGGCAGTATATTGGTGGCCCCAGCCAATCCGCATTTGCTGCTGAATAAGTCATTGCAGGAGCGGACGGATTTACAGGTGGTACCGATTCTGACGCCGGAGAGTACCCCGCAAATTTGGGCGGAACTGCTGGGCGGCGAAATCCCGCTGGAGACGGCGTATGTCAGTGATCCAAACTTGCAGCAGGCAGCAGAGGAGACGCTGCCAAGTGTGCATGTGGAGACATTAACTGATTGAACGTAAATTAAAAGACGATGTGTTTTTTCTCGCGCATCGTCTTTTTTTGGGTTGCTTATTTGCTAGCCGGTTCTTTTTCGTCAATCTTGGCGATTTGCAACCATTGTTTCCATACGTTTTCCGGTGAGAACTTCTTGGCTGCTTCATAGGCACCGTTGCTTAGTTTCTGGTGCAAGAACGGATCTTTGAAGATTTTGATGATTTCAGCAGCCATGCTGTCCACATCACCATCCTTGAAGAGATAACCGCTCTCGCCGTTGTTAATGATTTCGTTGGGTCCGTAGTGAATATCGAAGGCCATAATCGGTAGGCCATTGCTTTCGGCTTCGAGCATGGTCAAAGGCAACCCTTCACTGCGACTGGTGGAGATGGCCAGAACGCTTTCGTCATAGACTTTTTGGATATCGTGCGTGTACTGGAAGAAGTGGACACTGCCGATCATGTCCAACTGCTTAACGGTATTATTTAGCACAATACCGCTGCGCTGGTCGGTCACGAAACCATACACGTCCAGGATGACATCGGGTATTTCTTCTTTCACTTTGGCGGCGACTTGAACAGCCAGATCCAGTCGCTTTTCTGGTGAGATCCGGGCGACCGCCAGCAAGTGGTGTTGACGCGGGCGACTCGCAATAGAAATGGGAGTCGGAGTGGTTGTCGTCCCACCGGGGATGACAACGATATTGATATCCTTGCCGAAGCGATTTTGAATGTCGGCCTTCTGATGTTCTGTCAAAGCAATGATACCGCTGAACTTGCGTGGATTGGTCAGGACGTACTGGTAGTTGAAATTCAAGTCAGGATCGTTCAAGTTAGAGGGATCATTGACATGGACGTTGTGAATGTAAACGTAACGGCGCGCTGGGGTAGTCATCTTCGCCAGAGCAGGAGTATTTTCATAGCGATCGCTGATAATGAGGCTGTCCCCGCCAGCGATAGTGTTGATTTCGTCCAAGAAGAAGGTTTTCAGCCCGTCATTATTCATGAAGATCCGTTGCTCATCCTTGTATTTCAAAAAAATAGACTGAGTCACACCACTGCTTTTCAAGCGCCAATTAATGATTTCTTCCCCAGTATGGGAAAAGAAATGTTGTTCCTTCAACTTACCATCGCTGGTCATGATGTTGTCCTGACTGAGAAAACCGCGATCGTCATAGATTTCACTGTGAATAACGCGGTTATCAATGGTGCCGTAAACGATCGAACTGATTTGACCGTCGTTGACATCTTCCCGAATCAACATTTGTTGATTACCGTTAACCACTTTCCAGCCATGAATTTTGATTTTATCATTGTCCGTTTCTTCTCCCAGATCAGTAATTTCGCCGTCTTGTTTGGCTAACCAGGCCTTGGCCGGATTTTCCTGTATGGGCACAGAAAGATTTCCTAGGAAATAATCGAACATGTTCAAACTGGTTTCGTCGGACAACCCGTTTTCGGCGAAGTTGCGATGGAAACGGGAATAATAATTCGTTGTGACCACTTTTGCCGGGACACCGTGATCCAGAAACAGATTCAATCTTTTCATTTCAGAGTGCTCAATACCGGAGCTTTGTTCGCCAACAGTATTGGTGACAAAATAATTCATTTTTCGTTTCCCCCTATTTAATATTAGTTTGTCGGAACGGATTCAATACCGAGAGAGCGCAGCCACTCTAAGGATAATGGCAGCCAGTGAGCCACATGTGGTAAATCTGTCCCTGGTCGCCAAGCAGTGAGGACATTACTCAAGGCCAAACCGTGGGGGCCTTCTGAGAAGGTGTGCAATTCATATGGCACCTTTGCTTTAGCCAAGGCAGCCGCGTAATTCAGTGAATGGAACACAGGAATGACATTGTCCGCCGCAGTCCCCCAAATAAAGGTGGGACTTGCTTGTGTCACATTGTGCGCGCGTGCATCTGTACTGGCGATGTTGTCCGTTAATTGAATCAGCGGAATCTTGTCTCGCGGTGGAAACTGATCGTCCAACCGAGTGACGGGATATCCCAAGATGACGGCCTTTGGGCTCACTGGTGCCGGAATGCCTGACCTCTCTGCAAAGTCCGTTTCAGAATGCATCGTGTCATATAGGCTGACTACTTGACCACCCACGGAGAAACCGGCGATGACCATTTGCTCTGGATTCACTGCCCACGCATGTTGGTGATCGCGAATCGCTGCGAGTGCCTGACCGAGGTCATAGACTGGTTGCGGCAGCAAGGGTTTCGTTTCACCAATGAAGTGGTATCTTAAATAGAAGGCTTGAAAACCACGGGCAAAAAAAGCTAGCGCCAAATCTTCTGCCTGATGTTCCGGAATGTGGGTATAAGACCCGCCCGAGACAATCATTATGACGGGGTAGGTCGTGCGCCCAATTTCCTCGTTTGGGGTATGGAGATAACCTTGCGCGTAAGCAGGGCCGTTCAGATCAATTTTGACTTGTTCCACGTCGTCCGCTCCTTTTAATCAATAGTTAACACTTCTATTGTAGCGCACCGACAGACTTGTTTGGAGGGTAACAAATGGCAATCCAATTGCGCCGGTTCCAAGATAAAGATGCGGCAGACTTGTTTGAATGGGGTCAACGGATTCACACAGATGCCACTGTGGACTTTTATACCGTGCAAAATTTAGCAGATGCGATGTATCGGGTACATGTGTTTGCGCAAGATCCCCATATTCGCGCCATCGTGTCAAAGGACCATGTCATCGGCTACCTGGAACTCACACCACGACCAGCCGATTATTGGGAGATCGGCCTCATTATTGATCCTGACCAACGAAAGCAAGGGGTGGGTCAGCGGGTAGTGCGATCTTTAATGGAAAGAAAGTTGAAATTAGCGGCGGTGGTCGACAGTCGAAACTTGATTGCCCAGGCCTTTTTCAAAAATGTGGGATTCCAAATTCACGATCAAATACCTGCGTGGGTACAACAAGATCCCGCAACCGTGCGATTTTTCATTTGGAAATGACTTTGTAAATGGCGGGTGCTTTCTGAAACTATGGTATACTATTCACGGAGTATTTTGTTCTTCGGAGAGGAAGGAACGACCGTGAATACAGCATTATTATCCAAGGTGCTGAGTGCCCGCATTCAAGAGATTCGGAAAGATTCTCAATTACATGTCCTCACCCAATTGGATGAACCATCTGGCAATGAGCCCCGGGTCACCCATTATGTCGCCTATACGGATTTCAGCGCAGATCAGCAGCAGAAACAAACGGCGTCAATCTACGTATTTACACCATATAAGAATCTGGACAATCACAACCGAGCCATCATTGAATACCAGACCCAATTGATGTTCAATTACAATCCTTGGCAAAAGACAATGCATATCATTGTACTAGAAACACTTGGTGCGGCGTCTAGTCTGGCTTTTTTTGATTACCAAAATCATGGATTGGCCACAGTCGCCTTAAAGGGCTTAATTGGGCTGGCCCGGCGTAATGGCTACACCCATATTGATGGGGTGGTATCGTCATTCGATGGGGTGGATGACTTGTTGCGGATCAGTGACCTATTCCAGAAAGTCGGATTTTCTGTGCAAACAAACCCGTCAAATCCCCATGTAGGCGAGTATTCTTATGCCCTAACGAAGTAATCTTCGATAAAAATTCACATTTTACAAGAATTATTATCAAAACATGATGCCAGTCCTCCCCTCCCGGTTGATATTATAGAGTCACAAGGAATTCAAATACTTCTTTGGGGGAGGGCAGAATGTTGATGAGAAGACAAAGTTCGAATCAACGGCCTTACTGGAAGAAGATATTGTTCTTTGCTGCACTGTTTCTATTTCTTGTCGGCACCGTGATTGGCATATCACGTGCCTCCGCGTTGGCGGCAAGCGATGCTGATAGTGGAAGTGAGGTAAAAACAGCGCAACCAGTTGCCAGTTCAAGATCTGGGGTAACTGGGAAGAACCCGAAGACATCTGATGCTCAGGTTAAGATCATGAGTAATGACAATGGCAAGCCTGGTGAAGAGGGCGGCCAGTCAAATGATAACCAAGGCAAAGGTGAAGCGGGCACGACTCAGCCCATGGTTAATGTTGGTAATTACAATGCCAAGTTTCCACAAACTAATGAAGTCCCTGATCCTTATCACTTCCAAATCATTGGAGGAGTTGGATTAGTGGTCTTGGCAGCAATTGGATACACTGTTTCTATCAAGCGTCGCACTGAATCATAATTTGAAACAATTGTTTGTCAAAATTGACAACACAGGCGTTTTAGAACAGTATGATGAAAGTGTGAAGTTGGTTCACAATATCTTATTTCAGGTTGCTTGAAGAGAGCAACGAAAATATTTGGGAGGAATAATATCATGAAGTTTACTAAGTCAAGTTTACTTAGTTCTTTAGCTGCTGCAGGTATGGTATTGGGTGCCGTTGCACCTGTAATTGCTAATGCGGCTACTGGTAACAGCGCTGTTGAAAGTGCAGCTGCTTATAAGAATAGCATGCTCACACAAGACAATGAAGGTAATGTATCAGTTACTTCAGCCAGTGCCAATTTGTTGCAAAACAAACGTAACCAAGATGGCGATAAGGTTACTGGATATGCACCTGGTTATGTCGCTGGTTCTGGTGCTAATGCTTCTTCTGGTACTGCAGTTGGTACATCTGATGCTGTAGTTAAGATTATTGAAGGGTACCTTACTTTGGATGCAGTTCCTGATTTCAACTTTGGTACTGTAGTGCCAGGTGCTAAGGCAGCACTGCAAAACTTTAGCGGTGCTATTTCTGATGATGGTAACGACCAGGGTGATTTACAGATCACTGATAGTCGTTCAACGTCTGCTGCAACTTATTCAGCAGCGCCATTTCCTGCTACTGATACTGATGTTACTAATGCAGTTTCTGGTAGTAATCTCAGTGCTGAACAAAAAGCTCAGATCACTGATACTGTTGCCAAAGCAATTGCTAATAAGACGTTAACCCTTACTGCTGACAAGACTGCGATTGCACCTAAGGCTAGTCAAGATCCTGATATTGCTGGCTTGACAGATGATCAATTTGCTGCTGTTGTTGCCTTTGCTAAAGATACAGGTCGTGCGACTTTGTCTTCATCTTCTAAAGATGGCAAGGGGTATACTTTGAGCGTTGCATTAGGTGACTTCAAACAATTGAATGCCGCTGGTAATGCTCGTACCAGTGTAGATGCTGGTAGTGGGTTCTCATTGATTCTGCCTGATTTGACAAAGGTAACTGGTGTCGTTGATAAGGATGCTGCTAATAGCTTTTCATTCACTGGTACTACTGGTACTGCTGCTGATAATAATGGTGGTGTAACTGCTTCTGATACCGGTTCTGCAATGCAAATTGCACAAGCCACTAGCGGTGCATCATTTGGTACTGCGGCTGTTCACTTTGCCAAAGCTGGTGCCAAGGAAGGCGTTGGCTTGAAGGTCGGCGCCAATGTATCACAAGGTGCTTGGGACGCTCCTGTTTATTGGATCTTAAACGCAGCAGCTCCTCAGGCTTAATAACAAGTCAATTAAACTTACAGGTATCGCATATGTTTTGCGGTACCTGTTTTTTTGTGGGAATATTCTACTAACTATTTGTATATACTTAATTCTGAATAAAAATTACACAATTTGCTTACAAAAGCATTCCTATATTCGGTTTTTTACGGTATGATTTAATTAGACGAAAAAGTAGGGAGTGGCCTTTTTTGAAATTCTTAAAGAAATTAAGTCAATTAGTTATCCCAGCTGTCTTGGCTCTTATCACTTGCTGCGTGTTGTTATTGTTCATGGGGCAACAAGCACATGCGGTTGGGGCGGGATTTAGCATTTCTCCTGTTTATCCCGATAATCAGGTTGGCGGTGATAATGGTGCTTTTAACATCATTGCTAAACCAGGCACACGTCAGGAACTTGGGCTTAAACTGGTAAACAAGGAAAATAAGGATCGTATTATTCAAGTAAAGCTGAACACGTCCTTCACCGACAGTGATGGCAGTATTCAATATACACAACCCAAATCACAAATCGCCAAGGATAACACAATCAAGTATTACGTTAGCGATTTTGTTCCTAAGCCACAAGTGCAAAATGTTAAGATTAATGCACAATCCACTGGTTATGTCATGTTCAATTTAGACATTCCTAGTTCTGGCTGGCAGGGATATCTGCTTGGTGGTTTTATTGCGATTCCGATGAATGAGGATACTACCACCACTGAGCAAAAGGGGACATTATTGCATCAGCGCTTTGGATTAACTGTCCCTCTGGCAATGCGTACAGATGCTAATTATAGTTCCACTATTAAATTACGGCTTAATACCATTCGTCCCAAAATGCTGCCGATGAACACGCTTGGTATTGCTGTGAATGTTCAGAATACGCGGCCAACATATACGCAGAATGATTTGAATATTAATGCCACGGTTACCCGCAAGGGGTCCAAGAAGGTTCTTCACTCTGCCAAAGTCACCAAGACATCATTTGCGCCCAATTCGAATTACGATTTTGGTATTAGCTGGCAGGGCAAGCCGTTAGAGCCTGGCAAATATCATCTATCATGGAAGTCTAACATTGGTGGTGTTCAAAACTGGAACTTTGAACGTGATTTTACAATCAGTAATGCCGATGCACAGCGATTGAATAATCAAGCCGGTTTCAAACCCAATTATCTTTGGCTCTGGATCATTTTAGCGATTCTGTTGATCGTGTTGATCATTGTAATTGCATACTACTATGGACGAAAGAAGAACAAGCAAAACAACAATCCAACACGTTCTACTCGGTCTTAATTTCTTAGTCACTACGAGGGCTCTTTGCGATAATGCAGAGAGCTTTTTATTTGTTGCAACAAGGGTGCTGTCTGGTATCATTAAGTGGAAGACGACAAAGGGGTGCAAGTTGATGTTGATACGAAAAAAGAGTGTGTTGAGTAGCGTTTTAATTGCTTTAATTGTGGTGATTTGTGCGCTTTTAGGGCCGACTCCTTTTCGTCAAAACGTTTCTGCAGATATTTCTAGTGTGTCTGTTACCCCGATGATTGAAGGATCAGATGTTACGGATCGGTTTCAATTAATCGTCAAACCGGGACAAACACGAAAAATCACAGTTTCATTCACTAACTTCGGCTCTTCACCAATTACGCTAGCGGTTGTCCCTAGAAACGCTGCGACATCAGGTGAAGGTAAAATTGTTTATAGCCGGGATGTCAGTGCTGGTGATAGTAAATTACGGTATGCTTTCAAAGATATCACTAAACGTAAATATGTGAAGATGGATCCACAACAGACCAAAGATGTCACGTTTACGCTAAAGATTCCTCAAGAGAAGTTTATCGGCTTGCTGATGGGTGGACTTTATATCTATGATCAGCAGCAGGGGGAAGCTGCGGGTACTGTGGCTGTTCCTGTTTGGTTAACAGAAACCAATCGCGCAGTGGGTGGCAGCTTGGTGCTGACGGGAATTGAAACTGATGCAATTAACCAGCAACCCTATGTTTTTGTGAATTTGGCCAATACGCAACCAGGAATTATGAAAAACGTTGTGGTTTACATGAAAATTCAGCGCAAGGGGATTCTAGAATGGATGAATTTGGGACTGAAGCCGATGACGGCAGATTTGAACTACGATAATGTTGCGCCCAATTCAATAATGCCAGTTGGTTTCAATCAGAAACAGACGCCTATTAAGGCTGGAAAGTACGTCGTTGATGGGACCGCTAAGACTGGTAAGACCAAATGGAAATTTGGCGGCACCTTTAATATTTCCAAAGCACAGGCAGACAAAGTGAATAAAGCGTCCAAAAACCTAATTTATGATTACACATGGGCGTATTTGTTGGGCATCCTTGCTCTCTTTATTTTGATTATTATTGTCGTGTTGTTCATTCACCGTTCTCTCCGGTACAAACCGCGCCACTTAGCAACTCGTACAGCGACACGACAAAGAAGACAGAAGCAGGCACCGAACAGAAAAAAGGGCCGCTGATATGAAAAAGCGAAAACTAATTGGATGGCTCCTATTGGTTGGAGCACTGTGCTTTGTGTTTGGTGGTACAAAAGCCTTTGCGGCAGAGAGTAACACATCGGCTGCAAAGGCTGATAAGGCGTACGCCATCCGTGCATTACTACCCAACAATCAAATTGATCCACAAGTGAATTACTGGGTATTACAGTTGAATCCTGATCAGAGACAACAATTGGACACGCAGATAGTGAATACTGGACGCAAGCCCATTACGGTCAACGTTCAAGCAAACGATGGTATCACGGCCGATAATGCCAAAATCGTCTATGATCAAAAAAGTGCGCAGTTATATCCTCGAACGACGATTGGTTTTTCTTCACTAGTGGTTGGTAAAAGGGCACAAGATGTCACAGTTGAGCCTGGACATGAGAAGACGGTAACGTTTACGATCAAAGCGCCTCCTGAGGCGTACCAGGGAATTATTCTCGGTGGTATTCGAACCGTTGCCAAGGTGAGCGATGCGGCTAAGGGAAACATTACTCTTCATCAACAAGTCGAATATAATCTGAGTGTGGTGTTACAAGGACAGGATGCGAATGTGACGCCAAAATTGTCTTTTGGGTCGCAAGTGACCCCGGGTGTCCTTGCTAATAAGATGGTCCTACGTGTCCCAACCATCAATGCGTATCAAATCAACATTAGCGGCATCCAAACGGATGTCAAAGTGATTAATCGCGGGACAAAGAAATCTGTTGTCAAAAACACTCAGTACGGGCAGAGTATTGCTCCTAATTCGCGTTTCGACTGGACATTTCCCGTTAAGAAATTAACAGCAGGCGATTATCAGCTTCAATTAACCGTGTTTGGTCGTAATTTGAAAAAGCAAGAAATCACCCGTAATTTCTCCATTTCAAATACATTGGTCCGTCGCGTAGCAGCCTATGATCAAAAGCCGGCACAACTCAACATGGGCGCAATTATTATGCTAGTTGTACTGACTATCGTACTATTGGTGACTGCGTGGGTGCTAATTTACTTCTATGCTGTGGATAAGGGCAGGAACAAACGTCTGTCTTGGGAGAAAAAGCGAAAACAACACAAATAGAGAAAACTATTTGTGGTTTTTGGATACGCAAGCGGTTGAATTTCGGATAAGATGAGGGTAAGGAAGTGATTCGGAATGAAGAAAAATCGTTGGGGATTCCTCAATATTTGTGTTGCTGCGATCATTGCAGCTGGGGGAGCGGTTTTGGCAACAAATTCTACACAAGCGGATACTGATACGGGCAGTGGTACGGCGACTGTGACATTCACTGGTGGCAGTCAGATCATGCAGGTGCCTAACTTCGATTTTGGGAAAGACAATCAACCCAATGGAGTTGGCCTCTTTAGTTTAATCGGTACAGCTGGTTCCGGAGTGGGATCCGATCCAACTTTCAACAATACTGTTCGTGCGTTAACAGTTCGTGTGCCCAACCAATCTGCTGCGTCCACTGCTGAAGATGGGTGGTCAGTGAGCGCTCAACACCAACCAGATCAGTCGGCTAACGCGGCAGATACGACGGCAGCCAACGCTTCTATTGTTTTCAACAGTCCTACCGTTACAGGTACGACCCAAACGGGAGGGGTAACAGTTCTCATTGGTGACGACAATGGTGTGTTTGCGGATACAAAGTGGGCAAGCACGCATCAGGAAACTTGGGTGATTAACACATTGCCAGCTGGTGACCAGCATTACATGGACGGATCGGCGGTAACGAAACCTTCCATTTCTGAAATTAAGTATTCTGGCTTTATTCCGATTGGGTGGCAACCGACGGGGACATACACAGGGATAACTGTGTTCGGTCGTACCACTAATAAGATTGATCCGAGTTTAGTCACCGATGACACACACACAAATCCATATTATCGGTTGAACTTTCCATTTAAAAACTCCGCTCAAATTTATGTACCTTTGAAGTCACAAATAGCTAACTTCAACAAAGTGTTGACTGGTAATCTTGTGTGGACTTTGAGTAAGGGCGCACCAGCATATGGTTGGCCAGATGGCACTTCAGGATCGTAATTAATTGGACAGATTGGTGGGAAAGCATGTGCGTCGATGGCAAGTGGTAGCCAGTTTATTATTGACAACAGTCATTTTGTTCTTCACTAATGGTGTATCGACTGTTCAGGCTGATACACCTTCTTTTGACGTGCAGGCAGTTCTACCGAAAAACCAAGTGACAAAGGGAATTGAATTCTTCGATATCCGTGTGGCACCTAATCAAAAGCAGGAACTGCAAGTCAATCTGGCCAATTTAAGTAAGCAGGATAACGTCGTTCATATCAGTGCAACTGCGCCGATTACTGATCTTACTGGAGCTGTCAGTTATACGCAACCAGGGGTAAAGCCAGATCCATCTGCTCGGTATTCGATTGGTGAACTGTTTGAAGGCCCATCGTCAATTAATTTGGCTCCTCGGGAGACAACGACAATCTCTCTAAGGCTGAAAACACCAGTTAAACCCTTTGACGGATTAATTATCGGCTCGTTTATCTTCAGTTCAAGCAGTAAGCCCAGCGTACAAGACGACACAAAATCACACAAGATAAAAAACGATATTCGAGTCGCCATTCCGGTGGGTTTACGCAGCACAAAACCATCTTCCAAAACTGTGGTCCCCAACTTGGATTTGGGCGATCCTAGGATAGTCACTAGTCCATTCGGTGGTGGTGCGATCCAGACACGGGTTAGAAATATTGAGCCTGCATTCAGTGGCAAAGTCACCGGTACCATTGATGTGCACGACAGAGATGATTCCACCAATAGCTTCCGACGGAAACAGTCCACTTTTGGTATCGCCCCAAATTCGTATTTTGAGATGTTTACATCTTGGGGCAGCGGTACAGTTCAACCAGGACACTACATCCTGAATTACCGGTTTAGTGCAGGTGAGAGGAACTGGGAGTTTACGCGTCAGCTCATTGTTTCGTCTGAACAGGCTTCTCGCGTAAATCAAACTCAGCCTGCTGCTCAGAACAATCAGAGCTGGTGGATTATCGGTTTTATTTTGACAACGCTACTGTTTATTTCCATCAGTGTATTGGTTTGGTATCGCGGCAAACGCAGGGGACAGAAAATGGCTCGCTAGTTAGGAACTCAGAGTCATTTCTTAGTAAGTTTTCTTGTAAAAGATGCGCTATGTGGGTCAAATAATCCGGTAAAATGAAAGTGTAGTAGTAGATGAGCCTCTGGGAGGATAACGATCATGAGAATCAGTAGATTTTTAGGGAGAGTTTCGATGGCAGTGCTTGCGCTATCGGCGATGCCGTTGAACAGTGTTTTTGCTGCAGATTCCCCTGCATTGCCGGCAGGCACACCAAACTCGTATAATGCCACAGATAATACTGATAAAGTAAAGGACAATTCTGGCATATCGGATTTTGGTGTTGGCTTCAAACCAGGTGTTCTGACGTTGGATCAGGTACCAAACTTTGATTTCGGTATTCATAGTCTCGGCGAAGCTGGGACGATTGATTTGCCACCAGCAGTTGGTGTTAAAACGGCGACTGGTTTTAAAGCATTTCCGATGCTCGGTGATGCGTCTACTTCGGCCAATGCTTCTGGTTCACGAAGCTTAATTGTCACTGATCAGACGGGTAGTACGAGTGGTTGGAACGTGAGTGTCAAAGTATCCGAGGCGTTAACTCGGACTTTCAATGTGGCCGCTGACGGCACAGCCACGAGTGCCAGTGGAGCAGAAGTGGTGCCCTTGACTTCAGCACTGTTGGCATTTAATGTGGTCGGTTCAAGTGATAATAAAAATTCCAATTCTGGCAGTGCCTATATGGGTACATATGCAAATGGTGCCTTCACCCCATATGCTGGCGATGAAGCTTACAGTCCTAACTTAATTGTTGGTGAGGGTGTGATTGCCAATCCTGGCATTCAAACTGCTGTCACGTTGGATGCCGGTGTTGCTGGTGATGCGCAGACGCTGCTCAAAGTCCCGGGGAAGACTCAAACGGTTTCGCCAGGTTCTTATCAGCTTGATTTTACAAAAGCCAATTCGGCACTATTGTATGTTGCTCCGAGTAAACAACAACAAGGGATTTTTAAGGGCGAGTTAACTTGGACCTTGCAACAAAATCCTGTAAATTAGTTGTTTACTTTGAATGGACATGGAGTGGTTTTGGGTGAGTCAAAAAATAGGTGGTCGGTTTTCTAAACTAATCTGCTGGAGCTGGACGGTCCTTTTACTAAGTGGGTTGTTTCTCCACATCAATAGCACGCAGGTGCATGCTGCTGATGTGAAGGGTGCGAAGTTCAGCGTTAATTTGATTTACCCGCAACAACAAAGTGATCATAGCAGTCCAGGGTTCAATGTTCTGCTGTCACCGAACGAAACCATGGATTTGGGATTTGAATTACACAATAAGAGTAGTAAGTCACAAGAGGTTGTTATCAGGCGACCAATGCAACAACTTCTGCTGAAGGTGAGATTGATTATCAAGACGAGGCGCAGATAGACAGCAGTTTAAGATTTCCTTTCACGGAGATGGGGGCACGCACACAGAAGGTTACGTTGCCACCAAACAAAACAGTGAAGATCGTTCAGCGCGTGAAAATGATTGGGGCGCCGTTTGATGGTGTTGTGTTGGGTGGCTATACTTTATCTTCCGCAGAGAGCACACTTGCTCAGGCAAAAAAAAGCGGTAAGTTGCCAAAGAAAACGGGTTTCGTCAATAATTTTGCCTACTCTGTCGGCGTGTTAATTATCGCGGGTCATTCAGAACAGGTTCAGCCGGATTTTAGATTACGAAAAGTTGGGCCGCGGGTCGTGAATGCACAATCTGCCTTACTGTATCAATTGCAGAACTTTCAACCAATGTATATTCAAAATCGTGGGTTAAAGGTGACTGGTCAAATGACGCCACGAGGGTCCTCGAAGATTATTATTTCGAATTCTCTAGCAATGAGTTTTGCACCAAACTCAACTGCCAGTATTCTGATGAAGTTCGGTTCTCAGCAGGTACCAGCCGGTAAGTTTACATTACACGTTGTGGCAAAATCAGATGGTCGTACTTGGCAGTTTAAACGTGATTTTTCTATCAGCAATGCAGAGGCTAACCGCTTGAATAAGAGTAATGCTTCGGTTAAGCAGAGCTTGTTATGGTTGTGGATTCTCATTGGTCTGTTTATTCTACTCGTTGCCACTATTCTAGTCGTCTGGTTGTATCGCCGCGCGGTGAAACGTGGTCGATTGGAAGCACGGAGAGCATCTTGGAAAAAGAATTGATTTCGAATTTCAGGGAGGGGAGGTATGCTTATGAAGAAGTCGTGGGCAAGATTACTTAGTATCAGTGCATTAGCATTACTTGCTTTTCCGATGGCTGTTGAGACATCCACTATTCAGGCGGATGATTCACCGACTTATAAGGTAGGTGAGCCGTTATTTGGTGACAATTACGCTACCGTAGTTGGATCGGCTGTTGATGATGCAAATCCAAATGTGAGTGGTGGTAGTGTATTAGGTGTTGGCTTTGTTCCCGGACCGCTGACGCTTAATCAGGTGCCGATATTCGATTTTGGGATCCATCAGTTGGGTAGTTCGTCAAAGTATTCGTTGCAGGAAATAACGAGTGCGGATAACTTACCAGCAATGTTACCAGATAACCATGGCGGTGATGATACTGCTAAGGGTGGTAATCGTTCTCTAGTGGTGACAGATACTCGGCAAGCACAAGGTAGTGCGGATGGATACACAGTGTCGTTGACATTCGGTCCACTCATCAAGGTCGAATCCACCACTTCCGTTGATGCTGATGGTAATGCTATCATTACTCCGAATATCGTAGATGGGAACTTTGTGCCAGATCCGAGTGGCGCTAAAATTACTGACGCACACTTGGAATTTTCGAATGCTAAAGTCTCTGACGGCGCCGACTGGAATACTTTTCTGGCTGGCAGTGCGGATACAAAGTATTTTAGTGGTGGTACTGGTATTTATCCGGCGTTTTACAACGCCGCCGACTTTGATGCCCGTAAACCCATTACGACGAGTGATAACCGACTAAAAGATGATACAAAAGCATCATTTCAGATGGGACAGAACATCTCTCAGGATGGTAATGGAATTGACATCTTTGGCGCGTCAAAAACCGAAGGATACGCTACTTGGGCTTATGACTTTACAAATTCGACTTCAGCGTATTTAGCAATGCCTACCCAAAATGGCGGGATCTGGGTGGCTACGCTGACCTGGACGTTAACAAGTGATCCGGCGACCCTGCCTAATGGCTAATCGAGTAATTTAGAAAGGTGGTTTACATCAGTGCGACAGCGAATGTTTGATTCGATTGCTTTTCGCCGACGCGCATTGATCGTAGCCATCTTTTTTTGTGCGGTGATCAGTGTATTAATGACTGATATTTGTGTCACTCGTGCGGTAGTGCCGGATATTGGTTTTCGTGTCCAGGCAATCCCACCAGCAAATCAGATTAATCAAACGGCTCCTTGGTTTCAGGTCAATTTAAAATCTGGACAGAAACAGAAATTGACGATGCAAATCACCAATACGACCGACAAGGACATTACCGTGTACTGCACACCTACAATTGCTCAAACGAATAGGATTGGACAAATTCAGTATGATGTCTTAACGGATAAGCGGGACAGTACATTACAAATGGACTTTTCAAAAATTGGACCGCAAAAAGTAAAATTTGTAGTGCCGGGGAAAAAGACGATCGCCATTGATCAGAATATCCAAGTGCCGGATACGAAAATGAACGGTGTTTTATACGGTGCATTCACCTTCGTTTCACCGGACATCAACAAACGGCAACAGGAGAGTGCGAAGGGTGATGTGAGCCTGCAAAACCAATTTCATCTCACCATCCCGGCCGTCATCAACGTTAATGACTATCAGCTGGCATCCCCAGACCTACATTTAGAACGCGTCACCCCCGTTTCCTTCGAAGCCCAACCCGCCGTCCGCGCCCGCATCCACAACATCGCCCCGCAAGTTATTGCTGGCCGCCAAATGGTCTGTGACGCGCGCGTTTACTTCCGTGGCAGCAAGAAAGTCCTTTTCCGCAACAAAACCACCCAGATGAACTTTGCACCTAATTCGGTCATTGACTACCCTATCTCCTGGGGAGACAGCCGCATGCAGCCGGGGGAGTATACCCTGCGCGCGAAAGTCACCACTGGCGGCGGGGCTGGTCCATCATGGAACATGGTCCGCAACTTTACAATCAGTGGTGACCAAGCTCGCAAGCTTAATGGCCAATTGACGTCGCGACCGGATTATTCGTGGCTGATTATCTTCCTGGTGTTGGCTGCAGTTCTCTTAATTATCACCATCGTGGCTTGGGCATATCGTACTGGAAAGCACAGCTCGAATAAACGGACATGAAAATAGGCAGTCAATCCAATTGCGGATCGGCTGCCTTTATTAATTGCTACTCGGGATTCCCCGAAGCATTGGCAATGTCGTCGGGTTCTTCTTCGATTTCTCGTTCCTGATCAATGAAGCGACTGGTGTATTGATTCCGTAAGCGGACATACAATTCATAGTACTGCTTAGAGTTTTCGTCGGCGTACCAGACAAAGACCTTGGTCGGATCAAGTTTGATTTCGTCGCCCAATAATACCGGGTTGGCTAAGCTGGTGATAATGACGTCCGCGTCGTTGGGTTCAGCGGTTTCTGGTAATACATGGACGAAACCCAAATCGTGCAGGAAGATCTCCAACACGCGAGAATAAAAGCCGCTGCGTTCGGTGAGCAGATAAACATCCACGTTTTCCTTCGTCTTTACGGCCTGCAGATAGGGTGCGAGCAGCAAGACCAGATTGTGGTGCAGCTCAGAGCGGAATGGCCGCAGCGGGGTAAACTCGGGATTATCCGTCTCCTGATCGAAATACTGGTACATCAGTTTAGACATGGCTGAGTTATCGTCCCGAAGGAAGTAACTTGGTTGAAAATCATCGGCATCGAAGCGATGGCCCTCCATTACCAGCGCAGACACCACTGCCCGGGCAAAGTTGGCGACCAACAAGTGGTTTTCGTTTAAAGACGGTTCATCCTGACGTTGGTAAGGGCGGAGAAAGTTAAAGAATTTGCGGGTAAACTCCCAAGCAATCCCGCCGACTTTTTCGAGATAGAAATATAGTTCTGAAAACGATGAATCAGCCATTTCCCGACTGCTGAGAACGATATGGAAGTAAAACTGGAGAAACAGGTTCTCATTATGCAGTGAATGGCCATCTAACGTTGGGAACATGTCCTGCGTAATCAATTGTGCGGTAAAGTAGTTGTTCCCGGGGAAAATCTTTTCGTAAGTGGTCATCGCGGACATCGGGTAGCCGGTAGCGATGCGCATACGGCAAACGCCGAGGAACATATCCAGCTGCAAAGCAGTGACTGGATCAAACTTACGAGTCGACAAGGCTCGGCGCATTTGGACGACGTCATACATTTTGACGTGGCGAAAGGGCCATTCTTGACCATGGAAGGACACCCAGTAAATCACATTGAGTACGAAGCGAATTTGTTTTTCGTCCCCGCGGAGTTGCAGTGTCGTCGTGGACCAGTTGACACCAAATGACTCAAAGAAATGGCGCAGAGGACCGATCTTCCGTAACAGAGTAGATTTGGAAATAAAGTGTTTGGCACAAAACGCCTCTAAATTGGGGTGTGCAGTCTGGACAGTGTAGTCAAAGACCTGGAATTCAACAGAACGTTTGAGCAAGAAAAGACGATATGCATCCACTGGGATGCCTAAATCGTTACCGTTAATGGTGGCCACGGTATGCGAAATTCGGTGACCGTGGTTGATCTGTTCAATATCTTCCAACAGGGACTGAAAGGTATTGTAAGTTTTGGCGTAGCTCATCTCAAGCAATTGAGCGAGATCGTTAATGGTAAACGAACGGCCTTTTTCCCGATTAATAACTTCCAACATGCGAAATCTTTTTTGTTCGGGCTTGCTAAAGAACAACTTTTCGAATTTGATACAGAGCCCCCCCGTCTAAACTGTCCAGCTGCTGATGCAAGTATATCATTTTTCTCATTATTGGTAAAAATATTTTGTGAAATTTGACATTAGATAACATTTATACAGTTTTTTTGATGGTGGCTAAACACTGTCGTAATGCCCGTTTAGCCGATTCTTTCCCATCTTTTGTCCGCTGAATTCCATTACATGATGGGCACCTGACAATCCCTTCAGAGAAGTATACCTATCGCAGAGGTAAGATACGTAATCCGGCGTTTGTTGCGAAAATTCTATCATTTTGGACGGGTTGTCGGCAACGATATTGTTCCGGGTACATCAGTGTGTTATTCTATTGATGAATAAAGCAAAACGTTGAAGCGCCCATTAATTGCTTGATCAGAGAGATGGCGGCCGGTGCGAGCCATCGAAGCACATTTCCAGCGCGGAGTGGTTGGCGAATAACTGACCGGTGGCTGCCCGATACCGCAGTATTGAGAGCACGCTTTGCGTGAAAATGGGTGGTACCGCGAAAGACCGATTTCGTCCCTTTAGTGGATGAAGTCGGTCTTTTTGTTTTGCTTTGAATAGGAGGAACGCACATATGTTGGACATGAAGTTGATCCGAGAGAAACCGGATTTTATTAAGGAACGGTTGGGTACCCGGGGTATTAAGCCGGAAGAAATTGATGAACTGCTTGGCTTAGATGAACAACGCCGGGAAAAGATCGTCGCATCTGAAAATCTGAAGGCCAAGCGTAACGCTGAGTCGGATGAAATTGCCAAGGTGAAGCGGGCTAAGGGTGATGCCAGTGCCCAAATCAAGGAAATGCGTGAAGTCGGCGGCCAGATCAAACAACTGGATAAAGAATTGGCTGATTTGGAAGAAAAGGTCGAATACATTCTGGTGCGGCTGCCCAACATCCCCAAAGAGGATGTGCCCATTGGCCCCAATGAAGACTACAACAAAGAAGTGCGCAAGTGGGGGGCTTTACCGACGTGGGACTTCAAGCCTAAAGCCCACTGGGACATTGGCGAGGATCTCGGTATCTTGGACTGGGATCGTGCAGCAAAAGTCACCGGCGCGCGGTTTGTCTACTATAAAGGACTGGGAGCCAAGCTGGAACGGGCCATCTACAACTTCATGTTGGATGAGCATGAAAAGGAAGGCTATACAGAAATTATCCCCCCTTACCTGGTCAACAAAGATTCCATGTTTGGGACTGGGCAGTTCCCGAAGTTTACCAAAGATGTGTATACGATCATCGACGAAGATGAACCCTTGACCTTGATTCCTACGGCGGAAGTCCCTTTGACTAATTACTACCGTGGCGAAATTCTGGACGAGAAGCAGCTGCCGGTTTACCTCACCGCGCTAACGCCATGTTTCCGTTCTGAAGCTGGCTCTGCCGGCCGGGACACCCGGGGTCTGATCCGGATGCATCAGTTTAATAAAGTAGAAATGGTGAAGTACACCAAGCCAGAAGATTCTTGGAATGAACTGGAGAAATTGACTAACGATGCGGAAGAGATTTTGCAAAAACTGAAACTGCCATACCATGTGGTGGCGTTGTCCACTGGGGATGCCAGCTTCACGTCGGCTAAAACATACGATCTTGAGGTTTGGATCCCATTCCAGGATACCTACCGAGAAATTTCCAGCTGTTCTAACTGTACAGACTTCCAAGCCCGCCGGGCCCAAATTCGTTATCGGGATGCTAATGGCAAAGTGCATCTGGTGAATACGTTGAACGGTTCTGGCTTAGCAGTTGGCCGGACATTGGCTGCCATTTTGGAAAACTACCAAAATGAAGATGGCAGTGTGACAATTCCGGATGTTTTGGTACCTTATATGCATGGGGTCACCAAGATCACGAAGGAAAATGCCCTGGGCTAAAATATTTTTTTGAAGGGTGTTTTCAAGGCATTTCCGAATGTTTGTAAACAACCTTTTGCGAGAGTTGTGTGTTATTTTTACACACAGCTCTTTTTTTGCGGTTATGAATCCTTTTGTTCGGAAAAAGTACGACATAGGGTCCTGGAAATGGCGAGACGACGCCATTTGGGCGTTGACATCTTTTTTACATCCTGCTATATTATTAATTGCGCCGCAGAGAGGTGTGCTACGGCAGTTTTTCGTTGGAAATCTTATGAAAAACTGTTGTTGACAAGCCTGAGCGTGCGTGATATATTATCTAAGTTGCTTTTGCAACATTGTTACTTTTTACCAAGTGCGATGAGCACGAGTGAATGAAATAGTAGGCCTTTGAAAACTGAACAAAGTT
>NZ_AZEC01000100.1 GCF_001435585.1 Schleiferilactobacillus perolens DSM 12744
TGCGGCTTGGATTCTAAGCAAAGGGTCATCTAAAAACGAAGGCATGTTGAACCTGTATATGCTAGAAGATGTATTAGGGTGGATTGGGGTCTTGGTTGTGAGTATCGTAATGAACTTTACCGAGGCTTATCGATTGGATCCAATCTTATCGATTTTGATAGCACTCTATATCCTCTATAAAACTGTACCTGAATTTTTAAGCACAAT
>NZ_AZEC01000101.1 GCF_001435585.1 Schleiferilactobacillus perolens DSM 12744
TTCAGTTTTCAAAGGCCTGCTGCTTGTAAAAAACAGCTTTATTACTATATCATGCACACTTGCGATTGTCAACCTTTAATTTTTTAATTAATCGTTGCCAACCGCGTCCTGACGCACTTTCGTCGCTGTCGCTTGCTCACGACAACGAATAATATCTTATCAGCCACTCCCCCTCCCGTCAACACCCTTTTTACAAAAAATTGA
>NZ_AZEC01000011.1 GCF_001435585.1 Schleiferilactobacillus perolens DSM 12744
TTGCCATGTCATCACCCTCTTATTTGGCGTACTGCGTGTCCAATTCAACTTTGTTTTGGCCGACTTGATCAACCCGCTTCAAGTCGCCTAGCAAAAGCGACTCCAGCGCATTGATTTGGTTAGTCAGTTGATCGTAGGTAGCCCAAATGTTCTTGACCTCTGGGACCTGCAAACCGGTAGATGATTTCTGCATGCCATTCTTGGAGTGGAGTCCACTCGCAGCCGCTTTCGCCAACGATAATTGACTCCCAAATTCGCCTTGATCAATACTGATTGGTCCAACACCCATGGCAATTTCCTCCCCTCAGTTAAAACGGTAATAACACATGTGTCTCGTTCTGGGACTGTAATGTCACAATGGCATCCTGAATGTCGTACTGCACCGCGCTAATATCTTGGGTGGTGGTCTGCTGATGATCTTCCGTGTTATGCAATGCTTGCAAGTAGTCTTGCTGATAATGATCTCCCGCCCAGACATTTGGACTGGCATGATCCAGACTGCTAATCTTGACGGCATTCCATTCGCCAAATAACTCGTTGATTTGACTCAGGGCTGCCTCTAATCGGGCAATCTTTTCGGCACGAATAGCATTGCGCCGGTCAATAGCCGCATTTTCGTCACTGACATCTTGCATCCTTTTCGCCAAATCCTTGGCGGCAGCTTCAACGCCTTCTAATAACCCCATTACTCATCATCCTCTCGTACTGCCGCAAAGGGATCATCATCGTTGTTTGGCTTTGGTGTTGTTGCCGCTTGACCGTTTTTTTCAGGGACTTGACCATCAAGTGAACCTTTTCCCGCATCAGCTAAAACAGCCAATGCCTCATTTAGCTGTTCAACCATGATTGTATCGTCATCGTCACTAAACCCTTTAAAGATTAAGCGGCTAATGTCTTCCTGATTGAAATAGACCAACTGATCTTCAACCAGCCCCTCTGGGTAAAGAATCGCGCCGTAATCATAATACTTGGTGCCGCCGTCTTCTTGGTTCAATTCAATCGCTCGTTGGACGATCACGATCCGCTTGATAACACCTGTTAACATCACCACAGAGCCTAGTGGCAAAAATTCTGTCTTCTCCATTTTTTGTTCCCCCATTTTTTCCTTCGGTAAGTGGATTCAACCAAATGTGCAACCGTAATTGGTATCGCTTTTACTGGGACTTTTAAAAAATGCCGATGCGGGTCTTATACCGCACCGGCATTTCAGCCCACCGTTAAAACGGTACCATTCGAATCTTATAAGTGAAACGACTGGGCATCCTGGGCATCGCGTTCTGCAACAGTCTGTGCGTATTTCACAAGCTGTTGATTGATCGATGCCAGCAACTCTTCAAATTTCTTCACTTCGCCCTCGAGTTGTGCATATTGCTCCAGGTATGCCTGGAAGGCTTGGCCCTTCCATTCTTCGGCAATTGTGTTGTTCATGTTGCCGACTTTTTGCAATGCCTGTTCAATTTCATCACGTGCTTGAAGGTAAACCTGAGCCTGCTGTGTGAGCTCTTCGGGTGTCACGGAAATTTGTCCGGCCATACTTGTACCTCTTCCCTTCATATTTCTAAGCAGTTTCCCCAAAAGTTCTCCTGAAAGTTGATTACGCCAACCGGATATCACAAGTGATTCAGTGAACATCCTCGAAATCATTCTATTCCAAATCCAGGAATATATAAAGCGCTTTTTTAACCCTTTTAGATTCTATTTTTACAAGTTATTTTTACAAAAAATGAATCATCTTATTGCCTATCCACGTCAGGTTTTCGGATAACGTATCGATCGTCGCTCCGGTCTAGTCCAAAGTATATTTTCAAATCGTTTTTACATATTTATAAAAAGGTCCGGACCATTTTCACAAGGTAATGATGATTTTTGCAAGGCAAAAAACCGTTTCCCGCTCGTGCTATAATAAACTAAGTATTTATCGTCCAATGTTTAAGGAAGGAAAACTATGTATACTTCGCCTTTGCTGCCCCGGGAAAAAGTATTCAGAGACCCGGTGCATAATTATATTCATGTCGAGCACAAAGTTATTCTCGACCTCATCAATACCACGGAATTCCAGCGGCTGCGCCGGATTAAGCAGTTGGGCACCAGCTCCTTCACGTTCCATGGTGCTGAGCACACGCGATTCACTCATTCTTTGGGTGTTTACGAATTAACCCGCCAGATCTGCAACAATTTCCAACAGAATTACCCGTCAAAGCACCCTGGTGACGGGTTGTGGAATGACGACGAAAATCGCTTAGTCGCGCTGTGTGCTGCCTTGCTCCACGATATCGGTCATGGGGCTTATTCGCATACCTTTGAGCATATCTTCGGGACGAACCATGAACATATCACGACGGAGATCCTCACTTCTCCGGAAACTGAAGTGAACCAGGTGCTTTCTTCCGTCGCCCCTGATTTCCCAGAAGCAGTAGCCAGTGTGATCGATCATACGTATCCCAATCCCCAAGTCGTCCAAATGATTTCCAGTCAAATTGATGCGGATCGAATGGACTATTTGCTGCGGGACGCTTATAACACGGGCACCAAATATGGTCTATTTGACGTGACGCGAATCTTGCGGGTAATGCGACCTTATGCCCAGGGTATTGCCTTTGAAAGTGACGGGATGCACGCGGTGGAAGACTATATCATTTGCCGCTTCCAGATGTATCAGCAGGTTTACTTCCATCCGGTTTCCCGGGGAATGGAGGTTGTCTTGGCCCACTTGCTGCAACGGGCTAAATATCTGTATGAACACCATCAGCTGGGTGAGCTGACCCCGACGCTGTTGATTCCGTTCTTTGAGAGCAACTTTAGTTTGCATGATTATCTCAATTTGGATGACGGTGTGCTTAATACCTACTTTATCTATTGGCGGGAAGATCCCGATGATGCGCTGCGGGATTTGGCCCATCGCTTCTTGGACCGTAAACCCTTCAAGTCCGTCACGTATTCCCAAGAGACGCGGGAGCTGATCCCCAAGATGCGCGAATTGATCGGGGCCGCTGGTTTCAATCCGGACTATTACTCGGCGCTCAATGACAGTTATGATTTACCCTATGATGCCTATGATCCGTCATCCAAAGAGCCAAAGACCCAGATTGAAATCATGGCGGAGGACGGCACGTTGAATGAGCTGTCCACCTTGAGTATGCTGGTGGCGGCCATCGCGGGCCGGTCCACGGGTGATGAGCGTTTCTACTTCCCTAAAGAGATGCTGGCGAAACAAGACGACAGCCTCTTCTCCCCCATTTATGACCAATTCCAGCGCTACATCCATAACGGTGCGCTGTCTTTTCCCAGAAAGGATGCTGATGATGAGTAAGTACCAAATCGTGGCCGTTGATCTGGACGGTACCTTGTTGAATGAACATAGTCAATTGAATCCGCGGACCATTGCCGCCGTGAAGGCTGCCAAGGAGCAAGGGGTCCATGTGGTCGTCTGCACTGGCCGGCCGCTCGCCGGGGTGCGGGACTTTCTGGCGCAATTGGATCTGCTTGATCCGGATGATTATGTGATCACCTTCAATGGGTCGTTGGTGCAAAAGACCAGCGATGAGGCCGTCTTGGTACGCCACACAATCTCCTTTACCGATTTCTTTGACCTGGAATATTTGGGCCGCAAGATGGGCGTGCACATGCACGCGGAGGACGACCATCATATGTACACCACCAATAAGAACATTTCTCCTTATTCTGTGGGTGAGAGCTACCTGACCCATATGCCGATTCGGTATCGGGCCATTGACGATTTCCCGGCCAGCAAACGTTTCTCGAAGGTCATGTTCATTGACGATCCGAAGCTGCTGGACGCCATGCAGGGTCAGATCCCGCAGAAATACTTAGATCGCTTCCGCTTTGTGCGCAGCGAGCCCTTCTTCCTGGAAGTCATCAACCCCAATGCCAGTAAAGGCAATGCCCTACGTGATCTAGCCAAACGGTTAGGGGTCGCCAAGGAAGCCGTCATGGCCTTCGGGGACCAGGGTAACGATATTAGTATGTTAGAGTTTGCCGGCACCGGGGTCGCTATGGCCAACGCCATTCCAGAGGTCAAAGAAACAGCCCAGATCACCACCGCCTCCAACATTGAAGACGGGGTGGCCCAGGCCATTGAAAAGTATGTGCTCAATTAATTATCATGAGGGCCGCACGCCCTGGGTTTGTAACCACTGATCCAGTGCCCAGCGGTGGGATGCCCGTTTTAACGCAAACTGTGCCGTAATAATCGGCTGCCACGTCAGTATATTAAAGTCCTCCAACGGGGGGGCTATTTTTTTATACCCGGTTGTGGCAAAAAAGTAGCCAGGATTGTAAAAAGCGGTGCGCCGATGGCGGGAATAGTAGTAATCCGCCGCCTCGCCCAAGTAAGTTGCGGGCGGGATGGCAATGCCGAATTCCTCCCGTAATTCCCGGGTCAATGTTGCCTGCTGGTCTTCCCCGGCCTCCATGCCGCCGCCGGGTAAAATCAATGCGCCGTTGGGCGCAATCAACACCAGAATCCGCTGCCGATCGGCGTCGGGAATCACCACATAAGCACCGGTCCGGGTGGCATAAGACATGCCCGCTGGCAACTGGCCAAAAGTCGGTATCGCCATCTGCATCACTTTCCTTTCTTCGTCCGCAAACTGGTCTGGAGAATCCGCAACACTTGTTGCAGTTTCTCCAGTGTGGACTGATCCACCATTTGTTTTGCCCCGTTTTGTCCACTGTAAAGCAGGTCATTCACATTTTCAACTAACCCGGTCAAACTATCCGGCGGCAGATCATAGGTCGTGGTGAACCGCTGGTAATAGGCGGTGATTGTCTCGCCGACTGGGCGGGGCAAGAAGGCCGTGACGACCCGGTCAAAGAGACGGAAAACGCGGGCCAAATCGCCATTTGTCAGGTGGCGCAACCGCCAGCTGGTCCACATGATCAACACCCGCCGCCGCTGCCAGAACAAGAGCCCCGCACTGAGGGCCGCTACTCCCGCCGCAATCCCGGCGATGAGCCAGCCAGAATAATCATTGGTGGTCGTGGTGGTGTCACTGGTACTGCTGACGCTGCTGCGGGCGGCCTGTGAGACGCTGCGACTGACTGAACTGGTACTGCTGCTGGAGCTGGCTGAACTGGCGGTACTGCTGCTGCTGGCCGATGGTGTATCAGATTCATTCGCTGTTTGCTTCCGCTCGTCAGGATTGGTGAATCCGGGGGTCGGCTCAAAGGGCACCCAGCCGATATCGGTAAAGTAAACCTCTGGCCAGGAATGGGCGGCAGAATTGAGAATTTGATACTGGGAGCGGCCGCCGCTGGCGATACCCACCGGATTGCCGCCGTTAAACCCTTTGGCCCATCTTGCCGGAATCCCGAGACTGCGCAGCATCACGATCATGGCCGTAGAATAGTTGTCGCAGTACCCAGTTTTACTATCGAACAGAAAATAGTCCACATAATCTCGCCCACTGGGCGTTCGCGGGGTATCCACTTTGGAATATAGCAGATCCATATTATCCCGCAGGTAATCGCGGATCGCCGTCACTTGACTATAATAAGTTGTCTTATTCCGCACAATCCGGGCCGCCAGATCCTTAGTGCGTTTCGTCACACTACGGGGCAGTTCCAGATCTCGGGAAAAAGCACTGGTTCCTTGGTCAATCGTAGGGTTCGGCGCATTGACGAGCTGGCTGGTGGTGTAATTGTATTTTTCATAGGTGGCAGTAATACGATTCACCGCCGCAAACGACCGACTGCGCCCGCCGGTGAACAATCGATTGCGGTTCCCTGCCCAGCCGACAAACACATTGGTGGTTTGCCGATCAACAGAATTCAGCGTAATGGCGCCATAGGGCAGCGGGACAAAATCGCTGGCGTCGGTGAACGTCATGGATAAGTTGTGTTTGGTGGCGGCCGTCTTCGACGTCATCCCGGCAATCGGCAATTGCGCCGGTAACCCCCGCAACCGCTCATAATCAGTCAGCACGCTGGTTTCCCAGCCCTTCCCGGTGTAGTCGTCCTTGGTCTCCACTCGCCAATAATGATCTTCATAATCCACTGCGGTGAAGACCACTGAATTATCATCAAATAGCGGGCCGCCTAAAGTTGTATCGTTCTCGCTGAAACCGGTCCGGGCTGAACCGGCACCAAACCGTTCCAACGATTGGAAAAAGCCGGCGGTGTTCAATCGATCCCGCAAAGCGCTGGTGTTATTCACCAGCGGCGCCGTGACGTTGGCCAAATAAGTATTTTGATTGGCCGCCAGCTGCATCAGCCCCACTGCCGCTAGCGCCGTGACCACCCCGGCAATGGTGACCGGCCAGCGGGGCCGATCTGCCATCAACTGGCGCACCACGGCCAGGACACTGGCCACAGTCATTAATAACATCACCGTGGTCGTCAAGTCATCGCCGTTGAACACATTCACGGCCACAAGATAGGCCACCAACGCTAACGCCGTGACCAACCAGATATCGTAACGCACATAGAGAATCGTGAGTGCGGCAATGGCCAGTAAAATGAGCACTAAACTCAACAGTGACGGCACTGTCGCGGCGGTCGCCCCAAGATAACTGGCAATACTGTCACTCAGCCGGTTAATCGTTTGCTCGGCCCAGGCCACTGTGATGCCGCCCCGGCCGGGAAACAACGCGTACACAATGCCGATCATGGCCAGGGGCAGCGTCAGGAAAGTGAGCGGCCACCACCGTCGGCCCAATCGCCACGGCAGGACGCAGACAATCGCCACCAGAACAAAGAGCATGAGCGGCCACTCGGCGCGCAAGTGATTGACCCGGACAAATGTCGGCATGGTGATCATAATCATCGCCGCATGTAAAAGAATGCCCCCGACGACTAAGAAAGGCTGGCGTAATTGTCTCATACCGCACTCACCTGCTTTCTCCGATCTGGCCAAACCAGCGTGCCATCAGTCCCAATTTGAATTTGCACAGGGTGGACGCCGGCCGGCAGTTCGGGGCGTCTTGACCCCAGTGTAACCACTTTGGCCCCCTGCATTTGGCCCGTACCGGCTCCTGCCCAGGCAGCCAATTTTTCCGCCGGCTGATAAGCCGCCGCAACAGCCGGGGCCAGGCGATGGGCTGTTTGCCACACTCCCTGGTCATCCGGCCACCAATATTGGACATTGGTCCAATTGGCCGTGGCTTGTTGGAGGGTATAAAACAACGCCCAGGTTTGTTCATCAAAGTGAGGACGATCCTGACTGAACAAAATGTGGATAAAAGGCGTCGGTTCCGGCAGCAGTTCCCGAATCATCGGATGGCCGGTGCGGGCAGTGATCTGCCAATCAATGACCCCCAACGGATCACCAGGGACATAGGGTCGAAACCCTTTTAAACTATACGGGTCTGCTAGCCCGCTTTGCTGCCGGGCGCGTAATGCATTCAAAGCGGGCAATACCTTGGCAGCTAAAGCCGGCTCGGCGGCCGGGACGACCATAATATCCACCGGTACCCGCAATCGCCGGCCGCGGCGCAACAGGCCAAACAGATCGCTGGCGGCAGTATCCACCGTTAAATGACTGAAGACCCCCCGGGGCAACTGGGCGTGCCACTGATCCGGTACCGGTCGTTTACCCAGTAGCAACAATGGGGACTGCCACCCCTGCTGATCCCGGACTTGCACTTGAGTCAGCCACTGCCACCAATGCTTCATGCGCACCTGCGCCGTGAGTTGGAAGGGCTGATTAGCCACAGCTTGGCGCGGGGCCACCTGCCAATGAATGCTCCCCAGCGGCCACACCATCTGACTAACGCAGAGGATAAAAATGAACACCATGCCATACCAGATGGCCCACACCATGGCCGAGTTAAAAATAGCCGCCAAAAAGAAGCTGGCGACCACGACCAGGATAAAAAATATGTTGCCGAGCCAGTGCTTGATTCGATTCCTCATGGCATTCACTCCACTGGGACAGTGGTGGTACGCAGAATATCCTGCAAAATTGCGGGCACCGGATCGACCTCGCCATTACTGCCTTGGTTGAGGATCAACCGGTGATGGAAAGTCGGCGCCAAAACGGCCTGCACGTCATCCGGCAGGACATACTCCCGCCCCATGCAAAGCGCGTACGCCTTAGCGGCACTGACCAGGGCCATGCCGCCCCGGGGAGAGATTCCCAGGCGGACCCGGGGATCTTGGCGGGTGGCATCAATCAGCCGCCAAATGTAGTCGATCAATGCATCGCTCACATGGACCGTCGCCGCCATTTGCTTCAAATTCTTCAGATCATCGGTGGCAATCACCGGTGCAATATCGTGAATGTGGGCGGCCGGATCGGCGCCGATAAGCAGCTGCTGCTCCGCACGGCGATCGGGGTAACCCAATGACAGACGGAACAAGAACCGGTCGATTTGGGCTTCCGGCAATGGATAAGTACCCTCATAATCTGTGGGATTCTGGGTCGCCAGCACAAAGAAGTCCGGGCTTAAATCATACGTGGTCCCATCCACCGTCACCCGCCGCTCCGCCATAGCTTCCAGCAAGGCCGCTTGTGCACGGGGCGTGGCCCGATTAATTTCATCCGCTAAGAGGACCGTGGTAAACACAGGTCCCTCGCGGAAGGAAAAGTCGTGGCGGCTCTCATCGTAAATGGTGACCCCAATGATGTCGCTGGGCAGTAAATCCGGTGTAAATTGAATCCGCTGAAAAGGGAGCTGGAGGGCATTGGCCAAGGAGCGCACCAGCGTGGTCTTTCCCACCCCGGGAATATCTTCAAACAACACATGTCCGCCCGCCAGCATCGCCGCAATGGTCAACATAATTTCATGGGGTTTGCCAATGACCGTCTCGGCCACGTTGGCGGCAATTTGATCGATACACTGCTTTGCACTGACACTATCTGAAATAATCACGGCCCGCACTTCGCTTTCTGATAAATTCTCTTCGATACTCTTATTGTACCGGATTTATTTAAAAATGTGGCATTTACGGATGCGCCATCCCCGCTCGACTCGATATACTATAGATATACAATAGAAGGAGGCAAAATAAATGATCAAGGAATTCAAAGAATTCATTTCCCGAGGCAGTGTGATCGATCTGGCCATCGGGGTATTAATCGGCGGTGCGTTCAATGCCGTCGTCGCCGCATTGAATACGACATTACTGTCACCGCTAATTGGCTTGTTTTTAGGCGGCGTTAACTTACAAAACAGCTTAATTTTCAAGGTGGGATCGGCCCAATTCAAAGTCGGAGCCTTCCTGCAATCCGCCATCACCTTTTTAATCACTGCTTTCGTCATCTTCCTGATCGTCAAAGCGATGAATAAGTTGCGACCACCTAAAGAGGCCGCTCCGGTTGGACCCACCGAAACAGATTATCTCAAAGAAATCCGCGATCTGCTGGCCACCAAAGAAACCAATCAGCCAGAATAAAAAACAGCCTCTTCCCAGCAAATAATTTGCTTGAAAGAGGCTGTTTTCATATCCCAGATTCAAATTAGGACTGATTTTGCAACTGGTGCTGAATCCCAAACAACGGGCTGACCGGTTCATTTTCGTAAATGCGGACAATGGCTTCGCCGAGCAGCTTAGCGACAGAAACAATGACCATCTTGTCGATCATCTTTTCTGGCGGCAACTGAATGGAGTCTGTGACGACCAAGCGCTTAATCGCTGAGTTCTTGATCCGCTCAATGGCTGGGCCGGACAGTACCGGGTGGGTACAGCTGGCATACACTTCAGTCGCACCGGCATCGGCCAGTGCTTGGGAAGCTAAGGTGATTGTCCCGGCGGTATCAATCATATCGTCGATAATGATTGCTCGCTTACCTTCGACATGGCCGATGATATTCATGACTTCGGCCACATTGGCCCGGGGCCGGCGTTTATCAATAATTGCCAGCGGTGTCTTCAAGAATTCGGCCACTTTCCGGGCCCGGGTCACACCACCATGATCCGGTGAAACAACGACCGCATTCTCATTCAGATGATGCTGCAAGAAGTAGTTCGCTAACAGCGGGGCGCCCATCATGTGGTCCACTGGAATATCGAAGAACCCTTGGATTTGAGCAGCATGCAGGTCCAGTGCCAAAATTCGATCGGCCCCCGCCCGTTGCAGCATGTTGGCCACCAATTTGGCGGTAATCGGCTCCCGGGCGCGGGACTTGCGGTCCTGGCGGGCATAACCATAATACGGGATGACCGCATTGATGGTGCGGGCACTGGCCCGGCGTAATGCATCAATCATGATCAACAATTCCATCAAATTATCATTGACCGGACCAGAGGTGGACTGAATCAAGAAAACGTCCGCACCTCGGATACTCTCATCGATGTTGATTTGGATCTCCCCATCTGAAAAACGATTGACAGATGATTTACCCAACTGGACACCCACGGCCTTGGCAATTTTTTCTGCCAATGGCTTATTGGAGTTCAATGCAAAGATCTTTAACTTCTCACCGAAGCGATTCGTAACCATGTTAGCCTCCATACATTTTGTCAACGCTGCTACTTCCACTCGTCACTCTGGCTGAGCGGCAACTTATCCCAGTAGTTATCTTTGTTTACTTGCCGCGCCCGGGCAATGCCCATGGCGTGGTATGGTAAGTCTTTGGTAATGGTCGAGCCGGCGGCGATAAACGAGTGGTCGGCAATGTCCACCGGCGCCACCACGTTAGAGTTACTGCCAATAAAGGCTTTATCGCCCACCTTGGAATGCCACTTCTTGACCCCATCGTAGTTCACGAAGACCACACCGCAACCAATGTTAATGTCTGTCCCGAGAGTTGCGTCACCGACATAGGACAAGTGACCCATCTTGGTGCGGGCCCCCAGGGTCGCATTCTTCACTTCGCAGAAGTTGCCGATGTGCACATCCTCACCGATGTCGGCTTGGGGCCGCAAGTGTGAATGCGGTCCAATGTCGCTGCCCTTGCGCATAATGGCATGTTCGATCGTGGAGCTAGTGATTTTTACATTATCCTCAATGGTGGCATCAATCAGTAGAGAGTGCGCACCCACCACACAGTGACTGCCAATGGTGGTATTTCCTTGAATTTGGACACCGGGTTCAATGATGGTATCCTGGCCGATTTTAGCCCCCACATCAATGTAGGTGGTATCGGGGTCGATCATGGACACACCAGCCATCATGAATTCAGTGTTGATCCGATGCTGCATCACCTTAGTGGCGTTAGCTAATGCCACCCGGTCGTTAACACCCATGGACTCTTCAAAGTCTTTCATGCGGTAAGCGGCAATAATCCCGCCCGCCTGACGAATGATACTGATCACATCGGTCAAGTAATATTCACCCTGAGCGTTATTATTTTTCACCTGGCGCAGTGCTTCGAAAAGAGCCTGGTTGTCAAAACAGTAGACCCCGGTATTGATTTCTTGGATGGCGGCTTCTTCGTGGTTGGTATCTTTTTGTTCCACGATACGTTCAACGATACCCAAATCATTCCGAATGATCCGGCCATAGCCAGTCGGATCAGGGGCGGTGGCGGTCAAAATGGTCGCCTTGGCCCCCTTTTCCGTGTGGTACTGCAGCAGTTTGTTAAATGTCGCCGCCGTGAGGAGCGGTGTATCACCGCTGACCACGAGTGTCACGCCGTGTTTGTCGGCGAGCACCGGCGCTGTTTGCAATACCGCGTGGCCGGTCCCGAGCTGTTCCGGTTGATCGACATATTCTGTCCGATCGCCCAGTGTGTCTTTGACTGCTTGGGCGCCGTGGCCAACAACTGTAATGATCTTCTTCGGTTGGACTTGGCTCACTTGTGTAAGCACGTGTTCGACCATCGTCCGGCCGCAAATCTTATGCAGCACTTTGTGGACATCCGACTTCATGCGAGTGCCCATACCTGCGGCTAAGATGACGACATACCTTGGTTCCATTAAGAAACCCCCTAAATTTAGAAAGAGTGTGGCGTTGAGGCAAAAGTTGGTATCCCGAGTGCCGTGTCAATGCTGCGCAAGCTCCGGTGAAATGGGGCTGCGACGCGCAGCTAGTGCGTAGCCGCAGGCGTAGCAAGTGGTGACGGCGGTTTGAGCCCGCAAAGTGCGCGGTCTCAAACACGCCTAACAGCATATAATCTTGGCCAAAACCGGGCCAAGATTATATGCTGTTTCCACCACTGAGCCCCATTTCACCTCCGATTGCTCCGCATTGCCACTAATCTTGTTGGGATTCCTACTTTTGTCGCAACTCCGATACTAGTTTGGACATACATCCTTATAATACAGGAAAACTGAGTGGTCTGCCATACGAAGCAGGCTCTGTCAACGGTTTCCTGAATGGAAAACATCGGCAGAGCCTGGTGATTATGAATGAGTGGCGACTGGTTGGGCTAATTCATCTAAGAAAGTTGTGTTGTCCAAATAATTACCAGGATTGGCCACAATGGTTTGTTCTTGGGTGTTCACATCATCGACCCGTAAGAGTGACGAATAGTTGGAGACCATTGGTTTGCCGGAGAAAATGGCTTCGGCAAAGACAGCAATGCCCACTAATTCGGCGTCGAATTCATTGATTAGGGTGCGCATTCCGTTGACGGTGCCGCCGCCCTTCATGAAATCGTCCACGACCAAGACTTTGGCACCCTCGCGTAATGACCGTTTGGACAATTCCATTTTTTCAATCCGATTGCTGGAGCCGGAGACATAATTGACACTAACGGTGGATCCTTCAGTGACTTTGGAGTCCCGGCGAACGATGACGAAAGGAATATTCAAGTAGCTAGCGGTGGCTTGGGCGATGGGAATTCCCTTGGTGGCCACGGTCATGACGACGTCCACAGGTTTGCGGACGTATTGGGTGGCGATTAATCGACCAATATCATTTAAAATAGTGGGCTGGCCCAGTAGGTCAGAGAGATACACATAGCCACCAGGCAGCAGCCGTTCTTTCTCGGCTAAGCGTTGGGCCGCGTTTTGTAAGAATGTTTCCGCAAACTCCCGGGTCACTGCGGGAATGTAGCGGACACCGCCAGCAGCACCGGGAACGGTTTGGAGAATGCCGGTACCGCGCGCAGCGAAGGTGCGTTTGACGATAGCGAGGTCTTCACTGATGGATGACTTGGCAGACTCGTAACGGGCGGCGAAGAAAGTCAGGGGGATCAGCGTCCGGGGGCGGCTCATGAGGTACTGGGTGATGTCGATTAATCGTTCACTACGTTTTACTTTCATTATGCAATTCCTTTCGGTCTCAATTCCGAGTGTTTGCTCTATTTTCCATGTAAACGTTCGGAATGTCAAGAGTGAACGTGAGATTGGACACAAAAACTGGGACAAAAGTTGAGCGTCCCCTGCCGTGCCAAGTGCTACTCACTTGGCACTAGTAATGTCAGACTTCATACTTTTATTCCAGTTTTTTATGCAGAATATCTTTCTCACTAGCAATATGGGCAGTGATTCGTTAACATTCGGGACCGGAATTACATGTGCATGCCCATCTTTTTGTACGAGTTCATAGCGCCGATCCACATGTCGTCCATGCTGACACCGCGTTCTTTGGCGAAAGCGGTCATGAGGGTGTGGTGGTCCATGAGCTTGTATTTAGGCCGTGGTTTGCTGGGGTCGATGACTTCGATTTGGGCCATCATGCCGCCGTCTTCGTGTTCAAGAATATGGCAGTGATACATATATACGCCAGCAAAATCAAATTTCATCGCAAAGCGGACGTGTTCACCAGGATTGACGCCGACGGTATCTTTCCACCCGTATTCATTGGGATACGGATCGTGACCGTCACGGGAAATGATTTGGAATTGACCACCGTGGATATGGAACGGGTGAATCATGCCGCCCTTCATGTCGTTGGTATTGGTCACATCCCAAACCTGGGTGACGCCTAAGTCTTGGGTTCTATCGATGCGTTGCATGTCGAACTTTTTCCAGTCCATTTCGACTTCTTCGTCCATGCCGGACATAACCACTTCTTGCACGGGCAGATCCGGTGTCGGTTGCAACCGTGGAATATCCACCAGTTTCTCAGGTAATGGATCGTGCCCGTTGTCTTGCTTGTCCTTGATCCGGAATGTCAGTAACGGCACATCGTCGGAATACAGAACCACCTGATCGCCAATTTCATATTTGCTGAAATCAACGATGACTTCGGCCCGTTCGGCACAAGATAACATTAAGTGGGTGAAATAAACGGGACTGGGCATGATACCGCCGTCTGAAGCAATTTGGGCAAACTCTAGGTCATCGGAAAAATGCAGGCGCCATTCACGGCGATTGGCCCCATCCAGCAAGCGTAACCGTAACCGGCGGGTAGTCACGTCAAAATAAGGATTGACCGTCCCATTGATTACTGCGGTCGGGCCTTGGACACCATCAGGATCATAATCTGCCTGATAGTCCCACTGATTGTCTTCGTTGAAGTGCCGATCCTGTAAAATGACCGGAATATCATCCACCCCATAGTGCCGTGGGAAGGGCAGTTTTTCTTCCTGCTTATCCTGCACGAGGACCATCGCCGCTAAGCCCTTATAAACTTGTACGGCGGTTTCTGGACAGGGATGGGCGTGCAGCCACAATGTTGCGGCGGGTTGCACGACATCAAACTCGATATCCTTGGTTTCGCCAGGATAAACGGGGGCATGACAGCCGCCGTCCACATAAGGCCCGGGAACATTCAATCCATGCCAGTGGAATGTGGTCAATTCAGGTAAGTCGTTTTTGAGATGAATGGTGACGTGCTGCCCTTCTTTGAAGACAATCGTTTGACCCAGTACATTGGCATCGTATCCCCATGTCTTCGTGGGTTTCCCCGGCAACATTTGTACTTCCCCAGCACGGGCGGTGACAGTGTACTCCACACTCTGCTCATCCTCGTGATCAACGGGATGCAGTGCTGGAATGGCCAATGGTTTGGCCGGCGCCTCCTGATTGACGGTCAGCGGAATGTAGCCGCCATCCAGGGTATTAAACGCGGATTTGTCGAAAAAGTAATCCGTATAAGTTTGATGTGCCATGAAATTCTTCCTTTCCCAGGAACTTTTCTTTACACCTATGATTATATGGTAATTGTTATCGATTGTTTAGAGCAAAAATCGAATCTCAACGGGCCGTGCCAAAGCTGAGCCACCTCCGATTGCTCCGCATTGGCACTAACTCGCCGGGATTCGATATTATTTCAGTCCATTCTTTTACTGATGAAGATCGTGTGGTTGGGGAATACTTTTGACGCGTTCCTGCAGTGCAGCCAGAATGCGGGCTAAGCGATCGATGGTGTCGTTGAGTGTCAGGTAATAAAATACCTTGTTCTTGCGGCGGTATGAATCGATCATGCCGATGTCTTTTAAGATCTTGAGATGGTGGGACGTGGCCGGCTGGGACATCTGGATCTTGTCGGCTAATTCGTTCACGGTCAAGCCGGAATCGTCTTTGTTCCCCAATAATAATAGCAATTGCTGACGAGCGGGACTGGCTAGGGCATTAAGATGACCAATGTCACTTAAGAATTCTTGGCGAGTCCGTTCTTGGGCTCTTTGGGCCGCTGTTGTTGGATTAGATACCATGTTTCATTTCTTGCTCCTTTAGTTGGTTTTTGAGTGGTCGAACCACATAAACCTCCGGGCAAAACCCCCGTAATCCATTGTAAATTCGCTGTGCACGACTGTGGGTAGCCGCAATCCCAAATACGGTCGGTCCACTGCCGGTCATTTGCGCAGTGATGGCGCCGAATTGTTTCATCTTCTGCCGAATCCGGCGAATTTCTCCAATTCGGTTCTCCGTGATCGCTTCCAAAGAGTTCCCCATTCCAGAAGCCATCAGTGTTAAATCTTGATTCTGAATCCCCGCAATCACCGTTTCCGTGTTTGGATGCGGCAATTCTTCAGGCGTCGAGGCGGCACTGAGAATCCGTGGCGTGGACACGGCTACCGGCGGCTTGGCAATGACAAACCAGCAATCCGGGGTCGCCTGCAACGGGGTTACAATTTCTCCACGACCGGTCACCAACGCCGTTTCGCTGTACACACAAAACGGGACATCAGAATCTAAGACTAGAGCCCGCTGGGCCAGTTCCGCCCGACTTAAATTAAGCTGCCATAACCGATTGAGGGCACGCAAAACCGCGGCGGCATCTGCTGAGCCGCCGCCCATCCCAGCGGATACCGGGATGTGTTTTTCAATGTCAATGGTGACCCCTTGGTTGGGGGCAAATTCCTGCTGCAAAAGGGTTGCGGCTTGGAAGGCAAGATTGCGCTGATCGTCGGGTAGAAACATACTGTCCGTGCGGACACAGATCCGTGCATCACGACGGGTCGTTATCCGCACGGTGTCGTGAAGATCCACGCAAGTCATCACCATTTTCCATTCATGCAATCCGTCTGGGTGGACGTACAGGGCGTCCAGGGAGAGATTGATCTTGGCGGCTGCCCGCTCCATGATTTCTGTCATAATGATTCCACCGATGCGTGTTTTGTATTAATTATAACGAATAAGTGGGGCGGAGGCCAACTTAAAGGATAGGAACGATGCCGTGCCAATGCTGCGCAATCTCCGGTGGCAGGGGGCTGCGAAGCGCAGCAAGTGCGAAACCACAGGCGTAGCAAGCTGTGACGGCGGTTTGAGCCCGCAAAACCCGCGGTCTCAAACGCGCCTAACCACATCCGATTGCTCCGTATTGTCACTGGACTCGGCACGATTCATAATTTTGTCTGATAATCACGTGTCACTTATAGAGAGCAAAAAAAACACCAAAAAACGGCGGACCCTGATTGAGTCGCGCCGCTGATTGATTGCAGATTACTAATTTGTGATTGTGCCGTCATCGAATTTGATTTCTATGGATTTAGTCAAGAGATCCGTATAACTGTAAGATACGCGCTTGAACGCATTGGTTGACGGGTCTAGATCAACAACAAACACCGCTGGGTACGTTTCTTTCAGTACTCCATGCCGGCGTGTGACCTTTTTCCGTCCTGCCTGAGCCACAACGGTCAAGTTGTCGCCCAAACGCTCATCCAAACGATGTTTGATATTCGCGATTGTAATTGGCATTGACTCACCCCTCAATGGTACCCATTATACCTGTTTAATGAAAAGAAGTCAATCTATTCACAAAAATATGAGGCGGGTCGAAAAATAACGTTATTTTTATCTCATTTTTTCTCGGAAAGTTCTCGGCTAATTGTGATAAATTCGGGAATGGAAACTGTTTCAGCCCGATCAGTGGGCGCCACCCCTGCTTTAGATAATACATCGGTTAAAATAACACGCTTAGCTGGCGTGCGGCCGTACCAATTCAATAAATTATTCATGATTTGTTTACGCCGCTGGGCAAAACTGGCCCGCACGACTTGGTTAAAGAATGCTTGGTCCCCAGCAGGCACGTTGGGCGTCTCCAAAAAGTCAAAGACCACCACCGCAGAATCTACTTTGGGCGGCGGATTGAAGGCCGTGTGTGAAACGGTAAAGGCCACTTTGGCCGCTGTTCGAATTTGGACGGCGACACTCAAAGAACCGTAATCCTTGCCCCCGGGACCGGCAGTGATCCGATCGGCCACTTCTTTTTGCATCATCATAACCATCCGCTCAATGGGCAAGCCGCTTTCCAAAAAGTGCATCAAGATCGGGGTAGTGACGTAATAAGGAAGGTTCGCTACGACTTTAAGACCATGATCCGCTGGGGCCAACGCGGCCAAGGCGGCGGGATCAGCTTGTAAGATGTCTTGGTGAATGACAGTCACATTGGGATAAGGGGCCAAGGTGTCCGCCAGCACCGGCAACAGCCGATCATCCAGTTCGTATGCCACCACATGACCAGCCGCGCGAGCCAGGTATTCGGTCAACGCGCCGATCCCTGGGCCAATTTCAATCACTGTATCGTCTTTGGTTAAGTCAGCAGCTTCGACGATGTCTGCCAACACATTCTGGTTCGTTAAAAAGTTTTGACCCAAGCTCTTCTTCGGCCGCAGATGGTACTGGGCCATTATTTCGCGAGTCCGTTCTGGATCGGCAATCATTGGTTGTTCAGGCATTGGCGTTATCCTTCTTTCTGATCGTTCTGCCACTGGCGCACCACATTACCTAACTGCAGCGGTGTGATCGCAAAAGCATGCAGGCGTTTGAGTAACTGTTTACCATTGACGTGGCCTAAATGTAACGTCTCGGCCACATATTCGCGCAAGCGGGCGGCATGGGGCGTACCGGTCAAGCCGAGGCGGATGAGATCTTCCTCAGTGACCTGAGGACCGCCAATAGGCGCAGACACGGGTGTATAGACTTGCGCTAAAGCCGCTTTAATCGTGGCATTGCTGGCATGTTCCACGCCCAATGTCCCCTGCTTCACCGGCACTCCAGCCGTGCGCGGGAGAAAGGCCTGTTTGGCATCTGGCACGACGGCCAAAATTTCCCGGCGAATCTTTTCACCCGGATGATCCGGATCGGTGAAAATGATTATCCCGCGGCGCTTCTGGGCTTCGACAATGGCCGCCAAGATATCATCCGGCAAAGCAAAACCGTGAGTCTCTATCGTATCGACGGGGCCCAGGGCTTCTTGCAGCCGTTTCGTATCGTCTCGGCCCTCCACAACGATCACTTCTTTAATCATCGGTAACCTCCTGAATCCGGAATGCCCGCAGCGTGTTGGCAAATGTGCCGGCCGCCAACTCGTCGAGGGAAACACCCCGCAATTGTGCGATAAATGCTGCTGTATCCCGAGTGAAGGCAGGTTCGTTGCGGCTGCCGCGGTGGGGAATTGGAGCCAAATACGGCGCGTCTGTCTCCACCAATAAACGATCCGCTGGGACAACTTGGGCACTGGCTTGGACATCTGCAGATTTCTTATACGTCACCACGCCGCTGAACGAGACATACATGCCCAGGTCTAAAAACTTCGTGACCCACTCTGGCCCGCCATTGAAGCTGTGCATGACACCACCAAAAGTGCGCACCTGGCTTTCCCGCAAAATATCATAGGTATCCTGGAGTGCTTCCCGAGTGTGGATCACCACGGGCATGCTGAGCTCAGCGGCAATCTCCAACTGCCGGGCGAAGACCCGCCGTTGCACAGGTCGTGGGCTGGAATCCCAGTGATAATCCAAGCCAATTTCACCAATGGCGACGGTTTTGGGCTGGGCTAATTGTTCTTTCAAGACTGCCTCTGCGGCCGCTGTGTATAGTCGGGCGCTCTCTGGATGCCACCCGACCACCGCGTATAGATGGGAAAAACGCCGAGCTAAAACCAGGGCACCCTGGTTTAACTCGGCGTCACTCCCCACGATTGCCATATGGGTGACGCCGCACTCTGCCGCACGGGCGACATACTCCGCTTCGCGCCAGGCAAAAGCCGTATCATTCAAATGGGTATGGGAATCAAATAATTCAGTAATCGTGTGTGCCTACTTTCTTCGTTTAACCAATGACCGAACCGTTGGCCAAATTAGCCGGCACCGTCAGCAACTGGATCTGGTCGTCCTTCTCAGCAGACAGCAGCATACCTTGACTCATTTCACCCCGCAATTTGCGCGGTTTAAGGTTAGTTACGGCCAACACCTTTTTCCCGATCAAAGACTTGAAGTCGGGATAATACTTGGCAATGCCGGAAATGATCTGCCGATGGGTAGGGTCGCCCGCGTCCAATTCAAACTTCAGTAACTTATCGGCATGGGCCACTTTATCCACGTTAATAATTTCTGCCACCCGAATCTCGGTCTTATCGAAGGTGTCGAAATCAATTTCATCCTTCGTGTTGTGCAAGTCTGTGGCGCGCACATCAAACGGCGTGTGCTTGTCGGCGTTCAGATCTTCCTCTACGACCTGGGGATGCTTTTGTTCTTTCTTCATCTCACCCTGGATATAGGCCACTTCTTCTTTGGCATCCAGCCGCGGGAATAGCGGTTCAGCGTGATCCGTGACGGTAATGCCGCTGGGGAATGCGCCCCATTCCGGCTTATCAGCCACGGCGGGGTCAGCATCAGTGAGACCCAATTGGGCAAACATTTTTTCCGGTGATTGGGTCATCACGGGGGCAATCAGCACAGCCACCAACCGTAAAGATTCCGCCAAGTGGGCCAGCACACTATCCAATGCTTTCGCCTTGTCAGGATTCTTGGCCAGTGTCCACGGCTCAGTTTCATCAATATACTTGTTGGCCCGATTGACTAAGCGCCAAACTTCATCCAAAGCATTGGGGAAACGGAAATGATTCATGTCATCATCGTAGGCGACCAGTACATCGCTGGCGGTGGCCACTAAATCATCATCAAATTCGGTTTGACTGGTTAATTCAGTGGGTACATGCCCATCCCGGTACTTGTTGATCATGGCAATCGTTCGGTTGAGCAAGTTGCCCAAGTCATTGGCCAAGTCATAATTGATTCGATCAATGAAGTCTTCGGGGGTGAAGACGCCGTCACTGCCAAACGGGAAGGCCCGCATCAGGTAATAACGAAGTGCATCCAGACCGTAGCGTTTCACCAGCATCTCGGGATAAACCACGTTCCCCTTGGACTTGGACATCTTGCCATCCTTCATCAGCAACCAGCCATGGCCGTATACCTGCTTCGGTAACGGCAAGCCTAGCGCATGAAGAATGATCGGCCAGTAAATCGTGTGGAACCGGACGATTTCCTTCCCGACGAACTGCACATCGGCCGGCCAGTATTTCTTGAACAGGGAATCATCGTCACTGCCGTAACCCAGCGCGGTGATATAGTTCAGCAACGCGTCAACCCATACATAAACCACATGCTTCGGATTAGACGGAATGGGCACACCCCAGCTGAAACTGGTCCGGGACATGGCTAAGTCTTCCAGACCCGGTTTGATAAAGTTGTTGATCATTTCGTTCTTACGGGACTCCGGTTGGATGAAATGCGGATGATCTTTATAGTATTGCAGCAACCAGTCTGCATATTTGCTCATCCGGAAGAAATAGGATTCTTCTTTCACCAGTTGCACATCGTGACCAGAAGGTGCTTTCCCCCCGATCACCTTGCCGTCTTTATCCCGATATACTTCGGCCAATTGGGTTTCAGTGAAGTACTCTTCATCGTCCACAGAATACCAGCCGACGTATTCGCCAAGATACACGTCGCCTTGTTTGATCAACTGTTCAACGATCTTTTGGACCGCTTTGACATGGTAATCATCCGTGGTGCGGATAAACTTGTCGTTGGAAATGTCCAGCATCTTCCACAGCTTCTTGATATCGGCCGCCATGCCATCCACGTATTCCTTCGGTGACATGTGCAATGCTTCTGCCTTCTGCTCGATCTTCAGCCCGTGTTCGTCGGTCCCGGTCAGGAAGAAGACATCGTAACCGCGCATGCGCTTATACCGTGCCAATGTGTCAGCTGCGATTGTGGTATATGAATTACCAATGTGTAATTGCCCAGATGGATAGTAAATGGGCGTCGTGATATAGAAAGTGGGTTTTGCCTCAGACATTAAAAAAGCCTCCAAATACGGTTGCCGCCGACTGGGAAATGAGCCCAGCCCGGTCTACCTTTTTACGCTACGAAAATAGCGATACTTGGGAATAGTATAGCATAATTTGGATATCGAGCTTGATTTCAGAAAGTGGAATACGGATTTCGCGTGGGTAACTTGTTTCACTGTTAAACGCCTTGGTGGACACGTGTAGATGTACGTGTTAAGTTAATGAAAAAGTGGGCTGGAGATGATCTTAATGAAATACATGTATTTCGCCAAATTTGCAAAGAACACCCAAAGCCAATACGAAGTCGAATTTCCAGACTTCACGCCTGCCGTTGCGACGTATGGCGATAATCTGCAAGAAGCGCTCCACATGGCCCACGATGCGTTAGAAGGCTATCTTCTGGTCGCTGAAGATAGTCATGACGCAGTGCCCGCACCCAAAAATGCCGAGGAAATCTCCGTCACTCCCCATGTTTTGTTAATTCCGATTGAAGTGGACACGACCTTGGCCAGAGAGCGTGAGGAAAACAAATTAGTCAAAAAAACGCTCACGATCCCGGCCTATCTCAACACACTAGGCAAGGAACGCGGCGTCAATTTCTCAGCGACGCTCACAACGGCACTGAAGGAAAAATTGGAACGATAAAGTACGGGAACAAATATCTGAACCCTGACGGATACAGCATCAAGGCTGCGAATTAACCGATATATTTGCCCACCGCAGTCAAGTGCGCAATCACTATCCGCTTATGCGGCGCAGAATCAATTTCTGCACTGAGATCGCGTCCAGCCACATGACCGTGGTGTTCGCCACCTTGCCACGGTCCGATATTGCTCATGTCGTAGACGATCCCATCAATGGCCACGTATGGCTTGCGCCCGTCTTTGCCGTCGTATTGGGCCAATTGTTCTTTGGTAAAAGTTTGTTCTGCCATATCAATCTCTCCTTCTTAGATATCAAAATCAAGTTGTTGGGGATTCAAGTCCGTAAACTCCAGGCCTAATATTTTCTGTAGGCCTAAGGCATTATCCGCCGCGTCGCCGCCAGCATTATTGTTAAAAATAATGGTGGTATCTTTGGCTTGGGCAGCAACCCGCTTCACGGCATCCGCAATCTGGTTTAATTCTACTTCATTATACCGATACAGCGTCCGCTTTTTGCGCCACCCTGCCCCCGGGTTTTGCCACCCGGCCAGATTACGCCCATGGAGCCGGAAGAAAGCCCGCTCCGAATTAGTCACCGCCGGATAGAACGGCACGCTATTGCCCTGCGTCGCTGGTTCATCCGCAATGGTCAGACTCATATCCAACTCCTGCAGAAGCAGCATATTTTCCTTCACTAACGCCGGCCGATACCAGCTATTATTCCGCCACTCCACCGTCAACGGCCAATCCCCAAACAATTCACGCAGTTTTCGCAGATAGAGAATATTTTCTCGACTGACCGTAAAAAACGGCGGCATCTGCAGAAGCACTGCTTGTAATTGATGATACTGCTTCAGCTCGGCAAAAGCTTGCTTAAAAGTCTGCACCGTCGTGGGCAGATCATATTCCGTGGATTGCTCGTGTTTGGTAATCACGGCATTGGCTTTAATAATAAACTGGAAGCCCGCCGGTACCTGTGCCCGCCAGCGATGAACAGTGCTGGCTTGCGGAATGGCATAAAACGCCGTGTCCACTTCCACCACTGGGAAAAATTCGGCGTATTCTGCCAGGGTCAGCTTCCGATTCACGCCCAATAATGTGGGATGTTCCGTCCATGTCGTCGCCCCAATGCGAATCACCATTTACTCACCTCGACTACAATAGATTGCCATCAGTATCCCGCATCACCTGTACCGGATCAAGTAAGGCAAAATGGGTCAAACGCTCTGCTTCAAAGTTTGTCTCCACATAAAGTTGATCCGCCGCTAAGATCTCTGGAATGATCCGCTGCACATCCGGCACCACACCTGTATTATCACTCCGGGTCAACCAGTCGGCTCGATATGGTTGCAAAATTCCCTCTCGCATCCACTGGGGATACCGGGAATGGCTGATCGGAGTGTGGAGCAGTGCCCGAAATAAGTAAATACCATCGCGAAATTCGCCATTGACGTACCAGTCAATGACGCCCAACTGCGCCATGGTGTATTCATCTGCTGTGATTGTTGTTTCTTCCATAATTTCTCGGCAACCCGCGGCCAGCGGTGTTTCACCAGTCTCCACTTTGCCACCGATGCCATTCCACAACCCCGGATAAGGGGGCTTGAACCGGTTGAACATCAAGATCTGCCGACCGTCTGTAATCAATGCCAGGGTGTACTTATACTTTGCCATTTGCCCACTCCTCGTCACGAATTATCACCCTTATCTTCGCAATTTTTGGGTCCTTATGCAATGTGCACAAAAAGCAGGGGGAAACTTTGAGCAGTTTAGCCGTTGTCCCTGCAACCGATTTCAATTATGCTGTAAACGTAATCAAGTAAAGGAGACGTAAATAAAATGGTTAAAGTTGATTTGGACCACATTTATAAGGAATACCCTGATGCAGCGGAAGGGACCTATGCTGTTGCAGATTTTGACCTCCACATTGATGACCACGAATTCATCGTATTCGTTGGCCCCTCTGGGTGTGGTAAGTCCACGACACTGCGGATGATCGCCGGGTTGGAAGACATCACGAAAGGTGACCTGAAGATCGGGGGCCAAATCATGAACGACGTGGCACCCAAGGATCGGGACATTGCCATGGTCTTCCAGAACTACGCGCTGTATCCGCATATGACCGTGTTTGATAACATGGCATTTGGTTTGAAACTGCGGAAATACGAAAAAGACGATATCAAGAAACGGGTAGACGAAGCCGCAGAAATTCTGGGCTTGACCGATTACTTGGATCGTAAACCGGCTGCTCTTTCCGGTGGTCAACGGCAGCGTGTCGCGCTAGGCCGGGCAATCGTTCGGGATGCGCCAATCTTCCTGATGGATGAACCCTTGTCCAACTTGGATGCCAAGTTGCGGGTCACCATGCGGGCAGAGATCGCCAAATTGCACCAGCGGTTAAAGACCACTACCATTTACGTGACCCACGACCAAACCGAAGCGATGACCATGGCGGACCGGATCGTTGTCATGTCCATGGGTAAGGTGCAGCAAATTGGTACGCCAGCCGAAGTCTATGACACACCGAAGAACGAATTCGTGGCTGGTTTCATTGGCTCCCCTGCGATGAACTTCTTCAATGTTCATCTGAGCGACGGCCACATCACCGACGGCAAGGGCCTGAACCTGAAGGTGCCCCAGGGCCGCTTGAAGGTCTTGGTTGACAAGGGCTATGACGGTAAGGATCTGGTTGTCGGTGTTCGTCCTGAAGACATCCACGCCGAGGAAGCGTTCATTGAAACCTTCCCTGAAGCAGTCGCTAAGACCACCGTGGTTGTTTCCGAATTACTTGGTAGTGAATCCATGCTCTACGCTAAGGTAGATGCCACTGAATTCGTTGCCCGGGTTGATGCCCGTGATTACCACAAGCCTGGCGATACTGTCGAAATGGCCTTTGACTTGAACAAAGCCCACTTCTTCGACAAAGAGACTACTGATGCCATCTACGCTGATGACGAAGCGTAGTCTGTAACCAACCGCTAATCGAGGCCAGTTACTCCTCCTCGCTGGCCCATTAAAAAAGTTCCGACCCAAGATAACGTGGTCGGAACTTTTTTTGTCCAGAGGGCGGAGCCGACCGGTTAGAAGCGGCGTCAGAAGGCAGGGCAGGCAGAAAAACCCGCACTTTCTACCTAAAGTCAAGTCTATCAAGGAATTAATTTTGCTGAGATGATATAAAGTCCTGGATAAGTAGTGCTTTGGGTCTTGAAAAGGAGGGAATGATGCTTTTTTGGAGTTCTTAGGGTACACCAAACAGCACCTTGCTCTTTAGTTTTTTGAACAAAGCTCATAGAATGGAGTTGTGTATGACGGCTTTGCTTACCTGCCTACCGTGGCTTTCTGGTAATCATAAGTCTGATTATGCATGATAAGGTAGTAAATCGTTCTGATGAGGCGAGAGATCGCCGCAATGGCAATCTTCTTGGTTCCTCTGGACTGGGAAGATTGCTTTCTTTTTTCGTAGTAATCAACGATGTGGTTGGAATGGTTGGGGTTTCTGGCTACTGAATCCATCGTGCCGATCATCTTGAATAGAATCTTGCGAGCATACGGATCTCCTCGCTTAGATATGTGATCAGAGGCCACAAAGCGGCCCGATTCATAGTGGCGCAGATCGATCTCAATATAGGCGTTGATCTGGGTTGTCTTGCGGAAACGGTGGAGATCGCCCAACTCAGCCAGTAAGGTCACTGCCGAAGTGGCCGCTGCTCCTGGTAACGATTCGAGAATGGGTAATTCCGGCAAGTCTTTAGCCAGCTCAACCATTTCACTGATGATGTGCTGCTTATGGGCTGAGAGACGAATCAAATCACCGGCAAGGTATTGTACCTGTTCAGTCTCAAGCGGTGTTGCCGGTACCGCTGGAGCGGCCACAGAAGCACTGTCTACTAGCTTTTGTGCGACATATTCGGCTCTCTTCACAGACAAAGTCTTGGGTGTCAGGTGTTGGATCGTATTGATCAAAGTGCCAAACGACTTTTCGGACTTCAACACCAAGTCTGGATGCGGAAAAGTCTGCACCAGACGCCAATAGAAATCACCAGTCGCCGTGCTCATGATTCCTTCTAATTCAGGGAATGTGAGCTGTAAGGCGCGGTGGAGCCGGTTCTTGTCCGCTACTAGGTCACTGTTAGCCTCTTGGTAGAAACGTTCCTCATCTTTCAGCTCAATGTACACCGGATCTTGCACGTAAGCCTTGGCTCGTTTGAGGATCAGTTGGCTCTGGGCAAGGCCAAGCGCATCCATGCGATCCGTCTTTCGTCGATGTAGGTCACTGACTGCCTCTAGGTCCTTCTTAGCCTTCAACGGATTAAGCTGCGTGTAAGAAATTGCATTAGTCTGCAGGAAGTATCTTAACCGGCGTGAATAAACGCCGGTGGCCTCAAATACCACCTCAGGCAACTTACCATCACGGGTATCGCTGTACTTATGGATTATTTTCAGCAGACGGCCAAACCCCAGCAAGTCGTTACTAAGCTTGCCATGTTCAGCTTCTCGGAGCTGCTGGTCATCATTGACGACTACTGAAAAGTCAGTCGTCTTTGAACTGACGTCCAAACCAATTGCAATACGCATAATACTTACCACCTTATCTTTTTGAAGTTCCCCACTGTGTTCTGGAAATCTTCTTTTCAATACTCGACGTCAAAGCGTCCATCAGACTACGACCAGACTCAGCAGAAACAGTGAAGCCGCCATTTTAGGTTACGGCATGGAATGCCACGTGCGGGGTGCGACGTCGACTTCACAATCACTTTACCAGAAAAGGAAAAGTGATGAACATCAATCCCGTCGGATCAATATCCATCACTTAAGTTAGTCTGTTTAGTTTTTTTGCCTGCCCTGCCTTCTGACATAGCTTCTGGTCGGCGCAGCCCGTTTACGGAGAGAGGGCGAGCACCCCGGTTAGGCCCCGACCGCTAAGAACAGCCTGGGCACAAATCTCCCGGTCTTGAAGATTTTGACCAGGATGGGCTTAGCGCGAGGGGCCTGGGGTGCGCAGCCCGTTTCCGCAAAGAAGGCTAGCTTCCCCCGTTTCCGTCGAATGTAGAACACATACAATACAGCCACAAAACATTTGTTATTTTATTGCCACCTTTTCCATACGGTACACAAGAGCAGGCTACTTATAGTATGTATCGCCATTACACATTAGAAACATTTAACCCGATAAGATATACAATATTGCATATTCGGAATAATCCACGAACCCTCCAGATTAAGCTTTAAAATTTGCTCATATATCAATATGGGGGGTTGACATAGTATGGGGAAAGAAAATCAGCCAATGATTGGGTTTTTTTATCGAAGAGAGCGGTTGGCCAACGACTTGTCCTTAAGTCAAGCAACCAGTCAGATCACCACCGCTGCCACTTTATCCAGATTCGAACGCGGGCAAACCCAAATTGCCGCCAGTACCTTCTTCAAGCTGATGGCAGTATTACCAAACACACTTGAATCACTGCAACAGTCGTATTTTACACTGTATGATGACACTTTTCAGCAAAAAATGGCTTATGCGGCCAGTCTTGAAGACAAAACCGAACAGAATCATTATTTACTGACCTTATTGGCCCACCAACAGGCCAAGTTTTCTCAAACGGGACTCATTTATTATCAACTTAATGCATTCAACCTAATCGTTCGCTTCAATATTCCCGGTATTTTGACGGCAACGGAAATTGCTGGGCCGGTCTTGAAATACCTCAAAGGAATTGATCATTTTGGCCTCTATGAACTCGATTTATTGACCACCATGGTGCAGGTATTGCCTGATGAGTCTGTCACGGTCTTAGTGCAGCGCAGCTTGCTGGACATGCCGCGCATTTATCAGGATCGTCTGCGTGATCGGTATCTCTGGCGGATCATCAACAATGCGTTAGATGCGGTGATTGAACATCAAGATTTCGTCATCGCCGATCGCTTAATGGCGTTTGCCAGTCGGTTGCATATACCTAACGACGATATTGAAGCGCAGGTGTGTCAATACTTTCATCAACTGCAAATTGACTACCATTATGGTGACCACACCACTGCCCAAAAACGCGCGGCCGAACTATTCGCTGGTCTCGAGCTGATTGGAGTACCCTTCTATGCGCATTTTTTCGAAACACGCTGGCACAAGTTGCTCGTGCGCGAAGGAAGTGAACAGTAATGCATATTGGCCGGCGATTCAAGGAATTACGCAAACAACGGAATGTGACATTATCCGAAGCAGTGGGAAATGAATGCTCCGTCGCAGCATTGTCTAAATTTGAAAATGAGCTTTCGGAAATTTCGTCTGAAACTTTTATTCATCTCGTCAATCGGTTGCACATCGATTGGCGCGAATTTCAATCAGACAAGAAGCCAGCGCCCTTCCTACCTCGATACCAGCAAGCGGTGGATCAGGAAAGTCCTTATCAATTGCTTTCGCTGCAATATGAGTTGGTCGCGACACATAAAGGTAATCCAGAAAACAATATTGCTTACTGTATCGTTCAGTTGACATTGATGCGCGACTATCCAGCGACGACGACACCCAACCATCTGGTCAAGAAGCAGGCGGTGGATTACCTTATTCGTGTCGATCATTGGAACCAGGAGGGCTTCATCATGGCCACTCTGCTGGTCGGTTTAGTTCCTTTGAGTGTGGTGGATCTGCTCATCCAACATGTCCTGTATCAAATCGAAAGTGCCGATACGCCCCAAAGCAAGCTGGATCTGGCCAATACATTTATCGCCGATGCCGCTTTACGGGAGTCCCGCGAAGGCAATATTGAGAATGCGAAAAAGATACTGCTGCTGTCTCGCCAAAATACACTCCCCGATTTATTGGTCGCCACCCATTTAAAATACGTGGATTGTCTGATTCGCCAACAAGCCGGTGATCCGCATGCAAGCGGCCAGCTCACTCAGTTGCGGCACTTCATGAATATGATTAATGCCGGCAAAATTGCTAAACGTTGGGAAAAAGCAGCACCCGGTGATCCAACATTTTAACCGGAAACGCAAAAAGAGATTGGTTCTTCACTGATATTCAGTGGATCCCCAATCTCTTTTTTGATGCGCTTAATTGTTAAAAGTTAACAACCAATGATTAATAGACCCGGACAAATTGGTTTGTGGCCACTTGATAGTACACGTGACCTTGGTGCGAATATACGCTGCTGACTTTCCAGCTCGTACGGGCACCTAAGACACTACCAATGGCGTTGCCATCCCGGTTGAACAATTGTACCGGTTGGTTACCAGTCGTATAAACTTGTGCACCAGCCGCAGCCTTCACATAAAGGTGAGTCGCAACTTGATAGTAAGCTTGGCCGCCAATGTACTTCAGACCATTCACTTTCCATGCGGTGTTAGCACCTAATGTCCGACCAGCTGCGTTACCCGCTTCGTCGTAAAGAGCGGCACCATTATTGCCCGCCTTGAATGTGCCTTGAGCAGCCACTGCGACTGTTCTTACGTCGTCGCCCTTAACCCATTCGTTGTTGGCCACCAGATAGTAACCGTTAGCAGAAGCAAAGTACTTCCAAGCAGAACCGCTGTTTAAGGTCTTAACGGATTTACCATCGGCTGCATTGTTGACAGTTTGTGCACCAGCACCATTAGTCACTGACAAAATGCCAGCTTCTTCAACCATGCGAGCAGTGGTGACATCAATACCGTTCAACCAGCCATTGGCACCAACTTGATAGTATGTCACACCGTCAACAGTGATGGCTTGACGACCTGTCTTCCAACCAGAAGCCATTGCTAAGCTGGCCAATGCATCACTCTTGGAGAACTTGCCAGTGTTGGCATCGTAACTATATTGAGAAGCGTTAGAAGCTTGGACATAAATCACTTTATCAATATCGTTGAACTTGATACCAGTAGATTCACCAGCCTTAACTGTAATGGTACGAGTCAAAGTGGCCGTTTGGTTATACCCGTTCTTGATCGTGTAAGTGAGGGTATAAGTGCCTGGCTTGTTCACATCAACGCTGCCAGTGACAGTCCAATCAGCGGCCGGAATGGCTGTTGTCTTGGAGCTGTCAGTCCAAGCGCTGATACCAGCATTCGGATCGAAGGTTGCGCCTTGGTTGATGGTCGGATCTTTGACGAAGCCACCAGCGTAGTCGAATTCAGGTGTGGGATAAGTGACTGGCGGTGTGACAGGAGTGCCTGGTTTTTTGGCCAATGCTGAAATTGCATTATTAATTACAGTAGTCGCGTCAGTCAAAGCCTTAGTTGTCGCATCAGCATTGTCGAGAACGCCTTGACCTGCAGTGACAGCTTGTTGCAACTTAGCAATAGAGTCAGCAGTGTATTCACCCGCATGATTCTGAATTAAATCTTTGCCTTTATTGATTGCTGTTTGTAAATCTGTACGAGCACTTTCTGCCTTTTGAGCTGCATAGCCAAGATGATAAGTCCCCTTATAATCTGAAGAACCGTCAATCGCTGAATCATCTTTCTCAGGATTGCCAGCCTTGGCGTCTGCAACCCCTACATCGTATCCAGCCAATTGATCTTGAGCTTTGGCTAAGTCAACCTGGGTTGCCGACTTTTGGTCCATTAAGCCACCTTCAGCCTGGATCTTATTAGTTGCGTCAGTATGGGCATCTTCACCTTGGGCAATTGTATCCATGATTGACTGCCGTGCACTCTTGGCTTGATCAAGTGCATTTTTCGCGTAATCAACCGCTCCCTGCATCTTGCCAAAGGCGTCATTTGCACTGGTAATATCCTTATTGGCCTGGTCAATTTTTGGTTGTTGTATGCTGACTTCGTGATTATAGTCATTGGTTGCATTAGTCACCGCATCCTGCTTTGTTGTCTGATTAGCTTTTGCATCATCAAATGCAGGATCTAGTTTCGTGACAATGTCCTGATTAATCGCGTCTTCTTGATCAGTAATCTTTTTGATTTGATCATTCAGCGCAAACGGCGCAGTGATTTGTTGCATAGCCAATTCGGCGTTGTGATTCCGGTCGTTCCACATAGCCGAACCTTCAGGATAAGTATCGCGTTCTTTAATAAGATCGTTGTAATGCTTCAAGACAGCTTCTTTTTTGATGAGAAGAGGCTTAGCCTGATTAGCAAGGACGTCGAGTTTGGCAGTAGCATCCTCAATCGCTTTGTTGGCTTCAGCGAAGGCCTCATTTGCGGCCGTCAAATCTTGATTGGCAGCATCCTTGATGCTCTGTTTATGATTAATCCAGCCCTGTGCATCAGACTTCTTTTACATTGCATCAGCAACTGCTTTTTCTAACACCGATGTAACTTGTTTCAGGCCTTGTTCTGCCTTGTCTGACGCATCCTGAGCCTTTGTCACTTTATCGTCAGCAGCTGGATATGCATCTTGTGCTGCTTGCACTTTCTCAGTGGTGTCGTCAATTGTCCTCTGAGCAGCTTGAATCTGTTGATCCAAGTCTCCGAGTTTACCCTTTAACGTATCAACCGCGCTTTGGTAATCATCATGCGTTAGAGCAGCCTTTTGTGCTTGATTATCTGCTGTGGTAGCCGCATAGACTGGTGTTTGTGTTGCGGAAATACTAGACGCCAAAATTGGTGCAGCGGCTAACAATGCGGCAGCGACCGCACCAATATACTTGATCTGCTTTTTCTTCATTGATGAATTCCTCCCGATTAGGATGATTAATCCTCATCCAATAATATCAATAACAAACAAGTTCCCAACTACATCACACAACAGCCAGAAACGACGGCACTTACTAAACTCTCCCATAGATGCCACTTGTATGTATATCACATTCAGTTCCAAGGCTGCGTGCGTTTACATTAAGGAAATAATCGTGCTTTTTCTTCTTTGGCTTTTTCACTTCACAACGAATGCATGATGGCTAAAAGTCTCACCATTGTGAATTCGTTACTAAAATTACAGTGACATTGATCATTACCTTTAAAAAGTCCGCTGATGTGCTTTTCTGACCGAAAATTAAAAAGACTGGCTTTCACTAATACCAGTGAAACCCAGTCTTGGTTGCATAAATGTGATTTATTCCGTCATAACTTAATAGATCCGCACAAATTGGTTAGTAGCCACTTGATAATACAGACGGCCTTGGTGAACATATACGCTGTTGACCTTCCAACTAGTCCGTGCACCCAGAACGCTGCCAATGGCATTGCCATCACGGTTGTACAATTGTACCGGTTGGTTGCCAGTCGTGTAAACCTGTGTGCCAGCCGTGGCCTTCACATAAAGGTGAGTCGCGACTTGGTAGTAAGCTTGACCATCAATGTACTTCAGGCCAGTCACTTTCCAAGCGGTGTTGACAGCTAATGTCCGACCGGCTGCATTACCCGCTTCGTCGTACAAAGCTGCACCATTATTGCCCGCCTTAAATGTGCCCTGAGCAGCCACTGCGACTGTTCTCACGTCGTCGGCCTTGACCCATTCGTTATTAGCCACCAGGTAATAGCCATTAGCGTAGGCAAAATACTTCCAGGCTGTTTCGTTAGCCAATGTTTTGACAGACTGACCATCGACCGCATTATTCACCGTCTTGGTGCCCACACCATTCGTCACGCTGACGATACCGGCTGCTTCAACCATGCGAGCGGTGGTGACATTAATACCATTTAACCAGCCATTGGCACCGACTTGGTAATAAGTCACACCATCAACCGTGATAGCCTGGCGACCGGTCTTCCAACCAGACGCCATCGCTAAGCTGGCCAACGTGTCGTTCTTCGTAAATTTGCCCGTGTTGGCATCATAGCTGTATTGATCGGCACTATTTGCTTGAACATAGATAACCCTATCAGTATCACTAAATTTGACACCAGTGGTAGTACCAGCAGTCACGGTAATTGTCCGAGTCAATGTGGCTGTTTGGCCGTAGCTGTTCCTGATTGTGTAGGTGAGGGCATAAGTGCCTGGCTTGTTAGCATCTACACTACCAGTCACTGTCCAGTCAGCAGCGGGAATCGACGTTGTCTTGGAACTGTCTGTCCAAGCACTAATACCTGCGTTGGGATCAAAGGTTGATCCTTGATTGATGGTCGGGTTCTGTACAAATCCACTCACATAATCAAATTCAGGAGCAGGATAAGTAACCGGCGGGGTGACCGAACCACCTTTATTTGCTGCATAGGCATCATGATATGCTTTAATGTAGTAGCTAGAATGATCGTCTAATTGGGCATCTGACTTTTCAGCTCTGCCTGCCATGGCATCAGACTCGCCCGCGGTAGCACCGGCTTTATTTTCTGCCTCAATAGCTGCCTGCCGAGCAGGAGTATATGCGCTGTCATAAGCATTTTGATATACCTGAGATTTGCCAGAGTTGTCAGCATGATCCTTCAGTGAATAACCATCAGCCATACCATATGCTTTCCCCGTGGCAGCATCAAATTCACCTTGTCGCGCTGCCTCAGCTGTAGCGTAAGCTTGAGCATATGCCGCTGAGTAAGCATCCTTATATGCTTGTGTTTTACCGGCATTATCAGCGTGTTCCTTCAGTGAGTATCCGTCTCCGAGTCCTTGTGCTCTACCATTGACAGCGCCATAAACATCAGCAGTCTTAGCTGCATTATACCCATCGTTGAAGCCTTTATTGTATGGCGTGGTAGGAAGTACAGTATTGGGTTGACCGGAATTGTATGCGGCTGAACCATCCGCTGTCCCTTTTTCATAATCAGCTTCAGCAGCCTGATAACCTGCATGATAGTTATCTAGTGCCAGTTGACTATATCCTTGATCTTTCAGATCTGAATCAGTTTGCGGTTCGCCTTTGGTAACTAAGTCTGAAAGGGCAGTGTCGTAGGCAGTATTATCAAATTGGGTTGGATCAGAGACTCCGTGCCATGCGCGTTTATAGAAACGAGCATAAGTTTCTGTCGCACCAGTTAAATCTTTGAGCGGTTTTTTGGCAGTCGCATCGTCTGTACCATCTTTAGTGCCTTGGAGTTGGTCATAATAACCGTTGTAGTATGCAATTGCCACAGCATCAGCCCCTTTTGCTGTGAGTGCCTCCTCGGATTCACGTGTTCCTGCAGCGAAATCATTCTCCGCCATTTCCTTAATTTGCGGCAATAAATCCTTGCTCACGTAATCCATCATTGTTGAGAAACCATCGTGATAAGCTGCATTCTCGGATGCAGAACCAGTCAGTTCTTGGTCTGGCTTTTCAGCTTTGCCGGTCAATGCATCTTGAGTGCCTGCCTCAAATCCTGCCAGGTTATTTTGAGCGTTTTGCAGATTCTGTTGTTGGGTCTTCTGCGTGGCTGTGGCAGCATCAATCTGATCCTGTAATCGTTGAAGAGAATCTTTCTCCGAGACAATTTTCCCCTCCAATTGTGTTCGCGCATCACCTTCCGTTGTGGGCAATGCAAGTTGATCCGCGTTCAATTGTGTATTGATTGATTCTTGGTCAGCCTTATACTGATCAATTGTTTGACCTGTCTGAGTAAGTGCTCGCTGCGCATCATCAATAGTCTGTTGATAAGCCTGCTTTTTAGCCTCTAACTCTGATGATTGTTCTGCTGCTGTCGCTGCATACACTGGTGTCTGAACCGCTGATACACCAGTCGCCAAAATTGGTGCTGCAGCCAATAACGCAGCTGCAACTGCGCCAATGTACTTAATCTGTTTCTTCTTCATTGGTTTATTCCCCCGAATTGAATGAATATTCAACACCCAAATAACAGTCCAAATAATTTCAAGCCTTACTGCTTGAGTAGTTTGAGTAGATTGAGCAGTGAAAGATAACGGTACTCTTTAACTCTCTCAGAGTAACCGAGAAATATATCGCATGTTTACTTTTAACGAAACCAGCATTTACATTATTGAAATTTGTAAGGCACAAAGAGGAAATATATTTTCTAAGAAAAACCACCGTCAGATTGAATTAATCAATTTCGACAGCGGCTTCAATTTACATAAAATCATTTTTTACCATACGACAAAAAAGCTGCGGCACCACTGATAAGTACTCAGCAACGCCACAGTTTGGGTGTGAAACCCTGTCTTACTTTTCTTGATCCTGTAATTCTTTAATCACTTTAGCCTGATACTGCTTGGAAACTAGAAATACATCCTGATAAAGTTCCCGGATGTAGGGCGCCAAAGTCTCGTCATTCACCGAACTCGCCAGTGTCTCCAAGATTTCTTTCTCTCGCCCGCGGTTGGTCAATGCCAGCTGATGGGTGTGTTTAATCTGGGCGATCTGCTTCGCCGCGGCTAAGCGTTTTTCTAACAGCGGTACGATCTGTGCATCCACTGCATTGATCTGATCGCGCCACTTCTTTAATTCTTTATTGGTTTCTTCTTCAGCCATGCGTCAAACTCCTTCTATGCCTGCAACTTTTCAAAAACGGTCAATGCATCCGCCTGAATCATATGAATGTCGTCGCCAGCAGCGATGTTTTCCTTGTTCACGGCGACCAATGTGGCACTCGGCTGCGCGTATTGGATCAGGCCAGCAAACGGATAGACCCGGAAGCTTGTCCCCACGACCACGATCAGATCCGCGGACTGGACGGCTTGCACTGCCGCAATGAGGGTATCTTGATTAATCCCCTCGCCGTACAACACAATGTCTGGCCGTAAGATCCCGCCGTCCTCTTGATGATGCATATCCTTTAAGTAATCCTGCCAGGGGACCTGTTTACCGCATTTTTGGCAATGCACCTGATACAACGTGCCATGGAATTGCACGACATGGTGGGCGCCGGCCTTGGTATCTAAGCCATCCACATTTTGTGTGACAATCGTACCTTTCTTGTTTGTGATGGCGGCCATTTTCTCATGAATGACATTGGGCTTAGCATCAGGATAGTACATGCGGGTTTTAACAAAATCGTAAAAACTGGCTGGATGGTCCCGCAAGTTATCGGCGCTGAGCAAATATTCCGGGTCTGCACTATTGGCGTACAGGCCGCCCTTGGAGCGATAGTCAGGGATGCCCGAATGGGTAGAGACACCCGCACCGGTCATGAAAGTGACGTGGTGAGCGTTATCAATTGCTGTCTGAAGGTCGAACATGGTCGTGTCTTCCTTTCTAAAGGCGTTATAATATAGGTGCAAAGATTGTGGGAAAGTAACATTTTTCCCAGTACAAGGGGGCATTGATATGTCTATTAAATTCACACATACGGTATCCTATATCTTCCTAGGATTGGTACTGGCAGTATTTCTGTTTGTGGTCTACCACATGGCACTACTGTTGAGCCAACAATTGCCGAATATCTTCATCCTGAACTTCGGCGGGCGTTAACGCGTCGTGTACGAAATGCCGTAATGTTCTAATACATCCGCGGTCGTTTGACCGTAAACAGCAAGTGCGTGGTCTTGATCTAATTCTTTTTCCGGTATTGCAAAAGCCAATTGACGATCGTTTTTTCCGATTGCCAAGAAGGCTTTTTCTTTTGTCTGCCGATTCAAATAATCGGAGTGCAAAATGTCGAAAACTTGGCGGAATTCAAGCTTTAATTGGCGCTTGCTGAGAACTGGCGAAACCGCCGCAAATTGATCGTGGGGCATGGGGACATACCCTAGTTTATCCAACCATGCATCAAACGCGCGCAATGTCTTGACAATGGACCGGCGAATCGCAAACGGCGAGTCGATGACTTTCTCGGTCATCACCGCATACAACTGTTGGGCTGCTTGGAACGCAATGGGATACATCTGCAGCCATTCTGCTGGCACTTCGTCTTCATGGTCCGCAAAAAATGCCAGTCCATCCAACAGGGACAGGACGCGGTAGATAATTTTTGGATCCTCTGCGTCCCCTTCTTCTGCTGGCACGACATCACTGATGCCCCGGATAAAGGCTTGGACCGTGTCCTTGGTAATGATGCCGTTACGCCGCTGTTCTGCGCCAATGATTAAATGGAGCGCGCTGTTATAAATGGACACCGCCGTCGCGCCGAGTTGATCGTCCAGCCTGGGGTCGGTGGTGGTCAGTGGGAAACTCATCGTCGGGAAGCCCTTGAGGTACATTTCAATATGCAGTAATTCGTGGGAAATGGTGTAGTTAATATCAGTTTTGTCGTAAACATGCAGCAGGATCGAACCATCTTGTTGCGGCTCTTGCTGCGCGGATTCATGGGAAATACGGCCACTTTCTTGGTCGTCCACCTGAATGTTTAACTGGTTTGGAAAATGGTCCCGGACTTCTTTCAATAATGTTTCAACTGCGGGTGATAATGTCGGATCAGTTGTCATGGATAACACTGCCTTTCTTTGCTGTTCTTTACCTTCTATCTTACCACGAAGGCCAATGTGAATGGGTTTTCACAAAATGTCAATGCTATACTGGAGGTAGTGTCATTCAATTATATGGAAGGAGCTTCATAATGGAAATTCATTTGCCTTGGTCCGGTGATCAGATGCCGGACAAATATGCGAAGTATGCCCCCGCAGTCAACATGCGCGGCGGTTATCCAATTCTGTCGTTCCCATTTAGCATTAGCGATGTACCGGTCAACACCAAGTATTTTGCTTGGTCCCTGCTGGATTATGATGCGGTGCCTGTGGGTGGTTTCATCTGGATTCATTGGCTGGCGACAGATCTTGCTGCCAGTACCACGGAAATCCCTGAAAACGCCAGTCAAAGCGGCGCGGTGCATTTCATCCAGGGTCGTAATTCCAATGCTGGCCGAATGGTGAATGTTCAAGACCCCTTGATTAATCAACGCTATGTCGGTCCCCAGCCGCCGGATCAAACCCATGATTACACATTGACAGTTTATGCTTTGAATGCGCCGTTAGAACTAGAAAACGGCTTTTGGTACAACGCTTTTCGCCGAGAACTGCAGGGCAAAGTCCTGGCTCAGGCCCAGGTAGAAATTCCAAGTCAATCGTAGACGTGAAGCGCTTTCGTGCTACAATAGAACTGTAGTTTAGAAAGGTGGATGAACAATATGACAGGTGAAAAAGAAAAGGTGCCCAAGCGGCGCGTTATTTTACAAATCGCCCAGAGTCTGGACGGCTTCATCGCAGAACGTAACGGCAGCACAGAATGGTTAACCAAACTGGATTCGACAGAGGCAGATAATGCCTATCAGCGTTTCTATGCTTCCATTGATACCGTCATCATGGGCCGCAAGACCTATCAGCGGGCTTTGAAACTGGCTGGCAGCTATCCTTATCAGGATAAGCAGAGCTACGTGTTCTCCACAACACTGCACGATACGGATGATCCCACCACGGTAGTTGCTGGGAATGTCGCCGGCTTCGTGCAATCCTTGAAAGAAAAGAAAGGTAAAGACATCTGGCTGGTCGGCGGGGCTGATATTTTCACAGACTTGCTGCAAGCTGGTTTGATTGATGAGATCATGGTCACTGTCGCTCCGGTGTTGCTGGGTGATGGCGTTTCCTTGGTCAGTCATGACTTACCTGATATTCCATTAACACTCAAGGAAGGCCGGCAGTTAGGTCAGTTCATTCAATTGACTTATACCGTGGGCAATGTGAAAAACTAAACCGAAATTGAGTCATTAAAAATACAGCCTGTCCCGGTCTGGGATGGGCTGTTTATTTGGCCTGATTCAATAGGGCGGCGATCTGTTGGAGACGCTTAAGGATGGCTTGCTGCTCGGTGGCAGAAACTGATCCCAGCACTTGCTGGATCTTTTCGGCTCGGACTGTCGCGATGCGGTCATACAATTGTTGTCCGGCCGCAGTGAGGGCCACTGCCCGGGCACGGCGATCATCGGGTGCCGCCACGGTTTGCACCAAGCCTTGCCGCTCAAACTTGGCGATCTGGCGGCTCGTGGATGAATGATCCTTACCTAATTGGTTGGCTAGTTTTCCCACTCGAATATTGGGCTGCAACCCTATCCGCACGATAATCGGCAATAAATTTGGATCCTGACTGGCCCCTGCGGCCTTCAGGATTTTTTCATCATTGGCCGGTTGATTGAAAAACGTCACGATTTGCATTAGGGCAGTAAAGATGTCATTTTCCATTGTTTTCATGTTTCGAATCCTCCTCACCAAAAGTCCATGCTTGCATTATACGGCAAATGGGTTTATCTTAATAGGTGCAAATTGCACATGTTAAGAAAGAAGGATCTTGAATGATGAACACGAACTCTCTCCCTAAAATTGGCATTATCCTGGGCACCAACCGGCCGCACCGGATCGGCGGCGACATTGCCCAATGGGTTCAGGCACACATGACCAGTCCGGCATTTACCACCGACATTATTGACTTGGCACAGGTCAACTTGCCGTTCTTGGACGAACCGGAAATCCCGGCAGCCGCCCATTACACCCAGCCCCACACCAAGGCCTGGAGCAACCAAGTTCAACAATATGCTGGCTTCGTCCTACTTTTCCCTCAATACAACTGGGGTTATCCAGCCGTGTTGAAGAACGCATTGGATTATCTTTACCGGGAATGGGCGCACAAACCCGTATCGACGATCGTTTACGGCAACCACGGGGGAATGCAAGCAGAAATTGCCATGCGTTTTGTCACCAGCGGTCTGCACATGAATGCCCTGGCGGTGAACCCGGAGCTAGTTGTGACGCCAGATATGGTGAACGATCAAGGGCAGTTTCAAGATGTTAACCAGGCGCTGAGCCGGTCTGCAGACGATATGGCATTGTTGGTCACTGAGTTTAACAATGTGCTGAAATGATCATCAGTTGCTTGTAACAAATGGGGGGGACAAAATCCTTGCTAATGAGCCGTGCCAATGCTGCGCAATCTACGGCTGAAATGGGCTGGAACGCTGTGACGGCGGTTTGAGCCCGCAAAGTGCGCGGTCTCAAACACGCCTAACCACATCCGCGCAAAAAGCGCACGGTGTGGTTTCCACAGCTGAGCCCATTTCAGCCTACGATTGCTCCGCATTGGTACTACATCCATCAGAGTTCAGAATTTTGTCCCACCCCTTTTGTGTGCCTAGGCATTGATTCCAAAAACAGCATTATCTGCCAGCCACTGCTTGAGTGGTTGCATGTTATCCGATCGGTAATACTTGGTTAATTGCCACGAATACCAATGTAGTTTATCTTCCGGGATAGCGATCAGGCCCCGTTTATCCGCGAACATCAAAGCGCTGGCTGCGACGATAGCTGTGCGTTTATTACCATCCATAAACGGTTGCATGCGAGACAGGGTCAACATCAGTGTGAGTGCTTTATCCGTTGTGGTCGTGGTGTCACTCATTATATTGGTCACCAGTTTCTGGACTTGGGCTTCATTGGGGATTGGCGGCTGGTACGTTTCGTTTGTCAGCGGTACGATCACATCTGTTGTTCGGATCTGACCAGCGTCTTGAGCTCTCGCACCCTTAACCAGGAGATTGATTTCCAAAACATTGGTGAGGGAAAAATCGGTAACGTTATTGATTGTTGCCGCATATTGATACGCATCTCTCAAGTTCAATATCACTTGAATCTCACTGGGTTTAATGTCGGGTACGTACTGATCTTTGAGTATTGACTCGACTTCTGAATATTGCAGCGTAAGGTGTTCAAACAAGCTTGTCAAAAAAACAAGCTTCGATAAATCATAAATTGTGCCTGATTAGTTGTTGTTCTTGATGATCCGTTAGCTCAAATCGATCCGCAATCACTTCTGTAACTCCTTTGCAGGATTGAGAGAATTCATTTTCCCTGGTAGGTTAAGCTTTTGCAGGCACTGACTCAGCATCAACAATCCTAAACAAAAAACCGACCATACAAGTAATGTCAGGATTCCTTGTTGAAAGGTGAATTGAGGATCATTTAAGCTTTGACCAATTGAACCGGTAACTACGCCGTCCAAGTGGAAATAAGTCAGCGGTGACCACACCATCGGCGGGGCGATCAAGCTGAGCAGGACAACCAGCCAGGATAGAATCGTGACGATCCAACTATTTTTGAACCAGGTGGCCAGGAGTAAATTCAAAACGGTCATGAATATGATCAGCAAAAGGGCCAGGATTATCGATTCCAGTAAATATTGACTTAACGGCATCATCACACTGCCAATCCCGAATCCGGTATTGCGAAAGGCCAGGACGTGATATCGTAGATCGCCGAACCCCCGGAGTAAGCCAGCAGCCACTAAAGCGATGGCTAGTGGGCCAAAAATAACCTGAATAAAGGTGTAGGCAATCACACCACCCTGGGTGAGCATTTGGCGACCTGTGCTCACCCCTTGCAATGATAACCAATCACTGTGCGCTCGTTTATTGACCAACTCTTTAGCCATCTGGCGACCGGTAATCAAACAGGCAATCAGCATCAGAATGATGACTGCATTTTGCTGAATTAAGAACCACACGTAATACCAACCATGTAAGTAATAGCGCCGATTGTCGGTTTGAAGCGATGCCGCCATTGTCGGATCAGCACGATCCACCTCTTCTTTAGACAGTAAGAGTGTATCCGGGAACATTGAGGCAATGTGCTGCTGGTTGAGATAATGATACTCCTGATAGGTCCACCCGACACTGGTCGTGAGGGATGACCCGTTGCTTCGAATATCGAAAACTACGCGGCTACTATTGAGCAGTTCTCCAGGGCGCTGATTCCCCTTCACTTTCACCTGAACCACCCGATAAAACCATCTTTGGTAGGCGGCTGGATCCTTGAGCCGTTTCAACTCATTCGTATCAAACCCACTGAGTGTTTTCGCTAGTTCTGGATGTGCCTTGACCAGGCGGTTGGTCTGTGCCACATGCGCTCTGACCTTTGCCGTGTATTGCGCCAGATAAGTCTGCTGGGCATGCATCTGCCAAAAGAAACCGCCAATGAGCAATAATCCGCAAAAAATGATGATTAGTCCCACCGGCCATACGCGCCGCCGTTTCTTGAGTTCAAAACGCCAATACGTCGCTCTCATTGCCGCCGCCTCCTTTGCTGAACCAATTGCGTCAATGCTAGCCAGATAAAATATCCTAAACTAAAACTCAACCAGCTTTGACCACAGTAGCGCAGCCACATCGTGAGGTAGCTTTGATTCGTGCCTGGATACTGCGCCAGCCAATTGATCTGGCCGCTGAGCAATGGTTGACCCCACAAAACGCTCACCAACAGCGCAATAGCATTGGTGAACACCATCCAGCCGAACCACGACATCACCATGACTAACCCGTTCGCCATCAGCCAACGACAACTTGGGAACACATTCAACTGCATCCATGCACCATTTGTCGTAAACTGTGCCATCACCCAGATTGTGGAGAACAATAACACGGCGAGGATTAACGTCACTGGATTGGCCAACAAGTGCTGCCAGTTCACGAGAAAAATTGGCGCTTGCAAAGACGTGTGAAGATTTTCAAAAGCCTGGTCATGGGTTAATCGTGCTTGATATTCGGTAATGACCGCGCGGTTTTGTTTTGGATCGGCCAATAACCCGTTTTGAAACTGGCGGGCATAGCGAATGTCTTCCTGCCGGGCATGAATACCACCCCGTAAAAAGGGCGCACTTTGGCGGCGTTGAATTGCTTCAATTTGCGCCATCAAACCATCGTCAATGCGCCCCGCTTGGTTAAATTCGGCCTTCAATTGTTTTTTCTCGGCAGGCTGGTCACTGGTCTTGATTTGTTCGCGCAATAAACCAATCTCACCGCCGACAGTTTCTTCCGTGTGGGTCACAGTGCGCAACAATTCTTGGCGATACTGACCCACCCCAACCTTTGTGAACCAGAAAAATAAAAGGCTTAGCAAAACGGCGAGTCCCAAAAGACCCGCCGCCAAATGACTGCGGTATAAGCGCCGCCATTCAAATGCCACAACTTTATTCATGATCGCTTCCCGTACAACTCATTGTACCGGGCCTCCGCCGTTTCACCGGCTGCTAAATGATAAAATTCGATCTGATGATCGACCAGGAAAAAGATATCTCGAGTGATACGCATCATTTCATCCAAATTATGGGAAGAAATAAGGGCAGTGGTGCCCTTTTTCCCTAAATCAAGCAATGTTTCTCGCACAATGCTTAAACTTGTCGGATCTAAGCCATTCAATGGCTCATCCAGCAGCATTAACGGCCGATCCACTAACAACGCCATAGCCAGTAACAACCGTTGCTTCATGCCCAATGAATATTTCTTAACGCGCCGATCCAGGTAGTCCACCATGTCTAACTGGTCCGCCACGGATTCAATGGCCGTAATCGGAATCTGGTGTGTTTCTGCCACAAAGCGCAGATGTTCACGTCCTGACAAGTACCCATACAATACAGAATTATCTTGGAGAAAGGCGACTTGATCAAACACCTGCTGCGGTGAATTCGGTTGACCCTGGATCATAATCTGACCACTTTGCGGAGTGCGTAAATGAGCAATCAAATTCAATAAAGTGGTTTTGCCTGCCCCATTAGGTGCGACCAGCCCATATAACCCGGGCTGTTCAATTTGCATGCTGGCGTGGGCAAAAATTGGCTGCTGGCGCCACCCAAACGACATATCGGCCACTTGCAGAATCATGATCTGCCCCCTCCCCGACTAAAGTTTACCGCTTCATTTCATGCAATCGTTCGTACAGCACGCCTTCCCGCAATCCGCTCTGGGAGAACGTGATGCGATCGGAGTCCAAGAAGCGCATAAGATTGACGATTGGTACCATGCCGCCGACAATGATGTCGGCGCGGTCCTTGCTTAATCCTGGAATTTCTTTACGTTCCGTCAAATCAGCTCCGATGACGGTGGAAAATACCCGATTGACTTGATCCGTGCTCATCCGGAAGCCGTGGATGTTTTCAAAGTGCGGTGTTTTGGCACGTCGCCGTTCGATCTTGGCCAATGTCCGGTTGGAACCGCCCAAGGCCACGATCGGTAAATTGCGGGCCTTATCCAACCACCAGATATCGTTATAGAGCCGATCCATCGCAGTCGTCAGCTTAAACAGTGCCGGCGCGGTGATATGTTCCGGGTCCAAATAGGTTTCAGTCAAGCTGACCGATCCCATGGGGATACTAATCAAGTTTTGAATCCGCCGCTGGAGCATGAAAATCAGTTCAATGCTGGCACCACCGGTATCCATGATGACGGCGTTGACCACCGGCAAAGTGTTGGTGACGCCCAAGTAGTCGTAGTAGGCCTCTTGTTCACCGCTAATGACCTTGACCTCCACACCAGTCGCATCTTTCAAATTAGTCAAAAATTCTGACTGATTTTTGGCCTGCCGGGTGGCTGCCGTGGCCACGGCATGCAAATGGACATTGGGTAATGATTTAAACGTTTTGACAAACTTCTTCATGGCTTCAATGGTGCGGGCCATGGCATCGTCTTGTAAAATCTTTTCTGGTCCCATGTCTTCGGACAATCGGACCATGTCTTTTTCTTGGGCCACGACTTTCGTGGTCCCATCGTCGTGAACCTCTGTAATTGTCATCCGGACTGAGTTAGAGCCCAAGTCGATGACCACAAGGTTTTCCATCCAGTCACTCCTTCTCGTTATTGGTATCGTTCAACGGATTACTCATCAATGGAATGAACTTGCGGGGCGAGCTGCCGTCCATCTCTTTGTCGGCCTTCGCCACTTCTGGCCACAAGGTATCCGCAATATCTTTGGCATGGGCCAAGAGGTATTCCTGGGCATTCAGCCGGGGCAGGCCGCGGCCGTCGATATGTTCCCAGCTGCCATCATTTTGCAGGATTCGGGTCTTCACGGTATCTTCCCAAAGAATGTTATAGATGTTGATCACCTGTTGGCGAATGGCGTCGCTCAGTAACGGGAACAATAACTCCACTCGGCGAGACAAGTTGCGATTCATCAGATCGGCACTGGACAGGAAGACGTGCTCTTCACCGTCGGCATAGAAATAATAGATCCGGGAGTGTTCCAGAAAGCGGCCGACGATGGAATGAACAGTAATGTTTTCGCTGACGCCGGGAATACCTGGCCGCAGGTTACAAATACCCCGGACCAGTAAATGAATTTCGACACCCGCTGCGCTCGCTTCATACAGTTTCTCAATCATATCGGTATCTGACAAGGAATTCATTTTCATCTGGATGAAGCCGCGCTTGCCAGCTTGCACATTGGCGATTTCATTATCGATTTGTTCATGCAAGAATTTGCGAATACCCAAGGGGGCAATCACGAGTTTGTGAAAATACGGCGGTTCGGAGAAGCCAGAAAGCATGTTAAAGATGTTGGAAGCATCTAGCCCCATATCCACATCAGCGGTGAATAAGCCCATATCGGTGTAAAGGCGCGCGGTGACATCGTTATAGTTCCCAGTAGCCATGTGCATGTAACGGCGAATGCCATTTTCTTCTTGGCGAATGATCAATGTCAACTTACAGTGGGTCTTCAAGCCAACCAAGCCATAAATAACGTGACAGCCGGCTTTTTCCAATTCATTAGCCCAATGAACGTTGTTTTCTTCATCAAAACGGGCCTTGAGTTCCACTAAGACGGTGACTTGCTTGCCATTTTCAGCCGCCCGTTTCAAATACGTGATAATCGGCGACTTGGATGATACTCGGTACAGCGTCATCTTAATGGCCAATGTCTGCGGATCCACAGCCGCCTGCTTAATGAGGTTCACGACTGGATTGAATGAATCATAGGGATGGTCCACAAAAATGTCGTGTTGAGCAATCAGATCGAACATGCTTTGTTCCTGCAAAGGCGCAGGTTCATACGGTGTAAACGGCGGGAAGACCAGATCTGGGTGGCCTTGGACATGTTTCACCAGTTGCGCCAGGAACTTCAGATTGATCGGGCCATTTACCCGGTAGATGCTGTCGGGTGTGAGGTGCAATTCTTTCGTTAGCCGTTTCACCAGACGCTCATCCATGTCGGCCTCGATCTCGATCCGCATCACTCCGCCGCGTTCCCGCTGCTTAAGCTGCTTCTCGATTTCTTTCATCAAATCTGAGGCATCTTCTTCTTCGACGTCCAAATCCATGTCCCGGGTGACCCGGAATACGGCCATGGCCTTCACGGAGAAGCCTAAGAATAATTCGGCGATGAAATGCTTGATGACCTCTTCTAACAGAATGAAAATATTGTCGCCGCCGGGCAATTTCACGACGCGAGGAAACACATCGGGGACCGGCACTAGCGCAAAGGATTTATCTGTTTTGTCTTTCTTGCCGTTTTTCCGGGCCAAGCGCAGCGCAATGTTTAACGTGTTATTCGCCACGAATGGGAATGGCCGAGAAACATCTACTGCCATCGGGGTCAACACTGGCATCACGGTTTGGTGGAAATAGTTGTCCAGGTAATCCGCTTGCTGCGGACGCAGGTGGGCGAAGTCGACCAAATGAATGTCGGCCTCTTCCAGCCGCGGCAGTAGCGAGCGGTTCAGCGTGGTGTATTGTTTATCCACCATCGCGTGGGTTTTTTCAGAAATCTTGCCCAACTGCACCTCGGGGGTCAAGCCGGCCGCGTCCGTTCCGGTGTAACCGACCCGCACCATTTTGTGCAAGGAAGCCACCCGAATGTTGAAAAATTCATCCAGGTTGCTTTGGGTGATTCCCAAGAAACGCACCCGTTCCAGGAGCGGGTTGTTATTATCCCGGGCCTCTTCCAAGACCCGGTTATTGAAGTCCAGCCATGATAGTTCACGGTTGAAGAAATATTCCGGTTTAGTGAAGTCCATATTGTCCTTTTCCTTTCAATTCGGGCATGACACCATATACTTCGGCAAAGAAGCCCGCCCGCCGGTTGAACGACCATTTCTCAAGTTCAATATCGTCCTGGCTGGTGGCAGTGATCAATACTTTATCGTGTTTTTGCGAAACTGTAATCTTACTTATTTTTTGCTGGCGGGATACATCCAGCGCGTCAGCCAAGCGTAATATTGCGGCGAGTTTAGCGACCACCATGCGCTTGTCGTTAGGCAGATCCGACTCCTGCAACTCTTCAATGTTTGGCGAATCTGTGCTGTGGAATCGGGAAATTGTCCCCACCATTTGTTGCTCTTGAGTAGATAAGCCCAAGATCTCAGATGCCTGAATTAAGTAATCGGAGTGGCGATAGTGTTCATGAATGTCGACAAAGTTACCGATATCATTGAGAATCGCGGCAATCTGCAACAACAGTCGCTCGCGTTTACCTAAACTGTGCAGCTTGCGCAGCCGATCAAATAATTGCACAGCAAAATTGACCACCGTATCCCGGTGGGCTTTATCCACTTGATAGCGATCCGAAAGGGCCAGCGCTGATCGTAATATTTGGTCCTCCGGCTTAATCAACAAGTTATCGTTGTTTTGCCGCAATGCATACGCCACGGTCAATCCATCGATCAATTTCAAATTGGTAATGTCCATTTGCTGCGAACCAAAGAAGTTCAGCAATTGATGGACTAGGACCAATACTGGCTGCACCTGGACCACATCGGATTCCGGCATCTGATAGTGCGCCTGGATATACTGGTCACTGCTGTGTAAGATCTTATCGAATAGATCGGCAAAGGCCTGTTTGTCCAAGATCACGTGTCGTTTTTCAGCGGGAATCAATTGTTCCATGATCGACAACGCCGAACCCATCACGATCATCGTCGGATACTGCTCATCCACCGGCAGCATGCGTTTGAAGTCCCGCAGCTGACTGGCAAGATAATCGGCCAGCACCTCACTGTAATTGGGGACATTGCGTTTGACATCCCGCATGGCTTCAAACACCCGCAGCGGTCCAAGTTTCAATGTCCGTGAAAAAATGAACTGCCGCTTTTTATAGAACGTTAATTCCACGCTGCCAGAGGAAATATCCACCAGAATGGCTGCCGTATTAATGATATTACGGAAATTGGGGAGGAAGGCATCTGTCGCCAAATTGCGATACAATGCTTCCTGACTTTGATTGACCCAAGTAATATCATAACCGGTGCGATCCTGCAGCTGTTCCCGGACAAATTCCGAATTGGCCGCCTCGGCCATGGAATGGGTAGCCACCACATGCACTGGGTCGGCACCCACACCGGCGAAGAGCAACCTGGCCTGGCCCAATATTTCCGTCACCCGGTTAACTGTATCCGGGCTGATGCGTTTACTGGTAAAAATATCCTCACCAATATCGACATCCGTTGAGGCACTCTCAATGGTGTGTATCTTGCGGTCCACTGCGCGCACAAATACATTCTGTGCACCAATCACCACAAATCCAATAATTCCTGTGTTTTTTGCCATCGTGTCCCGCTCCCTACTTGTGACTTGCAAACTAATTATAACCCACGAAAGGCCGAAAAAGGCGGGTGATGCCCGGATTGGTCCACCCGCCAGTGTAAAAAGTTAGTATCGATTCCGGATTGCCCGCCAATAACGGCGATTCGCAATTCCCACTAAACGATTGACCACCGCTAACGGCAGCATGCCGCTGGACTGCTGTGCCAAGCGAATAATCGGCGTATCCATGATGATTTTCTCCATGAAACGGTCCGCCGGTGTGGTGGGATTTTTCGTACCAATCATCTTTTCTCTAGCCAAATCCATGATGTGCCGATTCGTCCAAGAGTATTCGCTTAATTCCTGCGGGGTGCTCAGCGGTGTATACATACCAGGCACTGGCGCACGATCGACAGGCACATGCAAGCCACTCATTTCTTCAAACGCTGCCATAGACGGATGGCCCTGGAGACGAATATACCAATCCGGCACTTTGACAGGCCGGACACTGGTATTTTCTCCTGCCAGCGTGATGGGCAAGACAAGACCAGCCGCATTGCTGCTGGTGGCTACCCGGATTTGGCGTTGACCGGTGGGCAGCAGCCAGCGTTGATCGTGATCATCCCATTCTTTGAAGGCCTGGGCGGGCAGTGTGATGGTGACGATTTGACTCGTCCCTGCCGCCAAGAACACTTTAGCGAAACCCTGCAGTGTCTGCTTGGGCGTCAATGCCTTAGTGTCCGCCGCGGCATCGCCGACATACACCTGGACCACTTCCGCACCGTCGGTTGTGCCGTTGTTCGTCACCGTCACATTGACCTGCACCTGACCATCCGGGGTAATCTGTGCTGCTGACAAAGCGGCATTCTGTAACGTGAAGTCCGTGTAGCTGAGGCCAAACCCAAACGGAAAACGCACTGGTACGGCAGCTTTATCATAATAGCGATAACCCACATAGACACTTTCAGCGTATCCGACTGACCCATTATTTTTGCCATACAACTGACTGGAAGGCACATCTTGATACTGCATTGGGTAGGTTTCTGCCAATTTCCCACTAGGATTCACAATACCGTAGAGGAGCCGAGAAGCCGCGTTACCCACAGACTCACCGCCGAGATACAGATTAAGCAGGCCCTGAACATGATCCGTCCAAGGCAGCTCGACGGGTGCACCGGCGATCAAGAGCACTACGATGTGCGGATTGACTGCGGCAATGGCTTCAATCAGCTTGTTTTGCACTGCCGGCAAAGCCATGGTAGTACGATCAAAGCCTTCCGATTCATCAATTTCCGGCAAGCCAGCCACAAAAATGACTTTATCAGCGTCCCGGGCGGCGGCCACAGCCGCGGCCGCATCAACGCCTGTATCATCAGTCAACCGGTAGCCAGGTTCGTAATGATAGGCCACATGGGCATTATCCAATCCCTCTAAAATGGATACCTGGGTGGGCGGATTGATGTGGGATGACCCGGCCCCTTGGAACCGGGTCTGCTCCGCCATCTCGCCCACCACCACGATGTTGTCTGTCTCCTTGAGAGGCAAAATGTGGTCATCGTTTTTCAACAACACTGCTGCGTTTTCTTCGATTTTTTGGGCCAACTGGGCATTGTCGGTCAATAGTTTTTGCCGATCGCCCTGGAATGCTGGCCGCTTCTTTTGGGCCAACTGCGCAATTTTTGCTACCGCCCGAGTAAGGGCCGTGGGCGCTAATCGGCCATCGGCTAACCCTTGCAATGCTTGCTGATCGAACATATGACCATCGCCAGGCATTTCTAAATCCGTCCCGGCATTGAGACTAGCCACTTTGTCATTCAGCGCGCCCCAGTCGGTAATGACTGCGCCATTGAATCCCCACGTCTTACGCAGGACATCGCTCAACAAATACCGGTTATCGCTGGCGTAAGTCCCGTTGATGCGATTGTAAGAACACATTACTCCCTCTGGCTGAGCAGCTTTGACGGCAATGCGAAAGGCAGTGAGATACAGCTCATGCAGGGCAATCGGATCGACGATGGAATTGGACCGCAGCCGATCATTTTCCTGATTGTTGGCGGCAAAATGTTTCACACAGGCGCCAACACCGGTGGATTGAATACCCTTGACCCATCCCGCCGCCAAGTGGCCAGTTAATACAGGATCTTCTGAGAAATACTCAAAATTACGGCCGCACAGTGGGTTGCGTTTGATATTCAGTCCCGGACCCAGGACCATGTCCACATCCAGACTGCGGGCTTCCTGACCGATAGCCGCCCCCATAGCGGCCACTAACGCCGGATCCCAAGTACAGGCCAGGGCACTGCCAGTGGGAAAAGCCGTACTTGGTTCACTGTGGTTGATCCCCAAGGCATCCCCGGCACCGGCCTGATAGCGCAGCCCATGGGGGCCGTCACTCATCCGGAAGCGGGGAATATTCGCCGCGGGAAATGCCTCGGTCCCCCAGAAGTCGGCCCCACTGGTCAATTTAACCTGTTCCTCCGGGGTCAATCCATAAGCATTCGGCACATTATATTGTTTTTGTTTTTTCAACATACTCTCTCCTTCCCCAAAAGGGTCACGCCAGTGCCAGCTTGAATACCATTGGCATGTTGCCAGCTACAGGCTGAGTCGTCGTTAAAGTCAGTGCGGTGTCATCTTGATGGGTCGCCACCGGTGCCCCATCGGCGAGGATCGTGGCCTTCTTGATCGGGGCCACCAAACCATCATTGTCTTTCTTTAACGCCGCAATCGTGAACGTGGTTCGATTATTTGGCGCTAACGCAAACACGTACAGTGCCCCAGGCCGATACGTGAACCGATAATCGTCATCACCATAATGATAGTCTTCTGAAAAAGTCCCTGCTTGCTGTTGGGTTCCCTGGCCAAAGAACTTGTACGGACCCGTGCCCCAGATTGCCTCTTGGTTGGCGTGATTCCACTGCCCCAAGTGCTGCAAAATCGCGACATCTTCCGGTGCCAGCGTACCGTCACTCTTGGGGCCAATATTCAGGCAGAAGACACCATTCTTACTAATCACATCCGCAAACACTTGGGCAATCTCTGCTGGGGATTTGTATTCATTGTTTTCAGTGTACCCCCATGAATGACGGGCTGTCGCCGTTTCGGCTTGCCACAAGCGTGGGGCGATATTGCCCAAGGTGCCCCGCTCTTGCACCAGTGTCCCCGTCCCATACATCAAGGCGTCGTATTTGTAATTGATTGTCGCGTCCATACCCCATTCCCGGGCACGGTTGTAACAATAGGCGGCAAAACGCTGGACGTGGGAACGAAAAGCTGGTTCCGAAATCCACCAATCAAAATACATCGTCGCCGGATGGAAGCGATCCACCATTTCCGCTGAATTCACCAACCAATCATCCAACCAGGCGGCAGTGGGCACAATACCCTGTTCACCTAGCAGATAGGCCTGTTCGTTATTCTTCGTCGTGTTGGTGACCGCCGGACCATAGAAATCGCGGTATTGATCGTCTTGTACTTCGGTGGGAAAACCCACTGTGCGCCCACCATTGAAGAACCAGAAGTGCTCCGCGCGGTGACTGGAAATGCTGAAATGAATTCCCTGATGGTCAGCCGCTTGGTGTAATGCCGCCATCACATCCCGGTGCGGACCCATTTGGGCGGCGTTATACGGGCTGAAATCACTGGCGTACATTTTGAAGCCGTCATGATGCTCGCCCACCGGCAAGATAAACCGGGCGCCGCTTTCTTTGATTAGCTGCAACCAAGCTGCTGGGTCAAAGTTTTCCGCTTTGAACATCGGAATGAAATCCCGATAGTTAAACTCCGGGCCATATGTTTTCTGATGGTGATCAAATACCTTCGTTCCCCGGTAATACATTAACCGCGGATACCACTCACTGCCAAATGCCGGCACACTATAAACGCCCCAATGGATGAAAATCCCGAGTTTGGCATCCTGATACCAGGCGGGTTGGGGCATGGTCGCCAGGCTTTCCCATGTGGGCCGAAATGGTCCTTGAGCATTGACCTGATCAATTTGCGTCAGATAGTCCTGCTGATTCATCGCTTTTCACCTATTTCCTTGTCGTTTTCGAAAACAAGATCCACAGTTTCAATTATACGTCAGAAAAGCGGTTACATGGTACAATACAATTAATCATAAGTGGGAGGGGTTGGTTGTTGTGATATCTGATTTAGTCCTCACAATTCAAGCAGTATATGGTGCCCCGGAGGAATTGCATGCCGTCATCACACCTGCGGCCGTGACCGTCAGCATGACCAGTCTGACTAGTCGGCCGCGCACGACGATCAGCCAGACCCTCCAAGGCGCGGATGCGGCGGAGTGGCATAATCGGTTGGCCAAGCTGGGCATCGCCAAGTGGGAGGATCATTACGCCCCGGCCGCCGATGCGGTGATTTTGGCCGGGACGAAGTGGCAACTGGTCATCACGCAAACGAGTGGTGAAACCCGGACGATGACCGGTGATACTGCATTTCCCCCGGGCTGGGAGGAGTTAATCACCCTTCTGCGCCAATCTGCACTGGCGGTGAATGGTCATATCGTCCAACCCATCCGTTGGCAATTTGATTACGTTCGGTTTGCAGATCTGCGCTTTCCACAGTTTCATGGGCCCAGTGACGCCTTGCATCACGTGGCTATTTTCCAGCGCACATTGGCCATCGATCCCGGCCAAGGCGCCGTGGTGGTGCACACGACCTTCAGCGATAATCGGCGCAACCATACCGAGCAATATACTGATCCGGCCCTGACCCAGTGGCTGGTCCTACGCATTGGTGAGGCATTGGCCGAGCTGGGCGACCTGCAAACCATGAAGCTGGATACCTTGGATTATCCCGATGCCATTTTCGGTGTCATTTTGACGTACCCCGGCGATGAGCAAATTGTGGTGCAAGTGGATGCTGATGATCCGGATATGCGCGATTTTTGGCGGGTACTGAATCAGCTGTTGACCCAGGGGTTGAATTTGGCCGACCAAAGTGCCGCTGCGGAGTGGCGCAAGCTGGGACCAGTGCTGGAATACTTCGTGGCGGTCACCTTTGATGACAGCGGCAAGGCGTATTATTATCGTTCCGACTTAACGGATTTAGCCATCGATGATCGGGTCATTGTGCCAGTAGGCCAGAGCAACCACCTGTTAACCGGCACGATCGTGGACATCACGACGGACCTGCCCGCCAATTTGCCGATCCCGCCAGAAGACATCAAATCCGTCATCCGCAAAAAAGAAGTGCTTTAGCCTGTTGGAATATGCTACGGTGAATATAGAAAATAAATTAAGGAAGTGGACTTTTTGCAATATGTGAATATTGGTCACAGTGGTCTCAACGCTTCAGCGATTGGTTTAGGGTTAATGCGCGTTACCAAAAAGAGCGACGCCGATGCGGCGCAGTTGGTGGCGACGGCCATCGATCATGGCATTAATTTCTTCGACAACGCTGATGCATACGGTCAGGGCAAAGCTGAAGAAAAGTTCGGTGCCGCCTTGAAAATTGCCGCGATTCCTCGGGATCGCATGGTGATCCAAACCAAAGTCGGAATTGTGGATAAGCGTTACGATTTTTCTAAAGAACACATCATCGAGGCTGTGAACGGTTCGTTAGAGCGCATGGGTGTGGATTATATTGATTCCTTGCTGCTGCACCGACCGGATCCGTTGATGGAGCCTGATGAAATTGCCGAGGCCTTCCTGCAATTACATAATCAGGGCAAGGTGCGGCAATTTGGTGTGTCGAATTTCAATCCGATGCAAGTGGCACTAGTCCAACAGGCGCTGCCGATGAAGCTGATTGCGAATCAGTTGCAGTTGAGCATTATGCACACTGGGATGATTGATTTCGGGATGCACACGAACATGACTGATTCCCACAGTGTCGATCATGACGGCGGTATTCTGGAATACAGTCGGCTGCACGATATGACGATTCAGGCATGGTCCCCTTATCAGTATGGTTTCTTCGAAGGGGTCTTCATCGATAATCCGAAGTTCCCAGAACTGAACCGGAAACTACATGACATTGCGGCGAAATACGGCAGCAATGTGAATGCGCTGGCGGCGGCTTGGATCTTGCGGATTCCGGCGAACATGCAGGTGATCGTGGGAACAATGAATCCAGAGCGGTTGGCGGAGATCGCGGATATCGACCGGATCAAGCTGACGCGGCAGGAATGGTATGATATTTACTTTGCGGCGGGGAATAATTTGCCGTAACACATTAAAAAAGCGATGACCGAATTTGTCATCGCTAACCACCGTGCCAAGCTGCGCAATCTCCAGCTCATTTCAGCCTCCGATTGCTCCGCATTGACACTGTATCCATTGGGACCAGACGCTTGTTGTGGTCCCTTTTTTGTGTAGTAATTTGCACCAAATAATCTCTTACTTCAACACCACACCTTGGATGGCGTGGTCATATGTCCACTGTTTGATCTCGGTCATGGCGCCACTGTGATAATAGGCATTGATTAACTCATTCCAGTGGGGCCAAAGATTCAGCGGTACGTTGATCAAACCGGCGCCGTGGTCGATCATGATTTTATTTGCCGCCAGGGTCGCGGTGCGCTTGTTGCCGTCCCAGAAGAGTTGTTGGCGCATGTTGTGATAGAGGAGGGTTAATGCCTTGTCGGTGGCACTCCACTGGGTGTCTTGCATCAGTGCGGTCAAGAAGTTGCTTTCTTTTTCCGCAAGTTCTGTAGAATTACGACCCGTGACGATTGCGTTAATTTGTCTTTCAAAATCAAGGGTTGGCGGCTCATCTGAGGCCGTGATAAACTGCCAGCCCCTTTTGAGTCGAACCATTATGTTGATGTCATCAATAGGAATACCATCCACCCCCAAGCCATCCATGATGGTTTGCGTTTGCGGTAGGGTCATGGTGATGTCTTCAAACCGGGAATTAGTGTGGATTAAATTGACGAAGTTTTGTCTAGCAAAGCGGCGATTTTGATTTTTTGTTAAATGATAGCGATCAGGATAAGTTGCCATGATTAATCCTTCTTTTCGTCTTGTTCTTCATCATTATCTGGATCAGGTTGGTCCAGTTTAGTCCCGGCCCACCACGGCCGCAGCCGGCCGGAAGCATCGCGGCGCCGCCCAGGAAACAGAAACAGCACCGCCATTACGGCCACGAGGACCAGCATTCCTCGGGGGGTAAACAGGTTATCCCGCCGTCCGTAAAGCAATTCGTTGACTTTCTTCTGACTGACATTTTGCTGGTCAACTGGATACCGATAATGCTGATCGATCAAGGTCGACAAGGAATTAACCACTTTGAGGAAACCAGTGTTGAGCTTGTCTGGTTGACGGCTGCGCAGTTGAGGAATGGCATCGGTAAGCACCCGGTCTAGAACGGCCCTGCTCAGAAACGATGTCATCGCGCCGCTGGGTACGATCCGGGCCGCTGGTTTACCGTTGTTCACAGCATAAAGCAAAGCAATGCGATGGCTGTGGGCCGGTAAATAATGTTGGGTCACAAAGGCTTGTGTCTTTTTCAGCGAGGCATCTTTTGGTACAGTGACCAGCAAGATCTGCACTTTAGCCGACCGGCGGGCATACACGGCGTTTTTATCTGTCAACCGCTTAGTCACAGGTGCTGTCACAATATCAGCGGTATCCACCACGCCGTTGGCCGGTGCAGTCGTCGGTAACGCGGCTGCCTGCACAGTATGAATCCCACCGATGAAAAAAAGCAGGGCGGCCAGCCCTAACCAGACTGCCCGCCACCGCTTGTGTGTATTATTTACTGCTGGAACTGGAATCATCTAAATCCACCTTCGGCACTTTGCTGGCGTTAGCATCCGCCTTGAAGTACGGCTTCTTCCCCATCCCGGTCATGTTCGCAAAGATGTTGCGCGGGAAGGTGACCACACTGTTGTTGTAATCCTGGACCACCGTGTTATAACGTCGGCGCTCAACGGCAATCCGGTTTTCAGTCCCCTCCAGCTCAGTCATTAATGTTTTGACGTTGCTGTTGGATTCCAACTGGGGATAGTTTTCATGGATCGCCGAGATCAGGGTCCCAACAGATTGATCGATCTGCGTATTGGCCTTCATCTTATCGGACGCTGTATTGGCTTTGGAATAGTTGCTCCGGGCTGCGGCAATGTCGCCGAAGACCTTTTGCTCTTGGGTCATGGACCCTTTCACCGCGCTAACCAGATTTGGAATCAAATCAGCTCGGCGCTGCATCACAGTGTCTACATTGGCGAATTGGTTATCCACCGCCTGGCTCTGTTTCGCCAACCCATTATAGGTGGTGATCCCGAAAATCCCGAAAATGACCACCACGGCGGCCACAATCAGCCAAGGCAGGTAGCTCCTGTGCTGTTTATTTTCATTCCCATTCTGCATTGCGTGTACTCCTTTATCCTTCACTTAATATCCCCATTGTATCATGTTGGTTGGGCACGGCGTCCGTCGCAAGACGGATATCATACTCCGGGAAATGCTTGGGGTTGGCTGGGTGTCATCGTGACCACCCAATCTATACCCGCATGAATATGGTATAGATGGGCAAAGGAGGCTTGGTTGATGGCAATCCCTAGGTTCAATAAGGAATTGACGTACACCAACGGCTCGCCCACCACGACTGACGAAAAGGAGCGGGTAAAGCGCATCGTATTTTGGTACCGTAACGAATCATGAAAATAAATCGACACATTCACGGAATCACCGGTATGCAGGCCCAACTTATCTAATGCAGTGACAGGAATGTTCGTCCAGACAGAGCCAAAGCGCGGATCAGTGATATCCACGGCCCCGGTGACACTGTTTGCTTCGGTTTTGACCGGTGCCAAGGCCAGCTGCACCAATTCATCCGGCGTGGTTAAAGGGCCCACATCGTCAAACGCCATTTGGTTGCTGGCCAGCATGGCGCCAATATAAGTGTACAGATCCCGACCGCGGAAGGTGTGCTCTTCGTTGAAGGCGTCCAGCGCTTCTCGGGGCGACGTGTTAATCATCCGCACCGCGCGCAAGCCCTGATGGTGCGCCAGATGCGTAATTGTACCGTTATCCGGAGTGATAATGAACTTGTGGTCCATGGTTTCCACCGCAATGGGTTGGGAATCATTGCTCACCCCAGGATCCACCACTGAGACGAAGACGGTCCCTGCCGGCCAAAACCGCACTGTTTGGTAAAGCCGATAGGAGGCCGCAAAAATATCGTAGGGCGGAATGTTATGGGTCAAGTCGTGCACGGCCACACTGGGTGCTACGGAATAGGCAATTCCGTACATTGCACTGACCGAACCGTCCATTAAGCCGAAGTCAGTTTGTAAAACTAAATGTGCCATTGAAAATCTTTCTCTCTAATAATGGGTGAAATAGTTCAAACCAATTGCATCCCGGGCTTCTTGCAGTGTCTTTTCAGCCACTTCCCGAGCGTGGTCGGAGCCCTTCTTGAGCATGGCCAATACGGCGGCTGGATCCTTGGCGTATTCTGCACGACGGGTGCGAATCGGGCCAAACTCTGCTTCCAACACTTCGTTCAAGTACCGCTTCAGCTTCACATCGCCCAAACCGCCATGTTGATATTCTGCCTTCAATTCGGCTACTTTAGCCTGATCCGGATCAAAAGCATCCAGATAAGTGAAGACGGTATTACCTTCCACCTGACCAGGATCTTCGACGTGAATATGGTTCGGGTCCGTGTACATCTGCATAACCTTTTTCTTCATTGTATCTGCATCGTCGGTCAGATAGATGGCATTGCCCAGGGACTTGCTCATCTTAGCGTTGCCATCGATACCCGGCAGCCGGCCTTGACCTTTAGGCGGAAACACGCCCTTGGGCTCCACCAGAACATCTTTATGGTAGGTATGGTTGAAAGTCCGCACGATTTCCCGGGTTTGTTCCAGCATCGGTTCCTGGTCGTCACCCACGGGCACCGCATCGGCTTTGAAGGCAGTGATGTCGGCGGCTTGGCTGACCGGATAGATCAAGAAGCCCGCCGGGACACTGTCGCCAAAGTTTTTCTGTTTAATTTCAGTTTTGACTGTCGGATTACGTTCCAAACGACCCAGGTTGACCAAGTCCAGATAATACATGGTTAATTCGGACAGCGCCGGGACTTGGGACTGGACAAAAATCGTGGTTTTTTCGGGGTCCAAACCCACCGCCAAATAATCCAAGGCCACTTGCAACAGTGAGTCGTGGATTTTTTGCGGATCGTTGGCATTATCGGTCAGCGCCTGCATATCCGCAATCATGACGAATGAATCGTAGTCGCCGGAGTTCTGCATAATCACCCGGTTCTTTAATGATCCTAAATAATGGCCAATGTGTAATTTCCCGGTGGGCCGGTCGCCGGTTAATAATGTATGTTTTGCCATAAAAAAGCTCCTTCATTTCCCGCGAATAGGCGAAAATAGTCTCATGGTTTAGTTTGGAGAACGGCCGGAGGGTTGTCAAGCGTATCTTTGCGTTTCTACATATTAGGAATCGGGACGAAGACTAGAAAGAGAATCAATAAGACTTCCAGTGCGAATAGAACGCCAGCGACAATGCGCATCACTGTATTTTGTTGGCGCCAGGCTAGCCAACCGATGATGAGCGTCATGACCATCACGCCAAATAAAAAAGTTGTCATCCATTTCACCCCACTTAAATAATCACGATACCTGACTATCTCAATTCGGCGAACTGCGCCCGTAAAAGTTAACAGATTATTACCCTTTTGTGCATGATGAGCAAGGTGCTTGCAGGCACTGCGCAAACCGGCTACAATGTTTGGCAAGCTAATTTTGATCGTCACCCACAGCCGACTAGAAAAGGTGGGATTTTATTGCAAGAGACAGAACGCCAAGAGGAACAGGCCCGGGTCGACCGGGTCACTCGGATCATCGCCAACCAGCTCACTGCCGCGCAGGCGGAACTGGCCAAGGCCAAGGCCGAAACGCGGCGCTTGGATGAAAACTACGGTGAAAACACCAAGGTCAACACGTTTGAAGTGGATGACCGAATGGAAACCAACGCTGCCGTGCAGCAGCAAAAGAACATGATCGCCGGCCAGATGGAAAGTGAACGAATTTTACAAGACACTGAGCGGCGGTTGCACACTTTGGCCGATTCGCCCTATTTTGGCCGCATCGACATCGATGAAGATGGCGACCAGGAGACGTTGTACATCGGCACCGCCACGTTAATGGACGGCAACGACCATTTCCTCGTCTACGACTGGCGCGCCCCGATCAGTGCCATCTATTATAATGGCACGCTGGGTAACGTGACCTACGACACCCCCGTGGGGCCGCAACAGGTCGCGTTGATTCGCAAGCGCCAATTTCAGATTGAAAACGGCCAGATTGAAAACATGTTTGATACCAACGAAACCGTTGGCGATTCCGTGTTGCAGCATGTGCTGGGTCAGCAAACCGACGAATACATGCGTAACATCGTCTCCACAATTCAACAGGCCCAAAACGACATTATCCGCAATACTGATGCAGATCTGTTGATCGTCCAAGGGGTCGCCGGCTCTGGTAAAACCAGTGCCATTCTCCAGCGGGTGGCGTACTTGCTTTACCATTCCCGCAGTCAATTAGATGCCGACCAAATGATTCTTTTCTCCCCCAACCGCTTATTTTCCGGATATATTTCCAAGGTCTTACCCAGCTTGGGCGAAAAGAACATGCGGCAAGTGACGCTGGCAGAATTTTTGGGTCAGCGCTTTGAAGGACTGCATGTGCAATCCCTCTTTGAACGGTTCGAAAATGATATGGCGAATTTCCCAGAAACTGCCCAAGTGGTCCGCCGCTATAAAGAAAGCCCAGAATTCATGGACCGGATTCATGATTATATCCGGACGACACCACCGCATATGCTGCAATTTACGGCGATTGATTTCGATGGGGAAACTTTCTTTTCCCAAGGAGAAATTCAACGGATATTTGCCCGGTTGCCGGAAAATATGCAACTGGCGGACAAGTTCTTACGGACTAAAAATGTGCTGATTACCCGCCTGAAGAAACGTTTGCGGCGCATGGCGCGGGAAGAATGGGTGGAAGACGAGGTATCGCTGTTACCGGAGGCCACCATTGAAGCGTGGACTCGGGACAAAGCCTTCGACAGTCCCGATCAGGAAATGCACTACTTGGCCCGAAAACTGGTTTTCCGGCGGTATGAACCGGTTTACGATGCGATTTATAACAACTATTTTCTAGACGTGTATCAACAATATGCTCAATTCTTAAGCACGGCGCGGCCAAACGAGATACCGGCCAAAGTTTGGGTCGAAATGATTGCGGAGTTCCGGCAAAACCTAGAGACCCATTATCTCAACTTGAGCGACGCAGCCCCGTTGTTGTATCTCCGAGATTTATTGACCGGGGGCGGACAAAATCACAGCATCCGCTTCTTGTTTATCGACGAGATGCAGGACTACTCGTTAGCCCAAATTGCATACTTGCGCCATGCTTTCCCGAAGGCCCATTTCACTTTACTGGGCGATCGGGCTCAGGATGTGTTCTCCGCCCATTATGAGGAAACAGATCGGTTGGCGGCCGTCCGCCAGATGTTCCGCGGCGGCCGAATCAGTGCCCATACTTTGAATAAGAGTTATCGTTCCACAGAAGAAATCACCAATCTGGCGAAAGAATTACTGCCAGCCGGTGCCGATATCACCGCTTTTGCCCGGTCTGGGGAAAAACCAGCATATCTCATTTGTCCCCACACGGAGGCCATCGCCACGGTTTCCCGGGAAGCGACCACGATGCTGCGGACCAACAAGACGGTGGCTATTTTGACCAAGACGGCTAAGGAAGCGGAGTCGTTGTATGCGCGCCTATCCAGCGAAGTGCCGGTTAAATTGATGACTGAACATGATCGCTCCTTAGCCGCCGGGATTTTGATCCTGCCGATTTACTTGGCAAAGGGATTGGAATTCGATGCGGTCATCGCCTATGATGTGTCCGCCTATAACTTTGGCGACACCCGGTCGGCAGATGTGCTGTATACCATCTGTTCTCGGGCCATGCACAACCTGGTGCTGATCGGGATCGATCGACCATCCCCGTTGTTACGGAAACTGCCGAGTACGCTTTATGATTATCAAGATTTGCGGCCGACCTCAGCAGCCACGATTACTCTCCACTAGCGACTACCATATTTCGTTTAATGACACTCACTTTTTGGTGGGTGTCTTCTTTTTGCCCAGATTTTCCAATGGATGTCCCCATTCTAGACAAAAACCACGCGCTATCGGCAATTAGACCATTTTCCATCAACTTTTTTGTCTTTTTTCAACCAAGGTTGACTTCAATCCCACTACAAGCGATGGGCGCCACTGCTTTTTTCAGCCCCACCACTGTTTTTTTATCGAGACGAATAGCGTGGTACATCGCGGTTTCCTGGTTATACTAACCGTAATAAAATGAAAGGAGATGTTTCGCGATGCGTTTCAATCATGCGGAACAACTTACTGCCGCTCTAGTGGGCGGCGCGGCCTTGTTGGCTGCCGGACCAATTAGTAATACCTACGCTGCTGCCACGGCTGGCGGTGTGGGCCCTGGTGACTCTGGTTATAACTTAAGTGTGAACACCACAGCGACTTCCACCACGGCCTTCTTTGCGGCGACAACGACCACTGGGGCCACAGCCAATACGACTGCTGAATTCACCATCTTGGGCGGCGCGTTGGAACTGGACGCAGTACCTGATTTCAATTTCGGCCAAGTCGCAATGGCGACGATTTATGACGGTGGCGACCAAGGTCTCGTGAACAATACGGTGAGCACTGATGCCATTGTCGCCACCAGTAAGAACAATTCTGCGCGGGATGGCAACACTACCGGTTTGTTGGCAGTCAACGACCTGCGCGGGACCGGATCGGGTTGGACTTTGAAAGCCCAATTGGGACCCGCCTTCACCACGACGGACAAAAATGCGGCGAGTTTATCCGGGATCACTTTAAGTCTGAGCGGATCGGCCACTGCGCAAATTGGTAACGCTGACGTTGTGGACTTGCTCCCTCAGGCACCGATCACAACGACAGCGACCACCATTGCCACGGCCCCCGCTGGTCATGGACTGGGCAAAACGGCTTGGTCCTTGACCACGACAAAATCCGCGACACTCCACTTCTCTGGAGAGACGAACCCCGTGGTACCTAATGCCGTTTATCAATCGGATATTACTTGGACGCTGGGAACCGGTGCCTAAGCACGCACAACGCCGCCACCACGGGGCGTTGTTTACACAGCATTTGTTTTTATGAGGAGGCAGATTGCCATGCGCAAGTATCGTTGGTGGATCATTCTTGTCGGCGGGTTGTGGCTGCTCTACGTCTTGGGGTCTTTGCCCCGGGGATCTGTCCAGGCAGCCACAGCGGGGAATGGTGCAGATTTTTATATCGCCCCGGTGTATCCGCCGAATCAGCTAAATACCAAACTTGGCTACTTTGCGTTAAAAGTGGCTCCCGGCAAACAATATTCATTGAGTGTCCAGGTGCAAAATATCAGCCAAACCAGCACGCGGACGATTCGGCTGACGCCTACCCCGGCGACGACCACTGATAGTGCAGATATCAACTACACACCGGTGAAAACGGCCAAGGATCCAACCGCGCAGTATACGTTAAACCAATTTTTCTCCAAACCCATTGCGATTACTCTGAAACCGGGTGAAGCCAAAGTCGTCACTTTTCAATACGTCATTCCAGCGAGTGGGTTCCGGGGGCAGATCCTCGGCAGCATTTACGCCTTGGACGAAACAAAAAGTGCCACGACCAAGGCTCAATTTGCCTTGCAAAACCGTTTTGCCATGACCCTGGGAATCTTGATGGGGACAAACCCGTTGGCCAGTCAGCCGATCACCCTGATTTTGCGTACCGTTAAACCGGATATGGTGAATCATAGTCCCGTCATTTTAGCCAATATTGAGAATCAAACACCCCAGTATTTCCGTCATTTTACGGTGACCGCACAAATTTCTCGCGTGGGCCGCAGCACAGTTCTTTTCACGAAGAAAATTACCAACGGCGGGATGGCACCCAATTCCAGTTTTAATTTGACCATTCCCACTGACAAGCGGCTGACGGCAGGCAATTACACTCTCACGACCACCGCCAGTGCCCAGGGCCAAGTGTTTCATTTTACCCGCCGCTTCACAGTCTCCACTGCGGCGGCACAACATCTGCAGACCCCGCAAAGTATCCGCGGCAATTCTCGGTTAGCGTGGCTGATTGCCATTGCCGCAGGTTTTGCGGCCATCATTCTGATTTGGATCGGCGTGCTCGTGGCCAAGAGAAAGGGGTTGGTCAATTATGCGCCGAAGCATAGTTAGTCTTTCATTAGGGATGGCGCTGCTCGTCATCGGCGGCCTGCTGCCCAGCCAACGCGTAACGGCCGAACGCAGTACGACCCAGTTCACGGTGGTTGCGGGCAATGGGTCGACCAGTGGCCCAACGCCCCCGGCTGTCACCGGCCGGTTCCCGCAAACCGGTGAACAGGAGAATTATTGGTTGTTGGTGATTGGCAGTGAGTTGATTATTTTGGCCGGCTTGGGTGTGCATACCCTACGGAGGCGGGGTGGGCGTCATGCGTAAACGATTCATTGCGCTGGTTGCTGTTATCCTCTTGCTGATGGTAGCTGCACCGACAAATACTGTCAGTGCAGCGGATGCAACGCCACCGGCCCCTCAGTTCACTCCCAGTCAAAATGGGGTAGCCTATAACCTTTTTCAAAGCAATTATTATTTTATCGGTACCGGCCTTTCCAATCAGCCGGCTAACCAGAACCTAATTCAAGGCAGTCCGCTCAAAATCACAATGGGCGCCGCCGCTTTTAACGGTTGGCCAATCTGGTTATCATGGTTCAATCAGCAAGTTACTAGTGTGGCAGTGGCAGGCTATTTAGGTGGTGGATTGTGGGTCAATTATCCAGGCGCTAAGGTCACGATTACTCAAAAAGATGCCGTCGCCAGTATTGCGGTGGATTTAAGTACCGCAAAGGTAGTAGGAACACAATATTTTCAATTTACAATCACGTATTCTAGTGGCGCTCAGATATACAGTCGCTTAGTAGCCATCACAACGGTGCCTGCGCCAATTGCGGCCATTTCCCTGACGCCGCGGGTGACTAAACCCACCATCTTTTGGGGTCAAGTCGTCGGTCTTAGCGCCGGCATGACCCCTGGCAATAGTACCGCCGCCGTCACCTGGACCCCACCGGCATCCAATAATGGCGCACTGACGACTACGAGTGGAATGGCCACGCAATTCAATTCCGCCTTGGTTGATGCAACTGATTCATTGATCGTCAATAACGTCACTGGTTTTCCAATAGATATCGGCGTGAAGGCCACCAACCCTGACGGTAGCACGATTCAAAGTGCCGCGACGGTGACTGTGGGCGGTTTAACGCCCCAAGCCGTGGTCGCCAGAGAAAATTTCTCATATCGGCCAGAGGCCCTTGACCCAACCACTTTTCCAACTGGCATGACACCTAAATATCAGTGGGTAATCACAGACAGTAGTCATCAGCCAATCACTCCCGCTAACACCGTGACTAACGATGCAACTTTCAGCTGGTCAAAGGTGCCCAACACGCCGGCCACTTACTACTATTTACAACTGAATATCACCTTTTCTGACAAAAACGGCAATTCCGTGGTCTGGCGGTCCAATTACACGCCGCTGCAAGTCGTCGATCCGCCGCCGTATTTACAGGCTGTCCCCAACATGCAGTTTCAGTTATTTCAAAACAATGCCTATCGCCCAGCCACAGCTGGTGATCTGAATTCCCCAACAGGTACCACGCTGCGTTACCAGGCCTATCAAAGCCAGCCGACCACCACGTTTGACGGTAACAACCAGGGCGTCATTCATATTACCGGGGCGCACTGGACACTGTCTTTAGCGGCCAATCCGTTTACCAATACGACCACTGGTGATGTTTTAAATGTCACCCCCATCCTTAATTTAGCCATTGACCAAAAAAATATTCCAGTGCCCGTAAACGGTACCAACACTGTGGTTTTGGCCGCTCAGAAAGACGACCTGGTAACCACTTTGAATGATCAAACAATGCTATTCATTCCGCAAACCGCTCAAGTCCCGGGCGGCACGTATCGATCGCTACTCACTTGGACAGTGAACATTTCCCCATGACTGACCGCAATCAAAAAGACTGAAACCAAAAATTTTGGCTTCAGTCTCTTTTTATGCACTTTTAGAAAATAAAGACTAATAAAAAATTGCTCAACGCCTGGGCCACCACCGCCGCCCAGTAATTCTGCGTGATGCCGCCGAGAAACGCGATGAAACAGCCAATGCCCACGGCGATCCCGGTGGTAATGGCAATTTCTGGTGCGTACAGCAGGCCCTGAATCACCCCGCTGATCAAGATTGCAACCGTCAACATCGCGTAATGGCGATTCGTCCACAGGCCATTGAACCACAGCCGCGTAAAGAGTGTCTGTTCAATTAGCGGCAGCACCAAAGCCGCCACACCAGTCACCGTTAACCGCGCGGCCACAGGTAAATCGTGCGTAGCTTGCTGAATAGGCATTACTGGGAAGCTTGCCGAAAAATGCAGGTAGGCCATCCCAAAACGGGCGGCGGTAATCACCAACATGACACCAATTAACGGCCAGTATACCTTCGCAGCAAAAAATGAGTCGGCCCCCGCCGCTGGAGTGGGATTGGTCCAAACCAGTGCCACAATTGCGAGAATCACTGCGGCGCCGACATAAATGGCTAATGCTGGCATGGGCGGATTTTTAACCAGTACAAAAGTAAATTGATACCACATCAAACCACCATAAAGAATGGCGAGAATCAAGAATTGCGTCCATAAATAACCTTGGGTCCGTGCCTTTATCATGCGTATTCCTCCGGTATTGTGATCAATGCTTTTATTATAACGGAAAATGGCAACTGTACAATATGCTAAAAAAATGAATATCTGTTAGATTCATTTCACCATCATTGCACAATGTTAAAATGCAGTGCATCTTAAGAGTTTTTTTAAGAGGCTGTTTTTATTCTTGGTTGCAATGTTCATGCAATTTTTTGGGAGGAATTATCATGATTAAGATTTGTCCGAATTGTGGGCATCATAATACCGTCGATGCCAAGTTCTGTGTGAAATGTGGGTTCAATCTCACGGATGTCGCGGCCATTGATCCCAATGCGGCTGCTGCACCAGCTTCAGCCGCCAGTACTGCAGCACCGTCAGAAACCAGCGTTGGCGCCACCGGCAACTCTGCTGCACCCTCAAGTGCGACCAGTCAGCCGGTCCAACCGACACCATCAGCTGCCGCTAATCAACCAGTCCAACCAGCGGCACAGCAAGCTTATCAACAACCCCAACCGACACAGACTGCACCGGCTCAGCCAAACCCAACTTTGGATATGGCTAAACAGTACAGCAGCAATTATTTTTCCACCTTACTGCTGTCCTGGCAGCATCCTTCTGATGCCGAACGAATCACTGGCAGTGAACGTAAATATTTTGGTTATGTCACTTTAGCGTTGGTCGTTCTATTGAGTACCCTCAACATCTGGGCAGCCATTCAAAAAACCGGTGATTTAGTCAACAGTTTATTGGCACAATACAGCAGCGACATTACTCCGGTCTTCCGCTACCTGTTTGGTGGTGATCTCAATGCCCAAACCATCAGCAATTACATTGCCACCAAAACGAGTGGGATTTACCTGCAATTCTTTGTGTATGCGTTGATCATGATCGCTATTTTCGCAGTCGTCGGTTTTGTGACTCGCCGTTTTCTAATCGGTGATGCGATTGGTTTCACGGATTACACCAACCGCTTCGCTTTCCGGGCGAGCGCCACCATTCCAACGCTGCTGCTCACCTTAATTATCATCTGGTTTGGCGGCGGCTCTTTCAGTTTGCTCTTAATCACGCTGCTGTTGACGATTTACCAAGTCCAACTGAACGTGGCCTTGTTCGTGACCAGCAATGAAGCTCGGCAAAATGGCAAAATGGATCGGGTGTTCAGCTTGGTCATCATGCAGGTGGTGGCCAACGCCGCGGCTTCCTATTTGATGCTTTCTTGGTTTAGCGGGGTCATCAGCCGCTTTACCACCGATCTGCGCTAATGCGCCGCTTCAATCGTTTCCTTGTCATCCTCTCGCTATTGTTGGTCACTGTTGGCACGCTCGCGGCTTGTCAAAAGCCAGTGTCAAAAAGTGGCCAATCAGTGGCGAGCACGACAAAAACACGTAAAAGGCCAAGCAAAAAATCCAGTACCAGTAAAAAGGAAACTGCCACCAAGCCAGTGGCGCCGACACTGCTCGATCAACTCGAAAAAAAGTCCGGCCAAACCTTGGCGTATTCACCATTTGGTGATTCTGTTTCGGTTGGTCTATTTGCGGATAGCAAACAATCCCGCTTCACGACTCTATTTGCCCACCAATTAGCCCGAGCCACGGGCAAACAGGTCACCGAGCAAGGGGTCGCCGTAGTGGGTAAAACAGCCGCCAATCTCGGTGTGCCCCAGGTCCAAACCATCGTGAATCAGCATCCCGACATTGTCACCATCGAATTCGGTACCAATGATGCTGTCGGTGGGAAAGCGCCCGCCACCCTGGCCGCTTTCAAATCTCAACTCACCCAAATCGTGACCACTCTGCAGCAGCAAACCCAGGCTGAGTTGATTTTGATGACGACCTGGACACCGGCCAGCGGTATGTATGACGTTAATGATGCGGCATACGACGCTGAAATTAAAGCGGTGGGGCAAGAAACAAAGACGCCGGTGCTGGATCTGACACCGATCTGGCAAAACCATCCAGAAGTGGTGGGACCACCAGGTCAAAATATTCCGGATTTTGCCACGTGGGGCGGCCGGGACCAATACCACCCCAATCAGGTCGGCCACGATCGGATTGCGGCGGCTTTGATGAATTTGATTCAACAGGGGGAGAAATAAATCATGGATCTTAAGTTTTGTCCGAATTGTGGGGCACCCATTGCTGCCAATGATGATTTCTGCCAAAACTGCGGCTTTAATCTGAAGCAGTACCGAACAGACCATGCGGCCAGTGCGACGCCGCCCACAGGAAACAATATATCCGAGCAGGCCACTAAGGAACCCGTCCATTCTGCTGAAACACCAGTCAATCGTGACGCGGTACAGGCACCACCATCCGTTAAAAAGCCAGTCGTGCGTAAGAAACGTCACCATCGGCGGTGGCCATGGATCGTGTTGGCCGCAATCGTGGTGCTGGTCGCTGGCGGGTATTTTGCCGGCAGTATGTATTACAGTCGCGGCCGCCAGCTGCCGCAGCTAGCCAAAGATATGACGAGCACTGACCCCAAGACCATGCGCAAGGCGGCCGTGGACACTGACGGAACGCCATTGGCTGCCAGTGATCTAGCCCCGCTCGCCGCATTGTACAAAGCCGACCTCGCTACGCAACGGACAATGAAAACCACCGTGGCGGATGGCCGCACCAATGGCGCAATTAAAGTCACTCAAAGCGGTCGCATCCTGGGCTTATTCCCGCGCTATAAGGTGATATTAAAAACCATTAAAGTCCCGTTAACCACCAATCTAAGCGACACGCAAATCACTTGGAACGGTAACAGCGTGAGCAGCAGCAAACAAGGAAAAACCCAACAGTTCATTGTTTATCCCGGGCAATATAAAGTATTGGTCATTGGTCAGCTAAGCGGTGAGCGCAACCGCTTGAGTAAAACAGTGGCACTCTCCCCTTTCAAAACCGCTGAAACATTGGCTTTCACGGGGAAAGCAGCCAAGACCGACGATACGTTGGGTTCTTTGCTGGCCAAAGCCAACAGTGACAGCGGCAAGCAGGCTAAGAAAGATGCCGATGAAGCCGCTAGTGAAAGCAAGAAAAAGGCCGCTGAGTCCAGCAGTGCAGACAGCGATGACGACGATTCAAGCGACATCGACATGGACGACTTACCCAACGATCCGTCTGCCCGTAACGACAACGCCGATACCAATGGCCTGATTGGTCAATGGAAACAATCAGACGGTTCTGCCTTTACCTTCAACAGTGACGGCACTTATACCGGCACGGCCAATGGGAAAACAGATGGTGGGACGTACAAGGTGGTATATCGCGCAGGCGATTCCTTGAATATCCAGTTCACCAAAAACGGTGACTCCGTGGTTGAGCCCTTTGCTTTCGTGTACGGTCATTTAATCGAAACAAACTTGAAGCTCGATTGGCACCGGGTCAATTAAGCAGTGGAAAAGGAGTGGAATCAAATGGATAACATGACACACTGCCCCAACTGCGGGGCGGCAATTAAACCAGATGACGAGTTTTGTGCCAATTGCGGATTCAATTTAACCCAGTACCGGGCACAAGCGACCCAGCAAAGTCAGCCGGCCACACCCCCGCCCGCATCGGTCACCCCGACCCAACCAGCCTCCACAGCCGCACCACAACCGCCCAAAGCACCGTGGTCCAAGAAAAAGAAGTTCACTGTGTGGGGCATCATCGCCCTCATCGTGGTATTGGTAGGCGGTTACCAATTTGGCAATCATTACTGGAGTCCCCAGAACCAAGCGCAGACTGCCTTGGCAGCACTTAAGCGTGGTAATGCGGTCAGCGCTGCCCGCTATCTGACCAGCACAGATGATAAGGTTAAGGTGAATGCGACGAGTGTGAAGCCTTTCCTAGCCTATATCAAAGATCATCCCATCTACCTCAATCAGTTGAAAAACATGAGCGTAACGCCGGCTACCAATGATCATGGCAGTTCCGTGGCCTTTATCCAAAGCGGCCGCCGGTGGTTGATTTTTCCTGCCTATAAGTTTTCTTTACCGGCAGTTCATTGTGCGATCACCACGAATGCCCCGTCATCCACAGTCACGATTAAGGGCATCTCCGGCAAAGTGCTGACCGGAGAGAAGAAGAATTTCGCCGCGGGGCCTTTTTTACCCGGTAATTACACTGTGACCACAACCGCCACGATTCAAGGTAAAACCGTCAAGAGCACCAGTGAACGGGTCTTGAATCCGTATAATGATCGTGATGCGTGGGATCTGTCCTTCAAGACGGTCACCTTCACCGCCACTGGCTATCCCGGTGCCGCGGTACTGATCAATGGCGACCAGGTAGGCAAGATCGGGGACGACGGATATTTGAGCATCAAGAAATATCCCGTCACCAGCAATAATGCGAAAATGACTCAAGTTTTCAATGCCAACGGTAAGGATGTCACTTCCAATGCCTCGACAGTCTCCGGAGATGATGAATCGGACGTCATCGGGGTCTCCTATCCGGGGGTCATCAACCGTGACGATGCGTCTTCTTTCTTGTCGCAATTATTTGAAACTGGGCTGGATGCTGGACACGCGGATAATACTGACGCACAAGAGCAGTTGGCGACTTATTACACCGATGGTAAGAGTAATAAATACTATTCGGGGATGATTCAGGCGATGTCTGGGGCGTTGAAGAGTGACGGTGTGGATAGTGTACGTTTGGATACAACACTGAAGCATGTTTACCCGCTGGCTAAAAACAAGGCGTATGTGTTGTTTGATGTGAAGTGGACGTTCAGTCATGACGAGGGGGATCACATCCAGGTGTTTGAGTATAAGGGTGAGATCGATCGGATTGGTTATCACAATAACGGCTACAATGGCAACAATGCGCCTTATCGGATGAATAATTTTGATTTGTCGAAGAAGATTAGTGATACACACGAGGATAATTAGTCTGGAAATGGGCTTGGTTGTTTACCAGCCGTGCTAATGCTGCGCAATCTCCGGTGAAATGGGGCTGGAACGTGGTGACGGCGCTTTGAGCCCGCTGAGGAGCGCGGTCTCAAAGTCGCCTAACCGCATATAAACTTGCCCAGGACCGGGGCAAGTTTATTGCGGTTTCCACCACTGAGCCCCATTTCACCTCCGATTGCTCCGCATTGGCACTATATCCATTTTAATTCAGAGCCTTCTCTGAATTATTAAAAAAAGCTTTACGACCAAAGACGGCTATTATACGCCATTGGTCGTAAAGCTTTTTTTCGTTATTTAGTTACGTAGGCATATTTGTAATCAAAGTGATAGCTCGTCGGGAAGTAGACGATACCTTTGACCTGGGGGTTGTTTAAATGCAATACGTAGCGTTGGAACAGAGGGATAACGGGCTTTTCGGCTAATAGATAGGCGTGCGCGTCGCGTAAATCCTTGGTGCGTTTCGAAGCGTTGTCTGCGTCTGCCCCTTCGGCATTGGCCAAGAGGTTGTCGTATTTAGCGTCGTGCCAGTTAGTGTAATTGAAGCTGGAACTAGATTTGAACAGATCCAGGAAGGTCGTGGGGTCTGGGTAATCCGCGCCCCAGTTCTTCAGGTACAGATCGAAGTCACCCCGCTCTGCTGCGGCATCTGCTGCTTTTTGTGGCATGGTTTGGATGGATACCGAAATACCGTTCAAATTGTTTTCAATTTGGCCCTGGACATATTCTGCAATGGCTTTAGAGTCATCGTCATCCGGCGTGAGCAACCGCAAGCTCAGCTTGCCGCCGACTTTGCTCTTGGTGTCAGCCCAATTTGCTTTGGCTTTCTTCACATTGGATGGCGCTAAATTGCCGGCTTCCTGGGCAAAGTCCTTGCCACTCACTGGATCTTTGTACATCCCCTGGGGAATCATGCCCAGCGGTGGGATCGAGCCGTCACCCAGGACGGTTTTAGCGAGACTCTTGCGGTCAATCACTTGAGAAATGATATTGCGCACCGCTGTGTTGTCCAACCCCTTAGTTTTCGTGTTCACCTGCAGATAACGAATAGATGAACCGCGTCGAGGCGTGGCCTTTTCATTTTTTACATTATTCTGAGCATATTCACCCGTCAACGTCACATCGTCCAGCTTGCCGGTTTGGAATAGGTTAAATGCCGTCGCGGTTTCCTTCACGACTTGGAAATTCAGCCGAGTCAGTTTCACTGTTTTGGCGTCCCAGTAGTTCTTGTTTTTCACAAAATGCCAGCTTTGACCGGTACCATTCCAATCCTTCAAGACAAAGGGGCCGTTGGCAATGATGGTCTCTGCGCTAGTCCCAAACTTGCCATTCTGCGCCTTGACAAACTTCTCATTAGCCGGGAAGAAAGTGGGGAAGGCAAATAGGATACGCAGATACGGGACGGCGACAGACATGTTGATCTGCAAGGTGTACTTATCGATGGCTTTGACACCCAGGGTACTGGGCGCGGCCTTGCCGTTGCGGATGGCTGCTGCGTTCTCAATGCCATCCAGTAAGTAGGCATATGACGCCTTAGTGCTGGGTGTCACAACCCGCTGCCAAGCATAAACGAAATCTTCTGCCGTGACGGGATCACCGTTTGCCCATTTAGCATCGTGACGCAGCGGAATGACATATTTCTTGCCTTCATCCGTGGGCGTCACGACTTTGGTCGCAATCCCGGGAATCGGATTACTATTTTTGTCCAGCCGATACAACCCCTCGTTGTTACTGGAAATTGCGATGAGACTATTCCCGTCTGTCGCCTGGGCTGGATCTAATGTTTGAATTTCTGAACTGGTTTGAATTGTCGCCGTTTGAGTGGCGCCGCCGGTACTGCTCTTTGCGGCCGACTGCTTATTTTGCCCGCACGCCGCCAACAATACCGCAACCAGACCGACGCCGATGATGCCAATGATTTTTGTGTGTTTCATATTTTCCTCCGTTGAATTGTTCTTCAATTGCGTTGTGCGATTACCGTTTTTCGCCAACAGGCCCAACAGCGCATAGGCTCAGCTCCCTTTCTCCCAAGATGCAAAAAGGTCCATGACCACCGCAGTCAGCGGCAGTCATGGACCTTCTTAAGACATTGTCGTATTAACAAATCAACACGAAAATGCCCGCCGAGTCCATAGACTGTCGCCAGGAAAGACACATCATACATGTTGTTTGGTGGGTGAATACAGCCATGGGACTCAGCTCCTCTCGTTCGTTAATTGATACACATATGTTACTTGTTGAAAGTAAGGACGTCAAGTTTTAAATCTTCATTCAAATACGCTTTTCTCCCGATCGACTAACAGGCCACAATACGTTTGAATACCAGCAATCACCAATAAGAAAATCATCACAGGTACCCAGCTGTTCCAGATGCCGTGAAGAAGACCTGCCAGCATGGGGCCGCCAGCAGCCACAAGATATCCAATCGCTTGGGCCATTCCTGAGACCGCCGCAGTTTCTTGGGGTGTTCTGGTTTTTAAAGAGAATAATGCCATGGCCATCGTGAACGCAGCATTGGTGGCGAAACCGAGGATCACGCAAACCAGTAATGCCAACACCAGCGGCAATTTGGGCAGCATCAGGCCGCCCAATCCAAGTAAGAAGAAAATACCAATGGACCAGATTAGTGGGGCTTGGCGGGTGCGCCGACCAGCAAGATTGGGGAATATGTAAGCCATGGGGACAGCGGCGAGTTGGAGCAGGCCTAACATCAGACTCGCATTGCTCTGCGAGTAACCGTGACTCATTAGAATGGTAGGCAGCCAAGTGAGTATCGTATAGAACAGGAGGGATTGCAATCCCATGAATCCGGTTAGTGCCCAGGCTAAGGGTTGCCGCCAGACAGGTTGCTGCGGTTTTTTCGCTGTGGTTTGTTTTACCGGCTTTTTCAATGTTTCACTCTGATTCGGTAATAACTGCACGGCTATCGCGACAATTAAAGTCACGATAGGAAAAACGGTGAGGACCTGTAAGGTCAGGGGCCAGCCCAATACATTAGCAATTGGTGCACTGAATCCAGCCGAGGCAGCGGAAAAGATGGTTGACGACAGTAAATAGGCACTGGACATCGCGCCAATTTTATTCGGATAAAGAGCCGCAACCAAGACTGGCGAGAGGACGTTCAAAACGGCAATAGCACAGCCAATTAACAACGTGCCAAACAATAAGAGCGGGAATGAATACACGCGAAATAACGAACTGACCGATAAAATGATTAATGCGGTCGTCACCACCGGCATGATGCCGAATTTGCGCGTCAGTCCGTTAACTAATGGAGAGACCAACGCAAAACAGATTAATGGAATGGTGGTCAAGCTGCCGAGGAACCAGTTCGGCATTTGGAATGAATGTTGAATATTCGTCAGGATTGGCGGGACAGCCGTCAGTACAGTACGTAAATTGGCGCCGATCAAAATAATGAGCAAGAAGAATAATGTACTACCAGTACGTTTTGAAATGGAGCGATTAGTCATGACTGGGCCTCCAATTTACCTTGTTGACTCACTGTACGAAGCAATAACAATGCTTCATCGATCGTCTGGGGTGTTAATTGTAACCGTACCGTCAAGGCAGCCAGATACGTCTCATAAATCCCAGTCGTCAACTGTTCACCAGTGGCGGTAAGCATGAGTTGATACCGACTCAAATTATCGGGATCGGTCTGTTTATTGATGAGACGACGTTCAATAAGACTATCCACTACCGTTGACACGGTACTTTTGTTCAGTTGGAGAATACCTGCCAAATGACTAAGCGAAATGATTGGATAATCAGTGAGCGTATCCATCACGAGCAACTCATTAGGCGTTAGACCATGCTGGCGGGCGTGATCACGTAGCATAGCCCGTTCAAACCGACGTAGTTTACGCGTCAATCGGGTAATTTCCTTAAGTTTTACGATATCAGCCAATGCTAACGACCTTTCGAATCGAGATAGTGTTCGTTTTCGAACAGAATAAGTATAACGATTTTTGGAAAGGTGTTCAACCAGTGCATCAAAAAAGCCGCCAAACTTCGGCGGCAATTCAGGTCTTACTTATCTTTCTTGATCTTGTCCTTAACATCATCCACTGCATCTTTAACCGAGTCCTTGGCATCGCCCAACTTCTCTTTTGCTTTGCCAAGCAAGCCCTCGGCTTTACCTTGCGCTTCACGTGCTTTGTCACCTGTGACCTTACCTTCAACTTCTTTGGCCTTGCCGGCCGCTTGATCCTTCTTGCTGTTGATCTTGTCTTCGAGACTCATTCAAATCCCACCTTTCATAATTCCCATTATCCATTGATAACACGTGTTGTGCAAGCAAATTGTGGACAATTGATGACTTGTTGGATTATTTTTTTATTAAATTCTAGTCACTGTTTCTTTTCTTCCCAGAATCGAATCATAACGCATGTAATTTATTCGTCATCCAGCCTTATAGCCATTTGGCGTGATACAATTAAACAACAAATCAAAAGTGGAGGTTGTCACATGTCAAAAGAAGAAATCGATCTCAATCAAGAGTCAGGCGGCCAGGCCCCCGTCGATACCATCGGCCAAGCTGAACAATTGCTCAAAGAGGCTACTGTGATGCAATTTTCGACGATCGACAAGCGCGGTTTCCCAAATATTGTCGCGTTAACACCCTTGAAACTGGAACGGTCACTGAAACAAGTGCTTTTTTACACAGACCGGGATACGACCACTGTACATAATATCGTTGAGTCTTCCAAGGTAAGCATTTACTGTTTTAATGAACGCCATCATTGTTCTGTCGGCTTGCAAGGTTATGCCGGTTTGGTGAGTCGCAGTGAGATTCAAAAGAGCTATGTGAATGATTTGACAAAATACCAAAAAAGCTTAAATTATAAGCATCCGGTCTTTCTGCGTTTTACCACCATTTTCGTCAAAGTCCGCTATCAGGATAATGTGACTTTTCAAAAGTTATTGAACTAAGCAAACTCTCGTTTTGGAAGGTGCCCATGATGAGTAAAAAATCTGCCGACAAACGACCACGACATATCTCCAGCTCCGCTTTATTGAAATCGATCAAGGTCAAAAAAATTCATGACTTGTCGTAGTTTGTATATCTTGCCGCGTTCATTGGTTTGGCAATTGCGGGATGGCTTTTTCGGATTCACGATATGAGCGATCCGACTGTGGCAAATGGGTCCAGGACTGAGGTGCGGGGGAAAATTAGTCGCTCAAGTTCAGCGAGCGCAAAATCAGAAACCGCTACGTCCTCATCTGCATCGTCTGTAACCGAGACTGTTGAATCATCAACTAGTCATAATGAATCGACAGCTGTCACTTCATCTGTGGAGATTAGCGCCGCTTTTAATAATTATGACCGCATCACACTGAATCCCGAAACAGCAGAAAGACAATCCGGTACCACTTTGGATGCAGCGCAAAGCTTTTTTGGAAAACCAGCCAGCTCGACACAGTCGCACGATGGGGGTGGTGACTATCGTGATCTCACCTGGCGAATTACAACTCCGGGAGGATTTGCAGTTGTTTCGGTTTCGTTTGCCGGACAACATGCGTATCAAAAGAGTATCAGTTTATTCGACTCGGCTGTACTCGCCAACATCTCTAAGATTAACGAACAGTCTGTCTGGAAACTGAAGGACGGCGACGATCGCTCACAAGTTATGACGGCTCTCGGCCTTCCAAATTCAGTTCTGGATACTTTACGTGATGATGCAACTCCTCAAACCTTTTTGAATTATACCGGGGTCAATCTCGAAAATGGACACGATCTCACCGTCACTCTTTTGGACAATCAGATCTCAAAAATGACAACAAAATAGTTTCGATGCTTTTCAGGGGATTGTTGAACCTGGTAAAATGTAATAAATAACACCGGTGACTTAATATTCGTCGGGTTGAATATTCTTGGCTAAATGAACATAATGGTTTTGAAGAAGACGCCGCTTCCTCGTTTTTTCCAAATCGCTTGATGCGTCTTTTCTGCAGAACCCAATTATCTCACCATCGGTTCCCAAACCGATGGTTTTTATTTCCAAACCATCATCACCATAATTGACTGTTTTCAAAAACATCGTTTAATTCCAGACGAGGAGATGAAGGAATGAGTATCAGCAGTAAACGATATAAAATGATTGTGTGCATGAATGGCCATCAACTGTGCGTGAACGAGGAACCTGATAAAAATGTGTGCGGTGTGTGTCCAAAATGCGGGGCCGCATTAATTGATGAATGCCCCGTTTGTCACGAACCAATCCCGGGCATTATTTCAGTTTCAACATGGGCGGTAAATCCCACCATAGCAACGCCCCATTATTGTCCTGCCTGCCAAAACCCATATCCGTGGACAGCAGATACAATCAACCGGGCATTGCAATTGTTGAACCGGTCTAGTAAATTCAGCGACCAAGACCAGGCAGAATTTGCGCAAATCATTCCACATTTGATTATTGAGACAGAATACACAAAATCAGCAAAAAACAAATACCAGTGTCTCATCCGTAAAGCAGGGCCAGCGACGACCAACGGTTTAAAAGAAATTCTCGCTAAAGTGTGCAGTGCTGACGTCAGGAAGTCACTGTGGCAAATTTAACCGCCAGCAATTACATAATAATGGCAGACTACTGCTTCGACAAAGAAGCCACGACATAACAAGTGTCAAATTGAAGATATAACAGGGCCCCCAGAATACTGAAATGTCAGCGTTCTGGGGGCCCTGTTATATCTTCAAATATTTAGGAGAGCCGTTTACCGGATTTGCAAAAGACACTGAAATCCTATACATAAAGGGATAACGGTGCCCTTTGTGTAGTATCTGTGTAGTAAAAATATTTAGTAACAAAAAGATCCGAGGCTCAAAACCCCATGGATGCATTACTACATATATGAAAATCCCCCGACAATTGCCGAGGGACTGATCGTCACATCATGGGGGAAGGATGATCACGTCAGGTAAACCTGACTACCAAAATATATCATTGATTGGCTTTTAAATCCACATCTTTTTCTAAAACGTTTTCTTTTTTCAAAATAACAGATTCTTTATGGCCGCTGACTGTGTCATGCAACACAATTAGTATACCAATATTGCCGCATGGGGTTGAACATTCTAAGAGATAATTCGGATCGGGCTCTTTTCAATTTATAACATCTGTTGTATAATTAGCTTACAATTGTAGAGGGGGATACAGTATGACGGTAACAAAAATGAGTCCGGCCAGTTGGGGAGAATTGAAAATGTCTATTTCAACTATGTCTTTTAAGACAATTGATTTAGGCTCAACGGAAGTTGTGTTTCATCTTTTCCCTCCCGAGGAAGATTTCTTGATCACGCTCACGTACTATCCCTATGGGGGAATGTGTGCTATTCATCTTTGGCATAGCAAACGCCATAGGATCCTTGGTGCCTCAGCAATATGGGACAAAAATAGCATGAGCTGTTATGCCTACACGATCCCTGATGCAATTGAAAGAATTAAGTCCCACTTGAAACTAGCAAAACGTTTAATTCATTCCGGTGAATCCAAGTGAATCATTTTGTTGCACCACCTAATTATGGAACGTCAAATTTTTGCCATAAAAAAAAGCCCGGGGCCGAAGCCTCGGGTTTTCTATTACAGTTCAACTTTGACTTTATTGGCATCGATCCAGCCGCCGATTTTGACGAACCCGCCATCACTGGATACAGTGCTCACTTGCCATCGACTGCCAACTGGTAGGTATTTAATGCCTGCCTGCTTTGGCTTAGGTACTGCCTGTGTGTATGCATCATTGGTGACAACCTGTACATTTTGCCCAGTCCAATCGCCGGCTACGATGCCTTTGTTGATCTTGACAATAGCATCATCTGGATTGATCAGGCCGCCAACTTTCAGCCAGCCTTTGTCGAGACCGGTGACAACCCAACTTGTACCGTAAGACAATTTGCGGCCGGTTGCCTTGTGATTGTAATCGTATAGGACCGCTCCGTTTGGATTAGTGATCCAGGCTAAGCCATAAGCAGTAACTGGGATCAGCCCGGTTAATTTGCTCAAATTCATATCGTTATCTCCTTGATGTGCTTCTTGCGTACTGGCATACCGATATGCATAAAAATAGGGGCACCCATCGGCGGCCCAGTATGCGTCATGATTATTAATACTCACACCGTTGTGTGCGTAGTTGCAGTGGATAATGTTGTCGTGATCAATGAAGATACCCGTGTGGCCACCAGCACCTGCACTATCACCAATCTTGCCCCAGATGAACACGTCGCCACGTTGGGCATTCCAGTTGCTGTTATCTGCTATCCGTTGCCAGCCGTTAGCTAACAGCCAATTATGCATGGACTCGGTGTTGAGCACATAGCCAGCAGACGGCATGCCGCCAGCACGAAGTGCCGCATAAACAGCGCCTGAGCAATCTGCTGTGCCATCAGTACCAGTGCGACTGCCATCCATGCTGTAAGTGACACCATTCTTCTGCAACTGGTACATGTAAGCAATTGCGGCATCAATGCTGAACGACATTAATGTCAGCTCCATTCGCATCTGTACCTGCATCTGGTAAAGTATCCTTGACTGACGTACCTTGCCCATTGGCTGGCAGCGGATCGGCCGGCACCGGGTCAGGCACGGTATCCTTGGCCGGTTTACTGTACGTGAGTGCCTGGGCACTATCAGTAACACCGGCTGTCGTAGGGTCCGTTACTACCCCAAGAACAGCCAGTACAGCAAACACTGCATTGACCACACCCGTCAGTTCCTTGCCCAAACTGGCAAAGTCACAGTTATAGCCGAATACCGCAGCGACTGATTGTCCGACTAATAAAATAGCCGGCACCAAGGCCAGCCAAAACTTTACGGACAAAAAACGAACTTTCCAATTAATCTTCATTGTCACTATCTCCTTTATCTTCTCTGATACCTACGTGGTCCTCTAAACGAGTAATCCGCACTGAATGGCTGCCCAGCTCAATGTCATGGTCCTTAATGCGCCCATTGATTGACGCAAGCGTCTGTTCATGTGCTTTAAGTTGCTGGCCAATCTGCTCAGACAACCGCTGAATATCAGCTCGTAGCGGGTCCAAAGCAATCTTTTTGAACAGCCAGCTGCCAGCACTCACGAGCACACCAATTGCTGTTAGGGACTCGGCCCATTCAGCAATACTTAATCCTAGAATAATGTGCATTGCCTAGCTTCTTTCTTATGCTGCGGGTGCAGTTGCCGGTGCTACATAGTCCTCACCTGTGGCTTGCTTGTATTGGTCACTCGAAATGAAGCCAACCTGAACGAATTCTTGCATGTCTTGCTTGGTGAAAAGACCCAATTTGAAATAATCAATGATGAATGTCATGTGCAATTTCCTTTCTACTTTGCTGCTGTTGTGGTTGTTGTGGTGGTTGATGCTGAATCAGCTGCTAACTGTTTGGTGAGTTGTGCAACGGCTAAGTTTGCTGTTGTTGCGGCTTGATTAGCATTGTTTGCTGCCAGTGTTGCTGATGCTAACTGTTTTACTAACTCTGCATTGACATTTTTAAGGGCAATTATTTCTGACGTGTTGGGGTCAACATTGGAATCTTCCCACTTTTCTAACACACCATTGTATTTTGCTACTTTGCCTTGCAATTCGGTTGGAATCGGTGTTTCAGTCATTGGATAATTAACCACTGCATCTTGTGGGACATAAACAACTGTGTAAAAATTGCCATCTGCTTGCTGGCTTTGATAAGTCATAAAGACCTGTTTGTAAGTGTCATCTTGTGGCGTTGTGCTTGTTGTAGTTGTGCTTGTGTCTGTGCTTGTTGTATCTGCCAAATGAATCAATCCTTTCATTACTGCTTTACTGTCTGAAGTTTTGTAACATATCCCGCGTTATCACCAGCATAAATATTGAATTGGCTATCTACTGCTAATGAAATGATGCTTCCTGGTGCAGTCCAGTTCCACACTTGATTGCCAGTGCTATCAATTTTGATAACATTGTCACTGCTATCGCCAATGTACACATTGAATTGGCTGTCTGTGCAAATTGATTGAATGTAATCTGCAAAAAACGATTGCCATACTTGACTGCCCGTGCTATCAAGTTTTGTAACGCCACCCTCAATATCACCAGCATAAACATTATTCTGACTGTCTGTGCAAATTGAATAAACAGTGCCGGTTGCGGCCCATTGCCAGTTCTGACTTCCTGTGCTATCTAACTGTGTAACATTGCCATTATCATCGCCAGCATAAACATTGAATTGGTTATCAACAGCAACAGAGTGGATCATACTTGTTCCTTTCCACTGCCAGACCTGTTTGCCAGTGCTATCAAGTTTTGTAACATAGTTGCCCTCATCACTGGCGTTGCCCTCATCACCGGCATACACATTGAAATTGCTGTCTACTGCTACAGAAAAAGCATTTCCTGAACTCCACTGCCAAATTTGTTTTCCAGTGCTATCAAGTTTTGTAATGCCACTGGGAGAAGCTAGATAAACATTAAGCTGACTGTCTGTGCAAATTGAATTAGCAGACTGGTTCATTTTATTCTGCCACACTTGACTGCCAGTGCTATCTAACTTAGTGACATAACGACTATAATCACCGGCATACACATTGAAATTGCTGTCAACGGCTACAGAATAAACGTTACTTGGTGCTTTCCATTGCCAGAGTTGAACTGGTGCACTTAAAAATGGTGATGTGACTGATTGATAAACACACTTACCACCATACCAAGCACTGGCAATCTTCTTGCCACCATAATAAAGTGACTGTAATTTTTTGCCATCATAGTAAATTGGCATTAGCTTGCCTCCGGCACAAGATAAAGAACAGTGGTGTTTGTTGAGGAATCACTAGATGCTGTCGTTTCATCAGCAACAGACACAATCTTGGCATCTAAAGCGGCTTGAACTTGGCTTTGATTTAAGTAGGTAGACGCGGCATCTGCTGACTTTAAGTAAGGCGTTAGGTCTGGCGTGGTTCCATCCTTGCCATCTTTACCATCAGCACCTGCTGGACCAGTTGCACCCTTGAGTGATGCTAAAAAGTCGGCTTCTGTGCCTGTGTTGCCAGCATCCAGCCAGACTTGGTAGGCAGATTCACCGGCAGGACCTTGTAACTCACCACCATCGTTCCAGCTGCTATTTTTCCAGATGTATAAATGCCCGTTGACTAGATAGGTATCGCCATCTGTGTTTCCAGTGGCCGGTAGTTTATCGACAGAATCAGCTGAACCTTTCAGCTGAATGCCATCGCCGGTATCACCTTTAGCACCAGCAGGACCAACAGGACCAACAGGACCTGTAGCGCCTGTGTCACCTTTTTCGCCTTGCAAACCTTGTGGACCAGTATCACCTTTAGGACCAGTTGCACCGGTTGCACCAGTTGGACCAGTATCACCTTTAGGACCAGCAGGACCTTGAATACCTTGTGGACCTTTATATTTTGGATCATTAGGAATGTCATCAACCAGTGACTGTGCTGCTTGTGCTGCTTGATTGGCTGTGGTAGCGGCTGTGTTAGCACCTGAAACCGCAGTATCTAGTGTTGATTGGGCGCTATCAACAATGCTTTGCAGTTGGGCTTTGATACTGTCCAAACCACTTACATAATCGCTGTTATCAATGTCTGTACTAATGTCATTGGCAACATTAATCACAATATTCTCAGTGCTGTCTACCAGTGTGCCATCTGTGTTGTACAGCTCAAACCAGCCAATACCATTTGCAGCAAAAACTTGACTGTGAATTGGGTAGGTAACAGTGCCGGTTGTGGCATCAGTTGCAACTGTAACATTTGTGTCAGAAACACTTTTGCCACCGGCTTTAGCATCCTTAAATCTTGCTGATAAGCCAGTTAAATCATAAGGTGTGCCATCACGATCTAGCAGTTGAGCAGTCAAAGTTAAACCTCTCTCTGACCGGCGTAGATACAAATGCTGTTCAATCTGCCCTGTTTTGTTTGTTGTCAGTGTCATCTTTGGCAGCGTCATTAGCATCACCTACTTTCTGCTGAATTTTGTCTTCCGTTGAGTTTCCAACTCTGGCTTGCAATTCTTTATTTTCGTTTTGCAACTGAGATATAACCAACGCTTGTTTTGCTATTTTCACTGCTTGCTGAGAAATAATGGTTGATAGCTCTCCAGCCGTGGCATTCATAGCTTCGTTTACATCAACTTGCATTTTTTACCTTCATTTCTAGTCTGTGACAATGTGATGATCTACACCATTGAAATTTAAGTAGAACCCTTGGCCTTTGTAGCCACCGCTTTCGATATACTTCAATTCGGCAGCATTTGAGTCATCACCAAAATAAATACTGGAGCCAACCGTACGTATGTCGTTCGCAACATATAAATCTGCGTAAATATCGACGCCTTGGTGAAATCTTGACCATGACCAGGCTTCTAAACCGCCTCCAGTGCTGATGCCATGAGCCGCACTGATTTCTGTTTCAATGCCTCCATCACCATCGTTGAGTGAAATGCCGGATGTGCCAGTGATTTGACAGGCATCCATTTTCAGCCCTGTGACGGTGCCAGCAGTAATTGACTCAGCCACAATCCGACCTTGAGAGTCAATAGCTGATCGGACTAGATTGCCATTGCTGTAAAATCCTAGACCATTCGCATCGAACTTCATATATGAATCGTCATCGTTAACAGCTCTTAAATCCTGAGGGGTTTGCCAGTTTGGATAAGCTTGAATTGTGGCCGTTCCACTGGAATTAATCCAGTCTGAAACATCAGTGACTGTTTGGTCCACAATTTCCATTTGGTTCTTGACAGCGGTTATTGAGTCACCCTGAATGCCCAATTCTTTCATGACATTTTCGATGGCTGCATTCTGGTCTGAGCCTTGTTGCTGTAAGGCTGAATGAATTTGGTCAAACAGACCTGTGGCTTGTTTGCTTGCCTGCTGAGTTGACTTTTCAACAGCTTGTTGCTGATATTGCTGCACCAGGTGTGTATAACTGATTGGTGGCTCGCCGATGATGATCGAGTCGTAGCGATGGGCTGGAATATCCCACACTGTTTCACTAACTTCCGCATCTTCGGCAATATCTAATTTGTCAAACTCAACAGACACACGGTCGTATAGACCAATCTGTGTCAGCTGAGAATAATCACCAGTCATTTGTGCATAATTAAGTGTCAGTGTCACAGTGGGATAGCCAATGCGGTAATCCTGCATGTAAGCTTGGGCAACTTCTCTTAATTTGTCAGCATCTTGAATGTTGTAATCCGACAAATCGACGGGCAAAACACGCAGCCGTTCATCGTTTGCAGCCAAATCAGACTTAAGAATCAGTTCGGGTAACTGAACAGTGACATCAGCCACTTCATCGTCGCTGTCGCTGTCACTTGGGCCAGCCGGTGTCACATCGTCAGCAGACGTAAAGCTGAACCACTTGCTATCCACCCATTCATTGGTGGCTACTTCATACCACGTGGTACCATTATTGTCTGCCTGGGCGGTGATTTTCCAGCGGCTGCCTGCTTGGAGATATTGACCAGTGGGTGCCACGTTGTACGTTGGAGATGGATAAATAGGCACCTTGCCTAATGCCTGAGCTTCTTCGGTGTTTTTATCATCTACCGTGGTTGGTGTGACTGTGCCATTAGAGCTAAAGTCGCAAACATCTGAAGTGATCCACTGATTGGTGGCAATGCGATACCAGGTATTACCATCACCACCAGTGGCCTCGCCTGTCACTTGCCACTTTGTACCATTTGCAACATGTCTCTGAACATATCCAGCACCACCCGGAGCCGTATAAACCGGTGCACCACCGGCATCATCTGTTTTGATGATGACAATGCCACGACATGGAACGATCACAAAGTCTGTGTTTTTTTCAACACTAAAATAGGTTGAGTCGATCCAAGAATTAGTGCCGATGTTGTACCAAACATGGCCGGCAGAATCAGTGGCTTTATACCAAATTTTGAAGCGCTCACCATTGCCAACATACTCACCAGTTGCTTTTTTGTCGGCAAATGGGCTTGTCCAGATGGCAATAGATTTAGGGCCGGCATAGCTAACAACTGAGCCAACACCTTGGAAAGGCACGATTAGGCCCGTGCTGTCTGTATTATCGCCAATTGTAATGGTGCCAGAGCCTGAAACGTTGTTGACCACATAGCTGCCAGATTTGTCAAACGTGAAGAATTGACCGTCAACCCAATTGTTCGTGCCAATTTCATACCAGGTATCATCATTAACCGTGTTATCACTAGCTTGCCGGCTCACTTTGTAGTAGGTGTCATTTTGGACTGTGCCCACAACTTTGTGACCAGCATACGGTGTATCGTACATTTGAAGCCCACCAGTGCCGACATACTGAACAATACCAGTTCCACTAAAAGCTGTGCTGGTGTCTGTTGTGGTTGATGTGCTGTCCGGAGTGTATGTTGCAAAAGGCATGATGGCTGTATACGTCTTATCGATCTGCTCATCTTGCTCAATCGTTTGAATATTGCGGCCATATTTGACAATAATGTGTGTGTCATCACCACCATGCTGCAACAATTTTAGATTGTAGTTATCAGCTACCCATTCACCACCAAACAATGAGGCCATAGAGTTGGTCTGGTCACCAGCCTCATCGGCATCAATGAGCATATCCATCGTGTTGTTTATACTCTTAAAATCAAATCCAATGTTTGCTACCTTTGTGATGTCACTTGAAAAATTTAGTGATGGGATTGGATCTGCAAGTGCTGATGAAATTGCTGAAAATGTATCTGATGGGCTGGCATTTGCAATGGAAATGGTGGATGAAATCGTGTCATATGCCAAGTCTCCCCAAATCTGTGACGCTTCAATTGTGACTGCTGCGCCACTCTTAACAACTCTTGTTATTCTAAACTTTTGTCGCAGTGAGTCTGGGCCACAATCGGCTAAAATGATTCGACCTTTTTGCAACTCTTTTGCCAAAGGATCAGCTGGGTTGTAAGTCATGTTGAGCACACCCACTGCATTGCTATCTCTGGTAACAGTGCCGGTTAAAATTCCTGTCAAATACCCTAAGCCTAACGTGTTGGTGTCATCACTAGCTCTTTCATAAAGAATTGGAAAACGTAAATACTCAGTCAAGCCAGACACCTCCAGTTAGGTTGATATTCAAATCCTGTGTAGCTACCAGTCAGTGAAATTGTGTTGTTTCCAGGGGTTAAAACTGGAAAGTCATTGTCTGGAAAAATTGCTAAACCTGCCCGACTGTCAGTCAAAGTTTTATAAACCAATGCCCGTTCACTATCGACATAAATTTCGTCGTCAATACCATTAAGTTGGTAGGCTAAGCCATTAACCGTCAGCGTCAAATTGCCAGTTCCTTTGATGTGCCAGAGTGGCTCTGCTGACCACTGCTCTGTGTTATTTACCTGTGCTGGCACTGATTGCCATTGTTGACCATCAAGCCTTTTCAAAAACGGTTTACAATCGAACTGTACAATCACCTGCGCCCACATATTGTTAGTGATGGTCATTGTTGGAGCAGCGGAAACATGTGCTTCCCACTCGTATCCAGAGATTAGATCTGCTGTTAGCGGAGAATAGTCATCTCCTGCCACCCAGTTTCTTATTTCTCTGCCTATGGATTGAAGAGTGGGCGATTGAAAAGGCCGGTGAAGAACAAAAGTAACTGGTTGAACAAAGTTTTTATAGCGCATATTGCTCTGGATTGTGTCACCATTGACCCCAGGCACTGAAACAGCAGTTATATCGGATTCTGGGTGGACAAACTCAAATGGATAACTGATGGCCAGATGGAACTCGTCGCTGGTATGACCGTTGAAACCTATTCTGCTAATTGCCACTCAAATTCAAACCTCCTTTATTCAAAGATCGTGCCAAATTTTGACGGATGTATTTATCTTCCTGTGTTACTAATGCTTTGCCGTCCACGTTAACGGTGGTGCTTACATCCATGTCGGATGTGGCAAAAGCAGTCAAAATGCTGATTAATGTATCCAGCTTTTTGCTGATTGCGCTGCCTGAATCACTAGTATTAGTTGTTGAGCCTAGGTTTTGATTGATGTTGCTCACAGCTTGACCAAGTAATTGCCAAGCTCTAGATGCTTTAGCTGCACCTAGCGGCAATACTGTTTCAGGACCATCTTCGCCGATAATGGCTGAAAGTGGCTGATTCACTAATCCACCATTTGCCATCCGTGGTGCACCAGTAGGACCATCATTCTTCCAGTCCCATTTGTACATACCTCCCCAACTTGGATAGGTGACGTAGCCAATACTATTTTGCCAGTCGCTATTATTGAAAAAGTGCACAAAATTATCGAGAACACTGCTTCGATTGTTGTGCCCCGGCACATCATAATAGCTCCACGTGCTTGGAATGTATTGCAACAGCCCTACACTTGCCATGCCAGCCCGTGCATTGTCATCGGTTAAATTTGCAGCATTACTATTGCCACCACTTTCACTCATGGCAACATTGGCTAAAGCTTTTATAAAGTCATCACTAGGGTTAACGCCCATGATGCTTGCAGCTTGACGGGCAATTGCTTCCAATTCAGGGTAAGATTTCTTTGCTCCACCACCTAGAGATGAATCATCCATGGATTGCTGAATCTTTGTCAGCTGTTTTTTGAACCAACTAGCAACATTGCCAATCAGCTTATTAATCACACCACCGGCTAAATCACTGAACATTTTGACGCCACCGGAAATGCCACTAACGCTAGATTTAATTAGCTTCCCAACATTTTCAATCGGGTGCGCTAACCAGTCAGCTACTTCTTTAGCTTTATCCCAAGCGCCGCTGAAGAACTTACCAACACTGCCAACGACACCACCAAGATCATAGTGTTCAATTCCGGCTAAGCTCATTATTGCCTTTGTTTCTTTCCCATTGAAAACACGAGTGCCTTCTGGAAGTAGACCAGTGGCATTGCGCTTTTGAGACATACCGACTTGACCATTTGGCAGCTGATACAGCTCTTTCCAGTCAGGGCCAGCACCATCGTTGACCATGACCATGTGCAATTTCTGAGTAACCACGCCACCTTGCTCGAAATGAACAGGTGATAATTTATGAAGAGCAGACTTGCCAGTAAACTTTTCCCAGACCCAGTTGATGCCTGAAATGGCTCCATTTATAACATTGATTATTGCATTCATTCCGTCGCTGGCAGCGTGTTTCATACCACTCCACATGTCACTGAATGCAGATTTCATGCCAGACCATGCAGCATTCCAAGCACCTTTGATTGCACCGAGGGTTGTTGAAATAACATTTTTGATGCCGCCAAAAACGTCTGAAACAATCTTCTTCATGCCAGACCAATAGTCCGACAGCATTTTCTTGATGTCTGACCAGGCTTTTGACCAATTGCCACTCAGTAAATCCATGCCAACCTTGAGCAAGTCAGTGATGACCTTTAATGCTGACGAAATCGTGTCTTTGAGCACTTTCCAAGTGGCAGACAGAACAGATGAAATAACATTCCATGTGCCCTTCCAGATGGCTGGCAGCACTTTTGCATAAACTGTAAACTCTGCCTTGAAAAATCCAAACATAATATCTACAACTGGCTTGATTGCTTTCCAGGCATTTGAAATGATTTTAACGATCAAAGACCACGTTGTCTGGAATAGCTTACCAATCAGGCTTAAAATGGGCTGAATACTCTTCCACATGCTCTGCCTTCCGGAAACAACAGCCTTCAAAGCTGGCTTCAAAGCATTGCCTATCACTTTGACTACGTTATTAACTGCATCATGAAAAGGCTTTATGTGCTTGTAGGCTTCATAAAAAGCGGCTCCGGCTGCCACAACCGCAAGAACAATGCCACCAGGTCCAGTCAGCAGAAGTTTTAATGCACCAAAAATTTTTGTGGCTCCACCCAAACCACCAGCAGATGATAGCTTTGACAATGCTCCAAAGTCTTTAATGCTTTTCAGAGCTGTTAGACCTTTGAAAGCTCCTGTAAGTGCACCTGTAAACTTGACTATTTTTGTCGTTGCCCATAAAGCCACCAGTGTTTTGGCTAGAGTTTGAATGCCACTCTTGTTCTTGGCGATATTTCCTAGCGCTGTGTTAGCATTCTTGAGTGGATCGGCTGATTTTTTGGCTCCAGAACCCATCAAACCTAGGCTCTTGGCTATGCTCGAAACAACGCCAGAGATTGTGCGCCAGACAGCTGAACCAAATGTTTTAGCAATGGATAACACTGATGAACCAATGCCAGTAATGTCACTCCGATGTGCTGCTAGATAGCCTAACAGCTTGGTCGCTTGCTCTGCGATGTTAGCTATACCTTTGCCCAACATTGTAGCTGCACCTTGAACAGCTGAACTGGACATTAGGCTGGCTAGTTCTGACATACCAGTGTTTTTGATGGAGAGCAGCGGTGCAGACATCTTTTTCTTCAGGACATCCCATGATGCACTCATCTGAGCCTGCGCACCTTCAGCAGTTTTGCCAAAGTCTTTATAAATGTCACTTGAGTTTTTGCCAGCCTTAGCCAACAGATTAAGGAAGTCGGTAGACGAAACTTTGCCAGCACTAACCATCTTTGCAAATGCATCTTGAGAAACACCAGCCGCTTTGGCTAATTGAGATCCTAAGTTTGGAGCTGTCTTTTCGAGCCTTGCCAGAGAAGAAGTAGACAACTTTGTTTGTGAAGTGACTCGGGTTAACTGCTTTGCGAAGCCAGATAACTGGTCACCATTCAGCCTGGCGCCTGTACCAATGGCAGTAATGCCGGCTGTAACCGCTTCTGTCATCTTTGTATTGCCGTGCGTAACAGTATCGACAGTTTTCTGCATTCCACCGATTACTGAAATGGCTTGCCCAGACTTGGATGTTAGATCACTGACTTGATTGCCTAATGACTTAACATCTTTGGCTGACTTACCCATCTGCTCCCATGTGGTGGCAGATTTTTCGCCTTCTTCATCCAACTCTAGACCAGATTTAACTGTGTCTTTGATAGCACCTGAAAGATCAGACCAGCCATTGGTGATAGCATTTGAAACCACACTACCCTCAACAATTTTTTTGAATAATGATGGCGTCTTTTCTGCTTGTTTGTTTGTGCCACTGATTGCTGTCTTGATTCTATCCCAAGCAGACGGATTAGCTTTGTCCATTTCAGATTGGAGACTGGTCATTGAAGACTTGGCTTTGGCTAGAGATGTAGCTGTTTCATCAACCCGCGTCTTCTGCGTACGCCATGCGTCTGAATCCTTGCCACTAGCACTGGCAATCTTATCCAGTTCAGCTGACTGCTTGGACAGTTGTTCATTCAGATTGCTAATGGACGACTTATAACCTTCAAGTTTGGCCTTATTGGCCTCTTGCTCTTTACCCTCTGCCTGCAACCGAGTGACATATACTTGATTAGCGCGTGCGGCCGCTGTGTACTCACTCTGTAAAGCGGCTAACCCAGACTTCTGATAGTCCATTGCTGCTTTGGCTCGCTCTTGTTGAGCCTGCATACTGGCCAGCTGCTTGTTAGCACCATCAATTTGTTGCTGATATTTCAGAAACTGTTGAGCTGTTTCGGAAGTATTGCCTTTAAGCTCTGATTGCTTGTTTTTAAGAGCATCAATCTTTGACTGCTGTGCTTCAATAGATTTGCCCAAACCTTCATACCGAGCTTGAGCTGCGCCAACAGCATCACCAGCACTTTTCATCTCAGCTTCTTGTGCTTTCCATGCTGATTGGCTGGATCTAACAACCGCTGTTAGTGACTTGACGGATTCGCTAGCAGATAACAGGTCCAGGGCAATGCTGGTTGACATTGTTGCATTAATTTGCTGTGTCATACTTTATTTAATCACCCTTTCTCTTGTTTCTGCTGATAACTCAAAAACATCCTGCCTGGATCAATTGGACGGTCTTTCTTGTCCTTGGCAGACATCATTTCCAACATCTCGAAATAGTCAGCTTCATCAAAATCCCTTAAGGACCAGTGAAAATAAATGACGGCCTGTTTTTTTGACCATCTGAAATCTTCAATCTGGTTTTTCAACTCATAAACTCGTACAGGAGGGCTAATCCTTGTCGCTTTTGTCCGCGGCCTGCTCTTTCTTGTTAGCCAAGTCGATGTCTTCATCACTCATGCCCATCATTCTCTCAAATGTGTAATTAACTGCCTCGACTGTTTGCTTGAAGTCCATTTCGTCCAGCTTGTCCTGCTCCTGCTTGTTCAGTCCTAAGATAGTGGTCAAAAATTCAAGGGAGTTATGCAGCATGTCTCGCTGCATCTTAATGATCTCAATTGGTTCTTTGTCTTGAATGTCATCTGCCTGAGCCATGAGCAGTTGCAGATCATACATCTTCTCCATGTTTCGATTGGTCGTCTTCACGTCGTGCTCCCGATTGCTAATTGCCGTTACCTTGATTTTCATATGTGTACCATCCTTTGATTTTTTGTATTAAAAATGCCGGCCCAAGGACTTGCACCATTGGTGTGACTGCTACCGGCTGTTTAGCTATTGTTGAAATTTCTATTCTGTCACTTGCTGGTTGATACTTATTCGTTTGCCTGTTTTAGATTGCATCAGAACCGGCTTCTCAGCACTAACCAAATGTAACTATCCTTGTGTTCCTGAACCAGTGGTAGAACCTGAACCACCAGCTGGAGGAGTGGGCAGAACATAGCCGCCAAATACTTCACTGTACATATTTGCCTTGTCAAACTTGCTATCCAAGTCACTGTAAATCTTATAAGGTTGACCATCGAAGGCTGTTGTTGACAGAGCAGTGTATGTCAGTTGATCATCAACTCGTTCCTCGCTGGCTTGATCAGTCTGAATGTTGGCCGCAGTTTCGGTCATGATCCCGTCACCAAATCCGTAGTAAACATAATGCAAGCGGTCAATGGTTTGAGTTGTAATCAACAATGCCACATGAGCTTTCAAATTTTCGTCGGTATAACCGCCCTTGCTATCATCGACAAAGCCCTTGATTTGTTGCTTGATTGAAAAATCCAAGTTGTTGATGTCCAAAGCTACAGATGGCTCGCTTGTGCCAACGGTAACGTCTTGAACGTTATTGTTCCCGTAAATTTTGGCAATGGTGCCTGACAATCCAGTGATATTGGCTGTTTTGGTGCCCAAATCTTTGTGGTCAACGGTGTAAATGCCACCCGTACCAATGCCGGTTGTTGTGTCTGAAATAAGCTTTTGGTATTGGTCAACCAGTGCCAACTGGATTTGATAAAGTCCTACTGTTGCCATTAAAACGTCTCCTTTAATATTTTTGTTCTGCTGAAATAAAATGTGTTGCTCAACTGCTGCGTGTCAGGGCCTAACGTGCGCTGTCTGACTGCTGCAACTTGCCAATTCTGATGAACAAACGCCTTCATCAGGCTGACTTCAATGTCTTCGGGGTCAGTTTCAAGATGCTGTGAGTACCAAATCTGTACTTCAACTTCTTGATTCAATGCCCAAAAGTCATCATTTCCGAAAGATGCTGGATCATTAGCAGCATCAGAAATCAGAACAACTGTTTTATCTTTGCTGTCTACCAACTCCTGCGGCAGGTTGTTGCCTTCGATTGCGTCAATTCCAGAGATATTTGCTTGGCTGAGAATAGATACAGCATCATCTACTGCACTCATTTGTCTCCACCACCGTTCAACTTAGCAATAATCTTGTTGTATTCCGCTTGTTCAGCCGCAAACACAGCGTTTTTAGCATCATTTCTGGCATTATCTACAAAATGGTCACCACGTAGCTTTTTAGTGCCATCGTTTAGAAAACCGGCGATGTATGCCTTGCTGCCAAAACCAGCGGTTGATTTCCCATTGTGATCACCATCAATGTCGCCGGCAGCACTCCGAATATTGGCTGACAGATGGCCATACTTACCGCCATCGCCCTTAGTATCCGGATGTTTTTCTTTGGTGGCTTCTTGCAGCTTAGTGGCAAGAACATCAGCACCAGCTTTTGTTATTTTTTCCTGGTCTGTGATACTCAGCTGTGCAGCTTTAGACACCTGTTTCAGCCACTGATCAAGTGCTACATCCATGTCCATAGCTACGCCCCCTTGGTAATCTTCGTGAGGGTCAGATAATCGTACCGGATGGCATCATTGCTGTCGTCAGGGGACACATCAGCAATGTCATACACAACACCATCGAGACGTGCCTGCTGCTGCACAATGTTTCTGCCATCATGTCGTGTAATGATCGTGATCGAGTTATCCAAGCGTGTGCCTACAAGCGTGTACTGCTGTGTCAGCGTCCGTTTTTGCTGCTTGTAATGCAGTGTGTATGCAGGAACAAAGCTAGAAATGTTCAGGCCAGCACCTGTCTTGTGTGACTGTGGAACGCCAAACTCAACGGTCCGGCTGAAATCGCTTGGCTTAAAATTAGTTGCCATCAGTATCACCACTATCTGAATTAGTTGGCTGATTGGCCTGCAAATGAAGCAACATCATCAAAACGCCTTGCGACAGCCCGTTTTCTAGGGCTCGATCATAGTATTGCTGGGTAGCCATTGTTTTAATGGCGAGCTTGGCAATCGGATCGGTCTCATCAAGTACCCCCACTGAGCTTGTAACCACTCCCGTAGCGCCAGCAACCAAGTTTGTGATTGTTGTTTTCTCGGCCTCATCAAGATTAAGCTCCGTCATCAGGTCATCAACAATTCCAGATTGGAAGCCGCCATCATCAGCCATTTGATCGTCTCCTTTATCAGCCGCCCGCTGAATCAACAACGCACTGTGTATTTCTTAAGCGACCATGCCATATTACTTGCTAGGTGCCGTGCTGGCAGCAAAGTTTGCTTGCTGGTCAGCAATTGCAGAGAAGGACCCAGCAACAAAGGCATCGGCATCAGTTGCTTGCACATCGAAGCGGTCGATGACACGCAGCTTAGTCTGATCATGCTCAAACGCACCAGCGCCAATGTTGGTGACAACCAAGCTCATCTGCTGACGGTCAAACAGGGTCGCGGCCTGAGAGAGATCGCCATAATATAACGGATAAACTGGTGCAGCAGCGGTGCCTGTGCTTGGCAGCCAACGATCAGAGATGACAACCACCTGATGGCCACGAATGCTGTAAGGCATGTCAGGAACAACGTTGGCCTGAATGAGATACTGGCCCATGGCGTCCTTGACCTTTGCCAGCTGTGCAAACCCGCTAACATTGGTCATCAAAATTGATGTGGACTGGATAGCCGGGTCAACAGCTGTGTAGATCATATCCAAAATGTCGTCAAACTTAGCAATGGTCGGCTTCTTAGGAGCGTTGTTCATTGCTGAGATGATGACGCCGTTGCGTGTTACAACATCCTTGCGGGAAATAAATTGTTCAATCCACGCTTGAATATTTTGATCACTGTCATTAAGCAACGTATTCGGCATTGTAGAAATGCCAGCATACCGATGAATGGTGTATTTGATTTGTGCCAGCTTGGGATCATCGTTATCACCAATAAGTGCATTCTCATCATCAAGATTTGCCAGGGGTGTGATTGTTTCAAAAGGCTCATACACACGTGATCCAGTTGGAGTAGAAACATTCTCAACCTTCACATATTGTTCAAGAGACGCATATTGCCGTTTGAGTTGGTTGATGTTGGTCTGAATATCAGGCGGAATTGTCAAGCCAGCATTAGACGTATCACCGTCGGTATTACCGGAAGTGACTAAATCCGTAATTTGCTTTTTGCCCGTAGCCAAATCCACAAAATTGTGGACAAAGTCTTGGGCCTTAGACGTTTTCTGAATAATGTTTACTTTCTTGTCGGTAATGTCAGTTGGCTTTTCTGCCTCCGCTTCAGCTTTCGCGTCATCCAGCGCTGACTTTGCAAAGTCTCGAGCGGTCTTAGCAGCTTTCAAATCATCCGTCACTTTCTTAACGTCATCTTCCGTATAAGAAGACGGATCAGCCGCCAGTGCTACCGCCATTTTTTGCGACTCGTCTTGTAAATCCGTTACCTTTTGCCCCGCTGAAATCCACGCGGTGTTTAAATCGTTTACACTAGCCATTATTTGGCCTCCTTGTTTTTAATGCCCAACAACAAAGCCAGCTTCGGGTCAATGGCTTTCTTCCCATCATCCGTAGGCTGGCTCTCTGTTGGCTTATTCTGTTGGCTGTTTGCTTTGATCATTAATGTTTTCACTCGGTGAATCATGTCAGTTGTTAGTGGCAAAACGCTGTTTGTAACTGCTGGTGCCGTGTCAAACATGGTGTCATCAGCGAATCCTTTTTCAACAGCCTCTTTGGCATTGATAAATGTTTCGTTAACCATCATGTTGTACACATCGCTAGGACTCATACCGGTTTTTGCTACATACACATCAACCAATGATTGGTCAATACTGTCTAACGATTGACTTGCTGAATTTAATGCATCCACATTGCCATTGGCCGACACTGATGCTCTGTGAATCATCAGCTGAGCTGTTGGTGCCATCTCGACTTTATCTCCTGCCAAAGCGACTACCGATGCTGCAGAAGCAGCAAGTCCAACGATGTTAGTGACAATGCTGCCGGAATAGTTCTTAATGGCCGTTGCCATCTCACTGCCAGCAAATACATCACCACCCGAGCTATTTATCTCCAAAACAACGTCCTGCCCGTTTGCCTTTGACAATGCATCAGACAAATCAGTCGGGGTGACTGTCTGATAACCAAAGAATTGGTAGACATCAACGTCATCCTCGCTTGAAATAGCACCCTTAATTGGTACCGTTACTGCCATTAGTATCACCTCCTTTAAGGTTAGACTGATCTGGATTGAACTTAGGCGCATCGTCTGGCAAGAAACCGACACGGCGAAGCAAAAAGTCGGATTGGTTACCAGAAAGCGCGCCGTTTTTGACAGCACCCCCAACGGCTGCTAAATAGCTGCTCCGATCCTGATCAATGGCCGGCTGAATATCAATTTCAATAGCAGCCGAGAATTTCTCATTTAACTCACTAGCGATGGCCTGCGCATATCGGTTGAGACTATTCGCATACATGCCCTCAATCATCGATAAGGAGGACTGCTGGTCGCCTTGTCCATTAAGGTAGCTGTCAGGAATGTTATATACTTTCGCAATCTGTTTGCTTGTCCAGTCTGTGGACGAAAGCAGCTTAGAAACGTCCGAGTTTAGCTCCAACGGAGCATATGTTGTCAGCTCATCAAGCACGACTGGGCCCTTATTCGAAGTTGCTTGAGTCATGAATCCAGCCGACAATGCCTGCTTTTCTTTGAGGCTTAATGCCGACCCCTTCTTTGAAGTCAACGTCCCGTTTGAAGTAATGGCCTTTGACAGCGCCGATATTGTCAATCCATTGGCGCTGTTTTTGATGTTCAGCTCGTTTTGCAGAGCCAATAGCGGTGACCGGCCAACTTCTCCACCATTCCCAATGCCGAGCAGTCGAAGATGAATCATGTCTGACTGTGGCACATTGTTCATAACAGAAATACTTGGCTCGTCAAAAGAAACGTTGTAAGTGAGTCCAGTACCATCGCTCAAAAGAAATACAGATACCTGAGACGGCCGCAAATATTCAAGCCGAACGGGCTGACCGGTAAGCTGGTTGCGCCAAATATAAGCATAGGCATTCCCATCAAGCAGCAGCTGCGCAGCCATTGACTGCCAAAAGGCTTGCCGATTTGTGGTTGCTGACGGATGATCAAGAATCGTTTGCGTTCGTGGCAGCCCTGCTTGCATATAGCAAGTGGCCAAGTCTGCGGACAATTGATAAATTGTGGCATAAAGGTCTGAGTTAAGTAGAGCTTTCCGCGCGGATACATAAGCGGCCGGATCAACCATTAAGCCAGTCATCATGTCGCCATCGGCTGATTCAAGCACGCTCTCATATTGGGGAGCAGCACGATTAGTTGCTTTACTGCTCAAAAATCCAAAAAGCACCATTAATCACCTCCTCTTTTGGCTTTGTTGATCACAAGCGCTGTTGCGACCAGCAATATTCCCAGAATGACTTGCCCAACCAATAGACTGACTGAAAATGCAGCATAGACTAAAACGGCAAAGCCGCATAAAAAAAGAACTGTCTCGACGTTCGCAAGTAGAAACAGTCCTACGACTTTCAGTACTTTATTAAATTGTTCAACCAATGGCATCGCCTCCAAACCCGAACTGGCCATTTTCAATCATCTTTTTAAACTTCTCGGGCGTCATGAGCTCAACTTCTTTGGTGCGGTCGTTGGCAATTCCGAAATCTTCAAAATGATACATGCCTTGGTAAAGCGCATCAATCAATGCATCAACGACATCAATTTTGAGTGTTGCTTTGGCCTTATCGACTTGGATTCCGACCTTATCTTCATAAATTTGGGCATTAAGCAATGCTTTCTCCATGATTTTGTCGTCCGATCTCTTGATTGATCCTTCGATAAAACCCGTTTGCAAAAACTTCGTGGGGTCTTTAAGCTCGCCAGTTCTCTGCCTGATGGGCATAATGTTCCAGCCACTATTAAGCTCCAACTGCTTTACAAAGCGTGTGGCGCCCATGGCGTCGTAGCCAAAGCAAACCACATGCAAATGGTGGTCGCTTACATAATTCCTCAGCCACGAATATACTTGATCATCGTTGATGATGCCTTCCGGGTGACTAGTGATCGTGCAATAATCCTTCTTCGCCAGCTCTCGGTAGCCGATGCCGTCCTGCTTTTCTTTGGCCTCGATGCTGCCAGCTTTTTGCCACGGGATGAAACTATGCTGGGCAATGTACCAATACTTATGCCCGTTGCTTTCATACGGGAATACAAACCCGATAGCCGTGTTATCACTAAACATTGAATAGTCAAACCCGATGTAGACATCACGATGATCAATGCTAAGTTCAGGAATAATAGCACGTTCAACGTCTGCTAGTTTGAGAAAACAATTTTGTGACTCCTGCAGCCACATGTTCAGGTTCTTATTTTGGAAATCATCAACAGTGCCGGCTAACATATCGGAATCCCGTTGGCCTTTAAGCCCCGCCATTAAATCGTCATGCTTGGCTGGTAAATCCAGCAGCGGGTTGCTGTTAACCCATGTATCTGGTTTGTAGGTTTCGTCCAAATTGTCTTGCGCCCAAACCAAGCACAACTGCGTATCGGCTTCCCGTTTGTAATCCTGCTCCATGGCTTGTTGTAGCGCCCGTTCGTCATCATGAAACGGGACGGTTGGGTTAGGATAAGCCGTGGAGATTTCCACGAACTGTTTGTTGGGGATTTGCACTTGGCCGGATACGATCTTGTTGATTTTCGTGCGGCTCTGCAATTCTCCAATTTCGTCAAAGATGGCGGTCGTAAAGTGGAATGAGTCGTACTGCCCGGACTCATGGCTGATCGCCCGCAGCACATTGTTCTGTTTCTTCTGGACAATCTGATCGGATTGGCTAGATAGCCCGTCAGGATTGAGGCCGACCTCTTTGGCCAATGACTTGAACGGTTCAATATCCAGAATCTTACGCAGCATTGTCTTAATGTAGCCAAGAATTTTGCTGGTCTGTTTGAAATTGATAGACGCCACCAGGTAGTCCTGACTAGATAAGCCCAGGGATTCCACTAAAAACGAATAGCAGGCGATGATCGCCATCAAATAGGTCTTGCCGTTTGTCCGGCCAACACTTACGATGGCTCGGCTGAACCGTTTGCCACCATCAATGCCGCGCCAGCCAATCAATTGAGCCAAAATAAAAGCCTGCCAAGGCATTAGCTCGGTAGGCTCATCGGTGTGATCCACGTTCGGGCAAATTGCCGCGAACTTGAGGATGTTTGTGACTTTGTTCAGGTCGTAGTGGTATGGGAAGTCTGCCTCTTTTTCCAGCACCCGCTGCAAATCTCGGATATGGCGGAACGCGGCCAACTGGATCATGTAACCGGCCTGCTGCTTGCCCTCCAGCACGTCAAAAGCGTACTGCGTGCCGACATCTGGATAGGCATTACGCACATCGTCATAGTTGCCTAAGTGATATGCCTTAAACACATCATGCGATTGGGTCAAATCAATTGGCTTAATGGCTGTCACCTCCCAAGAACTTCTTCATCTGCTCGGCGATGTCTGTCTTGCCTTCATCAGGCGGCTTGATTTTAGCCATCTCCGCCCGTCCTTTCGGCGACAGGCCTAATTGTTCACCAACCGCATTAAGCTGCTTGAGCGAGTCATTATAGACCTGTGTCGCCGGGTTGCGTTTGTAGCCAACGAAGTCCTTTCCGACAATTGCGCCGGTACTGTCTTGCAGCGAGTCAAATATCTTGGTCTGGATGCCATCATCAATGATGGACTGGTAGGCTTTCCGGTAAATTTCGTACTGCGTACAGTACAATTCCACCAGACCGGCATCAACTCGGGTGACTGGTGCCTTGGCTTCTAAAAAGGGGACAACTTTACGCCACATGGCACTCGCAATCTTGCCAAATGCTCCGGTGGACGTTCCGGCAAATGCCCGTTGTTCTGCTGATAAAATGGTTTTTGATTGGCGATGGTCGTTGCCTCCTTTCTTGGCTTAGCCCCCCCGCATTAAAAATTTTGAAAGCATGCTTTGGCGCAAGACAACAGCTGTGTGTGGCTCCCCGTTTTAGAAAAATAGGGGGCGGGGGGCAAATTTTCAGCCGCGTCGTTGCGCTGTTTTCGATTGTTGCATGAGCTTAGCTACCCGTTTTACGTCACGTATCTCTGGCAATCCCGTGCGGCTGTTGGTTTGACCGGTGCCATAGTAGGATTGCTCCCACGCTGTTTTTTGCCGGTGGCAATCCGTACAGATGGTCGCTAGGTTCCCAGCGATGGTGGCCAGTCCCTGGTCTATTTCAATTGGCACAACGTGGTCGACGGTGTTTGCCAGCGTTATCTTGCCGTTTGCCCTGCAGTATTGGCAAAGTCCGTAGTCCCGATCAAGCACCAGTTGGCGAAGATGCTTCCACTGTGGTGTTTTGTAAAACTTGTACTGTTCACGTTTGCTTGCCGAACGATTGCGTATGATGTGGTTGTACTTCCAATAGCCGTGTTTCTTTTCGTCCGCTGCAACTTCCAATGACTTGTGCTGTGTGCAGTAGTGTGCCGGCCACTCCACCATATTGTGGCAGCCGTTAGCACGGCAACGGTGCACTCTAGGCATTATTTTTTTATCTCCTTTAATAGGATTTTACAAATCGGTAAGTACAGCTGTATAATTAAGGTTGTGTACAATGAAACTGGTTTTTAAAAATTAAGGAGGAGTATTTATGCATTTTCTTTGGGCATTAATCGTTGGAGCCATCATTGGTGCAATTGCTGGAGCAATTACCAATAAGGGTAATTCAATGGGATGGATCAGTAATATCATTGCTGGTCTCATTGGATCCGTCATCGGCGAAGGAATTCTTGGTCATTGGGGCCCCCAGTTAGCTGGGATGGCATTGATACCGTCCATTATTGGGGCAGTAATTCTTGTCGCAGTTGTGTCTTTCTTCACCTCTAGGCGTCAGAACGGTTAGGAGGAGTCTATATGGAAACTGTTAATTCAGTTGTCAAGATTATGGTCGTAGGAACCCTAATTGTTGGAACTGTATTAATTGCCGGAACTGTTTTTAGTGCAAAATTAATTGACAGGGCTGGAGACAAATTACAGCAGAATATTCACAACTAACACGTTACTTCAAAGCACTGGGAAACCGGTGTTTTTTTATTGCGTGCAGATCAACCTAAAATTTTGTGTTTGTCTATTGTATTTGCTGCTCAACTGGGCGCATAATATGAATTGGGAAACCGGTTATCTTTCTTCCAGCACCTTTCTTTCATGATCTTTCCGGCTTCTCCCCCAAGTGATTTTTCTTCAAACTGGTTCTGCTCCCATCAGGACCATGTTTCTATTTCCCATCGGTATCCCTGCCGATGGGTCTTTTTTTGGCAATTTTTAGAAAGCGTAATATAAAACGGTTGTGATTTAATGTTCAGCATATTGAATATGCCACCATTTAGGGCATAATGTTTTGTGAGGGAAATCGATGGCTATGCTCGACCCCCCAGTCGTTCAGCAGTTGACCGGTTCCCTCCAAAACCGGTACACCTTTCTCACCGACCCAACAGCCGGTGTTTTTTTGCACTAAAAAAGACGCTCCACAACGTTTTACAAAAATAATTTTTTGGCCCACGACCGAGTTCAGGCGGTCT
>NZ_AZEC01000012.1 GCF_001435585.1 Schleiferilactobacillus perolens DSM 12744
GTCTAACAATTATGGGGCACTTCAAGCCGGCCGTGTCTTTTATTTTGTCTGCCCCACATGTAAGGTCACGGGTAATTGATAGGATGCTGCTTTTTCTTTTCCCCCGTCGATGTTGTTCCGCAACAAACGAATCGCCAGTTGACATAGATCTTCCAAGGGTTGAATCACAGTGGTCAGCGCCGGGTAATATTGGCGAATGAATTTTGAACCGTCAAAGCCGGTGATCAGCGGCCACCGGTCGGCCGGATAAGATTCAAAAACAGTGATGGCCGTCAAATCGTCAGTACACAGGATCGCATCATAGTCTTTCTCGGCCAACTGCTGGCGAATCAATTGATTCCGGACAGGCGCAGGCTGATCGAAGGGCACTGCGACTTGATCCACTGCACTGGGCGTGACCGCCAAGGCAGCCTGCATGCCAGCAATTCGAGGCGAAAGCGGCGCCAAGTCTTCTTGGCTGCCGGCTAAAATCAAGCAACATTTGGGCTGGTGCTGTGCGACGTAATCGCCAATGAGCCGCCCCCCGGCTTCATTATCACTTCCCACCATAGGAATCTGATCGGACAGCACTCGGTCAAAGGCGACAGTCGGCACCGCTGGATTTTGATAGTCTGCCAGATCGGGGTTGTGGGTACTGCTGATGATGCCATCGACCTGGTTGGCAGCCATCAGTCGCAGATATTTCTTTTCTTTCTCCGGTTCGCCATTGGTAGTACACAAAACAGTTTGATAGTGGGCGGCAAAAAGCAGCTGCTCAACGGTCTGAAATAATTCTGCGTAAAAGGGATTGATGATATCCGGTAAAATCACGCCCACAGTATGGGTGGCTTTACCGTGCAAATTACGAGCCGCAATATTGGGCTGATAATGCAGTGCATCCATCGCTGCCTGCACCTTGGCCTTCGTGTTGGCACTTAAATAGCCGCGATTATTAATGACCCGAGACACCGTGGCGACAGAGACGCCGGCCTGTTTAGCGACATCTGTAATAGTAGCCATTGTACTTCACCTCACTTATTCCTCGTTAGTTTAGCACACATCAGACAATTCTGTAAACGATAACACGGTTTATTAATAAGGATGATACCGAATTCTGGGGAGACAAAATAAACCAATATGTAAACGATTGACATACCTTAAAAATCGTGTATCATAGGAAACGGTTACAGAACGTTAAGCGCATTCTTTTGAAGGGGGAACCAAATAATGAAGCAGGTCCGGCAGTTTTTAGCCATTATCATGCTCAGCATTGTGAGCATTGTTCTATTGAGCGCCTGTGGCTCAAATAATAATGAGAGCAGCGGCAAAGGCGTGACCATCAACATCTTGCAAGGCAAGGTGGAGAACAACACGCAGTTTAAACAGATCGCGGCGCAATATGAAAAATCCCATCCAAACATCAAGGTTATCATTACCTCCGTGGGGGGCGGATCGGATTACCTGGGCACCTTGAAGACCCGGATGTCAGCGGGCGATGAACCCACGATTTTCTCCGTGGCAGGGCCGTCCGAAGTATCCCAATTCCGCACCAAGATCGCTGACGTTTCCGACACAAAGGCCGCTAAGCTGGCTTTGCCGGACACGCTTGATGCGGTGAAGGAAGGCAAGAAGATTCTCGGGTTGCCGTTTAACTTGGAAGGTTACGGCTTTGTTTACAATAAAGAGGTTTTCAAAAAAGCCGGTATCGATGCCAACCAGTTGAAGACTTACGACCAGCTCTTGGCAGCAGTCAAGAAACTTAATGCACAAAAGGAAAAGCTGGGTATCAAAGGCGTCTTCTCGCTGCCTGGTCAAGAAAGCTGGGTCATGACGAACCACTTGGGGAATGTGTTCATCGCGCCAGATTTCAACGGCAATGTCAAAACAGCTTATACCAGCAAAACCCTGCCACTGACCCGAGCCAAAGAGTATAAGCGCATGTTGGATTTGGAAGCCAATTACTCCGTGGGTAATGTGATGCAAACCGACTATTCACAACAGGTTTCCCAGTATTTCGGGTTGCATCAAGTTGCCATGATTCAACAAGGGGACTGGATCTATCAAACCGTCGCACAAATTGATCCGAAGTTTGCCAAGAACGGGATTGGCATGATTCCGATTCCGGTGGACGGCTATGCAGGCAAGATGCCAGTCGGCGTACCCAACTATTGGGCCGTCAACAGCACTCGCCCAAAGAAAGAACAACAAGCCGCCAAGGACTTCTTGGACTGGTTATATACGACTGACCAGGGTAAAAAAGACGTCGTGGACCTGCTCCACTTCGTCCCGGCCTATAAGGGCTTTGAAGGCATGAAGATGCAAGATCCGCTATCTGAATCTGTCTTCCAGCATACCCAGGCCAAGACGACCACTGGCTGGGTATTCAATGGTTATCCCGTCTCTTGGGAAGCCGATACCTTGGGGCCAGATGTTCAGAAATATCTCTCGAAAGTCATGACTTGGAATGAGCTGGTCACCGATGCTAAACAAGCATGGGCGAACCTGCAGTCCACGAAGTAGGGGGTCTATCAAAAATGTTGAAGACAAAAAGCAAAGCATATTGGTTGTTTCTGGCACCAGCGCTGATCGGCCTTCTCTGCGTGGTCATCGTGCCGATGTTGTTGGGGTTGTTTTATTCCTTCACGGACTGGAATGGCTTGTTCTTTACCAAGTCAGTGGGCTTTTCAAACTATGTGGCCGCCTTCCGTGATTCTGGGTTCTTGAACGCCTTTTGGTTCACTGTGAAATACGCCATCGCCGTCATCATTGCTGTCAATATTATCGGCCTGGGGCTGGCGCTGCTTGTGACGCAAAAGATCAAAGGTGCTAACGCCTTACGGACCATTTTCTTCATGCCGAACTTAATCGGTGGTTTGATTCTCGGGTTCATTTGGCAATTTATCTTTGTTCGGGTCTTTGCGGCCATCGGTACAGCGTTGCATATCGGCGCACTGACCGGTTGGCTTTCCAACCCGCAAACTGGATTCTGGGGCTTGGTGATTTTAACCATCTGGCAAATGTCCGGCTACATCATGCTGATCTACATCGCCTACTTGGAAGCTATTCCCCGGGAAATAATTGAAGCCGCTGAAATTGACGGCACGAGCCCGTGGCAAAGATTCCGGTACATCACTTTCCCAATGGTCGCACCGGCCTTCACGGTTAGTCTTTTCTTGACGCTGTCCAACGGCTTCAAGGTTTACGACCAAAACTTGTCCTTAACGAATGGCGGCCCGTACCTGTCCACCCAAATGCTGTCCATGAACATCGTCCGGACAGCGTTCACCAACAATAAGCTGGCTTATGGGGAAGCCAAAGCAATCATTTTCTTCCTCGTCGTCGCCGCGATTTCCCTGCTGCAAGTGTACTTCAGTCGTAAACGGGAGGAGAACTTATCATGAGTAAGCATGCAAAAAATTGGATTCTGGGCATTATCGGTTTAGTGCTAGGCCTTCTCTGGCTTTTTCCCTTCTACCTGATCATTACCAACAGTTTCAAAACACCGAAGGGTATCTTCTCCAGCGTCATCGGCCTGCCGGTGGGCGGAACATTTGGTAATTACACCCAAGCTTGGGCAGCCCTGGACTTTATCCGGTCGCTGTTTAACTCTTTAACGATTACCATTGTCTCTGTTGTTCTGATTTGTTTGGCCAGTGCCATGGCCGCTTACGCCATTCAACGGAATCACAGCAAGATTTCGAACGTCATCCTGATGTTGTTCGTGGCCGCGATGTTGATTCCGTTCCAGTCCGTCATGATTCCTTTGACAACGATCTTTGGTAAAGTACAAATGCTGAACATTCCTGGCTTGATCTTCATGTACTTGGGCTTTGGCGCCAGTCTGTCGATCTTCCTCTATCAAGGCGCCATCGCCGGTATTCCAGAAGCTTTGGACGAAGCAGCGACCATTGAAGGGGCCGGCCCTGGTCGAATCTTCTTCACCATCATCTTGCCGATGCTCAACCCGATGACTGTCACCGTGGCCGTCTTGAACATCGTCTGGATCTGGAACGACTACCTGTTGCCTAGTTTGGTATTGCCCCAGAGCGGTTACACCATCCCACTGCAAACATTCTTCTTCTTTGGCCAATTCACCAAACAGTGGAACCTCGCCCTGGCCGGCTTAATGCTCGGCATCTTACCAGTCGTTGTATTCTACTTCTTCGCCCAACGCTGGATCATCAAAAGTGTCACAGATGGTTCTGTGAAGTAACAAGAATTAGAACGTATACGCATTGATGTGTTGCAGAAAGTCCTGAAGTGTGAGGCATCTAGTGCCATTGCGCAGCTTTGGCACGGCGGTTCCCCACGATCTTCATCAACGAAAGGAGTCCCTCCATGTTGTCATTTCTGAGACGCGACAGCCAGTTCATGATCGCCCTCGACTGGTTAGCCCAATTAGTCATCGTCAATCTCCACTGGCTCAGCGTCAGTGCAGCATTCTGGCTGTTACTGGCGATGCAGTCGTTCCTGAATGTGCCCCAAGCAATCGTATTATCACCGCTGCTGACACTGACGGCGTTTGCCTTGCTCTTACCCGCCACCGCCGCAATGTTTCAGGATGTCCGCACATGGCAGGGCAAAAAACCGCTGCACTGGAAGGCCTACTGGCAATCCTGGCGGCAAAACCTGCGCACCCAGTGGGTATTTAACTTGATTGGGGCCGTGCTGGTCACCATCTTGCCGCTGTATTGGCGACTGCTCAACAATCTGGTATTTGCCCGGGCCCTCATGCTCGGCATTCTCGTGACGGGTGTGGCCGTGGCCCTTAACCGTTGGGTCAAGGGCTGGTCTGCACCGGTCAACGCGTGGTCCATTGGCCGTGGGTTAATCAGCGCTATCGTCACGTTGATTGTCATTGGCTTGACGTTCCAGTTACAATGGGGCTTCATATTCATTCTCATGGGTGGCAGTGCATCCGCCATCGTGAGTTATTATCTATTAGAAAGAAGGGATCAAGCGTGACACAGTGGTGGCAAAAGGCCGTTGGTTACCAGATCTATCCCAAGAGTTTTTTGGACAGCAACGGAGATGGGATCGGCGATATCGCCGGTATTGATCAAAAGGTGGATTATCTGAAACAGTTAGGAGTCGGCTTTGTCTGGCTTTCTCCATTCTATCCTTCACCGGATGTCGATAATGGGTACGATATTAGCGATTATCAGGATGTCGACCCAAATTATGGGGACTTGCCTGGTCTGTTGAAGTTATTTGATCGGCTCCATGCGGTCGACATCAAGGTGATCATCGACTTGGTCGTGAATCACACCAGTGATCAGCATCATTGGTTCAAAGAAGCCCGTTCTTCCCGGACCAATCCGTATCATGATTGGTATATCTGGAAGCCAGGAAAAGACGGTCAAGCGCCTAATAATTGGCAAAGTATTTTTAAGGGTCCGGCCTGGACGTATAACCCAGCCACAGATGAATATTACATGCACACCTTTGCGTCAGCCCAGCCGGATTTGAATTGGGAGAACCCGGCTGTCCGAGCGGCAATTCATAAGATGATCCGCTGGTGGCTGGACAAAGGCATCGACGGGTTCCGCATCGACGCGATTGGGCACATCAAGAAGCTGCAAACTTTTGCTGATGTTAAAAACAGTGACGAAGCCTATACCAATGTGGACGGTCTCTTTGATTACTTAAAAGAACTGCGGGATATTTTTCATGAATATCCTATCATGACGGTGGGCGAGGCCGGCGAAGTGACCCCGACGGAAGCTCTGCCCTGGGTGAATTACCAGACCGGCTTCATGAACATGATTTTCACTGGCGACCACATCAACTTTTGGGAGGCTGATGGCGAATCGTCCCTCACAGTGCCGAAGTTGGCCCAGGCCTTCACCACATGGCAGGAACAATTGGCGGGCCGTGGCTGGAACGCGCTGTTTGTGGAAAATCACGACTTGCCGCGAGCCGTCAATGTCTATGGCGATCCGGGAAAATATCGGGCCCGTTCGGCGAAAGCGATTGCCTTGATGTATTTCCTGCTGCAGGGTACGCCGTACATCTATCAAGGCCAAGAACTTGGGATGACTAATTATCCGTGGGAATCTGTGGATGAAATGGATGACGTGGCAGCCAAACAAGAATATGCTTATCGGCTGCATCAAGGTCAAGACGCCAAGACTGCGCTGCAGGCGGTCAGCGACCATTCCCGGGATAATGCCCGGACACCGATGCAATGGACGCCAACGGGCGGTTTCACGACGGGCACGCCATGGCTGCCGGTGAACACCAATACACCCCAGGTCAACGCCGCCACCGAGATGGCCGACCCGAATTCTGTGTGGCACTTCTACCAGCAATTGATTGCCATTCGGGCTGCCCATCCCGCATTAGTGACCGGCCGATACGTGCCAGAGGTCATTGATGACGACCAAGTCTTTGCCTATCGCCGGGTCAATGGCGACGAAGAGTTCTTGGTCGTGGTGAACTTGAGCGGTCATGCTGCGCCGGTACCAGCGGCCGTGGCTGATTTTGACGGTCGGGTCATGTTGCAAACCACCACTGCCGGTCAGCCAAACGAGCTGCCAACCTTTGGCGGTGTCCTTTATGAACGAAAGCGAGTGCATATACAGTGAAAAACGGCGTGATGTTAATTACCTATGCAGACAGCATGGGGAAGAATGTCCATGAACTGCAAGGGGTGTTAGATAAACATTACCGCGACGCGTTAAGCATGGTGCACCTGTTGCCGTTCTTCCCGTCCTCTGGGGACCGCGGTTTTGCACCACTACGGTACGACGAAGTGGACCCAGCATTAGGGACTTGGGCTGATGTGGAGCAATTGGCGAAGCACTATGATTTGATGACCGACTTCATGGTCAATCATATTTCGCGTCACTCGCCACAGTTCCAGGACTGGGTCGCTAGGCATAACGATTCGGCTTGGCGGGATTTATTTCTAGATTGGGACAAGTTTTGGCCAGCTGGTCGACCGACCCAAGCAGATATTGATTTGATCTATAAGCGTAAGGATAAAGCCCCCGTGGCGCCGGTCCATTTTGCGGACGGTACCACCGGGCAAGTCTGGAACACCTTTGGTGAAGAACAAATGGATCTGGATGTGCGCAGTGCTACGACCCAGAAGTTCTTCAAAGACACGCTGGAAAGTTTGATTCACCACGGCATGAATATCATTCGCCTGGACGCCTTTGCCTATGCGGTCAAAAAATTGGATACTGACGACTTCTTCGTGGAACCAGAAATTTGGGATCTTTTAGGCCAACTCCAAGACATCGTGACGCCCCACGGCGTGACTTTGCTGCCGGAGATTCATGAACACTATACGATCGTGCACAAACTGGCCGCGCATGGATATTATTGTTACGACTTTGCCCTGCCGATGATTCTGCTTCACAGTCTGTATCGGGGGGACAGTCGACGATTGGCCCATTGGTTGAAGATTTCACCCATGAAACAATTCACCACATTGGATACCCACGATGGGTTGGGCGTCGTGGACGCTAAGGATCTTTTATCCCCAGAGGAATTAGACGATACCAAGAACGAGTTGTATAAAGTCGGTGCCAATGTGAAACGGAAATATTCCAGTGCAGCCTATAACAACTTGGATATTTACCAGATCAACACAACGTATTACTCTGCCTTAGGGGATAACGATGCGGCCTATCTGCTGGCCCGTGCGGTGCAAATGTTTGCACCGGGCATTCCCCAGGTTTATTACGTCGGCCTGCTGGCGGGTAAAAACGACCTCGACTTGTTGGAAAAGACCAAAGAAGGCCGCAATATCAATCGCCATTACTACACGGCCGCGGAAGTGGATCAGGAAATGGAACGGCCGGTGGTGCAAAAGCTGCATAATCTCCTGGCCTTCCGCAATCATGAAGAGGCCTTTGACTTAGAGGGCAGCATCGATGTGGCCACGCCCACAGATCATGAAATTATGATCACTCGGACAAACCAAGATGGCAGCCGTACCGCTAAATTGGCGGCGGACTTCAGCACCAAGGCGTTTACGATTACCGTGAACGGTGCAGCTGTCAATTTGTAAACAAAATCGGAGACAGATTAATTGCAATCGTCCCACCATTGCTCTACATTGAGCATGGCAGGACGATTGCTTTTTGTTCACGGATGTTTGGAGGGGGCAGAGTGATATGGATGCAGTGGTGCGCTTTTTCACGTCGAAGTGGCTGATTGGTGTCGTCTTTATCGCGTTAGGGGTACTGCAACTGTTTTTGGCCAGACGGTATTTTAGGTCAATCAAAAAATACGGTAACAAAAATACGTCACCGTTTTCGTTGCTGGGCGTGTATTTCTCATATTTCATTGGGGTTGTTTTTATTTTGGCCGCATTGAATGCAATGTTCTCGAAGTGAAGAAAGACCCCTACCCGGCGGTTTTTGCCAGTATGGGTCTTTTACGCACTGCGGGTTAAGCTTCGGCCAGTATTTTGATCCCTTTATATAGGTTATAAATGACCAGGCCAAGGTCGACCACAAAAAAGACGATCATCAGAGGTACACTGAAAAATGCTGTGAAATGGACGCTGTTGCTCGCTAAACCGGCGACACCGACCAAGAAGAAAATACCAATCGTCATTAAGAACGGAATGATATGCAGCCATAGCGCCGTTTTTGCATCAGACTGGGTAGCGGAACCTTTATCGGTCACGATCCAGACGATCAATGGAAACAGGAAAGGTGCAAATAGGACCGAGATGTAGCAAAGTGCGCGCAAAATTCTGTGTTCGTTCATGTTTCAATCCCCTTAGAACATTGTTTATGGTGTGTACCCTTTATGTAACATTACACTGATTACTTGGTGAAATTCAACTTATGCGCCTGTTCTGACAAACCAACACAGAGTAAGCAACAATTTGTGTACTCAATCAGTGATTGAACGTCAAGACGTGACTGTGTTTGCTCAGTTTTTGTTGTACTCTCGAGCAATTTTTTCAAGCAAGAATAACGCAGGCAATTGCGACGTAATCTCAGTTTCCTTCTCTGGATCGCGCAGGCTTTTTTGGACGGTCTCTCGGGTGATGTTGTAAGGGATATTAATATCCGCCATGCGGGCAATTGTTGAGGCGTCGGAGTTGCAGATGGAAACAATGGTTGTGCGGCTTTCTCGGATGTGACCTAAATACTCAATAATCTCTTTGGTTTCACCACTAATCGACATCACAACGAAACAGGCCTTTTCCAAAAGGTCGGCGGAAAACATATTGGCCGGATAATTGGACGGGTCTGAAATTTTCAATGCGGGAATGGATAAGTTGGCAAAATAGAGCGATCCATATTGCGCAATCGTTTCAGAGGTCCCCGCACCAAGGAAAAGAACGATCTCCTTTGTCCGCAGTATTTGAACGACTTTGTTGACTGCATCTGTCGTTGAAGTATTCCGCGTTGACGAAAGAAACTCCGAGTATTCGTCAATGTGGTTATCAATTTCTGATTTGACGTTCTCCCTTTCCAAATATAATTTAAGCCGGACCTTAAACTCACCGTAGCCAGAACAGCTGAACTTTTTGCAGAAGCGTAGAATTGACGCGGTACTGGTGTGCGTTTTTGACGCCAGCGTCCGAATTGGGAGATAAGGAATAAGCGCGAGATGATTAGTCACATACCCTAGTATCTCCAGATCTAGGGGGCCCAGTTGAGGGGTAGAGTCTAAGAATAGCATTTTTTCCTCCATTTTTTGTCACGGTGTGTTTTATTGTTGACACACGGAACAAGGAACAATGACATGTGACAGAAACCCGAAAACGGCTAGACTTGTTCGCGCTTACATTATATTGTTATGTTGTATTCAAGTCAATGAGGAGGTTGGTCACGACAATGACAATGATGAAGTTTCCAAAAGACTTTTGGTGGGGAGCAGCGACCAGCGTGACGCAATCTGAAGGAACAGTGCCGGGAGATGGCAAAGGCGACAACATTTGGGACTATTCTTCCCGGGTATTCAATAATCGGTTTTATGATGGCGTGACAACGCAAGATACGTCACGATTCTACGCAGAATACCAGGATGATATTCAAAGAATGCAAGGCATCGGACTAAATTCACTGCGCACATCAATCTCGTGGTCGCGATTGATTCCAGATGCCTCTGGTCATGTTAATGCGACAGCTGTTCAGTTTTATCGTGATGTCTTTGCGAGAATGAGAGATGCGGGTGTTAAGCCCTTTGTCAATTTGTTTCATTTCGATTTGCCGATGTATCTACAAGAACAGGGTGGGTGGGAAAACAAGGACACCATCGCGGCCTATCGACGGTATGCAGAAGTTTGCTTTGAACAGTTTGGTGATTTGGTCGACACTTGGTTCACCTTTAACGAACCGATGATTCCCGCTGAAGCAGGCTATTTACATGATCGTCATTATCCGTTTGTCGTCGATTTTCGGCGTGCCGCACAGGTTTTGCACAATATTGTGGTCGCACACTGTGAAGCAATTAGTGCTTTTCGCCAAACACATTTGCCAACCAACATTGGCATTATTATGGATGTCATCCCGGTGTATCCGCGCAGTCAGAATCCGGCAGATTTGAAAGCAGCCCACATGGCGGATTTGTTCTATACACGTTCACTTAATGAAGTGATTCTCAAAGGGAGTTATCCAGAAGAACTTGTCAGTATCTTGAAACAATATGATCAGTTGCCTGCGGAAATCACTGCGGGCGAACTTGATCTGATTCGAAATACCAAAATTGACTTGTTGGGGATTAATTACTACCGCCCGCGGCGAGTTAAAACACGGGATTCAGAACCAAATCGTCACGGCATTTTTTCTCCAGAATGGTTCTTTGATGCTTACGAAATGCCTGGTCGGAGAATGAACACTTCTCGGGGAATTGAGATTTATCCCGAAGCAATTTATGACATCGCTAAGAAAATTGATAACGAGTACCCAGATATTCCGTGGTTTGTGTCCGAGAACGGTATCGGTATTCAAAACGAAGAGCAATTCATTCAAGATGGTATGGTGCAAGATGATTATCGAATCGATTTTCTGAAGGAGCATCTGTATTATCTCCACAAAGCAATTCAAGAGGGTAGTCACTGTCTGGGCTATCACATGTGGACATTTGTGGATTGCTGGTCTTGGATGAATGCATACAAAAATCGGTATGGATTTTACCGGCTGGATCTTGACACTGGGGAGAAATCAGTCAAGAAGTCCGGTATTTGGTTCCACCAATTGATTGAAGATAACGGTTTTGAATATTCCAAAGAATGATGAGGAGGAAGCATCATGCTGCATCTTTTCGATATGCTGTCAGCTAAATTATTGCCGATAGCGAATAAGATTGGGAGCCAGCGTCATCTACAAGCGATTCGGAATGGCTTGATCTCAATTTTGCCGCTAACTATTGTGGGTTCGTTTTTCACAATTCTGTTGAATTTACCCGTGTCTGGATACTCGGATTTTATTGCCCCATATTTATCTGCTCTGGATGTCCCCTTTCGATTCACAGTTGGGCTAATGTCAGTTTACGCTGCGTACACGATCGGTGCTTACCTGGCCAGTTCTTACAAGCTAGATAAAGTCACCGGCGGTATCCTAGCAATGTTGGCCACTTTATTAATGATTGTTCCCGTAAATATCGCCAAGGGTACCGATGTGACGGGTAAGGCGGTGGAGGCAGGACGGTATATTCCCTTAACCCCCCTTGGTTCGCAAGGCTTGTTTGGCGCAATTATCGCATCATTGGTGGCAGTTGAGGTTTATCGCTTTTGCAAGGTACACAAATTAGAAATTAAAATGCCAAATGGTGTTCCACCGGTTGTTGGTGAATCATTTGCAGCACTGTTGCCGACATTGCTTGTGGTATTACTGTTCTGGATTCCGCGTCATTTTTTCAATATTAATATCAACGCATTTCTAACGACGCTCATTTCCCCTTTGAAGGGATTTCTAACAGGTAATAACTTACTTGGCGGGATCGTCACGCAATTCTTTATCTGTTTATTTTGGATTATGGGTATCCACGGTCATGCGGTTATGGGACCGATTATCCGTCCCTTCTGGGATCAAGCCATTTTAGAAAATGCCGAGCTTTTCCAAAACGGCATGAGCGCATTTAAATTGCCGAATATGTTCACAGAACAATTTTTCCAGTGGTATGCCCAGATGGGTGGCACTGGCGCCACATTAGCGTTGGTCGTCCTGTTTCTTTTCTCAAAATCACAGTATTTGAAACAGCTTGGTCGTTTGTCGATTTTACCGGGAATTTTCAATATCAATGAACCGATTATCTTCGGCGCACCGATCGTAATGAACCCGATATTGGCGATTCCCTTTGTACTGGTGCCAATCGTGAATACCATCATCATCTATGTGGTGACCGCCATTGGATGGATGCCCCGAATGATGATGAAACCGCCATTTTCGATTCCAGCACCAATCGGCGCTTTACTGACGACAAACTGGAATTGGTTTGCGTGTCTGATGGTGTTTGTCTGCTTTGCGGTGTCACTCGCCATCTACTATCCGTTCTTCCGGGCATTTGAAAAGACACAGATTGCTCAGGAAGGCAGTTTAGAGGATCAAGCGATCGAGACAAAGTAATGTGAAGCGCTCATACGAAAAAAGACATCCATTGAGGGTGTCTTTTATCATGGTATTATTCAGGAAACCCGATTTAGAGACCATATGAAGAGGCCTATCAGCGAGAGACTGGCATGACTCAATCGTGGAAAGTGGTGTGGTATACTGCAACTAATGTAGTCAATGGTGATGGGAAGGGATGGGATACCGTGAAAAAAACCGGTGTACTCTATCGCGATATTGCGGATGATATTAAAAATAAAATCTTTCAAGATCGGTATGGCGTGGGCCAAATGATTCCCACCGAAAATGAATTGGTGGATGATTATGGGGTAAGCAAGATTACGGTCAGAAATGCCGTTGATATCTTAGTGTCAGAGGGCTATCTTCAGAAGAAGAGCGGTAAAGGCACATTTGTCATCAGTAATCGTCCCTTTAATCGATTATCAAAAGCCGATTCTTTTTCGGCAATGTTGGAGTACGAGGGGAATCAACTGACCAAAAAGATACTGAGCATCTCTGTGGGTGAAGAGGGCACCATCCCCCAAGAATTTGAACAAGCGCAAGGACAAATCACGCGCATTGAGCGGGTGTATTATCTCGATGACAAGCCGTTTATTCTATTTACACATTACTTACGAGTGCCAATTGAACAAGTTTCCGCCCAATTTTTGGAAAACCACTCATTGTACCAGGTTTTAAAAATTGCTGGGATCAGTGTCAAACGGTTCGACGATCAATTCACAGTTTCAGAGGTTTCGCCAAAGGCAAAAAAAGTGTTGCGAATAACTAAACCGATGGGAATGGAACGTATTCGGCGCGGCTTTGATCAGTTTGATGAGTTGGTTGAGTATTCTGAAGCGGTGTACAACACGCAAGTGCATCCTTACGAGATTCAGTACGAAGTATAGGCAATGTTTGCTGTATGAGATTATAATGTTATCTTCTCCTTGGAAGGGGCGAGTTATATGATGGTGTTTTGGATGTTTGTGTTTATCGTGGGGAGTGTTTTTCTGGTTGAGAAGAACAAATTGCCGGCGTTTATTTATCGATTGTCCGGGTTTCAAACGATTATTTTAGCAATTGTGACCATTGTAGCCAGTGTACTGCTCACGGGCTTATGGCCGATTAAGTATGTCGTGGTCCCGGCCGTCACCATTTTTGTCTCACTGATCATCATGCACAAGTACAGCCGCATTAAAATGCTCCACCCGCAGGGAAGAAAGAATCAATAAGCAACGATATTGGCATGGTGGTAGGGCAACGATGGGCGGTGTTCGTAGAGCAGAATATGTAGAATTGCAGTCAGAACGACTGATTAAAGACGGTTAAACAATCATCATGGGGCCAGACAAATGCATCTTGGAGACTCAAAACTTTTTGTTGCGCGACAAACATCATAATGTTATTATGTTTACGACAACACAAGGAGGCGTTTTCATTATGGACAAGCTTATTGCCTGGCTCGATGCCAAGCTGCTGCCGATTGCCAATAAAATGGGTAATCAACGGCATATGACTGCGATTCGTAAAGGGATTATCGGGACCTTACCCTTGACGATCGTCGGGTCGTTCTTCACGATTTTGAATAATATTCCGATTCCTTCCGTTGCGGCGGCCATGGCCCCGTACAAAGAGGTTCTTGATATTCCTTTCCGTTTCACTGTGGGTATGTTGGCATTATATGCTGTATTCGGTATTGCGTTTTCGTTGGCCCAAAGTTACAAAATGGATGGCTTAACCTCGGGGTTGCTGGCCACCATGGCGTTTCTGGTTTCGACAGCTGCTCCGATTCATGTGCTGAAGGGCGTGAAGAACGTCATTGAACCCGGGCGGTATTTGAACATTGCCAACTTGGGCGCCTCGTCGTTATTTGCTTCTATCGTGACGGCCATTGTCACGGTGGAAATATTCCGTTTCTTGAAGGAAAAGAACATCACGATCAAGATGCCGGCGGGTGTACCGCCAGAAGTTTCCAATTCGTTTGTGGCACTGTTTCCTGCAGCAGCCGTGTTGATCGTGTTCTGGGTGATTCGGCACATCTTGAACTTCAACATTGCCACATTCTTGAGCACCGTCTTGATGCCGTTGAAGGGCATTCTGGTCGGCAACTCATTACCGGGCGGCTTACTGACGATCTTCTTGATCTGTGCGTTTTGGACCATGGGGATTCACGGAGCTGCGATCATGGACCCGTTAATTCGCCCGTTCTGGGAAGTATCGATTGCGACTAACATGGCCGAATTCACAGCCGGTACCAGTGCCCATCATCTGTCCACAATCTTCACTGAACAGTTCTTGCAATGGTTCGTCTGGATCGGCGGGGCTGGCGGTACATTAGCCTTGGTCGTCTTGTTCATGTTTTCTAAGTCCAAATATTTGAAAGAACTCGGTAAATTGGCTTTTCTACCGGGACTATTCAACATCAATGAACCAATTATGTTCGGTGCACCTGTCGTCATGAACCCTATTTTGGCCATTCCGTTTATCATCGCGCCGTTAATCACAGCCACGATTGCTTATATTGGGACTGTGTCTGGGTTGATTCCCATGATGATGGCTCGTCTGCCATTCACTGTCCCGGGCCCCATTGGTGCCTGGATCAGTACAAACTGGAGTGTTTGGGCATTGCTGCTGGGCATTCTCAACTTTATTATTGATTTGGCTATTTACTATCCATTCTTCAAGGCCTTTGAACGGCAACAACTGGATAAGGAAGCAGCCGATCTTGCGGCATTAGCAGAAAAGGAGTCGTGAGTTCTGATGATGGTATTACTGGGATTCTTCATACCGGTGATCGCAATCTTTGCTTTGACAGAGTTTGCGCCGGTGGCGCATTGGATTGATGGCCGCAAGCCATGGCAACTCATCTTTGGCGGCAGCGGCGTGATTTTACTGAGCGTGCTGCTCACGTTTGGCTTCAAACAGGCGGCGCCATTGGTGATTTTTGTATCACTCGCCGTCGCCAGTGCCATCGCCCATCGTTATCGCGTGAGCTTTGCTAAACTGGAAAAGGGCCGCAAGTTTTAACGGCATTAGGCTTTTGGGATAAAGCGCAGTTTCAAAAACAAACAACGGAGGAACGTTAACATTGCAAGCACAATTACTGATCAAAAACGGTTTAAAAGTCACTGGCGAACCCATCGAAGTCGCCGTCGGCAATGGTCAAATCTTGGCGGTGGACACTGAATTACACGGTGTTGAGGCCGCGCAAACCATCGATTTGCACCGGAATAGTTATGTGTCAGCGGGCTGGATCGATGATCACACCCACTGTTACGAGAAACTGACCCTTTACTATGACGATCCCGATGAAGATGGGTACAAAACCGGGGTGACGACGGTCATTGATGCCGGCTCTACAGGGGCGGACAACATCCGTGACTTTTATCAAATCACCCGAGCTAAGAAAACCAATGTCTTTGCGATGTTGAACATTGCGAAGACTGGGATTCCGGCACAAAACGAGCTGGGTGATCTGACAAAGATTCAACCGGCTCTGATGCAGGCGGCGGTGGCTGATTTACCGGGGTTTATTGTCGGTTTGAAAGCCCGGATTTCGCACTCCGTCGTCAAAGAAAACGGCGTGATTCCGCTGCAGCGGGCCAAAGAAATTCAAGCCACTCTGGAAGATATGCCCTTGATGGTCCATGTGGGGGCCAATCCACCGGAGTTATCGGATATCTTGGCACTGATGAGTCAGGATGACATTCTGACCCATGCGTATAACGGGAAGACCAACGGCATCTTGGATGCGGACGGCAACGTCAAGACCTTTGTGTTTGCGGCATACCGGCGCGGCGTGATCTTCGACGTTGGTCATGGCACCGATAGTTGGGACTTCAAGACAGCCGCGACTGCTTTCACGGTAGGGCTGGATCCCACCTCGATCAGTACGGACATTTATTCCCGTAACCGGATGAATGGACCGGTTTACGATATGGCGACAACATTGGATAAAATGCGCCTGATCGGCTATTCGCTGCCCACCGTGATTGATATGATCACCACCGCCCCGGCGGCTAATTTCCACCTGGCCGGTAAGGGACAGTTAGCGCCCGGTTTTGATGCCGACATCACTATTTTCCAAGACAAGAATGGCGCCAAGACGCTGACCGACTCCGATGGTAATCAGCGCACCACCAACCATTATCTGCAACCAGAATACGCCATTGTCGGCGGGGAGGTTTACGCTCTTGACAAACACTAATTTCGATCCGTATACGCGATTCGGTTTAAAAAAAGTAATCAATGCAGATGGTAAGATGACCATTCTTGGGGCATCGACATTGTCCGATGCCGTGGTCGCAGGGGAAAAGTTAGGCGCCCAGCGCTTCTTTGAAATCGCCGCGCTGAGTCAGGCCACTGGCCAGTACATTGCGCAGTTAACGGGTGCCGAAGCCGGGATCATCGTGAACTCTGCCTCTGCCGGCATCGTGCAATCTGTCGCTGCTTTGATTGGCCAAGGCAGCATGCACCATGTGTTTCACCCCTTTGAACCGACGTTGAGCCGCCGTGAAATCGTTCTGCCTCTGGGCCAAGACATCAACTACGGTGCACCAGAAAGTCTGATGATCGAAATGGCCGGTGGCCAAGTGGTCCATGCCGGTTATGCCAACGAATGCACCCCGGCACAGGTGGACATGATGATCACTGAACAAACGGCGGCCGTCCTATTCGTGAAGAGCCACCATGCCGTCCAAAAGAGTATGCTCACGGCCAGCGAAGCAATCGCGGCCGCTCATGCTCGCCACGTGCCGATCATTATTGATGCGGCAGCGGAAGAAGATCTCCACGAATACATTACTGCCGGTGCGGATCTTGTGATTTACAGCGGTACCAAGGCTTTCTCCGGTCCGACGTCTGGCTTTGTGGTCGGCCGCCAGCAATACATTGACTGGGTCCGTATGCAGGGACAAGGCATCGGTCGGGCGATGAAGATTGGGAAAGAAAATATTCTTGGTCTAGTCGCCGCCCTGGACGAATACACGACCGTCCCGCCCAAATCCGGCGACACGATGAAACAGCAACTGACACCGCTGATCAGCCAGCTCAATGCTATTCACGGGATCACCGCCAATATCGTCCAAGACAGTGCCGGCCGGGATATTTTCCGGGCCAGCCTTAAAGTTGATCCCCAAGTGATTGCGCCGGAGAAGTTGGCGGATGCTTTACGTGACGGTAACCCAGCCATTTATGTGCGCGCTTATCGGGTGAACGAAGGGATTCTTGAAATCGATCCCCGGGCGTTGACGGAAGAAGAATTGCAGCAAATTGTGGATCAAATTCAAACCATTATCACAAAGGAGAAAAATTGATGAGCGACTTACAACCGAATTTCTACCATGACCGCGTGGCCTTGAACGTACTGGCTAATTCGGTCGTGAATGCCAAAGCGTGTTATGACGCCGCTGATGGGCATATTGTCTTGGGTGTGTTGACGAAAAACTATGCCACAGATGAAGCAGCCATCAACGATATGCGGATTTATCAAGATGCAATCCATAATGCGGTCTCTGTCGGCCTGGGTGCCGGTGATCCGCGCCAAAGCGCGATGGTGGCCCGGGTCAGTGCGGCCATCAAGCCCCAGCACGTGAATCAGGTCTTCACCGGCGTCGGCGCCACCCGCGCCTTGCTGGGTGAAAACGAGACCTTCATTAACGCCCTGGTTTCACCTACAGGGACGCCAGGTGTCGTGAATGTGGCGACAGGTCCCTTGAGCAGTCAAACGGCGGCGGGTAACGTACCCGTGGCGACCGCGATTGCCATGATCAAGGATATGGGCGGATCGTCTGTGAAGTATTTTCCCATGGGCGGGCTGGCCCATTTGGATGAATTCAAGGCTGTGGCGAAAGCCTGCGCGGAAGCGGACTTTGCGTTGGAACCCACCGGCGGGCTGGATCTAGAGAATTTCGAAACCGTGTTACAGGTAGCTGTGGATGCGGGCGTGGCGAAAATTATTCCCCACGTGTACAGCTCGATCATTGATAAAGCCACCGGCAACACTCGGCCAGAGGATGTGGCGCAGTTATTCAGCGTTGTCCAAAAAGTGCTGGGTTAGGAAGCGAAAATCATGAAGATTGCAGCGTTTGGGGAGATTATGTTACGGCTCACGGTGCCGGAGCATCAATTGCTGACGCAGAATAATATGCTGCAAAGCAGTTATACCGGTACCGGCGTGAATATTTTAAGCAGTTTGCACCAGTTGGGCGCGGAGAGTTACATGATCAGTCAACTTCCCGCCAACCGGTTGGGGCAAGCGGCGTTGGCAGGCCTATGGCAAAAGGGCCTGCACACCGATTTTATCGGCCTGCAGGGCGACCATCTGGGATCATTCTTCGTGGAATTGGGCTTTGGGGCGCGGCCGACTTATGTCACGTATCAAAATCGGCGTGCGTCCAGCTTTGGTCAAGCAGAAGCAGCCGCCTATGATTTCACCACGGCCCTGACACGTGTGGATGCCGTTCACATTTGCGGTATCTCGCTGAGTCTGACTCCGGCCACCCGGACCGCGGCACTCATGTTAGCTCGGCAAGCACAAACTCTAGGAAAGCGGGTCTATTTTGACTTTAACTTTCGGCCGAGCTTGAATGAAAAACGCGGACATGATGAAATCCGCCAGGCGTATCGCCAAATTTTGCCGTTGTGCGATTTTGTCTTCGGCAGCCGCCGGGATCTGACGGCGCTACTGGACTATCCGGCAGAGGCGACGAACGAAGATTTGTATCAGCGGTTCGTTGCCGATTATGATCTCAGTGGTTTTGCCGGGGTGCAGCGGGGTAAAGACCATGGGCAGGGCACCATCACCGGATTCTGGGCAGATGCGACCGAAGTTCGTTATTCCAACCAATATCCCGTCCAGGTCCTGGACCGTATTGGGACCGGTGATGCGTATGCCGCGGGGATTATCTTTGGCCGGGAACAAGGCTGGGAAGCAGAGCGGACATTGGCCATCGCCATCATCAATGATGTGTTGGCCCACAGTACCTACGATGATACGCCAGCGGCTAGCTTGGCGGATATTGAACAGGTACTGCAACATCCGGAGCAGGATTTGATTCGTTAATTGCGCGTACACCAGGCGGAAAAGTTTATGCACTTTCGGAAAACGGGTGATCGATTCCCTCCGTGAGACACTCAATCATGTATCATTGGCGCACTCCTTCGGGGGTACGCCTATTTTTTGAACGGAAAACTAACATTGTTGTCACATTCTTGCCGCGTCTATGCGCAACACAAACGGATAAACAACATGAGTGGTCGTTTTTAATCAGGAATTATGGTGGCTCTATACCAATTATGGGAAATAATGGCCTGTATAAAATAACGGCTTTTATGGAGACATAGCGGAATGAGGCGGATTTCTCGATGGTTGACTGAAAGATGGGCCTGCTTTAGGCTACGAGTAATACATATAGAAGGTGATTTGTATGCGACCAGAACGTAAAGGCCAGTTGATTTTGACACTGGTGTTTTTTTTAGGTTTTTGTGCATTCGGCGCTGTTGATAAGCTATTGTCAACAATAGGCATTAACGGCGTGCTCGCATGGACCATCAGCCTCGCCGTGACGTTTCTGTATCTACTTGTGGCGTTCCAATACGTTTTTCGGCACTATCAGATTCGTTCCACACATGCTAAGACACATTAAGAAGCGGCCAATAAATAGAACCGATACCCATTAGAACTTGGTCGGCGTCGGTTCTATTTGGTGTCCCGCGTTTTCCTAAGCAATCGATATTCGCTGCGAATTTTTTTCACAGTTGACAAGATTTCCCCGGCCTGCCAGAGTTAACATACAGCAGGAGCGGGGGGCGAGGCAGTGTGACTACTAAGAATCGGTACAACGTCAAGATTGAGGGGCTGGATGGACACGGGAAAAGGCGTTATTTCTGGATGACGTTTTCCACCGATCTTCAACGTGCACTGCGACAATATACAATCGATCACGGCTTGGATGCTGCCACCCAATATTTGCGGGGCGCACTCATCGTGTATCCCCTGGGTCCTTATACGTCCCAAACCATCCCGCCAATGGGATTAGGCCGCATTATTTATGTCCAACGGCAAAAGCGCGGATTTTCAACGCGCCCCCGCGCCCAGTTTATTATGCCTGATCGCTGGCGGGGCAATGATGACCAGGATATTCGAGATGCCCTGGTGTACGTGCAACACGACTATGACTTTTGGAGCCGTCAGCAAATTGCCGCGGATCTGGCCCACTGGCGGCAAAAATACGACTTGGCCGTTCCCTTTAGGACTTGGCCGCGGGGACTGGTTCGGCGGGTCAATCGCCATCGCGCTCGTCGCCAATTGCGCTTTTTGCCCAAACGAGATTAACTATTGGGGATCGTCCAAATGATGAGAAAACTCGATCACATCTTGGCGATACCCATGGGCGGCATTGATCTTGGCTAACACGGGATCGTTGTGGGTATAGGTTTTACCGGTACGGCGCAGTTTTTCGTAAAGTTCAAAGTAGGGCAAATCCGCCGCCTTCGCTACGGCCAGTTCCTTGTCTACATCATAAGGCACCCGGCGCATATCCACCTGGTTGACGCCATTGGCGGCGATATCCAGCAGGGCATACTGGGCGCGATGATCCGTGGACAGCGATGCCCAGGGATCAAAGGCTTGGCCTACTGCACCGGGGTTGATGATCAGTTGGCCTTGGCTGCTGTACCGCAGGAGTTGCTGATGGATGTGGGCAAAGATGGCCACGTCCAGATGAGGGGCATCAAACAAGTGGTCGTAATGATCCTGGGGCTGATCCGGATAAAGCGCGTTGCCGCCCGCATGATGAGGCAAATTATGGGAAAGACCAATGGTTAACGGACCAATTTTTTGGACCGTCGCCACAGGTCTTTTTTTCATGGTTGCCAGCAAAGCCGGGGACAAACGGGTTTGCAAATACTCGCTTAACCGAACGAAATAGACATCTGAAGGGTCATTGGGATAAATTGCACCGGCCAAAGCAGCGAAGAAAGCCTCTTCCCAATTACCGTTCAAAATCACATCGGTTCCCACATCAGCCAACATGTCGTACAAATTGTCGGCCCCGGGTCCGGGTAAAATCATGTCGCCCAAAAACCAGTAACGGGTGGCGTGATGGGCTTTAGCATCGGCCAGCACCGCTTCTAGGGCCGTGGCATTGCCGTGGACATCCGCCAATAAAGCAATACGTTCAGACACGGAATATCTCCTCCTTCAAAGTACATACTGAAAGTGTAGGCCAGCTTGTGCTCCCACGCAATGATTAAACCGTTTGTTTTTACGCAAACGATCAATCAATTTGTTTGCAGGAAAAAATTGTGTTATCCTTTAAACAAAATGGAAAAACGTTGGAGGGACAAACGATGGATAACCATACCGTTTATACTATGAAGGATTATCAGCAAGGCTATACACAGATTGGTGAAGTCTTGCACTGCTTGTACTGCGATCAGACTTACCGCATTGGGGTGGTCTACCCCCAGGACCAGGACTTATTGACGGCGCCATTGGCCATGCAGGCCCACTTAGCCCGAGTCCACCAAGGAGCCTTGGCGGCGTTGTTTGCCCAGGGCCGGGAAAGTCTGGGACTGGCCCAAGCTCAATTCGATATTTTACAACTGCAAGCCAAGGGGTTAACCGATACCGTAATCGCTCAGCGTATGGGTATTTCCACGTCGACCGTCCGTAACCATCGCTTCAAGCTGCGGGAGAAAGAACGCCAAGCCACCCGCTTTCTCGCTGTCTTGAACAATATGCATGCGGGTCAGAAAGAAACACTTCTACCGCACCCAGGTGCCACTCAGTTAGATGAGCGCTACGACATCACCCCGAAAGAGCAACAACAGATTCTCAAGAACTTGATGGATGAAAAGGGCTGGATCAGCACCTGGCCCAGTAAGGAGAAACGCAAGCTCGTCCTCCTGGCAAAACTCAGCGAAGACTTTGCGCCCCAGAAAAATTATTCCGAACAAGCAGTCAACGAAATCTTGCAACAACATGTTGCCGACTACGTCACAGTACGCCGCTACCTAATCGAATACGGCTTCCTCCAGCGCACCCGCGACGGCCGCACCTACTGGGTCTAATACCTCCCTTGCACTCCAGTATGGGTATGGTATTCTGAAAACAATAATTTGGGTTGCAACAAAATTTTGAATCATGATGAGTGTAGTGCCAATGCGGAGCAATCGGAGGCTGAAATGGGCTCAGCTGTGGAAACGTCACAGTGGCCCGGTTTTGGCCACTGATGACGTTAGGCGTGTTTGAGACCGCGCACTTTGCGGGCTCAAACCGCCGTCACAGCGTTCCAGCCCATTTCAGCCGCAGATTGCGCAGCTTTGGCACGGCAGTTTACCACCCAAATTTTGTCCCAGCCCCGCGATTGGAGAAAAAGTCATGGTCACATCAGCCACATTAACAATCTTAATCGTCACCATCGCATTATCCATCCTCATCCCCGTCGGCGCCGCATTCTGGTGGATTCACCGCCATCCCGCCGTCGACAGCTGGGCGACCGTGGGTGTCGGCCTGGTGGTCTATATCCTCTTTGCCATGCTGCTAGAGACTCCATTCCGGGGCATCGCCGCCAATTTCAAAAACACGCCGTGGCTGTATGCCCTTTATGGTGCTTTGCTAGCCGGCGTGTTCGAAGAAATCGGTCGCTGGCTCGGGATGCGTCACATCATGAAGAAAGGTGTCGACCGGCTCCAGCGCCCCGGCACTCCGCTCCTATACGGCCTCGGCCACGGCGGGATCGAAATGGTGATCATCGGCGGCTTCTCCACTTTATCCACGCTGGTGTTGTCTTTCACCATTAATCAAACCGGTCCAACCGCCTTTTTGCAAAAGTATCCGTTACTGGCCAGCACAGTGAAACAATTAACCGGTGGTGCGGCCGGTCTCTTTTCTTTAGCGTTAGCAGAGCGCATCATGGCGTTAATCCTACAGATCGGTTTTTCCATCCTCGTGTGGCATTTTGTCCGCACTGGTAAGAAATTCTATTGGGTGGGCGTGCCGATCCTGGTCCATGCCGTTGTGGATTTTGTTCCAGCACTCAGCCAGGCCCAAGCCATCGGCACGGTGGCCACAGAGCTGATTTTACTGGTCCTCACCGTGGCTTTTGGCGTGATCATGTATCGTCAATGGCGCCAGGATTCTCAGGCCGCTGTCCAAACGGGTACAATGGAGAAGAAACCTAATCAGAAAGCGTGAGTCATTTTGCAAATTACACCGGTCACGCCCGACACCGCGCAAAAGAGTTTAGCGGTTATCACCGCGGCCTTTGCCCAAGCCGCCCACAGTGACGGGAATGAGGCTCAGTTGGTGCAGAAACTGCGGGCTGGGGAAACCTACCGTCCAGAATACGATGTCGTGGCGGTAAACGACGACCAAGCTGTGGTCGGCCACGCCATGTTGAGCAAGGCCCAAGTCGTCGCTGAAAGTGGCCAGGCTTGGCCCGTCTGGGTACTGGCGCCGGTCAGTGTTTTACCTGCAGACCAAAACAAGGGCCTCGGGACAGCGTTGATCATGTATCTGGAAGCCATGGCTTTCGGTGATGGTTTACGGGCCATCGCTGTCCTGGGCGATCCAGGCTACTACGGTCGCTTTGGCTTTATTCCGGCCAGTCAGTACAAAATCACAGCCCCATTTACGGTAGCAGACGAGAATTTCATGATCAAACCGTTAATGGAAGGTGCTCTAACTGATGTGCACGGTCGTCTTCATTACGATCCAGCGTTTGGGATCCACTAAAAAACAGGCTTGGCGTATTTCTGCGTCAAGCCTGCTTTTTATTTTGGCGTCAATACCAGCACTAACGTATCGATCGTCCGCTGAATCGTCGCGTCCGTCAGCGGCTGCTTGAAAAATAAGTAGCCCAAGAACACCTCGCCAATGATTCCCGCCATCGTCGACCCAATCTGAGCATTCGGCCACTGCACCAGCTGGCCCGCCCTTTTCAACTGGCTAAACTGATGATCAAACCGCAGCCAGTAACTGATCGGGAAGTTTCTGATGAACCGTTGCCGCAGCTTTTCGTCGTAAAAGACTTCCGCCACGAAGATCTTGATCACTTTACTATTCTGGCGCAGATAATCAATGCGGTTCCACGCGATTCCGTTCAAAAAGTCGGCCAGGGTGGCATAGTGCGTGGACAGCTTACCTTGAACCAGATTTTCCACTGCCTGGGGGAAAAGCGACTGGCTGACCGGATCGATAATCGCGTGGAGCAAGCCGCGCTTATTGGTGAAGGTACTGAAAATATTACCTTCCGCCACGCCGGCGCGTTTGGCGATCTCTTTTGTGCTGGAATTAGCGTAGCCGTTCTCGGCAAAGACATCCACCGCCGCTGCGATAATGCTGATTTGTTTCGTGGTCATGCCCTGAAGCATGCCGGTGTCGCGGAACAGCTGCAAGTCAGTTTCGGCCATGCTGCACCGCCAAACGGCCGGTCCACCCGGCAATATCTGCTGGAGAAAAATCATAGTCTAACGGCCGCTGATACGCTTTTTCGTAGGCGGCTTTTTTCTGGGCATAATCCTGGGCTTCCATTCGCAGGCTGTCGTCCCGCGGGGAAAGACTGGTATCCGGAAAAATCGGTGGCAGAATATGCAGCCGATATTGGGTTTCGTTGAATTGATCGGTCAACTGTTTGGGCATATCGGCGATCTCCACGAAACAGGAAATAATCGGCACCTGCAGCTGGGCCGCATAGAAGTAAGCCCCACGCTTAGGCGGACGGGGTTTGCGATAATTGAACCACATTTCCTGTTCAGGATAAATTAGGACCCGGGCACCGGCATCCAGCCGCTTTTTCAACATCTCCGGCAGCGTAATGCCTGCATAATGCAGGTCCTTGCTGATGGGAATTGTGTCGGCGTAGCGCATCAGATAACCCAGCCAGCCATCCATGAAGAAATTGGTGGCTTCGCTGATGATGTACAGCCGATGCATGCCCATGCCGCGGCGGACCAGCATGTTTTCAATGGGGCTGAAGTGATTGCTGGTGACAATGGCACCACCGGTGATTTTGGCCAGGTTTTCCTGACCATCAATGGGCATATCCCGGGTAATGATGCGGGCGGCCGCGTTCATGGCGGTACGGGCGGTCAAATTGTTCACCCGATAAGACCAAGTCTGCAGATTTTGAACATAATCCGCCAACAGCTGTTTTTCCTTAGTATTAGAGATGTTGGGATCATCGGTCTCCACTTTGCGATTGAATTGATCGGAAGCCACCGCTTTTTCAATATTCTCGATGACCGGGGCCCGATCACTGGGGGCAAATAATTGGGCAATCATACTGTCACTTCCTCAGTGGCTGCTTGAATCTCCCGAAAACTCGGGTGCTGCTTCGGGATATCACAGGCCAATTTTTCCAAATGCGCCAGCTTGGCTTCGTCGGTTTGGCGCTGGACGGCAGAATAACCGTCTCGGACGGCGGTCAGCTGCGCACAGATATCAAGATCTTGGGCCGCGTTCCAGAAGTAATCACCATAGGCGGCATCGGCGTAACGCCAAGGCTTGCGGAATAAATTGTAGTGGACCAAATGAGTCTCTTCCGCCGGGATTCCTGTCGCCCGGGCCTGCACATTCCAGTTGGCCGGCAGGTAAAGGATTCGGCCGTGACCCATGGCGTTTAAATAATCTTGATCCGGGGCAAGACTTTGAAAATGATACTTGTGCAGTAATGTTAAGAAATGCTGGCTGAACCGTTCCCGGCGCAGTGCCGCCAAGTTCATTAGCAACACACCAGAATTGATGTAGTCGTGGATCGGCACACCCACGGCCGCCTCAGCATAATGCCCCATGGCCGGATCGCTGCCCATGAAGGCATCGGATACGCCGCCAAAAAGATGATTACCCAAGTCGGTGCTGAAAAGATCAGCGATGTCGTCTTGCACCACCACATCGGCGTCCAAGTATAGTGCTTTATCGAACTGGGGAAACATATCGGCGATGAATAGCCGGAAGTAGATCGTGTAGGTGAAATAATCTCCCCGCAGCTTATTACTCTCGTCGTTGATTTGGTTTTCTAGCTTTTCGTCCATGGCCAGGAGTTCAATCGATACCTGATTGGTGGCCAGAGCTTTGAGGGCCGCCTGGTTTTCCGGTTGCAGGCCTTGGTGCAGAATGATGATCTGATAATGGTGGCGAGAGTGGGCGTGGTTAATCAGGGAATGAATGGCGACCGTCAAACAGGGGACATAAGCATCGTTAATGGAGAAGAAAATCGGTAACGTGGTTTCAGTCATGCAGATTGCTTCCTTTCAGTTGCGGGGCCAGGGCAGTGTATTCCTGTAAAATATCATCGTAGGCATGCACATGGAGAATTTGGTGCATGGCCTCTGGTTGCCAGGGCTTCACGGTTTGGGTATGGAATTTGGGAAATAAGTGCAGAGTCGTGCTGAAGTGCTGAAAAACGGTATTGGGTTTTAATGAATGCTGTTCGTTGTACCGGGTCGGCGCCAGCCGCTTCGTAGTGGCCAGCTTATTTAAGGCCGATTGATCCGGCATGAACATTTTTTTGGTTTGCATTCGCTGGCGGCAATCCGCAAACAAGCCCGTCCGTTTGATTTCCGGCATGTTCAATAACAGGACACCGGAATTCATGTAGTCGAAGGGGCGCCAGCGATGATGGAAGAACCATTTGCCATAGTGATCCAGAACGCCAACGAGTTGCGTGTGGGCCAGGGACTGCTGATAAAATGTTTGGCAGTCTTGGCGGCACAATACATCATTGTCCAAGTAAAGCAGCCGATCCGGCAGTTGCGGTACTTCGTCGGCATACAGCCGCAACATACAGCCGGGCGTGAACCGGGTGGCCATATTGGCGACTGGCAGCTGTTGGTCAAACAGGTCGGTGATATCGATTTTAGTCACATCGCTGCCTGGTCGCTGCTGACTGACCAAATGATTCAAGAAGGCCGCCTGCTGGTCAGTTAAGGGCCGATACTGGTGATCGGCGACGGTCATCTCCGCCGTCAAAATGTAGACGTGCAACGGTGCCGAGACATTTTTTAACAAAGATAATAAGGACGTGAGCACCCCATCACCGATGCGCGCATCACCAGAATAGAGAATATTCAAGATGTCACCCGCTTTCGATAATCAATATAGGCATACGTACTGAACTGCGCCGCGCGCTTCACCATTTGACCATGAACAGTATCGGCCAATTGCTGCTGAGCTTGGCGGGTGGACAGAGTAGAATCGGGCCAAAACGGGCCATCCAGATAAACTGTGATCTTCGGCTTTGTCCCCAGCCGCCGCGCTTGATACGTACTGGTCATCGCGAAACTGGGCACCTGTAAGGTCACCGGATAATGAAAAGCTGCGCGGCTGAACGGTCGAATTTGTGTGTCATACGGCCACACATGGGCTTCGGGATAAATCGTCACTGGTTCGCCAGCCTGAATACAGGCTGTGACGGTTTGCAAGAATGCAGGCATTCGGTGCAAATCCGGCGGCACCACCAATGCACCACCGGCCTGAATATACGGACCGATGATCGGTACCTGTAAATTGGCTACATTGGCGATCGTTTTCGCTGGAACGCCCTTGGCCAGCAGCATGGGTAAAAAGGCATCCCCCATGGGTTGGGTGTGATTGCCATAAAGAAAGTAGCCCTGCCCCCGATAAGGGTCTAAGACCTGTTCATTTTGTACGCGCACATGTAGTGCTCCCCGACAAAGCAACTCCGCAAATGCCTTGGCTGCCGCATACACGGTCGGGTTGTATTCCCGCGATAACGCCCGCGGATCCGGCGTGTCGACTGGAGGCAGTGCCACCATGTCTTGGGTATAAGAATCAAAGTATTGCACTCTCGCCATGCGTTAACACATCCTCCCACATTTTGAGTGAGCACTCAATCAAGGCTCACTTCCAGTATACACTAGTTTTCTGAAAATGGCGTGGATTTGGGGAAGAAAAGGGTGAAAAGAAACAGGTGCCTTTTTTGGAGTGTCATGGTGACGAAAAGCTTCGATTATTCTTGACATTATATTATATCTCATATAGTATTGCACCGTAAGTAAGAAGGAGGTGGGTGCGACGAGTATCCAAGTCAGCAGTGAACTGCTGGACGGTATGGTCCTGGCGCTGATTCGGCAAGAGGACATGTACGGCTACATTATTACGAATCGCATTGCCAGCGCCGTCCCGATTTCAATCTCCACCATGTATCCGGTTCTGCGCCGGTTGCAAAAAGCGGGGTTGCTGGATACCTACGATAAATCTTATCAAGGCCGCAACCGCCGCTACTATCGAATTACCCCAGCGGGAGAAAAAGCGTTAACGACCATATTAGGGGATTGGCAAGAGTATAAAACCAGCATTGATGGTATTTTAAGTCCCACTGGTACTGCATTTTTGCCGGGGAAGGAGTCCAACAATCATGACGATTGATCAATATTTTATTGCATTAGAACAAGCGCTCAGCCCCATGCAGCCGGATGACCGGGCCAGTGCGTTGGATTACTATCGAGAATATGTTGAGGATGCCGGACTCACCGATAGTACGTTGGTGATTCAGCGGCTGGGCACGCCTAAACAGTTGGCCGCCCATTTGTTGGCGGATAAATCCATCGAAGAAGCAGCGGAACCCGTGACCGCGCCCAAACGGCGATATCAAAAGAATGCCCATATGGTGTGGCTCATCGTCTTAGCCGTATTATCGGCACCATTATCCTTACCTTTGGTGATTATTGTAGCGGTCCTTTTACTCTCCGGCCTGTTAATCCTGGCTTCGACAGCCTTTACCGCCATCGTGGCAGTGGGTGCTCTGATTTTGACGGGGGCCGGTGTGGGTCTGGCCGGCCTTTATATCGGAATCAGCCTCCTGTGGGCCAATTACTTTATGGCTCTCACTTACATCGGATTCGGTTTGGCCGGGGTTGGGCTTGCTCTACTGCTGTTTCCCTTCTGCCGCCAGCTTACCCGCGCATCTGCGCACGTAATCGGCGGTTTTGCCACGTTTATTTACCGCAAAATCACGTTCCAGCACAAACCAGTTGAAGGCGGTGGCGCAGCATGAAGAAATTGATGAAAACAGGACTGCTCTTCTTGATTATTGGCGCCATCCTGGCAGGCATCGGGATCGCCCACGGCGGGTTGCGCAGCGTCGCTTTTGGCAGTAATGGTCAGCCCGAAATCAACACCACCGGCAAACAGGTGCGGACGGTGGGGGCGTTCACCAAGATTTCTGCCGACCTGGCCGCTGGGGACATCACGATTCAAACAGGTGAAAAGTTCCAGGTGGAAACAGCTGGGCATAACCGTCAGGACTTCACGGCCACGGTGCGGGGCGGCGAGTTGACCATTCGCCAACCCCACAACCGCACACCGCTCATTGGTATCTTTTCTTGGAATACCAATCAACGAATTATCATCACCGTACCGCGAAAGACGAAGCTCAGCGACATCACTGTGCATAGTCAGGACGGCGACGTGCATTTGGTGGATCAAAACACGCAGCATCTCACGATTGCCACCAGTGACGGCGACACGGTTCTGGATCGCGTTCAAGCCTCGGCTCGGGCCACGCTGAAAAATAGCGATGGCGATATGACGATGCGCAATAGCCTGCTGAGTCAGGCAACCATCACGGCCAGCGATGGGGATGTTGACCTGCAGCATACGACCATTGATCACGGGACAGCCAACTTGTCCGACGGGGACTTCACGGCGAACAGCAGCACTTTCCAACACATGGTCAAAGTCAGCAATTCTGATGGGGACAACACGGTGAGCGGCGCGAACCGGCAGGACGGGTATACAGTTCAAGGCGGCGATGACAATGCGTTGTTTGGCCAGCACAAAGAAAATGGCACTCTGACGCACAACACGTCCGCTGTGAACCATCTTTATTTACACACTTCTGATGGCGATAATGTCGTTCACTGAGTCAATCAAAAAACCACGAAAAACGTCTTCTCCCATCTGCAGAGAAGACTTTTTTTACCTTCGAATAAAAATTTTCGTGACTGCCAGCGAGAAGGAATAATTCAAAAACTTCGTCCCCACCCAAAAATCGTCTATACTGACAGCAAGAAGCAGTCGGTATAGACGATCGGAAAGAAGGTTTGAATTTGCCAACACGGGGCGCGTTTGGTGTGATTTTGAATGACACCGGCCAAGTATTACTGGTCCGGCGGCGAGATTTTCCATTGTGGGATTTACCTGGTGGTACTTTGCAGGAAAACGAGCTGCCAGAGATTGGTGTGCGCCGGGAAGTCCGGGAAGAAACTGGACTCAACGTGACCATTGATCACCTGGTGGGGACGTATTTTCGGTTGTTGCACGAAGACGAACAGTCGATTTTTGTCGTCACGATCCAGGGTGGTCAAATGGTGCGCAGCGGACCGGAAACAAAGGAGCTGGCGTATTTTGCGCCGACTGCGTTACCCAAGAATATGGTGGCACTGCGTCCCCAGCAAATCGCCGATGCCTTGGCGGGTAAACATGACTTGCATCCGATCATCGAGGAGAACCGTTGGGCTTTTCGGGCAGAAAAGATCCTTCAAAAACTTCAGCGAAATCGGTATTGATCGCCAGGAACATGCTCATCGTAAAACCAAATGCTTCATTGACGGGTGGCAGATTAAGCCCGTACTTGCCCGTCTCCCCGGATCTCATACTTAGTTGTCGTCAGCTGCGCCAGTCCCATCGGTCCCCGCGCATGCAGTTTCTGCGTACTAATCCCGATCTCCGCACCAAACCCAAACTCAAACCCATCCGTAAACCGGGTGGACGCATTCACGTAAACACACGCCGCATCAATCCGCTGTAAGAAACGCTGACTGGCGGCATAGTCATTCGTAATGATCGCTTCAGAATGCTTCGTGTTGTGCGTGTTAATGTGATGGATCGCGTCGTCCAAAGAATCCACGACCTTCACCGCCATGATCAAATCATTGTATTCTGTATCCCAATCTGTCGCGGTAGCCGCCACCATATCCGGTACGATCGCCCGGGTCCGCTCGTCGCCGCGAAGTTCGACGCCATGGGCGCGCAAAGCTTTTGCCAACACCGGCAAATATTCCTTGGCAACATCCTGGTGAATCAACAGTTTCTCGGCGGCGTTGCACACTGACGGCCGCTGCACTTTAGCATTGACCACGATATTCTCAGCCATCTGCAAGTCCGCCGCCTTGTCCACATAAATATGACAGTTGCCGGCACCAGTTTCGATCACCGGCACAGTGGCATTTTGTACGACCGCTTGGATCAACCGGGCACTGCCCCGGGGAATCAAGACATCCACGTAGCCGTTTAGGCGCATCAGGGCTTGGGAGGAGGCGTGACTGGTATCGGTTATTAATTGCACAGCGGCAACGGGCAAGTCTTGGGCTTTGAGGACATCTTGGAGAATGTTTGCCAGTGCCGTATTGCTGCGGATGGCTTCCTTGCCACCGCGCAAGATTACGGCGTTACCGCTTTTGAAGGTTAAACCGGCCGCATCCACGGTGACGTTGGGCCGGGCTTCATAAATAATTGCCACGACCCCCAACGGCACCCGCTGTTGGACAATGTTCAACCCTGCAGCAGTGGTCCAACCCTTGTCAATTTGATCAGTCGGATCTGGCAATCCAGCCACTTGGCGCAACCCATTGGCCATGTCGGTAATCCGCGCCGGCGTCAATTTCAACCGATCCACAAATTTCTTTGGTAAATCCTGGGCGTGGGCCAAGTCGGCCTGATTGGCGGCCGTGATCATATCCGTTTGGGCAATTAAGGCATCCGCCATGGCCTGTAAGACCGCATTCTTCTTCACGCTCGATAACTGCGCCAATACGCCGGCGGCGTCTTGCGCGGCCTGGCCCATGGTGGTTAAATCGATACTTTCGTGTGTCATCATTGTGCCATATGCTCCTTTTCCGTATGCTCTTTCTTGATAAACCATGTTCCCACGGCTTCGCCGGCCAGAATGTGTGAAATAATGCGGGGATCAGCCCCACTGGCCAGGACCATCTGGTGGTTGGCTTTCATCATCATGGCGGCCGCCTTTAACTTGGTGACCATGCCGCCAGTGCCCAGACGGCTGCCACTGCCGGCGGCGCTCTGTAAGATGTCGCTAGAAAGATGGTGCACCGTGGTTAATCGGTCAGCATCGGGGTATTGATGGGGATCTTTGTCATAAAGTCCATCAATATCGGATAACACGATCAGCAATTCTGCCCCGATTTGATTAGCCACCAGTGCGGACAGTTGATCGTTGTCGCCAAACGTCGTGCGGTGATCCAATTCGTCCACAGCCACCGAATCGTTTTCGTTGATGACTGGAATAACCTGGTTGGCCAGGAGCGCATCGATCGTGTCCAATACGTGAGCCCGGCTCAGCGGATAGTCAAACACATCATGGGTCAACAATAACTGGCCAATTTGCGCATCATAGTCATTGAACCGTTGACTGTATAACCGCATCAGTTCGCATTGACCCACCGCCGCCAGCGCCTGTTGTTCTGCAATGGCACTGGGGCGTTTGGTAAGGTGCCGCTGATTCATGCCCACTCCGATGGCCCCAGAAGACACCAGCACCACTTCGTAACCCTGGTGGTTTAGTGCTGCCAAGGTAAAAGCCAGCCGATCAATGGTACGTAATTTGATTTTTCCGGTGACGGCGTCAATCAAACTGCTGGTGCCAATCTTGACGACCACCCGCTGACACTGTATTGCCCGTTCCTTACCCAAATTCGAGTCCCCCTAAAAATAAAAAAAGTTCGCTCTGTCCGAGGCACCCATCTGGGCGGTACCATCCTCGTTCAAAGCGAACTTTGCTCTTTTACATACGATAACCAGCGAATACTGGATGTGACACCATCGGCTAGGATTCGTGCACAATGTTGACGTCTCAGCAATTCGTCAACTCTCTGGGCGGCACTACTATGACCGATTGAATACATGTAGTTTAGCGAGCGGTGCGGAAGAAGTCAAATTTAAAGGATATGAATGTCGTGTTCGGCACATTCTTCGATCATCTCATCCGGCCACACACTGGCCTGGACTTCACCGACATGAGCCTTACCCAGCAGTAACATGCACAACCGGGATTGACCGATCCCGCCGCCGATCGTAAAGGGCAATTCTTCTTTCACAATCATCTGATGATAGGGTAGGGCCAAGCGATCCTCGGCGTCTACTGATTTGAGCTGGGCCAGCATGGCGTCTTTATCCACCCGGATACCCATGCTGGAAATTTCCAGGGCGCGTTGCAGCGGTTCATACCAGAACAAAATATCACCGTTTAATTTCCAATCATCATAGTCTGGCGCCCGGCCGTCATGCCGCTTGCCAGACTTTAAGGGCCAGCCAATTTGCATCAGGAAGACACAGCCCAGTTCCTTAGTGATCGCATCTTCGCGTTCCTGGGGCGTTTTATCCGGCCAGCGATCTTCCAATTCTTGGGTGGTAACGAAATGGATTTCGTCCGGCAGCTTATGCACTGCTTGGGGATACTTGTACCAAACTTCGTGTTCCATGTGTTTGATCACTTTGAAAATTTGGCGAACCGTCGCCTGCAATGTCTCGATGGTCCGTTCATCCTGGGCAATGATCTTTTCCCAGTCCCATTGATCGACGTAAATGGAATGGAAGTTGTCAAGATCTTCATCTTTACGAATGGCGTTCATGTTGGTGTAAAGGCCCTGGTGCATGCCGAAGCCGTAACGCTTGAGGGCGACACGCTTCCACTTAGCCAGCGAATGGACGATTTCGATGCGTTCGCCGGGGAGATCAGCCATGTCGAAGCTGACCGGTTTTTCTACACCGTTCAAGTTATCGTTCAGTCCGGTCGATTTCTCCACAAACATGGGAGCAGACAGCCGGGACAGATGCAATTGCTGACCAAACTCATCTTGGAAAGTTTCGCGAATGTAACGAATGGCGCCCTGGGTTTGAATAACCGACAGTTTGGGATCGTAATGTTGGGGAATGATGAGATGCATAAGATTACCTCCTAATAATTGAGACAATGACAGTATTGAAAGCATCAACTCCCGGGGCAAAATAAAAAGTCCTCCGCCCCAGTTCAAGGGACGAAAGACTTTTCGCGGTACCACCCAAGTTGTCTATCATGAAATAGACCACCTCACACAGCGTACAAGCATACGCCTCCGGATGATAACGTACCGGTTACGTCGGGGCCTACTAGAATATCGTTCAGCCCGAGACTAAGAAAGTGTTATTCAGGAAGGCTTTGCCCCGTCGAGTTTCCACTGATCTCGATTCACTGTTGGGATAGCCAAACTTACTCGTCTTTCCTTTTGTCGTTTCGTTTATTGATGATTCATATCATAACAGGAAATTTGAGGATGTCAACTGTCAAAATGAAAAATAAATGAGTCCGTCTGTGACGCCGGTTGACTATTAGCCAAAGAAATAGCACCATGGGGATAATACATACAAGGGGGCAATTTTTATGTGTACATCGATGCAGATCAAATCACTGGAGGGTGACGTTTTTTGGGGCCGCACCATGGACTTTGCAGATTCATTTTTCCATCCGACTAATCCGAAGGGCGGACAGCAATTACCTGGGAAGATCACTAGCTTTCCCCGGGGTGTAAAGATTCCGAGCCAAACACCGGATTGGACCACCCAATACGCCGCCACTGGTGTCGGCGTGGCCGGTACTTTCGGACTATTTGACGGGGTTAACGAACATGGGTTGGCCGGGGATATGCAGGTCTTGGTAGAAGCCACCACCGCTTCTCAAGAATCATTGGCTGAACGTGGCCTGAAGGGTGTTTTTGCCACAGAATATGTCGCCTATATTTTGACCACCTGCAAGACGGTGGCAGATGTTCGGGCGGCGGCTGCCAAAACTGGTATTTTGGAAGATTCAGCCGCTCGGGGAATTCCACTGCACTATGCTTTTGTGGATGAAACAGGGGCGGGAGTTGTATTGGAACCCACTGACCACGGCGCGTTCAAAATTTACGATAATGTCGGCGCGATGACCAATAGTCCCGAATACGGCTACCATACGACTAATTTACGGAATTACGTTTCCCTAGATACGACTAATCGCGGTGATGGCAGCAAATTGGGCGATTATCACGTTCAACCGATTGAATTCGGGACGGGTTACGGTATGTTTGGATTGCCAGGAGATTACACCTCACCATCCCGCTTTGTTCGGGCAATGGTGGTTTCCCGTAATCTTCCCCCGTTCCACCGGGCTGAGGGCATTCAACAATTGTACAATTGCTTCAAAACGGTGATGGTGCCCCAAGGATTGGGCCGGGATGCTGACAATGCTGACCGCACAGATTCCACCCAATACTGGGCTGGCTTCGATCTGGCCAAGCGCACGGTGGTTGTCCAAGATTCTCATTACATGACTCCCACAGTGAAGACGGTCGATCCAACTGTCACAGAGGTCACTTATCAGGACCTGGACAAGTCGTTTGCTCCGCACGTGATTTAATTTCATTGATGAAGGCACATCACTAATTGGGTGATGTGTTTTTTTATGCGTTGAGCCATTGTTTGACAGTTTGACGATGACTCATCAGGACGGGAACGGCCAGTATGAGGGCCAAGATGCCGCAGGATGGGAACCCCCACAAACCTCCAGCTAAGTCCATGAAACCGCCGGAATAAAGACTGCCAATGGGAGTTGAGCCCTGATTCAGCAGCACGTAGACACTCATGATTCGCCCGCGCAATTCGTTGGGGATTGAAAACTGAAAAGCAGCGTTGGACTGATTCAGAAAGACCATGTTGCAAAAACCAATGACCACCATAAAGACCATCGCCAGCCAATAAATATGGACAAAGATCATTAACGACTGCATCAACGCCGTGGCCAACGCCACCACCAGATACAGATCGCGCCGCAAGCCAAAGCGGGACAAGTAGCTCATGAGGAAGGCGGCGGCAAGAGACCCAATGCCAGTGGCCGACAAGAGGTTGGCATAGCCTTGGGCGCCGCGACCCAGCACTTCCTGGGCATAGATGGGAATAATGACGTTGTTATTGAAGTTCAGCGTACAAATGATCATCATCAATTCCGCACTGAGTTTCACGTTGTCGTGATGCACGACATAGGCTAACCCTTCCTTGACGTCGGCTACAATATGCCGGGGCGTGTGGCTGGCCACGGGATGTGCTTGGTGGATCATTAAGAGACCAATAATGACAGCAATGTAGCTCAGGGTATCAATCAAGAAACACGGGGCCACGCCCAGGGCGACCATCAAAATACCGGCCAAAGAAGGACCGGCAATTTTAGCCAGGTTGAAGATTGATGAGTTGAGTGAAATGCCATTCATCAAATCCTTCTTGCCGACTAATTCGATCACGTAAGACTGCCGCGTGGGTGTATCAAAGCTTTGCAGGATGCCATAACCCAGGGCAATGGCGAGTATTTGCCAATACTGCACAATTTTGAGATAGGTGATGGTGGTCATTATGGCGCCCAATACCAGGAATCCACATTGCGTGATCAGCAGGATCCGGCGTTTTGGATAACGGTCGATCAAAGTACCAGCCACTAAGGTGAGCGCCATGATCGGCACGAATTGGGCGGCCGCTAACAGGCCCACCAAGAAGGCCGACTTGGTCATCTGATAAACCATCCATGTTTGCGTTGTCCGTTGAATCCAGGTGCCCATGACGGAAATACATTGGCCGATCCAGAACCGACGGAAGTTTTTGGAGCGTAAAGAAGAAAAGGTGTCACCAAGTACATGCCAATTCACGACTGTCATCGCCTTGTTTGAGTTATATAACTTCCTATCCTTGGCTCTTTTGTGGAGAATGTCAATATCAGTGTGATTGTGAATTATCCGGTTATTCCCGTTCTTTTAGCCAAAGCCAGCACACGTTCAAACACGGTGCACTCTCCAAACCGTGTTTGAACGTGTGATTTGTCATTGCCGTTTACTGAAAATCTCGCCGAAACGATGTCCACACGCGGTATGATGGTATTAGGAAAGGCGGTCGGGCATATGGAAATCACGTACCAAGGGAAAACACTCAGCTTCACCAGTAATCAGGAGGTCTTTTCACCCCATGGTCTGGATAAGGGCACAGAGGCGATGCTGAATCATGCCGTGGTCCACGCCACGGACCAGATTCTGGATCTCGGGTGCGGGTTTGGCTTCGTCGGCATTTATTTTGCCGCCACATTACCTGCCGCTCAGGTGACTATGGTGGATATTGATCCCAATGCTGTGCAACTTGCGCAAGAAAACGCGGAGAAGAATCACGTATCACCAACGATTAAGCAAAGCGACGGTCTCACCGCGATCGCGGATGCCCATTTCGATGTGATATTATCAAATCCGCCGTACCACGAGAACTTTTCTGTCCCTAAACACTTTATCGAAGACGGCTATCGCCAGTTGAATCCCAATGGGCGTTTCTATATGGTGACGAAGCGGCGGCCTTGGTACGAAAATAAGATTCGGACTGTTTTTGGCGGGGTGAAAGTGATCGAAGACAACGGCTATTTTGTCTTTTACGCGCAAAAGCGTGTCGGCGAGGCGCGGGGTCATGCCCATGAAAAGAAGCATACCCTGTCGAAAAAGTTGCAGCGTAAACTGGATCGAGAAGGGAAGCACTGATGCAGATACTGGGTATTTATGGCGGCCAAGACGCCAGCGGCCTCACCGCGACCGTGGTAAAGGAAATCCTGGGCGCGGTTCAAGCACCCGCCACCACGGCGTTTTTAGACCTTAATGATTTTGATTTGCATCCAGAAAGCCCGCAGCGGCCGAACCCTGATTTGGATCAATTGGCTGCTAAATTGCAGGCCGCCGATATTTGGGTATTCGGTGCGCCGACATACTACACCACGATTCCGGGACAGCTGAAACAATTCTTTGATGTCATGCGCCACCGCTGGACCCGGATGACGAAAAATGGGGACAGTCTGCCGAACGGTACTTTTCAGGACAAACATTATGTCTCGGTGACCAGTTGCTTTGCACCAACATGGGATAATTTATTTACCGGCCAAACGGATCTGACGTTACGGGCAATTGATGGGGCCATGACCTTGGCGGGCGTGCACAAGATCACCGAACTGGTTTGCCCAAATACTTGGCGCCAGCGTATACCCACGGTTAAGAAATTGGCCCGCGCGCGGGTAATTGGCCGCCAACTGAGTCACTATCAGCGAAAGGATGACGAAACCTTGAAACGCTACGGATTGTTATTTTGCATGATCGCCGTGATGGCTTTGGCCACCATGGGAATCCAACAATTATGGCCGGCGCTCACAAATGGCTTTTGGCTGCGCTATGTGAGCTTCGTGGTCATTTTCTTCGTGTTGTTGGCAATCATCCTGCACGTGATGACGTTCATGCGGCATAAGCGCGCATGAAAATTATGCTGATCGGCAATGCCGGGACTGGGAAATCCACTTTAGCCCGCTGGTTGGCGGCTCAGACGGGGTATCCCGTGATGTATCTGGACCAAATTTGGCATACCACCGATTATTCAACGACGGCCAAACGATGGTTTATTCAGCAGCAAAAAAAATTTATGACGGCCCACAGCGACTGGATCATTGACGGCAACTACAGCGGTTCGATGGCGGTACGTTTGGCCGAAGCGGACTTAGTGATTTGGCTGCAAGTCAGCCGGGTCCGATCTATCATTCGGGTCATTCGCCGGTCGCTGCGTTACCGGCGAGACAAAAATAGCCGCCCAGATATGGCGGCGGAATTCACGGAACATTTCGATAAAGACTATTGGGACTTTTTGCTTTTTATCTGGCACTATGACGGCGATAAGTTGCGGAAAGCGCTGGCAGCGCAGAAATCAGCCCCAAGAGTAGTCGTGTTGCGGGGGACACGTGCTAAAAAGAAATTTATGAGCGATTTCGAACTGCATTAGCCGGTCCGAAAAGTCCCACTTCCCTTGCGGCTCTAGTGGTTCAGCATATGTCATGATACAATAACCAAGCAGAATAGTTGAACCACGGTCGGCAAATCTGATCGCGAAGGGGTTGATGCCTATGGGCAACGTGAAAACTTCGAGCGAAAGGAGGCGCTATTTTGTCTGACACTGATGTGCTTATTGTCATGCTCACATTCGGCAGTCTTGTACTGTTGCTTGTTGACGTGATGATCAAGCTCATTGAGTTGAACGACAATCATAAAAACGATCGTCAGTAGACTATTTCGGAGTAGTCTGACGATCGCACTATGATTGATTAGATTTTACTGCCGGCCGTCTTTAACGGTTCTGCACGGCGTCATTATACAAGATTTACCATCACTTTTGCAAAGCTAAGATATCCAATTAGTTGCAGGCTAAGACTTCGCGGCAGCATTTCTCAACAATCTAAAACCAACCACCAAAAATATAACCGCCACCCCCAGTTGCCACCAATTATCCGTCCACGATTGCTGGCGCATCAGCACCATCAAATTCAATGGACCCAAGTGAGGATAACCAAGGCACAGGGTGAAATACACGGTGGGGATGAGGTAAGCCGCCGCCAGTGAGCCGAATGCGGCGTAGCTGAACACGGTCAAGGAGCCGATAAACAGCGCCTTGGTCAAGAAATCAAACCACAACACAGCAGTCGCGGTGGGCAGCTGATAGCTGAGGATCAGCAGTGTGTTGACTAAGCTGAGCAATAGGGTGTACCAGCCCAACCTGATCAAATAGATCGTCAACAGTTGCGTCCTTTTGCTATTCAGTACGTCAGCTACCCCGGCCACTTGTTCCGGCAGAAAAATACCGCCGAAACAAAGAATCGCTACTAGGGGCATGAACATTTCTCCAGGGAGTGCGGCCTGCGCGATGGTGGTCGGATGCAGCGTAAACAGGATCGGGATGATACCGCAAAAAGCGATTGTCAATAAACTGGGTAAGAATTCGTTGGCGCGGATTTCTTTAATGGTGAGCTGGCCGAATGTGTAAACCACGATATTTTCCTTCTCTCTGCAAATTGATGAGTAACATCGTCAAAATTAGTAACGTGATGGCTAAGATGGTGTAGCCTAACCGATTGATCGCCAACTCTGACAGGTGAGCATAAAAGTAGGCCACGTTGTGTAGCGTGTTGTGCCGGGGAATAAGCAGCCAGCCGTAATTGCCAATCACTTGGCGTGCACCGATCGTCATGACGATCAGCCACCAGCCGATCTGTAAGGCAAAACCGGTGAAATTGCTGAATAGTGCGTCGCTGAGAAAACCGACCGCGGTGCTCACCATCAAAGTAGGCAGCACCCAAAAGCAGGCGGCTTTGGCGAAGGCCAGATAATCCAGGGCCACGCCTGGGTAAAGCCAGGTCACGCGGCCAAACAATGCCAGAGCCGCGATAATCACCGGAATTATTAATCCGGCTACACTGGCGGCATACTGGGTACCCAGCCATTTGAGCGTCCCCATCGGCTTGGCTTGAATGGTCGGCATAACTTGGGCTCGCCGATCGATGTAACAGTAGGCGATGATGACAATGGTGGGCAGAATCGCAGCGATGATGCCCGCAATATCTGCAAACAGTCGGGCATAGGCGCCGGTGATGCGGTCTTTACGCATAATGAGGGTATGGTCCTGGCGGGCTTCGGCCAGCGTCATCGGCCGGACCGCGAATCGTTGCAAAGTGGCCGGCGCGTAATCGGAATGCCCACCCAATAACTGATCTACATGGCCCAGTGTTTTTGCCAATGTTGGCCGATTATCAATTCTGCGTGCTTGGTTAAGCAATTTTCCAACTTTGGCTTGCACCTGCGCATTCAAGGTCACGCGTTTGGCAAAGCCAAATGGATAGGTCACATACGCATTATCAGTGTGGGCTTCCTGTAATTGATCGAGCGCATTGGTCTTTAAGGGGTGAAAGTCAGTGGTCGTGATCAGCTCATAGTGGGCTGTGGGGCTCGTCGGCGGGGTCGCTAAGCCCCGACCGATCATGGGCCAAACATTGAGTAAAATAAATACCGCTGTGACGATGGTATACAGAATGAAGGCCAGGCTCGTGGTAAACCGTTTGAATTCTAACCAGAATAATCTCATTGGCGCACCTCTTGGCGGGTTTGCCGCGATTGTAAATACAGGTACGCTTCTTCTAAAGTCGGTGCCACGACATTGGCCCCCGGTATTCCCGCAGTCGCCAGAAAGCGAATGTGGGCTGTATTGCCTTGCACGACCTGTTCGCTAATTTCGTAGCGGGACTTGTAATCACTTAATTCCGCCAGCGGCAAAGTGCGGGTGAACACATGACCCGTCGCTTGGGCTTGTAATTGCGCAGTGGTGCCGGTAAACAGCAGCCGCCCTTGATTGAGCACGCCAATCCGGTTCGTGGTCGCTTCAATATCAGAAACGATGTGGGTGGACAACAAGACGATCCGGTCCTGGGCAAATTCGGTGAGCAGATTGCGGAACCGGATCCGTTCTTCAGGATCAAGGCCAGCGGTGGGTTCATCCACAATCAGCACTTTCGGTTGGTTGACTAGCGCTTGGGCAATTCCCAGCCGCTGGCGCATGCCGCCGGAGAGCGCCTTGACCTTGGTGCAGGCTTGATCGGTCAAGTTCACCTGGGCCAACAGCGCGTTGATCCGGCGGTGTTGGCTGCGGGGCGGCACATGGGCCAAGATGGCTAAGTAAGTTAACGCATCCCGGACGGTCATGTTCGGATAGAAGCCGAAATTCTGAGGCAAATAACCTACCTGATTCCGCACCGCCGCACGTTGAGTGATGGGAATACCGCATAGCTGGACGGTTCCCGTGGTGGCCTGGTCCAGGGTGGTCAAGATGCGCATCAACGTGGATTTCCCAGCGCCATTTTTACCCAGCAAGCCAAACATACCGGCCGAGATCGTCAGCGATACATCGTTCAATGCCGGTCTGGATTGGCCCCGGTAGCGTTTGCTTAAATGGTCGATCTGAATCGTATTCATCAAAAAAAGCCTCCCTTTTGCTTATAGGGAGACTTTAACAAGCGATTATCAAGATTAAGACAAGAATTCTGAATTGTTAAAAATAGGTGAACAAGGCTGTCGACGTGACGCCGTGGTCCACATTGGCGACTGAAAAACGACCGTGATGCGCGGTGCATAGTGTTCTGCAGATATACATGCCCACCCCCAAGTGGTTGGCTGCTTTACCGCTGGAGAAGAAAGGCAGCTGGGCGTTGGCTTGCTCCTCGGGGGTAAGCGGCTGGCCGTCGTTGAATACGGCCAATTGGACAGTTTTCTCGGTGACTGTCACCGTAATGCCAACCGTCGTGCGGGCAAACCGAAAGGCGTTCGTCAGTTGGTTATCGAACACCTCCAGGATGGCAGCCGGCGCGATGGCCAGCAAGTGGTCCGGGGCGGCGGCTAGCTTTTCCGCCCAAGTGAACGGCACCGTCCCAGCCAGTTTCTGGGCCTCGTTCTTCAGTGTTTGGGTTAATTCATGCGTGCTGGTCGGGGTGGGGCTGAGCGCAATATCGTGAATGGCCGCGACATGGGTCATTGTTTGGATGAAATGATTAATGCGATCCAGCTGCTGCTGCATATCCTTGATAATGTCCGGGTTCAGGGGCTGAGCTTCTTGATTTTCCAATGTGAGCAGTTCCACGTTACCCTGTAAAACGGTCAATGGTGTCCGTAAGTCATGGGCGAAAGCCGCATTGACTTGCTTTTGATCGTCGGCCAAGCGCCAAGCGGTCTGCAGAGCATCCTGCAGTGCTTGCCGCATCTTTTCAAAGGCCTGTACCAGAGCGCCTAATTCATCGGGTGCTGTGGCGGTCAAGTGGAAGTCCAAGTCTTGGGCCTGGATATGGGTGACGCCAAATTGCAGCTGCTGGAGCGGATCAGCCAGTTTAATCCGATAAAAGAGGCGGGCGGCACCGGTCATGATGGCGATAAGCAGCGCGAGACTGCCCCCGATGGCACCGGTAACAAAGACAATGGTCACTGCAATCAGCCAAGTGGGCGTAACGTAGGGGGCCAACAGCGAAATTAAGGCATTCCAGAGTAGCAGATAGACTAAAATGCTCAGACCAGCAACCAGTGTACCCACTAGAATGACGCGCAATAAAGCCGTTTTGATTGGCTGATTGCGCAGCCAATGAGTTAATTTTGCCATCGATATCCCACTCCCCAGACAGTGTCAATGGGACACACTGCCCCTGCTTGAACGAATGTATTGCGAATGCGGCGCACATGCTCCGTGATTACTCGGGCGTCCCCCGCGGCATCGAATCCCCAAAGCTTTTCGTAGAGCTGTTCCCGGCTGAAAACTTGGCCAGGATTTAAACTCAAAAATTCAATCAATTGATATTGCTTCTTTTCTAAGACCAATGGCTGGCCATTGACGATGACTTGCTGGGCACTGTAATTAATAATGAGATCGCCGAAAGCAGCGACCTGGGCACGCTTTTCAGGCCAGTGCGCACGGCGCAAATGGGCTTGAATCCGCGCCCCTAACTCGGCTAGACTGAACGGCTTCGTCACGTAATCATCACCGCCAGCACCCAAGCCGCGGACTTTATCCGCATCGGTGACCCGGGCGGTCAGAAAAATAATTGGCGCACTGGTCACCGTCCGAATCTGGCTGGTGAGCGTAAAACCGTCAATATCCGGTAAATTCACGTCCAGCAAAATAAGATCCGGATTATTTTGTAACTGGGTCATGGCACGGCTCCCGGAATCGGCAGTCACCAGGCCATAGTCAGGCAGCTGCAAATTAAAATACCGGCTGACCAGTTGCAAAATACCTGGATCATCGTCCACTAACAACACCGTTGACTGCATTTTGCATCCTCCCTGCTTCGTATCTCAATCGTAGCTGAAGAAAGACAACTTTGAAACAACATTCGCTTCGAGTTTGAGATAATTCTTGTCAAGATAGGTCAAATAAACTACAATAAATTTATGATGTAGTATATTTGGACTTTTAAGGAGGGGTATAATGGCTCGCAATCTTGACCGGTTATTGGCAAAACATTCTACTTTCACAACAGGCACAGCGCGGCGTTATGGCGTTTCATCATCCATGCTTCAAGCCGCGGTCGAAAAAAATGAAATTGTTCGGGAAGAAATTGGGACGTATGTCATCGCAGGATCCGAGACTGACGAATACAGTCTGCTTAGCCAAAAGTTTAGCCGGGGTGTTTTCTCACAAGAAACGGCCTTGATTTTGCACGGATTAACGACAGAGATGCCAATGACTTTTCAGATGACATTTCCCCACGGGTATCACAATCCTGACTTGGATAAATGGCGAGTGACAGCACGGCATTTAATTTTGGAACGTTATCAACTAGGCATTGAAACGATTGCCTCGCCCAGTGGTGATCCAATTAAAGTATATGATCCAGAGCGGACTCTGTTGGATGTTTGGAATGATCCAGATATCGGTGCCAATGTGAAGTATGAAGCCGTGGCCAATTATTTGAAACAGCGCCCGGGACTCGAAGAAAACTTGCGGCTGGAAAAATATGCCAAAGCATTATATCCCACTACGGAACTACTCACTATCATGGCGGTACTGGATCGATGACGCCACAGCAAATTTCAAATCAGATTAATGCACAGGCTATTGCGCATGGGGCATCGAAGGAATCGTATCAGATTCTTTTTCGGTTACAGGAACTATTACGTCAGTTGGCTCACTCAAAGTACCGAGACTCTTTCGTCCTCAAAGGTGGATTTGAATTATCAACTGTAATGGGCGCAAAATTACGAACGACGACGGACTTGGATATAACTGTGAACGGTCATTCACTTGAGGCAAGTGCTTTGAAAGAAATGTTCTCAGAGATATTTAGAGATGCTGATGGTCCGGTGCATTTTTCAATCTTGAAGATTGAAGATCATAAGATGCCACAAAATCAATATCCTGGAGCCGTCATTCATCTGGTGGGAGAAATGGGGACAACCCACCAGTTATTGAGCATTGATGTGTCGACTGGCGATACTATTTATCCGCAGCCAATTGAATTTGTTCATCATAGCATCATTGATTACAGCGATACTGTTTTGATCAAAGCATTTCCACAAGTCCAAATGCTTGCGGATAAACTGGTGACAATTTATGTGAAGAACATTCGAAATTCACGCGTGAAAGATTTGTACGATATCCACGTAATCTATACGCTGGAAGGTGCTGATATTCAACTGGCGGACTTGGCAGTGGCATTTCAAAAGACAGCCACTTCTAAAGGGATTTTTCATGCCACTCTTGAGGATGGATTGCGTCTACTTAGTTATTATCAGTCATCCAAGTTGATGCTTAGCTCTTGGAGGGGATATTCACGTAAGCATGATTACGTAAGGACGACTAATCTAAACCAGGTGCTGGATACAACAGCACAAGTCCTGAAAATGGTATTTCACAAGATTGATGCGGAGTGATATCGACGAATGGCCGTATCCGAAGACCGTAATTTTCCAAGAGTTCTATAAATAATAGACCACGCCGCCAATAACGCCAGCGAGCAGGATCAGCCACACAGGATTGACGTGATACTTCGAATCCAAGAAGAACACCACGCCCAACACCAGTAAACTCGTCCAGTCTAAAGAGGCCTTTGACCAAGCGCCAATATCATTGATGCCAAAGACCGTCAGCAGCATCAACGATAAAGCGACTGCCAGAATCAAGCCGACAGAAGCGGGCTTAATACCGTCCAGGATTGCTGTCAGGACCCAGTTATCGTTGTTTTTTTCCTCGTAGTGCAAGAACAATGGGACGAAAATAAACGAGGGCACACACACCGCCAATGTGGCCGCCACGGCGGTCCAAAAGCCACCGTACAGTTGGCCAAGGTAGGTGGCGGAATTGATGGCAATGGGGCCGGGAATCAAACCATCCAAAGCGTTCAGGTCGGCAAATTGCTGCACCGTCATGCCGAGTCTTTCTGATTCTTGAAAAATCAGGGATAGCATGGCGTAACCGCCGCCGAAACCCAGAAAGCCGATTTTGAGAAACGTTAAAAATATTGTAATCATGCGCGTTTCACCTGCTTCACCCGACTCAGTACCACCCCGACGATACCGGCAATGACAATCAAGGTGGGCGCATTAGCGAGATTCAACACTGTCAACAGAAAGCAGGCCACGGCCAAAATAATGGTCGGTGCATCCTTGAGGTTGAAGCGGGCGAGACTATAGGCCGCACTAAATAAGAACGCCGCCGAAGCAGCCCGAATGGCGGCCATGATGCTCAGCACGACGCCCTCCTGGGGAATCATTTGGTAGGCAATAGTGGCGGCCAGCATCAGTACGAAGGCTGGGGAAATAGCCCCTAAACTGGCGGCAATCAGGCCCACGGTGCCACCAATTTTTTTGCCGACAAAACAGGCATTATTCAACGCAATGACCCCTGGAAAAGTCTGGGACAGCGTGGCGTATTCATAGAGTTGATCGCGTTCGATGAGGTGGTATTTACCCACGAGTTCCCGTTCAATGACCGGCAACATCGCCATCCCGCCGGAGAAGGTGAAGGTCCCGGCGAGTAAATATACTTTAAATAAGATCCAATTTTTGTGCACAGAAAAATCCTCCTTAGGATTCAGTTTACCGGAACATACCGTTGACTAAAAGTACATATTCAGTACACTGAGCATAACTAATCAGTTAAGGAGGATTTGTGGATGAATATTCGCCAATTAGAAATCTTTACCGCCGTGGCAGAAACGGGTTCAATTACGAAAACAGCGGAGCAAATGTATCTTTCCCAACCGGCCATCTCGAAGACCATCCGGGAGTTGGAAACGGATATTGGCGTCCCCTTGTTTGATCGCATCGATAATCGGCTGCATTTGAATTCGGCCGGTCGCGCGTTTCGGATTCGAGCGACCCGGTTATTAACGGAATTTCATGAACTGGCCAGTTTCGGCCGCACCCAGACTCAGGCGCTGCCACTGCGCGTGGGGACGAGCATGACCATTGGGCAAATTTCTCTCCCTGCAGCCGTTACTCGCTTTCGCCAGCTGTATCCCGATACGCCGCTCAAGATCTATTCTGAAAATGTGCAGCGGATTAAAGCGCGCTTACTCGATGGGGATGTGGACGTGGCTTTTTTGGAGGGCTTTGAGTCAAGCCAGTCCTTCACGGCCACACCAATTTCGGAATATCCGTTGCTGGCAGTGGGTGCACCGCAACTGGCGCCCACGAACCAGCTCACGAAAAAAGAATTGCTCACAGTACCGTTTCTGTTGCGGGAAAAGGGCAGTACTTTGCGAGACCACTTTGATGAACAGATGCACCAAATGGAGATCGACATCGAGCCGATGCTGCAAAGCACCAGCACTGCGGTACTGATCAATGCGGCCAAAGCCGGTTTGGGATTGACCATTATTCCAGCACCATTTGCGGAACCATACTTAACAGAGGGTACCCTGCAACGATATGAACTGCCAGGCCAAGAAATTCGCACGATCAATTATGCGATCACACTGAAGGGCAGTGCAGTCAGCACCGTTCAGCAGGCCCTGGTGGACTGCTTTATGCGACAGAGCGAACAATAAGAAGCTGGGACAAAACTCCTATTGACGAGCCGTGCCAATGCTGCGCAAGCTGCGGTGGTAGGTGGCTGGAACGCTGTGACGGCGCTTTGAACCCGCTGAGGTGCGCGGTTTCAAAGACGCCTAACCACATCAGCGCAAAAAGCGCGCTGTGTGGTTTCCACAGCTGAGCCACCTACCACCTCCGCTTGCTCCGCATTGGCACTACAATCGTCTGGTTTCGGAATTTTGTCTCAGCCCTTTTATCAGTTACCACTGACCGAAGAAAGTGGTAACCCCGACCATCACTAAGACGAAACCGATCAATGAGCTGCTCCACATGCCCCACATGACAAAGGGTGATGTATCCTTGTTTCCTTTTGCCTTGATAAACCGATACTGGTTGCGCGTTGCCCACAAAGTATAGAGACCCAGCAGTGCCAACCCAATACCGATCACATATTGCCACGCACCCATGGTCAAGACTCCCTTTCAGCAATTGACATTGATTACTAATTCACTTTACGCCGTAAGGATATACCATGGTTGAACGCGTGTCAACAATTATGATTCATTATTTTTAACGTTTTTCAGATGGCTCATGACGATTCTGCCAAATTGCTGAAATACTATAATGGCGGTGCTTCTTTGCTTTTCGGATGGGAAACTAGTCAGTAAAACACAATCTACCATGTGGTTTCTATAAATGAATCTGGCAGCGTCGTATTCCTCGTGCAATAATTCACCAGTCTTGTTAAAAATCGTCCCGGAAAATCCAATAGCATCCGCCAATGCCGGTAATTTTTGCCGGTTTTGTTGTTGTTGCAGGGCAGTCCGGATTCGCCCGCCTGCAGGATCGGGCAGGGCCAACAAGTCGTTCCATAACGGCAGGAGATCAGTGAGGGTCAACAGATTTTCGTGAGCGGGATCAGCGGCGGTCATCATGCGGCGGCGCAACTGAATGGTGGGATATCGGGCCTGCAGCCATTGGTTGATCGGCGCCAAGCCAAAGTGATCCAGCAATACATTCGTGGCCGTGTTGTCGGACACACACAGCATCAGATCCAATAAATCACCCACGGACCAGGTGGATTGGGACAGATGGAAAAGTACGCCGGAGCCGCCAACGCGTTGATTCGGTTGTACTGCCACTGTTTGCTCCAGCAAGTGCGGTGCAGCGATGCTTTGATGACCCAGATAATCCGCAATGCCAATTTTAATGAGACTAGCCGAGCGGAAAGTTTGGGTGGCTCGGACACTGGCCACCGGTGATTCGCCGGGAACGGTCACCATATAGGCATAGTCAAAGGGCTGGTTGGCAAAAAGGGCAGCCAATTCATTGGCTAAATCAGTCATGGCGGACACCAGCGGGCCACAATTGGTCTTGATGCAGTGTTAAGTAGTGGGGGTCAGGAAGCTGTGCGCCCATGAAGACAGAATCCAGATCGGCAAAGTGCACATTGCGATGGGCGGCCACAAAGGCCGCAGCTGCCGCAATGCTGATTTCAGATTCGCTCATGCAGCCCAGCATACAAGGAATCCCTGCGGTCTCGCAGATGGTGTTGATTTTTTCCGCTTCACTGAGCCCACCGGATTTCATCAATTTGATATTGACCATGTCGCAGGCCTGGTGGTGAATTACTTGGAGCGCATCATGGGCCGAAAAGACGCTCTCGTCGGCCATGATCGGGATCAAGGATTGGGCCGTAATGGCCTGCATGCCGGCAATATTCAGTCGGTCGACCGGCTGTTCAATAAAGTCGATGGGTAAGCCGGCCGCATACCATACTTGAATGGCCTGCAGCGTTTGTTTCACGGTCCAGGCCTGATTGATGTCCAGCCGCAAACGAATATCCGGGCCGACTGTGGCAGAAATCTGAGCCACCATTTGGATATCTTCTTTAAAGGGACGTGTCCCCAGCTTGAGTTTCAAGGCGGTAAAGCCCTGCTTGATCAATTCCCTTGCCTCGGCGATCATGTCCGGAATCGGCCGAATACTAATGGTGTAATCGGTTTGCACTGGCTGGGGCCGACCGCCCAGCAATTCGGTCAAGGAGACGCCAAACAGTTGTCGTCGCAAATCATACAGGGCAATTTCAAACCCCGCTTTAGCAGGCGTATTGTTCACGATGACTGTGCGTACTCGGGTCAACAGATTTCCCCAGTCTGCGACATCCTGATGCAGCAATGCCGGGTTGAAGATGTCTGTCATCACCTGCTTTAGAGTGGTTAAGGTTTCTCCGGTCACTTTCTCATTCGGCGTCGCAGTGCCCACGCCCACAAGACCATTCGCCAACGCAATCCGAACTCGAATCGCCCGGTTTTCGTTTACTTGATGCATAGCGGTAATAAACGGCCGCTTCAACGGCGATGTAATTTGGTCACAGGTGATCTGCTCAATTGTGGTTTTGCTCATCATCGATATCCTCCAGACGATTGTAAAAAAGACTGACCGCCAACCGCCGCCAAGTGAGCCAGCGCAGATTGGTGCGCGTGGGATAAACGCGGTTCGTTAGGCAGACAAACCCGGTTTGATGGGTCAGATCCAGGGCAATGGACGTGCCAGTAAAACCGGTGTGCCAAAGTAAATCACCGCCCGGCCGCCAGCATTGCCACCCCAGGGTGCGTCCCTGGAAGTGAATCTGGCGAAACCAATCAAATACGCTGGTCGGCAGGATTTGTTGATCCCGACAGTAACCGTGGTTGAGGTACATCCGAACGAATTGATTCAGGTCAGTCAACGAGGAGAAGAGGCCTGCATGACCGCTGATTCCGTGGAGGACTGCCGCCTTTTCATCATGGACGACGCCGCGCAAAACACCGCCGCGTGCTGGCACATCTTCCGTGGGCACAAACACATTTAGGTCGCTTTGATCTGGATTAAACCCGGTCTGCTTCATCCCCAGTGGTGAGAAGACATTCTCCCGTAAACTGGCCGCTAAATCACCATCGACCTGCTGAATCACCCAACCCAGCTGAATGAAGCCCAGGTCGGAATATACAAATTTCGTCCCCGGGGCATTGGCTAAGGGGGCTTGTTTGATCTTGGCAGTCAGTTCCTCGGCAGTCATTGTTAAGGCGTTTGGGATATCTGCTGGGAGACCGCTGTTATGTAATAAGAGTTGTTCAATCGTTAATTGCGGATGGGCCAAATTGGGGACATATTTTCCCACCGGATCGGCCAACTGAATAGTGCCGGCGGCCAACAATTGCAAGAGTCGCGTGGTGGTACCAACGACTTTGGTTAATGACGCCAAATCGTATTGCATATTCGGAGTAAGCGGCAGTGCATCGGGGCCGCTACCCTGCATGCCGAGGTAATGGAGCTCATTTTGATCCGGCCCGATCAACGCGTAGGAAACGCCGAAAGCGGCCTGATCCGCCAGTGCGTTATGCATGAGGGCGGCAATTCCCTGAGTGTTTTCGATCATATCATGACTTCCTTTGAATAATAAAAGACTTGTCGTTATCATCATCTGACAACCACAAGTCTTTGACAACCACTTACTTTGTTTCCGGGTGCTCTAATTCCGCAATGCGGCGATTGGCTTTAACGATACTGCTAGCCAAATCACGGATAATCTCGGCGGCCATCATCTGATCCTCAGCGTGAACCAGCAAAACATTGAATGGGACCGCTTTTTGCTTAGCTTCGGAACTGATGATTTTGAAGTGGGCTTTCTCGGCATCTTTAATACGCTCGTCGGCATCTTTCAAGTGCTGTTCGTAATCGGTGAAGACGCCTTTTTCTGAATCTTGAATCACACCCATCAGTATGGACCGGGCTTCCCCGGCATTACTGATGATGTCAAAAATGATTTGTTCCAATCCATCCATTGGTTAATCCTCCAAGCTAAGCTTCAGCTGCACCGGTTTGGGCATCTGCCGCAGCAGCTGCTTGTTCTGTGGCCAACTGGCGGCGATCCCAAGCTTTGAAGAACGGATAGTAAATCACCATCGCCACTGCAATGTTAACGAGTGTCAAAATAATAGCGCGCCAGTCAAAACCAGTGGCCATGTAAGCACCAATCGGCGCCGGTAGTGTCCAAGGCACCAGGGCAATGGTCTTATTCACGAGATGACTGATCATTGCCAGCCACGTGATAATCCCATCGGCAATCGGAGCTAAAATAAACGGTGCAGCAAAATAAGGGTTCAATACAATTGGCAAACCAAAGATAATCGGTTCATTAATATTGAAGATACTGGGAATAATGACGACTTTGCCCAATGTCCGCCCCATGGACGACTTGGAAGCAAATGCCAGTAAAATACATAACGCCAAGATGGCACCTGAACCGCCGATATACACGAAGAACTGGAAGAACTGCTCGGTCATAAAATGCGGTACAGTGGCTGCTGTAGCACCGTGGGTCACGGCATCCATATTGGCGTATAGGTTCTTATACCAGTAGGGATAAACCGGGGTAGAACTGACGGCGCCATGAACGCCAAACAACCAGAATAGGGAGTTGAAGAAGATGGGGGTGATGACGGACAAGAAGTTATCCTTGCCGAAGTGAGCCAATGGCGACAGCAATGTTAATAACCCGGCATTGACATCGAAGTGCAACCCTTCCTTAACCGCCCAAGCCGCTACAATCAACACGGCCGCCGGTACTAAGGCCATGAAGGAGTTGGACACTGAAGCCGGTACCCCTTTGGGCATTCTAATCACCAAGTTGCGTGCCTTGAAGAAATGAATGACCTCAACAGAAACAATGGCGGCCAGCATGGCGGTGAACAGGCCGTAAGCACCGAGGTTTTGTGTCGGGAAGACTGTTCCGACGGCAATTCCTGTCTTTTTAGATATTGCCGCGGTGATTGCGCCGGGTTTGATGACTAAGAGCAAGAACACCATGACAGCCACGGTGGCGCTGGAATTACGATCCAACTTATAGGTTTGCGCCAAACTGCTGGCAATGGCGTAGCAAGAATACAGTGCCATCAAGCCAATGGAGAACGTGATCGGCAAGCCTAATGCGGCCACATAGGGTTTAATAAATGCTTTCCAAGAATCAATTGGCAACTGGGTAGCAATGGTGAAGAAAGAGCCCACCACGGCGACTGGAATAATGACGGCCATCCCATCCCGAATGGCGGTAAGATACCGATTACCGGCGATTTTCGCCATATCGGTGGATATTTTTTCAGTATTAAATGCCATAATATCGACCTCCGCGGGTTATTTCCCCAATTTTTCGTTAACTAAATCCAGCAGCTTACCGGCCTGCAGAGGACTGTACATCAGCCGGGGAATCATTAAGAAAGGGATGTGGTGACTATCCGCTTCCGCTTTAATGGCGTCTTTCCGATAAACCGTCTGGGGCGCCAATAACACGGCGTCGTATTGCTTCTCGTCCAAGTCATCCGCCACTGATTCTGAACCCGTGGCATCGACGGCCAAATCAACACTCCGCTTCTTTGCTTCATCAGACAGTGCTTCAGCAATCAGTGACGAACTCATGCCGCCGCTGCAAGATAACAAAATACGCATTGGTCTACACCTCTTCATTAATTTCAGCGATCCATGCGGTCAGGTCACCGTTCATCGAAATCAATTCAACTGAATCAACACCAACAGCTATCTCCCATACCGCACCGCCATTGAACCTCAGTATAGGAGTCTGAAATTCAATTTCAAGGATCTATGTAAATATTCTTGACACGGAAACAAAATTTCTTTGACATCGTATGTTAGGAGCTTGGTATAGTCCAATTTGTAATCGGCTTTCTACAGCAACAAAAAAGGATCCAGACCGAGAGTCTGAATCCGAACGTATGTAGTGCCAATGCGGAGCAATCGGAGGCTGAATGGCGCTCAGTGGTGGAAACAGCAATAAATGTGGCCCGGGCCTGGCCACATTTATATGCTGTTAGGCGACTTTGAGACCGCGCACTTTGCGGGCTCAAAGCGCCGTCACCACTTGCTACGCCTGCGGCTACGCACTAGCTGCGCGTCGCAGCGCCATTCAGCCGGAGATTGCGCAGCTTTGGCACGGCAGATGGATTACTAATTTACTCATTTATTGCCAGGTGTAAACGGATGATCCTTTTCATACTTCAGCATCTTACTATGCGTCTCCGTCATAAACGCAATCCCAAACACAGCGCACAACAGATAAAGCACACTATCCAGCGCCAACGGTACATTCCTCATCAACACATGCGGAATAATCACGACCAAGAAAGCAGCCACACCAAACAGCCATCGGTTAATGTGAATATGCCGCTGTTTCAGCCAGCCTAACAAAAATTGTGTCCCGGCCAGCAACAATAAGAATGCGAAAAACATGACGGCCCAATAAAGCACGAAGATCACTCCTCAATTAATTCGTTACGCCTGCGGTGCCGGCGCGGCTTCAGCATCATGTGCTTTCGCCTGTTCGTCAGCGACCATCTTTTTATCGTAGGCCTTCACGAATGGATAGTAAATAATGGCGGCCACGATCAAGTTGATCACGATCAGCACAATTACCCGCCAGTCGTTCCCGGCACTGAGATAACCACCGATTGGAGCCGGTAATGTCCAAGCTTGATAAGTGGTGAAGCCATTGACCAATCCCCATTTTACTGCGAAGTAGGAAATCGTGGTCAATACCAGCGGTACCAGGTTGAACGGTAAAATCAGGTATGGGTTTAAAATCATTGGTGCCCCAAAGATCATGGGCTCATTAATGTTAAAGATCCCAGGGACCAAGGAGAACCCACCGACTTCCCGCAAGAATTTAGATTTGCAGATGGTCAAAAACATCACCGCAACGACCACTGTAGCCCCGGCCCCGCCAATCGTGACGGTCCATTGATAGAACTGTTCCGGTGCGATGTAAGGCAAGTGAGTCATACTGGTGCCCTTTGTAACCGCATCTGCGTTAGCGTTCAGCATGATCAACCACATCGGCCGGACGATGGAACCCACAATACTCATCCCGTGAATACCAAAGGACCACAGCAGATGAATCAGGAACATCGGCAACAATGCCCCAAACAGGTTGTTGCCCAAAATTCCAGTAATGGGCTTGAAGACTGTTAGTAATGCACTATTGACGTCAAAGTTGGCAATGTCTCGGACTAACCAGGCGACGATGATAATGACCGCCCCTGGAATTAATGCTTCAAAGGAACGGGCGACGGCTGGCGGAACTTGATCCGGCATCTTGATGGTGATCTTGTGGACGCTGAAGAAGCGATAAACTTCGACGGCAAAGATCATCGATACGATCCCGGTGAACATCCCGGCGGCGCCCAGATTGCCCATGGGTAAAACGAAACCCAGCGGTGCTTTCTTCGGAGTCAATACGTTCACGGGCATTTGCAGCATAAAGAATGTGCCCAGTGACAAAATACCGCCTGTGGTGGAATCCAAATCATACGATTTCGCCAAATCGGACCCCATAACGAAGGTGGCATAAATGGCCATTAATCCCATGGTCATCCGGAACGGCAGGGCAATGGTGGCTGAATAAGGTGCCAGGGCATCGGCCCAAGGCTTATATGGTAGATTGACAAAGATCAAAAAGAAACTGCCAATCAGAATCAATGATAGCGTGGAAACAACCCCGTTACGAATGGCGAGCAGATGGCGCTGAGCGCCAATTTTGGCCATTGGGGGAACGAGCTTATTTTCGACCCATTTCATAAATCGATCCATTTTTTCTCCTCCTCAAAGATATTTTTAATCGCTTACAATTTTTAGTATACACACCTGAAATGATATTTCAAGTATTTGTACTTTTTAAGCAGATTAAGAAATAAAATTTCTTTCAGGAGACTTATTTTCCTGTTTGGTATTGTTCAATGATGTGCTTTGACTGGTTTAGTGCTCGCGTGCTGGCGTCATAATGGTGGCTGACAAAATCGTAGAATAACAGGTCCACGACCATGAACTGGGTCATCAAAGAATTGGTCGCTGCGATCCGATGGCGGCGTTCAATGGGTAAACTGGTATGGATGGCTACATCACTGATGGCGGTGACGGAATTCTTCCCTAGTTTTGTAAGGGAGACGACGGAGACTTGGGATTTTTTAGCGGTCTGAGCGGCATAAATGACTTCAGGGGTTTCCCCAGAGTTGGAAACGACCCAGAGCATATCCCGCTTGGTGCCATTGGCAATGGCTGGCAATAGGACGTTGAGATCGTTCATGGCTGTGGCCGGATAGCCGATCCGACTCCATTTCTGGGCGATATTTTGGGCTGTAAGAAAACTGGCACCGACGCCGAAGATATAGATTTGCTTGGCACTGCCCAACAGTCTGTTGACGTCGGTGAAGGCTTGGGGATCGATTTGATCGACGGTGTCCTGTAAGGCTTCCTTGGCGTTATAGAGCAGTTTTTCCTTAATGACGGAGAGACTTTCGTTCCGGGTGATATCGGCATCGGGATCAATGTCGATATTTTGTTTTGTGAGATCGGCAGCCAACTCGATTTTGAAAGCAGTGAACCCCGCTACGCCAATTCGTTTAGACAGGCGTACTACCGATGCTGCACTGGTTTGAGCGGCCCGGGCCAATTGCGAGACGGTCATATTCAAGACAGGCTGGGGGTGGGCCAGGACGTAGTTGGCGACCTTTTCCTCCGCTTCCGACATACTATTTTGCGTATTCGTGATTTTACGTTTGATCGGCATATTTTTTCACTCCTATTGTTGAATGCCAGCGATCGCCAGAGCTACTCGCCCTTGATGCTGGGCCAACGCGGCCTTTGCAGTGGCGGCAGGAACATGGGCGGCCAGCATGACAATGGCCACTTGCGGGGATTTATCGGCTGCTGCATAGGCCTGGGCAGATTCAACCGCGGAGGCACCGGTGGCTTCCTGGATAATCCGTTTAGCCCGGTCAACTAGCTTTTCATTGGTGGGTTTCAAGTCCACCATCAGATTGCCGTATACTTTGCCGGATTTAATCATTGCTGTGGTAGAAAGCATGTTCAAGGCTAGCTTTTGCGCGGTGCCGGCCTTCATCCGAGTGGAGCCGGTCACTACTTCCGGACCAACAACGATTTCCACCGGCCAATCAGCGTGGGGACTAACCAACGCGTCGGGGTTACAGGCGATGGAAGCCGTCTTGGCCCCCAGCGAACGGGCGTAGTCTAGTCCGCCAATCACGTAAGGGGTGCGGCCGCTGGCGGCAATGCCGATCACCATATCGGCAGCGCTCAGTTGCTTTTCCTGCAAATCGTGAACGGCTAGCTCAGCGGAATCCTCTGCGCCTTCTACGGCGACGTACATTGCCCGGGAACCGCCGGCGATCAAGCCTTCGATTTCTGTGCCGGTAATACCGTACGTCGGCACTAATTCCACGGCGTCCAGAATGCCCAATCGGCCCGAGGTGCCAGCCCCAATGTAATAAGTATGGTGGCCGCTTTGGTACACACTGGCCATGTGGTCGGCGATCTTACCCAATGTGGTAATGGTTCGCGGGTCGCTAAGGGCCGGAGCCACCTTTTGATCTTCCGCATTGATGGTCCGCAAAATTTCGGTGGTGGTCATGGTATCAATATGCAATGTCGCTGGGTTACGGCTTTCTGTGACGTACTTCATGCTAAAATTCCCTTCTCTGTGTGTGTGGATGTCAACGGCAGCCAATCAATCAATTGACTCAGCGCCAGTTGCCAAAATTGCCAATCGTGGGCGCCAGCCGCTGTGAATATTTTAGGCTTGGAAGTCACGCGGTGGGTGACGAATTCTTGAAATTGGGGATATAAAAAGTCCTGCTGGCCAATGGCGAGAAATAAGGGTACGGAGGCAGTATAAGACACTGGTGCCGGACGTCCATCTGGAAAGGCGGCGGCCCAGTCTGGTTGGATTTTGGGCAGCACGGCAAAATCTGTCACTGGCGAAAGCGCACCGACTGCACCAAACTGTTGCGGCTGGGCACTGGCCCATTTTAAAGCGCCATAACCGCCCATGGAATTACCGGCGACAAAATGATCGACAGCGCGCGGGCTGAGTGGCAGCAGCTGGTTCATATATCGGGGTAAACTCTCGGTGAGGAAGGTCCAGTAGGGCACTCCTTTAGGAACATCTTGGTACCAGCTGCGGCCGACAGCGGGCATAATCACGGCCACTTGTTTATCTGCAACCAGTGCCTCCAGATTGGTTTTACGCTGCCACGCAGAACCGTCATCGCCTAAACCGTGCAACAAGTATAAACTTTGCAAGGGACCATCGATCTGGTCCGGGACAATGACTTGGACCCGGGTTTGATTTTGTAACACGCTGTCCGCATACTCTAAGGCTAGCCAGGCCATCCTGCATCACTCCTTTCGATTGTTCATCCGGTATATGTTGAAATAATGTTTCAGTCGGTTATAATTCTACTTGAAATAGAGTTTCAGTCAAGAGGAAGGGCAGGAAGACGATGTTTCACATTGGCATTGACAGCGGGGGCACCCATATCGTAGCAGAAGCCTATGCAGACGGGGAGTTAATTGCTCAGGCCACGGCCGGGCCGGGGAATATTGCGCTGGATCCAGATGGTACAAAGAAGGATTTATTGAGTGTAATTGAAAAAATCTTTCAACATTGGCCAGTGGCCGAGTGCGCCGGTATTTTAATCGGCATTGCCGGTGTGGCGACGGCTGGCGGACAGCAAGAAATCATGCAAGCTGTGCAGGCAAAATATACCGTGCCAGTGGCGGTGGTCAGCGATGCTGAGCTGGCGATGCTTAACGGTTTGCACGGTGAAGACGGAATTACTGCCATTGCCGGGACGGGGTCCATTTGCTTGGCTCAGATCAATGGTCAGCGATTGCGTGTCGGCGGCTGGGGCTGGCGCTTTGGCGACGATGGCAGCGGCTATGATATCGCGCGACGAGCCTTTCAAGTAATGCTGGCCGCCCGGGATGAAGGGCAAACCAGCGCGCTGGAGCTGGTGTTGCTGGAGGCACTGCATGTGCCGGACTATTTGGCGGCGGTGGCCCGAAGCTATCAGTTGGACCGGAGTGCTTTTGCGGCGCTGGCGCGACCAGTGGCGGATGCGGCGGTGTATGGTAACGCAGCGGCGCAACAGGTGATCCAGGGGGCGGCGCAGGCGTTAGCACGGCAGATCAAAACGGCGTTGACGCGGAGTCAGTTGCCTAATACGGCAGTGATTGCGTTGGCAGGGTCGGTGCCGGCGAACAATGATTTGTTTTTCCAGACGATTGCGGATCGATTTAAGGGGCACGTGTTCCGGCGGCTGACGGGGAGTAATGCGCCGGGTGTGCAGTATTATCAATTTGGGAAGTAAACGTTGAAGAGCAGGCTCCTGCCGCCGTGCCAAAGCTGCGCAAGCTTCGGTGGCAGGTGGTGGCGACGCGCAGCAAGTGCGTAGCCGCAGGCGAAGCTAGCTGTGACGGCGGTTTGAGCCCGCAAAGTGCGCGGTCTCAAACACGCCTAACCACATCCGCGCGCAAAAACCGCGCGCGGTGTGGTTTCCACAGCTGAGCCACCTGCCACCTACGCTTGCTCCGCTTTGACACTGTATCCAGCGAGGATCCAGAATGTTGTTCTGGCCATTTTTTCTGGACTTAACCCTAGAACGATGTTTTGGATAAAGATCAAATTGCGCGAAAAAAAACCACGGAAGGCAAAAATTCTTCCGTGGTTTTTTGATTGGTTGTATTGCTAGAACTGGACTTCTTTACCGCGGCCAGCTTGGTCGGCGGCTTGGAGGATTTGTTCGGCGACGTAGACATCGGTGGCGGCGGTGCCGACTGTTTTGAATAGGGTGATTTGTTGGTCAGTGGTGCGGCCGGAGAGTTTACCGTCGACGACAGCACCCAATTCACCTTCGTAATGCTCTTTCGTCACTGTGCCGTCTTTCAGAGGCGTGATCATGTCGCCGGCTTCCGCCAGGACGCCATCCATGGTGTCGAAGATGACCACATTGGCGCGCTTGACTAATTCTTCTGGAATTTCATGCATCTCTGGGGTATAGGCGCCGACACCGTTGATGTGGGTGCCAGGTTTAACGTCGGCCGCGGAGAAGGTCGCCACTTTCGAGGTGGTGGCACTAGTGATGATGTCTGAGGCAGCGATGGCCTGGCCCAGGTCGTGCACGGCGGTGATGGTGACGTTGAACTGGTCACCAAATTTGTGCTGCATGGCGGCCGCAAAGTCTTGGGCCCGGTGGGTGTCAATGTCACTCACATAGACCTGTCGCAGCGGCCGTACCGTCAGCATGGCTTCCAGTTGGGCCGGGGCTTGGCCGCCGGTGCCGATCAGCGTAGCGGTGCGCGCATCTTGGCGGGCCAACAAATCCGTGGCGGCACCTTGCATGGCTCCTGTACGCAATTGGGTTAAATAGGTACCATCTAGGATGGCCGACACGATCCCAGTGGCCGGGTCCAGACTGATCATCGTAGCGGGCACGCTGGGCAGTCCTTTGTCAATATTGTGGGGGTAAACCGATACGATTTTCATACCGAGCGCTGGATGTTCGCCAGCTAAGTAACCGGGCATGTAGAGGCTTTGGCCGGACTCAGCCGGGATGTCGATGTTGGTCCGCAACGGAATTGTGGTTTCGCCCCGGGAGTAGGCCGCCAAAGCCGCTTTATCGGCGGCGATGGCATCTTTCATTGAAAACACGGCCTGAATATCTTGTTTATTGAGAATTTTCACGTGAAACATGGTCCTTTCTAAATTATGCTTCTGACGGTTTGCGCATACTCCAAATCATGCTGACAGCTGAATAGACCAGCACAATGATGACCAGCCACTGGAGCATGGCGGTGTCCAAACTCTTGACGAAGAAGACGGCCACTAACACACCGAGTACGCCAAAAGTCGAGGTAAACAGTGTGATTTTACGGCTGTAGTCTTGCAGTTTAATGAACTGGATGCTGCTGGTGGATACGGAGAAGGTAGCGGCGCCCATCATGATGGGGAACGCGGCGGAGGGATTAAGACCCATCGCGTAAACGGTGGCCATGGTCAGGGCGTAAGAACCGATGCCGATATTGTTCAGCGCGCCGTAGATGAATAGCAAAACGGCGGTGAGAATCAGTTTCCAACCGCTGAGGCTGGTCGCGGTACCGTTGCTGGGAATCCAGTTGAGCTTGCCCGCCAGGATCATCAAGGCGGCGATAATCAAGCCGGCGGTGATGAACTTTTTAATAATGGCGACTGGTAGTTTGACGACGAAGCGTGGCCCGATATACGCGCCGATTACGGCCGCAATGATACAAATGGCCAGTGTTTTGATGTCGACGGTAATGGCGGTGATATACGACAGCGCCATCGCCGCGACGGGAACAACACATTGGGTGTTCAGTGTCCCGGGTAGCTTCTTAATCGAAGTCCAGTGCACCTTCGGATATAGCGCCGTGCTAATGGCAAAGTCGGAAATGCCAAATGTGGAGAGTAAGAAAATGATGAATGAACTAAACGGCAGCGCCCAGGTGGTGGCCGGTTCGCTCATCACATCACCCCAATAGTGTGCCAAGTCGCGAATAAAATAAAACAGAAAACCAAGATTGATCAGGACAATGAGGACTAGCAGGATCTGAATCAAGCTAATCAACTCCCTTCAATAAATAAATACGCCCCCATTGTAAATGATTGAGCGAGTGGGAGCAATTGATAAGTCCCACCAAGGCACGCGCCGCAGAAAATTCCAATAATTTGCAACCCCTATTGTCATTTTACGGTAAATGGTTAAGATATTCTTAACAGGAGACTATGCCATGACGAAAACAACGAAGCTGCTCAAGTCCTTGGGGGAGGGCTGTAATCAACTATTAGGCAATAATTTGGTCGGGGTGTATCTGCACGGGTCATATGTGCTTGGGGGCTACAATCCGGCCATCAGTGATTTGGATTATATTATCGTCGTGATGCGGGGATTGACGTTCCGTGAAAAGGCTGATTTGATGCATTTTACGACAGAAAAACTGCTGCCCTTGGCCCCGGCTAAAGGACTGGAGTTTCATGTGCTCTTATTGGCCCATACCCGCCGCTTCCAGCATCCGGTTCCCTTTAATTTTCATTTCTCAGAATACCATCGGGCGGAATACTTCCGTGATCCGGTGGCGTACATTGAGGGGATGCAAGGGCGTGATCCAGATTTAGCCGCCCATCTCATGGTCATTCATCAATGCGGCCAAGTATTGACCGGGCAACCGATCAAAGACGTGTTTGCGCCGGTACCCAGGCACGCTTATTGGGAAAGTATTATGAACGACGTGGCCGACGCGCCCAGAGAGATACTGCAGACGCCCACCTATATTACGTTGAACCTGTGCCGGGTCTTGGCTTTTCAAAAAGGCGGGCGCATTTTGTCCAAAGAAGCCGGTGGCGAGTGGGGCGAAGATCATTTACCGAAACTCTACCGACCAGTGGCCTCGTACGCCCTGGCGGCGTACGAGGGGGCCGATGCTTTGAAACGCGCCGACGCGGCGATGATCGGTCAATTCGGCCCGCATTTTCTCATCCGTTTTGCCCACGCGTGTGTGATGAAAGCTGAAGGAAAAGAGCCGGACGACAGCAACGGTCAAGACTGGGGATGGATTTGATGGATAAAATTTACACATTGATAACTGGCGGCGATAAAGGGATTGGCCTGGAAACGGCGAAAGAACTAGGCCGGGCGGGCCAGCACATTCTGTTAGGCGCCCGCAACCAAGCGCGGGGTGAGGCGGCGATGAAAGCTTTACGCCGGGCCGGTGTGATTGGGGCGGATTTAATCATGTTAGATGTCACCCAAGAGGCGACAATTCAAGAAGCCGCTCGTTGGATCACCGCCCAGTTTGGCCAGTTGAATGTCTTGATTAATAATGCCGGCATTGCGCTGGACCATCACGAATCACCGGTGACCATGCCGCTAGCGACGATCCGGGCGGACTTCGAAGTGAACTTCTTCGGTGCTGTCGCGGTGACCCAAGCGATGATTCCGTTATTACGCAAAGGAGCACCGGCAAAAATCATTAATGTGTCCAGCGAAATGGGCTCACTTACCAATGCGTCGGATCCGCACAGCCGCTTTTACCGCGGCAATGCTTTGGGGTATCAATCATCCAAGGCAGCCCTGAACATGGCGACCATCTCTTTTAGTAAAGCTCTGGCGCCAGACCACATCGCCGTTAACGCCGTCAACCCTGGGCACACAGCCACCGATTTCGGCGGCGGCACCGCCTCCGGCCAAGCAGTCACCGCCGGCGCCGCCCCAATCGTCGCGCTATCCCGCTCTGACGCTCCGCATATGACTGGTAAATTCATCGAAACCGCCGGTCAGGTGCCTTGGTAAAAAATAGGGAACAAAAAAGCCCACAGATTAGATTTTAGCGCCAGGCGTTAAGTGCTGATCTGTGGGCTAAAATTTGGCCGAAGGTATTATACTGGTAGCTCAGTATGTTTTATGGCTGAAAGGGTGAGGATAGGATGTTGAATCACAACAAAAGTAGTGCTAATGCGAAGCAATCGGAGGTGAAATGGGGCTCAGTGGTGGAAACAGCAATAATCTTGGCCGGTTTTGCCAAGATTATATGCTGTTAGGCGTGTTTGAAACCGCGTTCCTCAGCGGGTTCAAACCGCCGTCACCACGTTCCAGCCCCATTTCACCGCAGATTGTGTAGCATTAGCACGGCCGTCAGCGGCAAGTTAGTGTCTACTGTTTCTCGCCACCGGCATTTTGCCGAGGAGGCCGGGAATAACGCCGCCAAAGCACCACGACGGTGATCACCTGCACTAAGATGGCCGCTACACCCAGTGACACCATCACCCATAACCAGCTTGGCAAGCGCCCAACCATCATCAAGCATAACGCGATAAACACCGGAAAAATCAACAACTGAATCACCTGCGGACTGGCTGGTCGCGGGTGGGTGTTAATCACCAAAAGAACCGCCGCCAACGTTAAGAAAAATGCGACCACGACATAAATTCCCAGCAACGCAAAAACATCGAGACCAAACATAATTGCATCTCCAATCTGCTCACTACTTTGAGCGCCGATCCGTGCGAAACACAATGATTACAATGCCTTAGTCGCCCTGTAGATCTTCAGCGACTTTCGCCAAACGAAGACCAGAAAAACAATTGGATAAACTAAGGACAACACCATATACGCATAGCCTATCAATGCCATCATCATGGCGTTATCGGCTGTGACCTGCATATTGTTCAAGAATGTCCCCAAGACAAACAGAATCGTTCGGACAACAAGGTAAGCTGCAAACCACCACCAATTAATCTTGGCCACCTGATTAAATGCGGCCGCTTGATCCGTGAACTGCTTGCTGTCGGTAATGACTTCTTGATGGTTAAGTTGTAAAAACCGTTGGCGATATCGGTAATACACCACGAAGAAGAATGCCACTGAAGCGTAAAGCCCGATCATTTCCACCTGTTGCGCCATTGCCAGCATATCAACTGTTGCTTTACCCATCGGTACGCCTCATTTCGTTTGACTCAGCCAAGGGCTTGTCAACCGATTTCGCCGTCAGCATCTGTGGCTGGCTCAATCAAGCGACTTAATAACGACCCTTCATCTTCAACACCATTTCGATTTTTTGATCCGGCGTCATTTCAATCCGATCAAAGCGGGCAGAACCCACGCCGCTTTGATCAAACAACTGAATATAATTATGCTTATTCCGAGTTTGCCCCGTCACCGTGTCACCGTTCTTCAAGGTGGCCACAAATGCGCCGTTCAACATCAATGACATATTAACTGCCATACCGATAATGCTCTTTTTCCGAGTGATGACGAGCGTCGCAGGGGCGTCTAGCAACTCCTCTGGGGGTGCCTCCACTGGTTGCACAATGAATTTGTGTTTGCAATCAGCACATTTCGCCTTCAATGGCCGCACTTGGATGGCTTGAACTCCGCGGATAATATTGCCGGCATTGCCAAAAAACATCCCAGTGGTCAGCCGCCGCAAACCGCCGCTTTGACCAATAATTTCGAAATTTGTCGACCCGCACTGAGGGCAGGTGATGCTCTCCAGAGTGGGGTTGTGTAATTCAACTGCCGGTTCTTCGTCAGACATAAAAATCGCCTCTTTAGTTTAGCTGGAAGGGACTGACAAAACACTGCCAGAAAGCACCATCTGTTCGTACTTTCTTGATTTGAGTATAGCATCCGCCAAATTAAAAGTGGTAGCATTTGCATTTCGTTGCACAATATATTTTTTTACGATAGATTAGCTGATTAATGGCCTGATATTTGCTTATAGTCACATGACAAGGAGGCCATCACAAATGTCCGATGAACACACGCAACAAGATTTTTTAGTTACCGATTACGGCGCCCAAAGCGACCTAAATAACGCCCAAACCGTCGCTTTTCAACGCTGCATTGACGCCTGCCAAGCCCATGGCGGCGGCCGGGTAGTCGTCCCCCAAGGCCGCTTCATTATTGGCAGCATCCGTCTCTTCAGCCACATCACCTTCTACCTGCAAACCGGGGCAGTGTTGGTGGGCAGTGAAAACCTCGCCGATTACACCAACTTTGGTCAACAGACTGGCATTCGATACCTGCAAGACCCGGCCTACATCAAACGCTGGCACCTGCCTGCCTTTTATTTTCACGCGCTAATTGCCGCTTATGATGCCACCGATGTGTCAATCATTGGCGCCCCCGGCAGCCTGATCGATGGCCGGGATGTCTACGATGCCCGCGGCGAAGAAGGCTTTCGCGGGCCCATGGGCATTGTATTTGCCCGTGTCCAGCATGTGCAATTGCAAGGCTACACCTTCGAAAATAGCGCCAATTGGTCGCACACTCTAAGTGCTTGCCGAGATGTTCACATTGACGCGGTGACGATTCTGGCTGGTCACGACGGTTTCAATCTCCACCACAGTCGGGACATCACAATTCAGGGATGTCTTTTGCAAACCGGTGACGATTGTCTGGCGGGGTATGACATCACCAATTTAACCGTCACCCGGTGCCTGTTGAACACTGCCTGCAACGGTATGCGCATCAGCGGCGACCATCTCCATTTCACCGCGTGTGTTTTCGCTGGTCCTGGTCGATTCCCTCACCGCTCGGAAGACACCTATGATACCCATGCGTTTTTCAAATATTACGCCATGGCGGAGGACACCATCACCACCAAGAATACAGATATTGTCTGGGATCACTGTGTGGCCGCGAATGGTCGGCGATTCATGACCTATGTGTTTGGTGATCGGAAAAATGTTCAGTACGGCTCCCCGTTGCATGATGTCACATTTTCCCACATGATGATTTCTGGGATTCAGCACATGTCCCGCTTCTTGGGCAATGGTCAGGCGGTGACGTTAAAATTGGCGAACTGTACGATTACCCCGCCCGCTGACGAATCATTTTTACAAATTGATGCCAGTGTGCACCTGCAACTGACCAATGTGCGTTTCACCGCCCCGGCTGTGATTGAAATGGCGGCTGGTGAAAAGCTGACTTTGACGAATACGGTCAGTGTGGATTGGCAGGCGAGCATCCATGAGTGATTTAGGTTTACCCCCAATGACACCCCACCGCCCTTTGCGTGTTTTAATTTGCAGTGACGCGAAAAACGAGGCCGACGATCAGTTTGCCATCGCCCACGCATTGTTGACGCCGCGCTTTGCCATCCAGGGACTCATTGCGGGTCATTTTGGCTTATCGGGCAGTGTCGATCAGTCACTGACTGAGATGCAGCATATCGCGGCTTTGATGAAAAGGGCCGCTCAGTTTCCCATCGTCAAAGGGGCGGAAACAGAATTAAGTACGGATGGCCGACCCAGTGCTGGCAGTCGATTGATCATTGATACCGCCCGGAGTACAGACTCACGTCCGCTCTTCGTGTTGTGTATGGGCACCTTGACCGATGTGGCCACTGCGCTGCGCCAGGCTCCAGATATCACCTCTCGCATGACCGCGATCTGGGTTGGTGGTGGTCGCTATCCCCACGGCAGCAATGAAGCCAACTTACACCGCGATCGCTTAGCCGCTAACGAAGTGTTTGCTTCCGCGGTGCCGCTGTGGCAAATTCCCAGTCAGGCGTACAAAACCATGCTGGCCCCCATTGCGGAGCTGCGTTTGCGCGTCGCCCCTGCCGGACCGCTGGGCCGGTATCTCTATACCCAATTGGTGAATTTTGCCAATGCCCATGTAACGGATAAAACTTGGATCAACAGTGAGTGCTGGGTGCTGGGCGATTCAGCTGCAGTGGGGGTCTTGCTGGACGAACAGAAGGGTAATTATGCAGCGCACACCCCACCTTTCTTCAATGCAGATTGTTCCTACGATATGGTCAAGTGGCAAAACCGGCGGCCCATTCGCATTTATCACCAATTAAATACACGGATGATTTTGGCAGACTGTTACGCCAAACTAGCGCTACAGGCTTGATTCAATGCGAGTGTTTAAAAGGAGACACATTTTAAACACTCGCATTTCTTAAACACTCTTGTTTCTAGGGACGGCCAATGGTACATTTACCATGAGAAAAGGCTTTCGCAGTACCCATAGAAATGGAGTCATGGCCATGCAATCAGCAAAAGAACGTGTTTTGACTGAGTTAACGAAATTAAACCAGCAGACAACAGCAGTGGAAACACTCGCGGTGGCAGAAAAATTAGACCTCAGCCGATCGGTCACCAGTCACTATCTTTCTCAACTGTTGGCGGAAAAAAAGGTAAAAAAGCTGACCGGCCGGCCTGTTCGCTGGCAGGTGGCCAACATGCCGGCACCGGTCGCACCCCCAAGCGTACCGCTCCACGCGTTTAGTGATGTGATCGGCGCTACCGGCAGTCAACTAGACAACATTCGCAAATGTATCGCGGCCGTCAAGTATCCCCATGGCGGACTCAACATTTTACTCACCGGTCAAAGTGGGGTGGGTAAGACGTTTTTAGCCCATAAGATTTACGAATACGCCCAGGATACCGCGGTGATTCCCGCCAAAGCGCCGTTTAAAGTATTGAACTGTGCAGATTACGCCAATAATCCAGAGCTGTTGTCGTCTATTTTGTTTGGCTATGTCAAAGGGGCCTTCACCGGTGCGGCCAACAATAAGGAGGGACTGCTGCAGGCGGCGGACGGCGGCTATTTGTTGTTGGATGAAATCCATCGGTTATCCGGTGAAAATCAGGAGAAACTCTTTACTTTCATGGATACTAGCCACTTCCGGCCGATTGGTGAAAACCAGCGAGACAGCACAGCTCACGTGCGCATTATTTTAGCCACGACGGAAGATCCCCACGCGGTATTGTTGGACACTTTCCAGCGGCGGGTGCCGGTCAATGTCCATATCACCGCTTACGCCGATCGGCCGCTGGATGAACGGCTGGCCTATATTCGCGCACTGTTTCAAAGTGAGGCGAAGCGGTTTGCGCGGCCGCTGACGGTGACGCCGGCGGTTTTGCAGATGTTGACGCAATTACGACCGGTGGGAAACGTCGGCCGTTTGAAGAATTTGATCAAAGTGGCTTGTGCCCGGGCGTTTACTCATCAAGAAAACGGTGTCGACACCCCTATGCAGATTGATGTCGACGATTTTGAGGGTGAACATCTTTCCTTACATACTAATGCCGAAATGTTGATCACCACCCCGATGGTTGTCCCGGTGCATGTTCCGGCAGACCACACGCAAGACAGCGGGATGAGCGATGCTGCGACCATCACCGATTTTTTAACCGCACAACCCAAGCCTTCCGCGGCCGCCAGCCGCTTGATGATCCAACAATTGCAGGGCAAACACGCCCACGACCCGATCCGTCAGACCATTTTGCATGACGCCCACCGCCGCTTATTTACCACGATTGTGCGTCATCAATTTGGCCTGAAGAGCACCAGTGAATACGAGCCGATTTTCTTTCGCCTGTATGCGGAACATGTCCAGGTGCCGGCAGATTTGTTGCAGGGCCTGCAACAACAAGCAGCCACGAACTTTCCCCGTTCCCTCCATGTGGCTGCCCAGTTCTATGCGGCTTTACCGGCGTTGGAGACATCCAGCCATCAATTATTAACAGCCTTGCTGGCGTGCTGTATCAGCGAATTAGTGGATGAAAAGATCCCCTTGCGCTGCCTCATGGTAGCCCACGGCAGTCATACCGCGACGAGTATTCAATCAGTGGTTAATCAGCTCTGCGGCTCCTACTTAGTGGACGCCATTGATATGCCGATTGACACGACCATTGATCGTATCATTGCGGAATCTAAGCGGATCGTGGATTCGTTTGATACGTCCAACGGTTTCATTTTATTGGTGGATATGGGTTCGTTGAATCAATTGTATCGGAAGATCAAGAATGCGTTGAGCGGTGATGTGCTGGTCATCAACAATCTGACCACAGCCACGGCTCTGGATGTGGCGCTGAAGATTCAGAGCCGGCTGCCTTTTGAAAAAATTGCCGAACACGCCCGGACGGATTACACCATCTCGGCGCAATATTTTGAAGGCTTTGCCAAGAATCAAAACATCGTCATTTCCTGCATGTCTGGCTTGGGTATTTCTGATAAATTACGCGATATCTTCCACGAAGTGCTGGGCCACCAAATCAGCCTGCTGACCATGGACTTCAGTCATCTGCAACAAAGCGTCCGGGCCAATGACCGCAGCGAGTTTGAATCTACGTTATTAGTCATCACGACCACGAATTTACCGGACTCCTTCGCCATTCCTAACATCAACATATACGACTTGCTCGACCCCAGCGGCCAGGTGTTCCTCCACGATATTTTGAAGAAATATGTGGATCAGCGCACCTTTGATGATCTATATAACCGCATCGTCCGTTTCCTGTCCATTGAAGGGGTCACTGAACGTCTATCCTTCTTGAATCCGACGGTGATTATTCAAGAGGTGGAAACGGTGATTTATAAGTTTGAACACTACTATCACATCAAACTGGATGGTAAAATCAAACTCAACTTGTACATGCATATCTCGCTGATGGTGGAGCGCCTGATGACCGGTACCAGCGCAGACCGCAGTAACGACCGCACGCCAACGGACCCGAAAGAACAAGAATTCTTCGATGTCGCCAAAGGCATTTGTAAACCGCTGGAGCTGAAGTATCACATCGAGATCAACGGCTACGAGCTGTCGTTGCTGTATCAGCTTTTCCAGGCAATTATCGAGGACCAGAATACACCGACCATTCAGTAATCAACAACCGCATATTGGCTGGAACAAAAGTCTAAACTTCGACGTATCCAGTGCCAATGCGAAGCAATCGGAGGCTGAAATGGGCTCAGCTGTGGAAACCACACCGCGCGCGGTTTTTGCGCGCGGTGTGGTTAGGCGTGTTTGAGACCGCGCACTTTGCGGTCTCAAACCGCCGTCACAGCGTTCCAGCCCATTTCAGCCGGAGATTGCGCAGCACTTGGCACGGCCGTCGAGTAGCAACTTTTGTTCTGGCCTTTTTTAGTGGCATGGTTTTTGCTTATAGCATGGTGGAGATACATCTAAGAAACGAGGTTATTAGAATGGTGAAAACACCAGAGTGGGTGCAACCCCTCTTCGATCAAGTCAATACCAAGGCCAAAGCAGAGGCCCTGCGATTAGGAGAGGCCATCCCGTATATTCCTGAAAATGGGCACTATGTCGATATGGGTAAGAAGGATGTCGTATGGTGGACCAATGGTTTTTGGGCCGGCACATTGTGGCTGCTCAACCATGCCACCGGCGACCCGTTGTATCAACAAACCGCCCAGGCCAATGAACAAGTTCTGGATGGGGCCTTCGATAAATTTATCGGTCTGCATCACGATGTGGGTTTCATGTGGGATCTGTCGGCTGTGGCGGACTATCGGTTAACTGGAAACGAACGCTCGTTAGCGCGTGGGTTGCATGCGGCGACACTACTCGCCGGGCGGTATAACCCGCGGGGTAAATTTCTACGCTCCTGGAACCGGGATCGGGCCGGCTGGGTCATTATCGACAGTATGATGAATATTAATCTATTATACTGGGCGCGGGATGAACAAAATGATCCGCGTTTTGGTTTTATGGCGGAAGACCATGCGGACACAGTGATGAACAATATTGTACGGCCGGATGGCTCGGTGGCCCACATCGGGGTTTTCGATCCAGTCAGTGGGGAACTATTAGAAACTAAGGGTGGCCAAGGCTACGGTGAGGGTTCTTCCTGGTCCCGGGGACAGGCCTGGGCCATCTATGGTTTTGCTTTGAGCTATGCCCACACCCATAAGGAAGCTTATCTCGATACGGCAAAGCGGGTGGCCAATTATTTCTTGGCCAATATTGCGGATACCGGTGATGTACCCCTGGTCGATTTCCGGGCACCGGCGACGCCGAAGATTGTGGACACCTCCGCGGGTCTATGTGCGGCTTGCGGATTGTTGGAACTGGCGAAACATGTCCCCGTGCTTGAACAACCGTTGTATGACGATGCTGCGGTGCGGATTATCCAGGCGGTGACCACAGACTACTTGGACCTTGATCCGGCCACGGACGGCATCGTCACTGGCGGCACCCCGGCTTACCACGATGATCAACATGAGGTGCGGATGATTTATTCTGATTTCTTCTTAGTAGAAGCGTTGGTGCGGTTACTGGGTAAAGATTTCATGATTTGGTAAACAATAGAGTGTTTAAACTTTTCGTCAACCATCATGGAGTGTTGAACAAATAGATGTAAGCGCTGTAGGACTGTAGTTGGCACGGTAATTGCTTTTAGTAAAGTGTTAATCAGCAATTGTTTGTGAAGTAATCATTGAATGAACTAATGGAGGTGTCAATATGATTGCAATGATACGGGTCGACGACCGTTTGATTCACGGTCAGGTCGCGGTGCTTTGGACCAAGAACTTGCAAGTGAATCGAATCGTTGTTGCAAATGATCACATTGCGTCAAATGAAGTACAAAAGAGTGCGCTGCTCATGGCTGCACCCACAGGAGTAAAGGTGGCCATTTTACCAGTCGCTAAGGCAATTGGTTTGGTGAATGATTCTCGGGCGGCCCACTTAAAGATCTTGGTGATCGTCAACAATGTCACTGATCTATTGCAGATTGTGGAAAAGGTGCCGACGGATCAAACCAAGGTGGACATTGCCAATGTCGGTCGGGTCAGCGGTGATTTGGAAAACAAGAAGAAGATCACCGACACCGTATACCTGACCACGGAAGAGATTGAGCAGGCCAAACAAATTGGCCAGCACAGCAAGAATTATGTGTATCAGCCGCTGCCTAATGATGCTGAAATTCCGTTTATGAGCTTGTTGAAGGAGGAGTAAAAATATGCTAGTCAATGCGTTATTGGTTGGACTGGCCCTCACGATTCAAAAGTGGGGTGACTGGTACGGCAGTCTGGGCTTCAACCGACCAATGGTGGCCGGGACGATTGTTGGTATTTTGTTGGGCCATCCGTCTGAAGGGATTATGATCGGAGCTGCCTTGGAGCTGGTTTATCTGGGCAGTATTTCCCTGGGCGGCGTGATGCCCCAAGATTTTGGTCTGGGTTCAATTTTTGGGACTGCCTTTGGTATTTTGCTTTCATCTAAAACTTCTGTTGCGATCGCTTTGTCCTTGCCCATTAGTATGTTGGGGACATTGGTTTATCAGTTATTCAAGATCTGGGCAACGGCTTTGGTGCCACGTTTTGAAGCCCATTTGAAGGCGCACAACATCAAAGCGTTTAACCGGTTATGGCAGATTCAGCGGGGCGTATACTTGCTCATGTGGTTCACCCTGGGCTTCGTCGGCATCATGGCCGGTACCAATGCGATTAAAGCGTTGGTGGCCGCGATTCCCCAGCCGATTATGAACGGACTTACCGTCGCTGCCGGTATGTTGCCCGCCGTCGGGATTGCGTTATTGATGATTACCTTGTGGGATAAAAAGTTGGCCCCTTGGTTCTTCCTGGGCTTTGGAATTGTCGCATTCTTCAAAGGCACCATGATCGAAGTGGCCTTCATCGGTATCTGTATCGCTGTCTTAGTGGCCGTGGGCGATTTGGCCAACCGGCACAACAATAACAACGCGACACCAGCCGCCACTGCATCATCATCGGATTCTAAAGTAGAGGAGGACTTCTTCAATGACTGAGCAAGTACAAAAAACAGATAGTTTCTTGACAGACAAGTCCACTGAAAAATGGTTCTATCGGAAACTGTTCTGGCGGCAAAACTGGTTGATGTTTTGTACGTCTTATACCAAACAACAGGCCGTGACCTATTCTTGGGTATTGGAACCTTTCTTAAAGAAAATCTATGGTGAAGATTCGGACGGGTTCTATAATGCCATGCTCCGGCACCAAGACTTCTTCAATACGACGCCGATGATGGCCCCGTTCGTCATGGGTTTAAACACCTCAATGGAACGGGAGAATCATGACAAGGGTAAATCCTTTGATGTGTCCTCCATCGCGGCAATCAAAGCGGCCTTAATGGGTCCCTTCGCCGGCTTAGGCGACTCAGTCCAACAGGGGGCATTACGGATTATCGCCACTGGGATTGCCATTGGCTTCTGCCAAAAAGGCATGTGGCTTGGACCGCTATTATTCCTGCTGATTTACAACATTCCCAACATGTTGATTCGCTGGTACGGCGCCAAACTTGGTTACACAGTTGGTCAAGACTTTGTCGCTAAAACGATGGCCAATGGTATTTTCAAAGTCATCACCAAAGCCGTTTCTGTCTTGGGCTTAATGATGATCGGAGCGATGACAGCCCAATACGTCACCTTCACGACGACATACCAAGCCAAAATGGCGGGGCAAATGTTTAAATTGCAGGGTGTCTTAGATCAAATTCTGCCCGGGTTGCTCCCGTTGGCGCTCGTGCTTTGCTGCTTTGCATATTTACGGAAGAAGAATCGGCCGGTGCGGGTCCTGGTAGCTATCCTAGTGTTAGCGCTAGTCCTGACGCTGCTCGGTGTCACTGGCGGCAAAGCTGCATAACATTTTTTAACTGAACGGCGTGGTCGCAACAGGCTGGCGCCGTTTTGTTTTGACCAGTTTTGAAAGGAATCGCAAATGACGCAATTAATTCAAGCGATTTGTTCCGATTTAGACGGCACATTGTTGGATGACGATAAACAAATATCGACAGAAAATGTTGTGGCAATCCGGCGCTGGCAACAAGCTCACCGACTCTTTGGCATCACTTCCGGTCGGCAATACGACGGTGTGATACGGGCGCTTGCTGGTCAGGTTGAACCAGACTTCGTGGTCTGTTTGAACGGCGCCGAGGTCCACGCCATTGATGGCCGAATGTCTCGCCATCCGCTAACCAATGCCGATGCCCAACAGGTATTGCAGATATTAGGCCAATATCGCTTTGCGCGTTTGATGCTGACCATGGATGGGAAAACATATTTGATGGATCAGGAGTTGTCTATCGTGGCTGGCCGCACCATCGCCAGCGTGTTGACGGCGAATGCACCAGCGGTAGAAAAGATTGGCTTGCAAACCAGCGATCCGGTGAAACTGCAAAGAGTGCTCGCCCAGATGGCGGCACTGCCGGTTAATGCGACCTGGTCCGATCGCCAGTATGTTGAGATCAGCGGTCAGGGTGTGAGCAAATTTTCCGGTTTACGGGAAGCATTAAGCGGGCTGGTTCCCTTGGCCCGGGTGGCGGCAGTCGGAGATTACGGCAACGATATGGCAATTGTTAAGGGTGTCGGGCGCGGTTATGCAGTGGCCAATGCCGTCCCCACATTGAAAAAGGCGGCCGATGCATTGACCACGGCCAACACTGATGCGGCCATTGCCCACATTGTGGCGGAGTTGTTACCCAAGGAGGAAAAGTAGTCATGAGGAAAACAGTGAACCATATTGTTGCTGGTGTCTTGGCGGCGGCAGCCGTATTACTCACCGGGCAAGTAGCGAGCCACCCAGTCCAGGCCGCGACATTCACTACCAAAGTTGAGGCAGAAAGTTTTGCGGCTAAAACCGGCAATGTCTATATTCGGCAAAATGGCGACCAGATTCCAATCGATCAAAAGGGAGATACCCTCGTCTTGACCGGTGCTTCCGGCAACAAATACGTCGACTTCAGCGATCCAATGGATGATCTCAGTTCTTACAAGAACACGATTCCCGAAGGCCATGACACGGCCACCTGGAACGTGACGGTGCCCCACGCTGGGTACTATCAGTTGCAGTTCAAATACAATAATCCGGCGACAAAAACGACGGGCAACCGCAACGATCGCGATGAACGCAATTTCCGGATTTCCACCAACAACAGTACTGATCCATTGAGCGACCAGGGCTGGGCGGGTTGGATGATTTTTAATATTTCCGGCTATAAAGATCCCAATACGCCGCAGACCACAATCCAAAATACAGATAAGTATGCGCCGGTTGTCGGTAATACTGCGTGGAATAATAATTACATGAATGTGTATCTGAAGGCAGGGGAAAACACCGTCACACTGACGTTGCAAGCACCTCCGGGTCAGGCAGTGTTTGATGGGCCCAACTTGGATTACTTCGACGTCACGGATATCACAGATCAATATGTGAGTGAAAGCCAAATTCCATATGTGGCGAAGAATTTCCAGTTTAAGCACCCAGGCATATTTTACACAACGGCCACTTTGGACCGCATCCGTGCGTATAAGAATTTGGCGGATACCGTGGATGGCAAAGCTTATGCCCAGCTGAAAGCTTCTCCTCTGAGCAGTGCCGATTATCAGGATTCGCCCCAGCCTGAAATCAATGTGGGGCCTTATAACAATCCAAATATTGGCGGCACCCAATTGACGAAAGATAGTTTCGCAGCCAGCTCCAACGCACTGCTGTGGTATATGGATCGCAATCCGGCCAATGCCAAAAAGGCGATTCAGATACTGAATGATTGGTCCAGCACATTGAAGACAGTGGGCCACGGCAACGACGCTAAATTGCGGTTTGCCCTGACCTTCCCGGATATGCTGAACGCAGCCGAATTGATGAAGAATGTCTATAACAAACAAGCCAATGTGGCTGCTGCAGACAAGTGGCAGCAAGCCGACATGGATCGTTTTGCGACATTCGTCAAATCGATGATGATTGCTCGGGGCGGAGATTATTCACCGACAGCGGATTTTTATCCCCAGGCCAATGGCAACTGGGACGCCAATATCGGCGTGCTGAACATGGCGGCAGCAGTTTATCTGAATGACACTGATCTGTACAATGCAGCTTTGAAACAGTTTTATATTGGGACGGCGCAAAGCAGCACCCAACTGTCTATGGGGGCATTACCCAACTACGTTTATCCCACCGGCGAAATTCAAGAATCTTCCCGGGACCAAACCCACGCCAAGATGGGGATCAGCGGCTTAGCGATGCAGTCGGCCATCTCGGCAATACAAGGGATCGACACCTTCTCCGCATACAATAATCGCCTATTGACTGGAACGTTGTATTATGCGCGCTACAACCTCGGTCAGGATGTGCCCTCGGACACGTTCATTTCTGATAAGTCCCGGGGCAAGGCCGATGCTTTAGAAGTCTTCGAAATTGTCGGGAACCACTACGCCCAACAACGCGGTGAAAGTAACGCCGATGTCCAGTTGCTGCGGCAAGCCGCCAATCAGTTGTCGCGCACGGATACCGTGACGGACGAGGCTGGTCAAAAAGTGGGCTGGTTACGGGCCGCCCTGTGCGATACCAGCACGTTACCTACACCGCCAGTGACGTATCCATCACCAGAATTCACCTTTGATGATGGTTTCGTGAAGGACGCGACAGTCACCCAAGGGCAATCATTTGATCAAAACGCAGGCATTCACGCCTGGCAGGACAGCAACCATCAAACGGCGATTGCAGCTGGTGATTGGCAGGTTGACGGCAAGGTAGATACCAGCAAAATTGGTACCTACACGTTGACTTACACGATTACTAATGCATTTGGTAAGACAGTGACGCTGACTCGGACAATTAAAGTGGTCGCCGATGATTCTGTGAAATTCACCGACATCAACGAAGTGGTGTATGTGCAGACGACTAAGGCGGATCAGTACAGCTTGGACGCAAAGACTGGGAAATTCACAGTCACCGGTCAACTCAAAGGCCTGACAGTCGCTTCGGCCTGGAAGACTGCCCGTAAAGCAGTGACTGCCGATGGCAAAGTGTACTACCAAGTCGGCGGCAATGGCTGGTTGCGCGCAGAAGATGTGACTTTCTCTCGTCTAGCAAAAGCCAATGGGATTGTCGATGTCACGAATGCCAACGGCGCGAAAACGACAATTGATCCAGTGGCGACTACCCAAGTGGTGCAAACACTAACTGTCAATACGGGTTGGAAATACTCAGCAGTGGCAACTAATGCGGATGGTACGTGCGCCTACCTCGTTGCGGATCGTCAATGGGTCCAAGCGCTGGATGTGGTAGAACGTGTCTCCAACAAAGCCAACGTGGTGATTGGTAAAACAAATGCACCTGTGTTTACAGGTCATGGCGATGTATTCAAAGGCCGCACTTTGAAGGCTTGCTCTGCTTGGAAAGTGACGGGTATCAAGTATATCAACGGCAAGGTTTACTATCGGGTGGCGACCGATCTGTATGTGCGGGCTGATTACGGAACTTTTAATAACTAAATCTTGTTCTCCAAAAAATAGTGTGCCAGTCGCATACATCAAAAAGACCAGCTTTTTTGGAAAAGGCTGGTCTTTTTGGCCTGTTAGTCGATAGATACAATTTCTTCTGCTCAATCCACAAATTTACCTCGGCGCCGGTCTAGCGTTAGTTTTCCCATTACCAAAACGTTGATGCTGATCGTCACCGCAATCATGACGGCCAGATCCTGCGTCATGCTGCCGCCGATGGAGATGGCCTCGCGCAAGGCGTGGATACCGTACGTCATGGGAAGAAAAGGACTGGAAATTTTAGTGAACACATTGGCGGTTTCGATCGGGTAAACACCTGTCGATGCGCCTAACTGCAGAATCAGCAAAATCGTCACTAAGTATTTACCAAAGGCTCCCAGAATGACGTTCAAGCCGAACACACAAGTGATAAAAGTTACTGCAGTTACTGCCATTGCCACCCAGGTATTGACCACGGACAACGGGTTTAACCCCAGACCTTTGAGGACCACGAGGGCCAACAAAATTACCTGAACACCAACTAGGCTTAACAGCAAGCTGTATTTGCTCCACCACCACGCCGCCGCATGCGTCGGCCGTTTCTTGGGCGAGTACATATCATACATAAAACTCAGAGAAATACAGCCGACATATAAGCCAATCGAGATCGCAAACGGCGCCATGCCCACGCCGTTGGTAGGTGTGTTGGACACATCCACGCGTTTTAACTGAACGGGTGCGGCCATCAAGGCAATGTTTTGCGCTTTTGTGACTAGTTGTGGTGTACTGGCCTGGGCCTTGGTCAGAGCCGTAGTCATGGTTTGACTACCATGTAAAAGTGTCTGGCTGGCCGCATTGAGTTGGGCAGACGATGCGGCCAGTTGACCGGCGGCGGTGCGTAAGGCACTGGTTTGAGCCGTATTTGGTATTCCTTGGGCCAATTGTTGTAAACCTTGGGTTTGTTTGGCCATGCCCGTTGCCAGCGCTTGCTGTCCTTGGGTCATATTTTTGCTGCCGGTTAGAGTGTTTTGAGTGCCGGCACTGCTGGCAGCCAGTCCCTTAAGCAGGTTTTTGTAATATATTGTCGAGATCTCCTTGTTCAGGTTGGCCTGGATCGCGGTCGCCGTTCCTTTGGCAATTTGGCCAGCAAAGAAATCAGCCCCTGGATTCACTTTATACGTGAGATTCATCGCAGTTGGCCGACTGCTGAGCAGGGAACGGGAAGCTTGTGAGAAATTATGCGGAATCTCCAGAACCAGATAATACTCGCCATTTTTCAACCCTTTTTCAGCTTTAGCCCGGCTGGTCACGGCATATTTCATGGAATGGGATTTGTACAAGCCGGCAATCAAATCCTGGCCGGCATTGACCTTCTTACCATTGTCAGTGGTACCGCGATCCGTATTAACGATGGCCGCTGGTAAATTTTGCGTATTCTGATAGGTGCTCCAAATGGATGAAAGGTACACGCCAGAATAAATCGCTGGAATTAGGGTGATGAAGAATAAGACGACCATCACCATTGGCCGTTTAAGGACAGCCTGCCACTCACTTTTAAACATATTACGCCTCCATATTGTTGTTGATACTATTAACGTTGTTAATATGTATGATAGTACCCGACCGATTTCCAGTTGTCAACCGTTAATATTGATAACGTGAATATGAATGTGGTAAAGTCTAGAAGCAAAGTAAGGAGGAAAAACCGTGAATAATGAACAAATTATCCTTGGTCTGCTTTACAAAAAAGAGCGGACTGGTTACGAATTAAACGAGGTTTTTAAAGACATTTTCAGCCATTTTTATGATGCCTCTTTCGGCATGATTTACCCGACTCTGCGCCGTTTGGCCAAAAATGGGTTGGTATCAAAAAAAATGGTCGTCCAATCTGGACGGCCAAACAAAAATGTGTATGAAATTACAGAAGCGGGAAAGAAGATTTTCGAGGAATCACTCACTTCAACTATGATTCCCGACACCCGTCACTCCGATTTCCTCATGCGCCTGTATTTTGGCGAATACGAAACCCTAGCAGAGCTGACCAACATCATCCAAGAACAGATCCATTGGTTAACCGATCAAATTGAAAAGCTCCAGACCCGCCTAGCAGATTGGCCCAACATCACCAAAACCCAAAAACTATCCTTCTCAATCGGCATCGCCGAATATCAGGCGCAACTCAAAGTATTACAGGACGCCATAAAAGAATAACGACAGAATTCCGCAGCTTTGGCACGGCCGCCAGCATACTACAACACTGCTTTCCCAAACACCTGTAGCTCAGTCAGCGCCGGGAAATTCGACGCATCCGCATCCTTAACCAAATTAATCAACCGCAACCCACTAATCACGCGCGGAGCCACCGCAAACACCTGCGGCTCGGCCGTCTTTTTTGGTTGCCAAACTTCCTGACTACCATCCGAGAACGCCACTGTCACACTTGTCCAGTAACTATCGTGGGGATAATCCGCCCGCAATACCAAGACAATCTTATCCACTTCAACGGGATGCCCCAGCGCTAAATCCAGCTCAGCATCCGCGCGCCCAGCGATCCCCCATGATTGGAAGGGATAGTTCCCGTGACTCTCGTTGGCTACCATGCCATCAATCGCGTTCCGGGCAAAAAAGACAGGCTCGTCCCGCGTCTCCGCATTGGCCGATGCATGGGGATAGGCACCAGTGTCTTCGCGCTGGTCATGACTGTTTTCTGCCCAATTACGGTATGTACTAATTTCCTCAGTCGTGGCCACGCGCACAGTAGCGTAGTGATTTTTACCCGCAAAAGCACCGTCGGGATAAGGCCATTCCCGTTCGGTGTTGAAGGGGATTTGGTAGGCCCATTGTTTTTGAGACACATAAATGAGTGCTGGTTTTAAGGCCGCATCCAACTGGGCCCAAATAAATACGGGAGCCTGGTCGGTGCTAATTTGAATTTGATCCCCCAGGGCATAATGATGCTGATAAGCCAGGTAGACATTGTCGCCCCGCCTGCTCTCCTGTAATACCTGCTGATGATGGGTTAAGGCAATTTGCAATGACATGATCATTCTCCTTGTGTTTAATAGTGGGGACAGCGGTTAAACAGTATGCATTTCATCTGTGATTAATTGTGTTTACGCTTGCACGCAGTCCCACCATAGTATAAGCAAAAATAGTGCCAATAGGGAGGGGCGGGAGTAATTCACACCGCTGCACTGGTTGGCACGATAATTGCGTATACTGAAGTAAGAGAGTAAAAAGGGTGCCGCACCAATGGTTCAAGGCCGGCAACCCACTAACAAGGAGACGTTTCGATGACCCGAATTATTTTTATTTCCCATAACAAACTGGCGGAAGGTATGCAAAAAGCGGTGGAGATGATTGCTGGTCCCCAACCCCATGTGGAAAGTTATGGCTTAATGCCCGGTCAGCGCCCGGATGATATCGTTGCCCACATTCGCCAATCGATTAAGGCAGACGAGCAAGTCCTAATTCTTGCTGATCTCGTTGGCGGCAGTATGTGCAACGCGGCCATGACATTGCTGGATCTGCCCAATGTGCAATTAATCGGGGGGATGAATTTGGCCTTGGCCCTGCAAGTGGTGCTGACTCCGCCGGCTTCGGCAGACGAAATCAACCATGTGATCAAACAGGCGCAAACCAATGTCCAGCACGTCATATTAAAAAAAGTGAAGGACGACTCCTTCTTTTAAAGCGGCTAACGGAATAACACGGTGAAAGAGAGCTGAATCTACATGAATATGAATCAAGGTTTCTCCCTTCATCAAAGCCAGGCACAGAAACTGGCGTTGACCCAAGGCATGCGGCAGTCCATTGCCATGCTGCGACTGGATGCGATTGATTTGCAGGATTATTTACAGGAAATCAGTTTAGAAAACCCGTTAATGGATATTCGTATGCCTCTGGTCCAGCCGGTGGCCGTCAGCGGGGCCACCGGGCAAGAGACTTATCAAATCAAGGATACCAGTGGCTCGCTGTTCAGTTATTTATTGGAACAGGTGCATTTGACTATGCGCAAGACCCCGCTGCGTGCCTTGGTGGTTTATCTGATCGAACAGTTGGAACCCAATGGGTATTTGATGATCAGTGATGACGAAATCCGTCAGCAGCTGCCGGTGGACCCGATCATGCTGATGGATGCCAAAACATTGCTCCAACGGCTCGATCCGCCGGGGGTCGGGGCGCATGATTTACAGGAATGCCTGTTGCTGCAGGCCGAAAATGACTCTGAGCCTGTCCCGGCCGGAGTGATTCCGATCTTAAAAGATCATTTTCAAGCAATGAAGGACCACCGCTGGGTCGCGATTCAAAAAAAGCTGGACATGACCCAAGCCGACTTCACCGCCGCCATGACATATATTCAGTCCTTATCAGCCAATCCGGGACTGCCCTTTAACCACACGGACACCAGTTATGTGATTCCGGAATTGAAGCTCATTGCGCAAGCAGGTAAACTGTCGCTGCAAATTATCCAGCGCAATCAGCCGCAAGTGGTCTTCGCAGAAGAGACCTACGACCAATTGAAACAGTCGTCGGATATGGAAGTACAGCAATACATTGCAGATCGGTATAACCAATATCAATCCGTGATGTATAACGTCCAGCGACGTACTGATACCTTGATGATGGTGGGCCGGCAAATTGTGCAAGCGCAATATGCCTTTTTCACCCAAAAGGTGAAGACCATTGCGCCGTTATTATTGCGGGATATCGCCCAGAAACTGCAAATCAGTGAATCCACGGTGAGCCGAGCAATCAATGGCAAGTATATGCAAACCGACTTCGGTATTTTTGAGCTGAAAAGTTTCTTTTCTCGATACAGCGGCGGCAGCGATGACGCGGGGCGTTCCGTGGATCAGATGGTGACGGCTTTGCAGCACTTGGTAGCCGGTGAAGATAAAACGCATCCGCTCAGTGATGACCAGTTAGCCCAAGCCTTGCAGCAGCAAGGCTATCAAGTGGCTCGCCGAACCGTGGCGAAATACCGAAAGGAAAATGGCATTCCGTCCTCAACTCGGCGCGGACAAGCGGCCCAATTGAAGTAAACGAATGGAGACGAACATGACTCAATTAATGATTCAAAATCCCATATTGACTGGCTTCAATCCAGATCCCAGTTTATTAAAGGTGGGAAGGGACTATTATTTAGCCACATCCACGTTTGAGTGGTGGCCCGGTATCGAAATTTATCATTCCCAGGATTTGGTCAATTGGCAATTAGTGGCCGAACCCATCCAAGATGAGTCGCTGATTTCTTTACGTGGGGTTTATAATTCCGGCGGTATTTGGGCACCCCATCTTAGTTATGCGGACGGCCGCTTTTGGCTGGTATCCACCATTGTGCGCAGTGCCACGGCGTTCAAAAATACAATCAATTTCGTGATGACCAGTGCGCATATCACCGGTCTCTGGAGTGCGCCGCATTTCATCACCGCCAGCGGGTTTGATCCATCCTTATTCCACGATGACGATGGCCATCATTATATTCTCAACATGTTGTTTGATCATCGGTTGGACCATCCTGGCTTCAGCGGGATCGCTATGCAGGAATTTGACCCGCACATATTCCGGACCATTGGCCAACGCCAAAAAATCTATGGCGGTACCGCTTGGGGGACCTGTGAAGGCCCGCAGATCATGAAGAAAGACGGCTGGTATTACCTGCTGTGTGCGGCCGGCGGCACCGGCTACAGTCACGCCGCCACAGTGGCCCGCAGCCGTCACATTTGGGGTCCTTACGAAGATTCACCCGTTATGCCGCTGATTTCCACCCGATACGCCCCATATTCACCCTTGAAAAAATGCGGTCACGCCTGTTTTGCACCAGTAAGTGCAGATGAATGGTACATTGTCTTTCTTTGTGCCCGCCCCTTGCTTCCGGTGGGCCGCAGCACGTGTCCTTTGGGTCGGGAAACCGGTTTGGCCCGGATCGAGTGGACCGCCGATGGCTGGCCCCGACTCGCTAATGGCACCACGGTTCCAGATGCGGTAATGGCTGCCCCAAGCATTGCCGTGACGGCGCCCCAATCCGACCATTCGCAAAGAATTGATTTTGCCCAGATCAAGACATTGCCGCCAGAACTGAAAACATTGCGCGGCCCGTTGGCCCCAACCACCAGTTCTTTGACAGAGCGCCCCGGTTTTCTCCGGTTATACGGCCGCGAGAGTCTGTCCAGTTTGAATCACCAGACGTTACTGGCCCGGCGCTGGCAGGCATTCCATTTCACCGCCACCACCGAGATGACCTTTGCACCGGCTAATTTCCAGCAAACCGCCGGGCTCATTCTGTTTTATGACACCGCCAATTGGGCGTACCTGTATAGCTCCTTTGATGAAGACAAGCAACAGACTTACTTGCGGGTGGAAACGGCGGATATGGACCACTTCCGTTATTTAGCGCCGCCCCAAGTAATTGATCCCCACCAGCCGGTGCAGCTTACGGTCATGGTCGACCGCAACATTGCCGTTTTTTCATACATTCAAGGCGCTCAGCGTGGGAATTTAGGAGAAGTTTATGCGGCCGATCATTTAAGCGATGATTATGTGAAAGACCAAGGCCATTTAGGCTTTACCGGTGCCATGGTGGGAATCTGTGCGCAGGATATGGATGCCCATCAATCTTATGCCGACTTCCGTTACTTCGACTATCAAGAAATGGCGGTGCAGGAGGACGAGGCGTATGCGGCAGTTCACTGAACTCAGTCAGTTTCACTTGGGGGATATGATCGTCCAATACCTGGTGGATCAAGACCAGCAAGTGACCTGGCAAATTTATCCCGCTAGCTGCGCTGACCAAGCGACACTGCCGACGCAGCAGAACACGACGATCGCGTTAGTCCAGGCTAAGCTGGCTGGTGATGACTATGATAAAAACTTCTCCAATGGGTTAACCATGCTCAATTCCGCCACCAGCCGCAGCATGCGTTTGCAAGACCAGCAGCACGTCACCCAGCCGGATGGCAGCGTCAAGGTGACGACGACACTCACCGATGCCCACGGTAATGTGTACACGCATTATGCGACCTGGGTGGCCGGCAGTGCGCGGCTGCAAGTGCAGGTGAAATTTGAGAGTCGAGTCGCCGGCCTGCAGCGGCTGGAATGGCTGCCGTCGTTTTGCCTGGCCGGGATTAGTCCCTTTTATGGTGCACATATCCCAGCTGGCGCTTTGAATTTGATTCGGTTGCGTTCGAAATGGGCCATGGAAGGGCGCATTGAGCAGCGGCCGATTGAGGAATACGATTTGGAACCCAGTTGGAAACCGTCGGGGTTGGCTTTAGAACAATTTGGTCAAAATGGGACAATGCCGGTTCGGCGCTTTTTCCCCTTCGTGGGACTACGCGATCGGACAGCTGACGTCACATGGCTGACCGAATTGGCGGGGCAGGCTTCGTGGCAGCTCAGCGTCGGGCGGCTGGATGACCGGTTGGTGATGTTTGGCGGCCTGCCAGATGCAGATAATGGCCAGTGGTATGTGGATTTGGCGGAAGGTGAACACTACACTACGCCGGTCGCTTTCTTGACTGTGGGCCAAGGCGAATTGTTGACGGTCAGTCGGCGTCTGCAATCCCCCGTCCCGGCAACGACCAAACTCCCCATTATCTATAATGAATGGGGTACTAGCTGGGGCCATCCCAGTGCCGCACTGGTACATGAATCGGTGGCGTTATTGCAGGATCATCCAGTGGATTATTACGTGGTGGATGCCGGTTGGTATAAACTTGTCGACAATAATTGGGATGGCAGCCACGGTGACTGGCAAGTTGATTTGGCACGGTTCCCAGGTGGTTTGGCTAAAACAGTGCAAGATATCCACGCCCATGGTCTGAAGGCGGGGTTATGGTATGAAATGGAAACCGTCGGCCTGGCCAGCACCAAGGCCCAAGATACGGCGGCGTTGGTCCATTATCGCCAGAATGTGGTCAGTACGATCAAACGGCGATTTTTGGACCTGCGCTTACCGGCCGTGCATCAGTACTTGCAGACCAAAGTGGTGGCTCCCTTGGCCCAAGCTGGTTTTGATTACTTGAAAATCGACTATAACGATAATGTCGGCGTCGGGGTGGACCACGCCGATTCCGGAGCAGCTGGATTGGAGCAGATCACCACTGCGATGTTGCAGATTATTAAGGATATTCGGCGTCAGCTGCCCGGAATCACGATCGAGAATTGTGCCTCCGGGGGGCATCGCTTAACCCCTGCGTATATTGATGCCACGGACGTGTCATCATTTTCCGATGCCCATGAGACCCATAGTATCCCCATCATTGCGGCCAATGAATTGAATATTATCCCTGCTGCTAAGAATCTGATTTGGTGTGTGGTGCATCCCGCAGATACTGAGCAGGCGCTGTATTTCCATCTCATTGCCACCTTCCTTGGGCGGGTTTGCCTATCGGGGGACATTCGTCAGCTGACCGCTGGGCAATGGGCGATTATTGACCGCTGTCTGCATTTTTATCAACGCCATATCCAGTTAATCGCGACCGGCCAACCTTTCCGGCAAGGGCCAGATATTCTCAGCTATCACGATCCCGTAGGCTGGCAGTTGTCCGGATTTGCGAATGATCGAAAGAAGCTGATCTTGTTGTTCGGCTTCAATTTACCCCGAGATACAGTCGTTGAGTTGCCAGTAGATACGCACTGGAAACTGGTGGACGAGGTGGGGAGTCAGCCTGAACCCAATGACAATCCGGCAGTGACCATACCGAAACATGCTTTCTGGGCCCACGCCTGGGTTTACCAAAAGGTATAACAAAACACCGCCCCTCAACTCATCGCGAGTTGGGGCGCGGTGTTTTTAATGCCTGGGAATTATGCTTGCCAGAATGGCATGTTGATTTCTAAGCCGTTTCGAATCAGTGTATAACCGGTGGCGGTCACAAGCAGGTGAGTGTTGATATCCACCGTGCAACCGGTGGTGGGATCACCCAATACGGCACAGGCCAGGACGTGGCGTCCTGGTTTCAAGATGGCGTGCAGTGCAGGAACGACATTTTTCTCAGGATCCATAATATTTGTGTTGGGACCTTGGTTCACCGCGGTGGGCTGGCGCTTTGTCAGCAGATCCTCAATGACGCTGACGCCCGCTTGATTTGCGACGATGGTGTGATGATCCGTGATTACGGGGGTCATCCGTTTGGGATTCCAGCGCAGCAACGGAAACCCGCCTTCATACGTGTCGAGCGTATCATCCGTGGTCACTTCATGAATGCGCACATGCAGGTTGGTGGTCAAGGGCACCAGATAACTGACAACTTGGGCGGAGGCCGTATGCCAGACACTAACCGCATATTCAGCAAACATTTTGCTCGCTGTGATGGTGAGGCGGCTTGCAAATTGGTCTTGGCCAGCAATCCCCAGTGCCAGGGCATTGTCTACTGCAAACTGCTCAATACCCTGGGTGTCCCGGGATAAGTTGAATCCAAAATACGAGGAGTAGGCAAACTTCCCGTATTTTTCTTGGCCATGATACAGCTTTGATGATACTGGAAATTGGCGTGACGCCAAGAAAACGTGGTGAGCTGCATGAGGGTCAAGCACGAATTGCATCCCGCCCGCCGCCTGGTTTGAACGCCGAGGTTGCTCCGTTTCTGGGTACGGCGCTGCCGGCAGCTGCCAATAGGGATCATCGGCGGGCAGTTGCAGCACGCCAAATAATTTGAACGCCCACATCGGGGATCCGGGGGCATTATAATCCTCGGACAACAGATAATTCTGATATCCATAACCCACTGACAGGGGTCCGGTTTCACCATTGGTGACGGTGATTGGCCGCTGTTTCCAATACTTTGCACTGCGGTCGATCAACCCCTTAATCATACTGGGGGTAAAAGCCGTTCCGGCGTAGGTGCCACTTAAATAAAATTGGCTCCAGAAACCAACTGGGGCAAAGCGATACGTCAGTGACCGGCCAAAAGGAATGGCGCGTCCTTGGGCGTCGAACCAATCAATAAAATCTGCTGCAAAGGCCTGAGCCCGTTGGATAAAGGTGGTGGCGTGGGCATCGTCCACTAATTGTGCATAAAGTAAACCATAGAAATGGAACGCAAAGGCCAAATAGTAGTCAGATTGCTGCGTCGGCCCGTCTGTGTACCAACCTTTTCCCACGTAGAAACTGTCAATTTTTGCTAACGAATCGGTTAATCGATCGGCCGAATAAGGGAAGTGCTGTTTGCGCAGGGCGACGTTCAAAAGAATAATGAAAAAATGCCAGTTGCCGGCGGGGACTGGCACGTCATTCATCGTGTTGAGCCAGTCGGTGAGATAGGTCATATCTGTCGGCCCCAGGTCGGCAGCCAACTGTTTACCGTAGAAACCTAAGAAGTAACTCACCGCCGCGGTTTCTACGACAATTTGGCGCCGACTTTTATCTACGGGCGGAAGCTGGCGGGCCTGGACGAGGGTGTAGAAACGTTGAATCACCGGATCATCTTTGAAATCCAGATGCGCCCCGGCCGCCGCCGGCAAGTGCCCCCATAGCGGCCGCAGAACAGCTTCCAATTGGCGAATATCCGCATCATACGCTGCGCCAAAGGTATCCACATAACGGTTGTCCACTGGCGTCAAACGATCCAGCCAGTCACTCAATTCTTGACGGGTCAACATAGGCAATTTTTCCTTCTTTCCGTAGCAAAAGCAATAAAAGAGCTGAGACAAAAGCTTTTCTTCGAGGTGCCGTACCAAAGCTGCGCAATCTCCGGTGGAACAGGGCTGGAACGCTGTGACGGCGGTTTGAGCCCTCAAAGTGCGCGGTCTCAAACACGCCTAACCACATCCGCGCAAAGAGCGCGCGGTGTGGTTTCCACAGCTGAGCCCTGTTCCACCTACGATTGCTCCGCATTGGCACTGGATCCACCGGGATACGAACCTTTGTCTCAGCCCCTCAAGAAGAGTAAGACGAATTAATGGTTACACTGATTTTCCAAAATTCAAGTTGTTCCTGCATGAATGTTGAATTGAGGAATGACAGATGCCAATTACCGAACGAGGTAGCCGCCGTCTACAGGGATGATGGCGCCGTTGATGTAGCTGGCCGCATCACTCGCTAAGAAGACAGACACTCCCATTAACTCAGAAGGTTCTGCCCAGTGACCAGCCGGAATGCGGTCCAGAATTTCTTTGTTCCGAGCCGGATCACGGCGAATCGGAGCGGTGTTAGCCGTCT
>NZ_AZEC01000013.1 GCF_001435585.1 Schleiferilactobacillus perolens DSM 12744
CTTGGCAGCATCGCCAGGTGGTGATCGCTGATCGTTTCTTTCCGTCGACCCAACGCTGTTCGCGGTGCGGGTATGTCAAAACCACAGACAGCTATGGCGGCAAGATGACTTTGCAGGGCGACAGCATTTATCACCAGCACCGCACTTACCGTTGTTATGAGTGCAGCTTCGTCGTTGATCGAGATGATAATGCAGTGCAGAATTTAATTACGTATGCGGCGGGGCTTCCGCCAGAACGGGCAACCGTTCAGAGATGATTCTCCAGTCGGTCACTGTCCCAGCTGACTTGTTCAGTTGGGGGAATATCGGCGTTAACGAAATCGACTAAACACTGTCCTCCACGGGCCTAAATCTGAAGTACCACCATAGACCGGATGTGTATACATTTGAGGACATTTTTGAAAGCAGGAATTACTTTTCATCATGGATATTCTGTTATCGAGTCTTTCGCAAGGGCTGATTTGGTCAATCATGGCCATTGGGGTCTACCTCACTTTCCGGATTTTGGACATCGCCGATATGACCGCGGAAGGCGCCTTTCCTTTAGGTGCGGCGTTTGCGGCCAGCCTGATCGCGAACCACGCCAATCCGTGGCTGGCTACCCTGGTGGGGATGTTCGGCGGGATGCTGGCAGGTTTGATTTCCGGCCTGCTGTACACCCGGTTAAAGATTCCGGCACTGCTGACCGGGATTTTGACCCTGACCGGACTGTATTCTATTAACTTGCGCATCATGGGCAAAGCCAACATTACTTTACTCGGTCAACAAACCGTCTTCAGTGCCTTTGACCAATTCAGTAGTAACACCCAGGTGATCATCGTGGGGTCATTGATCGTCGTGGTGATCATGGTGCTGCTGGTGTTGTTCTTCAATACGGAAATGGGCTTGGCTGCCCGGGCGGTGGGGGACAACCCTGACATGAGTGCCGCGAACGGGGTGCACGTCGCCAATATGCAGATCGTGATCTACATGATCTCCAACGGGCTGATTGCCCTGGCTGGGGCGTTGATGGCCCAATCGAACGGTTACGCAGATATTTCCATGGGGGTCGGTACCATCGTCATTGCTTTGGCTGCCATCATTATTGGGGAAGTGTTGGTGCACAATCTCTCCTTTGGCAAACGGCTCATCACCATCATTGTTGGGGCGGTCGTTTACCGGTTGATCATCGCCTTCGTCCTGTGGCTGGGCGTAGACCCCAACGACTTGCGGCTATTCTACGCAGTCTTGTTGACGGTCTTGCTGGCGTTACCGTTAGCGCAGAAACTGGTGCGCCAAGGCCAACGGCGGCGGTTGAACAAGCAGCATATCGCAGAACTGGTGCGGAACAGTCAGGAGGATAAAAAATGAGCGAGGCAGTTTTAACGATTCGTGATTTGCATCAATACTTTGAACGGGGCACGATCAATGAAACCCATGCGCTCCAGGGAATCAATCTGACTGTTACCGAGGGCGAGTTTGTGACCATTATCGGGGGTAACGGGGCTGGTAAATCGACCCTGTTGAACTCCATTGCCGGGACATTGCCGGTGGATACCGGCCAGGTCGTGCTGGAAGGCAAGGATATTACCTATGATTCTGTCACCACCCGTGCGCGCTGGATTGCCCGAGTCTTCCAGGACCCGAAGATGGGCACGGCCCAACGGTTGTCCGTGGCTGAAAATATGGCCTTGGCCCTGAAGCGGGGCGAGCACCATTCGCTGTTCCGCATCGGTACACCGCGTTCATCTCGGCCGCGGTTTAAGGAAGCCTTGAAGCGGTTGAACTTGGGGCTGGAAGAGCGGCTGGATACTGAAATTGGGTTGCTTTCCGGCGGCCAGCGCCAAGCCATTACATTGCTGATGGCGACATTGCAAAAGCCGGAACTATTACTGCTGGATGAGCATACGGCGGCGCTTGATCCTAAAACCAGCGCGACTGTGCTGCAATTGACGCAGCAGTTGGTGCAGGAAGAGGACTTGACTGCGTTGATGATCACCCATAATATGCAGGATGCGATTAAGTATGGGAATCGCTTGTGGATGTTGGATCATGGGCGAATTGTCGTGGATGTGGCCGGGGATGAGAAGAAGCATTTGACTGTGCCGGACTTGTTGGAGTTGTTTAATAAGGCGAGTCAGGAGCAGATGACGGATGATGAATTGTTGTTGAGTTCTGATAACTAGGATTTCATGATGGAAAAGGCGTGGGAAAATTATCCTGCGCCTTTTTTGATTGTTTGGGATTGATCAATATGATATGGTCGGTGTGGATATTGCCGTGCCAATGCTCCGCATTGGCACTCGGCTGAGCGTGATTCGAATGGTATCGGGGCCAACCAAACAGAAGTAAATGGGAGGAAAACAGTATGCAGAACTTGAAAAAATTGAAGTTACTGGTCGCGGTACCTTTTCTGATTATATTGGCGAGTGGATGTGCTTCGCGGCCGGCTGCTCAGGCGGGAAAGGCAGAGGCAGAAACTTCTTCTGTTAAAGAAGCGAAGGTTGATGCTCAGAAAGAGAATCTTGGGAAAATCGTTGCGCAGGCTGAGCGGGATGGGGAGAAGCAGGCGGGAACGATTAAGCAGGCAGCCAAGTCTTATATTGGTGGCATTAGTGATTTGGCGGTGGCTAATCCGGCTAAGGTGAATGAGCTGGCTTCTGGCATTAACAAGGCCATTTTGATTAGCGGCGTCGTGACGCAGTGGCAGCCGAGTACGCGAAGTGATTCTGATGCCCATGATATTTATACGGTCATCACCGTACATGTGACGCAGCAGCATACGTTTCGGCAAGTGACTGATTTGACGGGGCAGGATATCCATGTTGTGCAGCCAGGCGGGTTGACGACGGTGGGTGCGCAGTGGCGGTACTACCCAAAGAAGGATTTTGAGAACTTGCAGGAACCAACGGCAGAAGAAAAGCAGCAACCGGTTTTTGTGGAGGATAGCGAAATGCCTCTGCCGCGGATCGGGGATCAGTTGATCACGGCAATTCAGCCGTTTGCTCACGATGCCAGTCTGCAGTTTCTGAAGCACAATCGATTCGATCAAAAAGAAGATTTTGTCACTGCCCATGGGGATAACGGCCAATTTTTCCTCAATCAGCAAACCGGCCAATATGAATCCCGCGCTGTCAAAGGCGTGAATTATGGCTTTGGCCAGGCCAGCGGGGTGGGCCAGGCGCCAGTGTACGAATCTTCGGCGACGAATGTGTTGAGTGGTGATGATTCTGGCCAGATTCACGACAATGCGGTAGCGTTGTTGAAAGATATCAACCAGCGTTTTGCGGTTAAAACCGTCTCAGATTAATCTATGACAGGGTCCTGCGACATTTCAGTGGCGGGACCTTTATTTGACTTTATCTTGACACATCATTGTTTTCGGGTGGAAACTGACCAAGAAAAGAAAATTGCACCTAGATAGGAAATCGTTATGACATTTTGGATCTTTGTGTACCTGATTGGGGCGGGTATTATGGGCGGTCTGTTGGCCTCCATTGCCGGCTTGGCATCCCTCGTTTCTTATCCTGCACTGCTGCTGATTGGCATTCCGCCAGTGGTGGCCAACGTGACCAATACCGCCGGCTTAGTGCTTTCTGGAATTGGCGCCACGACTTCCTCCAGCCGGGAACTAAAGGGGGAAGGCAAACTAGTGACGGGACTGACGGCCATTACGCTGGCCGGCGGTATCTTGGGCTCAATTCTTTTACTAATCGAACCGGCGTCCACTTTTGAACATGTCGTTCCCTTCTTTATTCTTTCAGCGGGTATCTTACTGCTGGTCAGCGGGCGGCAAGCAGACCGGAAAGATATTCCCAGATTGCGGGACCAAAACAAGTTTGGCCTGGTTTTGAAAGTCATTGGTCTCTTCCTCGTCGGTGCGTACACCGGCTACTTTGGTGCGGCTGGCGGGGTGATCATTTTAGCAATTCTAACGTTGAGCCTGCCCCAACGGTTCGCAGTATTGAATGCATTCAAGAATGTCATGGCCTTTATGGCCAACGCTGTCGCGACAGTCATTTACGCATTTCAAGGAAAAGTAGACTGGCTAGTGGTGGTGCCCTTGGGATTAGGATTCTTGATCGGCGGTTATTGCGGCCCCATTGTGGTTCGGCATGTCCCGGTGAAATTGATGCGGACATTGATCGCTTTTGCGGCATTTGGACTGGCGGCGTACCTATTTATTCAGGCTTATTTCTAAGCCAAAGAAAGAGCTTTCGCTCACATTTCAGCGTACAATAAATATTGAAAATAGCTGGTTTTTCCCTAACAAAGCGGGGTGTCAATCATGGCCGATTTGGTACTTGAATGGTTGGATTATCTGATCAACGGGATTGATGTAGGTACACGACAAGATCAACGTCGAGTCTGGTCCTGGCTGCACATGAAAGCTGAATTGATACGCGCAAAACGGACACAGAACAGGAAATAGACAAGCAAAAGCAGCAGAGGATTCGCCTCTGCTGCTTTTGCTGTTCATAGGCGCACAATGATACCGCTGATTCGGCTCTGTTTTTTGAACTTACATTATCGTAAGAGTATTGACGCACAATAGATCTAAATAATAGCGTTACCATATACCGCTAAAGTCTTCAAAGTTAGCAAAGTGTGGATTCATTCACTCTGGCAAATGAACCAGCGCGTTCCTATGCGCCAATCGACTTTCTTCGACCTCGGTGTGAATACATATTCTATGGCAAGCTGATTGATCGGCCAAAATTTGTCGAAAGGTACCAGTATCTTCGATTTTTGAGGGCCCCCAGTTTCTCTGGCGCCATGGGATAAGCCATACCAGGCGAGAAAGGATGATTCTTTTGTATACAATTCTGTACTACTGCGGAATACTGGCGCTGATTGTAGGTCTAATATTATCGGGTGTGTTGGCCAAAATTTTATTGGTGCTGGCTGTGTTGTTAATGTTTATTGGTATTCATAAAAATCCAAAACCTTATTCCAAAGTAGACCTGTTGATTGCATTAGCCGTCGTGTTAATCGTCTTTATTAAGTCGATCAAAGAAGGGCAACTCATATCCGGCGCGATCTACTGCATGGGATTAAGCTTGATGGCACTGTCTTTTTATTGGCGTCGTGCGCGTGCTTGATTTTAGAGGCCGATCAATCAAACGGAAACTTCATTCCCCAAGCGTTGCGCACGTTATCCATAATATGACTGACATCATGGGATAACTGCAACTGACCATCGTCGTGCCCGGCAGCAATGTAGCGCTGCATGTCTTGGACTTCATACACCAGCGCGTCGTCGGCATTGCCGGCTTGCAGCAAGGCGGTAGTGGATTCATGGGCATCAGCGGTATAGGTCACTTTGGCTTCCGTCGCCCGGGGATAATTGTCAATTTCAATGTAGCCCTTTGTGCCAGCAATAACGCCGCGCTTCGGTTGTTTGGCGCGCAATGATAAGGCCATGACCGCCATTTGTTCCTGGGGATTCTTGAGAATAATTCCAGATTGTTCGTCGACGCCGGTTTCAAAGAATTTCACAGTGGTCAGTGTCACATTCGGTTGACTAGCGAGGAAGGAGCGGGCAAAGGCGGTGGCGTAACCGCCAATATCTAAGAGCGCACCGCCGGCCAGGGCTTTGTTGAAGAAACGATTTTTGGGATCGTAGTCTTTCAAGCTGCCAAAATTGACTTGAACCAGGTGAATATCACCCAACCCGCCTGCGGCAATCAGGTCATGGACCTTTTGATACAGCGGCATATGCATTAATGTCAGTCCCTCGGTGAGGATCAATCCCTTGTCGTGGGCCATTTTTTGGACTTCGTCGAATTGTTTAGCATTGACCGTGATCGCCTTTTCGGCAAAGACGTGTTTACCAGCATTCAGGGCTTTTTTGATATAGGGATAGTGGTACGTGTGGGGAGTCGCAATGTAAATGATGTCGATGTTGGGATCAGCGATCATCGCGTCTGCATCAGTGTAGGTATGTTGCACATGCTTTTCAGCGGCAAATTTGTTCAGCATTTCCGCGTTGACGTCAGCGACCCCGTAGATTTCGCCATTCACTTTGTTCAACGCATCGGCCATTTCGTGGGCAATCCAGCCGGTGCCGATCATACCCCAATTATATTTTTTCATTTCAAATCACCTTTCTTAATCACCGTGACGGTACCATCGGCGGCTTCGGCCAAGATGCAAGATGTTAAATTGGCAAAATAGGAAGTGCTGACGACACCGTTAAAACGACTCAATTGATCTGCAATCTGCGCAATGTTAGTCCAATCCGCGGCGTGGCAATCCAGCAGGACATTACCCTGACTGGTGTAGACGTACCCGGCATAATTTGCCGCCACACGCTGCTGGACCTTTAACCCCAAGCCGGCAGCGAACTGGCCGACCAGTGCCGCACAGGCGGGGACGACTTCCAGGCACAGCGGCACTTGGGGATCTAACTGGTGCTGGACACGGGTGCTGGGGGCCAGAATGATGTAGCTTTGAGCCAGTTGGGCATATACTTTTTCCTGTGTGTGGATGCCGCCGTTGCTCTTGAGCAGATTCAGATCGGCATCGGCACTGTCACAGCCGTCGAAAGCCACGTCAATGTGATTGGGTTGGGCAATTGTGGGTAAATGCCGCTCTCGACAATAGGCGCGGGTCAATTCCGAGGGGCTGGTAATGCGTAAATCGGTAATCACTGCGGCAGCGATGGCGTCGGCCAAGGACTGCATATGACGGCCGCCGCCCAAACTCACTGTCATATGCGGCTGGATATACTGCAAGGCTTGCTTTGTGACTGGGGACAAGAAAATCATCTGCTCTCTTTTGTTATCCTAGAAATTTATTTTCACACAAACCATAATCCTGAAATTAATTTTAGTCAAGAACTGTTTTTGAATTTGATTTTCAATGGTCGCCGGGGTAGATTGGGGGAGAATGGTTTTCACGTTTTTCAAATCTACGAAAATAATTTAAGGCGGCGGGATTCGACATGCATGACAACATTATTGATGTGCTTTACAGCAAACAGCCCCAGATGTCGGTCACAGACCGTAAAATCACGGCAGTCATTCTGGCTGATCCGGCGGTGCCGGTGAATATGACGATTTCTGAATTGGCCAAAGCGGCGACGGTGAGTGATGCGTCGGTGTCTCGTTTTTGCCGGAACCTTGGTTTGGCCGGTTTCCATGAGTTGAAAATTGAACTGGCTAAGGTGGCAGAAAATCAGGACAGTTATTACCGCAGTATTGACCCCCACGATTTGCAAAAGTCGCTGCAGGCGATTACGGATAATAAGGTGGCGGAAATTACTGGGACTCTGAAGCACACCGCAGCGGCCACAATTGATTCCATTTTGGGGGTATTGGCGGCTGCCAGTATGATCCAAGTGGCGGCAGAGGGGGACACCTTTCCAGTGGCGGCGGATGCGGTTTATAAATTCAATCAATTAGGTATTTTGGCGGTGGCCGATCAATCCTGGGAAACCGCCATCGGGCAGACAATGAATTTGCCGGTGGGCGCAGTGCTGCTGGTTATTTCCAACTCTGGGGAAACACGTAATTTGTTGAAACAAATTGCTGTCGCTAAGGAAAAAGGAATTGCGATCATCGCCCTCACGAACCGGTCGGATTCCCCCATTGCGCTCCAGGCCGATTGGTACATCATGACCGCGGTGCGGCAAAAAATTCTACAGTCGGAGTATTTCTTTTCCCGAGTCGCTGCCATGAGTGCCATCGAAGCGTTGTTCCTGCTGCTGTTGGCGCGGAACAAGAATTATTTGCAGCATATTAAGCAGCATGAAGCACTGGTGGCGACCACTAAGGTTTAGCGGACAGGCACAAACATGCCCCAGAAATCACAGCACAAGATTTCTGGGGCCTATTTGTGTGTCCGTTATTTTTTAGTCGGGGTGGTCTGACGTTCTTCAATGGTAAAAGGGATCTCGATGCGCTTGATTTGATCCACCTGGTCCCCTGCATGGACAGCTTCGGCCACGGCGGTGCGGCCAATGAGATCAAAACTTTGGGTCATACTGCTCAATTGCGGCCGCGCCCGGGTGCAGGTACTGCTGCCGTCCACGCCAATCACGGCGAGGCTGCCAGGTGAAAAAGGCCGGCCCAAATCATATAACCCGTTCACGATGCCCAAGGCTGTGTCATCACTGGTGGCAAAGACAGCATCGACGGCGGTCTGGGGATGTTCAGAAAAGTCAGTGACGGCTGCCAACCCTGAATGGTAGCTATATTGACCATCACCAATAAATAACCACTCCTTGGCTGGCGTGACATCATAGGCTTGCAATGCCGCCGTATAACCCGCGTACCGGTAACGACCAATAATATCTTTTTGCGGATCGGCGCCGACAAAGGCAATTCTGCGATAACCCCGGCGCAGCAACAGATCAGTGGCTTGGTAGCCAATCTGAAAGTCGTCGGAAGAGACAGATGAAATATTTAAATCGCTGGCGCTGGCGACTTCTTGCGGATAAATACGGGCTTGCCGCAGGGTGTCCACAACGGTTTGATCTGGCCGAACAGAGAGGAACAGCACAGCAAAAACCTGCCGCTCAATCATGCTTTTGACCACTCGCGTAATCGAAGCCTGATTGTCGCGCTGGGCATACATGATGGTGACTTCTACGTCCCTTTCCCGAGCTTCCGCTAAAATACCTTGGATCACTTGGTCGTTAGCATTCGTGGCGGCCAGATAGTTGATCACGCCAATAGTACGCCGCTGTTGGGGACTGGCCAGGTCCGCTGCAGAGCGATTTTTGAAATAACCAAGCTCAGCGGCCGCAGCCTGCACACGCTTGGCCGAAGCTGCGCTGTAGCGTCCCCGACCGTTAAGAATGCGGGAGACGGATGCAGTGGAAAGACCGACAGCGGCGGCAATGTCCTTAATGGTGACGCTCAATAGAATTCCCTCCACGTAATCAGATTGTTAATGCCATTATACCGATATGCGTAATAATTACGCAAGCGGGCCACTTGCTGATCGCGGCCGCAAGAAGTCTGCTGCCAGGTCACAGACTCAAGGCATGCAAATCAAAAGTATTGACAAAGCAAACCTAACATGGCATCATTTGGGTAATCGAATGAGCAATCGTTTACTCAAAACGATACGCAATTAGCAACCATTTTGGAGGTTTTAATGATGATGGAACAAAAAACAGAAGTCGCTTTACCGGATATTCAAAAGGACAATTTACCCAAGACAACCCGCAGCGCGGTACTTAACAAAGTGTTTGATATTTCTTTAGAGCAAACGCCTTTACCCGCCATGAAGCCCACCGATGTCTTGGTCAAGATTGTCGCCGTCGGTATTTGCGGCTCGGATGTTCACTATTATGACACCGGTCACATTGGCGATTTTGTCGTGAAGAAGCCATTGATTTTGGGTCATGAAAGCTCTGGTATTGTGGTCGCCACTGGTGATGATGTGCAAAACTTGAAGCGCGGTGATCGGGTCGCCATCGAACCGGGTGTTCCCTGCGGCCACTGCAGTTATTGCCGTAGTGGGCGGTACAACCTGTGTCCGAATATGCAGTTTATGGCGACTCCGCCGGTCAATGGTGATCTGTCCGAGCTAATTGTTTATCCCCAAGATTTCTTGTTCCCGATTCCAGACGATATGAGCTATGAAATCGCCACGTTGAACGAACCGTTCTCGGTGAGCATCCATGCGGCGCAACTATTGGGTATCAAGCCTGGCTCCTCGGTCTTCATTTCCGGCGGCGGCCCTGTCGGTCTGCTGGCTATTTTAGCCGCCCGAACCTTTGGCGCACACCAGATCATTGTCAGTGACACCCAAGATTTGCGGTTGCAAACAGCCAAAAAGATGGGCGCCGATCGGGTGATCAATGCTTTAAAAGAAGATCCCCGCAAGGTCATTGCCGAAATGACGAACGGCGAGGGTGTAGACTTTGTTTTGGAAGCATCCGGTAATCCGAAGGCGGAACAAGCCGCGTTACGCACGCTCAAACGCGGCGGCAAATTGGCTTACATCGGTGTCCCCACCACCGATGCTGTCCCTCTGGATATTCCGTTCATGACCGATCACGAAACCCAAGTCTTTGGTATCTTCCGTTACGCTAATACGTATCCGCTGGGCCTGGAGATCCTAGAAAAGCACATGGGCCTCGCCGAGAACCTGCTCACCGACTTCTACCCACTAAGTCAGACCAAGGATGCATTAGAAAAGACCCGCACAGACAAGGGCGAATCACTCAAAGTCGTCATCTATCCTAACGAACAGTTACGGCATAATTGACGGTTCAACCCGGTCTTTGCCACTGAACATCAAGAAGCCCCGCCAACTCTGTATTTTCAAAGGGTTGGCGGGGTTTGTATTCCCTCAAAAATGCGTAATTTGTCTGGCTTTTTGTCTCCGCTAATGGATCGGCATCCGACCATCAGACTGGCCACCGACTAAAACTTGTCTTAAACATGACGATTTCTCTTCCGCACAATTTGTTTGTGCGTATCCACAATTCCAACTACCAAGGAGATACCAGCGATAAACAAGAATATAAATCCAAGATCTTGATCGGCATCACGAATCACCCCATACGCCAGAATGGCAATCGTAGCCGATGTGAGATATAGAGAATACGACTTCGTCCATGCCGATCCCCTAATGTAGAGCATGATCAAAACGAATACGGGCAACAAGAAAATCAGCAGAATAATCTTTCCCCGCATTGTCGTATACCCACCACCCAAGAGCAGCAATGCGTAAAGATATACAATCAATATTACAGATAGCAGTACAGCACGGGCGCTTTTTCTATTCATGCTAAACACACTCCAAAGTTCCACCTAACAATGACTTTAAGAACAATCAGAATGTCCCCTTATATTATATTCCCCAAAGCGACCTGTTGTTGTTCAGATGCTCACATTTCACCGCGGATTGCGCAGCTTTGGCACGGCCCCATCACCACAAGCTTTTAGCCCATCTTTTTTGTATACCTCTGGTTGATTTTTCTCTCGATTAGTTGACAACCACTCCATATACTTTCCCCCACCGACCGCTTAGAATTAGCAATGTAGAGAGAAGGAAAACGACATGCGAGTGAACATTGGCCCCGTGCTGGTCACCCAGCGCAAAGAGCGCGGCATCACCCAACAGCAATTAGCAGATTTCATCGGTGTTTCCAAAGCGGCTGTCTCCAAGTGGGAGACTGGCCAAACTTATCCAGACATCACCCTATTACCGGCTCTGGCTGCGTACTTTGATTTACGGATCGATGATCTGCTCGATTACGAACCGCAACTGTCGACCAAAGAAATTCAAAACATTTATGCGTCGCTGAAAGATTCCTTTGAAACCGAGTCAGGCGCGGTCGTCTTGCAAAGAATTCGCAGCTTTGTGCGGCGGTACTATGCCTGCTATCCGTTCATTCAACAAATGGGTATGCTGTTGATCAATCATTTCGATTTGCTGCCGGGAAAGTCGAGTGATGACGAATTGAAAACTTATGTGCCAGAAGCCCAAAAGCTATTTGTCCATGTGCGGGAAAATGCCCAGGACTCCGCATTGGTGGCCCAGGCTAAAAATATGGAAGGCTACACATTGCTGATACAGAACAAACCGGAGCAAGTACTGGCCCTCCTTGGCACCCGCACACCGGTCTTTTTACCCGCAGAGAGCCTGATTGCGACGGCCTATCAGCAGCAAAATCAGACCACGAAGGCTAGGGCTGTGTATCAAAGCGCGCTGGCCCAATACTTATCCATCATGATGAGCCAGTTCAGTAATTACCTGCAGCTATTAGTGGACGATCCAGCAAAGTTTGCGGAAACCTATCGGCGAGCGCAGGGACTGGCTCAAGTGTTCCATTTCGCCCAGCTTAACCCAGTCGCCATGATGAACTTTCTGCTTTCCGCGGCGACAGGCTTTGCCCAGCAGCACCAGGCCGATCTGCTATTCACGGTACTGAGCGATTACGCGGCCATTTTCACTGCGACGCCATTTCCGGTGCAACTGTACGGGGATGATTATTTTGATCAAATTGGCGATTGGCTGGAACACCTGGATATTGGCACCCAACTGCCCCGAGATCCCAAAAAGGTGCAGGCTGGTTTACGAGATTATGTACTGCACGGGCCGATGTTTGCACCATACCAGGGCGACCCGCGGATGACTGCGATTCGACAACAAATGGAGGCTAATCATGAACAATAATGTACAAGTATTAATAAAATATTTACCGATTTTTATCCCGCTGATTATATTGGAACTGGCCTTGATGGTCACGGCACTGGTCCACGTATTACGCCACCCCCACTACCGGTTTGGCAATAAAGTGATGTGGATCATCATCGTGGTCTTCATTCAAATCATCGGACCGATTGTGTATTTCGTATTTGGTCGAGGCGAAGATAACTAATGACTGATATTTTAACGCTGCACCATGTCCAGAAGCGCTTTGGCAGCCAACAAGTGTTGCAGGACGTGGATTTTAGCATTCCCACTGGTTCGATTTTTGGCTTTGTGGGTGAAAATGGCGCGGGTAAAACCACGACCATGCGCTTAATTTTGGGATTGGAAAAAATTGACAATGGGCAGATCGAAGTGGGGGATGTACCGGTCACTTTTGGCGCCACCAAGACCAACCGGATCACCGGGTATTTACCAGACGTACCGGCCTTCTACAGTTATATGACCCCCCGCGAGTATCTTAACTTATGTGCTGAAATCACCGGGATTCCCAATCGAGCGGCCAAGATTACTGAGATGCTGCAACTGGTCGGGTTGCCGGATAATAAACATCGGATTCGCGGCTTTTCCCGAGGAATGAAGCAACGTCTTGGCATTGCCCAGGCATTATTGAACGATCCTCAGCTGCTAATCTGTGATGAGCCCACCAGTGCGTTAGACCCTGCCGGCCGCAACGAGTTTCTGGAATTGTTGGCGTCTTTACGGGGCAAAGTCACCGTGCTTTTTTCGACGCATATTCTCAGTGACGTAGAACGGATCAGTGATCGGGTAGGAATTCTCCACGACGGGCGGCTGCAGGCTTGTGACACGTTGACCAATTTGCACCAGCAATATGGTCAGTCCCAAATCGCCATCAGTTTTGCGGCACCAGCCGCTGCCCAGCAGTGTGCGACGGTGCTGCGGCCGACTTTTGGCGATCAGGTGACAGTGACGGAGACGACGGTGACACTGACCTACCAGGGCGATTATACCGCGGCGGCGCAGCAGGTTTTGCGGGCCTTAGTGCAAGCCGACCTGACGCCCACGGCGCTGCATAAAGTGGATCCGACGTTGGAACAAATCTTTTTGGCGGTGATTAAGAAATGAAAGATGTATGGTTTTTCTTCAAAAAAGAATTGCTGGAATCATGGCGGACGTATCGCTTCATGATCCTAGCAGTCGTGTTCTTGATTTTTGCGCTGATGAGTCCATTTATCGCTAAGCTGACGCCGGAGATTATGAAAATGAGTTTCGGTGACAGCCTGGGCATTAAACTGCCTAAGCCGACATCGGTGGATTCCTGGACTCAGTTTTATAAAAACATCGCTCAAATTGGCATCTTTGTGGTCGCCATCATGTTTGGCGGCACAATGAGCCAAGAGCTGAGCAGGGGGACCTTAATCAATCTGGTCACGAAGGGTCTGTCTCGGTGGGCAGTTGTGGCGGCCAAATATCTCTGTCTTGTCGTGGAATGGGTCGTCGTGGTAAGCAGTGCATTTTTCGTGACTTGGGGGTACACGGTATACTTTTTCCCCGATAGCCGTAGCCCCCATGTGGTGGCCGGTTTTCTCCCGCTGTTGTTGTTCGGTCTATTCTTCTTGGCTGTGATTCTGTTCGGCTCCACCTTGGCCCGCAATAGTTATGGCGGTTTACTGTTCACCATTCTGGTGATGGCCGTCCTTTATCTGGTGAACCTGTTCAAAGATGCGCAGAATTACAATCCAGTGTCGCTGATCGGCGACAATATGGCACTGGTGCAAGGGACCAAAGACTTGGCCAAACTTGCCCCGGGCATGGCTATCGCTGTGGTAGCGACGGGATGTTTGCTCGGCGGTGCAGTGGCGGTGCTGAATAAGAAAAAGCTGGCATAGTGGTCTAGTCCATTGTGCTGTGAAGGCCAGAGCATTCTCGCGTTTCGTTGCTTTCCGCATAGCAACGGCATTGGGACGGAGAAAGATATAACATTTTCGTAACGTCTAAGCAATTTGATTGCGTTTTCCTAGGCCCACCGGTACAATTGTTTTGTACGATATTGGAACCGGAAGGGAGTGGGTGCGGATGAAGAAAGTGCTGCGGGTTCTGCAGGGTGTCGGTAAATGGATCGGTTTTGTTTTGCTGGCTTTTATCACTGGTATTGTAATTTCGTTCAATACGTCGCCGAAGCTGTTTGCCTCGATGATTGCCCAGATGCCGCAGTTGGCGAAAGTTGGTCCATCTCCCAAGGGTTGGGACCAATATGAAGTCCAAGTGCACCGTACCGCCAATATTACGTATCCATCTAAATTCACGAATAACACACTGGATCTGTATACCCCAGATAAAAATCAGGGTAAACAGCCAGTGATTTTCTGGTTGCACGGCGGCGCTTTTGTCTCCGGCAGCAAGGAGGCGGTTCGGGATTGGGCATACAAGATGACGGCGACCCAGGGCTACAACATGGTCGCAGTCAACTACGAAGTGGCTCCCAATGCCCAATATCCGGATCAAATCATTCAACTTGGGGAAGCCATTCAATACTTTAAGGATCATCAGGCGGAATATCCCCAGCTGGATATGAATCGGATTATCATCGGTGGTGATTCGGCTGGTGCCCAGATGGCGTCGCAGTATATTGCGGTGCAAACTAATCCGAAGCTGGCCAAGGAAATGAATTTGACGCCGCAACTGGCACCGAAGCAGATCATTGCGGCGGTATTGTATTGCGGCCCATACGATATGAAGACATTGGCGACGATTCAAAACAAAGCGCTGCAATTCATGGTCAATCAGTTGGGGTGGGCGTACATGGGCACCCGTGACTGGGTGAACACCAAACAAGCGCAGGAGTCATCGACCACAGATCAGGTCACCGATGACTTCCCACCGACCTTCTTAACAGATGGCAACACAGGCTCCTTTGAAGGCCATGCCCAGAAACTGGCCAGTGTGTTGAAAGAACACAATGTGCCCGTCTCCACGTTATTCTTTGGACCGAATCAGGCGGTCTATCATGAATATCAATTCCAGTTACGGTCCAAGAATGCGGTGCTGGCCTTTAATCAGACTGCGGCGTTCTTGAATCAGTATCGCTGATGCCCAAAACATTAATTTTGGTGGGCCATCCTGATCTGGTCCATTCGGGCACGCAAACTTTTCTCAAAGAAGTGGCCACTACTTTGACGGATACGACATGGTGGGACGTCACGACTCAGCCGGTGGATACATCGACGCAAATTGCCCGGTTACAGGGTGAAATGCGCCGGTATGATCGGCTGATTTTTCAATTTCCATTATATTGGTATAGTATGCCTGGGGTGTTCAAACAGTGGCTTGACACGGTTTGGACGACCCCATTTGTTTATGGCCGGGCAGGCGAACAGCCGCCTTTGGCTAGCAAAGAACTGGGGCTCGTGGTGACATTCAGTCAGGCGCCGGATTCGTATCGGTTAGGCGGCCGGGAGCATTTTTCACTTAGCGAATTGATGCGCCCATTGGATGCTCTAGCCCAGGCGGCCCAAATGACGATGCTGCCGATTTTTCCCATCGCACAATTTGCCTATATGACTGAACGGGAGCGGCAGCACTTGTTGGTGACTTACGCCCAATATTTGTCGTTGCCAGCCCGGGCGCACTTTTCTGATCGGGTGGCCTGGTTCCAGCAATGGCTTACGCAGAATGCGGGTCAGCATCCCGAATATGCCGCGTGGGCGGCAGCTTTGCAATCGCAACAAGACGAATTGGCGGATTTACACGACACCCTAGAACAAATGCGTCAAGACGAAGAACAAAACGGTAGAATAGAGTAGGAAGTGGTTGCTGAGATGACGACAGATCCATTAGCTAAGCAGATTGCTCAGGCCGCTGCGGGTGAAAAGGATTATACGGCTCGCGCAATACTGACCGAGCTGGCCGCACTGGCGGAGGAACAAGCTCGGCGAATCACGCAAACTGGCGGCGAAATCGACGGTCGCGCTTGGAATCACGAACAGTGGTAGCACAGAAAGGGGTCCCATTTTGATGAGTTGGCAAAAAGCAGCAGCAAACGGCATTTTCCCTGGTGTTCATTTCACCGGTCGCTGGCAAGCCCGTCACATTGGGCCCCATTTTGTGATGTATACCACCAATTTGGGAGCGGCCCTCAGCTTCCAACTTGATGGCGCCAGCCGGGCAATTCTCCACTTTTTACCCACCAGTCAGTTAATTCCGCCGCAAGTGGCGATTCGCATCGACGATGGTCGCTTCGTGCATTTTGACTTGGCCCACCTGCCCATCATGCTGGCAGTATCGCCCCAGCCCCATCAGGTCACCGTGGTGATGTCGGGAAACACGGACGATGACCCTGTGTGGAACGCTGATGCGGCTGCAGGTTTTGCGTTCTCCGGAGTGACTTTGCCGGATGGCGGGACGTTAACACCGATTGCGCCAGCAGGGCCGAAATTAACCTTTATTGGTGATTCCATTACTGCTGGTTGCTGGGTCATGGGTCATTCCCCGAGCAAAGATTATCGCGCGGAAGCGGCCTATCCTGCTGTGGCGGCAGAAAAGCTGGGTGCGGAAGAAACTCGCATCGCTTACAGTGCTGCCGGGATTTTGCAACCCGGCAAGGGCGGCGTCCCGGCCGCCAAGGACTTCTTTGGCCACATCGACGACCGTACCCCTTGGGCCGTCAACACTGGCCAGGATGCGGTCATCGTGAACTTAGGAACCAATGATCAAGCCTATCCGGTGGAAGAATTTGTCTCCGCCTATGTCCGCTTTGCCGCACAGCTACGGGGTGTCTACGATTATGACACCGCCATTCTATTAATGGTACCGTTCAATCAAGCCCTCCGTGAACCTATCCGCCATATTGCTCACCGCGGCGACCGCCTCCAAGTTGTCGAAACCGCCGGCTGGAACATCACCACCAGCGACGGCAGCCACCCCGATCTAGAAGGCCACAAAACAGCCGCGAAGCATTTGGTCGGCATCTTACAACAAGTATTAGCCAATCAAAAAAGTTAACTTTAAAATATGCTATGTATGGAATGGGTTTGCCGAAAAGTCTGAATCCTGATGTATGTAGTGTCAATGCGGAGCAAGCGAAGGTGGCAGGGGGCTCAGTGGTGGAAACGTCACAGTGGCCCGGTCTTGGCCACTGATGACGTTAGGCGTGTTTGAGACCGCGCTCCTCAGCGGGCTCAAACCGCCGTCACCACGTTCCAGCCCCCTGCCACCGCAGCTTGCGCAGCATTGGCACGGCAATCACCGACAACTTTCGCTCAGGCCCATATTTTTTTCACTATTTTTTGAGCACCAGAGCTGTTTTTCTTCCCTAAACGTGATACGCTGTTCTTGAAAACGTGTTATTCTATCGGTGATGACTGACGATAACCCAACGATAACATCGTTCAACAATCGTCAAGCCATCATTTAGACAAAGAAAGGTGTGTTATTTTATGGCAAAACTAACCCCGGAAATGAAGGACTTAATGGATAAGGCGCTGGCTTTTTTGGCCACTGCCGACGAACAAGGCAATCCGCAAGTCGGTCCCAAAGGCACAATGCGCGCTTTTGATGACGAGCATTTGATCTATAACGAAGAGACCGGCCGGCAAGCGTGGCACAATATCCAAAAGACGGGCAAAGCAGCCGTTGCTTTTCACCCCACCCCTGGTTTGAAGGGCTTCCGGGTGGAAGGCCGCGCTCATACTTACACCGATGGGCCTTACATGGAGGCTGCTAAGAAGTTTGTGGAAGGCACCAAACTGCCCCAACCCTTAGCCGCCGTCATCATCGATGTGGACCGGATCGTTTCTCTAGATGCTGGTCCTAACGCTGGTAAAGAGATTGCCAACGATCCTGTCAAGGACTAATACGTCGGGGTATTTTTAGAAATAAAGGGTAAGAATAGGGAACTTCGTCGTCAGTGAGGTTGTGCCGAAGCACAAAGCTTTGTCGCAGCCTCGTTTTGGAGGGAGGATTTGTCATGAGTCAAACCGCTTTGGAACCGAAGAACACATTGTTGGGGGTCCACCACGTGACCGCCATCACCAGCGACGGTCAAAGAATTTTTGATTTCTTTGCAAAAGTGCTGGGGATGCATTTAATTAAGAAGACCGTTAACCAAGACGATGTGCGCACCTACCATTTGTACTTTACAGATGATAAGGGGGCGCCTGGTACTGATATGACTTTCTTTGACTTCCCAGGGATTCCCAAGGGCATTAAGGGAACCAATACGATTTCCCGGGTATCTTTCCGGGTCCCCAACGACGCTTCTTTGGATTACTGGGAAAAGCGTTTTACGGAAAATGATGTGGCCCACGAGCCGATTACGACGCAGTTTGGGGCCAAGGTATTACCGTTCCACGACTTCGATGACCAGCAATATCAATTGATCTCCGATGAAGACAACCACGGGGTGCCGGGGGGCACACCATGGCGAGACAGCCCGGTACCGGAAGAATTTGCCATTCGCGGCTTGGGACCAGTGCGGGTCACTGTCTACAACAAGGACCATTTTAACTTGTTATTGACCACTGTCATGGGCTTTGAGAAGAAGGCCGAAGAGGGTCAATTCACGCTATATGAAGTCAATAACGGCGGTCATGGCGGCCAAATTGTGCTGGAACACCGGGAAGATTTACCGCTAGCGGTTGAAGGCTACGGCAATGTCCATCATGCGGCTTGGCGGGTACCAGATCGCGGGCGGCTGGACTTCTGGATCAATCGGCTGCAGTCCTTCGATTTACCGCAATCCGGGTTCATCGATCGCTTCTACTTCAAGTCAGAATACTTCCGGGCCGCCCCCCAGATTTTGTTTGAAATTGCGACGGATGGTCCTGGCTTCTTACAAGACGAGACTTACGAGGAAGCCGGTATCCACTTGGAATTACCGCCGTTCTTAGAGTCTCGGCGGGCCGAAATTGAGGCGGGTTTGCATCCGCTGCATACCGATTTGAGTAAGGAGGGTTAGCTCATGGCACAATTAGGGGACGATATTTTCTACGACTATAAACCAGGACGCAAGGATTTCAGTCCGATCATTTTGCTGCATGGTACTGGCGGCGATGAGAAGGATCTGCGCTCCATTGGCGAGAACCTTTTCCCAGACAGCCCATTGATCGGGATTCGGGGCCGGGTCCAGGAAAATGGCCAAAACCGCTATTTCAAGCGGACCGCCGATGGCCACTTTGACCAGCAAGACCTTATTGTCGGTGAAAAGTGGCTGTTGAACGCGTTGATTCAGATCATGCGTCATTTGGAATTGCCATTGGCTACGCCGATTGTGGTCGGCTATTCCAACGGCGCCAACATTGCTGCCGATTTGCTCTTGCGGGGCGGCCCGGTGTTCCACGCCGCGGTGCTTTTCCACCCGATGCCAGTCAGCGATCCGTTGCCGGAACGGCCGGAAGAACCATTAAAGGGTGTGCCAATTTTTGCGACTTACGGCCGTGATGATTCCATTGTGTCGGAAGACGAGTTTAAGGCGCTGACCAAGGCCCTCAATACGCAGGGCGCCACAGTGGTGGAACATACCAGTGATAATGGTCACTCATTGAGTTTGGCGGAAATCGAGGGTGCGCAGAACTGGCTGAGTCATTTCCAGCAGCCCACAGAAGAAAAGAAGGCGTAGTATGCAAGCATTCGGATTCAACCAATTCGGCGGCCCAGAAGTCTTCACGGCCATTGACCGACCGGCACCGCAGCCCAAAGCTGGGCAAGTGGCCATTCAAGTGATCGGGTTTGGCTTCAATCCCTATGATGCCAGCCTACGCCGTGGTGAACAGGCGAATAACCGCCCGCTCTCTTTCCCCATTGTGCCCGGTCAGGATGTGGTGGGAAAGATTACCGCGTTAGGAGACGGGGTCACCGAGTATAAAATTGGCGATATCGTTATGAACCATCGACCGTTACGGGGCTATGCTGATGTGGTGACCGCTTCTTTGGCCAAGGTCGCCCCGAAGAGTCAGGCCTTATCGTTTCTGGATGCTGCCGCCCTGCCCAATGCCGGAGTGACGGCCTATGCGCTGGTCCATTCGTTGGGACATTTGGAAAAAGGTCAACGAATCGCGGTTATCGGTGCCAGCGGTAGTGTCGGTTCATTAGCCGTTCAACTGGCAAAATATGCTGGTGCGTCGGTGTTAGCCGTGGCTGGCCAGCGCCATGCGGATTTCATCCACTGGCTGCTGCCGGATGATGTGTACTTCTACGATGGGCCGATGCAGCACAATGCCGATTGGGCGCATCAGTTTGACCTCGTGGTGGATGCCGCAACGAATGGGACTAATGGCGAACTGGCCGCCTGGCTGGTCAAGCCAAGTGGGACCATCACGACGGTGGGCGATACCGGCAATATTCCCGCGGTGGAAGATGTCACGATTGCCGCGGCCGGTGGCAAACAGCCAATCAGCGACCACGACATCTTGATGTATTACAATCACATGGCAGAGACTTATGGCTTAACAGTACGTGTGGCTAAACAAGTCAGTTTCGACGCTACAGGCGTGCAAGAGGCCCATACGTTGCTGGATCAGGGCGGCGTCCCGGGGAAGATCGTGGCGATCAAACCCCACGGCCGTACGACCCGGCATACGCCGGATGATCAATAAAGGTTTGCAACTGTAAAAATCGGACTCGTCAAAAGTGGCGAGTCCGATTTTTCATCGATTTAATTGATTCTTAGCTTCATCCGGCAGTAGTCGGTCAATGACCATCATCGTCAGTCCGTAAACCGTGGCCAGCCAGAAGGTGAAGATGCCGGGCAACGGTAGGTGAAACCATAGATCGTTGAATAGCAGCATCACGAAAAAGGTTAGCAGGATGGCCCCCACCACTTCCCAAATCGTATTGATGATCTTTCCGTGGGGCGCATCCGGATTGACTAGGTGCGGAGCGACCAAATCGATGATCATCACCACGATTTCACTGGCCAGCAAAAAGCCGATGATCTGCCAGTGCCAGACATTGAAACCGTAAATATGCATGACCATCATCAAAATGGCGGTGGGGGTGATCAATACCACGGCACCGATGATAATGACCACCAAGAAAATGACGATCATCGCAAATAGTTTTTTCAAGCGGAGGCGCTCCTTTCGCATATCCTAAAACCCACCTTAGCAGATTTTTGCGGCAGCGTCATGGGCCTAGAGGCGGGATTCTTTTCAGCGGTATAATTATTTCAGGGGGATTTTCTGAAATGATGGTGAAACGGGATTGGCATTGGCAGGCAGCAGCGTATCTGATTAGTCAAAATTTATTTGTGTTTGGTTCGTCCACGGTGTTTTATGCCATCTTGTGGCACATTGCGCTGGTGACATCATCGGGGGCCTGGATGACTTACGTGAGTCTGGCCACGACGCTGCCGACAATCTTGATTTCACTCTTTGCCGGCGTTTGGGCAGATCGGTATAACCGGAAATGGCTGATTATCGGTGCAGCCGGCGCAGTGACAGTGGTGACCCTATTCTTCGCGTTCCTATACACCGTTCAAGTTCACGAACTGGGACTGTTATTGGCCATCGCCGTGGTACGGGCACTTGGTACTGGGATCGAAACCCCAGCCGCTAATGCTTTATTGCCGCAACTCGTACCCCACGCGGCAATCACCCGCATGAATGGGCTGAACCAAGTGGTGATGTCGGTGATGCTGCTGCTTTCACCACTATTATCCGGCTGGATTCTCGCCGATCTCGGCATCATTTGGATTTTCATCGTCGATGCGTTGAGTGCGCTATTGGCGGTGATGTTCCTGTGGTCCCTGCAAGTGGCCACACCTGTGCACGAAGATGGTGAGCAAAAGGGCAGCCAGATTATTGGCGGGTTACGGTATGTGCGAACGAACCAGATTCTTTTGCCCTTTATGATTTTGACCGCCTGTGCATTTATCTTGATTGCGCCGTCGTCACAACTATCGACGCTGTACGTGAATCGGACATTTGGTTCCGAAGTTTGGCATCTGACGTTTAACGAGTGGGCGTGGACACTGGGTGCCAGTATCACCGGCCTGTGGATTGCTTGGCGCAAGCAATTCGCCAACAAGATCACGATGATCGCCATCGGCATGGCGGTAAGCGGCCTGTGCTTCGCGGAAATGGGACTGTCCCAGCCATTTTTGCTCTATTTAACGTTCATGTTTTTATCAGGTGTGGCGTATCCTTTGATTACGGCGCTGCAAACCATCTATTTGCAGGAAACGGTCGACCAGAACATGATGGGCCGCGTGTTCTCGTTGTGGCAAATTCTCTCGACAGGAATTTATCCCATTGCAATGCTGGGGTATGGTCCGTTGGCAGATAAAATACCGATTGGGATAATTTTTATCGTGACGGGAGTCCTGCTGATCGGTGTCGCTGGAAGCTTCAAGATCGTCGTCAGCAAGCGGTAAATAGACTACGTTTTGAGTTCAAAAATAACAAAAAACAATGGGAAAAGGCGAAAAAGTTGATATGCTTTTTCGCCTTTTTGGGTGGGTAATTTCTTGTCGGCTCCGTGAGCGTTTCGATACAATTTAATTGTGAAGTAGAACACTTGAAAGAAGGATTCGAGAGGAGAGGTTTTACATGAAACGCATGTATGTCACATTGGCGGCGACCGCCTTGGTGGGGTTGGGGGCTTTGTTACCGGCAACGACGGTGTACGGTGTCACTGGACCGGGGACGTCCACGACGGGGCCTAACTTGAGCGCGAATACCACTGTTACGGATGGTCAGACTGTTTTCGTTCCAGATGGTGATACGCCAGCAAAAGCGAAATCAACAGCTGAGTTTACAGTGCAAGCCGGTGAGTTACAACTTGTTGCCGTACCTGATTTAAACTTCGGTCAGATTTCAGTAGGTAAGATCTTAAGTGGCGGGAAGCAAGAATTAGATAATAACGGGGTGAAAACTGATTCGACCTCAAAGAATGTCACTGCATTTGACGGGAACAGTGCTGGTAAATTAATTGTCAATGACTTGCGTGGAACAGGTGAAGGGTGGCGGTTGTCAACGTCATTGGCTAATGAATTCAAATCGTTAACCGCAAATGCGCCAGTGCTCAATGGCATCAAGTTAAATTTGACGGCAACGGGAACTAACCAAGTATCTGGCACAGTGGCACTCAATGGTACTGACATTGACGCTACTGGTAAACAAGTAGCGAGTGCGGCCTCAGGCTTGGGTAAGGAGTCGACAACTTGGAATATTACTGGATCAACAAATGCCAGCCTAACATTGCCAGGTCAAGGTGTGGACGTACCTAATGATGCAGTTTATCAAGCAGATATTACTTGGACTCTCGTAGCAGGCGCATAGTAACAACCGATGGCGGCGGTCCAGTGTCGTCATCAATTTTTGATGGAAAGCGAGGATCAGGATGGCCACAAAAAAGAATTGGCAAATAATGTTAATGGCTTTTCTGCTCGTGCCATTGCTGATGCTCGGCTTAAGCAACCCGGTACAGGCAGAGGAAAAGGCACAAGGGTCAGATTTTTACATGGCGCCGTTATATCCGGAAAACCAAACGGATCAAAATCTCGGCTACTTTGTATTGAAAGTCACACCTGGGCAAAAGGGCAAGGTCGGGGTCCAGGTCCAAAACACGAGTAAAACCAGTACCCGTAAGATTCAATTGACGCCAACGCCAGCAACCACTAACGATGCAGGACAAATTAACTATTCACCGAGTGAGAAAAAAGCAGACGAAACTTTGCAACACCCGTTGAATCAGCTGTTTTCCAAACCGGTGACTGTCACGGTGGAACCAGAGAAAAGCAAGGTAGTGACCTTTGAATATATTCTTCCTAAAGAAGGGTTCAAAGGCCAAATCCTAGGGAGTATCTATGCCCTAGATATTACTGAACAAAAAGATGCGGATGGTCAATTTGCACTCAAAAACAAATTTGCCATGGCGTTAGGAATCGTTTTGAGTCAAGATCCTGAACAGACGCTGATGCCAGATTTGAAATTACAGCAGGTCCGGCCAGGTCTGAGTAATCAAAAGCCAGCAATTTTAGCGCGATTACAAAATCAGGCACCGCAATTATTTCGCGGCATGAACATTGACACTCGGGTCACCGTAAAAGGAGAACAAGCAACTAAGTACCAACACAAACTGAAGAACGGCTCTATGGCGCCAAACTCCAATTTTGACCTGCCTATCTCTGCAGAAAAAGATGGCCTTTCAGCGGGCCAGTACACGCTGCACATGACAGTTCAGGCGAAAGGAAAGACGTGGCGGTTCAATCGTAACTTTACCGTGAGTGAAAAAAGTGCGGCAAAGTTTGCAGCAAAGACCCCGGGTAATCAACAGCCGCCCTGGCAAAAATGGCTTTTGTGGATTGCCATCGGTCTAGCAGTACTCATCATCGGTTACGGATTGTACCTTCTCGGTGTGCGAAGGGGGCATAAAAATGAAACAGCTGATGCGCATAGCACTTAAAGTCAGCGTGCTTTTGGGATGCATCTTGATCCTATGCCGCACCATCCCCTCGGTAAACACGCGGGCTGCCGAAAGCACCGCCCAGTTCACGGTTATTGTTGATGATAAGGCAATTCCAGACGGCAGTGAAACACTGCCTGGTTCGACCATCACCACGACAACAACCGGTCGGATGCCGCAGTTGAATGACGATCACTCGTCCCTGCTGATAATTATCGGTGTGGAACTGGTATTACTCACACTAATTTTGAGTTGGCGACTACGGGGAAGGAGGGTGCAACAGTGAAAAAAATACTGTTGAAGCTTCTGATTCTCCTGAGTATTGGAACACTAAATGCTTCTTTGCTAATTAGTTCGGTATCGATGGTCGCATCGGCGAGTATAGTCGCAACCACTACGGCACCAGTTGCAGAGAATAAGCCCAGCGGAAATGGGTTTGCGATTAATCTCTGGATTTTGGGTTATTGGATTTGGAATGGAATTACGACACAACCTGGTGATGCCAATTTTGTTCAGGGATCATCTGGGCAAATAATCAAACTCACATCGACATATAAACCGAAACCATGGATTGGGAGCAATGATAATGATGTGACTGGCGTTCAGACAAGAATTTATAGGAATGGCGGTTGGAGTAATCTTAATGAAGCAAAAGTCGATATTTCAAAAACGACGCCGAGTGCAAATATTAGCGTGGATTTAGGTACCGCATTGCCTAGTGGGACATATTACCTGCAATTTGCTGTGAAATATAGTAACAATACCACTGCGTATAGTCAGATGATTAGGGTGACAATTGTACCTGAGCCGGTGAGTGCCACGGATATGGATCCCAAACCGGATCGACCAACCTTATTTTGGGGGGAAAGCACAGGTATTCACGCCAACTTGATACCCGGAGAGAGTACTGCCAATGTGACCTGGACACAACCAAATAATCAGTACGGTAGTCTGGCTGTGACCACGGGGTCTTCCACCCAATTCCAATCAACACAAGACAATAACAACAGTATTGTACCGTTAATGAAGAATCCCTCTGGGTTAAAAGTGGTTGTTCCAGTGACCGCAACGAACCATGATGGTAGCCAGGTGCATAAAGATGCATCGGTCACCGTGGGGGGGCTGTTACCGACGGAAGCTATTCGAGGGCACAGCTTCTCATATACGCCTGAGTCATATCAGGACATTGTGTTTCCCGAAGGCTCAACACAGTCTTATCAGTGGACTGTATATGATGCCAATTACAATAAAATTTCTTCCACAAGCGGTATGGTATTAAATGAGAAAGAGTTTTCTTGGGGCAACGTGAAGCAGCCTCCCGTCAGGGATCATTACTATCTTCAACTTGACATTAAGGTAAAAACGAGTGCTGGTGACGCTGTCTGGCGTTCAAATTATGCGCCCTTAAAAGTTAATGATCCCCAGGTCCGTTTGATTGCAGTACCCAACTTACGTTTTGCCAAGTTTGTCAACGGAGCGGCAGTTGCGCCCACCGTCAGAGACTTTCTTCAACCAACCGGATTAACACTCAGTTACTTTCCGCTGGCCGGACAAACAGGGAAGAATACCTTCGATGGTAACAACTCCGGTTTTCTAGCAGTACAAACCCAAGGCCCTAAGTGGAGTTTGTCTGTCAGTGCAAGTACCTTTGTCCACGAAACCAATGTGGCATTGGCGACGACACCAACACTTACGTTGGGCTTGCCCAGCAGTAATGTCAGTGTGCCGGCTAATGGAACACCGGTCGTATTGTTCACTAATCAAACGGGTGATCTTACGTATACTTTTTACAACAACACCAGGCTGCAAATACCCAAAACCGGCTCGATCTTAGCTGGTCGGTATCAATCACAACTTACCTGGACATTAACCCAGGCGCCTTAAAATAACGCGCTTCCTGCCCAAAAGACGAATTTTCGTCTTTTGGGCTATTTGCGTGAAGTTGCTAAAATTCCCCCTTATCGGTAAAATGAGAGTGTTTGGAAGAAAATGTTTTCACAATATGGGAAGGGGTTTATTTCTTATGAAACGTAAAGGGATAACGTTTCTGACTGCTGCTTTATTAGGTGCAGCAGCATTGCTCCCGGTTTCAACTGCCAATGCAGTCGCGGGACCTGGGACTGCAGATTATAACTTGAGCGGCAACACAACGGTGACAAATGGCCAAAATGTATTTGTGGCAGAAGCGGGTGCGAGTGCATCAGCGAAGTCAACGGCCGAGTTTACGGTTCAAGGCGGCCCGCTCCAACTGGTAGCTGTACCAGATTTGAACTTTGGTCAAGCGAACTTAAGCACCTTGATGAACGGTGGCACACAAGCATTGGCCAATAATGGCGTCAATGCGGCGGCCAATGTGGCGACTTCGAAGAATAAAACGGCATTTGATGGTAATAGTGCAGGTAAACTGATCGTGAATGACTTACGTGGTTCTACCGGTGGCTGGACACTATCCACAGCGTTTAGCGGTGTTTTCAAGGCGATTAATAATCCCGACTTGAATAACATCACGCTGAGCTTGTCAGCAACCGGGGCTAACCAGGTTGCACCAAATGAACAGTTGAATCTGGCTGGGACTAATATTGGTGCCACGGCATTGAATGTGGCGACAGCCGGTGCAACGCAAGGTAAAGGGGCGACGACTTGGACTGTCAGCGGACCGACGAATGCCAGTTTGACAATCCCTGCACAATCCGCCAACATTTCGGCGAATGCGGTCTATCAATCTGATATTGTTTGGACTTTAATTGCCGGTGCCTAAGCACAACACACTGACGATGGCGGCTTCGGCTGTCATCAGTTACTTATTGGAAAGCGAGAATCAGAATGGCAATTAAGAAACGCTGGGCTGTACTGTGGCTGGCTTTTTTGCTGATGCCATTGGGGTGATGCTCGGATTAATGCACACTGTGCAAGCCGCGGCGCAGGGGGCCGAGTTTTATTTAGCCCCGTTGTACCCGGATAATCAGACAGATCACAATTTAGGCTATTTCGTCTTGAAGGTCACGCCTGGGCAAAGGGGTAAAGTGGGTGTTCAGGTCCAAAATACCAGTAAAACGGATACCCGCAAGATTCGTTTGACACCGACATCAGCAACTACAAATGATGCCGGTCAGATCAATTACACGCCGAGCACAAAAAAAGCAGATGCCACCTTGCAGCATCCGCTCAATCAACTGTTTTCTAAGCCGGTGACCATCACGGTGGATCCGGAACAAAGCAAGGTCGTTACCTTTGAATACATTGTGCCGACTACGGGGTTCAAAGGGCAGATTCTCGGCAGTATTTATGCTTTGGATGTGACCGAAGACAAGGCTGCGTCTGGTCAGTTTGCCCTACGCAATCAGTTTGCGATGGCCCTCGGTGTGATTCTAAGTCAGGATCCGGCCCAAACGCTCACACCTGATTTAAAGTTGCGGCAAGTGCGGCCGGGTTTGAGCAACAAACAACCGGCCATCTTGGCCCGGTTGCAAAACCAAGCCCCGCAGCTTTTTCGCGGAATGGCGATCAATGCTCGGGTGACGAAGCGCGGGGAAAAAGGAACCATGTATTCGGCCAAGCTGACAGGCGGCTCCATGGCCCCTAATTCTAACTTTGATTTACCCATCTCGGCAGCGAAGAAGGGTATTTCGGCGGGGCAGTACACACTGCACATGACAGTGCAGGCAGTTGATAAAACATGGCAATTTACACGCAACTTCACGGTCAGTGAGCAAGAGGCCAATAAGTTTGCAAAACGTCAAACTGGCACTCAATCACCTTGGCAAAAATGGTTATGGTGGATTGTGCTGGCTTTAGCAGTACTCATCATCGGTTATGGTCTCTACCTTCTCGGCGTACGAAGGGGGCATCAAAATGAATCGACGGACAAACACGACTCTTAAAATCGGCGTGCTATTAGTCGGTGTCTTTGGGCTGGGCTTGTTTCACCGGGCCACACCAGTGCAAGCGGCCAACAGTACGGCCCAATTTACAGTAATTGTGGATGATACATCGATCCCCAAGGGTGACGAAACATTGCCGGAGTCACATATTACGACTGAAGATGAGGGCAAGATCCCCCAATTAGATGAACAACGCTCACCGCTGTTGGCCGTTGTGGGCTTAGAATTAATTATTCTGACAGGATTAGCTAGCTGGCAATTACGAGATCGGAGGAGGTCGCAGTAGTGAAAAAGATTTTGTTGAAGCTGTTGGTCCTCCTCAGTCTTGGTGTGCTGGGCGGCGGTGTGGCGGCGGCCGGATCTGGATCATTGGTACCTCAGACAGTTGTCGCAGCGGATACAGCGCCGACTCCCGAGAGAACCCCGTCCAGTCCCGGAGATGCATGGCGTGTTCCGATCCTCAACTTTTGGGTCATTACTAATGGCATCACTGCCCAACCCAGTGATGTGAATGCTGTTCAAGGCACACCGATCCAAGCCAAATTAATATCCACGTATTGGCCGCGAGTCGCGGGCATCTTTGGCAGCAACGATATTACGAGTGTGACTGCGCGGGTTTATCGGAACAATCAGTGGGCAGATGCAACGGCGACAGCGACCTACAATAAGCAAGCCCCTTACGCAGATGTGACCCTCAATCTAGGAGCGTTGCCAGTAGGCACTTACTATTATCAGTTTGGTGTGCATTACAGTAATAACACCATTTTGTACAGCAATATGATTAAGGTGACCGTTTTACCTGCACCCAAGGATGCGACGGCGATTAATCCCCAACCGGACCGGCCCACGATTTTTTGGGGAGAAAGCACTGCCATTCATGCCAACTTGACGCCTGCGGATAGTACGTCGCCAGTGACTTGGACGCCGCCAGCGACTGAAGTCGGCAGTTTATCTACCACGACGGCGCTTTCCACTCGCTTCAGTTCAACCGTGGACAATCAAGGCAGCATTGATAGTCTGATGCGCAACGATAATGGGTTGACTGTTAATTTTCCAGTTAAGGCGACCAATACGGTGGTACCAGGAACCATCAACGGCAGCACCCAGGTGACCGTCGGGGGCCTGGTGCCCCAGGCGGCAACAGCCAATCGTGCTTTTTCCTATCTGCCGGCTGCTTTGACGGGAATTGTATTCCCCAGTGGGGCCACACCAAGCTACCAATGGTCGGTCTATAATTCTGCCCACCAAAAAATCACCACAACGGCAGTTCTCAATTCGCCGACGTTTTCTTGGGCCAGCGTGGCTAAGCCCACAGTGGATGATTATTATTATCTGCAACTGAACATTATTTTGACCAACAGTGAGGGTACGACCACCTGGCGCTCAAATTATACGCGGCTGACGGTCACGGCCAACCAGTCCCAACTGATTGCCGTGCCTAACCTAAGTTTCTTAAATTTTGCCAGTGGCACGCCCACCACACCCAAAGTCGCTGACTTCTATCAAACTGGCGGAGTGACGTTGAATTATGCACCACTGGCCGGGCAAACCAGTAAGAATACCTACGACGGCAACAACACCGGTTTTCTCGCTGTCCAAGGGCAGAATTGGAGTTTGTCCGTCAGTGCCAGTGGTTTTGTTCATGATCTGTCGGGTATGTCATTGCCCACCAATCCCACTTTGACGATGGCCATCCCGGGGTATCCGAATGTGGCGGTACCTACGAATGACACCGCCGTGACGCTATTAGCTAATCAGCAAACCAATCTGGCAACCAATTTAACTAGCACTACCAGCCTGCATGTGCCGCAAACGGCGTTTATGCTCACAGGGAAGTATCAATCCGAGTTGACCTGGACATTAACCCAGGCACCTTAACCAGTGCTTAATGTATCCAGATAATTGGTTATCATTTGGTTGAAGCTGTCCGCTGCTGAGACGGTTGGATTATGGAACCAGCCCGCCCCCACATTCACAATTTCGCCAACGATCAGATTACGCAGTGTACGCGCGATGATAATCTGATCGTTTTTTTTGTCGCTATAAGTGGCACATAGCTGCATCAGTAATCCGTTTAAATCCGTGACGGTCTGGTGGGCCGTGTTGTCTTGCAGATGGCGCGGCGTCATGAGGACAAAACGGGCCAGACGGATATTTTGTAAACCGACAGTGCGGCAGACCTGGGCAAAACGCTCGATGGCTGGACGACCAGAAAGACCAAATAGTTGGTTTTTTAATGTATCGCTGAGGGTCCCCAGTGCCCACAGGAAGATGGCTCCGCGCAGTTGATCCTGGTTGGCAAAATACACATACAGTGCCTGGGAACGGGTCCCCATTTCCCGGGCAATATTCGAGAAAGTGGGCGTCTGATCATGAGTAATCAAGATAACCGCTTGCTGGATAATTTTTTTGGAAGATAGAATTTGACGTGGCAAAAAAAGAACTCCCTTCAGCTTGACTAATACATATTGTAACCTATAATTACAACTTGTAAATTAAAAATGCGCTGCTGAAAGGAACTTTTCTGTGAATCTCTTTTTGCTAATTGTGATTGGTTTTGTCGTGGGCTTATTTGTCATTAGTATGGGTGGCGGTGGCGCGGCTATCTATTTAGGCGTTTTGACCGCTGTCTTTCATCTGACGCCAGCACGGGCAGCTGCGACATCGTTAATTACGGCACTGCCGTCTTTGGTCATTGGGTCAATCGGATATTTTCGCCAAGGGAAGATTGACGTTAAACTTGGTAATCAAATGCTATTGGCGGCATTACCGGCGGTGGTGGTTGGATCGTTGGTTTCTCCATATATACCCACTACAATTTATCAGTGGATTGTGGGAATTATTCTATTTGTCCTAGGGATCCAGATATTTTTCCAACAAAATCAGCACAAGGGGTCCCGTAATGTATCGCCCAGTCGAATGAAAGCCAGCCTGTATGGCGTACTCAGCGGTCTGATGGTGGGGGTGGCTGGTCTCAGCGGCGGCGGCCCCATTCTCGCGGGCTTACTGTTAATGGGTCAGGATATGTTTAGTGCAGCCGCAACATCTTCTTATGTGCTGGTCGGGATGACAGCGGTCGGAACTTTGCTGCACTTTTCCGGTGGCCGAATTGACTGGACGGCTGGTGGTGGATTGATGATTGGCGCCATTATCGGGGCATTACTAGCACCATTACTCTTGAATAAATTGAGTCAAAATCCACACACCCAGAAGTATCTCAAACTATTTATTGCGGTGCTGCTCGTGCTCATGGGAATTAAAACCGTCTTTTAGTCGCTGGCTGGCATTTTTTTGACCATCATCACCGTCAAAATCAATAGACAGAATGCAGCGATACCAAACGCCAGCCAACTGGCTGCTGGACTAACGCCATTGGCGATGCCGAGGAAAACCACTTGACCGATGGGGGCGCCGATCAGCGTGACCATGCCGACAACGCCCGACATAGCGGCAATTTCTTTCTCGGGTACACGCATCATTAGCAGGGTGCTGATACGGGGATTAATTTTACCCAACAGATAGCCGGTGGCGAAGAGGCTGGCGATGATCAGCCCAATGCTCCACTGGCCCAGGAAAGCGACGGCCAGTGACATGGCAGCGGCCAGGATCAACGCCATCAGTTTCATGATCGACAGCCGCTGCAATCCGTCATTGGCGAATAGTGATCCCGCAATCAGCCCAATCGACAGTGTCATATTCAAGACGGCGACCGTGTAACCATAATTGTTGAGCCAAAGGCGGGGGGTACTTAACAGCGTGACGGTCATCATACCGTCGTTGGCCGCGGTCAGCAAATTGATCAAGAAAGCGAAGATACTCAGGATGAATAAGGACCGATCATGATGTAAGAAAGCCAGCGTTTGACGGATGCTTTGGCGCAATGGCAGCCGCTGGAACGGGCGAGCAGACTGGGCTGGCTCAGCCGTTTGCAATATTTGGCGCTGGCGGATTAAGGACCAGGCGCTGAGCAGAAAGGTTGCCGCATTCAGCAGGCCGAATAACACATAGTTGTGGTTGAGCAGCACAATAATGGTCGCGCCCACCCCTTGAAAGACGGTTTGGACGATGGTATGCGCGGCAGTGGAAAATATACTGCAGACAGAACACGATCTGAATAATGCGAATCGGCTGCTATTTTGCCGCGGGTGGTATGCCCTTGTGGCCGGAGATGAGACCGGTGGCATCAAGACTTGCGAGCAGGCCATTAGTATTGAGACAATACTGGGTCAGACCAATATGGCCCGACAGTATACTTTTATTTTGACAAATATTCAGCGAAACAAGCAAAATCCCGGAGATTCGGCTTATTTTATGTGATACTTTACAGATTACGAGTATCATTTTTCTATATTTATTGGTATGCTTGATTTGTTGAAGGGAGCGATACCAATTGAAGAAAATCATCCATACCATGGCCGGAGTGCTGCTCAGTCTCTTGGCTGTTGGTTCGTTGAGCGCTTGTCAACCGCAGAATAAGAGCAGCCAATCCGCTGTCAGTCAAACCAGTCAGAAGAAAGCGACCAGTCAGAAGAGGGCAGTCCAGGCCAAGATTAAAGATAATACTTATCAATTCACCCGTCTGCCTAAGCAAAATTTAGATACCCCATATCGGTTTACGACTGCCGTGGGCGAGTTTACGACCGGCGAGGCGTACCTATCCGGTTATCAAAAGAATAAAGACAATCCCCAAAGCTGGGATGGGTTCAAAATTGATTTCACGTATAAAAACACGACAAATAAACCCCAGAATCCGGTAAAAGCTTTTCAATCCGTCTTCAAAGTGCAAACGATGCACAAGATGGGCGGTCAGACTAACCGGGTAATCAAACCGGTGACCACCTTTGCCGCCTATGTGGGCATGGATCCGCCCCGGCATGAGGAAGACGTCAAACGGATTGCGAATCGCAGTAAAACTGTGCAGCCCGGCGAAAGCATTGATACGATCAGTGCGTTTGGGGCAACGGATAAACAGAAACAGGATAAGAAGGCCGTTGACGATACTGAGGCCAATTACACGGTTGCGGTATTGGCCGATCCAAAGAGCGATGTCGTCTTACAACAAGTGACAGCGAAGATCAATTGGCGTTTCGATTAACATCTGTACCGCCAAAAAACCACCAATCCGACCGAATATGGTCAATTGGTGGTTTTTCAATACATTCGGGATTACCAAGGCTGGTTGGTGGGTCCGATCGTAAACTCGTTAACGTTTGTATCCTCAGGTTGATCGATGGCGAAGGCGACGACATTAGCCACTCGATCCGGACCGATTTCGTACGTGTCATACAATTGTTGCATGCCTTTGGCGGTGGATTGATCGGTAATGGTGTCCAACAGTTCTGTCTTGATCGCTGCTGGGTAAATCGTGGCGGTGCGAATGTTGGCATGATCTTGGGCACTTTCCATGCGCAGCACTTCCATTAGGTCCCGCACAGCCCATTTGGTGGCGCCATACACCGCCCCGCCGGGATAAGCTTTCAGGCCTGCAACCGATGATGTGGCGATGAAGTGGCCGGATTTTTGCGCCTTGAAAATGGGTAACGCTGCTGCGATCCCATTCAACACACCTTTGATATTCACATCCACCATGGCATTCCATTGGTCTGTTTGCAGCGCTGATAATGGTGAATTGGGCATTAACCCGGCATTCAAGAACATCACATCAATGCGGCCGAAACTATCTTGCGCTTTCTTAACTAAGGCAGCGTTATCCGCTGGTTTAGTCACATCAGTCACTTGATAAACGGCTTGACCGCCCTGCGCCTTGATGGCGTCAGTCAGCTGTTGCAGCTTGTCTTCGCGACGAGCGGCCAGAACCACTTTGGCCCCTTTGCTAGCCAACAGAGTGGCGGTTGCTGCACCGATCCCACTGGATGCACCCGTAATCACGACAACTTTATCTTTAATCATTCCTAATCACTCCTCATCACCAACTAGCTTAGTTGCTGGTTTGATGTCTGTCTAATACTTATATCAGATGCTGTACTATGCATAGATTGCATGGCACAACAAACGGCGCCAGACGCATTCGCATGAATGGTCTGACGCCGTGCGGTGACTGTCCTTCAATCAGGGAGGAAGCCGTGTTCCACGACTGTGAGTTGGCGATCAATATCGGCAATCAATGATTCCAAGTCTTCAATCTTTGTGTAGTGGTTGGCGGCAATCGCGTGTTGTGCCTGCAGCATGATGCTGCTGGTGACGGCATTGACCACGGCGAGCACATCTGCCATCTGGACACCGGGCCGCAACTGAATCTTTTTCATCATATCGGCAATATAACCATTGCCGATCTCCTGGGTCCTTTGCATCATCGTTCGCATTTCTTTCTGCAAACGCGGCGGGAAGTGGGGCGTATCGATATAGGCCTGCATTAAGAAGCGGAATTCTACCGGATATTCCAGCTGCATCTTGATCTTGTAGCGAGTGGCCCGGGTCACCATATCCGTTAAACTCGTGGCATCGGTCCAGACCTGCTGGTCTACCAAAGTGTAGAGCCGGTCAAAGGCGGCATGGTAAGTGTCGATGTACAGGGACTGTTTGTTGCCGAAGTAATGAAAGATCAGGCCCTTCGACACACCGGCCTGAGCGGCAATATCATCCGTTTTGCTTTTAATAAACCCTTGCTGGCCAAAAATGACCATGGCGGTATGCAAAATCCGCTCGACTTTTTGAGGATCTGTTGTGACGTCTTTCATTCGACATCACGCTGGCGATAGCCGATCACTCCGAGGATAAGAAAGGCGATGGTGATGATCACCATGGTGCTTAACCACGGTGTCGTAATGGCGTGAAGCGGTGCCTGGTTCAGCCAGCCAAAGGGGGAGAACTTCCCGCTGTCTTTGGGTAGGTTGAGCAGGGCACCAAACATTTGCACCAGCAGACCGATTCCCATATAAGCCCAGAATACAGCGCTGATTCGCGGTACCCAGCCGACTAGGAGAATGGCCAAACTGACTAGGGCGAAGACTGCCGGTAAGCCAGCAACCAGCATCCGGGTCAAATATTCTTGGGCCAATGGTTCCTTCAAAGACGCGTTCCCCGTGTAGTAGACCATGACGATACCGATCACGAAGACGAGTAGAGAAACGATTAGACCGATGACATAATAACTGAGACTGATCGTTAGCCGAGTTTGTTTCGTGGCATGGATCATGCCCAAATAGCCTTTGTCTTCATCCTCTTTGAGGCGAAAAACGACCTGGGCACCAGCAACGACGCCGAAAGCGACAAATAGCAAGATGTAGAGGGCTAAGAAAGACAGCACCATGGTCTTGTTAGCGGCGTTGACTTGGGAAATGCTCATCATCTGGCGATACAGCGGATTAGTTTTGACAATATCACCGACACTGTTCAAGACCCCGCCAAAGATTCCGCCAGCAACGACGGCACCGATCAGCCACCCTAAGACGACACCCCAGGTGGTGCGGAACAACAAAGCGGGAATGGACCGCAGATAGCCCGCGGCGTGGGCCCGGCCTGCGCGCTCGGGCAAGATGCCGGTACCCAGATCCCGAGTTTTAGTTAATTGCCACGTAATCCCCGCCAAGAGGATAGCGACCCCCAGCATTAATAGCAGCGGCCAATAGTTGTTGTCGGAATACGCATTTGTTTTTTGCGCCCAGCCAATGGGAGACAGCCAAGTCCAGTCGGTGTTTTCAATATCTGTCACAGTCCGCACCAGGTATGCCGCAACCAGAACGGTGTAAGCAATCATATTGGCGCTGCGAGCAGTGCTGGTCAATTGAGCGATCAACAGGGTGCAGGCACCAAACATAAGATTCCCTACGATCAAGGCCAGGGTGAATAAAAGCGTGCCGTTAAAGTCGGCCCCTTTCAGATTCAGGCTGATGATGGTCCCGATATACAGGACGAACAGAATGGCATTGACGATCACCAATTCCCAGAGAGCGGCGGCCACGGCGGCAGTGCGGCCCACTGTCCGCGCCCGGACCATTTCCAACAGGCCGCTTTCTTCCTGGCCGCGGGTATCTCGGACCATCAGCGGCATCACATAGAGGGCGTCCAAAATTACCATGAAGACCATCATGATGCCAGCAAAAACAGTGGCCGAATTCAAAGTCACACCGTCAGGCATCGCACCGAATAGACCGGCCATCCCCGGCATTTTCAGCATCTTGATTAGATCCTGTACGCCCTTGCCAGTGGATTCCATAATGGTTTGCATCTTGAAGGCACCGCTGGCCATCATCATTTCCAAAATAATGATCCAGACAATGGAATATTTCAGATTCTGCTTCAAGTTGGCTCGCAGCAGGAAGCTGACGTGCCGATCACTGCGTGACATGACTGCTCACCCCCTGATCGGAGTAATAGTGCAGGAACAAATCTTCCAAGGTTGGCGGCGTCGATTGCAGATCCACGATACCCAGCGGCGTTAAGGCATTCATCACGGCAGTCAAAGCATCGTGATCCACCGCAAAGTTAGCCTGGAGATGACTGTCGTTTTCGTGCCAGTCAAAAACCCCAGTTTGTTGTTTCAGCGCACTTAACGGCTGCTCCGTCTGTACTTGAATTCGTAATCGCGACAGATGGCGCAACTGATCGAGGTTGCCTTGTTCAATGATGGCGCCATCCCGAATGATGACGATAGCGTCACACATCTTTTCCACTTCGGACAGGATATGACTGGACAACAGCACCGTTTTGCCAGCCTTCTTCAGCTTCCGCACTTCCTGTTGGAAGGTCAGCTCGTTCAGCGGGTCCAACCCAGAAGTAGGTTCATCAAAGATGTAGAGTTCTGCGTCCTGGGACAGGGCGGCAATCAGCGCCACCTTCTGCCGGTTCCCCTTGGAATAGGCCCGGGCCTTCTTTTTGGGATCAAATTCGAAAGCCTTCATCAGTGCATCTGTCTTAGGGTTGTGGTCTTGACCATTCAACCGCAGCAGCAAGTCAATGATTTCACCACCAGTCAGGTTGGGCCACAGATACACGTCCCCTGGAATATAAGCAATCCGCGGGTGGATCGCCAAATCATTGTGCCACGGATCTTCGCCAAAGACGGTGGCGTCACCGCCATCCCGCTTCAACATCCCCAACAGAATCCGAATGGTGGTGGATTTGCCCGCCCCATTCGGGCCTAAAAACCCCAATACTTGACCAGCAGGCAGAGTGAAGGTGACATCCTTCAAGGCCTGAGTCCGGCCAAAGCTTTTTTTGACATGATTGAGTGCAATAATGTTTGTCGCCATAATTTCCTCAACTCCTCGATGCATAGTGTAGACCCCGTTGACCCGCGAGTCAATAATTATTGACTGATCAGTCAACATATTTTTTGCCGAAATTAAACGGGGTTCTGCAATCTTGTTGTACCTATTGATTGAAGGCCAAAACACCGGCGTGCAAATATATTGGCGAGCAGGGGAAACTAATGCATAATTGAAGCATGAAAATAAAAAACTGCAGATTTTCAGTCGCTCGGATGAATGTTATCAAGAAAGGGAAATCATCATGCCCAACAAGAGCATCACGTTCGATGATTTTTTAGCGCAAAAGCTCAAAGATCCAGCCTTTAAAAGGGGCTGCGAAATTGAGTCTGCAAAACTCGAAGATTCCGTCGCTCACATGAAAGGAGTTGTGCAGCATGAAGACGACCACTTTTTACAACCTTCGGAAAAATCTGAAAACCTATTTGGATCACGCAGCTAATCATGAGCCAGTGCTGGTGACACGCAAAGCAAAGAAAAGCGTCGTGCTAATGAGCCAGAGTAATTATGACAACATGGTGGAAAACATGCATATCTTTGGCAATCAGGCAAATCGTGAGTGGCTGGAGAAATCGTTGCGGCAATATCAGAACGGATAATAGGTGAGAAAAAGCTGGCCACTTCAATGAGTGGGCCAGCTTTTTTGGCTATTGCCGGTCAATTAATGCTTTTCTTTATACAGTCCAGTTATTCCGATGTTTCGATACAGCGTTTTGTCGAGTTCGGCCAATTTTTTATTTAATGCCGAGATTTGGGCGGCGATTGCTTGACGGTCCCTCTCGTAATCAGTAATCGTCTGCTGTTGTTCGGGCAGTGACATGGTTGTCACCACGGGAATTTCTTGTAATCTCTTAATCGGGATCAAGGCAGTAGATGAGCCCAACACGGTATTGGCAATTTGTGCTTCCCCGAATGGGCTGAGCAGATACTGATAGAGCCAGCGGCCATCAACTCTGTTCTTCTTGGGGCGGATGGACCATGTTTTGCGAAAGAAGGATCTTATCGGGCGCGGACTCTTGAATGGCGCGGACTCTTGAATCAAGAAGGGCCGATTCCCGGCACCGCGAATTGGCAAAATGATATCTCCCTTTTGCAGGAGGCAATTGTTGACTTGTGTATTGGGATTGATATTGCCGTGATGAAGTCCGTCTGAACATTCTGTGTTTCTGAGATGGGAAAGTTGTTGAAGCAAGGGGTGCAAACTCGTATCTGTTTCGGCTGATTTTTGGTATATACCGCCTTACATTTTTGTTAGTTTTGACAGTGCAAATGTTTTGCTTTTTTGACGATATTGGAGCAATAATATGGTGAGCTTGGAAAACGATGACTTGGTCGAATAGTTTTGCTCTTTTGAAAGGGAGCGGAGACGATGTTAAAGCTTAAAGTATTGGTATCTGTTGGAATTTCGGTGTTATTTCTGGCAGCAGCTACTCCGGTAGTAGCTAACGCTACGGACGGATTTTCTACGCAGGACCCTAACGCAACGGTATCCAAGGAATCTCAGAATTCCACTATTACTACTCCTGTAATCAACCAACAACAAGCAGATCATTATGTATCTGTAGTAAATAACCAGTACGTGCTGAATAAAGCTTATGCTTCCGTTACAACTACTGCGGATTATGCAGCGGTTTCGGCTTCAGTGAAAACTGCAAACTTACTTGTCCGTGAAAATGGATTAATCATTGACGAAGACAATAAGCTAGCTTATCCGGCGATTGAGCCGCGTTCCTTGCCAGATGATCAGGTTTATCTCGGCTGGGACGGCATTCACGAGATCTTTCGTTCTAATGCCGCGGTTCAAAATCGGGTTAATTATTTAAATGCTGTCGGTACAAGCCTAACTGCTTCGGGTGTTGCGGCTGGCTTAGTTGGCGGCCCGGCTGGCTGGCTTATTGGTTCTATTGTGGGTGTTATTCAATTTGGAGTTTACAACCCATCCAGCCAAGCAACTGCTCTGAAGGAATACAATATGAAGCATAAAAACGATCGCATCTGGATGATTACACCATGGAAAGTTTGGGATTACTACTTTGGCGTTCAACATGATTAATTAAGCCAAATCAGTTTTTATCTCAAAGGGGGGGAGTAAATTGACAGATGCAATGATGACTGCGCTAATGAATATTGTTGGTCCCTTTGCTATTGGATTTTTGGGAATTCTTTACTACAGTGCACATCCGAAACAGTTCTCCAAATTGGTTAACTATTTGCTGATTGGTGTTGATATTATGCTGATTGTAAGTGCAAGCTATCGATTGCCAATTTCAAATGTAGTATGGAAAGCAGTAATCGCTGCCATCGCTATGCTCACACCCTCAATCATGATAACTATCTGGCAACGAAAGTAAGGTATTAGGGCTGGTCAAAGTTTTGATCGGTGGTCACACTTTCGTAAATCAATTTGGAAAACTCAAAGCACTGAGCCTTCTTATTTTCTCGAATAGCTGGTTCAATGATTTAAATAACCCAGGATAAGGCCATGGAAAAGGTTCTCTTCTTTGGCTTTATCTTGGGTCGTTTTTTATACGTTTGATATTTGCAGAATTATGTCTTAATCTTCTACCTGCTTCGTCACGTCATCCCCATTATGGGCAATCACGTCCTTGTACCAGTCAAAGCTGTCCTTTTTATACCGTTTCAACGTCCCACTATCATTGGTTTCACCGCGATCGACGTAAATAAAGCCGTACCGTTTCGTGAAACCTTCGTGGGTCGAAACCAGATCAATGGCTGACCACACATGGTAGCCAATCACCGGAATGCCCTCACCAATGGCCAGACGCATCTGATAGATATGGTCATTCAAGTATTTGATCCGATACGGATCGTGGACTTTGCCATCTGCTGTCAGGGTATCGTGAGCGCCTAGACCGTTTTCGGTAATGATCATCGGTAAATTGTAGCGATCATACAGCTGACGCAAGGTGAGGCGGAAGCCGGCCGGATCGAGATCCCAGCCGAATTCGGTTTGATCCAAGAAGGGATTGATCACTTTCTTGAAGGGCAAAGTGCTGCCGGGTTCTGCCGCACGAATGGTTTCGGTGTTGTAATAGTTGAAATACAACAGGTCGGGGTGGGCGGCGGCGATGGTTGCCATGTCATCTGCTGCAATTTCTGGCGTCGCGTGGAATTGTTCGAATAAGTGCCAGGCCACGTGGTTATAGTGACCCAAGATCGTCACATCACCAAACAACAGATTGCGCACGGAGTCATACACGTTGGCTGCCAGTGCATCTTCCGGTCGAGGCGTCAATGGATAGACAGCCACTAAGTTAGGTGCGGGACCGATTTTGATTTCTGGATGGTGCTCATGGGCGTAAATCATCACCTTGGCTGCTGCCACGAACATGTTGTGGTTGGCCTGGGCCACTTCTTGGAGAGTCATCTTGCCCTTGAGCGCGGCGGCGAGCATCCCAGCAAATAGCATATTTTGTTCATTGATCGTTTGATAATACGTGATTTGTGGGGAGAAATGGTTCAGCACGGTTTTAGCATATTGCACGAATGCATCGATGGTGGCACGATTCGCCCAGCCGCCCTGCTTCTGCAATGCGGCAGGCAAGTCGAAGTGGAAAAGGGTCGCTACCGGTTCGATATGTTGGGCTTTCAACTGATCCAACACATCTTGATAGTAATCCAAACCGGCTTGGTTCACTTCACCGGCGCCGTTGGGGTAGATCCGGGTCCAGGCAATGGAGAAGCGGTAGGACTTGAAGCCCATTTCGCCATAGAGGCTGATGTCTTCCGGGTAGTGATGGTAGCCGTCACTGGTGATTTTGAAATCCGCGGTGCCAGCTGGCGGTGTCGCGACATCTTGCACGGACAAGCCTTTGCCATCGGTGTTATAGGCGCCCTCATATTGATAGGCGGAGGTGGAAGCACCCCATAAAAAGTCTTTTGGAAAATCTGCTAATGCCAATGTTTTTCCCTGCCTTTCTTTTGTTACTACTTCTAGTTTAGCATGACTGGAACCGGATACAGAGCGTGTCGTGTTATTTCCGCTGAAACATTTGGTACAATTGGGTTCAAAGGTGGTGGCACAAGTGGCTGAACAATCAATCATCGTCAGTCAAGATCTATGCGGTGCTGGAACGGTTTCGTTAGGGGCCGCCATTCCAATTTTGACTGCATTAGAGTTGCGCCCGAGAATCATTCCGACAGCGTTGTTATCGACACATACAGGTGTGCCGGACAATACATATTTGGATTTAAGCAATCAAATCGGCCCGATCCTGGCGCACTGGCAAACATTGCCCTTGGCCATCGGCGGTCTTTATTTGGGGTATTTGGGGCCGAATGCATTGACCGTGTGGCAGGAATGGCTGCCCCGCTGGCAGCAGTTACCTTTGCGGCTGGTCGATCCGGCGATGGCCGATAATGGGCATTTGTACCGCGGTTTAGATGACCACTATGTCGCAGAGATGCGAAAACTCATCACCCATGCCAGTATCGTGACACCGAACATCACGGAAGCCCAATTACTATTGGGCCAACGGCCGACGGTGGGAACGATGACCGAAAGAGCAGTCCAGAGTTTGACGCAAAGGTTGGTGACCGAATTCCATGTCTCGGTCATCATCACGGGAATCACATTACCCGGTGGAAAAACTGGCGTGGCGTGGACGGGTGCGGCCGCTAAGGAACCGACAATCTGGGCAGTCGACACCTTGCCCGGTCATTACTTTGGTACCGGCGATATCTTTGCCAGTGTGTTAGCCGGCGGATTGATGCGGGGAAAGTGTGTGGATGATGCCATTCGCGTGGCCATGCGTTTTGTGGGGCAGGCCATTGATGCGACAAATCGGCTGGCCGATCCAACTAATCCACTGCACGATGTTGACTTTGGGACGTTATTGCCAGAATTAATCAATGATTTCTCTTGAGGTGAAATGATGAATATCGCGATAATTACTGGTGCCTCCTCCGGGCTTGGCCGGGAATATGTGCGGGCCGTGGCAGAAAAGATGCCGGAGTTGGATGAAATTTGGTTGATTGCGCGACGTCAGCAACGACTGATTGACTTGGCGCATACATTGCCGGGGCACCGGTTTCGAATATTGCCTTACGATTTAACGACGGCTAGTTCGTTTCGCAAACTGCGGGGACTGCTTGCACGGGAGAATCCTCACGTGTGGTTATTGATCAATGATGCCGGGGCCATGCATACCGGACCAGTGGCGACAATGTCTCTCGTGAATCAAGAAGAATTAATTACGCTGCACGCCGTCGCCCCGACACGGCTGGTCCATTTAGCCTTGCCCTATATGGACCGTGGGTCAGCCATTATCAACGTGACTTCCATCGGCGGTTTTGCACCGGTACAAAATATGTCCGTGTACAGCGCCAGCAAGGCCTATCTGATTTCTTACACTGAAGGTCTGCATGCAGAATTGCGCTCACAAGGGATTCACGTGATGGCTTTAGCCCCGGGGATTATGCGCACATCGCAAGCCAATGCTTTTGGCGGGATCACCAAATATTTGCCCGCCTTAAATTTGCCGGCAGTTACCCGGCGCTCATTGAACCTGGTGATTCGCGGCCAATTAATATACACGCCAGGGCTTCTATACAAAGCCTATCGTCTGGCGGCCCGCGTCACGCCAGATACACTATGGTCCTACGTGAACCGATTCTAGGAGGAAAAAATTATGTTGGGCAGAAACAAGCAATTATTGAAAATTATTCTCACAGCGTTGTTCGCCGCTATTATTTACATTGGAATCTGGGTATTACGGATTCCGATTCCGGCAATGGTGGGGCGGCCGTTCATTCATTTTGGCAACCCCTTGATGGTTTTGGCGATCCTCTTCCTCGGCGGAGTCTGGGGCGGGGCGGCTGCCGCCATTGGCTTGGGTGGCTTCGATGTGCTCAATGGGTATGCGGTGACATCTTGGCTGACGGTACTGGAAGTCGTCGTGATGGCGATTGTGGTCAGTACGATCATGCGTGTCTTTCGCCATGATGATCGGCCCAGCCATATCATTACGGTGGGGATCCTGGCAGGAATCACCAAACTGATTACGTCGTATCTGGTTTCTGTAGTCGAGGGGTTAATGGTGGGGATGACCTTCAAACCGGCACTCATCGCGGCTTTCTTGAGTTTGCCGGCCACGGCCATCAACTCGCTAGCGACAGCGATTATTGTTCCGATTCTCTATTTCATGCTGCGTCCGGCGTTTCGGCGGATTCAATAGTAATTACGTGTTCTCCACAAGTTTATTTTATTCTGTTAAACAAAGTTTCGATGGTGCGCATAACGTTGTCTAGGGAGATATCTTGAGCGTAGGGATGGTCTTTTTGGTATCTAAGCCAATTGTCATGGATGACAGGACTGCTTTGAATTACAGTAAGAGCTGTTAAGGGATCTTGCACGACTGTCGTGGGTACGCGTCCTTTTGTTGAAACTGTTTTGGTAAAGGCAGTTTGTAGTGTTTGGACCTGCCAGTCGTTTTTCAACAGTGTTGCGAACATGTACAGGTCATAAAAATCCTTAGCACGCGAATTTATGGGCCCAAAGTAAAGAAAAGCTTCAAGTTTGTCTGCCATGATTTGTTCTAGCGGATAAGCTTGGAGCTTTGTTGTTTGTTGCGGGTCAAGTAAATGGTGATGAATCAGCTCAATTGTATGTGGGTGAATTGAATCACCGGTTGATAGATCGATTTTGATCTTTGCACGAGCGTTACTCCCCTTTAAAGTGGCGTCTAAACTCACCAGAAAACCTGGATAATTGTGATCCGCCATTTTAGCTTTGATAGACGATACGTTGAAGGTGACAGACGAGACGCTCCCTTTGTCGGTGAAAATTTCTTGCATCATTTTTTGGATGTTGGCTTTTGAGAGTGATTGGCCTGCCAACGTACTATCAATATCTTGGGTAGCACGATTGGCCACACCGATAAGGCTTTGAATTTCCATACCACCTTTGAAAATGAAGTTATCTCGGTAGGGCGAAGCAGCGACAAGAATCAAAAATTGTTCCAAGAAATACATGCGTTGAAATTGTGTTGGTGGTACTTTTGACTTTCTGGCAGCTGCGTTAATACGTTGAATAAGCGGGTCGTGGCTCATAAATCAACCTCCAAGGTTTTGATGAAGTTTGAATGTGGGTAAAGCTTCTGTTGCAACTCGATCAGCTGCTGCAAGCGATACATGTTCTGCCTCACTAATTTTAAATACGCATGATAGGCATATTTGCGCACTTCCACGGATACATCTTCTCGTTCCCAAGTGTCGAGCATTGTTCGCTCGGGGGAATAGACACGTGCGGTATTTCCATAGGGTGTTTTGACCGTTTCGATGCCCAACTCGAAACGGTTTTGAACTTGATGACGAGTGTGAATGTCCAATCTTGCTAAGTTGGGATTGTTGTACCCCTTTGGAAATGTCATTTCGTAGTGGAACGGCGCTTCTTCTGTCATGTCATGCAAGTCTCTAGCGGAAAGACCGGAGAATACACCTTTAGAAAAACGTTGACTAAAAGTCGCATAACGATCCTCTAACACATTTGGAAACACATAAATTCCTCTGTCTAATCGTTCGATTTCTCCATTTTTTGTGGCTTTTTCGAGTGCATTAATATCCAGACCAAAGTCAGTGGCTGTTTTATAAGTAAACGTTGTGTGTTGCGCTTGAAGATTTGCCCATTGAGTCTTCACTACCTGCCACCTCCTAATTTAATATTATATACTATCAAAATCGTAAAAGGTAGTATATAGTTTGAGACAAAAAAATTCCAGCAGACCGGAACATCTGCTGGAAAGTTAGGGGGATCTTGCGAATTCAGGGAACTAATCAGGACATGGTCACGGCCTCTTCAGTCATCGCATAATCTTGCAACGCTTCGGCGACACCACCCTGGTCATTTGTGGCCACGATGTGGGTCGCTTTTTCTTTGACACTGGTAAAGGAATTCCCCATGGCGATACTTAAACCGGCGGCGGTGAGCATGGGCAGATCATTCTCGCCATCGCCAATGGCCATCGTTTGGGTGACAGGAATGTCAAAGTGACGGGCCAAAGTGTGCAGAGCGCTTTGTTTAGAAACGCTGGCGTCGCTGACTTCCAGATAAGTGGGTTTAGACCGTGATGCATTGAGATGCCAATCCGGGCGCTGGGCCAATAGTGCGCTTAGTTGATCGATGACGGCAGGATCGGCCATGCACAGAATCTTGTGCGTCGTGAGACCAGCAGCTAGGCGCTGCGCCAGGGGGACGATAATCGGATTTGTGCCGGTAATCGCAGCCTCTTGCGCGTTCCATTGATCGTGCTGATTCGCCAACCAGGCTAAACCGGAATACACATTAATACTCACGGGCAGCTGATGTTCGACGATCATTTGCCAGAGCTGAATGGGTACGCGCGCATACAGTGGCTGTTCGGACACGATTTGCCAGGTATACCCGCCTGCTTCAGGAACGTATTCAACGATGAGACTGCCATTAAGGGCGACCATGGGGACGGCGAGACCCAGTGATTGGGCCAAGTCGAGCATTGCCAGCGGCGGCCGGGCAGAGGCCAGTACAAAATGGCCGCCTGCCTGACTGTATTCTTGAATAGCGGAAACGACTTTATCGGGGATGGTCCCCTCATTGTTCACCAAGGTGCCATCAATGTCGCTAAGTACTAACGGATACTGCATCATCATCATGGACCGCTCCTTTCAAGCAAGAAGGCAAGCAAGCATCGATCAGCTTGTTTGACGAAAGCCCCTTTCGGCTTTCAAGGATAGTATATGTGTATTTGAGGGTAATTGCAAGTAAATATGTGTATTTAGTTGTCAATAAAAAGCGGCGACGGCCGCTCATCGTGTGGTATGGTCTAATCTCGCTCTACTTCGTGACGCAGGGGTGTCCCCAACGCCGTAAAAGTAATCATTTTTCTTGGCTGAATAATTCGAGCGGCTTCTGTTAATGGGTACCACACCATTTTGGCTTGAGCAGAAACATCCAAGTGGTCATAATTCAAATGTTGTAAATGATTGAATAATACGTCGTCAACGCGCTGGCGGAATACCATTGTTAGCTGGTGAAACTGCATGGTGTCCCGGTCCCAAAAAGATTCCAATACGCCGGCGAATTCGGGACCGCTCAGTGCGATTCCCAGTTCTTCTTGAGCCTCACGCAGAATCGCTTGCTCGGCTGTTTCGTTGAAATGAATGGCACCGCCGGGAACATAAACTTCGGGGGCATCATTTTCTAATAGAAGTGATTGGCGGTGAATTAAGAGAATAGAAGAACGGACAGAAAATTGTTGGGTGTTGGATAGGAAAAAGCGAGCATCATTATCTTCCTGCATTTGTACGCCTCCAGGTGCCAGCTGATGAAAATTGACTAAGCGTTAGTCTTTCGGCGGTGCCACCATCACTTCGACATTGTCGGGCAACTGTTCTTCTTTGGCAGGGGTCTGGTCGGTGATCAACACATCCACATCCGGCCACGCGGCGACCAGGTAGGGTGTTTTCTTTTGGAACTTTTGATTTTCGGCCAAGATGACCACTTGTCGGGCATGAGCCACGGCGGCACGCTTTAATGCTGCATCGTTTTCATCTTTCACATAGGCGCCTTTTTCCTCTAAACTGGCAGCCCCCATAATGGCCAAGTCGAATTCTAAATATTGGAGTGCCTGTAAATTGGCTGGGGCAAAGAAGACCCGATTCTTTTGTTCAAAACGACCGCCTAACAAATGCAAATCCACATCGGGTTTAGTCGATAGGGTGAAGGCATTGTCCAGCGAGGTCGTGAAAACGGTGACCGCCTGGTGGAGCTGCTGGGCGACTGCGCGGACAGAGGTGCTGGTATCCAAGAATACAGTCATTCCTGGCTGAATTAACGGCAATACGGCGGCGGCCATGGATTTCTTGGCAACAGGGAATTGGTGCTGCCGTTCCAGATAGTCTAGGACTGGCAAGACTTTTTGTGTTTGCACAATGCCGCCATGGGTACGTTGGGCCTGGCCCAATTGGACTACGGCCATCATGTCTCGCCGGGCGGTTTCTCGGGATGTGTTGAATTTGGCCATGATTTCTTTGGTGGTCAATTGACCGACTTCTCGCAGCCATTCGATGATGGCTTGAACACGCTGTTGCTGGTACATGGGCATACCTCTTTTCTTCCTTTAGTGTAGCGAAACGCGTCTTTAACGGCAATGCTGGGAAATACACACAAATACCCACCGGCGGGTACAAGTATTATGGGGTACAATTGAGGTAGATCAATCAAGGCGGGGTAGGATAAAATCTTTACCTAATGGCCCGTGCCAAAGCTGCGTAATCTCCGGTGAAATGGGGCTGGAACGCTGTGACGGCGGTTTGAGCCCGCAAAGACCGCGGTCTCAAACACGCCTAACCACATCCGCGCAAAGAGCGCGCGGTGTGGTTTCCACAGCTGAACCCCATTTCACCTCCGATTGCTCCGCATTGGCACTATATCCATCAGGTTCGAAGTGTTGTCTCGGCGATGTGTGTTTTGCAAGCTGTACCACGCACTTCATGCTGCCCTCTGACTAAATGAGTTGCACACCCGGGCCGTGGGTGCTTCGCTCTCTGAAAGGGATGGTCTTCATGGATTTGCTGAATAAAACAATTGTGTTCTCGGGGCATTTTGAAACAATGACGCAAGAGCAATTGGCGAAACTAGCCGTATTTGTGGGGGTCATCCCGCGGGAGACGGTGTCCGGCATTACCGATTACGTGGTGGTGGGGGCGATGTATGGGGACTTGTTCTCACCGCCCACAACGGAGAAACTCAAAACCGCCAATACGTTGAATATCCCCCTAATCTCTGAGGTGGATTTCTTGAATTATGTCGTATCCGTGTGGCAGCGGCGCTTGTCGAGTATGTCAATCAAGCAAATTGACGCAGGCTAGTGGGTTTGTTGGCATGGCGTGGGAACTCTTGACAAAAGCGCCACATGGCCTTCACATTTTTTTCACACTCATCCCGTAGTATACAAGATGTCAACAGGAACGAGGCCAACAGAATTCCTGCAAGACGCCAACAACCAAACTTTTTCTTCATGTTTTTTCTTTTTCCCCTGAGTCCGTCATCGTCCTCCCCACGATGGCGGCTTTTTTTGTTGCAAAATCCCTTAATTGGGATATACCAATGTCAGAGTTCCTGACATTAGATAATATTTTTTGTGTTGAAAACGTATTTTTTCTGAAAATAATAAACGCAACGATCTGATATTGGTGTATCATCGATGTTGGTTAAGAAAAGCCAATTGGTAACTTGCAATGTCATTTATTCATTAAATGGTCTATACAGATAATTGATGTAATATTTGTTAACATATATCTGCATTCAGCCATTTTTCAAAACATACCAATGCCTTATCCGGACGCGGCTTTCTTAACTAAACCCCCAGGAATGGGGAAATGTATTGGGAGGTAAACCATCGTGAAAGCATATTTGCAGAAGATGGGAAAATCAATTCAGCTGCCAATTTCCGTATTGCCGGCTGCTGCGCTGTTAGTCGGGATCGGCCACTGGCTGCCCCAAAAGTTAGTTGTTGCGCAGTTTTTACAGGTCGGTGGGACTGCGATCCTTGGGATCTTGGCGTTACTCTTTGCCATTGGCCTGGCCGTGGGCATGTCCAAAGAACATGACGGGGCGGCTGCATTAGCAGGGGTCGTAGCTTATTTTGTCCCTATTAAGGTGCTCGATCCGGCTGCGGTCGCCACATTTGAGGGAATCAAGAAGAGCCAGGTCAATCCAGCCTTCGCCTCGATTTCGGGGAATGTCTTTTTTGGCATCATGGCCGGTTTGGTGGCTGCGGCGTTGTACAACCGCTTCTATAAGACTGAGCTGCCTTCTGCACTGGCGTTCTTCAGCGGCAAGCGGTTGGTGCCAATTCTGTCCTCTATCGTCATGCTTGGTATTTCTGTCGTCTTACTGTTCGTATGGCCAGTGATTTATTCCGGTCTAGTTATTTTTGGTAAAACAATTGTTGGGTTTGGCGCATTCGGTGCGGGTCTGTACGCTCTTTGCAACCGGCTGTTGATCCCTACCGGTTTGCATCAGGCACTCAATTCCGTCTTTCTGTTTAATGTGGCAGGCATCAACGATTTGGGTAAATTCTGGGCGAACCAAGGTGTCCGGGGTGTGACCGGCATGTATATGGCTGGTTTCTTCCCGATCATGATGTTTGGTTTGCCGGCCGGCGCCTATGCAATTTATCGCAATGCTCGACCAGAAAACAAGAAGAAAACCGCGGGCTTGATGATGGCCGGGGCCTTCTCCTCATTCTTTACGGGGGTCACTGAACCGATTGAGTTCTCATTTATGTTTTCGGCTTGGCCGCTTTACTTATTGCACGCACTGTTCACCGGCCTTTCCGTGGCCTTTGCCGCGATGATGCATTGGACGGCTGGTTTTACCTTTAGCGCTGGGCTGGTCGATTATGTTCTCAGCGCCCGGATGCCGATTGCTAACATGCCTTATATGCTGATCGTGCAGGGGGCTGTGATGGCGGTCATCTATTACTTCGGCTTCAACTGGGCGATCCAAACCTTTGATTTGAAGACACCCGGCCGAGAAGGGGCCAGCACGACCGCTGAATCGGCGGCGGCCACGGCCACTGTGGGTGGCGATCAAAATGCCGCCGAAGCCAAGCAAATTTATGCGGCAATTGGCGGTGCTGCGAATATTGATAACGTCGACTATTGCACCACCCGCTTACGTCTGCAATTAAAGGATACCAGTAAGATTGATGCCCAAGCGTTGAAAGATGCGGGCGCCATTGCCGTAAATACACTGGATCAACACAACGTGCAGGTGATTATCGGGACGAATGTTCAGTTCGTCGGTGAGCCCTTGGAAAATCTCTTTGCCAAGAAGACGCCGCTACCAGCATAATATTGAAATGTATTCCTCGGTTGGGGCTGGGATAAAAGTCTAGGGCAGATACTAGTGCCAGCCCATCCCACCGGAGATTGCGCAGCATTGGCACGGCCGTCAAACCGGCTTTTATCCCAACCCCATTTCTATACTCCAAGCGGTATACTGGAAGTAGAGGCGACGATCGATGAGTACAGAAGCAGAACAAGATGCAGCATTTGTTGAATGGTTGAAAAATGGCACAGGTGATTTTCACAGCGCCGTACCGGTATTGAATCTGCCAGAACGGCCCCAGGGAATAGCTAAGGATCTGCAGTTGGGGGAATGCCAGGTGGTTTTGGCCCCCGCGGGGACATCCTTTGAACGGTATGCCGTGGCTTATTATTATCCGGCCCAGAAGTTGTTGGTATTGAAAAAGGGCGTGCCTGCCACGGCTGCGATTGAAGATGTCCGGGTCACGTCGCTGGTGGCTCAAGTCGTCCAATGTTACGCCACGGATGTGGATGCCGCTTGGCAAGATGACGGTGTGACCGCCGGTGATATTTATGTCGACCATATCGGTTTTGATCCAGACAAAAAGAAACGGGTAGACCACACCGGTGAGTTTGCCCGACTGGCTAAGCAGCAGTGGGAATATTGGTTGATCCATGGTCAAATTGCCGTTTTTACGCCAACGACCAAGAACGAAGCCGTGGCGCGGGCTTTCCAACAATTTGCCGTGAAAGTCACTAGCCAACCTGATTGGCTGGCTGAATTAGGCGCCGGTTTGACTAAGGTCGTACCCGATGATGAGCTGACTGACATTTTCAAACAAATCACCACGGCAGCCAAGCGCAATAAGGCAATCGCACTGGCCCAAGACCGGCTCAAGCAAATGGCACTGCCCAACGATCCGCTGAACACTGCGGCCCGGGCATTGATTCAATTGGCCACAGCGGGGCAAATGGATTTGAAGACCCAGTTGAAGTTCGTCTTCGGCAAGGACAAAGATACCGGCAATTTGATCTTGCCTTTGAATCATATTGTCACGGCGCCTAACGACGAAGTGCCCAGTACCGCATTGTTTCACGGGGAACAATTTGTCCCGATGATTGAGAGTCCTAATGACTATGATGACGCCTATATTAAATATCAGTCATTGATTGAAGACTTGAGTGATGCCACTTTTGGCGAAGACAGCATTCGTTATGTGCCGAAGAGCGATGTCAACCATGACTATCTGTACTTCCCGTTTGTGCGCAGCATCGAAGTGGATGGCAAGGTACTCTATACCCGACCAGACGGCGTACTGACGGCTTGGCAAAAAGCATTGGTTGGTCGCAACTGAACACAGGATAGTCCCAGCGATGGGACTATTTTTGCCCGCTTGGCGTGCTTCTTAGGGCAGGGTTGTCACGGGCATCTTTGGCGCCTTGCTGGTATGATGGTGAAAAAGAACGGAAAGAGGCCGATCAATGAGTTTAACACCAACTGAAATAGAAGCGACCAAACAAGAATACCGTCAGAACATGAAGTTGGCTGGGCTAAGCCGACAAGAGATCAGTGCTGATTTGGGTGTTTCTGAAGAAAAATTGGAACGGATCTTGAACCTGCATCAACGGTCGTTAGAAGATGCCTGGATCTTGCGCAATTACTTGCTGACGAAGGTCGAAGAGGCGGGCGAAAAGCCGGTGCCATTCACGGCGTTAAAGGGTGATCCAGCTGATCACTGGTTCCTGGATGCGGACACGATTCATCACGGTAAAATGACGCCAGGGGACAATTAGAGGCGATACTATGGCAGAAAATAATCAAATTGAAATTCGCCCCATTACACCTGCAGACGACGCCCAAATGGCCGCCATTGTCCGCGACTCGCTCAGTGCGGTGGGTTTGGCAATTCCGGGGACCGCTTATTTCGATCCGGAATTGCCCCACCTCAGTCATTATTACGCGGCCAAACCAGGACGGGAGTATTTTGTGGCTGTCCGCAATGGCCTGGTCCTGGGTGGTGCGGGAATCGCTGAATATGAAGGCACCAAGCAGGTGGCTGAGTTGCAAAAAGTGTATGTCGCGGAGTCCGCCCGGGGACAAGGACTCAGTAAACAATTGATTGAACATGCCTTGGCGTTTGCCTGGCAAGCCAAATACGAGAGTGTCTATTTGGAAACCCACCATAAACTCCACGCTGCGATGCATGTGTATCAAGAATTCGGCTTTCACCCATTGTTACAGCCGCTGGGGACCGCTGAACACAGTGCCATGGATTCATTCTGGGTGAAATTACTCTAACGCATCCAGCCAAATCCGCTGCTGCCGATTCCAGTCTTTGGCGGATGTGGTCAAAAATCGGACATTCGTCAACCAAAATACAGCCAGATTCAGGTCAAAGGACAAAAAGACATCCGCTTGATAACCCAGAATCAGGCCGCTATGCCAAAACCACTGCCGATGCTGAAACCAGCCCATGCCGTAGAAATTATGGGTGATCGTGAAAATAGTTTGCCAGGCAGAGCGGGGCAGCAGCGTTTCGCTTTGCTGCAAAACAGCCTGTAACCAAAGAGTGTAGTCTTTGGCTGAAGTCACCAGCCCGCTATCGGCAGTGGTGTGGCTGCCTTTGCCAATATAACGCAGCTCATCATGCCACGGCAGATAACTGACGGCCGTGGCATTTTGAGTTCCCAGCTCCGTGACAGTCATTCCCAAGGGCTGCCAGATATACGCAGTCAGAATTTGATCAAGTGGCTGCCCCAGTACGCGACTCACCACGATACCGAGCAAATTGTAATTGGTATTGCTGTACGCGCCCTGTGAACCAGGGTGAAAATCTAAGGGGATTGGATTGATCAGTGCGACTAATTCAGCTAACGACAAATCAGCACCCAACCGGCGTACGCTTTGCGGATCAGATTCCGCAGCGGTCGTGGTGGGGTGCTGGTTTTGAATTAGTGAAGGATAATCTGGAATGCCGCTGGCCATAGTCAACAGATCGCCAAGCGTCACTTTAGCGGCGTACCGGTATTCAGGCACATACTGATCCAGACGGTCGGTCAACGCCAGCCGGCCAGCAGAGACTTGCTGCATGACCGCCACGGCGATGAATTGCTTGGTGAGCGAACCGATCCCGGTAACGGTATCCAGAGTAAAGGGAATCTCCTTCTCGATGTCGGCTAAGCCCCCCGCATACGTATACAAAGTCCGGTGGGCATCCGTGACCACCATCGCCCCATTGAAGTCGGCGTGGCGATCCAAGCGGTCAATGGCTGCTAGATAATCAGTCAGTTGCATCGTCATCATTTTCCAATGTGACGGTCACGGCAACGTTGGCTCGATGGGATAGGCGCCGTAATGTTCCGAGCAGTAACAGAATCCAGGAGAAGGCCAGGTCAAAGGCGACGAGTTGGAAAGCCGTCAGTGAGAAGTAACCCACATATTTGAATAGGACAAAATCGATAATCAGCAATACCGCAATGGCGTCCGAAATGATGCGGAATTGACGGGACCCCTTGGGCAGCAGCCAGCGGATCAAAATCACCGTCAGGCCAAAGACGGCCACTAATCCCCAGGCGGCAATATCGTGGAGTAAATGCAGCAGGCCGTCGCCGTTATTGGCGAAACCACCCACCCCGAATAAGCAGATAGCCATGGTCGTCAACAGAATCCGTAAAATGTTCAGGCCCCGATCCGCAGGGTAGCGGCGGTGCAGCCAAACGAACAAGTAATCGATCAAGCCAGTCATTAACAATGCCGACACCATCAACGTCAGATTGAATTGCCAACTGTAATTGGCATGCTTCGTCCCGAGGAAACTCAGGTTTGTTTCCCACCAATGATTGTCGCTGTTAGTAATCATGGACGCCACGACACCACTGATAATCACTGTCGTCAACAGCCGCACCATCATTTCTGAATTAATGTGCAGCGCGGCATAGATTATGAAATAGTTGATGATTAAGTTGAAGAGTAAAAAGAGCAAACTAGCAGTGTAAATATCAAAGGCCGCGCCTTTGAAAATAATGCCCATGAACCAGAAGATTGCCAGCAACGACAGGGCCAAGATGATCCCAAAGGAGAGCAGGATCACAGGAAAATTACGCCAATAGAGACCCTTCAGCGCCCGATTGCGGTCAATCTTGTGGTTGCGGACATAGAAGGTGCTGAAGGACGCGACGCCGCTGACCACCCCTAAGATGATGGTTAAACCGCTAATGGACAGGCGGCCAGTCAAAGGGACCAAGTACTCCTGGCGAATGAGAAAGAACCCCCAAAACAGTACTGTGGCCACCACAGCAGGGATAGTAAACCAGCGAATACGCATATCCTGCTTTTCCTCTGCGTCGGCGGTACTTTCAATCACCACATTATTATCCGTGACCCGAATCTTCACGGCATCACCGGCCCGCATGTCTAATTCATCGGCGATTTCATGCGGAATCGCCATTTTGAGATTGTTCTTCTTTTCGTCGGCCATGATTTTCCCTCCATTTCCATGACTCTATTATAAAGCATTGGTCGGGTCACACGCGTATGGAAGCAATTAAGCACGGGATTGGTGGGAACGGACCACAATATTTGTTAATTGCGCCGGTGTGAGGTCCCGACTGGTTTGGAAAATCCGATAAGCTGCTTTAGGCGACAGCACTGGTTCCTGGTGCAGCCAGAAGATGATTAAGTCGATAATGCCCTTGGTGACAATTTCTTGGGCGAAAGCCGGTGGGAAGTCGTGAACGGTCTCCGCAGACTGAGGTGTGGCGGAGATGAGTACCGAACTAATCAATTCCTTGACCTTCGTGCCCATTTGCGAGGCCGGTTCATTCAGCAGCAGTGCCGCTAAATCGCGCTGACGGTAAAGATATTTGAATAGCTGATAGAAGGCATTGTTCTCCGCATCGGCTGCTTTCGGAGCATGTTGGGCAGGTTTGGGATAGCGCCGAAAAATGTCTGCGATATCCGTCACGATACTATTCTCATAGTGGGCCAGCAGGTCGTATTTATCCAAATAGTGTAGATAAAATGTGCCCCGGCTGATTGCGGCCGTTTGCGTGAGTTGTTGGACGCTGAGATGATCAAATCCGCGTTGATGAACCAGTGCGATAAAGGCCTTCTGCAACTTGATCTCTGTTTCCAGCATTTTTGTATTTGTTTCGATGATGGCCATCCTCCCAATTGCACAGTGTGTGTATTTCCATCTCATTGAACAACAACCCGGTCATGGATGCAATGTATGTTGCGGTGATGCTGGTTTGACCTGGATGCAGCAGTACAAAATCGGAAATTGAATCTGCAGCAACAATTGCACATGTTGGCAAATGCGGTAGGCTTCCGGGACCGTGGTCTGGGCAGCAAGGACAATTTCTGCGGCTACGATGATATTACTGCCGGAATAGCGGCCATCCACAAACGTCACTGCCTGGACTTCATTAGCGGATTCAATGGTGGCGGTGATGGCTTGGCGAATCGCTGGGCTAAAGCCGTTGGATAGTTTTGCTGCGCTATCACTTAAAATTCGACTGCCATTGTAAATGATAAAGCCGCCTAGGATAATCGCAGCCAACGGGTCGATCCAATATATATGCCAGACGGAGGCGACAATAATTGCCAGCATGGTGCCCGTGGAAGTTAACGCATCGTTGAGAAAGTCCCGAGCGGATGCGGCCAACGAGGCACTTTTTGTCCGACCGCTTAAAGTACGGTTGACGAGACTCAGGGTGAGCATCGTACCGGCAGAGATAGCGGCCATCACCGCAGCCGCACCCTGGACCTGGCCGGTGTAGTGATTAGTGATCAGAGCGACTACTTTTGTCCCACCGTCCCAAGCACAAGCCACGCCCACCAGAAACATAATCAAGCCGGATAGAAAAACGGCCAGATTCTCAAACTGCCAGTGACCTTCGAGATGATAGGCATCGGAGGGTCTGATGGAAAAGGTCAAGCCAACGATTAGCGCGGTCACCGAGATAATACCGGTGACATTGTTTTGGCCGTCTGCCAACAGCGCTGTGGAATGAGCCCGCTGGCCAATGAATATCTCAGCCGCAGAAATTCCGGTATAGACCAGCAGATTGAGGATCAATACTTGCCGGGCCTGTTGGACGCTTTGCCGACTACGGTCAGTGAGTTCTTTAGACATGTTGAGATGATTGCTGTTATTGAAAATCATCGGCGTCGCTGCCTTTCTAAATCAATCATCAATGATGATGACATCCTGACGCAGACCAATCTGGAAGCGCAGAATCATGGCAATGTTCAGTGCCAGGGTAATCAAGAGCATAATCCATAAATCACTCGTAATGCTTTGGTGGGTGGAAATCACCGCCCGTAAAGCGTTGATTAGATATGTCATCGGCAGCCAGGCGTTCAGAGACTGAGCAAAGTGGTTCACCAGGAAGGTGGGATACAAACCACCCGACGAGGCGAGCTGCAAAACCAAGACAATGGACACCAGCCAAGTCCCAAAGCCGCCGAGCATTAGGCGTAGACAAAAGATTAATGAGACAAACAGCCATGACCCCAATAAAATGACCAGGAAGAACAGGCCGTGATTGCCTACTTGCAAATGGTTGCCCTGCATCAGGGAACCGTAGAGCAGTGCTGCTTGCAGCAAACCCACCAGGCCGACGACAGAGGCTTTGCTGCCCCACCAGGTCAAGGCGTGTTTTGGTTTTTGATGGGGTAGGAAGGCTTCGTACATGGTGCCTAACGCAATGCCGCCCACGTAGAGGCCGATGGCAATAGCAAAGGGAGCCATGCCTGTGCCGTTATTAGGAATCTTAGCAATGTCGCTGGTCACTTCTTTAACCGGGGCGGCCATGGCCTGGGCGTTGGCTGAGGCTGTGTGAATGATCTGCAACTTTTGCGCACCCGTTGCTAAACTGGCGGCTAATGTTTGAGAGCCCGCCAATATTTTTTGGGTTCCTTGGGTTAAGCTGTCGGTCCCTGTGGTCAGTTTAGCCGTCCCCGCTTGCAGGGCGGGTAAGTTGGCCAACATAGTCTGCAAACCGGTACCAATTTGGTGATTGGCAGCGGTGAGAGATTGGGTCCCTTGGCCAAGATCCGTCAATCCTTGCTGCACCCGTTGACTACCGCCAGCCAGCGCCTGGGTACCAGCCACACTAGTTGTACTGCCAGCCGTGACACTTTGCAGGCCACTAATCAGTGCGTTCATTTCCTTTACTAAAGCCACTTGATCGGGATGCGCAGCCGTCAGCTGTTTCTGAATCGCCCCCGCCAGGGCCGTCAATTTCGTTGTTCCAGCGGTCAGTTGGGGAGAACGACGGGCTAGTTGTGCGAGTCCAGTCGTAATTTGCTGCATGGCGGTTTGCAGACTTTGATCACCGGTGCCGAGTTTGGTGAAACCTGTCCCCATGGCCTGATTGCCGGCCGCCAGCTTCTGATTACCAGCGATGACAGTGTTAATCCCTGTGATCATGGCTTGTAGCCCGTTGTGCAACTGGGTTTCACCGGTGAGCAGATTAGTCGACCCCTGGGCTAAGGCAGCACCGCCCGTTGCGGCTTGGTGCATGCCCGTTCCGGCACTGCCCACTGCTTTCAATACAATACCAGCGTACAACTTGGTTACCTGCGTGGAGACCTTACCCTTGATCGCCGTCGCCGCACCGCTGGTCATCTTGGACACGATGAAATTTTGGCCTGAATTGAACCGGAAATACAGTGGCATGGTTTTGGGATGTGCCCCTAAGATTGTGGTGGCATCTTTGGAGAAATGCTTCGGCACCGTCAGCACCATATAATAGTGCCCGGCCTTTAACTGGTGGGCTGCCTTTGCCGCGGATACATGATGAAAGTCCAGAGAGTCAGAATGGACCAGATTCCTCGTCAGGTTTTGACCAATAGCGATGTGTTTACCCTGGTAGTTCACTGGTTGGTCGTGGTTAACAATAGCCACAGGCAAATCGGCCATTTTGCCATACGTATTCCACATCGAGGATAGATAGATGAAACAGTAGATGGCCGGAATCATGGCAATCGCCACGAGGACGACCAGCACCATTTTGTGGGTGATCAGATATTTCCATTCACTCTTCAACATTTTGATTACCGCCTTTCAAATTGACGCATTGTTCATTTGCAAGAATAGGCGGGTTGCGTTGAGAGAACAATGGACAATTGAGGCGAGACTGTGCAGTTGAAAGGGGGATTGTTGAGCGATTTTTGAACTTGAAGAGATGTGGTGCAGTCAATAGGTCAGTAGACACATGGTGCTTGGTGTGCATTTAGAAATTTTTCTAAATATAAGAAAAGAGCCATGCCTAGCAGCACAGCTCTTGGTCAGTATCTAGAACAATCAATTACAGACGGGCAAACTTCAGCAGCGTCCGAATCATTTGGCAGGTAAAGCCGTACTCGTTATCATACCAAGCCACCGTCTTCACCAGTTGCTGATCTCCAGCCGTGACGATGCTGGTTTGCGTGGGATCGAAAATCGATCCATATGTGGTATTGATCACATCGCTGGAGACAATTTCATCCGCATTCCAGCCGAAACTGGGATTGTTCTCCGTGTAAGGACGGATCGCCGCATTGACTTGGTCAGCGGTCAGTGCCGGCGTGTGCAGCATGGTCACCAGTTCGGTCAAAGAACCGTCTGCGACAGGAACCCGTTGGGCGTGGCCCTGTAATTTGCCATTGAGTTGGGGCAGGACTAAGCCGATCGCTTTAGCCGCGCCGGAAGAGTGGGGAATGGTGTTTACGGCCGCCGAGCGGGCCGCCCGCAAGTTTCCGCCGCGCACTGGCCCATCCAGCAGCATTTGGGTAGATGTGTAGGCGTGGACGGTGGTCATGGTCCCGGCGATGATACCAAATTCCTTGTCCAAGGCGGCGGCCATCGGCGCCAAGCAATTCGTGGTGCAGGAACCTGCGGACACGATCGTATCATCGGCGGTGAGGATATTGTCGTTCACGTGATAAACGATAGTCTTCAGATCATTTCCCGCGGGTGCTGAAATCAAAACTCGTTTGACGCCGGCTTGCAAATGTGCCTGGGCTTTGGTTTTCGAGGTATAAAAGCCGGTGCATTCTAACACGAAATCCACACCGTCATTTTTCACCCAAGGCAAGCGCGCTGCATCCGGTTCAGCATATACCGTAAAGGATTGGCCACCCACAATCAAAGCGTGATCCGTGGCACTCACTTCTTCAGGTAAAACACCATGGGTCGAATCGTATTTCAACAAATGTGCCAACATTGCCGGCGAAGTGAGATCGTTAATCGCCACCACCTGAATATCGGTTTTCCCCTGTAGGGCTAAAATACGCCGAAATGCGAGCCGCCCAATTCGTCCGAAACCATTAATACCAATTTTAACTGTCATCCAGTATTCCTCCTAGTCGTGATATACTAATTTCAATCAACAAGGTGAGTATGACCGCTTTAGCGAACGGGAAGAAGAGGCGGTTTATCCTAGGATAAGGTATCCCGGTTTGGAGGAGTCCGTATGAACGAAAAAGTACTCGGCCATTTTTTGCGGTATAAACGGTTAACGGCGAACCCGGCCGCTTTTGGTATCGTGCGGGGACCGCATCGGCGTACCAGCGGGCTGCGACGGGAAGAAGTGGCCGAGCGGGCGCATGTCAGTGTGGATTGGTATGCCCGGATTGAGCAGGGCCGGCGAGACAGCAATCCATCTCCAGAAGTGTTGGCTGCTCTGGGACAAGCCCTCCAGCTCAAACCGGCCGAGCTGAATTATGCGTTTAATTTAATTGGTCAACGACCCACAACGCCGTCGGAGCTGGGTATCAGTGACGGGCTTAAAGGCTTCTTACAAGCCCAGGGGCGGCATCCTGCTTATATCATGGATCGAAACTTTACGCTCGTGGCATGGAATGACGCTTATACGCAAATTTATGGCGATCGGACCGGTCAAAGCACACTGCGCCGCAATGCCGTGTGGCGCGTCTTTCATGATCCATTTTTACGGACCCACGTGAATGACTGGCGGGAGATGGCCCATTGGCAAGTGGCCCGCTTTCGCCAAATTTACAGCACTGCGGCTGATTCGCCTTTTCTTTTTCAAGTCTTCACCGCGATCAAAGAAGATCCGGTTTTCCATGAAGCGTGGGACCAATTGGCTGTGGCCGATCCCGATGAGCAATATTTCTTCGTGGACGCCCCAGATATTGGCGAACTCTATTTTGTCGAAACCACTTTGCAGACGACAACCGGGACGTATTATGTCGCCATTCAAAATAGCGGTGATACGGACACCGAGAAAAAATTGACCCAGCAAGGAGACTAACCATGACAGTGACGATTCGACCTTTACAAGAGACTGATATTCCCCCACTTTGGCAAATTGCGTACGGCCAAGCCCATGAAGAATGGCAGAATTGGAACGGGCCGTATTTCCACGACAAACCGATGACGGAAGAAGAAATGCGGGCCTGGGCGGGGGATCACTTCAAAAATGGCATCTTTGTAAATGGCCAGCCAGTTGGGGCGGTGTTTGCCTACTACGAGGACGGCCAAATGAAACGCTGGCTGGACATCGGCATCGTCATTTATGCAGATGATGAGTGGGGCCAGGGTATTGGTACGACGGCTCTACGGTTGTGGCTGACGAAAGTATTCAGCATGACCGACTTGCCCCATATCGGGCTGACGACTTGGTCCGGAAATCAGCGGATGATGCGGTCGGCGGAAAAATTGGGGATGCAAAAAGAAGCCCAAGTGCGGCAAGTCCGTTACTGGCAGAACCGGTACTGGGATTCGGTCAAATATGGGATATTGCGTGAAGAATGGGAACATCAACAATAAGACGAGGAGGATATTGCCATGTTAAACAAACCCCAACAATTACACCGCGGCGATCAAGTTGCCATTGTCAGTCTTTCCAGCGGCATTTTAGGCGAACCCTTCGCCGCCCATCAGCGCCGCTTAGCCGAGCACCGAATGCAAGAGTTTGGCTTGACCCCGGTTTACATGCCCAACGCCCTGCGCGGTTTGGACTATTTGGCCGCTCATCCAGAGGCTCGGGCCGCAGATCTGAAGACGGCGTTTTTAGATCCAACCATTAAGGGAGTTTTCTGCACCATTGGCGGTGATGATACGTATCGGTTGCTGCCGTATTTGTTAATGGATGATGAATTTATCCAGGCGGTTCAAAACCATCCAAAACTGTTCTCGGGTTTTTCAGATACGACGATCAATCATTTGATGTTCTACAAATTGGGGATGCAAAGTTTCTACGGTCCTAACGTTCTGAATGACTGGGCCGAACTGGGACCGACTTTGCTGCCGTACACAAAACAAACGTTGGAACATTATTTTGCTAATCCGGCTAGGACGGTGATCCCTGCCAGTGGGGTCTGGTACGAAGAACGAACCGACTTTTCTCAGGCGGCGGTGGGCACACCGCGGATTAGTCATCCAGAAACCCGTGGTTATGAAGTGCTGCGGGGCAGCGGCCAGGTACAGGGCCGGTTACTGGGCGGCTGCTTGGATAGTTTGAATGATATCTTAACCACCATGCGCTACCCCGATGAAGCCCGGACCATTGCGGCGTACGAAATTTTCCCTGATGTCCATGCGTGGCAGGACAAGATTCTATTTATTGAAACAAGTGAAGAGCGCCCAGCCCCCACACTGTATCACCAGATGCTGGCCAAGTTGGCTGAACAGGGCGTGTTGGCGGCTGTGGCAGGAATTATTGCCGGGAAACCCCAGAACGAAGTGTTTTATACGGAGTACAAAAAGATCTTGTACGATGTCACAGCGCCGTACGAGACCCCGATTTTGTTTAACGTGAACTTTGGCCATGCTTATCCCCGGACCGCTTTACCGTATGGGGCAATGGCGAAAATTGATTTGGATCAGCGCCAGTTGAGTGTTGAAGAGCCGTTTTTCAAGGGAAACACGATATGAAAGAACTGATTGATACTGCGACTGGGTCAGGAATCAACACGATCATGGCGGCCATGACAGGTCGTCCATCTTGGGCCACATACGCGCTTTTGTTTATTGTTTTTGTCGGCACTATTCCGATCCAAATAGTAGTCCATGAAGCGGGGCACGTCATATTTGGTTGGCTGACGGGGTACCGGTTGGTCAGCATCCGTCTGGGCAGTCTTGTTTATTTCAAAACAGACGCGGGGTGGCGCTTTGGCCGGCAGAAAATCGCCGGTACTGGCGGTCAGGCCCTGATGCGGCCGCCAGACAAAAGCCCTTTACCCTACCGGTTATATTTATGCGGCGGGCTTTTGAGCAATGGCGTTTTCACGATTATCGGTGGCATCGCACTTTCTCCCTGGCGGGTAATGGCGATATGGTGGGTGCTTGCCAGTGTTGCACTGATTTTGATGAATGGCATTCCGGCAGGCTTCAATGATGCCCAGGCATTGCGCATTGTTCACCGTGAACCCGGGAATCAGCAACTGCTGGCGATTCAGTTGACGGCTAATGCGTTACTGATGGCAGGCTATCGGTATGCTGATTTACCGAAAACATTATATAGACCGGTGAGGACGAAACAGCGGACATATTTTAATGATTTCCAACTCTTCCTGGAAGCCGCGTACGATCAAGAAATGGGAAATTACGCACAGGCGGCAGAAATCCTTCAGACTGCTTTTGAGGATGATCAAGAAATGGTGCCGATCTACGCCGCCGAATTGAAGCAGCAATTACTATTGATGCTATTGCTGAGTGATCCGCAAAACTCACTCATCCCCGAACTTTGGGCGGATGTCTCACAACAAGCTGGCGCACACCAGCGCCAACGGCTGATTATTCAGGCAGTCTACGCGTGGTATATCAATCATGATGGCGACCAAGCCAAAGAGGCACTCGCCAAGGCCCAAAAATTACCGGCGGAACCAATCCGGGCGGATCAGGAAATCTTTACGCGGTTTAATGAGCAATTAACCGCGGATATTAACAAAGAAACGACAGCGTGAACGCTTGGAGACCACAAAAAAGCTGCCCAACCATATCGGCTGAACAGCTGTCATCTCTAAAATTAGTTTTGAGCCCGAGACTTGTATTCGCCATTGGCGGTATTGATCGTCAAGGTTTCACCAGTCTGAATGAAGTCGGGGACTTGGACAACCAAGCCAGTTTCCATTGTCGCCGGCTTGCCGCCGCTAGCCGCCGTGGCGCCTTTGATCCCCGGCGTGGTCTCAGTGACCTTCAAATCCACCGTACTCGGCAGATCCAGGCTGATCAATTCGCCCTCGAAGAATTCCAATTGCACCTGCATGTTGGGTACCAGGTATTTCACTTCTTCAGAAATGTGATCGAGGGGTAATTCGTATTGATCATACGTATCGGTATCCATGAAGTAAGCCGTTTGGTCTTGGGTATACAGATATTGGGCGTTTTTGTGGTCCATTTCTGCTAAGTCCACTTTTTCCGTCGGCCGCATGGTGGTTTGCACAATGGCGCCAGTGCGCACGTCATTCAAGCGCATCTGCATGACCGTGTTACCTTTACCTGGCTTATGGTGGTTCGTTTCCAATACTTTGATCAGTTTGCCGTCTTTTTGAAAAACATTGCCGGCCTTTAAATTAATTGCGTCTGTCATTGTCTCGTTCTCCTTTAAATTGTTAAGTGCTCTTGAATGATTAAGCAATACCGAGAGGCGGGGCTAAGGACAGGGCAAAACCACGATGAACCATTGTGCATTGCCACCCGTCATTGTAGAATTTGTAACATAATAAGCCATTCAACTGTACCACGAAAACGCATTTTCAACAAAAATGGGAATTTGGCGGGCCAGAAGCAAACTAAACCGAAAAGCAGGCGATCCATGTGAACCACGATATTCATCCCATGAGTCAAGAAGAAGCCAGGGCATACCTGAATTGGCAATACCCGGCACCTTATACTTTCTACAACATCCCAGCAGCGGACCAGGCGGAGGAGTTGCAAGCAATTTTTGCGGATAATCAGGATGATTACTTTGCAGTTTCTGATGAAGAACAAATGATCGGCATGTATGAGTATTCGTTCCCGGACGGCATGATGGAATTTGGTCTCGGATTACGACCAGAGCTAACTGGCCACGGCCGGGGCTTGCAGTTTGCCCAGGCGGGTCTCGACTTTGGGCGTAAACATTATGCATACCGTGGGCCGATTACGTTGTTGGTGGCCGACTTTAATCAGCGTGCGCGGCATCTCTACGGTCAATTGGGATTTGTCGAAGTCGGGCAAGAACAAGCAGATGCGTATGGCACGCCGGTGACGTTTGTGCGCATGCAGCTGGGGTGACAACATGTAAGAAACAAGAAAAAAGTCCCTCGGCCTGAGATAGATCGAGGGACTTTGCGTATCCTACCGCATCGCCAATGGTTCTTTACGGGTCGGTGCAGGAAACTCTTTATCGAGTAAAGCCAGATCCCCATCTGTTAACGTCACATCACCCGCGGCAATATTAGTCTTCATGTGTTCGGCATTACTGGTTTGCGGAATGGCGATGGTGTGGCCATCGCGAATTGCCCAGGCGAGAATCACTTGATAGGGCGACACATTGTGATGTGCGGCCACCTGGGCTAAGGCCGTATCACCTTGCATGGCCGAAGAACGGATATCCGCACCGGCGCCCACGGGTGAATAGGCGATCAGTGGAATATTATGTGCCCGTTGCCAGGGGAGCAAATCGTATTCGATGCCCCGTTCAGCGAGATTATATAAGTCCTCGTTGGCCACCGCGTTTTTGCCTTCAGGTAGCTGCCAAAGTTCTGTCATATCTGGCAGATCAAAGTTTGACACGCCCCAGGCCCGGATTTTACCGCTATCCTGCAGCCGTTGCAGCTCGCTGATCGTTTCAGCCAGAGGCACACCACCGCGCCAATGGTAGAGATACAAGTCTAAGTAATCGGTCTGCAGTCGTGCTAAGCTGGCCTCCAAACTTTTTTCCATCCGCTGCTTAGACGCGTTGTTGGGCAATACTTTTGAAATGAGAAAAATGTCGTCTCGGTGATAAGTTTGCAGTGCTTCGCCGACGAGAGCTTCGGAGTCACCAGACCCATACATCTCAGCGGTATCTACTAACCGCGCCCCGGCATCAATACCGGCGCGAATCGCGGCGATTTCTTGGGGACGTTTATCCGGCATGCTGCCCATGTGCCAAGTACCAATACCAATGGCCGGCACCTGCCGCCCGGCAATTGTCACTAACTTCATTTTGGCATCTCCTTCGTTATTGAAACAATCCACACGTTTAATTTTAGGTTAGGTATGTGGTGGATACAAGAAGGGGCTTTGATAAGCTAGTTTCAAGAAATCGCACCGATTGCTTGTGGACCAATTGGCTGAGCGGGTGGTGGGATTAATATTCTAAGACCATCCGCCAATGTTAATAGAGATCTGAGACACAAAAAAACATCGATCTATTAGACCGACGTTTTTCAAAGTTAGCTGGCTCAATCAGATTTACTTCGCCGTAACCTCATTCGGCACTTTCCCAGTCGTCAAAGTCGTGTGGAAGTTATCGTAACTCACGGAAATCATGCCTTCCAGTGCCGGTTCAGTCAATGAACCCATGTGCGGTGTGAACAGTACCTTCGGATAAAGCTTGGCCAAATCGCGCAATACTGGTAACGGTAATTGATCGTTGCTGCCCAGATCTTTGCCAAAAACCTGGCCTTCTTCTAACAGCACATCACTGGCGAACCCGTCCAGCCGGTTCCCTTTCAAAGCGGCTAAAACGGCATCATAGTCCACCAATTCACCCCGGGCAGTGTTCACCAGAATTGTGTGGGGCTGTATCTTGGCGATCAGATCGGCGTTGATCATCTTATCGTTTTGGCCAGGGAAATACGGCACATGCAGCGAAATGATGTCGGATTTCTCAACCAATTCGTCCAAACTGACAAAATCAACGACTTGCTTGGCCGCGTCGGATTGAAACACATCGTAACCCAAGACCGTGGCGCCCATGCCTTTCCACAACTCAGCTTCGGTCACGCCGATATGGCCGGTCCCGATAATGCCGATGGTTGAGCTGTGGGCTTCTTTACTGAAGTAAGTCGGTGTGACCTGGTAGTTGCCCTGGGCCGTCCGGCTGGTGGCGTAGGTGGTGTGGCGGAACAGCATCATGCCCAAAGTGAGGGCCAATTCAGCGACGGAATAAGCGGAGTAGCCAGGGACCCGGGCGACTTTCATCCCATAACCGGCTGCGGCCTGCAGGTCAATATGATCATACCCAATGGTCCGGGTGAACACATATTTGATGCCATAATCGTTCATCTTGGCCAGGTTTTGAGCGTCCGCAATGCAGTTGCCCCGTAATAATACGGCGTCGCATCCTTTGATCTCCTCGACATTGTCGTGGGTTAAAAACGCCGTAATCAGTTTCAGATCGTAATCATATTTGTTCAGTTTCTTGAAGAAAGGCACCTCGTAATCATGGACACCGTAACAGGCAATTTTGAAAGCCATAAATTGATACATTCCCTTCTAAATTGAATGGTACAAGTTTTAGCCGAACATGCCCGCGGCCTTAATCACTGATAAGACGACGATCCACAACGGAATCGCCACCACTGCGCACACTGTGGAAATGAAGCTGGCGTTACTGGTCATCAGCGCACCATGGTCGAAGCCGATGGAATAGGCCGCGGCCACGGCTGCAGTCGGTGTGGCCATCATCACGATAATGGTGGACAAGGCAATGTTATCCACGGGCAGGATGTGGGTGGCCGTCAGGATGAACAAGAGCACCAAGTTAATCAGCGGCACAATGACTACCTTGTTCCAAGAATAGTACCAGCTGGTCTTGTCGGTGGCGGCTTCGCTGAAAGAAACCGAGCCCAGCGTCACCCCGATGGCCAACCAGGCTAACGGTGAAGCCAGTGCGGCCAAGTAAGATAAGGGTTTGAACAGCCAAATCGCGGTCTGATCAATCCGGTAGAAGGCCACTGACACCATTTTACCAGTTGCATCCGCCGCCGGCACGGTGACATGGGGTGCGGCGTCTTGGAAGAGCCAGAGGAACAGACCCAAGAAAGTGGCGATGACGATCGGATTCAGCAACATGGTCTTAATGTTCTTCTTCTCCAGCTTCAGCCCGGATAATTTGATATAGGCATAGGAGTATAGGAAGATGCGGTAGCCGATGTTGAAAATAGAACTGTACATGACCCCCTTAGCGCCCCACACAGCGCCGACGATAGGGATACCAAAGAACGTGGTGGAGCCAAACGTGGTCAATACAGACAAGACGGTTTTCTTATCCTTGTCGGACTTGAAGTACATGAATGGGGTAATAAAGATCAGCAGAATATAGATAATGATGCCCCAAATGAGGACGTTGATACCTTGGCGCAGCGTCACCGGATCGATGGGCTGCATGAATGAATTAAAAGCCAATGCTGGCAGTGCCACGGTGAGCACGACCTTCGATAATGTTTTCCCCAAGGAATCAGAGAAGATGCCCTTACGGCGTAAGAAGAAGCCCAACAGGATGATGAAGATCGTGGATGTGACGGCGCTAACGACGTTCATGTTCGTGAGCGTGTCAGTGAGTGCTTTGAGCATGATGATTCCTCCAAATATAGAATGTGGTTTTTACTTGGCCTATTTTATCATGATGCGTGACCAATTTCACTAACTATTTTTGAAAATGATGACAGCAAAGTCAATGGAATCAATGGTAAGCGGTTCCTATTTCAATAGGAAATTTAATCAGTTGTGCGATAAATAACAAATGTAATCGTTTGTATTGAATCGAAACAGGTTGGCGTTGTCCATACTAGAAAAGCTGGATTTGGGGACTCGTAATTCCATAATGCAAAATTCGCTCAGTGGTGTTTAAAGTCGCACATTGGGACGTGGTCACAAAAAAATCAACAATTGCGCCCAGCACCGTAGTGGCGGCGATCGTCTGTTTCATAACATTAGTTATCTAAAGTTTCTGTCAAAAAAAGGTTTGAACATCAAACTAAATTGCGGTAGTATCATTTCAATCACTTGTTGCCGTTACGGATTACCGCAACGGTTTGTCTTTGACCAAATAGTTTGAACATCAAACTATTTGGAAGAGCAGAGTGGTGGTGCTAGGAGTTGGGCTCACGGCCCAGACCTTTCGTGATACACTCCTCTGCTCGTAAATGGGCGCTGCGCCCTCTGGTTATAAACGGGCTCCGCCAACCAAGGGCTAGGGCACAAGAGACAAGTCACATAAAACCTAAGTGCGGGTTTTCTGCGCCTTGTCTCTTGTGCCTCCGCCCCTAACCGGTCGGCTCCGCCCTCTGTTCATAAACGGGCTCCGCGCCCCAGGCCCCTCGCGCTAAGCCCGTCCTGGTCAAAATCCCCAAAAACGGGGGATTATGCCCAGGCCGTTCTTAGCGGTCGGGGCCTACCCGGGGCGCTGCGCCCTCTGGTTACTCAGAAAGGAAGATTTTTGTGCACGTACTGGATGCTGCAGAGATCATGAAATTGATCCCGAACCGCTACCCGATTTTGTACATGGATTATGTGGATGAGCTGACTCCTGGCGAATCTATCGTGGCGACGAAGAATGTCACGATCAACGAGAACTTTTTCCAGGGCCATTTCCCTGGCAACCCGGTCATGCCGGGAGTATTGCAAATTGAATCGTTGGCCCAGGCGGCATCGATTTTGATTTTGAAGACGCCGCGATTCCAAGGTAAGACCGCTTATCTGGGTGCAATTCACGAAGCTAAGTTTCGGCAGGTCGTGCGGCCTGGTGATGTGTTGAAGCTGCATGTGACGATGTTGAAACAGAAGGATAATATGGGTAAGGTCGCTTGCACCGCTATGGTGGGAGAAAATAAGGCTTGCCAGGCTGAACTCACATTTATCGTGGAGGAGGCGCAGGGCAAGGCTTAGAAAAAGGGGAAAATATGATTGATGAGAAATCCGCCGCCGAGGCGGCTCGGAAACAAGACGAGAAGTATATCAACAACGCATTAGTGGATGTGTATGAGAACATTATGCGCTATGAAGAATTGCAAATCCGTGGCAGCCGCTTCCGGGATATCAACGCCCGGGAGCTGCATATCGTCCATGCCATTGGATTACATGACCACAAAACAACGACCCAAGTGGCCCAAGAGTTCCGGATGAGTAAAGGTACGTTGACGGCGCACCTGAATAATTTGGAACGCAAGGGCTATGTGGAACGCCATCGTAACGCAGAGGACCGCCGGATTATCAATCTGGGGCTGACGCGCAAAGGCCGTTTGTTATACCGGGCCCACGATGCTTTCCACCGTCGCTTGGTCAAAGGCTTTCTCGCCGGGATGGACGATGATGATCGGCAGTTGATTAAGCAGGCTTTGATGAACTTGGAGACATTCCTAGATGAGGCGCAGACGAAGAAATGACTAGTCAACCTTTCACAATTCTCGCCGCGGCACATGAATTACCCTGCCGCGTCGTCACCAATGATGAATTGGCCGCGCAAATGGATACGTCAGATGAATGGATTCGGCAACGGACTGGCATTCATACCCGACACATTGCGGCCCCGGACCAAACCACCAGCACGTTGAGTACATCGGTGGCCCAAAAACTACTCCACCAAAGTGGTGTGGCTCCGGACCAAATCAGTTATATCTTGGTGGCGACGATGTCTCCGGACTACGCCACCCCGGCCACTGCGGCCCAGGTCCAAGGTAATATTGGGGCAACCAACGCTGTGGCCTTCGATCTCAGTGCGGCCTGTTCCGGCTTTGTCTATGGCCTGCATGTGATGGCCAAACTGCTGGTGGGGGCGGCCCCAGGTTACGGGATCGTACTGGGCGGGGAAACACTCAGCCGCTTGGTGGATTGGCAAGACCGCAGCACCGCCGTATTGTTCGGCGATGGTGCCGGCGGTGTGCTGGTGACTAATGATCCCGCCGCCGGTAACGGTCAGTATCTGGGCGATGATCTGCATACTCTGGGTGACCAAGGCGCGTATTTGACTGCCCGGCAACTGGGCGGCAGTGACCCTGATCCGTATTTGCGGATGAACGGCCGTAAGGTTTATTCCTTTGCCACCCGCCATGTGCCCCGGTCGCTGACCGCTGGCGTGACCCAGGCCGGTTTGTCCTTAACCGCGGTGGATTATTTCCTATTACACCAAGCTAATGCCCGGATCATCCAGCAGGTGGCTAAAGAACTGGACCAGCCGTTGGCCAAGTTTCCGCAAAATATCGCCACTGTCGGCAACACGGCAGCGGCCAGTGAACCCATTTTGCTCAGCACAGAGATTGCCGACCGGCGAATTCAGCGCGGTCAAACCTTGGCCTTATGCGGTTTTGGCGGCGGCCTCACGGTGGGCACCGTGATTTTACGTTACTAACACTTTAAGTATCACAACAAAACTTTGGAGGTTAATCATTTATGACAAAAGCAGACGTATTAAACAAGATCAAGGACATTATCGCTGACCAATTGGACAAGGACGCCAGCAAGATCACTGAAACCACGAACTTCAAGGAAGACTTGGATGCGGATAGCTTGGATGTGTTTGAAGTGGTGGACAAGATCGAAGACGAATTCGACGTGGAAATCGACAGCGACGAAAGCATTGCGACCGTTGGCGATTTAGTCACTTACGTCGACAAGCAATTACAGGCTTAATTGCCCATGACAACACAATGGACCGCACTTTTTAGTGGCCAAGGGCAGCAGTTTGCTGGCATGGGTGCTGACCTGCTGGCCCAGGAACCACGGTATCAAGCAGTTGTTCAGGCGGCCAGTGAGGCCCTGCATTTGCAGTTGGCTGATCCGGCGGTGTGGGATGATCCGGTAAATGCCCCGGTGGCGATCGTCACTTTGAGCTTGGGTGTTTACCAGGTGCTGTGCCAGGATTTACCTTTGCCCCAAGCCGGCATTGGGTTGAGCCTGGGTGAATACAGTGCTTTAGCGGCCAGCGGAATGCTGAGCTTAGCGGATGTTTTCCCGCTGGTGCAAGATCGGGCAGCATATATGAATGAGGCTGGGGCCAAACATCCCGGGGTCATGGCCGCTGTATTGCGTGCGAGCGCTACCATGGTAGAAGAAGCGTGCGCGGCCGCCACAGCAGCCGGTACCCCGGTTTTCCCAGCTAATTTCAACACGCCCGCCCAAACTGTGATCGGCGGTTCGGCGGCCGGGGTGACTGCGGTCACCCAAGCGTTGAAAGCCCAGGGGGTCAAACGGATCGTCCCGTTGAAAATGACGGTGGCTTCCCACACCCCACTCATGGCGGAAGCCAGCATGAAGTTAGGCCAACGGCTGGCGCACAGTCACATTCAGTCAGCCCAGTTTCCGGTGTGGAGCAACACGACGCAACAGCCCTTTACGGCAGACACGGTGACCCAAACACTGACCGATCAGCTGGTGCACCCCACCCATTTTGGCACCTGTTTGAAAAATGCTCAGCCAACCACCGTCATTGAGGTGGGTCCGGGAACGGCGCTGACTAAATTTGCCGCCAAAACAATTCCGGGCATGACGGCCTGGCACGTGGATAGTATGACTACCTTGAATGAATTGCGGAAGAACTGGAGTGAAACAAATGAGTGAACAACCGGTTGCCCTGGTCACCGGGGCCCGTACCGGTATCGGCCTGGCCATCGCCGCGCGCCTGCATACTGACGGCTATACCGTTGTCTTGAATGTCCACCGGCCGTTAACAGACGACGAAAAGGCCGAGTTGACCAAGACTTTTCAACCCCTACACGTGGTTGTGGGGGACGTCGCCGAAGAGGCGGCTGCCCAGCAAATGATCGCTACGATTCAAGAAGAGTTTGGTCGATTGGATCTGCTGGTGAATAATGCCGGCATCAATCGAGATACGTTATTGACCCGAATGAAGGTCGCTGATTTTGAGGCGGTAGTGCACACCAACCTGACCGGGCCGTTCCTGATGACCAAGTATGCATTGAAGGTGATGCAAAAGCAGCGCCAGGGCAATATCGTGAATATCTCAAGTATTGCTGGGATTCGCGGCAATATTGGCCAGGCCAATTACGCCGCCGCCAAGGCCGGCATTATCGGCTTGACTAAAACGGCGGCCCGCGAAGGCGCATTGCGCGGTATTCGCGTCAATGCCGTCGCGCCAGGGATGATTCATACCGCTATGACCGAAGCGATGAGTGAAAAACGACAGGAAGAATTCGCCAGCCAGATTCCCTTGAAGCGGTTTGGCGAACCGGCAGAGATTGCGGATGCTGTGGCCTTTTTGGCCCACAATGCCTATATGACAGGACAAGTGGTAACGATTGACGGCGGGTTGACGATTTAGAAAGGAACTTATTCTATGCATCGAGTGGTAATTACGGGCATGGGGGCGGTCACGCCTTTAGGCAACGATGTCCCAAGTTTTTTGGATCATATCATGGCCGGTACGGTGGGGATTGCGCCCATCACGAAGTTTGACGCTAGCCAAACCGGGGTCACAGTAGCCGGAGAAGTGAAAGACTTTGATCCGTTGCAGCGGGTAGATCGCAAGACTGCCAAGCGCAATGATCTCTTCACCACTTACGCTTTGTATAGTGGGCACGAAGCCATGGAAATGGCCGGCTTGACCGAAGGCGGCGTGGACCCGGAACGGTTTGGTGTGATTTACGGTTCCGGCATCGGCGGCTTAACGACGATTCAGGACCAAGTGATTAAGATGCACGAAAAGGGACCACGGCGGGTGTCACCGTTGTTTGTTCCCAACGCCATCATCAATATGGCAGCAGGTAGTTTGGCCATTGAATTCAATGCCAAAAACACCAGCCAGGCCATTGTCACAGCTTGTGCATCGGCCACTAATGCCATCGGCAATGCTTTTGAATATTTGCAACTCGGTAAGGCGGATGTCATCTTGACCGGTGGCTCAGAAGCGTCAGTGAATGAAATTGGCATTGCCGGTTTTGCCTCGTTGACCGCATTATCCCGGGCAACAGATCCCGCTGAGGCTTCGCTGCCATTTGACACGCAGCGTAATGGTTTCGTCCTGGGTGAAGGAGCTGCCACCTTGGTATTAGAGGATTACGACCATGCCGTTACCCGCGGGGCGAATATCTTAGCGGAGGTCGTGGGTTACGGCACCACTTCCGATGCCTATCACATGACAGCACCGGATCCAGAAGGCCGCGGGGCCGCCCGCGCCATGGCCCAAGCCATTGAAGATGCCGGCATCACTCCCGCCGATGTGGACTATGTCAACGCTCACGGGACAGCAACCAAGGCCAATGATAGCGCGGAGTCTAAGGCCATTCAAAGTGTCTTCGGCAGCGATAGCGATGTCCTCGTGTCCAGTACCAAGGGCATGACCGGCCATCTGTTGGGTGCTGCTGGCGCCATTGAAGCGGTGGCCTGTGTTGGTGCTCTGCAGCGGCAGCAATTACCCGAAAACATTGGCGCCCATGAGCAAGATCCGGCCTGTCCGGTAAATCTGGTGGACGACACCAACAATCATGCCGATGTCCGTTATACTCTGAGTAATTCATTCGGCTTTGGCGGTCACAACGCAGTGATTGCGTTCAAGAGGAGTGAATAAGTTTTGGAAGAAAAGGATATCGAACGTTTACTGGATAAGTTTGACCGCTCGACCTTGCAAGACTTTGAGTTGGCCCAGGGTGACTTTCGGTTGGCATTTTCTAAACGGACGGTGCAAAATGCAGCGTCAGCGACGGCACCGACCGCTGCACCGCCTGCCAGTCCCGCCTCAGCGCCCACTGACCCGGCAGCACCGCCGGCCAAGCCGGCAATGGACGGGACACCGGTACCGGCGCCCTTAGTCGGGGTAGCTTATTTTGCGGCCGCTCCAGACAAACCACCGTTCAAACAGATTGGCGACCATGTGAGCAAGGGTGAAACCATCTTCGTTATTGAAGCAATGAAAATGATCAACGAAGTCCCCAGTCCCATCAGCGGGACCCTGGTCAAACAACTGGTGGATGACGGCACCATGGTGGAATATGACGAGCCGGTGGTCCTGATCAAGGAGGATGCCGAATGATCCCTGCAGTCCAAGAGGTAATTCCCCAGCGGTATCCGTTTCAATTAATTGATCAATTTACCACCGTAGTGCCTGGTGAAACGGCCACGGCCCGCAAGCTGATTACCATCAACGAATGGTTCTTCGCCGGCCGGCCGGCTGACCACTTGACGATGCCGCGGCCCTTGCTGATTGAGGCGTTGGCTCAAACCGGCGTTGCCGCAGTACTGAGCTTGCCGGAACATGCTGGCGATAACGTGCTTTTTGGCGGTATTCAAGAAGCTGCCTTTCTCAAGGATATTGTTCCTGGGGATGCGTTGACCCTCACTGTGACCATGACCAAGCTGAAACGCCGGATCGGACTGAGCCATGGAGAAATCACGCGCCAAGGGACCGTTGTCGTGACGGCCGATCTGATTTTCGCCATTACGGCAAAGGAGTGAACTTGAATGTTCAAAAAGGTATTAGTCGCTAACCGGGGTGAGATTGCGGTCCAAATTATTCGCGCCCTCCACGAATTGAATATCACGGCAGTGGCCATTTATTCCAGCGCCGATAAGGATGCCTTGTTTGTTCAACTGGCTGATGAAGCCATTTGTATTGGCGGTCCGCAGCCAGCGCAATCCTATTTGAATATGTCTCAAATTCTCAGTGCGGCCAATCTCACTGGCTGCGAGGCCATTCATCCCGGTTATGGCTTCTTGTCAGAAAACGCGGAGTTTGCCCGCTTGTGCGCGGAATGTCACATTGCCTTCATTGGGCCGACGCCAGAGGTAATCGACTTAATGGGAGACAAGGCCCACGCCCGGGCCGCGATGCAAAAAAGCGGCGTCCCGGTGATTCCCGGCAGTGAAGGCACTGTGGCCAGTCTGGCAGAAGCAATGACCACTGCCCACCGAATCGGGTACCCCATTTTGCTCAAAGCAGCGGAAGGTGGCGGCGGTAAAGGTATTCGGGCTGTGGCGGCCGCCGCTGATTTACCGGCAGCGTTTCGCGAGACCCAGCGGGAAGCTCGCTTGAACTACGGTGATGACCGAATTTATATTGAAAAATTGGTGACCAATGCCAAACATATTGAAATGCAGGTCATCGCTGATACCCACGGCCACATCGTGTACCTGCCGGAGCGGGATTGCTCCATGCAGCGCCATCATCAGAAGGTCATTGAAGAAAGTCCCTGCCAGGATATCACCCCGGTCGAACGGGCCAAGCTTGGTAATATCGTGGTGCAAGCCTGTCATCAGATTGGTTATACCAACACAGGCACGTTCGAGTTTTTGATGGATAGCCATCATCACTTCTATTTTTTGGAAATGAATACCCGGCTGCAGGTGGAGCACACGGTGACCGAGGAAGTCACTGGTCTGCAACTGATCAAGGCCATGGTGCGCGTTGCTGCGGGGGAGTCTTTGCCTTTTACCCAAGCGGATGCCCAGGTGAAAGGGTATGCCCTGGAGTGCCGGATCAATGCCGAAGATCCCGCTAATAATTTCCGCCCGTCACCTGGCACATTGCAGCAGCTATATTTACCCGATGGCACGCTGGGTGTGCGCATCGACAGCGGGGTGACGACGGGCAGCACAATTCCACCCTTTTATGACGCAATGATCGCTAAGCTGATCGTTCATTTGCCCACCCGGGAGGAAACCATCGTGAAGATGCAACGGGTCTTGGGGGAATGTATCGTACGCGGTATCGCCATTAACCGCGACTTCTTGCAAGCGCTGCTGGCGTCGCCGAAGTTTGCGGATGCCCAATACACGACAGACTATATTGAACAAGAATTCTTACCGGAATGGAGGAGCAAGCGCGATGTTACAGCCTAAATTTACACCGCCCACCGCGACGGAGTTAGCCCAGCGCAAACGGGCGATTCCTGATCGACTTGTGCAAAGCTGCCCAGTGTGCGGGCGTACTTTCTTCCGTTTCCAGGCTGGCCACTACATGACGTGTCCGCATTGCGGTTATGCATTACGGATTACTGCCCGGAAACGGGTGAAGCTGCTTTTTGACGATTTCCAAGAAACCAATAAGCAGCTGACGGTGCCGGCCCAGTACAACGATGCCGCCTATCAGGCCAAAATTGCTAAGGCTAAGAAAATCACCAAGCTGAAGGAAAGCGTCCTGACCGGCCAAGCCCGCATCGGCGCCCAACATTTTGCAGCAGGCATCATGGATCCCTATTTCATTATGGGTTCTTTGGGTAGTGCCACAGGTGAAAAGATCACCCGGCTGTTTGAAGCGGCCACGAAAGATAAGTTACCGGTGGTGCTGTTCACCGCGTCTGGCGGGGCACGGATGCAGGAGGGCATTGCGTCGTTGATGCAAATGGCAAAAGTTTCCCAGGCAGTGGCCGCCCATGATCAGGCGGGTTTGTTATACATCACCGTTCTATGCGATCCCACCACTGGGGGCGTCACGGCCTCCTTCGCCATGCAAGGCGATATCATTTTGGCTGAACCCCACGCTCTGGTTGGTTTTGCTGGGCGGCGGGTGATTGAGCAAACGATTCATGAAAAATTACCTGCTGATTTTCAACGGGCCGAAACCATCCAGCAACACGGTTTCATTGATGCGATCGTACCCCGGGATCAGCAAAAACAAGTTTTGGAACGTCTGCTCAAGTGGCATGCCGTGACGGAGGTGACCGCCTAATGGTCCAGCAACAGGACGCTTTTGCAGCGGTGAAAGCTGCCCGCTCCACAGCGAAGATCCCCATTCAAACATTGATTGACGATTTGGTCACCGACTTTTTTCCCTTGCACGGCGACCGCGCCGGCGGCGATGACCCAGCGATGATCGGCGGTATTGGTCAATTGCGGGAGATGCCCGTGACCATTGTCGGGATTCAGAAGGGTACCAACACCCAAGAAAACATTGATCGCCACTTTGGCAGTGCGTTGCCGGAGGGTTACCGTAAGTCGTTGCGTCTGATGAAGGAAGCCGCCAAATTTCACCGGCCGGTCCTGGCGTTGATCAATACCCCTGGGGCTTTTCCGGATAAGCATTCGGAAGACTTTGGTCAAGGCGAAGCGATTGCGCGCAGTTTACTGGAGGGGATGCAGCTGCCGACCCCGATTCTCAGCATTATCGTTGGAGAAGGCGGCAGCGGCGGTGCGTTGGCACTGGCCTGCGGAGACGAGGTGTGGATGTTTGAACACAGCACTTACGCCATTCTTTCTCCAGAAGGTTATGCCAGTATCATGTGGAAAGACGCCGCCAAAGCACCGGCGGCGGCCGCTAAGTTGGGATTAACCCCCAAGGAGCTGCTCGCCGAGCATGTGGTGGATCGCGTGATCACGGAAGTCACCAACCAAACGGAGGCGGCGGATCTGGCCACGGCCATCCACGCCCGTTTGACCACTCTGTTAGCATTGCCGCCAGCGGAACTATTGACCCGCCGTCAGGCACGCTATCGTAAATTTTAGAAAGTAGGCTAAATAGCATATGGCAGGATTTTTAACCGGTAAGAAGATTGTGGTCATGGGGGTCGCAAATCCCCGCAGTATCGCCTGGGGCTGTGCCCAAGCCATGGCCGACCAAGGCGCTACGGTGATTCTCACGTATCAAAACGCCCGCATCAAGAAATCATTGGAACGGTTTGTCCCAGAGGGCTTCCCACTGGTGGAATGTGATGTGGCAGAAGATGAAAAAGTTGAGCAGGCCTTCCAAGAAATTGGCCGTCAGTTCACCAAAATTGATGGTGTGCTGCACGCCATTGCATTTGCGGATAAGGACACCTTGCAAAATGGACTTGTGCACACGACCCAAGCCGGCTATGATCTGGCCCAAAATATCAGTGCCTATTCGTTCATTAGTGTGGCCAGATATGCTCAGCCCATTCTAAACAATCCCGCTGGATTAGTGACGCTAACCTACTTTGGTTCCGAACGGGCCATCCCCAATTACAATATGATGGGCGTGGCCAAGGCCTCCTTGGAAGCCAGCGTGCGCTACTTGGCCTCAGATTTGGGCGATGATCATATTCGCGTTAACGCCATTTCTGCTGGCGCCGTGAAAACGTTGGCCGTATCCGGCATCAAGCACCATAACGAGCTGTTGAAACTCTCCCAGGAAAACACCGTGGACGGGCAAAGTGTCACCACGGAAGAAATCGGCAATGTGGCGGCGTTTTTGATGTCTGACTTGGCCACCGGGATTACCGGCGATGTGATTTATGTGGACAAAGGTGTCCACTTAATGTAATGACTCTCAGTGCAGCAGTGATCAACGCCGCGCAGGATGTCCCCGTGACGGTGTTTGCGACACTCCCATCCACCAACCGGTATGCCAAAGACTTTGCCCAGCATCATTCTGTCAGCGGGGCCCAAGCCTTTATTGCGGATACCCAGACCGCTGGCTATGGCAAACGCGGGCGGGCCTTTTATTCGCCCTCCGGCAGCGGTCTGTATCTCAGTTTATTGGTGCCGGCAGCAAGCGTGGCGCCACTAGCTCCCGGATTGTTGACCACCGGTGCCGCCGTAGCGCTGGTGAATGCGCTGCAGCCGTTCTTTCCAGAGACGTTGTTTCACGTGAAATGGATCAATGACATTATTGTCCAAGATCGTAAATGCGGCGGTATTCTGGTGGAACAGACCCACGACGCGGTGGTCATTGGGATCGGGTTGAACCTGTTCACGGCGGCTTTCCCAGAATCCATTCAAAACAAGGCGGGCTCCTTGGGTACTTTACCCGTGGACCGCAATGCGATTGCCGCGGCGCTGCTGATCCAATTAATGGCGCTGTTACCGCAGTACCATACGGGTCACTTCATTCCTCGCTACGCCCAACTATCGATGGTGCTGGGACAACTGGTCACCTTGACCATTGGCCAGACCCAAGTCCAAGGGGTGGCGCGAATGATCGCGCCCACTGGTCAATTAATCCTGAGTTTCCCCGATGGCACCAGCCAGGCTTTTTCTGCGGGCGAAGTGACCAAAGTGGATCTGCCCACAGCAAATTATGGAGGTTAAACAATGTTCAAACGACACGATGCAGCTATCATTGCTTTGTTCGTGGCATTATTGATTGCGTTAGGCTTTATTCCGCCGCTGCCCGTTCCGTTTATTCCAGTTCCGATCGTGATGCAAAATCTCGGTGTACTGCTCACGGCGATATTGCTGGGCAGTAAACGCGGCAGCGCCGTCATCGGCTTATTTTTCTTGCTGGTTATTTTAGGGCTGCCGGTATTATCCAGTCGGACCGCCGGACCAGCCGTATTCTTGGGCGCCAGCGGCGGTTTTCTCACTGGTTGGGTAGTCACACCAGTGCTTTACGGTACCGCCGATCGGCTGCTGGGCAACCATGCCCATTGGTGGCAGCGGGGAATTCTATTATGGCTGGTCGGTGCAGTGATCGTCGATTTCTTAGGCGCACTCTGGCTCACCGTTGGCCTGCACATGCCCTTTGCTAGTGCGCTCACCGCCAGCTTGATCTTCATTCCCGGCGACTCGCTCAAAACAGGATTAGCTGTCCTAGTCGCCCAACGCATCCAAGCCGCCGTCCCGCAACTTAAGCAAGGTTAATCAAAATAAAAAAGGACTGGCCAAAGTCCAATCCCGATGAAGCTTGCGCACCTTAGCACGGCGAATCGGCGATCACTTTTAGGCCAGTCCTTTTTTCTTTACGATAATTGAAGTGAATCTAGAATCTTAATGAAACTATTGATCGTCCGATCCCACGTGACACTGTGCAGATACTTATTTGACTCGTGGATCATCTTCGGCAATCCCTCAGGTTGGCGCACTGTGTCCAGAATCGTCTGGGCTAGGGCTTTTTCGTCCATATGCGTCGGAATATAACCGGTATCCGGCAAGAAGTAGCGGCCGGTACCTTCCAGAAAGTCAATGAAGGGCAGACCGGTACTCATCATTTCAAACGGCACCAGCGAAAAGTTGGTCATGGATGGGGCGATGCCGAAATCGGCCCAGTGATACAAGGCATTCATTTCCGGCCGGGTGAGCTTACCCAAGTTTTTACCATTGATGAAGTGCTTGCTCTTGGGAGAACCAAAGTAGCGAATCTTCAAGGTAATGCCCTTTTTAGCCAGAATGGCTTCCGCGTTTTTTAACACCAATTGAATTGTAATCGGTGCGCGCCGTGGACTGGTCCATTTGGTATAGACGGCCAATTTGACGGTGGCCATATCTTTGTAAGTGTTGAAGTCGCGTTCTTTCAGCGGATAATGATCCAAGTCGATGGGGAAGTTGATTTGATCAATGATTCCGTGGGGGTCGCATTGGTCCTCAATCATTTTGACACACCACGGTCCCAGGGAAATGATATGTAAGCCTAAATCGTAGGTCCGCTTGGCCAACTGGTAACGGTCGCCGAAAGGATAGAAATAAGGCTCGTAGTCCTGGACGAAATACATCTTGTAGCCTGGTTTGCTCTTGATGACGTAGGCGGACTCCCACAATGTGGCGACCCAAATGTCGGATTGATGGCTGTCCAGGTGACTCATATCCAAGCATTTACCCTGGTAATTGGGGTAGTTAAACTCTGCGTTGGTCGCCATATCTTCTGCAGACTGGGGCACGTAGCTGAGATAGAACACCTGGTAGCCCTGCTCACTAAGCAATGTGCCCAGATGCAGCATGGTGGTTTGACCGCCATCGTAGGCAATGATCCCAGTGGTGACAAACGTAATGGAACGATAATGGGCCCGCCGATTTTGCTGGGCGGGTTCATCGTTAAAGTACTTCAGAATCGCGTCATACTGATGGATACTGCCGGTGGGGACATCGGCAACCTTTGTTTTGACTGGTTTCAAAAAAACAACCCCTCACGAAAATTTATATAGAGTAACTGAGTAGAACATTCCTCTTCTACCTTAACGCTATTTCGTGGAGTGGTGCAAATTGGTCCAGTTAAACGGTCACAGACCCATGCGCTTCCGCAATTCAGGCTTGGGCAGGCCGGCTGTATGGTGTTTCACCGTCTCTGTCAGGTCTTGATTATCCAAGGTATCCGCAATTTGTTTACGCAGGGCGCGCGCGGCGTACTGGGCAAAAGTCTGTTTCGTGTCAATGAGATATTGTTTTAAGGCTGCCTCGGTTTCGTCGGGCAGACGGACTTCAATTCTATGTCGCATAAATTACCTGCTCTCTGCTATGTAGTGGAGTTAAATGCTGATTTGGTGCTGTTTGTAGTAAAAGGTTTGATCATGTTTGTTGATGGGGCGGTGGACTTCACAGGGATTACCGAAAGCCACCACATTGGCGGGAATATCTTTGGTGATGACACTGCCGGCACCGATGACGGTATTAGCGCCAATAGAAACCCCAGGTAAAACCACAACACCGGCTCCCAGCCAGGCGTTTTCGCCAATCTTGATCGGAACATTGTACTGATATTCTTTTTCCCGTAAGGCTGGCAGAACCGGATGCGCAGCTGTGGCCAGGGTGACATTGGGGCCAAACATCACATGGTCGCCCACGTCGATACGGGTGTCATCTACCAGTGTGAGGTTAAAGTTGGCATAAATATGGTTGCCAAAATGGACAAACCGGCCGGCCCAATTGGCATGGAAGGGTGGTTCCAGATAACAATCAGACCCAATGGTCGCAAACATTTCTTGAAGCAATGCCTGCCGTTTAGCTCGCTCACTGGGGCGGGTATGATTGTAATCGTAAAGCTTTTCCAGCGCCTGCTGTTGTGCTTGGGCGATGGCGTCGTCACCAGGCAGATAGAGTTCACCAGAGTGCATTTTGTCGCTTTCAGACATTGGTTATGCCTCCTTTTTGCTAAGAATAACAAGATTATATAATTTTCAAACAAGAAGGGCTAGTGATTGACCAACGAGACAAGTTAGCCATGGCGGATTGTAACGATCAGAAGTGAAAAAGGGCCGCTGTATCTCCACGACGTCTCTTGGGGGATGAACAAGAAACGCCATGTGGAGACACAACGGCCTTAAGGATACAAAATGCAAATCGCGACAAATAAGACTGAGATCGGCGATATTTCAGTGGTTAACCGATGCCCAGACACATCGGCCAGCTAGACAGTGACTGTCGACTGTTCTTTTTCGTCACCCAATGCAGTGAGGAACCCGGCCTGCATATAGGCAGGGTTCGGATAAGTGTAGAAGCCGCGACCAGTTTCCAGACCAAGATAGCCTTGGTCAGTGCGTGCTTTAATTTTTTGCGCCACTGCCTTGGCCACGTCACCCGGCTGTTGCGAGAAGATTTCGTAGGCGGTGCGTAATCCCACCACGTCAATCACAGCAAACGGTCCGCGGGGTGCACCCGTCGCCAGCATCCAAACCCGGTCGATGGTATAAGCATCCGCCACGTCTGTCCCCCACAGCTTGAAGGCCGCATCAAGGAACGGAACCAGCAAGGAGTTCAAAATATAACCTGGCTGCTCTTTATTCAAGACGATCGGAATCATACCGATTTCCCGGGTGAATTCCTCGATCTCTGCAGTCGCCGCCGGATTAGTCCGCGCATGGCCCATGATTTCCACGGTGTTACGAATCCAAATCATGTTGGCAAAGTGCATTGCCAAGAATTTATCTGGACGCCCGGTAGAATCTGCCAGTCGAGATGGCAGCATGGTGGATGAATTCGTGGCAATCAGCGCTTCTTTAGGCAATAAGGGTGCCAGTTTTGAATAAAAATCCACTTTTATGGTTGGAATTTCTGGGATCGATTCAATCACCAAATCCACATCTGTCGCGGCGGCAGATAGGTCGCTGGTGAGCCGGATGGCCGATTCCGTTGCTTCGGTCTTTGCCGGCGAGGCTTGGAGATCTTCCTGGTAGGACGGGCTAAGCCGCGCCAATCGGCTGGCAGCCTGGGTCAATGCCTCGTCACTGATGTCATAGAGGGTCACGTTTTTGCCGTGGAAGGCGGCTTGATAGGCAATTTGACTGCCTAATGTGCCCCCACCTACGACGAGAATGTTTTGTAATGTCATAAGCCAACACCTCTCTCAATATCTGTAAGCGGTACCAAACCATCTTTATTATACCGAACTTCACGGTGGGTTGTATACAATTGCACAAAATAATTCGAGCTTTTCTTAAGTCCCATTTAAGCTAAATATGCCATAATATGGATATGGTTGAATTCCACTTATGAGGGGTGGAATCGACCGCCGCACTCTCGCGGTATTATCTTTTGGGGAACATGCAACCCACCATTAGAGCCCATCATACCGGTAGTTTGGGATCGGTATGGTGGGTATTTTTGCAGAGGGCGCAGCCGACCGGTTAGAAGCGGCGTCAGAAGGCAGGAACGGCAGAAAAACCCGCACTTAGGTTTTTTTGCCGTTCCTGCCTTCTGACATAGCTTCTGGTCGGCGGAGCCCGTTTACGCGGCTGCGTCGGTTCGTACCGCCCTTACTTCTGGGGCGCGCAGCCCGTTTACACGGCTATGTCGGATCACCCGGCCATAGCTTCTGGTCGGCGGAGCCCGTTTACGCGACTATGTCGGTTCACACCCCTGGTACATCGGAGTACTGGGCTGACAAGAGCGACAAGTTCAACATGACAAAAAAACCGAAACCAGTCCCCAATAATCGAGAACCAATTCCGGCATTAATCCATACAACTTCTCAAAACGGATAAATCTCTTCAACCTGCTGATGTCGTTTACGCCACCATCCCCAAATCACACCATAGACCACCGCCAAAACGAGAAAGACAGCCATGAGGGCCACCGATTGAAAGAAGTGATCCGGGTTAAAAGGATAGTCCGGTGTTGGAGAGCCATCCCCTGGATAAGCGTAGGCCAACGTCAAAGGCACAATATCGGTCAAAAAATGGATAATGATCGGTGCCCATAGACTACGACCAATGATCATTACGATGGTAATCGCCACGGACCAGCCGAAGACAAACAGGACATTATAAATGGCTGGGAAAAGAGCGCCGCGCTGACCAAAAGCGTTCGTCAAGTGGGTCAAAGCGAACAGGCCATTGGTGACAATGACAGTTTGCCATAACGGCCAGCGGGAATTAGTGAAGATCCGATAAATCACACCAAACAGAACACCATGGAATACAACTTCCTCTGAAAAAGCGGTCATCATCGTGTGTAAAATGCTGGCTGGAATTAAAGGTCTAAAGTTTTGGAATAGCCAAATATCCGGCAACATAGCTAAACTGGGCCTGAGATACCCCACTACGTAAATACTCAATATCGGTAAACCAAGTAGTAAAGCCCACCAAAGAGAGCGCCACTTAAATGATAAGTGAACTTTAAAAAGCACTGAACTGGTGACCATGAGTAGTACCGCTAAAGCCATTTTGGCGACATTAATATCAACTGCAAAGGAACCGCTTGTCAAAAAAAGCGGCCAATAATAATCAACTAGATTAGCGCCAATAACAGCGATCAATATTCCCAACACGAACAACCACGCACGCCACTTAGCCATGATACTCACTCCTCAATAGCCTGCTATTCCGTCGATTCCTGTTGACTCAAATCATACTGAACGTCCTCTTCAGCGTCAATCGGTTGTTTCGCTCAAAAATGATGTTAACTATCTGCACATTCCTATACGCTTTTGCGGTATGCTAGGCTCAATCAAATCATCGAGGTGAAGCCTATGACCAAATACACTATTCGTGCTGCTACCGCTCACGAAGATTTCGCAGCGATCCAACGGCTCTATCTAAAGACGTGGCAGGACGCTTATCGCGACATTCTTCCAGCCGGTTTTCTCGGTCAACTCAACGTGACGAGTTGGCATCCAGAGGAACGTTGGCAACATACATTTTTAGCCTTTAACCAAGACCGGCAAGTGGTGGGTGTCTGTTCGTATGGACCGGCCCGTAAGAAGGAATTTTCTGGGTTTGGCGAAGTGTATTCGATTTATGTCGACGCGGATGTTGAAGGACAAGGGATCGGCACGCAACTCCTACAGGCGGCAATAAAGAAGTTGCACGAAAGCTACGCCAAAATCTATCTGATCGTGCTTGTAGCCAATGATTCTGCGCGCCAGTTTTATGGACACAACGGTTTTCAGCCATATGGCGAACCAGAAATCACAGCGACGCCCTACGGCAATATTCGAGAAATTGCGTATATCCGTGAAGAGACGGGCTAATGACGCGAACAATCTATTTTATTCGCCACGGCGAACCAGACACATCTGTCCATGACGATCAGACCCGGCCGTTAACACCGTACGGCCAACAACAAGCTCAGCAACTAATGTCAGTATTCCACGATTTAGAAATCACGGCTGTATACGCCAGTCCCTTTCAGCGCGCCGTCGATACTGTGACACCGTTGGCCAAGGATCATGGATTGTCTGTTCACCAAAGTGACCAATTGAAAGAACGCCAAATGCCAGGCTGGGTGACTCACTTTGATCAGTACGTTGACCGGCAATGGCAAGACTTGGATTTCGCGGAGACTGGCGGAGAAAGTATCCACACAGTCCAGGCCCGTTATCTCGCTTTTTTACAACAATTACCGCCTACGGGCACATTTATCATCGGATCCCACGGGACAGCCATGAGCAGTATTGTACAATATAGTCAACCGGGGCAGGGTAAACGATATTTTCAATTCTTGCAAGGTCACTATGCGAAGTGGTTTAAACTGCTTGAACTAGATGGCCGGCCCGTTCAACTTTTCTTGGAGGAATGATGAAAATGGCACTCACAACCGAAAGCAATGGCATTCTCTTTACTTACTTATTTCCCAGATCATTCAATGATTCTGTCAGAGCCCGCGCTGCATTAGCGGAATTGCAGCGGCGTGCCGGTGATGGCGATCAGCGCGCGGCCTCATTGTTGCAAATGAAAACACCGATGACGCCAATAGAAACGCAACCTGTTACTGAAGTAGACAACGATCCGCAGCCTGATAAGAAGAAAGCAAAAAAAGATAAAAAGGCCAAGAAGGATAAAAAAGATAAGAAGGCCAAGGGTGACAATAAGAAGGCCAAGAAGGACAAAAGGAAAAAAGGCAAGAAAGACAAAAAGAAGAACAAGAAAGACTGAACCTGGAAGTGAAGTGCCCCATAATTGTTAGAC
>NZ_AZEC01000014.1 GCF_001435585.1 Schleiferilactobacillus perolens DSM 12744
CACCGTTCGGTGCAGTCCACTGCCAAATTTGTATTGGGGTTGCTAAAAAGGTTAATGACCTATAAACACATTGGCCACCATACCAAGCGCTGGCAATCTTCTTGCCACCAAAATAAAGTGACTGTAACTTTTTACCACCGTAGTAAATTGGCATTAGCTCGCCTCCGGCACAAGATAGAGAACAGTGGGGCTTGTCGCAGAATTACTAGATGCTGTTGTCTCATTAGCAACAGGCACAATCTTGGCATCTAAAGCGGCCTGAACCTGAGTTGCGGTTTGGTAGGTTGCTGCGGCATCTGTTGACTTTAAGTAAGGCGTTAGGTCTGGCGTGGTGCCATCTTTTCCAGCTGGGCCAGTTGCACCTTTTAGTGATGCTAAATAGTCGGCTTCTGTACCTGTGTTGCCAGCGTCCAGCCATACTTGATAAGCAGATTCACCAGCAGGGCCAGCAGGACCAGTAGCACCAGTATTGCCAGTATCGCCTTTCGTGCCAGGTGCGCCAGTTGCACCCTTGATGTTAATTATTTCATCGCCAAAAGATGCTGTGCCTCCACCAGTTAATGCATCACCTGTGTTAGTGGATTGGGTGATTTGATAAACATTTCCGGTCTTGTCAATTACGGCGTCTCCAACTTGGGGAACATTATCTGTTTTTGTTTCTGGTGATAAATCTGACCAGTAAAAATTTATTTGGTTTGCACCACGGTCAAAATTGTACAGCCATACATTCAAACCATTTTTACCATCAGCACCAGCAGGGCCTTGTAACTGACCAGCATCATTCCAAGCGTTGTCTTTCCAGATGTATAAATGTCCAGCGACCAGATAAGTATCGCCGGCTGTGTTGCCCGTTGTGGGTAACTTGTCGACAGAATCAGCCGAACCCTTGAGCTGAATACCTGTACCATCTTTGCCAGCGGGACCAACCGGACCACGATATTTTGGATCAGTTGGAATATCAGCAACCAGTGCTTGTGCTGCTTGTGCTGCTTGATTGGCTGTGGTAGCGGCCGTGTTAGCCGATCCCGTTGCCGTGGTAAGCTGCTGCAAACTGTCGGCCATGGTGGACGTTTTCCAATCATCGATTTGCTTGGTGAGATCCTTGACCTTAGCATCAATGATTGTCTGCGCACCATCCCCAATGTTTCCCACTGAGTTGGTAGTATCGATAAGCTTTTTGACGGCTTCACTGATTGCATCAACGGCCTGTGGAAATTGTTCAGTAAATCCCGGCGTGGGGTTAATGTTGACTACGAATGCGCAGGTGCTCACTACGTTGCTGTCCTTGTCCGCCAGTCGCAATCGCATGTCAGTGATCATACCAGATAACGCTACCGCGGCATCTGGTAATGTCACCGTGAGCACACCACCAGTTGCATTGGTGACACTGATACCACCAGTGGCTTGGATTGTTTGATGATTGATTGCTGTGCCGCGCAGTTCTGGAGTTAAACCGGTCAAATCTTTGACAGCACTATTGGCGTCGGCAACATGTAACTCTATGGTTTTGCTATCCCCGACATACGTCCGCACCCAGTCATTGCTGAGCTGGGCTTGGTTGTCCGTCACCACTAGGTTGATTATCTGGTTTGCCATTTTCATCACCACCTACTTTTTGCTGGATTTTGTTCTCAGTCTCTTTAGCAGCCTTATCCTTAAGTTCGTTGTTTTCTGCCGTCAGATTATCAATGATCAGTGCTTGCTGACCAAGTTTGACAGCCATTTGCGCAATAGTCCCAGAAAGTTCCGCCGCCGTAATAGACATTCCCTGTTTCACGTCAACTTGCATATTTACTTATCCTTTCCAAACGGTCCAATAATTTCATCACCGACAAGTGTTAAGCCGTTAATTTTACCGGCCACAATAGTCCCGTCCGCATCAAGCGAAACGGCTGGGATTTCATTTTTAAAATAGCCCAAACCTTTATCGCTAAAACGGAAGCAACCACCGCCGCTGTACAAATCGATTGTATTGATATTCATGTCATCATCCTCCTCAGGCAATGTTTTTCCCGTTCCACACCAGGTGTCCGGCATCGCTGGACAGTGAGCCAGAGCCAAAATAAATGATGCTCCGTCCCTGGCTGATGTCGATACCGGCCAGACCAGTGATTGAACCGTGCACCGTGACGCCTGCCCAAAATGCCGAGGCAGCACCAGCAACCAAGCTTCCTTGGGCCGTTATATTGCCCGATGCATTAAGATCGCCGTGCAAATTAGTGTACCCTGTCACGTCCAGAGTGCCGGTCAAGGTCAACCCGCTCTCGGCCGCAAATGGGCCATGGATACGCGTGGTGCCGGTCACTTCCAGTGTTCCGCTGGTACTAATCCCATAGGCACTACTTATTTCTGTCCGATGGCCGCCCATGCCGTCATCCAGACTGATGTTGCTGGTTCCGGTGATTTGCGCACCCATCAACTTAAGCCCAGTGACTGTCCCAGCAGTGATTGCTTCGGCCACAATTCGACCGTCACTGGTAATAGCCGTGCGCACCAGTCCGCTTGATGAATAATAACCCAAGCCATGGTTGTTTAACCGCATCGAACTTTTATCGTCATTAACTACCCGGAATTCAATCGGCGCTTGCCAATTGGGATAAGCTTGGATAACGGCAGTACCTGGATTTTTAATCCAATCGCTGACATCGGTCACCGTATCGTCGATAGTCTTCATCATCGCTTTAACCGACTCAATAGCGGTATCGTGCATACCCAGCTCTTCCATGATTTTACGGACGGCTGCATCCTGATCGGCGCCTTGCAATTTGAGCGCGTTATGGATCTGGTCAAACAATCCGGTTTGAGTCTTGGTGATTGTGGATGTGGCTTTATCGATTTGTTGCTGCTGGTACTTTTGCAGTTCATGCGTGTAACTAATTGGCGGCTCGCCAATTGTGATCGAGTCGTACCGTTTGGCGACCACATTCCAGATGACCTCAGATACTTCGGCATCTTCAGAAATGTCTAGTTGATCAAACTCAACGGCCACCCGGTCATAAAGGCCGATCTGCGTTAGCCGGGCATAATCACCCGTAAGCTGTGCATAGTTGAGTGTCAGGCTCACCGTGGGATACCCGATCCGGTAATCCGACATATACGCTTGTGCCACTTCTTTGAGCCGGTCCGCGTCTTCGATGTTGTATTGCGACAGGTCCACCGGCAAAACCCGCAGCCGTTCATCGTTGGCGGCTAAATCCGATTTAAGCAATAATTCTGGTAACGTGACTGTCACTTCGGCAACTTCTTCATCCACTTCATCGCCAGCATTAGGACCGACCGGTGTCACGTCCTCGCCGGTGGAAAAACTAAACCACTTACTATCCACCCATTCATTAATCGCCACTTCATACCAGGTGGTTCCGTTATTGTCGGCCTGAGCGGTGATTTTCCAACGGGTACCCGCTTGGAGATATTGACCAGTGGGTGCCACATTGTACGTAGGCTTGGGGTAAATAGGTACTTTGCCTAACGCCTGCGCGGTCTCTTTATTTTTGTCATCGACGGTAGTTGGGGTAACGGTGCCGTTAGAATTGAAGTCGCACACATCATCTGTGATCCATTGATTAGTGGCGATGCGATACCAAGTCTTGCCATCGCCGCCAGTCGCGGCACCGGTAACTTGCCACCGCGTCCCTTTGGCGACATGCCGCTGCACATAACCAGCACCGCCGGGGGCAGTATAAACTGGTGCACCACCGGCATCATCTGTTTTGACCAACACGATACCCCGGGCGGGGACAACCACGAAATTGGTGTTCTTTTCTACGCTAAAATACGTGGAATCGATCCAGCTATTGGTGCCGATGTTGTACCACACATGGTTAACATTGTCCGTCGCCTTGTACCAGATTTTGAAGCGCTCGCCGTTACCCACATATTGACCCGTGGCTTTTTTGTCAGCCCATGGCGAAGTCCAGATGGCAATTGACTTTGGACCGGCATAACTTGTCACAGAGCCCATACCTTGGAAAGGCACTATAAGGCCGTTGCTGTCGGTATTATCCCCAATCGTGATGGTGCCTGCGCCGGACACATTGTTAACGATATAAGCGCCCGATTTGTCGAATTTGAAAAATGTACCGTCCACCCAGTTGTTTGTGCCAATCATGTACCAGGTATTGTCATTGACTGTGTTTTCTGTCGCCGTGCGTGTCACCTTGTAGTAGGCACCGTTTTTGATCGTGCCCACGACCTTGTGGCCTTTGTAAGGACTGTCGTACATTTGGAGGCCGCCGGTGCCGACGTACTGCACAATGCCCGCGCCGTCGTAGCTTGTGCTGGTATCTTTGGCGTCTGCACTGCTGGGCGTGTACGTAGCAAATGGCATGATGGCTGTGTAAGTCTGGTCAATCGCTTCGTCCTGCTCGATGGTCTGAATATTCCGACCGTATTTAACGACCATGTGGGTGTCTCTACCGCCATGCTGTAACAATTTTAGATTGTAGTTGTCAGCCACCCATTCGCCGCTGTAGAGCGCCTGCATTGAGTTTGTCTGATCACCAGCCTTGTCAGCACCTATGAGGATATCCAACACATTCTGCGTATCTTTGTACGTCCAGCTGATGTTGGCCACCTTGCTGATGTCACTACTAAAGTTTAGGGCGGGTATCGGGTCTGCCAAAGCACTGGCAATTGCATTAAAAGAATCTGCCGGGCTGGCATTGGGCATGGATATGTCTTTGCTGATAACGTCATAAGCGAGATCACCCCATATTTGGTTTGCCTCAATAGTGACTTCGTTGTTGGCCTTCGTCACGTGAGTAATGCGAAACTTTTGTCGTAACAGGTCTGGCCCACAATCGGTTAGGATTACGCGTCCCTTTTGCAGTTCATTTGCCAGTGGGTCTTCTGGATTGTAGGTTAAGGTAAGTGTCGCAACTGCATTGGCGTCTCGTGTTACTGTACCTGTCAAGATACCAGTTAAATATCCTAATCCTAGGGTGGATGTGTCATCACTCGCACGTTGGTACAAAATAGGAAAACGTAAATACTCAGTCAAGCAAGACACCTCCAATTCGGGCGATATTCAAATAATGAATACTCGCCGGTTAGTTTCACTGTATTGTCTCCTGGCATCAATGATGGAAAGCCGTTATTTGGAAAAACTGCTAATCCAGCCCGACTGTCATTCAAATCTTTGTAAACCAATGATCGTTCAGAATCAATGTAAACTTCGTCGTCAATACCATTGAGCTTGTAATCATCACCATTCAACGTCAGAACCATGTTGCCTTTGCCCTGAATATGCCAGAGCGGCTGCGCAGACCATCGCTCCAAGTTTGTTGGCGTATCAGGTACCGGCTGCCAGTCTTGACCACCTAACCGTTTAAGATATGGCTTACAATCGAATGTGATGGTAACGGTCGCTTGATGGTTATTGGTAACCACCATCGATGGTGCCGCCGCCACATGTGCTTCCCATTCGTATCCTGGTATCAAATCACTAATCAATGGTACATAGTCGTTGCCAGCAACCCAATTGGTGATTGCCCGGCCGATCCGTTGAAAGCTTGGCGAATTGTCATTTCGAATAATTGTGAATGCGATCGGTTGGCTGATATTCTTATATCGCAGATTGTCCTGGACAATGTCTCCATTGACCCCAGGAACGGAAACCGACGTCACGTCTGCTTCTGGATGAATCAGCTCTAATGGATAATTGATATGCATCAGAAATTCATCTGAAGTTCTGCCCCGATACTGAATAATGTTATAAGCCACTGAGATGCAATCCTCCTTTCTTCAAAGCTAAACCAAGCACCTGCCGAATGTTGTTCTGTTGCTGCTTGATAAGTGCCTTACCGTCAATGTTCACGGTACTGTCTACCGTATAAGGTGATGTGGCCACAGCTGTCAGCAAATCGACAACGGTATCCATCTGCTTGCTGATCTGTGCAGAATTATTCTGACCACCGTTTCCATTGGTAATGTAGTTTGCAGCCTGTCCTGCCGCCATTAACGCTGTGGCGCTGCTGCCAGAAACAGACACAGAAGCTTGAGCTTGACTCTTCCCCTGGAGTGCCTTGGCAAAAATGCTATCAGAATGTGTTTCCGCACGTTCCGTAATCGCCGCCGCCAATAAATCATCAGCATTGTCCTTGGTGATATTGATGGCATACTCTGTTCCGTCTTCGCCGATAACTGCAGGTGTTTCCTTGGTAAAACGGCCGCCCATCCCCATTCGGGGTGCACCGATAGGGCCGTCATGTTTCCAGTCCCATTTGTACATGCCGCCCCATGAAGGATAGGTGACGTAACCGATGGAGTTTTGCCAGTCAGAGTTGTTGAAGAAATGGACAAAGTTATCCAAAACACTGTTCCGGTTGTTATGCCCAGGAACGTTGTAATACGCCCAAGTTGATGGGATATACTGCAATAGTCCTACAGATGCCATGCCAGCCTTCGCATTACTATCAGTTAGGTTGGCCGCCCCGGAGTTGCCGCCGGACTCGCTCATGGCAACGTTGGCTAACTGCTTGATAAATTGGTCAGATGGACTGACCCCCATGATCTTGGCAGCTTGGCGGGCAATTGCTTCCAACTCAGGCAATGACTTCAACGGGCCATTACCACCCTCCCCTTCAGATTGTTTCTTTTTAAACAAAGAGGAAAACTTATCTAAAAAAGCGTCTTTAACTTGATTGACAGTGCCAGTAGCCATTTGGTTCATAGAATTCCATTTCTGACTCGTCTTCCATTTGTTGATACCCAGCTTATCTGAAATCCATTTCCATGCACCAGATGCTCCACCTGCAATAAACTTACCGATGTCACCCACTGTATTTTTAATCCACTTCGTGGCGTCACCAACAACATCGGCAATTGTTCCCCATACCCCACTGGCATGGTGTGGCAAGCCACCAATCATGTTCATGAATTGTTCAGACTGTGCGTGTGGAAGAATTGATGTTCCGGCTTGTAAATACGAGAGTTCCTGTCCGTTGATTCCTACCGGGTAAATCCCATATTTTGGATGGTAAGCTAATTCATATCCCTCTTCACCCACAACTGCCACTTCGTCTTTACTCAAACCGTTTACACCACGCGCGTAACCCTTAGGATACCAATGGTGAATACTCGTTGGTTTTCCGGTCATCCACTTAAATATTCCATCAACAAAGTCAATTACACTGTTAAACATGTGTGCAAACCCAGCTGTAAACTTATCCCAGCCGGACAACACATCACCAGTCTCGGTATCGACTGCTCCTTTATGTTCGCCAGCCTGTTTTGTTGCTTCATTGACAACTTCTTTGTGCTGATTTTTTGCATGGCTAACGGTCTTATCGCGCTGATCCTTAGCCGCAGTGACTGTATCGTCGCGTTGCTTCTTGGCGTTGGCGACAATATCTTGATATTGCTGTTTTGAGATCGTGTGGTTTTGGTAATATTCTTTATCAGCGGCATCTGTGGTCGCCTTATATTTTTTATCCGCAGCATCTTTGACTTCTTTATAGGTCTTATTAGCCGCGTTAATGACAGCATCAGTCTGTTTTGCCGATGTTGAAATGACTCTCTTCAACTCAGCCTGTGACAATTTCTGTTTGGACTCGGACAAGTCTTGCAAGAGGTCCTTTTCCTTGCCCGCATTCACTTTCAGATTTTGATAAGTATCTGCATCTGCCTGGTCCTGGAGGCTCTTCATGTTCTTCAAGTGCGTTTTTTGAGACTTTTCCAGATCCTTCTGTTCATCAGACTTGGCCTTGGCCCGCGCCTTCGCGACCTTTTTAGCGGTAACCTCATCAAATTCAGCTAACTCAGCCTGTGTGGCACCATTCTTAACTAGCGCAGCGCGTTGCTTAGCACGGTCTTTTTCCACCTTATTAGCAGCATCAGTCTTAGTCTTTTCATACTTGGCCGTGATCGCGGCTTGTTCTTTGTAGTAGCGTTCGGACTCCTTTTGCATGTTGGCGTAAGCACCCTTCATGTTCTTAGCCCGCTTTGCGTCGTTGTCTTTTTCTTTGGCTAAAGCCTTATCCGCCTCTTTTTGGGTCATGTAGCCTTCGCTGACTAATCGATCCAAATCTTTCTTTGACTTGGATTCTTTGGACTTATAATAGGCATCCACGTCCTTGCCCATCTTGGCATAGGTCTTCGCCATGTCGGCTTGCAGCTTATCGGCTTGTTTGCCAGTAGCTGTGCTGAGCAGGATCATATCGCCATTAATCTTGTTCATATCGCCTTGATAAGATTTAACGAACGACTTCATGCCACCCTTAAGTTTATCGGTGGCTTTAGATACACCATCGTTCAATTTAGGATGGAAAGCCGACTCCACACCGTTCTGGATATTCTTACCAATTTTTTTGCCGACAGAAGAGCCAGCGGCAGCACCCACAGCGGCACCCAAGCCAGCACCAACGGCTGTGCCAACTGGGCCAGCAAAAGTACCGACTACGGCACCAGTCGCTGCACCACCGGCCCAGGCTCCGAGACTAGACCCTGCAGCCTTGCCGACGTTACCGCCGATCGTCTTATGGGTTGATCCCAAAATATCCCCAACGGACGACAGTAATGTGATGGCCGTGCCAATGCCTGCCAATCCCTTGGCTGCGCCAGCAGCTTTTGATAACTTGGAAGCAGTGTTACCGACTGTGCCCAAGTCTTCCATTATGTCGCCGCCGGCGGCTACAGTCTGAGTACCGGCTGTAATACCCTTAGTACGTGTGAATAGTCTTTTGGCCCAGTTGAATAGTCCTTTATTGCTGCCAGTGGTTTCTGCCACTGTTTCTGCAGCCTGAGGTATGTCAGCACCTTTTTTTGCCGCACCTCCAATGCTCGGGAGACTGATGCCACCGCCACCACCAAACATTTTCTGGACGATACCCAATTCCATGAGCGACTTACGGGCAGCATTAACGGTCTTGATCCAACTGGTTATTTTATTGATGGCAAAAAACGCCAACCAGATTTTGGTCAGATTCTGAATCTCTGTCTTGTGCGCGACAAGTTTATCCATTACAGATTTGATGGTCTCTAGCGGTCCCTGCGCCTTTGAACTATTCTCATTGACAAGACCGAACGCCTTAGCCAAGCCCATGAACATCTCATAGCCCACTGACCAGACCGTCCCACCAATAATCTTGGACAATTCGAATGCATCGCCCGTGATTCCTTTAATCGAACCGGCGTGATCACTTAAAAAATCAAACGTGGTTTTGATACCGTTGTTCACTTTTTGAATCAGCCCATCAAGATTATCCATGATGGATGAAGCAGCGCCTTTGCCGTTGCCCATGTATGCGCCAATTGTCCGATTCAAGCCGTCACTGAATGTTTGACCAACAGTTTTAAACTCATTCTTGGTATTGGCAGATGAAACCCATTCAGTCATGGCACCAACAATTGGATTGGCAGCGTGCGTTAATGGGTCGCTGATCGCACTCAACAGCACGGGCATTTGAGACTTAATGGTCCGTGTCATACCAGGGATTGTCTTGCCGAAGTTCGCAGTGGCTGAGCTGTACTGCTTGGCGGTGTCCTGCAACACCTTCTCCATTGTTTCGCTGCTGATCTTGCCCGCGGACATCATATCGTTCATCTGGGCCATGCTGAGCTTGCTGTTATGCGTTATTTGTTGCTCAGTCTTCAACAGATTGGTACGAAGAACCGGGAATGTGTTGACGAACGACATCATATCCTGGGCGCCGACCTTGCCGTTGGCCATCATCTGGGCAAACTGCGTCCCAAAGTTCATGACAGCGTCATCCGTCTGACCAAAGGCATCTTGCAGCGTCAGTACAGACTTGGTGAGGGTCTCTGTACTATCAGCACTGTGGTTAATTGCATAAAACTTTTGATTCAGGCCGTCGACCATATCAGTAGCGTTGTTCGCCGCAATAGCCATTTGGTTGGTCATATCGACCATTTTCTGCCCTTCCTGAGCATTGCCTGTTAGGGTTGTCCAGGTGGCATTCATTGTCTCTTGGGCCAATGAGTATGATTTGGCCTGCTCAATCGCACCGCCAATGGCATTCTTCACTGCAGAAAACGCGTTTTGAAGGCCATTGCTGACCATATTGCCAATCATGGTGCCTTTGACAATCTCACCCAAATGACTGACGTGTCCGGCCGTGTCATCGGCTTCACTTTTAATGTGACGTAACGGTGCGGAAGCTTCATCATTGGCCTTGACGGTGGTTTCTTTGCGTTCCGGGATACTTTGCTGAGCCCGCTTAACCTCTTTAAGCGGTTGAGTCGCCCTATCGTTCACCTTGACTTCGGACTGAACTTCCTTGGGTAGCGACTTAATCAACTTCTGGAAGTCAATCGCTTTTCCATCTTCAACCTTCGTCAGCAAGTCCACGCGCCGCTCTTTAGGCAACTGCTTCAAAATGGCGTCAAAGTTCTTAATACCGGCATCCTTGGCCTCAGCAATCAATTCGGTCTTGACCTCTTTGGGAAAGCTTGCCAGTGTTCGTTTGGCTTTGTCAGTATTCTCTTTTATGGATTCATCCATCTTATCGCCGGCCTGATCACCGAAGTCTTTCAAAATATTATCGGCCTGTTGTGTGTCGCTGATGAGTTTGTCTTTGCCTTCAAGAGCCACTTCAATCGAAATCGTACCGTCTGCCATCGTTTAACCTCCTTCCACTACTTTTTGATTGCGCTCGCTGCCCAAGCCGCAAAGAAATCGGCTGCATCTGCAGAATGCTTGGCATTACGATATTTATCCAAAACATAGTAGTTCTGCAGATTGACCAGATTAGTGAGTTCTTGGCCCTCTAAACCAGTCCGTGCCCGCCGCCGAATATCAACGATCCGCATAAAGTAAGTAGAACTCGGCAAGCCGTCTAACATGGCACAAAACTTGTGCCAATGCAGCTTGCCGAGTTCTTCTTCTAAATCGATCCCATAATATGCGCGAATGCTTGACCAGATTGCCGGTGCGTCCTGACTGTACGAAAAGTAATCCATTGGTGCTTCACCGGGAATCTGAATGTTTCCATCGTCCTCAGACGTATCGTGATATGGCTGCTGACCAATATAGCGATTGATCCATTCCAATGCCTTAAGCCGATCGGCCGGGCCTACACTGTCTGCATTAATAAACATATGCCAGCCCAGGACCCCTTTTTCAGCGTCGGTTTTATCTTGTCGGTCAAGCAAGTCGTACCACCGCAACACATTATCAAAGGCCAGATTCACTCGATAAATACGGCCTTTACAGGCCCACTGCCAAGCTAATGGTTTTGTGAGACTAATCATTGTCCTCGTTCCCATCAAATGCTGGGTATTCAGCGGTCTCGGCGTCCTTAATGGCCTTGTCAGCTGCGCGCTTGACCAATCCAAGAACGAACATCAAACCATTGGTACTCTGATTCAGGTCATTGTATAGCTGATTGGCCTTATTTTCACCAATTGTTTGGTCGAAGAATTCCATGATGATTTCGTGCTGCTTCGCCAGGGCGCCACGTACATATTCCAGCTGTTGTTCGACAGGCTTGTGGTCAATGTCAGCAGTTTTGCTGCCATTCTTCTCTTCATCAGTCAACTGATTAGCATAGGCGTTAGCCTTGACCCAAGTGTCGTTCAATGCTTGCTGCATCTTGTCTGAGAATTCAAACGTGTATGTTTTGCCCTTGTATGTCAAATCCTGTTTGGTTGCGAGTACATCATCAAGATTGATCACATTGCTCATAATTTTCTCCAATCTAGCCGCCCGGCTATGCCGTACTGTCCTATTTCGAAGGCGACATGAAATCATTATTACGCAGTTACAGTCACGGACGAGGTGGCGCTCTTACCGTTATCGTTCGTTGTTACGGTAATAGTGGCAGAGCCGGCAGACACACCGGTTACAACGCCACTTGGGCTGACAGTAGCAACTGATGTGTTGCTAGATGCATAACTAACAGACTTGTCCGTCGCATCTTCGGGACTGACTGTAGCCGTTAATGCTGTGGTTGCTCCCACTTTTACGCTCGCTGTTGCCGGTGTCAGAGATACCCCAGACACCGTTACGGTTTTGGGACCGCAGGGGTATAAACGGGCTTGCCGTTAAATGCCAAAGTGAAGGACATTGTCTGCTTGGCACCTGGAGCGCCGCCAGAAGTAACAATGTTGCTGATAGTAACCTGGCCAACAACAGTAGAACCATCAGCTTGTGTCCAACGTGCTAAAGTCTTGAGATCGTCACCAAGATCAAGCAAGTGACTTGCAATATAGTCCTGAGCTGGGTCACCTTCCAACCGGTGGCCTGTGTAAGCCAGTTGGAGACGTTTGCCAGTGACGTCAGTGGATCCATAACCTTCGCCATTGTAATAGACATCATTCGCCGTTGTTTCGTTCAAGGTCGGCGTAAAGTTATTGATGCCGGCTGCCAATGGTGCAAAGGTTGCATTGGTAATATCAGTCGGATCCTTGGACCCCTTGGTATCGATTTCGAACTTGTTCTTGAAGTTAAGTGTAAATTCGCCGACTTTTGCCGGAATTACGTTATCTGCCACAAAAATCACTCCTTATATTTGTTTGATGTAACGTTCAACGCAACATCTAGGGTGTATACAAAAAAGCCACGTGAATCAGCTTGTGTAATGCTGGGTTCAGACGTGGTTTCAATCGTTTCAAAACGAAAATCATCAGATGGAAGTTCTTTCAAGTGCTTAACAAAATCGGAGACTGACCACATAATCGCATTACCTAATTGCTGATCAATCGTGCGGATAGCGACTTCGTAATATAGCCGGGTCTCTTGATTGCCGGCAAAGTCCTCATCAATCACTGATCCGTTTTTGGTCGGATAGATTGACAGAGTTTCATCTGCTGAAAGGAAGCCCACGCTAACTTTTTGGGGCATATCTGGCATGGCGTTGATTGCATCAGCTAGCTCTTTCAGGGCATTCATAAATCCAGCCCCCTCAGATAAGCATCGCGGATCCGTTTCATTTTTTGACCGTTTGCCTGAATCATTTTGTCCCATTGAGGACCTGTTCCCTCAGTCGTGTAGTGCTTAAAAGTTACTTTGGTGCCGTCTTTTTTTGTGTACCCACCGTTAAACTGAGCTGCCGCATAAACACTGCTGAACTCTACGGCGGATCCGTCAGGGGTAGAAGTGCCTCGGAGATCGCCATGCAGTCTAGGTACAACACCAGTGTTGTAGTCATCCAGCTCTTGTGCCAACTGACTGGCAGCAGCCACAAGGGCTTTTTTTTGAGCTTCTGAGCCAATCTTTTTCATCAAATCTACATCTGTGTGCACCATAATACCCACTTACAACACCTCCAATTCGTATCCCCATGTTGACATTCCAGATGCATCTTTTAACACGTTGACGGCCGTTATGGTGTATTTTTTGTCATCAAAGCTCGCCATCCCTTGAAGCCAGCTATCATCAAGAGCCGGTATTTCGAGATTGGCAAAGCATCGGATATAAATCACTGCATTAGCCACAATTTGACGATCGTTGTTCGTACCAGAATAAACGGCTCCTCGATCAATTCGAACATGATCCATGGCCACTGGTGCACCATACACGGGTTTCTGCCAATCATCATGGCCAACCACCTTGGTAAGAACGACAGCGTCGTTATAAGCTACCAGCACACCAAAACCATCAAACATACGGAACGCCTCGATAAAGCAGACCGGTTCCACTCAGTGCAGCCAGTGCATCGATACTGACCACTGACGGGCTTCGACTGTTTACACCGCTCTGACTGTTTGCCCAGGCTTTAGTAACCGTGGTACGCCCAATCGTATCCGTCTCGCTAATTGGTTGACGGATAGCTTCTTCTGTAGACGTAATACCAGAATCAAGCATGTAAGCAATTTGGCGGATAACTGCTCGCTTGAACTTACTTACACGAAGTGGCCACGGGTCAGCATTGATGTCGTTGATTTGATAGAAATCGCGTGTCTGGTCATCCAAGTACTGACTTGCCAACTCGGTGATCTGGTCAAAGTTGGCAGGCAGACTAGGCTCTGCCACGTGCATAGCATCCATGAATTCCTGCTTAGTAACGTACTGAGTCATGTCATCACCTCACAAAGCCGCCGGGGTTTTCCTATTGTTAATTTAGATGGCGACTAGTATTGACTATTTAGCTGGAACTAACGCTAAAAGATCAGCCTTTGCTGTCTTTCCAGTGAAATCGATGCTGTGGGCAGTTAACCAAGCCTTGATTTCATCAACGGTCTGAGCATCAGTCGGCTTAACGCTGCCGTTTGGATCAAATCCGTCTGATACTACTGGAGGATTAACAACAAGTGCCTTGGTGTCGTCCTTAAGCCAAACTCCATAGTATTCATCAACGTTGATTTTTGTTGTCTTGTGGTCAATATCACGCGCGGTTTCAACTTGCACCCCACGTTTCATGTTAATGCCTAAAGCACCAGCCTTAACAGCCAAATAAGTACCAACTGGAATCTTGCGGGAGGTAGCAAGTTGCCAGCCGAAGATTTCACCAAGTACACCGCTTGTCAGAACCTGATCGCCAAGTTCGGAAGCTCGAGTGTAGTCAGAAGCCGCAGCCTTACGGAGCTTGTTGTAGTCCTTCAAGTTCATGTAAAACACGCCACGTACTGGTGAAGATCCTTCGGTGTTGAACTCGCTGGTATCGTCTTCGAAAGTTGCCTCGATCGCGTCGATCAAATCAAGATCAGGGGCCGCATGAGTCAGTGTCAGACGAGCATTAAGCAATGCTGTGACACAATCGTTATCGACCTTAGAACCAATGGCCATGGACAGCTGGTTGGCAGCTTCCGTCTTGGGATCGCCAAGGCCAACCTCAACAGCGAAGTCAGAGATTTCTACCCCTTTACCAGCTCGCTTGATTGTCGAAGTGGTTTTGCCACTTTGCATTTTGGAATAGTCAATGCTATCGCCCTCAGCAAAATCAACAGCATCGCCGATATACTTCCAGTGCGGAACCGTAATAGTGTCACCGGGAACACCTACAAGAGTGTTATCAACCGTTGCAAGAGGCGAGAAAGTAATTGCCTTAGGAAGCCGTGCCGCGATCATCTGAGCCATAACCTCAGGAATAATCATTGCGGACTTGTCAGTCGTTTGTGCATTTGGAAAAGCCATTTAAATCATCCTTTCTTATTCTTCGTGTGCCATGCTTGCCGCCAACTCTTCATAGGTGGCAGTGGCTGGATTGAGAGTTTCATTTGCATTTGCATTTGGATTAGGGTTGCCAGAGACTGTAATTGGCGGTGTATTCTGTGGTTTGGGTGCCTCTTCAGCCTTGAACAGAAACTTGCTACTGTCATCCGACTTGAGCGCTTTGAGCTGTTCATCTAATCCGGTAACATTGCCCTTCTCGTCCAAGTTAAGCTTGTCCTTGTCAATCAGAGCTGAGGCCGCTTTGGTGTTCAATGCACCGGCTTTCACCAGAGCAAGCTCAGTCTGATAATTCAGCTTGGTTTCTTTCAGCTGCTTAGAAACCGCATCATCCTTCGCCTTGTTGTCAGCTTTGAGCTTGTCGATCTCAGCCTGAAAGTCCTTGTCATCCTTATGCGCTGATTTTAGGTCGTTCAGCTGCTTGTCCGATTCCGACGCACGCTGTTTCAGCCCGTCCCGTTCTGTCGTCAGCTGACTGACTTGGCCCTTCAGTTCGTTCACATCGGCCCCATGGAGTGCCATAACTTTTTCGATTTGCTCATCTGAAAGCTCTAATCCTTTTAATTCTTCGCGTTTCAAAACAATCTCTCCCTTACGTGTTTTTGACGCGGTACGACCGCGAATTGGGTAAAACAAATAGCAGTTTTACGACATGCTTGGGTCGAATGCATAAAAAAGCCGCTATTTGTGGCTTAGAAAAATCCCTTGTGACGTTGTGCGTATCTAGATCGTTTATCAATCTCGTGTTTGATCGGTGCTGCCAATTTTTCAGCAAGCAATTTGCCATCTACCTGTACCTGAATATCAGATGGCTCGTATGTTTCTTCAAAAATGTCAGGTTTGCACGGATAAAATTCTCCGTGAACGCCTTTAATGATGTAATCATTCTCTGAAATAGTCATTTTTCCTTCAAGAGTCTTGATTTCACCGCCAATTTTCTCCCCGCCATACTGCGACCAAAGAGAAATATCATGGTTCAATTCCTCATACCCGTTTTTATTAACAGGTAAGTGATCCACCCAACGTGGTACGCCCTTTTTAAAGTTCTCTTTGGTAAAATGCCAAGCTTCAATTTCAACCGGCTTCTTGCGATATTTCATTGCATTTCCTCCTAGATTAGAAACCGTAGAAACTGCGCTCTTGCTTGATGTCGTCTATGCCGTGAACATTGGCAGCAAGTTTAATGACAACTTTGGTAAGATCACCGGCCTTTGAATCGATGCTCATATCAATTAGCCCTTTAATAGGCTTGCCGTTAAGACATGGCCCATCATCTTTCAGTTCAAGAGTGCTTATATATGACGCGTTACCAGATGGCGCTTTATTGTCACCGGTAAATAACAGCCTCAGATACCTGGCAAGTGCCGCATTGTCGATTGTCACCGGGTTGCCATTGGCATATAAATTGCAATTCTGCATGGTCATATTGTCATCGCATCGATTGTATGCGGCCAGGATAAGCTCTCCCAGCTCATAATCTTTGATACCATTAGCCTCTGCCGCCAAATCAAGCAACCTTTTCTTAATGTCTTCACGTGCTTTCAAATCTTCATGGTTCATGACAATACCTCCTTGATTAGCTCAGGGTTCTACTTTGCCAGCATGCGTGATGCATGTGCCAATCCGTCAGCATCCTACGAAAAATCTTTTTCTCTCGAATAGTCCCGAGACAAGAAGTCGTGATCTTTAACGATTTGTCGCAGGGCAGCTTGATTGTTGCTGATTAATTGCTTGTAATGCTGCTGGCCATCTGCATCACCCATTTTTTTGGCAAGGTCTGCATTAGCCTTGTACTTCCGCACGCGGCGTTCTAACGCCCGCTGTTGCTGTTGAACGTTGCCATTGGCAATGGCCTGTTCTGGGTCAAACTGAGTGAAGCTGTTGGTGTTAGCCCCAGGAACATATCCCCATTTCTGGTGGTGGCAATTAATACCAAATGTTCCGCCTGGTTCACCGTATCCGTGATGGTATAACGATTCAAACCATTCTCCGCTCACGTCAGACCTAAACGACTGATAACGTGTAGTCACCGTCCCACCTTGAATTGGCGCACATGCTGGCCGGCTCGCAGCGTGACTAGACATCACAAATGTGTCGATACCGTAGTCGTCTGCTGCTTGATCTCGAACTGATTGAAATGCTCTATTGCTCGTGGTGGTGATCACCGTTCTCGCGTAGCTGTCTATGGACCACGGATGTGTCCCATTATCAATGAGTACGGTCTGGATCCCCTTATCACGCCACGAATACACCGTATCCGCCAAGGCCCTGGCAGGCGTTTTAAGGCCCGTTATCACCTGAGCAGTGGTTTCCTTGACAATCTGCTGATAAGTGCGCACAGCTGCATTATCGCTGTAATTCGTGGTAATTAGTGTCTGGTTAACGTTGTTGTCCAGGTCGAGGAATGTCTGTTTCAGATAGCCATTCATCAATTTGTCGATGCTCGAGCTTGGCTTGATTGTCGTGCCCGTTGCACTTCCTAGACGAGCATATTCGGTGTTAGCAATTTGAATGCCGAAGTCGTTGAACAGATGGCGGAGTTTTGGCTCGGCTATTTTAGCTGCTTGGCTTACTTCTTTGATGGTGGCTTCGTTAACCAGATGCATTTGATTCAGTTGCTCCGCTTGCCATTGCAACACATGGTCCTTGTCCAGCGGGAATGCTCCGTGGTTCTGCAGCCGGTCAACGAACATTTCAAATATTGATTGCTCCAGCGAACCATAAATATCGCCAATGGTAGCCTGAGTGACAGTTAATTGGTAAGGCGTTGCTTGCGGCATCAGCTATCACCGTCCCCGCCAAACAATCCTCCCTGTTCGCCCGACGGCAACGTAGGCTGCGATTCTGATGAAGCCTCTTGGGCATACTGTTTTGCCACATCGTCCGGCACATCCAACGCCCGTGCAATCGCAACGTGGTGGGGAACGAATCCAGCAGCAGCGGCTTTGATCCAATAGTCAAGGCTTGCTTCCTTGTCAGTAAATACACCATCGTCAAAATCAACAGTCACTTGGTCAATCGTTGGAATTGGCCCGCTGTATAATGGTGATCCATTAATGATCGTTCCACTAGCAAGCTCACAGATCGAAACGCACAGCTCTTGTACTGCTCGCTCCACCATTGTCAGGTGACTATTGCGAGTCTGGTAGGTCATGGAGTTCTCGGACACCACCTCTGTGGCTGTTTTAAGCCCCTGGGCGTCAAACGAGAATGTACCGGAAGACAAGCCAACTTGCATCTCAAGCGTTTTAAGAAAGTGGTTTAAAGATGCGACGTAATCTTGCGATCTGATAGGGGTCGTTAAATCTTGAACTGTTTTATCGTCCATGCCACCGCCTTGGACTGACAGAAAGACATTCTGATCAGGGTCAAATACTTGTTTGGGTTCCTTCTGGCCTTCTCGCCCGAATGTGATCTCCGTCATACTATCGGCAACGGCTACTCGTCGCTGACCCATCTTAACTTCCCAATTAAACTGATCATACGCATCGTTTAACTGTTTGAGCGTATTCAGCGCATTATCGCAAACACCAATACCTAATGGACTGGTGATGTTTCGATTGTTGAATCCGGCCGGCTTCAGATAAACGAATAATGGACGCGTAAATACAGACGTATCCAGGTTAACCAATGGCGGCAAGTCGGGGTACAGCATGGATAAATCAACCTTGATGCCAACAGTATCAGAGGTCTCTGACCTATAAAGCTCATTTGTAATGGTGTACTCATTTTCGCTCCATTCATGGAACTCAAGCAGCGTATAATACACCGTTTGCTTTCCTTCAGTTCTTACAGTTCTCGTTGCAATAGCTGCACTGCTGACGTCATTTGTGTTAGATCGAAGTGGGTAGAAACTAGGTGCCTGCACCCATGCCAGTTTGATTTTCTTCGTGCTGTAGTCAACGTAAGGACGAATAGCAAGACCGCCGAGTGCCAAACACGACTCAAGATAGCGTTCAAAGTTCTTATTGAAGTCATTGTCTTCTAGAACTTCATGAATAAACGTATCTGCTTCATCCGGAACTTTATAATCGACCGTATTTCCGGACTCGTCAGTTTTCTCGGAACGAGTTTCAATCGTGATCTTGCTTTTTTCATTGTATAAAATTGAGGCCAAACGTCGGCAGATAACTTGCATCATGTTTAAAGTCACATAAGGTCGCTTTTTAATATCTCCGTATGTGTTTCTGAACTCAATCTCGCGAAATTTGCCTTCAAAGTAACGTTTATCTAGTGCAATACGGTCATACTCTTTTGGATCTACACTGATTTTTGGGTGATCGGTAATTTGCCCAAGGCTTTGTACAACTCCCAATGCTGCGCCTCCTTTCCTGAATAGGTTTTTGATTGTATTGATTAAGTTCAAAGCGTCACCTTCTTAGCGTTTCAGCCCAAGAACTCGGGCATTGTCAAGAATCATGTATTTGAATGCGTCTACTGTATGGTCGTTTTCTTTGATAACTTTGGGGTCGTCCGACTCCATTGACTTCTCATCCCATTGATACTGCCGGTGCTGTTCCATGAACACTTTATTGTTCGGAGTGTCCAAAACAAAAACCCGCCCTTGTGCGAGCAGGCTTTGAACGTAGTCGATCATATCGGCTTCTTTGAGTTTGTGTACTGGATGCCAAGCAACGTGGTAGTCGCTGTAATACTGGTTACGCATGGCACCTTCAGCAGAATCGATTGTCATGTTTTTGACTTTCGCGCCGCGATATTTCTTGGTTACCGAGGTTAAGAATTCGTGAATCTCCTTTGATAGTAGGCTTGGCGGCTTCTTTAAAGATTGATTGGCCGGTGAGTAGTAGTAGGTGTCAAGAACGATTACATTGCCCTTTGAAGTGACAGCAGCGGCAGGCAATGCCGTAGCGGACGATATATGCCCACTGTCCATTGCTAGAAATAGGTAAATCAAAGGATCATCATCGGGAATATGATCAATCAGGTGGAACAGATCCATGTTGTAGACGTTGGTTCCAAGTCCGACGACCTCGCCTAGATACAGCCAGCGGTAGTAGTCATAATCGTTTGCTTTATACTTGTCGATCAGTCTGAGTTGCTGTCCGTCAGTGAACCCAAGATCATCATCGAGATAAGTTGATTTGTCGATGAAGAAGTCGTTGTCTCCTCTAACGCTATCAATCCACTCATTAATCCAGTTATATGGATTCTTCGGTGGGTTGTACGTGTAGAAGATTTGAACCTGATCAACCCATGGTGATTTCTGTCGAATGAAGGTTGGATTAGTTTGGTCAAACACTTCAGCGGATTTGAAGTTGGCTGCTTCTTCATACCACACAGCAATCACGTTGCGAACGGTGTTAGACTTCAGCTTTTCAGGCCTGTCACCACCATAGAAGTAGAATGTGCTGCCAGTTCCGCGATGCGTTATGCGCATAGGTGATACGTTAAACACAAACTCGTCTGTCATTTTGAGCATGTCAATTGCCCAACCGATTTGACTGTATACAGTATCACGCAAGTTAACCGTGTTCTCTCGAATGACGATGATGTTTGCTTTATGGCCTTCTTGCGCTTGCCTTTTCAGCATCATGACAAGCTTCAGACTAACTGTCGATGATTTGAACGACCCCCGGCCGCCTTTGAGAATGAAATACGGTCGGTTTGATCTCCAGAACTGATAGAAGTGTGGCTGAATCAGATTAGTCGTCCGGATCTGAATCTTCGGATGCTTCGTTTGGGACGTCGTCAACGATCATCGCACCTCCTTCGTTAGCTGCCTGTTTGATGTCCTTGGCCTTAGCCTCTGTAATGTCTGCTTCTGCCTTGGCTTTGCGTGCATCTTCTTTTGCCTTTTGGGCTTGTGCTTCGTTCAGCTCCTTGTATGAGTTGTCCCGGAAGTACTCCGGCATCCGATTGCGCAACCAAAATGTCATAGCTTGCACATTTCCATTCTTCGCCGCCTTGATTAACGCATTCACGACAACAGCATCTACCACTTCTTTGCCTTCCTCTACGGCGGCCGAAATGGCCGGATACTTCGTCTTCCATACCTTGAAGGTGGAATAACTAATGCCCATGTTATGGGCTATCTGCGGCTCAGATAGGCCCATTCTCGCCCAGTTAGTTAGCACAGCTAGTTTAGGTTTTGTTAGCCATTTCTGGTACTTCCCATTGGCCATTACATATTCACCACGCTCCCTCTGAATTCGTCCTGATGTCGCCGGGTGGATTCGAACCACCAGTACAGGGTATGAATCTGCACCTCGCACCGTCTTTGACGGCAACAAAAAGCGGTGGCTGTTGTGGGCCTCCGCTTGTTAACACATCCGTTTTTCCATTTTCCCGATGGGCGGAGATGCCTATGGCGCAACAGGGATTCGAACCCCACTGCGTTGTGCGCATGTTAGTTCTGAGCGGATGCTTCTACAACTCTTTCTGCCTTCTGACCGGTGAATTCTTCCCATCGTTTGATGATGACATCAGCGTATCGAGGGTCGAGTTCCATTAGATAAGCGTTCCGCCCATTCTGTTCACAAGCCATCATTGTTGTACCCGATCCGCCGAACAAATCCAGAATATTGTCGCCGGACTTGGAGCTATTTTTAATTTGATAGTCGAAAAGGGGAACTGGTTTCATTGTGGGATGGTCTTTATTACGATTCGGCTTGTCAAAATGCATGATTGTGGTTTGCTTTCGGTCTGAGAACCAGGAATGAGTACCATTTGCAAGCCAACCGTAGAGACACGGCTCATGCTGCCATTGGTAGTCCTGGCGTCCCATGACCATTTGGTTCTTTGCCCAAATGAGTTCTTGCCGAACGCTCATTCCTGCATCTTCTGCTGCACGGTTAAAGTTCACCGCTTCCGAGGAAGCGTACCAGACATAGAACGATGCTCCAGACTTCATGTTGGCGGCCGCCGCTTTGAATGCTCCTAATAGAAATTCGTAGAAGTCGCTGGCCGATTGCTTATCGTTGTCCAAGCTAAGCTTTTCTTTTGTTTTGCCGGTATATCCCACGTTATAAGGCGGGTCAGTAATTAGTAGGTCGGCCAACTGTCCCCCCCATCGGGGTTTTTACCTGTTCCGGGTCGGTACTGTCACCAACCATCAGCCGGTGACGTCCGAGCTGGTACACTTCACCTAGCTTGCTCGTTGGCTCCTCGGGTGGCTCCTCATCAAAGTCATCATCTTGTGCCCCACCGTCATCATCACCTAGTGCTGCGTCTAGCTCGGCGTCTGTAAAGCCGAAGTCGCTCATGTCGAGATCGTTGATACTGGCCAGCTCATCATCCAGTAATCCTAAGTCCCAGTCCGCCAGCTCACCAACTCTATTGTCAGCCAACCGATATGCCTTTACATGCTCGGGGTCTAAATCCTTCGCAACCAGGACAGGTACCGTCTTCATTTTTAACTTTTTAGCCGCTTTTAGTCGCGTATGACCGACAATGATCACACCATCTTTGTCTACCACAATAGGCTGCTTCCAGCCGAACTCTTTGAGCGAGTTAGCGGTTGCTTCTACCGCCTGATTATTATTCCGGGGGTTCTTGTCGTAGGGCGTGACCTTTTCGATCGGCCAATTTTCAATTTGCATGGTTTTCTCCAATCAAAAAAGACGCCCTTTGCAAGACGTCTTCCTGTTAAAATTCCCGGTCTTTGGGTGCCGGTTTGTTTGATCCTGCCCGCATGAATTAAGTAAACCAACTTTATTATTGACGGGCTTATATACAATCCTCCGGTCACGTTTTCCGCCGTGCCTTTGGTAATATCACTGGTCAGGATTTGCTCCTGAGGTAATCAACCCAACTACACCCTGCTACTCATCGTCATGGTAGGCTTATCAGTACGTAGCGACGGATTATCTGCCGTCACATACCTTCACGGGTGGTAATGTTGCCCACGACCGAGTTTAGGCGGTCTTCGTTTCCTTTCGAAAGTTTGGTGGGCTATGCATCTGGTGAGTATCGAACTCGCAAAATGTGGTTTATTCGCCAGATACAATGCGCTGCTTTGAAAAGCAATAAGATCGGCCGAACATATTGATCTGAATCCATGACTCGGCATAATGCTTGCCGTTTTCCCAATATTTCGTAATGTAGTGATGCATTGTAATTTCCTCCTGTTCAAGATTAAAGGCCTCAGTCATTTGCCGTTGTGGCCTTTTTCTTTTTCTTTTTTTTAGCCCACGACCGAGTTCAGGCGGTCTTCGCTTCCTTTCGGTAGTTTGGTGGGCAACGAACGGAGTGTGGAGGATTTGAACCCCCGAACGATTTATCGTTACCTGTTTAGTAGACAGGCACCATCAGCCAGGCTCGGACAACACTCCATATGGCATCAGACAAGCTCACAGTCCCATGATTAAATATCACGTTCGGCCTAGGTGTGTCTCCGATATGCCATTAATATCACTGGTCAGGATTTGCACCTGACATGATGATTACCGATTGGTAGTCAGCCAATACGATTGCTGATCGTAACCAGCACATCTAACTAAGTGTCTACCTATTCCGCCACAGTGATACGTCACGCTCGCCTTGCGGGTCCTCGCATGACTATTTGCCCACCGCACATTAGCGCTATCCGCACAACCGATGTTGGGTCGTGCTTATCCATTTTTTGAGTTTGAACACATCATCCAATGGAAACGTGGGCAATAGGACGACCGGGAATCGAACCCGGATATTGACCTGCTCCGTCCTGCCAATTGGTATCAGTAAATTGTGCGTGTGGTCCGGGGAGGAGGTCCCACACGTCTTTGGCACAATACCATAATACGATGGAAACACTTACGCCCGTGTCACGACTTACTTACGACTTACTTACGACTTACTTACGGACTTGTTACGCTCGTTTTTCGGTACGATAGACCAGCAACTCACTTGGCGATGGCGGCCATAACTCTGCAAATGCCACCAATGCATCCTCCCTGGCGTGATAATAAGCCGTTGACTGCATTCCAAGCTGCTCCATGATCGATTCCACCTTGGGTGGCCGGCCCACCGTATACAAGAGCCGCAGGATGGTGCGCCCCTCACTGCTCTCAATAGCACTAATGACCCGATCACATTGATGACAAAACTCTCCGTCTTCCAGGTCTCGCAGAATCTTATTCTCCTGAGCGTTTTCCGTGCTTGGTGATCTAGGCATCCCGTCCATCTGTGGGGACTGAATGGTCACCTCGTTCCGCTTGGCCTTATGCTTCCGATGCCGATAGTCCATCAACACCGCTTTGGCATTTGTCGCTGTTGCCTCATGGTCTAATCTTCGCCAGTATGTCTGTACTATCCGCATCATGCAGCACTCCCCACTTTTTGATATACTTGATTTGCGGAATCATTGGAGAGGGCCGCTTAGCAGCGGTCTTTTTTGTTACTCAGAATCTTCATTTGACAAAAGGCCGCGGTAGGTCAGCACGATAAACCGAAAAACTAATCCAACACATAGGCCAAACCAGATGAATAACAACGGAGCCAATACAATTACTGTCCATGCCGATCCATACCATAACCACTCAATGATTTGTTTCATTTTTTGGCCTCCTTGATTAGCTCCACGTTGTCGATCCGGGCGAGAAATACTTTACTCCAGCCCGTTGATCTGGTGTCCCACTGTCAAGGATGGTGATTTCGCCAGTTGCCAACGCGACGAAACCATCACTAGGCCAGCCGGCGTCATCCACGCGACAAGTGCTGCCTTTGTAATCAGGAAAACTGTTGCCCGTATAACGCACCTTGTCACCCTTCTTCAACTGCTTCATTCTTTGGCCTCCTCTTAATCAACTCCACTGCATCTGGTAGTACGGTCCCAACGAACTTCCACCGGACCACCTGCTTGACCCCTTGAAACGTCCCAATGCTCTCTGGCACGCCCAGCATCAGGTAATCCGTCCACTGCTTATCGTGCCAGTGGCCGAGCACTCGGCATGATGTATCCTTGTATCGTACCCAGTCACCGCACTCATAATTAATCATCACCATCAAGCTTTCGTCCGCACCATTGGCAGCATATTGCATCATTCGTGATCCAATGCCCATGATCGTTAATATCCAAGATTGGCAGTCCATTACTATCGGTCCCATAGTGCATAATGACGTCGTTGTCTGCAATCCAGTCTTTATCTTCGTGACAGTATGGGCAATTCTTCTGCTTTTCTGTTAAAGGGGTCGATTTCGACCCCTTTTCTGCTGCAAATGCATCGTTAAGATTCATAATCATCGCCCAACTTCATCTTTCCATGTCCCCACAGATCACGCGCCATCTCAATTTCGTATGACGACGGCATCTTATCAACGGAAGCTCGCACCAGTGCCATGTCGAAGTCCTTCAATCCGCCATATGCCGCAATCATCGGCACGTCCTCGGGATCAACGCAATCCTGGTAATCAACACCAAGGCAGACAGAGTATCCGTGGTGCAACAGATGCCACTGAAATGGATAATCAAAGTTATCAATGTTATCCAACCCGTCTGCCCAAGGGATGCGCTTTGCACGCAGTTCAACAAAATCGGTATCTTCAAACTCCACTAGGGCTTTAACTTTTGCTTTTCCGACCGTCTCGGCTTGAACATAGGTGACTGTCTTCCCATACTCGGGATCGCCCTGATTCCAGACCTCATAGACTTTACTCATTCCTTGCACCCTCCATCAGTTCGGGATTCTCGTAGACGTTGCCGATAACCGTCATGCTCTTAGTCTCGTTGAAAAGCGGCTCAGCAATCCTTTCGCGTGGATCATTAATTATCCATGATCCCTCCAAGAATGTGACTACGCCGATCATCGCATCACTATCTCCTGGGGTTGTTGGTTCCGATCGAACGATGTCACCATCATAAATATCCGTCCCGTTCTTGTCGTGCATGCCCGCGTACTGCATCAATTCGACCAACGCCATATAATCCCAGTGATGATCCACCGTTTCAATGGCACGCCCTGATAAGTGGATCTTATCGACTTTCCGCATGATCTTGTCTTCTGGCAACCACGCTCGAAACTTAATCTCATGTTTCATTTCTCCGCCTCCAATTTCACGATTTCACCGGTTTCCTCAACGCGCCAGACACCTAGCAACCACGCACGGGCGAAGGTGTCGGAATGGTCGACTGCCCAAGTCCATACTCCGGTAACGGATTGACTGGTCTTGAGCGTGTCCGTACTGTAAAGCGGTTCAAGTAGCTCAATGATGCTTTGACCTCGCATTTTTGCGATTTCAATCTCATCTCCGGCCGCCATGGGAATCACCGGCAGATCATCTGGCAAGGCGGCGGCGTAACGAGCACTATAATCAGACAGACTTTCCGACCAGTCTTCGAACGACCCGTCCCTAGGCAAACTACTAATAAAATTTTGTTTCCAATCATCTAGTGCCCGCTCTATAACGTCCCGCTTCGTCTCATTGCTCATCGTCAGTAACCTCCAACTGTTCCCTGTTGTAATCAATGATGCGTTGATAATTGTTGTTGGCTTGCCATGCGCAATCATACAGGCCCCACAGATCAAGCTTGTCGATTGCGTTGCTCGCGGCATCGATGGCCTTTTGTGCCGCGTCGATGTCAGCTTTAGTCGTCATCTTCGGTCACCTCCACCGGTTTGATGGCCTTGACCCATGCTGGTGCGGAATCAATATCCGATTGAGTAACATAAAAGCCATATGCAATTGCCTCTTCGTTGCTGTACGCCCAACCCGTATTCCAGTAATCTTGGCTACCGAGGAACCGCGCGTAAAGAGTCTTTGTGCCAGTACCAACATCATCACGCGTTCCGTCCATTGGCAGTAAGAATCTTTTTTCGGGTTCTGGTGTCCAGCCATACCGATAGGCATCAATCAGCTTCAATACATTTTCTTCTTTTGGTCCCAGTGAAAATGCAGATGCTTCAGAGGCATTGGTGTAATCCCAGTTAATGATAATGACCTCTCTTACGGGATCTTTAGATTCGGCTTTTACGGCATCAACGTACAAACCAACTTTTTGGGGTAATGGCACAGGCTTGTGTTCCAATTCAAGATTGTCAATCAGGCACTGTACATGCCAGACAACTTTGTCCCGGTCTTCGAAGTCTGGGTAGTACACACCAAGCCAGCCCGCAAATTTCTTTTTTGCTTCTTCCTTATTCATGTTCTTTTACCTCCAACGGTGACAATTCCTCGCCACCCAGTTTCGCCCATTCCTCACGCAGTTGATTAAGATGATTGGTAATCCTGTTTCCTTTTTTGACAGCTTCTGCCAAGTCATGAGATAGTCGCCATTGCCGTGGGCGAAGCTCATCGATTGCTAATGAGTTGATATTGATGCAACGGTGTTTTGTAAACTCCCTCGTGGCCGTAACATCAATCGACCCAAAGCACACAATTAGTAGCCGGTCTTGTTTGATATCGTGATAAATGCTGTTCCAACCCCGACCGTGTGTGTTGGTCTTACGATTGTGCCAAGCCCCTGTCGTTGTTGCCCAATCCCAAGTACTCCAATCCTCAATGCGCACTTGACCAGATCCTGAGAAATCAATGAACTGGAATCCGCTCGCTTGGAGCCTTTGCATATTGGCTTTGCTGCGCTCCCAACGTCGCTTTTTTGCAAGGGGATCGATCATCCCAGTACCTCCCGCACCTGATGTGCTCGTTGCCATGCGTGGCGGTCGTTGATCTCCTTGAGCCGTTTATCCTTGCCCAGATATGGCAACTGGTCCTCAACCGGATCTTTATCGTCAGCCACAAACAAAGGCTCCGGTAAGCTGACAAAAGATAAGCGGCTGGTAGACCGCTTGCGCTGTTCTTTCCGCGCATCAGAACTTGTGTCCTCCAACACGTCGTTGATATAGCGATAAGCTTCCTTGGCCGTATCAAACGACGGCCCGTATGCCTGTCGGCTTGCACAGCCGATAATTTGATAACTCATATCACTCGCTCCGTTCCTGTTTAATTTCAACGTATCCATGGCCTGACGGCTCGATGCTGAAGTCATCTCGAAACCCTCTAACGTACTCGATACTGTCATTGGGCAACACTTTGGCATCTTGCAAGCCGTCAAGGATATATTTTTTCTGGAAAGCCATGTTGTCTGGGTCGATCCGCTTATCCGGCATATGCCAGTGAAAAACCAAACGCGCCGGCCACCCCCATTTCAACCCTTGGTGTGCTGCACTAAGGGCATAATCCATGCAGTTTTTTGTGGCTTGTTTTTTCAGGCTTGATCCGCTGAAACGATTGGATCTCTCGGCATTGACATATTTATTTAACGAGGCATCCTTGTATCTTTTTGTGGCCGCCAACGGTAACGGAATCACGATGCTCTCGATTCTCTTCATGATTTCGTTTCCTCCTGCTTCTTGAACTGTGCGATCTGTTCAGCCAAACGCCTTTTTGTCTCTTCGTCAGCTGGTTTAGCTTTCGGTGCGACGTAATTAGGATCCGCCCACGGTGGCTGGCTCGTTTTTGGCTTCTGGGACGCACCACGTTTGTTAAACCGGCCAACATTGAACATGGCGTCAGCCTTCTTGACCCCGTCTACCGTGTAGATTTTCTTCTGGTCCCAGTCCTGCAGGATGGCGTTCGCATAGCTCCATTTCGCCTGATTGCCAACGGCCCGCCTAATGGCTTCGACGACCAAATCTGCCGGGAAAGTCTTTAGCCAATCCCGGAGTTCCTCCTGGATCAACGGTGCCATAAATCCACCAAACGACTGTTCCCAGAGTTCAAAGACTCGGGTTCGATCCTTGGTCGCCTGATCGTCAGGCACTACCGGAGTACCCGGATCATCATCATGATGATTAGTATCAGTCATGTTTAAGTCAGTACCAGTAAAGTACTGTTCCGCATTCTGTTCCGCAGGTTGTACCGCATTCTGTTCCGCATTCTGTTCCGCATTCTGTTCCGTTTTTTTTCTTGTTCTGTTCTGTTTTTTGGTTTCTGGCCGACCATCAGGGCTCAATGGCATGATCTGATAGATTGGTGTGTCCTCATTTTTCTTGCCCTTGATATATGTGATCAATCCCTGCTGGACCAGCGCATTGCGCGCCGTGGAGAGACCATCAACGGACTTAATTCCAGTAATCGACATGATGTACTCGTTCTGCAGGCGGAAAGAAGCATCTAGTAATCCGCTATCGTTCGCGTAATCCAATAATTCGCGATACAGACTTGCTTGATTAACGGTGAGTTTCTTTACGGCGAGCTTGAACTGACGAAAGGCACGTCGCTGCTTGAAATAATCCAAATGATCACCCCCTACTCAATCAATTCGTTCATGGTGATGATCTGTCCCAGATGTTTGGTCGCTCTACAGTAGTCGCACTGCTCACAACGATACGGGTTGGTCTCCCCAGCGATGATCTGCTCAATCCGTGGCTGGGTGTCCAGAAGCTGCTGCATGGCCTCGTCCAGCTTGTCCTGGGGTATCGCCACGAAGGCTTTGTCCGGTGGTTCCTGCTTGCTCACAGCGACCAGAATAGGTGCCGGGCGCGTGCCGTAGTTCTGCCGAATCAGTTCTTGGTAGACAGCCATCTGCAACGGGTAGTTGTACGCCTCGACGAACGATCCCCAGCGCTTCTCATCAGTGATCCAGTATTTCTTGTGCAAGTCCTGGGTCGTCTTGAGGTCTAAGAAGAATGCCCGCGATGGGTCGAAACAATCCAGTTTGCCCATCCATTTCACACCGTCAATTTCCCCAGTGAGAATTTCTTCTTTGTTGCCCTGATAGGCAGCCTGGAATGACGGGTCATCTTTCAGTGCCTGGATCATGCTCTCAGCCACTTTGTAAGGCGTTTTGAGTTGGCCTTTCGTGCTACCCCGCGTCGAGAACATCTCAGGATGTGCGTCGATAAAGGATTGATGGGCTTCCGGGCTCTCAAAGTACGAGTGCAGATAGTTGCCGGCCAATAAGGCCGTCGGGTCCCGTTCAGGCACCCAAATTCCTTTAAGTTCGGCCAGCGCCTCGGCTTCACAGGCCAAGAACCGTTTGAAGACGGTCGCTGACATGTAGTGCTCGTTGGCTTCCCGACTGTAGTAATTGGCGTCAGAAATCCGGAAGGTCTTCATCGTCGAGACTGGTTTGTTCCGGTCGCGAGTCGGGGATGTCTGGGATTGGATCATCGTTCAACACCCCCTTCTTCGGTTCTTCCGTCTTGCTTGGGACATTGAGCAGATCATCCATAGTACTCGGAGTGACATCCTTCACGGGCTCTGTATTGCCGCCAAAAGACTCTTCATCGGCATCAGTGGCCTTCTGAATATCGACCGTCATCGGGCCCCATTTAGTAATTAGGTTCCGGATGACTGTCTTCAAGGCCATCGCATCGAAATCTGATGCCCATACACCCCTTGGCTCATTCTTACCGCCGGATTTGGAGAAGCGTTTGCGGTGGTTGTCGATCTGCTGGCGGCTCCAATACACTGTCTTCTCAAAGCCGTTTACCAGCTGGAAGAAGCCAACGTAACCAGTCGGCTTATCGTTCGCGTCCCGATCTTTGAAATGCGGGGTGTACGTTAACTCCTCCGTTAATGGGTTCCAGCCTCCAAACTCATCCTCGTAGACGGGTACGGCATTGAGCCGCTTGTATTGTCCCGACCGCTGGGCTAATTGAATATAGCCCTTGTAACCCATCTGAGCCTGAGCAGTGCTCCCGTAAGGAATGATGTAGAAGTATCCCAGATTGGGGTTGACTGGCAGATCGAACGAAGCTGCCGTCATAGCCGCATTAAGTACGCTAGTTTGGTCAACGTTTTGTAACGCACGATTATCGTTAACCACTGAAACCAGGCTGCTTAAGAATTGTGGTGCCCGATTCTTTAATACCTCTTCAAACCGTGCCTTGACGGTGGCGCTCTGCACCAGCGCCTTCATTGGCGCGTGCTTTGGATCCAACTTCTGCATATTAGCCATGTTTATACCTCCCCGATTTCGTAATGATCGGCGTCGTAATACAGTTCCATCGGTGCCTGGTCAGTGTCTTGCATGTGATCCAGATAATCCTCGATAGTGCCGGAAAAATCGAACTGCAGCACCCGCTCGATATCACCAGCACCCATTGCCCGCTCAATCATGTTGCGGATAATATCTGGATTAATGATCTGGTTGCTCTTACCAAATTCCTCAAACAGGAAGTCCGCTGGTTCCTCATGCATGACCCGCCGCAGATACTGCACTGGCCCGAGCCGTTTGAGTTCGTCATGCATAAATTCTTTCGTGCTTTTGTCGTCATAAGACAGGATTGCTGGAACTTCTTTGCCGCTGCGATCGTGGTAGCGGAACGTCCAGACCTTATCACCGGGATAGATATTGCCGCCCAGCACGTCTGTGATCACGTCGCTGTCATCGTTCTGACGGTCGTAGGCAGCCGCCAGGCTGAAATTGCTTGCGTTAATTTGCATATCGAAAACCTCCATTGTTTTTGGTAGAATAGAGGAGAAATAACTATTGCAATGCTTATTTCTCCGGCCGTTGACGGTTGCCTCCGTCAGCGGTTTTTTTGTTGCCTTTGATCCGGTCAAGTGCTGTCTGGACGTTAGTACCGAATCGACACTGCCAGGGACCGCTCGCGAATCGCAAGTAGTGCGCAACGCTGTCTTGACGTCGCTTAGTCGTTGTCTCGTCCATTGTTCTCTTCCTCTCTGTCTTCCAGTCCGAACCATTCCGGCCGGATAAAGATTGCTGTGATGACTGCAGTCGCGACAATCGTCAGGACCAGCAGTAGTGTCAGGTTGCTTGGTGTGATCATGGCGTTACCTCCTACGCACGTCTTGTGTTATTCTTCAGCCAGTCATAAACTTCGCTGTACAAATAGGCTTCTGACTTCTCGCCTTTCAAGTGGTAAGGAAATCCTGGCATCACACGCCATTGGTCAATGGTTCCACCTCCAACTTCAAAGGCCTTAGCAAGCTTTGCACGAGTGAGCAATGGCTCTGGGACATCGGGCGTTGGAATTCGTTCAGCAACTTGTTTGGCGATGGCCGCGATGAGCTGTTCCTGAAATTGCTCATCAGTGGGAAAACTGACATTCACATCCATTCAGATCACCACCCCTGATACGTGCTCTAACGCACTGTAAATTGTCGAACGATGTCGTAGCTCGGATCCCGTCTCTTCTGTCAGTTCCTTGTAATACCACTGCATCTCGTTAACTTCTTCAGGCGTCCATAATTCTGGGGATTTGCGCATGACTCTTTTTGCGTCTGCTTCCATGGCCTCACGGTCCGCCTGTTCTTTCTCCACATCAATCAGCGTATTCAATGGCTCTGGGCTGGCCTGGCTTTGGTAATCCAGCTGAGTGTGCAGCAAGTAGTCCGATACGTGATAAGTGAAGTCTTGGTCTCCAAGCTCATTGGCGATTGCGACCAACCAGCGAACTGGGATTGACTTGCGCTTGAAGATATTGGAGAGATTCTGTGGCGTAATGCCAATTGCTGCTGCCACTTCACTTTTCTTTCTGCCGAGGCGCACAATTTCCTGGTCGACCTCATCGCTGATGTTTATTTCCTTCATTGCAAGTTCACCGTCTCTCTTTTTTGTGAACTGCTCGACAACTACATGGTTATCGGCAATTTTCAACGATTGATACGTCATTTCACACCCTTTTCAGCTATCCTTAAATAGTAGAAGGAAGCTGTTCTCCCTCACGAAGGAGCATCAAGGTCGCAGTTGACGGGTGCCAGTTGCCGATATATTCGTCGGCTTTGTCAAAGTCCCGCTTACGCAGCTGAGTGCGTGTCTTAATCCCGACGTACTCGTTCATGCCACGGCTGACGTCTTTATAAAGCAATCCACGCTGTTTCTGGGTCAGCTGGAGATGGTGAACGTTCACATAGCTCTCGACCACGTTTCGGACCTGACGGCTGATATAGCTGTATTCGCCGGGAGCAATTGGAGCATTCTTTTCAAGATCAGTGACCCGACCGTCGAGCTTCTTGACTTTCTCGGCACTCCTATTGGCCACTTTCATGGTTAGGGCGAGCTTTTCCTCTGGTGTCTGAGGCAGTGCTGTGAGTTGCTTGTACCGGCTCTCCACAGCGATGAAATACTGGCGGGCTTGCTTACCCCTATCAGTCCGTTGGATCATTGCAACTTCCTTGGCCATGTCCAGGGTAATAACGTATTCAATACGTGGACGCCCGCCATTTGGGGTTTTCACCGAAATTGGGGAAAAGTCTTTGCCAACCTCAAATCCATATTCAGCCATGTCCTTGAACCACGACGAGAAATCTTTACCGACTTCCAAGAAGTCATGCAGGTCCCGGCCGCTCACTGCGATCGTGCCATCATCTTGAGTGATGGTTTTGATTAGTTTATTCATTTCGTAGCCTCCTCTTTGCTACGTTTTGTATCAATTAGCGGCAAAAAAATATCTGGAAACAGCTTATTCGCGGGCTGTTGATAATAGTCCACAAACTTCTTAACTACCCCATATCCGGGACGACTCGCCCCAGATTCAAGCTTACGCACGTATACCTCAGAGATACCAATACTTTGGGCTAGTTGTGCCTGTGTTTTGTCCCGTTTTTCACGCTGTGCGCGAAGCACTGTCCGCTCGATGATAACCACGTCCTTTCTGATACATTCCGTATCACAACCATTATAATACACGATACATTTTGTACCGTCAACACTTTTTTTGATATTTTTTGTAACACCGATACAATATGTACCGTTTACGTGATATTATGCCCTTGGAGGTGCTTGCAATGATCGGAGATCGTCTTAAAGTCTTGCGCTCGTCCCTTGGAAGAACACAAGAAGAGGTCTCAAAAGCTGTCGGCGTTTCTCGTGCGGCATATTCTCACTTCGAGAATAATCGAAACGAGCCAGATGCCGAGACCCTCGGTAAATTAGCCAGCTATTATGACGTCACGACTGATTATTTAATTGGGAACACTTCCGAGAGAAAACCTAAGAAGGTCGACATCGACGACGATGACGTCATCATGACCTACCAAGGGAAGCCAATCCCGGACGAAGACCTAAAGATCATCAAACGGCTGTTGGGAAGTGATCGTGACGATGGATGAAGAATATCAGGAGCTCTTTAACCAGGTACTCGATTACGCACGTCGACGCGGTGTCGGCTTCATCCTGACCAAAGAACTACAGCCCGACACGCCGTCTGCTAGTGACCCGGCCAAGTCCCTTGTCGTAATCAACATGTGCTGGCGAGATCAAAAACAATTACCCTACATCGCCGCCCACGAAATAGGTCACTGTTTGGACGGTGACGGCTCATCGATCCTGTATTTCACAACAACCGCCAACCACAGCAAGTACGAGTATCATGCTAACAAGAAGGCGTTTGAGATCCTCCTTCCACTGACTATCGATGGCGACTGTCAACCGGATCAGATCAATGCGGTAGATTGGATGGGCAAGTTGCACATTCCATCCTGGGAGGTCGACAGTGTCCAAGAATCCGTGGCCGAGTATTTGTTCTGAAACGCAAGAGTGTTTACCGTCCAAATCCTGACGACGTTAAAAGCTGAATGTTCTTGGGAGGTTTTACTTATGGAGAATCAGAAAAAAGAACCTGTTCTGCCCGGTGGCATGAAAGTGACGAAACTTGTTGTTGGCATTCTGCAACTGGTCATCGCCTGCTTCATCTTGTTCCAATCCTGTGCGGTAGGCGTGAGCCACGCATTTGAGAACAAGAGCAACGACGCTGGCGGTACTGCTGGGGCCTTTGCCGCAATCCTGTTCTTGGCCGCTGGCATTGTATATATCGCCACTCGCAAGAGCCAGAAGCTCGGCGGTGACATTGCTGGAATGGTCCTGATGCTGATTGCTTGGATCTTCGCTATCGCAAACGCCGGCGATTATTCCGACCTGATGATCTGGGGCTGGTTGGCATTCATTATCGGCGTCGGTTTCTTCCTTTGGCACCTACTCTTCAACCGCAAACTTAAAAAGTCATCGCCTCAGGCTAAGTAAGCAGCCATTATTGAGCCCGCCAATCCGGGCTTTTATTTCACGCTTAAATAGAACTGGTGTGTGTATTAACCGTCTAAAACTACACAATTGGAAGGATCACTGACCATGCGAAAATATACGCTCGTGCCGCGCCATCCCAATATTTATGAGTATGACACGACCAAAGGCAAACGATACCGCGTCCGCCGAACATTCAACAATAGCGTAGGCAAACGTGACGAATTCAGCCGCAGCGGGATCCGCACCTGGCGGCAAGCCGATGCTGTCCTCAAACAATTCGAAGCCGACCTATCGGCAGGAAAATACAGCCAGATCGCCGGCGCCGAAATGACTGTTGATCAATATTACCAACGGATCACCAAACGTAAGCTGGAGCTCGGCGTCTGGAAGTCTTCCACCGCAAAGAACAACAAGAATTATTATCAGCACTATCTCAAACCGGCCTTTGGCTCATCTCGCCTGAGTGATGTGTCTCGACCCTCTTATCAGTCATTTTTGGACAGTCTGACGCTCCGAGGATTGGCGAAGACAACCGTGAGAACCGCCAATGCCCTCATGCTGATGATCATGAACGACGCCGAAGAACAGGACATTATCCCCAAGAATAGGCTTAAGGGAATGCTGGTCCGTGGCCGAGATGCCTCCGACAAGGACATCGATCCCGAGGATTACGAACGCTGGATTGACGTTGCTCAGCACACCCTGGATAAATATATGATGGCCTTGATTTATCTGGATACATTGGGCCTGCGCCGAGGCGAACTCATGGGATTGCGCACCGAATCATTCGAGTTCCGTAAAGACAAAGCAGGTAAAGAAATCTGTGGAATCAAGATTGACCTGCAGCGCACGATCGACTTCCCGACTGGTGGCACACTGAAGACTAAGTCATCATATCGTACCGTATGGGTGTCCGGAGAGGTCATCGACTATATCAAGTTTGCAATCCTCACCGCCGATAACATTCGGACCAGAAATAACATACCGGACTCAACTCAAAAATGGCTCTGGCTGAATGACAATGGCGAGCCTTTGCATCCTAATCACCCCAACCGTGTGATGAAAAAGGTTGAGAAAGAGTCAAAAATCCATATCACCCCACATATGCTTCGCCATTATTTTGCCACGCAAGCCTCTGCTTCCAAGTCGGCACCAATCGAGATCATGCACTGGCTCGGCCACAGCAATGTCCAGATGACCGCCGACTACACTCGACCAACGATTGGGGCCAGCCTATCTGTTTACTCATCGGTAGCCGCGAAACTGCAAGATACCAACGATAATTCGAATCCGTATGGAACAAAATGACGATTTTTGGAATGTTCCATACAATGTTCCATATTTTGAAATCCTTGAAAGAAACGCCACGAAAAATGGGCACAGAAAAAGGCCGGTACACCAACGATTTTGTTCGCTGATGTGCCGGCCCTTTCTATGAAATTATTTATTTTTCATTCCCACTCAATCGTCGCCGGTGGCTTACTCGTAATATCATAAACCACCCGGTTAACGTTATCGACTTCATTCACAATCCGCACCGAAATCTTCTGCAACACATCCCACGGAATTTTCGCAAAGTCCGCAGTCATGCCGTCAATAGACGTGACGGCCCGAATCCCAACTGTGTAGTCATACGTCCGGCCGTCGCCCATCACGCCGACGGACTTGAAGCCGGGCAATACGGTAAAGTACTGCCAGATTTCTTTGTCCAGGCCAGCCTTAGCGATCTCGTCACGGAGAATTGCGTCGGAATCGCGCACGATCGTCAACTTTTCTGGTGTCACGGCACCGATCACTCGAATGGCCAAACCAGGACCAGGGAACGGTTGACGCCATACTAGGCTGTGGGGCATGCCGAGCTTCTCGCCCAATTCACGGACTTCATCCTTGAACAATGTCCGTAATGGTTCGATTAGTTTGAAATCGACATCCTTGGGCAAGCCGCCGACATTGTGGTGTGACTTGATGGTCTGGGCGGTGTCTGTGCCGGACTCGATCACGTCCGTGTACAGCGTACCTTGCGCTAAGAAGTCGAAACCGCCATTGAGTTTGGCTGCTTCATCGTCAAAAACGCGGATGAATTCATTGCCGATGATCTTCCGTTTCTTTTCAGGATCATCCACTCCAGCTAACTTATCTAAGAACCGCTTTTGTGCATCGACTTTGATAATGTTTAAACCGAACTTGCCTTCAAGACTAGCCATAACTTGATCGGCTTCGTTTTTCCGCAATAAGCCGTGGTCCACAAAAATGCTGGTCAACTGGGTACCAATGGCCTTGTGCAGCAGCACGCCGGTGACGGAAGAATCTACACCGCCGGAAAGGCCCAACAATACTTTTTTGTTGCCAACAGTCTTGCGAATTTGTTCAATTTGTTGATCGATGAAATCGTCCATCGTCCAGTTGGCTTCTGCTTGGCAGACGTCAAACGCAAACCGGTGGAGAATTTCGTGACCGTATTCCGTATTTTGCACTTCGGCATGGAACTGGATGCCGTAGAATTTCCGCTTGTCATCCGCAATGGAAGCAATCGGGCAATTCGGGCTGGTCGCCACGTCCTTGAAGCCATCGGGTACTTTGGTCACCAGATCGCCGTGACTCATCCAGACGTATTGATCCTTGGGCAAGCCCTTGAACAGGATCGCGTCGGGATCAGTGACTGTAATGTCAGCGTGGCCGTATTCCCGGTTGTCGGCAGGTTCTACTTTGCCGCCGGCGAGCTTATGGGCCATCAGCTGCATGCCGTAACAGATACCTAGGATTGGAATGCCCAGGGTGAAAATGTCAGGATCGACATCAAAGGCGCCCTCGTCATAAACACTATTGGGACCACCGGAGAAAATAATCCCCTTGGGCGCAATTTCTTTGACTTCTGCCGCCGTGATCTTATGGGATTTGAGTTCGGAATAGATACCAAATTCCCGGATGCGCCGGGTAATCAACTGATTGTACTGACTGCCGTAATCCAACACAATGATTTTATCGACATTGCTGGGTGCCAAGCTTCCCACTCCTCTGTGTGATTTGATAACACATTTTACCATAAATTAAGGCCCGTCGCGACTGCTGGAGGTCAGTGGTAAACGTGCGCGTCCCTCTGATTTAATACTTTCGAAGATACACCCGATCAATCCGATGATGCGCAGTCTTATGCAAGATCAGATCCGCACGGGATCGTGTGGGCAAAATGTATTCCTGCAAGTTCTTCAAGTTGACATCGTGCCACACTCGCCGGGCCATGGCGAATGCGTCCGCGCGATTGCCAATGGCGTATTGATAGTAATAATCGTCGGGATCGGTAAACGCCGTATCCAGGAGCGCGCCGAACCGATCCAAGTACCATTCTTCAATCAGCGCTGGGTCGGCATCCACGTAAACAGAAAAGTCGAAGAAGTCGCTGACATAAATTTGCGAATTGCTAGGCAGTTGCAGGACATTGATCCCTTCAACAATCAAAATGTCCGGGCGCTCCAAATGAATAAACTGGTCCCGCAGCACATCGTATGTCTGGTGATCATACATCGGCACCGGCACATCCGCCGCCCCCGCTTTGACCGCGTTCAGCATACTCAACAGCCGCGGCATGTCGTAGCTTTCTGGGAATCCTTTGCGATCCAGAATTCCCCGCCGTGTCAGTTCCGCATTCGGGTACAAAAAGCCGTCCGTCGTAATGGACTCAATGCGCAGATTGGGATATGCCCGTTTTAGGAGTAAATTAAGCAGCCGCGCGGTGGTGCTTTTTCCCACTGCCACTGATCCGGCAATGCCAATGATAAAGGGTGACGGTCCCACCCGTTGGTCTAGAAAATGGGCCAACGTCTGCCGTTTTTGCCGAAAGCTCTTGAAATATAAGTATACCAACCGGCGCAGCGGCCAATAGATTTCGCGCACATCCGTCAAGGAAATCTTATCGTGAAACGCCTTGACCGACTGCAAGTCCGCATCTGAAATCTCGGCTTCCTTCGTGTGCCCATGGAGCGCTTGCCATTTATCTCGATTAAACACGTAATAGTTCCGTGTGACTGCCACAAAATCACCCACCTAAAAATATCTACGCCCACTAGTGTAACCGAGTTGGCCGGCTTTCTCCATAAAAATAGCCGTCAACGCATTGCTGGCGGCCGATAAGTATTTATTTACCAAATCCGGTGCGAAATTCAGATGCTCAATTCTGGGTCAACGGTACAACTTCCCAGCGTGAAGAATGGGTGAAATAATCTTTCCCAAACTTCTCTGCCTCTTGACTGCTGTTGAACTTCTTGGCGTCATTAGGAAAACGGTGCAGTCCATAGCGGAACTTATCGTGGTCCGGGCTGCCCAAGTACATGACACGATTGTTGACTTTGATACCGATAGCGAACATCGATTTCTCACTCCTTACTCAATTTGTCTTTCTTGACACCTTTATTATACTGCGAAAACGCTCCCACATTCCAGTGCTAGGCCTATGGTGTAATATTGAGTTAAGGAAAAAGAAAGGTTGTGTTCGAATGACTGCACAATTGATTTTGTTGGGGGATTCGATTTTTGCTGGGTGGCGCAATGGCCAGATCTCTAGCTTATTAAAGGACCGCCTGGCTGGTCGGCTGCCCCGTTATCAAATCACGCTGGCGGCTGTGCCCGGGGAAACCACGGATGATGCTTTGAACCGGGTCACCCAGGACACGGCCAACGGCGACGATGACATCGTGGTGATTGGCTATGGCGCCAACGACGCATCCAGCACCAATCAAATCACCGCAGACGACTTTTACGACAACTTGCGGACGATGATTGAAATTATTGGACCGGACCACGTCATTTTACTCACGCCGCCCTATGCGGATGCGGCGAAAACCCAGGACCGGACGAAGAATAGCGTGGCGGCCTTTACGCAAGCGGCTAGAGAAGTCGCCGACAAGGAGAGTATCTTGCTTGTGGACCTGCATCAAGCGATGGTCACTAGCCCCGATTCACAGGCGCTTTTGGCAGCAGATGGTCAGCATTTCACCGATCTCGGATACGACTTGCTGGCGGATCTCATTGTCAGCAGTGTCCATGCAATGGAGAACCGATAATCAAAAAAGCGATCTCCCAAAGTTTAGGGGGATTGCTTTTTTTCGATGCAGAATCTACTCTTGTTGGTACAATGCCGCCGGCACCGCCGCCAAGATCGGTGACAACTCCGGACTGGCCACAATTGTCAGTCGGTGCATCGCCCGAGACGTGATGGTGTACACCAATTGGCGATCGTCGTCGCTGCCATAGTTGGCCGCATTGGCCTGCCACATGACGACGGCGTCAAATTCCAGCCCCTTCGCCAGGAACGACGGCACAATGATCACACCTGGTGCCAGTCGTTGATTTTCAGACTTGATCAACGTGCTGGCCACGCCGGCGTCTTTTAACTGGTCCGCTAACTGCTCGCTATCGGCCAAAGTTCGGGTAATGATTGCCGTGGTCAAATGATCCGCATCGTTAGTTTGAATCTGCTTTTCCAATCGCGCCAACAACTGCTTTGTATCCTGTCCCACATAGACATTTGGCAAGTCGCCATCCCGATCGAAGGCGTCAATTCGCTGCCCATTGATCAGCAACGCCTTTGTAAAGTTCGTGATCTGTTTAGTCGACCGATAACTCTTCGTCAACTGCACCACACTGGTCTTATCCGGGTCAAACAGCGTAGACACTTCCGCCAGCAAATCACCGTTACTTTGCTTGGTGAAAATGGCCTGGTTCAAGTCCCCCAGCATGGTGAAGCGGGCCCGCGCAAAGCGATCTCGCAAATAAGCCAACTGGTAAGCCGTGTAATCCTGGATTTCATCAATGAAGACGAACCGCATATGCCGATCGGTGTGCCGCCCGGTCATCAGATCATAGAGATACAAGAATGGTGTCACGTCATCCGCATCGATTTTTTTATCACTCAAAGTCGCCCGCACTTGCTCCACGTGGGCATCCCACATCGCCGGGGTCACCTGCCACTTGGTCAAGTCGACCAATTCTGGGACGGCCTTCAGGAACGCAATATACTGCATGCGAATGTTGAAGAAATGATTCCGCTGTACGGCCCGATAAATCTTTTGGAACTCATTAGTCACAATCTGCCGCGCCAAGAATTTAAATTCGGCGTCGGAGTTTTCAAACTCTTGGTCCACCGTCTTGTATAATCGTTGCAGCGCTTCTTTATCCAGGTCTTGGACCGCTTGTTGCACCCAATCCGTCTTGGTCTCTGCATCAATCCGATGATTCAAGCTGTTGATCAATCGTTCCTTGGTCGCATCCAGCCGGTTCATTAGTTTGTAGTTCTGATTGTAGCTGTAATAGATTTCAGAAATGCGGTTCCGGGAGAAGAACGGCTTGCCGTGGAACTTAATCGTGTGGAAATGCATCCCGCCGCGGTTGAGTGTGTCCGCATACCGCTTGGTCGCTTCAAACATATTCAGACTTTGCATCATCTGCTGGATCTTCTTCTCATCCGGATCCAGTTGAACTTCAAACTGATTCCGTAAAGATTCCGCTGAAAGGTTGGGCAGCCGGCGATTAGTATATTGCTGGTAAGTCATTTGCACCATGTTTTGTTCGCCCAATTCCGGCAACACATTTTCAATATAATCATTGAACAACTGGTTGGGTGAGAACATGATGACTTGGCTGGAGGTCAAATTGCCCCGATATCGATACAGTAAGTAAGCCACCCGTTGAAGGATGGCGGAAGTTTTACCACTACCCGCTGCCCCTTGAACAAAGAGCAGATCGGACTTTGTATCGCGAATGATCTTATTTTGTTCCCGCTGAATCGTGGTGACGATGGACTTCATTTGCGTGCTGGACTTTTCACCCAACACTTCCAGCAGCATCGAATCGCCAATTGTTTCAGTCGTGTCGAACATGTTGACGATCTGGCTGTCTTTGATGATGAATTGACGCTTGAGGTCCACATCAACGGATTGTTCACCGTCTGGCGTTTGATAGGTCACATGGCCTAAACCGCCATCGTAATAGATAGAAGAAATCGGCGCGCGCCAGTCATAAATCAGGAAGTGATCGTTGCGATCAGAAAATGAACCCAAGCCAATGTAGATGGTTTCCTTGCGCGGTTCACCGGATTCTTTAAAATCCACCCGAGCAAAATAAGGGGCTTTTTGCAGCCGCTCCACGGTTTTGAGCTGGGTTGAGGAATTACGCCAAGCATTATCCCGCTCCTGCAGCATTTGCTGCTGTTGACGAATATTAATGGCAGTTTCCATGTTGGTCGTGTCACTGCCGAAAGACAGGTGCACATCATCGCTGAAGTGTTCGTCTATATTCTTTTCTTCGGCCTTGGCGCGATTGATTTGTTTGGTCAGCTTCTTTTCAGCTGTGTCCAGTTTTTCAAGAACGGTATCCAGATGATGTTGTTCCGCTGTTTGATCGTTTTGTGCCATTTAAACCTCAATCCTTTCAGCCCGACGATGATGTTCAGAGTCTGCCGTGATAATTAGTTAGCGCTGTTTGCGGTTGCGTAATAATTCCAGCGCCCACGGCCACCAGAACGTGACGATGTAACCGACGGCGAGTCCGGTAATAGTCCAAAGGGCATAGTGTCGCGTGATAATCCCAATGATCAACCCCACCAGGGTGGTGCCCCCTAATACCAGTGATTTTTTGTTCAACAAATTGCCCCCTCGGCGAGAAATATAGACTGCCCCAATAATTGATAAAACTGAATAAATAGTTTAGCAGATATTGCTGTGGTTTACAAATGCAGAGGGCGGAGCCGACCGGTTAGGGGCGTACGCAGAAGGCAGGGCAGGCAGAAAACCCGGGCTTAGGTTTTATGTCTGCCCTGCCTTCTGCGCTAGCCCCTGGTCGGCGGAGCCCGTTTACACAAATAAATCGGTTCAGCAGCCGTGCCAATGCTCCGCAAGCTGCGGGTGAATGGGGCTGGAACGCTATGACGGCGGTTTGAGCCCGCTGAGAGGCGCGGTCTCAAACACGCCTAACATCATCAGTGGCCAAGACCGGGCCACTGTGATGTTTCCACAGCTGAGCCCCATTCACCCTCCNCACGCCTAACATCATCAGTGGCCAAGACCGGGCCACTGTGATGTTTCCACAGCTGAGCCCCATTCACCCTCCGCTTGCTCCGCATTGGCACTACATTCGATCGGCTTCAAAATTATAAAGACGACGTAATAACGCCACAAACCCCCGCGCTTTCCTTGCTTCCCCCTCCACCAACTTTTAGAATGAGATTATACACACACATAAGGAGGTTTTATTTCATGGTTAATGTTTATCACGCAGATGATAGCCGTTACGATCACAAGACGGCAATTAGGCGCGCTGGCAATACAGGGTTAGAATTGCCGTCTGTATCGTTGGGGTTGTGGCGGCACTACGGCAGTGACGACCCGCTGTTGGATCGTGAACAGGTGATTTTGAAGGCCTTTGATAATGGGATTTTTAGTTTTGATTTGGCCAACAACTATGGCAAACCGGAAATCGGTTCGGCTGAGAGTTTGTTTGGAGCGATTTATCGCCGGAATCTGAAGCCGTATCGGGATGAATTAGTGATTACCACGAAGGTAGGTTTTGAAGCCGGCGTCGGACCCTATGGGCATTTCAATTCTCGCAAGGCCGTGCTGCAAAGTATTGACCAGAGTTTGTTGAAAATGGGCCTGGACTATGTCGATATTTATTACAGCCACCGGCCTGATCCCAATACTAGCGTTGAAGAAACGGCACGGGCATTTGATGATGTCGTGCGCAGTGGCAAGGCTCTGTATATCGGCATTTCAAACTACGATTCGGCCCAAACTAAGGAAATTGTGAGTTGGTTCAAGAAACTGGGTACCCCGTTTGTTGTCAATCAGGTCTCTTACAACATGTTCAACCGAACCGCCGAAGACGATCACTTGCTGGACACAATGAAAAGTCTTGGCGGCGGTTTAGTCGCTTATGGCCCGCTTTCTGAAGGCCTGCTCTCCAATCGCTATTTGAAGGGTATTCCAGACGACTTCCCGATTCACTGGTCCAATACCAAGACGTTTGCCAAGGGTAAAGAACATGTCGTCGACCAATTGAATGCATTACAAAAGATTGCCCAAAACCGCGGTCAATCATTGTCTGAAATGGCCCTGTCCTGGTTATTGCGCACGCCAGTCGTGACTAGTGTGATCATTGGAACAACCAATGTTGATCACCTGGAAAGCAATATTAAGGCGGGCAATCAAACCAGCTTCACCGATGACGAATTAGCCGCCATTGACCAAATTCTCAACTCTTAATATCCCAGAAGTTTGGCGACACCGATTTTTGCAGGAGGCCTTCTATGACTAAATCACCCGTCGTGTTTGATACGCTGAATTACTTGAGTGCAGCGATTTTATATTTGCAAGATAACATCCTCTTGCAACGGCCACTGGTTCCAACTGACTTAAAGAAGACGCCCTTGGGTCATTGGGGAACCACCCCAGCCCAGAATCTGGTGTGGGCGACATTGGATCGTTATTTTCGAGAGAATGACGCCTCTGCACTGGTCGTCCAAGGTCCCGGTCATGGTGGTCAAGTCGCATTGCTCAACAGTTTCTTGGAGGGCAGTTATACAAAAGCCTATCCAGAAATTCCCCAGACCTTAGCCGGCTTGACCACCCTTTTTCGTCGGTTTGGCACCCTGCATCATGCCACTCATCCTGGTCCCGATGTGCCAGGAACGATTCAAACCGGTGGCGAGTTGGGCTACACTCTTGCCCATGCCGCGGGCGCCATGCTGGACAGCCGTGGTTCCCGCGCAGTCGCGTTAATCGGTGATGGAGAAGCAGAAACAGGCCCTTTACAGGCCAGTTGGCAGGTCAGTCGGGTGCTTGATCCAGCCAAGGACGGTGCGGTTTTTCCAATTATTCTGCGTAATGGTTACGCCATGAGCAGTCCCACCGTTTTGGACCAAATGGCTCCCGAGGCGATCAAGGCTTATTTTGCCGCTCAGAACTGGGCCACATTGTGGGTATCGCTCACGCCTGGTCAGGATATTTTCGAAGACCTGGCGCACGCGGTGGCAGATGCCTGGCAAATGATGGCAGACTGGCAAGCGGGTAAGCCGCAAAACCTGCCATTGTTAATTTTGACGACACCCAAAGGCTGGACCGCGCCAGATGCAGGTCACGCAGCCAGTCATCAGCGACCGGTAAAAATTGATCCAGCAAACCCGAAAGCAGGCTTGGCGGCATTAACGGCCTGGCTAAAGCCGCAAGTGCCTCAGTCCCTTTTCACCGCCAGCGGCACTCTGGACCCGGCCTTCACGGCCTTGTTACCACCGTCAAAACGGCGGATCACTAACTACCCCGCCGCCCATCATCATTTCCATCGTTGGCGACTGCCGGAGCTGCCGGAAACCAATTTGGCCAAGCGCGGCGGCACGGCGCAAAGCCCCACTGCTAAATTGGCTGACTATTTAGACACCCTACTGCCGGAGCACCGGCTGCACATTTTCAGCCCCGATGAATTAGGTTCTGTTCACATGGGCCAAAGCGAGCTGCCGCAAACTGGCAATATTGTGGCGGAACATCTGGATGAGGGGCTACTAGAAGGGTATACCCTCTCCGGCCGCCAGGGCCTATTTGCCAGTTACGAGGCCTTCCTGCCCATTGTGGGGTCGATGGTGGCCCAGCATGGCAAGTGGCTGCAGGAGGCCCAGCGTTATCAATGGCGCGACCCTGCGCCTAGTCTGAACCTCTTGGCTACCGGTGAAGTGTGGGAACAGGGGCATAATGGTTATTCCCACCAAAACCCGTTGATGCAGGATATCGTGGCCAGTCTGCCAAAAACGACAGCGGAAATTTATTTACCAGCAGATACCCATATGCTGCTGGCCAGTATTCATCACGGACTGCGAGGCCAACACAAAGTTAATTTGTTTGTCGCCAGCAAGCAACCCATGCCGGACTGGTTCAATACTGATGAGGCGGCCCATCTGGTTCAAGTGGGAATCGATGTCGTGCCGTGGGCCAGCGTGCATCCCGACAAAGAACCGGCCATTATTTTTCTGGCCAGCGGTATGCGGCCGTTTAACGAAACGATGGCAGCAGTCAACTTGCTGCACCACGCCGATGCCCAGTTGCCCATCCGGGTTGTCTACTTGGCGCGGCCGCTAGCGTTGCGTGATCCCACTCAAGATCCGTCTGGGTTGGCACCAGAAAAGTTCTCTGCGCTCTTCCCAGATGATATTCCTGTCGTGGCGTCCTATGCGGGGTATCCCGATATGCTGGCCACCGTACTCTATACCCGCCCGCATATGCCCTTTGAAATCCATGGCTTCATCAACGAGGGCGGCATGGCGACAGCGGGTGAACTGGCTGCGCTCAACCGCAACGACCGCTATAGCCTCGCCCTCGCCGCCTATCGCCACCTCGGTCGCAGTGATACTGTCGCCACCCACGAGTGGTATCACGCCCAACAACAATACTTTTCTGTCGAACGGGCCTTGTCCCCACTGGCCGATAAGGTAAAATAAAGACATACGCATTCTATTAAGGGGTTCTAATATGACTAGTGCCAATGCGAAGCTTACGCAGCATTGGCACGGCCCCAAACGAGAAAGGTGAGCAAATGAAACAAGGCACAACCATCATTACCTTGGACAACGGCTACCATCTATGGACCAACACCCAAGGAGAGGGCGACATCCACCTGCTCTGCCTCCACGGCGGGCCTGGCGGTACCCACGAATATTGGGAAAACTTCGGCGAAGAATTAAAGGATATCGGCGTCCAAGTTCATATGTACGATCAACTTGGTTCTTTTTACTCCGATCAACCCGACTACTCTGACCCTGAAATTGCCAAAAAGTATTTGACTTACGATTATTACCTGGATGAAGTCGAAGAAGTGCGCCAAAAGCTTGGTCTGGACAATTTTTACCTGATCGGCCAGTCCTGGGGCGGTGCGTTGACCATGCTGTATGCATTGAAGTATGGTCAACACCTCAAGGGCGCCATCATTTCTTCCATGGTCGATAATATCGATGAATACCTGGTTCATCTGCGGCAGATTCGTGCCGCTGCCTTACCTGCTGAAGACGTCAAGTTCATGGAAGCTTGCGAAGCCAGCGGTGACTTGGACAACAAACGGTATCAAGACTGTGTCGAAGTCTTGAACCGGGAATACGTGGATCGCCGTTATCCACCGGCTATTCGGCACTTAATTCCGACCATGGCCACTGACGTCTATGGCCCTTTCCAAGGCGACAACGAATTTGTGGTCACCGGCAAGTTGAAGGACTTCGATCTGCGTGATCAAATCCACAACATCAAGGTACCCACACTGCTGACGTTCGGCGAGCATGAAACTATGCCCCTGTCTTCAGCCCGGCGGATGGCAGAAGTTATTCCCCATGCACGGTTGGAAACCACTCCGAGCGGCGGCCATCACCATATGATGGACAATCCGCCGGTTTACTTCAGCCATTTGAAGAAATTCATCTTGGATGTCGAAAACAATCGGTTTAACGATTAATACTGACTTTGGGCCCAAACGTCAACCGATGTTTGGGCCTCTTTTGAAGGAGAAAACAGGTCAACTACCCGTCACTAAAGCAACGGGCTTGTGACTCGCGCTGCTCGACGGGGCAGCAGTAGTACAGACGCCTTTCGGCTCCTACCTCAGCGGTCACATCTCAGGATGTCTCACGACGGCCCCGGGGGCTGACAACTCCCGCAGTTCAAGTCAGGATCTACTTGGTGTATTTTGGTTTGGCCGTTCCGTTCAGCCAGCGACGCCCCAACTCTTGAATGTTCATCGCCCCTGCGCGGTCATCATTGGACCGAAAACCGCAGACACAGCGGTATTCATGCTGCTGGTGGTCCCGCTGCTGCTTGCTGATCTTGCCGCAGTGCGGGCAGCGCTGGCTGGTGTACTGGGCACTGACCTTCAATACATGGCTGCCGACAGCGGCTGCTTTGTAAGTTAGAAACTGTTCCAACTGGTAGAAAGCCCAACTGACCTGCTCGTAACGACGGTCTTTAGCGACTTTTTCGGTCGCAAAACGAACATTGGTCAAGTCTTCCAAGACAAAGAGGGTATCACTGCCGTAACGGTCAACGAGTGCCTTAGACAACTGATGATTGATATCAGTCATCCAACCGTTTTCTCGCTGATTGATCCGTTTCAGGACTCGTTTGGCGGATTTAGTCCCTTTTGCCTGGAGTTGGGCCCGCAGCTTTTTGAAACGGCGCCGCTTGGCCAGAATTTTAGCGCCAGAGTAGAATGTCGTTTGACCACTCTCGTCGTAAGCTGTTCCCAAAAAGCGCAGCCCCCGATCCAAGCCTACGACGTGGGCCGTCTGCTTTTGCTCATAGTCTGGTACTTCCTTGGCGGCACTGATGTGCAGAAACCATTTGCCACCGCGGGCCAGCACCTTGGCCGTCCCCAATTTCCAAGTCCCGTCAAAGTAATCCAGCCAATGATTCAGCACCGGCCAAACAGTGATGCGCCGATCTAATGTATTCAGAGAAAAGGAGCCATTCTTGCGGATCGCCCAATCACGGTTGCGCACCAGATCCAGTTGCGGTCTCCGAAACTGGATCGGATACCACAGCCAGGTCAGGTCTTTGGTCTGTGTCTGCCATTCGCCATCCTCGTCTTGGTAACGATAGGGCTTCTGCTTAAGCTGAGTCCGTACCGTTTTATAGCGGGCGGTCACATTCCGCAGGACCGATTGAGCCATTTGGGCTTTCAGCCTAAATTTAGTCCGCAGATCGCGGTAAAGAGCGCTTTGCAGTTTCGTGGTGTTGAGCACCAAGCCATTGTTAAACACATAATGGCTTGTGTCATCACAGGCCAAGCGATACTGTTCCATGGCCTGACGCAACAAATCTCCATCCGATTCTGCAGCCAGTTTGATTTGTATTTTAACCGTCTTGGTCAGTTCCATACCAGCACCTCCTAACAACCGCACGTTTGTTCTTATCAGTAAGTAAATTATATCAGAGAAAGAAGGTGCGGGGCAATTCCTCCCATGATTGAAATCATGGGTTTCCTTGCCCCCTTTTTTATGAAAACTGTCAATGTTTACATGATTCGGCATGGCCAGACGTTCTTTAACCGCTACAACCGGATGCAAGGCTGGAGTGATTCACCACTCACCCCCGAAGGTATCGCCGGCGCCCACAAAGTCGGTGAACGATTGGCGCACATGACCTTCACCCACGCCTATTCCTCCGATACCACCCGGGCCAGCAACACGATGCAAATCATTCTCAGTCACAATATGAACACCACCGTCCCCTACAAGATGACGCCGCTTTTCCGCGAGCAGTTTTACGGCTATTTTGAGGGCGCCGACTCGGCGCAGACCTGGTACATGATTGGTGCGCCCCATGGTCAAAAGAATTTGCACACCCTGCTTGAACATTACACCTTGGATCAAACCAAAGACTTCATGCATGCCACGGATCCCTTCCACGATGCTGAAGATGCGGTGACCTACTGGACCCGATTGATGAAAGGTTTCAAAATGCTGCGGGAGGAGAATCGCAACGGGGATAATGTCCTCTTAGTTTCCCACGGCACCACCATCCGCAGCATCGCGGACAAGTTCGGCAAAGGTCAATTTCCCATTGAGGAAGGCCCAAAGAATGCCAGCATCACTAAGCTGCAGCTGACGGACAGTGGGATAAACATTATATACTACAACAACACCGAGGGTTTGTTGCAGTAATAGAAAAACTTAAACTTTTTCATGTGCAGTGAGTCAGCGGTATGTTCACAATTTCGTCACAAACTAGGACTTGCATTTCAAAAACGACGTGTTATAATTCCTCTTGAAGTTTCGTAGGGAATAGAAAAATTCCCATGTGTCAGTTACTTACCCTGAATTAGGTACAACTAGAGGAGCGTTTAATAATGTCCATTTTGGAAAATGATTTTCTTAATTACGTATTGATGCGGACGCAGTCCCAAGCCCAAGACGAGATGGCGACATTGATCAAGAATCACTTTGCCGCTGAACATGCTGGTCACATGACTCAAAGTGATGTGATCGAGTACTTAACGAGCCTATTCGCGATGGTGAAGCCTGAAGCGGTCGGTGACATTAATGATGTCATGGACGCCAACGGGAACATCATCCCTGAGAACCACTACATGATGGTGCCGTTAGCTGCTTAATCTCGATTGAGTTTTAGGGTCCACGTCCGTGATATGCGGGAGTGGGCCTTTTTGTGTCCAGCGTGGTAAGCTGATGGTGTAAGTTATTAAAGAAAGCAGGTTGCAAATTATGAAATTGCGTTGGGTAGTTGCGGGTTAGATGCCCGTCAGATGTCTGTTGGTGGGATGGACACAACAATTCAGTTCCGTAGATGTAGTGCCAATGCGGAGCAATCGGAGGAAAAATGGGGCTCAGCTGTGGGAACCGCAATAAACTTGCCCTGGTCCTGGGCAAGTTTATATGCGGTTAGGCGACTTTGAGACCGCGTTCCTCAGCGGGCTCAAAGCGCCGTCACAGCTAGCTTCGCCTGCGGCTACGCACTAGCTGCGCGTCGCCACCCCAGTTTCCCGGAGATTGCGCAGCTTTGGCACGGCTGAAGAAGCACGTTTTTGTCCAATCTCAGAAATGTTTGGAGGTATTTAATGAACGAAATAACAACGCAAACCATTTCGACTATTATTGTCGGTTTGGATATGCAGCAACCTGATTTTACGTATACGATGACAGAACTTGGCGAATTAGTCGCTGCCGCGGGGATGACCGTGGTGGGACAAATGACGCAGCGGTCTGACCGGCCGGACCCAGCCACTTACTTCGGCAAGGGCAAGGTGGAAGAAATTGCCGAACGGGCGCGGGCAACTGATGCTCCGATCGTCGTGGTCAATTCTGATCTATCCCCTTCCCAGACCCGAAACTTGGAAAAGGCCATGAAATTATCTGTGATGGACCGGACCGAATTGATCCTGCGTATCTTCGCTTCCCGGGCCCGCAGTCGTGAAGCAAAACTGCAGGTCGGGATCGCGAAGGAAGAATACGCACTGCCGCGGATTCACCCGTCCAGCAACCCGCTGGATCAGCAAGGCGGTGGCCGCGGTAACAGCGGCGGCGCCACCGCTAACCGGGGGACTGGGGAAACTCAGCTGGAACTGGACAAGCGAGTGATCAAGAAACGGATCACCCACATGCGCCACGAACTCAAAGAAATCATGCGGGCGCAGGATACTCGCCGTGATCGTCGGATTCATCAGGCCTTGCCTTCTGTCGCCTTGGTGGGCTACACCAACGCCGGCAAGTCCACCACGATGAACAGCATGTTGCAGCAATTTGGCTTGGCTGACAAGCAGGTATTCGTGAAGAATCAACTGTTCGCCACTTTGGACACCAGCGTGCGCAAGATTCAATTGCCCACCAACCGCCACTTCCTGCTTAGCGACACCGTCGGCTTTGTCTCCCATCTGCCTCATCACCTGGTAGAATCCTTCAAGGCCACGTTGAAAGAGGCCGCCGATGCTGATCTTTTGATCCAAGTCGTCGACTTCGCCGATCCCCACTATAAAGAAATGATGGAAACCACGGAACAAACCCTCGATGCCATTGGGGTGAAAAATATTCCGATGCTCACGGTATATAACAAAGCCGATTTGCGCCCAGATACCCATTACCCGGACCGTGAGGGTAATACCTTAACCTTATCGGCTACCGACCCCAAGTCCATCCAGATGTTGGCGGATACCTTGGATGAATTACTCTTCAAGGACTACCAAGATACCACCTTACTGGTACCCTTCACCAAGGGCGACATCGTCAATTACCTGAGAGACAACACCGAAGTGAAAAACGAACACTACACCGATGAGGGTACCGCCATCACCACAATCCTTGGCCCCATCGACCGCAGCAAGTTCGCCGCCTATATTCAAACGAATCCGGTCCCTACAAAGGCATAAGTATATTTGGGTTCTCAAGAATATATGATTCACGCCAAATCTAGTGCCAATGCGGAGCAAGCGGAGGGGAAATGGGGCTCAGCTGTGGGAACCGCAATAATCTTGCCCCGGTCCTGGGCAAGATTATATGCGGTTAGGCGACTTTGAGACCGCGCCCCTCAGCGGGCTCAAAGCGCCGTCACAGCGTTCCAGCCCCAATTTCCCCGCAGCTTGCGGAGCATTGGCACGGCAATAGCCCACAAAAATAGCCCCCACAACGGAGGCTATTTTTATTACCCAAATCTACGCGGCTAACCGATGATCCAAATACTTTGACAACAACGACAACGCGTAACAAACCACAAAATACATCACCGTCAACGCCACAAACACAGGAATCATATAGTTACTATTCTGCCCATACAACACCTGGCCGTGATACATCAACTCCGGCAACACGATAATGGTCGCCAGCGACGTATCCTTTACCAGCGAAATCAACTGACTGACGATGGCCGGAATCATTTTCTTGATGGCCTGCGGCAAAATGATATGGTACATTGCTTGCCCATAACTCAATCCATTGCTCCGCGCGGCCTCCATTTGTCCCGGATCAACGGCCTGAATACCGCCCCGGAAGATTTCTGCCAACATCATCGATTCAAAAATCGTCATCGCCACAATCGCGGCGGGCAAAGCATTCAATCGAATTCCGATGTTAGGTAATCCGAAATACGTAAAGAACAAGATCAGCAGCAACGGCAAGTTCCGGATGATGTCAATAATTAATCCAACAATCACGGACAGCCCCGGAATCTTCATATATCTCAACAGGCCAAAGACTGCACCAATCAAGAAACTAAACACGATGGAAACAGCCGACAAAATCAATGTCACCTGCAACCCTTCCAACAGGAAGCGGATATTCATCCATTGATAGGCTCCTGCAAAATCACCCATGGCTATTCCTCCTCCTTAACACTGCCGGACCATCGGTGGTCCAAATACGTCATGGCATAGCTCATCGGCATCGTGATAATCAAATATAAGACACCGACAATGGCATACGTCGTGGTGGTTTCAAAAGTATTGGAGGCAATCAAATTGCCCTGATACATCAAATCGAAACCGGCCACGAAGGCGAGGACGGAGGAATTCTTCACCAAGTTAATAAACTGGTTGCCCAACGGCGGCACAATGATTTTAATTGCCTGGGGCAAAATGATGAAGCGCATCGTTTGCACATAGGTTAATCCATTGCTGCGCGCAGCCTCCATTTGCCCTGGATCGACGGATTGAATACCGGCCCGCACCGTTTCGGCGATGAACGCCGAGGTGTAGATGGTCAACCCAATCGCCCCAGCAGCGAAGCCAGATAACGGTACGCCCAACCGCGGTACCACCACATAAAAGAACATTGTGATGACCAGCAGCGGTACGTTCCGGAAGAATTCCACGTAGATCTTCCCAATGACCCGCACCCACCGCTTGGGGTTGATTTCTAACAATGCAAAAATGGTCCCGATAATTAAGCAGAAAAACAGTGATAGGAGACTGACTCCGACTGTGTAGCCGAGACCTTGCATGAACAAGCCAAAATTATCTCGAAAAATTTGCCACATCATTTATCACTCCGATCACTGAAGCCGGCGATGTTGCCGAACCATTTATCCTCGATCTGCTTATATACACCGTCGGCCCGCATGGACTTGAGCGCCAAATTAACTTGATCCAAGAAATCCCGTTGGCCCTTATTGACGGCGATCGCATACGGCTCTTTAGTGAACGTCTTGCCCACCACGACGTAATCGGGGTTATCGGCAGACATCCCATAGAGAATCCCATTATCGGTCGTCAGCGCGTCGCCCTGGCCTGATTGCAGGGCCGTAAACGCCTGGGCGTAATCACTTAACTGTAAAACCCGAGCATCCGGGGCCACCTTCTTAATATTTTGTACGGAGTTAGATCCCTGCACCCCAATCACCTTGGTGCCGGCCTTTAAATCGGCGACACTCTTAATCTTACTGCCTTTCTTCACCAGAATAGATTGCCCGGCGTTGAAATAAGTATCCGAGAAATCAACGACTTTGCGTCGATCCGGCGTGTTCGTCATCGTGGCGATAATCGCATCCACATTCCCGTTCTTTAACAGCGGAATCCGGGTTTGACTGGTGACAGGGACAAAGTTGATTTTCACGTTTTGGCCGAACACTCGCCGGGACACTTCTTTGGCGATATCAATATCGAAGCCTTTGATTTCGCCATCAGAAATATCCATCAGGCCAAACAGGCGGGTATCATTTTTGACCCCCCAAGTAATTGAATTGGTCTCCTTGCCCCGTTGCAGCACACTCTCTGCAGCCAGTGAATTACTGCCGCAACTGGTTAATAAAAGGGATAGCGCCAGCAGTGGCAACAGCCATAACCATTTTTTTAATCTGCGCATAGCCAGCCCTTCTTTCTAGTGGTTGATAACCTTGCTCAAGAATTCTTGCGCCCGGTGATCTTTGGGTTTGTTGAAGAATGCCTTGACGTCTTTAGAGTCCTCCAGAATATGGCCCTGGTCCATGAACACGACCCGGTCGCCCACTTCTTCAGCGAACCCCATTTCGTGGGTCACCACGATCATGGTCATGCCTTGCTGCGCAATTTTCTTCATGACGTTCAATACGTCGCCGATCATTTCCGGATCCAACGCAGACGTGGGTTCATCAAATAGAATTGCGCGCGGCTTCATCGCCAGTGACCGGGCAATGGCGATCCGTTGTTGCTGACCCCCTGATAACTGACTGGGCATACTCTTAGCCTTATCGTTCAAGCCAACCAAGTCCAGTAAATTATGGGCTTCTTCTTCAGCCTGATCCTTAGGCTCTTTCAATACCAGCTCCGGTCCTAATGTAATGTTTTGCAATACCGTCTTGTTTGCATACAGGTTGAAATGCTGAAAGACCATGCCCACATTTTTACGAATGCGGTCCATGTTCGTCTTTTTATCTGCCAGGTCAAAATTATTGACGATCAGCTGGCCGGAACTGATCCGTTCCAGGCCATTGATCGTGCGTAGTAACGTACTTTTACCAGATCCGGAAGGCCCAATGATGGTGACGACCTCCCCTTTTTCCACAGTCATGTTGATATGGTACAAGGCATGAAACTTGCCGTAATACTTCTCAACATCATGAAATTCAATCATCGACATGGCTTTGCATCTCCTTTGCACAAATGTTCCTACTTAATAATACATTAGAAAAAAGCCAATTGTCACGCCAAAACCCAAAAAAGTTTCGGCAACAACTGGCTTGTTCGTAAATTAATGGCGAACAAACCCTGGTATAAACGTGTTTGTTCAGATAATTTTCTAATCAAATATTAATACTTCTCAGTTTGCATACGGACCGCTTCCTGCTTGAGCAGTGTATCGATTTCTTTCTTGGCTTCCACCCACGTGTCGTTGTGGATAATGTGGGCCACTTGGCTCAGCTCATCAGGCAGCTTCAAATCACGCTGATACTCTGGGCTGTGCAGGCGAGCCTCCACAGCGACTGGCTGGTCACCCCGATCAATCATACGCTCCCGCAGACTGGCCGGATGACGCACCGTGATGAAGAGCAGGAAAATATGATCGCCAAACGTACGAATATAGCTCTTGGCCCCTTCAGTATCCAGGACCAGGCTGACGATCCGGTGCCGCTCCCATGCCTTTTGCAGAGCTTCCCGGGAAGAGCCGTATTGATGGCCATCATAAGTGACCTGTTCAATCAAATGCTTGGTCGCAAATGATTCTGGTGTTTCAAAATAGTAGGACACCCCATCCGCTTCACCGGGACGCGGGGGCCGCGTGGTGTGGGTCAAAACCCGGGGAATCCCATACTGGGTATGGAGATACTCGCTCACCGTGTTTTTCCCAGTCCCGGCGGCGCCCGTGATGATCCACAACTCGTTACGCTTCGTCTTTGTCATTCAATTAAACCTTCCTCGAAATCTAACTATCTCTATTCTACCAAAGACAACCACAACATGGGGCAATTATTGCATTTTGGATTGAAAAAGGAGACCTCGTATCAGATAAGTGGGAATAAAAAAAGCCCCGCCAAAGAGACGAGACTTCCAAGAATTGTTAAAGTGGATTAGATGCGCCGACCAAAATCTGGACGGTAGTATTGAATGCTTTGGACAGTCACAGATTCACCAGGTTGCGGGGCATGGATGTATTGGCCATTGCCGATGTAGATCCCCACGTGGTGAGCTGAACCAACGCCGCCCCAGAATACCAAGTCACCGGCTTGTAAGTCGCTGACAGATACGTAAGTACCCACTGTACTCTGTGCTTGAGAAGTCCGTGGCAGACTGATACCAGACAGGTTAGCGGCGTAATAGATCAAACCAGAGCAGTCAAAGCCTGCCGGTGTAGTACCGCCCCAAACGTAAGGCACACCGAGGAATTGTTGCACGTTGGCAATCAGACCGCCCATGTTCTTACCGCTGGAAGGCGTGGAAACGCTGGCGTCGCTGCTGCTTGAATTGCTGTTGCTGCTTTGGCTGCTGGCAGCTGTGCTGGTGGCTGACTTGCTGGCTGCTGCCACCGCTGCTTGGGCAGCGGCTTGCTTAGCTGTTTCTTCCTGCAGCTTCTTCACTGCATCTTCGTTTTGTTGCTTCAATTGATTTTCCAAAGCGGCTAATTCGCCCTTGTGATCGTTTAATTCATCATTATATTGATCTTGTTGCTTCTGCGCTTGGCTCTTCAAATCGTCTAATTGACTCTTTTGTTTTTCTAAAGTCGCTTCCTTGGTAACCAAAGCCTGCTTCTTGTCGGCCTTATCTTGACGCAGTGTGGCTAACTTTTCCTTGGCGGCATCAACGGCATCCAACGCATCCTTGTTAGCGTCAGACAGCTTGTTAACGGTCATGGAACGATTGATCAAATCGGAGAAATCTTTACTGTTTAAAATGAAATCCAAGTAAACATTACCAGAGACAGAATTGGCAGATTGCTTTTGTAAAGCAACCAGTTGCTTCTTTAATACGTTGGTGCGACCTGTCACTTCTTTTTGTGCTGCTGTGATTTTGCCGTCAAATGCAGCAATTTCACTGGTTACTGAAGCGATGGCTTTTTGATTATTTTGAATATCGACAACTTTTTCAGAAACTTGGTTGTTGATGTCGTCTACTTTACTTTGTAATTCTTGAACTTTTGCAAGCAGCTTTGCTGAATCAGACTTATTGTCAGAAATCTTAGCTTTGGTGTCGCTGACGTCATCGGCTTTGGCAATGCCTGCCAAACCGCTAATGCTGGTGGCCAAAGTGCCACTTAATGCTAGTACTGTCAGTGCCCGTAATACCTGTTTGCTTGTCTTCAATGAATTCCACTCCCGCGTTTTCTTGTATTGTGCAGATCTGCAATGCATCAACCTCTGCAACGCTATCAAGGATAGCAGAGGAAGGTTACAGTACAGTTACGTGTAGATTACCGCTTTATCTCTCCTTAACTTTTTGTTTAATTGATGAGAACATTTGCTCGTGGCGGGTGCTGTTCGAAATGTCGCGCCGGCCGTGCTAATGCTGCGCAAGCTGCGGGAAAATGGGGCTGGAACGCTGTGACGGCGGTTTGAGCCCGCAAAGTGCGCGGTCTCAAACACGCCTAACCACATCCGCGGCAAAGTGCGCCGCGGTGTGGTTTCCACAGCTGAGCCCCATTTTCCCTTCGCTTGCTCCGCATTAGCACTAGATAGTGGTGAGCACACACTATGTATATCCTCTCGGCAATTGCCAGGATAACGGGAAACGGGTAAACTGTGATGGATATTATCACGGAGGATGGTCATGGATAAAATTCGGGCACTTTTTAAGAAGTATGAGGCTTTTATTTCTTACGTTTTCTTTGGCGGGCTGACGACATTAATTAACTTGGTGGTGTTTTGGGTCACCCATGAACAGATGGGGATTAATTGGGCAGTAGCCAACATCATTGCCTGGTTCCTGTCCGTATTGTTCGCTTTTTTCACCAACAAAACCTGGGTGTTTCATTCCCGGTACACCACTGTGTGGGCTTTTTTGAAAGAGATGTTCCTGTTCTTCGGAGCCCGCGGTGCGAGTTTAGTGATTGATCAATCTATCATGTGGATCGGAATTGATTTGCTGCATGTGGGGGCAATGTTGACTAAACTGGTCGATCAAATCGTCGTCATCTTAATCAATTACGTATTTTCCAAGTGGATTTTCAAGAAGAAATGATGGCAATAAAATCGGGCAACCAGTCAAAAAAACTGGTGCCCGATTTTTTATTCCTTATTCGCCATTTTCGTTCGCGTGATTGATTCAAAGATCATCGTGTGGTTATGAAACACCAATGCCCAGAGCCAATCACCGAGCATGATCGACAACAGCAGAAGGCTGGCAATCATCCCGACACCGCCCCACGTGAAGCGGCTGAAGCCAATGCCATTGATCGCGTCAACACTCACTGTCAGACCAAAGATCGTTGCCAGCGGTGTACCGTAGCCAACCAGGATCCGCAACACCGGCTGCCACCAGTGAACAGGTTGACCCTGCATCGTCGTCATCGTAAGCCGCACCACCCGCATGCCCGGTGTCGGCTGGCCAAATGTCGGCGGTAGTGCCATCCAGAAGAGGAAGAACAAGTAGAAAAACCAACTGTCGCCGAGGAAGTGCAAAGACGCAACCAGGCCGCCCACGATGCCGAGAATCGTGGTCACGATCGCCACGACTAACCAGTCAATCACAAATCCGGCCAGACGCCGCCACATGGAGACATTGTCCACCCGTTTAGCAGCACTGCGATCCATCTGCTCGTCTGTGGGCAAAATCGGCATTACGATCCGCGCGATACCGCAGCCAATCCAACCGCCACTGGTATTCAGCAGCAAGTCGTCCACATCGAACAACCGATATGGCCGCGGGTAATATCCATAAAGCCCACTGAGTTGGGTCAACTCAAAGAACAATGACAAACAGAAAGTACCGATGATTACCTGCCACCACGGCCGGTGGAAGTAATACCGCAGCATCGCCCCAAACGGAATCGTCAGTGCCACGTTGAAGGCAGGCTGAATCATGCTGGGCGCAAGCAGCGCGGCCTTCCAGGTATGGGGATTGCTCAGCTGCAGCGGATTATATTTGATAAACTCCCGGACAAAGGTCAACGGTACCAAATTATATTTCGGTGTCGTTAACTTCGCCACCACAGATCGCTCCGGCAGTGGCAAAATGATCAGAAAATACGCACACAGCAGGTAAAAGACAAAGATATAAATCCAAAATACCCGCCAGCGGGAAATGCCATGGTACTTATGATAATGCCACCACATAAACGGCAGCGTGAGCACAAAGGCAATCAGAGGAAAAGCGTAGACCGCTGAGCGGATATCGTCCACATAAACTCCCATGACAATTATGCCTCTTGAACTTTCACCAATGTGTACTTCTTCTTGCCCTTCCGAATGATCACGAAATGACCGGAAAAAGCAGCTTCGGTATCCACCGTGAAGTCCAGACTTTGTTGGCGCTCACCGTTGACATAAATGGCGCCATTCTTAACGTCCTCTCGGGCTTGGCGGCGGGACGGTTCAATGTGCGTCAAGTCTACCAGGAACTCCACGATGTTGGTTTGACCGGCAGGGACGTCGACAGACGGCACGTCCTTGAACCCTTGGGTAATTTCATCGGCGGTCAGTTCCCGCAGGTCGCCGGAGAACAAGGCCTGGGAGATTTTCTCAGCAGTCGTTACAGCGGCTGCCCCATGGACGAACTTGGTTACTTCTTGGGCTAGTGTCCGCTGGGCTTCCCGCTTCTCTGGGGCCTCTTGAACAGCCTGGGCCAATTCATCGATCCGTTCATGGGAAAGGAAGGTGAAGTACTTCAAGTATTTCACCACGTCACGGTCGTCTTGATTTAACCAGAATTGGTAGAATTCGTAAGGTGTGGTCTTCTTCGGATCAAGCCAAACTGCGCCGCCGGCGGACTTCCCAAACTTCGTACCGTCCGCTTTCAACATCAACGGGATGGTCAGGCCAAACACCTTGGCCTCTGGCCCTTCAACCCGGTGAATCAAGTCGACCCCGGCAGTAATATTACCCCACTGATCGGCGCCGCCCATTTGCACTTGGACATCGTTGTGCTTGTACAAATGCAGGAAGTCCACAGACTGGAGAATCTGGTATGTGAACTCGGTGAACGAAATCCCAGTCTCCAACCGGCTGGCAACAACTTCCTTATTCAGCATGTTGTTGATGGAGAAAAGCTTGCCGTAATCCCGCAGAAAATCCAGAATCGAGATTTTGGACAACCAGTCATAGTTGTTCACCACCTGAAAATCTTCGGTGCCAAACAATTTGACCAACTGGGCCGTCAACTTTTCCTGATTGGCCCGTACCTGGTCCATGGATTGCAGTACCCGTTCACTATTCCGGCCGGACGGGTCACCAATCGACCCAGTACCGCCGCCGATTAGCATTACCGGATGGTGGCCTGCTTCCTGGAATCGTTTGAGCATCATGAAAGGGATCAAATGACCCACATGAAGTGAATCGCCAGTGGGATCTGTTCCCACGTAAATACTGACGGGGTGCTTCGCGATTTCCGCCTTTAACCCCTCGGCGTCGGTTTGTTGGTTAATGGCGCCGCGCCACTGTAAATCTTCAATTAAATCCATTGTTTTCTTCTCCCTTGCTGTTTTAGTCGTTGGCCGGCCGCAAACAAAAAAAGTCGTCCCAATACAATGTTGATTGTATTGGGACGACTTTTTGCCGCGGTACCACCCAGTTTGCGCTAGTGCGCCCACTCGTTCGATTAACGATCAACGACCGCCTGATTCATTATTTGGCTGTAATTCGAATGCCAGCACTGACAAGCTTGCAGCGTCCGCTTGCTTTCTAAACAGTGGTCTGACACTCTACTGGGACCAATTCAATCAGGAAATATATTGCCTTGATGTTACCAAATTGCGGACTACTGTGCAACTGATTACTGAGTCCGCGCGGCAAAGTGCCGTTCCAGGTAGCCAAGAACACCGTCGGAGATAATGGCCATCAAGGCTGTGGGCAGTGCCCCAGCTAAGATGATCGCCCCACCACTCGTGGCATTGGTCCCGCGAATGATGATGTCCCCTAAACCGCCAGCGCCCACGAAGGAACCGATGGCAGTGACCCCAATGGCGAGAACTAACGCATTACGCAGACCAGCCATAATCACGGATAGGGATAACGGCAGCTCAATCTGACGCAGAATCTGCCAACGCGTCATGCCCATTCCCTTCCCAGCATCCAGAATGTCCGGATTGACGTTGCGCATGCCGGTGTCCGTATTCTTGATGATCGGCAGTAAAGAGTAAAGGAACACGGTCAAAATAACGGTATTCACGCCGAGACCCAACCCTAGCATGATGATGGACACCATGGCCAGAGAAGGGACAGTTTGAATCACATTAGCCGCACCCACAACCCACGCAGCGAGGTGCTTGTGCCGCGAGATATAGACGCCGATGGGAATACCGACGAGGGCCGCGAGAATCACGCCATAGATTGAGATCAGGAAGTGCCGATTAAACTGATCCAGGATATATTGACCGTTATGGGTGAAGTAATACACCAATTGTTGCCAAAGATTCATGCCTTGCATAGGTTAATCCGCTCCTTTCTCAAAATAGTTGTGCTTCTCCAGGAATTGTTGCGCGGCCACAGCAGGTTCTACCAAGTTGTTATCCACTTGATAGTTCAATTCCTGCATGGTAGTCAGGTTAATTTTGCCATTTAATCGGGACAAAATTCCCTTCAGCTTCGGATGAGCCTTCAAGGCACTATCGTTGACCACGACACTGGCGTTATACGGTGGGAAGAAATGCTTGTCATCCGTCAACAATTTCAAATTGTAACTACGGATTCGGCCGTCAGTGGAATACCCTAACACGGCATCCATCTTACCGGCCTCCAAGGCATCGTAGACCAGCCCGATTTGCATCGGATAGACATGGCCAAAACTGAACCCATAGGTGTTTTGGAAGGCAGAATAGCCATCACCGCGCCGGTTGGCCCAAATCTGGTCAATCCCGACCCGCATGTCTGGCGCCACCCGTTTCATGTCCGAAATTGTCTTTAAGTTATTTTGCTTGGCATACTTTTGGCTCACCATGAACTGATAAGTATCCGCAAAGCCATAACTTGGGAAATAGGTCATATGGTACCTGGACTGCATCAGTTTAAATACCTGATCATTCACGATCTTCGGATCGGTTTCGCCACTCAAGTTAAGGACCGTCTGATAGTCTGTCCCGTTGTAGCGAATAGCGGTCATGTCCGTATCGCCGCGTTTTTGTGCTTCGAAACTGACATTCCCAGAACCCAAGTTATTCAAAATAGTCGTGGGCGTGTTCTTATCGTAATGTTGAATCATTTGTTGGAGCATGTTGGCCATAATCTGCTGCTCAGTCGTATTCTGAGAACCGATTTTGATGGTGTCAGATGACGTCCCCGCTAAACCGGGCCAACTGAAAGAACATCCACCGAGAAACAAGACCGTCATTAAACCAGCCAGTAGGAAAGTGAGTTTTTTGCTAAATCGTTTTTTCATATACTCACACCTCCTGGGTCGTGGCTGGGGTGACTCTCTTCTCGACCAATCCCAACAGCCAGTCCACGACCAGTGCCAAGATAATGGCTGGGATGGACCCGCCCAGGATCAAATCGCCCCGGTACAAGTTCAACCCGTTGAAGATCATGTCCCCTAAACCGCCGGCCCCAATATAGGAAGCCAGTGCGGTCCAGGCAATAACATAGGTGCCAGAAAGTCGGATACCGGACATAATCACGCCGGCCGCCTGGGGAAATTCCACCCATCTGATCGACTGCCAGTTACTCATTCCCATACCCTTGGCCGCATCCAGCAAGTTCGGATCGACGTCTGACATGCCGATGTATGTATTCCGCAGAATTGGCATCAGAGAGTATATGAACAGTGCCACAATCGCCGGAGTCGTCCCGATCCCAAAGATCGGGATCATCATCGCCAGCAAGGCCATGGCCGGAATTGTCTGCAAGACACTGGTCAAACCAATGACGAAGCCCGCAATCTTTTTGGCCCGGGTCAGTAAGATGCCCAACGGCACTGCGACAATGACCCCTAAGGCTAAGGCAACAGCAGAAATGTAGATATGCTCGCCCAGCTCTTGCATGAGCTGCCCACCGTATTGATTAAGAAAACTAACCATTATTGGCGTGCACCTCCTCCTTATCGTCCGACTTTGCTTTTTCTACAGATTGTGCGCCTTCCTTAACATCGGTAGTGCCGACATCGGTATCCGGCGTGTGTACATCATCGTCTTTACTGTTGTCTGACCCAGTGCTGGTACCGCCGCCTAATGCGTCATACACCATGTCCACTAGAGCTGCGCGGGTGACAATCCCGGTTAACTTACCGGCGTTGTCCACCACGGGTACGTTCCGGTAGCCCCGCTTCAAGATTCTGTCTACCGTATCGGAGATCACAGCACTCTGCCGAACATAGAAGACCTTGGGGTTCATGATCTGCTCCACACGATCGGCAGTGTGGAAGTGATCGTTAATGGTTTCCAAATCCACATACCCGCGCAAGATACCATCGGGATCGGTGATCAGCAGCGTATCAACCCGAGTTCGATGCATCAAGGTCAATGCTTCTCGCAAGGTCGCAGTTTGAACAATGGATACCGCCGGCCGAGCAATCTGACCAACTGTCGTGATGGTCGGTTTCGCCTGAATCAAACGATCTTCACCGATCAAATCCGCCACGAATTTATTGGCTGGATGACGCAAAATGTTTTCTGGCGTATCCACTTGCACTTCTTCACCGTGGGACATAACCACGATCCGCGTCGACAACTTCAAAGCTTCGTCCATATCATGGGTCACGAAGACAAAGGTTTTACCCAGGCGTTCCTGCAGATCCTTGACCAGATCCTGCAAGGCATCCCGGGTAATCGGGTCCAACGCACCGAAGGGTTCGTCCATTAAGATTAATTCTTGGTCGGCGGCCAATGCCCGCACGACCCCGACCCGCTGCTGCTGCCCACCGGACAGTTCGCTAGGGTAACGATCTAAGTAGTCTTCGGGCAATTCGGCCATCTTAATCATTTCGACCGCCCGCTCGTCCATCCGTTTTTGATCCCACTTCAACATCTTGGGGACCATTAAAATATTGTCCTTAATGGTCAAATGCGGCAGTAAACCGATGTTTTGAATCACATAACCGATCCGCCGACGTAATTTCACTGGATCCATCTTGGTCACGTCTTCACCATTTATTTTAATGGTTCCAGAGCTTGGTTCATTCATCCGGTTAATCATCCGCATTGTCGTCGTCTTCCCTGAACCAGAAGTCCCGATGAAACAGATGAATTCACCTCGTTCAACTGAAATATTAAAGTCCGATACTGCGACGTTGTCTCCATATACTTTGCGCAGATTGGAAATTTCGAGGAATGCCGTAAGCGCCACGTCCTTTCATTTTTGCCTAAATAATTGTTTACCATGTTACATTAAATTCTGAGAATATGCAAATATCGAATTTGTATATTCCATTTTCCCACTCACTGGTGGGGACCAGACAAAGATAACACTTGTCATCACATTAATACCAAATTCCGACCAAAAATGCTCGCAATTAGCTTGTGATTAATACTGCAAATAGAAAAAACAGCCACTTTTCAGCGACTGTTTGATATATGGATGCCGGTTACATTTCTCCGCCTTTTTCAAATTGTAAAGTCAACCGATCAGCAGCCAACGTCGTCACATCCGTGAGGAGCTGCTTCGTCAGGGCCACGGCTTGATCGGCCGTATCCTGATTGGCGGCAGTTAACTGATCTGCTGCAGCGGCATCATCGGCAGCCAAAGTGGCATCGGTATGGGCCACTGCCCCGGTCCCCAATGCAAACCCAGCGCGGCGGTAATTGAGGATTCGATTCATGACGTCTTGATCCTGCTTAGTGAACAACGGGTCAACCATGTTATCAATGATCTTGTTGAGCCAGTACCAATTCTCGGTGGTGGCATCGTTGGTCGTATTCTTGAAGAACGCCGGCGTATCGTGCACGTTGGCAAAGAACGGTACCGGGAAGTTGAAGGGATTCATCCCCATGGCCACCCAGTGAATCGCCCGGTAACTCTCCGGTACATCGTGACGGATTTGCAGGATATGCATCTCCTGGTTGCGATTCATGCCGATGGGACGATACCGGCTTTTTTCTTCCGCAGTGCCGGTGCGGCCATAAGGATCGTACGGGGTGCCTTGCATGTGATCAGCTAAGGCCATCGCCACATCGGTGACAGAAATCTTGCGGGGTGCATACTGGATGAACGGCAACTCCCGGGATTCCGGCACTTCCGGCAAATCCTTCTGGAAGTGGCGTTGGGCCGCCCACACCCGGGGCGTGTTGTAAAACCGGTCGCTGCGCAGATCTTCGCCGAAGATTTCCCGGAAGTTAAAACCTTCCTTGGCGGTGTTCAAGTGATACTTGGCCGCAAACTCCTGTAAATCCGGGGAGGTGATGAAACGATCGGTATCTTTAAAATCAATTTCTTGAATCCCAGTCTGATTTGGCGCGATCACATACGCGTCATCTGGAATCCGCTGAGCCGCCCAGTGATGGCCGCCGACGGTTTCAAAGTACCACACTTCGTTGACATCGTTGAACGCGATGCCGTTGCTTTCGCAAGTGCCGTATTCACTGATCAGTGCACCCAGCCGGCGCACGCCTTCCCGAGCATTCTTGATGAACGGCAGCACGCAGCTGACCATTGCCTCTTCACCGATCCCATCGGGGACCAAGGGGTCTAAGCCCAGCATTGCCGCATTGGTGAACTCAGTCTCAGTCGCACTCATGCCCACATTGGCGCTATTGATACCGGCTTCGCCCCACTCACCATCAATACTCGTATCGGCCATGGGGGTCAGGGTGTGGCCTAACGCATTGCCTGGCAGCTCGACGTGGAAGCCGTTGAAGGTGGATTTAAACTCCCGGCTGGCAGCCTGGGCAGGCACATAGATGAAGCGTTTGGGATTGATGCCGCCCTCCGCATCTTCGTTGCGGGCAATCATGGTGGCGTGGTCTACGCTGGCTTCTTTGCCGACCAGCATGGCGGTACAACTTGAATGACTGATATACATAGTGAAAGGACCCCTTTGGAAGTGAGTTTGGTTATGATTTGATTTTAGCACTGTTCTGAAAATAATGGGGATAGGTGTGAAAAAGTCGGGCTGCGGCCGTGCCAATGCTGCGCAAGCTACGGGGAAATGGGGCTGGAACGCTGTGACGGCGCTTTGAGCCCGCTGAGGGGCGCGGTCTCAAAGTCGCCTAACCGCATATAATCTTGCCCAGAACCGGGGCAAGATTATTGCGGTTCCCACAGCTGAGCCCCATTTCCCCTTCGCTTGCTCCGCATTGGCACTAGTTGCCACATAACCCACAATTGTTTCGTTGACCAACAATATCCGCCATCGCTATCGTTTTTTCAGAAACCAGTGAATGCGGTACAATAAACTTGTTCTTATCCATCGGGGAAAGAAGAGAAAGAATGATTAGTACACGGAGTCAGATAAAAAGCGGGACGGTGTATTCGCCGTTGTTGGGGATTGACTGGAATTATGCGGTATATTTGCCGGTCAATTATCAACTAGATACGACCACCGCGTATCCGGTGCTGTACATGCTGAGCGGGTTGTATGGTAATTATCGGGATTTTTTAACCCGCATGCCTTCCCAAGCGATCCTCGATAAAGAGATCCAGGCCGCTGGGCCGATGATCGTCATTTTTGTCGATGGTTTCAATAGCTTCTATATTAATGCCCGCCATGGAATGGCCATGGAGGATGCGCTGATCTGCGATTTGGTGCCAGCTATGGCTGAGCGCTACCGGATTCAAAGCGGCGCCTCCCACCATGCCATCGGTGGCATTGGCATGGGTGGTTACGGAGCCGCGCGCTTTGTATTACGATACCCCGACATCTTTGCCAAGGGATTGCTGATTTCTCCAACGGTGTGGGAACGACTCAAGAATACCAGTCCTTTGCGGCAACACCTGCACGCCTTTAATGACGGTCAAGAACCCTGGTCTGATCGGGTCTACACATCCCATTTTCCCACCCACGACGTCCACCATCGAATGACTGGCTTGTCTTTCTATATTGAAACCAGTGCCACGGATCATACCATCCCCGTCCACGACGTCCGCGATTTCGCCACGGTGCTGCGGGAAGCCGAGATCCCCGTCGACTATGTGCAAGACGAAACTGGCACCCATGGATGGGCGTATTGGCAGCCCGCCGTGGCCCGCGCTTATCGCTGGCTGCTTGGTCAATAATTCAATAATTGAATTGACGGCAAAACAAAAGCCTGAAGCTTTCAAATTACGCTTCAGGCTCTTATTATGCGCAAAAATTAATGCAATGCCGGGATTTGTTTCTGGAAGGTAAACTTGCTGGGATCGTCTTGTTGGCGACCCTTTCCTGCTAGTGCACCGATCTTTTGCATGTCATCATCATCCAACGCGAAGTCAAAGACATCGGCGTTGGCCTTGATGTAATCTTCATGAATTGACTTTGGCAGTGGCAGGAAGCCCTGTTCCAGGCTCCACCGGACTAAGATTTGGGCCGTCGACTTATTGTGCTTTTTAGCGACAGCAGTTAATGTCTCATCCTTCAACAATTCACCGGTACCCAGTGGTGAATAAGCTTCGTTCAACATGCCGTGAGCGCTATTGTACGCCGTCAACTCCGGTTGCGGGGCATATGGATTCAGGAAGATCTGATTGACCATCGGCGGGGTCTTTTGCGTCTTTGCCAGTTCGTTCAAGTGGCGTTCCATATAATTGGATACCCCAATGGCCCGAGCTTTGCCCAAGTGATAGATGTGTTCCATCGCCCGCCAAGTTTCAGCATTCAGATGCTGCCAATCGTTGTGATGGGCGGCCGGTTCTGGCCAGTGAATCAAATACAAATCCACATAGTCCAAACCGAGCCGGGTTAAAGAATCTTGAAAGGCACTGAGGACAGCGTCGTAGGAGCCGCGCTGTTCATTCCACAATTTCGTGGTCACAAATAATTCTTTGCGGGGGACGCCAGAATCAATGATTGCACGACCCACGGCCTCTTCATTACCATACACGGCCGCAGTATCAATATGCCGATAGCCGGCTGCCAATGCCCACTTCACGGCATTGTATGCATCTTCCGGTTTAGATTGCCAAGTACCAAAACCAATGACTGGGATTTTCACGCCATTTGTCAGCGTGTATGTATCCGTCAAACTGTGTTTATCAATCGTTGCCAATGCAATTCCACCTTTCTGCAAAACGCTTCCTTATTAAGTGTAAGGATAATGGGGAGCGCAAGTCAAGCCGGGGTCAGAAATGATGAGTATCCCTTAACTTTGTTCACTAGTGGACAGTTCTAAAAATTGCAAAATAGCTTACTTGAAGTTAGTATAATAGCGATTACAAAACGTGCTATCGTCACAACAGGAGCCAATATTTGTCATACGGGGTTTTAGGAGGAAACCAAGATGAGCGAAACACATGTCCACTTCAAACTGCACAAAGTCAAGAAACACTGGCTGGTCATTGCGGCAAGCGTGACTTTCTCGCTAGCCGCAGCCATGGGAACGACCCGGATTGTGCACGGGGATGAGATTAAGGCAGAAAATAACACCGCTACTGTGGATAAGAATGCTGCGACAACACCGAGTGCGACTGTTGCTCTACAGGCGGCAGAGAATTCGGTTGCGAGTGCAGCGGGTGCTGCTGAAGAAGAAAGCGCAGCGGTACCGGCAAATGCAGCTTCAAATTCTTTGAACACAGTACCAACTCAAACAGAAGAAACGCCAACACCACCGACACAGACCGCTACCGCCACAACACCGGTCACTTCCGCAACACCGGCAGTGCCAGCGCCGGCGAAAGACACAGCACCAGGAGCGGACGATCCGGTGAAATCTCCAGAAGCGGTTAAAGAAACAACACCGACCAGTCAAGCTGGAGAATCACTGACTGCGACGACGAGCGCCGCAACACCGGCACCAAAAACTGACGAAGCAGCGGCCGAACCAGCTAAGCCCGTCGAACCGACCAATACTGCCGCGGCCTTAGCGACTGCAAAAGCCTTAAGCGAACAAGGCGGCACCTTCCAAGACTGGATCCCGGATGCCAATTTCCGCGATCAAGTCTTGACCGCCTTGCACGCCAATAAACTTTTACCGGCTAATCAAGGCGCCGATGCCGTCACGCCGACTATGATTCAAACCCTGGCTTCGCTGCAACTGGGCGATACGATTCCCGCCAAGGCCGCAGACGGAGTGCCAGCCACCGATGTATTAACCGCTAATCCCCAAACCAGTGTCAATGACCTCACGGGGATCGGCATGTTCACCGGATTGAAACAGCTGACCCTAACCGATAATGCTTTCAAAACAATTCCCAAAGAAATTAATCAGTTGACCCAATTGACCGATTTGACGATCACCCGCAATACCCAACTCACCAATATTGAAGATCTGAGCGAGTTGCAAAATGTCACCAAGCTAGCCATCACTAACAACAGTCAACTGACCCAGCTGACCCCCACATTGAATGACTTGACCAATGTCACTGGTACTTTGGATCTGCACGGCAACAGTCTCACTGCCCTCCCCGACCTATCCAATTTGCAAAAGGTGACGACTTTAGATTTAAACAATAACCGACTCACCGATATTAGCGATGGCCATTTGGATCAACTGACCAATTTGACCACCTTGAATCTGGGCAGTTACGACGGCGCTAATTACACCGAATTCGTCACTGGTTTAGGCCACGATCTCAACAGTGGCGGAGGCAACCTGAGTATGACGGATTTCGTTGACGCAGTCCCGAATCAAGAAAATAATGTCCACCTCGACTACGATCCGACGGTGCAAGCACCAAACATGACGTTAAAGGACGCCCAGGGCAAACCGACCTACGCGTATCCAAGCGCGTTCACCACGCCGGATAAAGCCCACTATAATCACTTAACCAGTTTGCCGGACAATCTGAGTAGTTTGGTGAATCTGCAGAAACTGAACTTAATTGGTAATGATTTAACCGATCTACCCAATAGCTTTGCGGCTTTAACTCAGTTGACCGACCTGCGCCTGGGCAACAACCGCTTCACAGCGATTCCAGCCGCAGTTCAGCAACTGCTCGGCAGCAACCCGCAACTCAATGTCAGCTTCTCCAACTACTTGGCCAATTACCCATCCTTTGGTACGTATCGCAACCAGAATGGCATTTTGCAAAGTCAGATTTGGAAGGACGGGAAGTTCCTCATCAATGGTTGGGATCCGGCCCGCGATCAAGTACTCAGCCAAGTGGTTAAATTTCCCCAACACTATGTGGTCGCCTACAACTCCACAAGCTATACGATCATGAACGGGGCGGTTAATCCATATGTGCCGACGGAAAAGATCAATGATTCGCAAATGATTCCCATTGGCGGACTGTTTGGCGCTTACTATCTTGGTCCCGAAGCACTCACGGCTGACCCCAATGCCAAAACCGGCGTCGTGGTGCAACAGTTCGTTCACTATCCAAATAATATGACTAACGGTACCGACCGCAATGGCAACGCTCGGCAACCGTCTATGAACCCAAACACCTTTGGCAATGGTTATTATGGCGGCTTGTACGGTGCCACCAACGATGTTCTGACCGTGGGAGAAGCCAATAAAACCAAAGACGCCAATGGCCATGATCTGCCCCTTTACCCATATCAGGATCCTTATGTGAATAATCCCGCCATTCACGTTTCAGCAACAACTTGGCGGGGCTTGGTGGGAAACACCTTCTATTACATGATCCTGCTGCCGCGAGACTGGTCACCAGATAAGGATAATCTAGGTAAAACCTATGCGCTTAATTTCAGTATTGGCGGAAAATACCGTGAAAACGCGCCCGATGGCGGAGCAAGCAATGGGACCGGGATGACGAATGGATTTGTCCAACCGGATGCCACCGGTTACTCGATGGTCGCGACCACCGATGTCACCTTCGTTGAAGACGGTGCGCTTTCTGTGACTGCCCGCAATTCTACTGTGGCGCAAGGTCATCCGTGGGACCCCGCGCAAGGTTTCGTCAGTGGGACGCGGAATGATACCAATAAAACTACCATTAATAATTGGTATGATACTCAAGGAAAAGCAAATCCTGAACTAGGCGTACAACTGTATGAAGTATTGCCCCAAGGAAATGGGTCTTTAGCTATTCTGCAGAAGTTCAAAGATGTCACTGACTTTAACCAAAATGCGACGGCCTATCGGTATGCCGATAATCTCCACATGACCTATGCCACGGACACCAACGGTAATCGCATTCCGCGATACTATTTCGCCACCTACCAATATTTGGATAAAGAATCCTCGTTAGCCCAAATCGTGATTACTGATCAATCCACACTGTCACTACAAGACTCGCACGCCACTGTGAAGACCCCCTGGCAACTGAGTGATGCCCAATTCAAGGCCACTGATCCGGATGGCCAAACCCCACTCACAGACGCTGTGGATAACACTACTGACCAAGTGACCATGCAATTTGTCGATGACGCCGATCCAACCGTTGTCTTTAACGATGTCGCGACGTTCAATGCGGGCAAACAAGCGGGCCACACTTATACTGTGACGGCGAAAACGTACGATTTGCGGGCAGAAACCGGTCTTTCGACCCAGCTCTTCTTCCTGAAAGATGCCGCTGCGAAGATTACCGTCGCCAAGGATAAAATCAGCTACACATTAAGTGGTACCGAAAGTAAAGTAGCGGATGGTCAGCCGGCCATTTTGAACCCCGGTCAATACCACGTCACCTTATCCACCGGTGAAACATATCAACCCATCACTGGGGACTTGGCCTTCGCTGATGCTTCATCACCCACTGCGCCAGGGACTTATCCGGTAATCTTAACCCCCGCTGGCGACACCCATGTGCAAGCTGTGAATCCCGATGCTGAATGGACGAGTGAAACCAGCACAGCGATCTACGTGATCACCCCCGCACCCACCAAGCCAGAAACACCAGGTGGCGGGTGCACACCGACCACACCGGTTGAACCTGAGAAACCGACGACACCGGTGGAGCCAGAAAAGCCAGTGACCCCAGTGGAGCCGGAGAAACCGGTTGTGCCGGAAGAGCCCGAGAAGCCGACTGAACCGGCCAAACCAGTGCCGCCAACCGAACCCGAGGACGGTAAAGTGCCGGAGGTGACCAGGGAATCGCATATCAAAACACCTAATGTGCCTGTGATCATTGGCAAGCCTGGTCTCACTAAAACCAGATCAGTTATGCCCCATACCCTGAACCTTGCCACGCAAGTCGGCATGCTGCCACAAACCGATGAGAAGTCTTCCGGGTGGTTAGCTGTTTTTGGAATGATTATCAGTTTACTCGCTGGATGGAGATTTGTACGGCACCACGACGAAAAAGAGTAATCGCCTAATTAACCATGCGGGATGCGTCATTGCATCCCATTTTTACACCCAGAAATGGTAAAATGTGAAAGTACGTCACATGAAGAAAGACTGGGAGAATATGACACATTGGATTACTCGAATAGTCGAACAACCGACCATGGATGCCACCTCTGCTTCCAAGGCAGACGTAGCCACAATTGGCCGTCAAGTGAGCTATGAATGGCTTAACATTTATCATTATGATGGTGCTTACGAATCAGATCAGGCAATGTTCTCGCGGATTGACGGGATTACGGCGGCAGTAAAGCGAGGTGATTTGGTCGTATATCAATACCCCACTTTGAATGGCCCGCGATTTGAAACTTCATTCATTGATCGGATGAATTCGCGTGGTGTCAATGTGGTAATTTTTATTCACGATGTCGAAAACTTACGGGGCAGCAATATAACCATGTCAGGTTTTGATGAATATGGCTACTTTAACAAAGCTACTGCACTCATCGTGCATAATCCTATCATGGCCACCGCATTGCAAAAGCATGGGGTCTCCAAACCAATGATACCGTTGTATATGTTTGATATCATCGACAATAGCCAACCACAAAACATACCGTCGCGACAACTCGTATTTGCTGGAAATATTAATAAATCTCCCTTTCTAGGTGATTGGCCATATGACACGCCCATCAAAGTTTTTGGGGTGGCATCATTTAGTGATCTTAGATCTAAATTAGGGAACAACCCCAGTGTTGATTACCGAGGTGCATTGTATCGAGACAAGCTTAACGAAGCGATCGGTAATGGTCTTGGCCTCGTATGGGATGTGAATACTCGTGATGGTAATTATGCGACCTATGCTCAGTATAATAATCCCTACAAGCTTTCTTTCTATTTGAGCCACGCCATTCCCGTTATTCTCTCTCGTGATGCTGCTCCCGCCAAATTCATCACTGAGAATCGTCTCGGCTTTGCATTGAATGAACTGAATGACATTGATTCTTTGATGGATAGGCTTACAGATAAAGAACTGGCCGATGTGACTACCAACGTCTATCGTTTATCAGCATTACTTCATACTGGGTACTTTACTAAACGAGCACTATTAGCCGCCGAGCAAGCGGTCTATTTTCGATCACTGCAACCGCTTGTTAATTTGATTGAAAAGAGGAATGACCTTGCGTAAATGGATAACCCGAATCATTCAGGGTACTTCGGTGGATGCGACCGCTCAAGCCAAGGATGATATCGCTGATATTGGTGAAAAGAATGGATACTCTCCGCTTCACATTTTTCGATATGATAGTGCCTATGAATCAAATCAAGCCATCCAATCACGGATTGATGGCATCACTGCGGCAGTGGCTCAAGGCGACCTGATCGTCTACCAGTATCCCGCTTTGATTAGTCCGCGCTTTGACCGATTCTTCCTGGATCAAATGCACCGTCGTGGCGCAAAAGTAGTTTTACTAATCCACGATGTTGAACTGCTGCGGGGAACGAATTCTGGTGTCAGCATTGATGAGATTCCCTACTTTAATGATGCAGACGTCTTGATTATTCACAATCCGACCATGGGTAGGAAGTTGCAAGAACTGGGTGTCAAAACACCCATGGTTTCCCAGTATTTGTTAGACTACCTAGATGACCACCACGACTGGAGGCGTCTGTTCACTGCCCCGGCAGAATTCACTAAGACACTCGTACTATCAGGAAATCTATTCAAGTCAATGTATCTTACTGATTGGAATCAGGAAACCCCAATTACTGTGTTTGGAATCGCAGACGACAACATCAAAAATAGGCTGAACGATAATCCGCAAGTTGATTATCGCGGTTCGTTCTGGCGTGACGATCTCATCAACAAACTGCCAAAGGCATTTGGACTTGCATGGGATAGTGACTCGAACATGGGCAATTACGGCAGTTATACTCGTTTCAACCATCCCCATAAATTGTCCCTTTACCTTTCACATGGAATGCCAGTGATTGTATGGGATCAATCGGCAGTGGCGCCATTTGTAAAAGCTAATCATTTGGGAATAACCATCAGCAGTTTAGATGAAATTGATGAACTGATCAAGAATATTTCCGATGAACAGATAAACGACATGTTGACCCACGTCAATAATATGGGGGTTCTTCTGCGGGACGGTTATTTCACAACTCGAGCATTGATTGGGGCAGAACAACAGACATTTTATGGTGACATCACTTTCCGATAATTATCCGGATTTCCATACAGTAAATACACGTCTGTCAACACAAAGCGACGCCCATCTTTGTCGGAAAGATGAGCGTCGCTAATTTTTACGATTGTTTTGTCCAGACGTTTTCAACAAAACATTTTTATTTGCTCGACATGTACGAACAAGAGTATCTGAACCATTTTAGACACATTGCATCTTCTCCGAACAATGACGCATTTTGTGTGGCGCGCAGATTGTCCTATTCAAATGGGCCGTGTTGGATTCAGTTGTTCGTTGCTTATTTCAAGTTCTCAGAAAAAATGGATAATTCTGCCCAATGGAGAATTCTAATCTTGTTTCTGTGTGAGGACAAGAAACTCACGATTATTAAAGCTTTGTTACATCAGCTTCAATTCCTAGTGGCTTGAGTTCTTTCAGGAAAAGCACTCCCACATCCTTCGGTATATCACTCTTAAAAGGTAGATAAATAAGGCCCGCAATATCAGACGGCTTTTCAAAATCAGTTTGATCCTTGACAAAAATGAAAACTCTTCGACGGCCAAACTTTGCCAGTAACATTCCCATTTCTAGAACTACATTCTGCCGTGCTCGGCCCATAGCACCGTGCTCATCTGACTTAGAATAGCCAACATCGTCTGGAGTCAATAAGACCACCCCAAATGAGGCCTTATCAACATTGTTTTCCAATTTTTCGATCACAGTTTGGCCCTCAGACGCAACCTTGTCTAAAATTATTGGCTTGAAGTCCAGATCTTTCAACATGTATTCTAGTTGTTTCCTAGAATCATTATCGTGTCCGTAAACCACGAATACGTTTCGATTCAAAGATCCTCTCTTTCCAGCTAAAATTTTACCTCTCCACACCGAATTATCTATACCATCTTTGTCTTTTCCTTGAACAGTAAGTGAACCAGTTTGGAAAGCATTAACGATCAAGCCGTTCGTTAACTTTAGTTGTGTTGAATTACCCTTGTTTTCTTCGCTTTTAATTTCGAGTTTTAACTCCCGTAACCGGCTTTTCACTTCATCAATATTCATTTTATTCACCCCAAAATTATCATACCTGTTTTGTTCACGAGTTGCCACAACAATCACAAAAAGTTCTCGGTAATTATAATGGATGACTTGTGTGGTCTACTGACTGGATAGTTAAGAGTCGTTGCAGCTGAACAGGTTTTACTGCATCATGATTAGTGAACCCTCGCAAACGACCGTTATCAATCCATTTGTGCAGCAGTAAAACCCCACCATCATCCTACATAGAGTGCTTTGAACCAATCTTTTCCGCTTGCACTGAATAAGTAAAGTGCTTGATCATAATAATTTACCGCGAGTTATTCTTTCACCACTGCAGCGAGCCCCATCGATTCCTCGGTATGAGTCAGCCCCGCCGCATATCAGATAAGTCTAGCGAATATCAACGAGCATCTGTGATCCCGACCTTTAATACTGCATCACGACTATTTTCCGGATATGGTTATACGCGATGATCGTCTCGTCAAAGGCGTCCTCAATGTAAAGTGTTCTGGTAGTGTATTTACGCGCCAACCTGACCATTCATATTGATGTAAACAACATTCTGTTTTTTATATAAAAGTCACCTCACCAATTATCTGATGAGGCAATCATACTGCTTGTTGTGGCGACTTCGGGGCGTCAGTTATTTGGTGCTTACGTTCTGACTACTATGGCCTAAAGTGAACTTTTACCACCAAGTTAGCGCTCCATGCCGGGTGCATTGCAAAAAGAGCTTATCTCCCATTGTTTCGGGAGATAAGCTCTTTTTTGTGTTCCTAGGTGTCTGTATCTGTACTTTTGTCGATTTAATTAATCGCTAGTCCACTAATCCATTGACCATTAGCAACTTGATACCACAGTTGATTGTCTTTTGCAACAACTGCCGAAACACGCCAGGCTGTATTTGGTGCAAGGGTGCGACCGATCGACTGGCGACCCGGTACCTGATAAACCGTTGCCCGCACATTATTTTTAACACGGACGACTGTTGTATCTGACGATTGTGCCTGATTACCATTCAACAGGAAGTACTGACCACTGATCCATTCATTGCGACCAACTTCGTACCACGTTGAACCATCGAGAAGCGTCACTTTGAATACCGTCTTCCAAGCGGTGTTATTAGCCAATGTGCGACCTTGGATAACACCACGACCAGGCATTGTCCAGAGCGCAGTGCTCCGTCCTGGCTGATAGTTTACTACCCCAACGGTCCCCTGTGGTAACCGAGTAATTTGCTTCGGTTCAACAGCGAAGGAGTCCACTCCTTTAATCCATTGATTCGTAGCAACCTGGTACCACAACTGATTGCCAAAGGCAGCAACGCCGGTAACTTTCCAAGCGGAACCGAACGCCAACCGATGATCAAGAGTCTGACCACCAGGCGCGGTGTAAATCGATGTGCCACCCGCCTCTGTAGCAAATGCGACTGGCAACTGATTTGATTTGAAGTATTGACTTTGACCATTCAACAGGAAGTTGTTTGCACTCACCCACTGACCGGTTGCTACCTGATACCAAACCGAACCGTCTGTTAATACTTGCCGTGCAGTTGCAATCCACGCGGTGTTATTGCCCAAATGTTGACGTCCAACAAGCTGCTTACCATTCGGCGTATTCACAACATCTGCCAATTGATAAACCACACCGATTGTCCGAACCTTTTGTTGCGTGAACTGAACGCCATCAGTAATCCATTGGTTAGTACCAACTTGATACCAAAGCCGATTATTCACATTCGCAATTCTGGTGATCCGCCAAGAGGATCCACTGAGCAATTCCAAACCAGTTCTCGCACCATTTGGACTTGCGTAAACCGCTGCTGCGTTGTCCACTTGGATCCAACCAATTTGCAATCCAGCAGGTGGTACGCGACTTTCACCCTCAAAGAGAATGTCAGATGCTTTAACCCACTTGTTCGGACCAACTTGATACCAAGTTGTACCGTTCATATCACTTTGACCAGAAGTTTGTACTTGTTTACCACCAGTGAAGCTCGTGTCGCCGCTATCTAATGTACCACCCGGTTGCGTGAAGACATCCGCGCTATCCCCAGGATTTACAATGATAACACCTGGACGAGTTTCTGGCGTAACAGTGCCACCACCGCCAGTGGTACCACCGGTACTTGCTTCCGTGGAAGCAATTTGACTTGCCGTGGTTGATGCTTGTTCACTCTGAGTCGTAGATGCAACCTGGCTAGCCGTGGTAGATGCAGTCTGACTCGCAGTTGTTGAACTCTTCTCGCTTTGAGTGGTTGATGCTTGTTCACTGGCTGCTGCTGAAGGATGCTCACTTGCCCATGTCGAAGCTTGTTCGCTTTGAGTCG
>NZ_AZEC01000015.1 GCF_001435585.1 Schleiferilactobacillus perolens DSM 12744
TGTTAGCCGTCTTGATGTAGCCCGGGGCAATGGCGTTAACTTGGACATTGTAGGCGCCCATTTCACTGGCAAAGGCCTTAGTCAAGCCAGCCACACCATGTTTACTGGCGGTGTAAGATGGAATGAATTTACCACCTTGGAAGGACAGCATGGAGCCGATGTTGATGATTTTGCCGTGCTTTTGCTTGGCAAAGGCCTTGGAAGCCGACAAGGACATGTGATAAACGGCGGTCAAGTTAATGGCGATGACTTGATCCCAGTCTTTATCCTTCGATTCCAGCAACGGATTGCGCCGGATCATACCGGCGTTGTTGACCAAAATGTCGATGTGCCCCATTTTTTCGATGGCTTCGGCAACGACTTTATCCGTGATGCCAGGTTCGGTCAGGTTCACGTCCATGAATTCGACTTTGCGACCGCGCTTCTCGATCAGGCGGCGGGTATTGTCCCATTCATCCTTGCCGTAAGTAGGGATAAAAATGTCCGCGCCGGCTTCCGCCATGGCGACCGCGTAGCCTTGACCTAAACCAGTATTGCCACCAGTGATCACGGCGACTTTGCCAGTCAGGCTGTATTGGGCCATCTTGAACTGATCCAGTTCTTTTTCGTGTTGGGCAATTTCTTCAGGAGATTGATCTAGTGCCATAATAAAAACTTCCTTTCAAGTGTTGAAGCAGGATTAGCGTAATTCATTCATTGGAATTTGATCCATATCATCATAGGTTTGGTTTTCGCCGCACATCGCCCAGATGAAGGAATAGCTGCTGGTCCCGACACCACAGTGGATGGACCAACTGGGGTTCACGACGGCTTGTTCGGGATTCAAGACAATGTGACGAGTCTCATTGGGCTTGCCCAAGATATGAAATACTCGGGCATTCGGGTCGGTGAAATCAAAGTACATATACGTTTCCATCCGCCGGGCATGGGTATGGGCTGGCATGGTGTTCCAGGAAGAACCGGGTGCCAGCACGGTATAACCCATCTGCAACTGACAAGTATCCATCTGCGAGGCATCGATGTATTTGTAGATCGTCCGCTTGTTCATGTGCGCTTGGTCGCCCATGGGTTTCGCCAAGGCATTTGCAAATGGCAGTTTCTTGTTGGGATAGGTCTTGTGGGCCGGGGTGGAGACCACATAGAACTTGGCAGGATCGCTGGCATCGGCGGAGGCGAAAACGACGTGCTCCGTCCCCATACCGATGTAGTAACCATCCTGCTTCACCATCTCTTCGGTTTGGCCGTTGATTGTGATGCTGCCTTTACCGCCGATGTTGATGACACCCAGTTCCCGGCGCTGCAGGAAGAAATTCACACCGAGTTCCTTGGATAACTTAATCTCCAAGGGTTCTGTGGTGGGCGTGACCCCGCCAAAGATCATGCGATCGTTGTAAGTATAGGTGAGTAAGATGTCCCCTGGATTGAAAATCTTATCCATCAAGAACTCTTCCCGTAACTTGCTGGTGTCATAATGTTGAATATCTTCTGGGGCGTGGGCAAAACGTGTGACCATTGAAAATGACATGCTGATAGACTCCTTTACAGTAAGATTCAGTAACCAAGTGTTTGCTCCGTTAAACACTGTGGTCCGGGTGGGATTGCACACTGTCTAACTGGATTAAACACCCGGGTTGACGCCTTCAGTTTAGCGGCAGTGCGCCGATTTGTTTAATCGTTGGTGAGCGTCAACACTCACCCTGATATAAGCAACTACCGTGCCACAAAAAAAGACATCCCATGGTAGGATGTCCTGAAATTGATTCGTTAGTTTGCTTGTGACTCGTTTTGGTTAGCGTAGCGTAAGTTTTGTTGCGCGCGCTTCGCAGCCTTGATGTTTTTCAAGGCGCGGGCAGCTGTTTTCTCATTGGGGCTGTGCAGTTGCCGGTGGGCGCTGGCCATATCGATTTTTTCTGCCATATCTATTCACCTGATTTCTTTGGATAGAATCTGAATCAGTGAAGAATAGTATAGCACGGAAGCTTACTAAATGTAAGTAAAGGGAATTAGACGTAAATGATCGCGAATCCGTTGGGGCCGACATGGGTCATGATCACTGGGCTAGTGAGACGATTGAGAATATGTAGGTCGGGGCGTTTTTCCCGGAGAATCTTTTCGATTTGATCCGTATCCGTATGACTATCCACATAGGATAGGCCCACATGCTTCACGTGGGTGTCGGCGATAATGGTGTCCACGACGCCTTTGATCATCTTCTGCATCCCTTTTTCACCCCGGGCTTTATGGGCGACGTCTAGTTTGCCCTCGGGCATGGTCAATTCCAGCTTCAGTTTAATCACGGAAGAAATGAACCCGATGGCCCGCTTGGCGCGGCCGCCTTTGGCAAAATAATCGAGACTGTTCACGAAACAGGTGAGGGTGATTTGCTTCATGTAGTCCGTCAATTGGCCGACGATGGCTTTGGCATCCCGCATGGAGTGGGATAATTTAGCCGCCTGCAACACGACAAAGGCCAAGCCTCGGTCAGTTAGACCGCTGTCCAATACGGTCACCGGCACGTCTACTTGATCCGCTGCCATTTGTGCTGCTTGCGCCGTACCGCTAAGTACAGAGCCAATATGGATCGATACGATACTGTCGCCTGGTTGGGCGATGGATTCGTAGGTATGGACGAAAGTCCCCACTGATGGCTGACTGGTCTTTGGAAATTCGTCGTCTTCGGCTAAGTGCCGGGAAAATTCGGCCCGAGTCACATCAACGTTATCCCGGTAGGTTTTACCGTCTAGCGTGACTTGCAAAGGAACCACGGTAATCCGGTTGTCCTTAATCTCTTCAGGGGTCAGTTGGGCAGTGGAATCAGTGACAATATGAATCATGAAAATCCTTCTTTCGGAAAATTCGTAATCTTGAATGTAGAAACCATCTCCCTCTATTCTAGTTGATAAGACCACCTGCCGTCGAGAGTTCTTTTGATATAATAATGGGAACGGATACGGGGGATAATGATGGCAATCAAAAAAGTGTGGCGCCGGTTTTGGCGGGGGAGTGCAATCCGAAATTATGAACGGACCATGGTGAGTAAAGCATCCGGGGAAGCTAATCGGTAATCTGCTGCTGTAAATTGGCCGTCATCATGGGCACCCCATTCAGCTAATGCAAAAGGCAGACCAGCCGCGTGGGCCGCTGCCAAATCTGGAGCGGCATCGCCGATATAAAGGGCCTGGGCGCCTTTGGGGAAATGGGCCAAGGCAGCCTGCAATGGCGCTGGGTCAGGTTTGTGCGTGGTGGTCATATCCGCCGTGATAATCGCATCAAACAGGCCGTGTAAGGCAAACCGATCCAGTTCTTGATCCATTTCCAATTTAATTTTAGCCGTGGCTAAAGCAAGATGAACACCACGATTTTTAAGTGCTGTCAGCGTTTCCCGGACCCCTGGATACACCTGGGCATGGTGCTTCAATTCTGCGGCGTGGCCCACCCAGATATCAAATAGCCGTTTTTGCTCGGCCGGATCACTGGTGAAACGTTGCAGGGCGGTCATCCCAGGAATACCAAGAATAAACAGTAAATCGCTGGCGGGCACCGTCAGCTTTTTTTCGTCGTGTAAAGTTTGCTGCAGGGAGTGCACATAGACGTATTCGGTATCGATCAGTGTCCCGTCCACGTCAAAAATGAGTGTATCGAACATTGGCAAAAACCTCCATTACTTTTGGCTATGGGTCAATAAGTCCGCAAAGGTCGTCAGCAACGGCGTCATCACTTGCTCCGTGCGGTGAACGACTGAAATGGTGAAGCGGGGTTGATCGGTTTGAGCGATGGGAATGGCGACCAACCCGTCCGCCGCTGTGATGGCGATTTGAGTGAGAAAACCAATGCCCACGCCCTGCTTAATCATTTGCTTGACCACCCCCACATCATTGCTGCGATAGACGATATTCGGCCGCACGCCAGCGGTTTGGGTGAACCAACGGAAGGCCCGGGCGTGGACGTACCCTTCATCCAGCACGACAAAGGGTTGATCGGCCAAAGCGGTGAAGGCCAGGGATTTTTGTTGGGCCAACGGATGTCCCGCGGGCACGACGATGCGAAATGGGGCCTGGGCCAATTGGGTGACGGTTAGGCCCGGGGCGCTCAACGGTCCGCTGTGGCCCAACAGTGCAATATCGAGACTGCCGTTTTGGACCATCGTCAGCAGGGTACCCGAACCGCCGCCCTGGGTCATGAGTTGTTCGGTGAGACCCACGGTGACCAGCTTGGCGGCGATTTTTGGAAAATAGTAGTTGCCGATGATCGGCGGCAGGCCGAACCGAATTTTTTCTTCCCGCAAGTGGTCTATTTCTGTGTGGGCGAGGGCCAGTTCCCTGGTGATGGCCTGGGCATGCTGATAAAGCTGGCGGCCGGCGGTGGTGACAGTGAGGCGCGTATGACTGGTATCCCGGTGAATCAAGCGGGCGTCAAACTCATCTTCCAAGCGCTTCAGCGCCAGGGTGATGGTTGGCTGGGTCACCCCGAAGTGGGCTGCGACCTGGGTAAAGTTGCGTAATTCCACTAGTTGGGCAAAATACGCCAAATCCCGTGTATTCAAAATTTCGTCCTCCTCATATAAATAAATTTTATCACAGCCCCAGGGTGTGACAATAACATTTTACCGGGTGTACGGTACTCACTGTTGAAAGCAACAGCACACAGATCGGGAGGGTTTATAAATATGCAATACACAGCAGAGCAATTAATTCACAACCCATTTTTGAATAAAGGCACCGCATTTACCTCAGAAGAACGGAATACGTTAGGCTTAAACGGCATTTTACCGCCAGCAGTCCAAACTTTGGATCAGCAGGTCAAGCAGACATACGCACAATACCAAAGCAAACAGAGTGACCTGGAGAAGCGGATTTTCTTGATGACCATTTTCAACGAAAACCATGTTCTTTTCTACAAACTCTTCAGCGAACATGTCTATGAATTCATGCCAATCGTGTATGATCCGACGATCGCAGACACCATTGAAAATTACAGTGCGTTGTCCACTAACCCGCAAAACGCCACCTACTTGAATATTAACGATCAAGACCATATTGAATCCGCCTTGCGGGCCAGTGCGGATGGCCGCGATATTCGCCTGATCGTGGTGACCGATGGCGAAGGTATTCTGGGTATTGGCGACTGGGGCACCCAGGGCGTCGATATCGCCGTCGGTAAATTGATGGTTTACACGGCCGCCGCTGGGATCGATCCCAGCCAGGTGCTGCCGGTGGTCTTGGATGCCGGGACTAACAATGCCGACTTGTTGAATGATGATTTATACTTAGGCCTGCGTCAGAAGCGGGTCTATGGTGAAGCTTACCATGCCTTCGTCGACAAGTTTGTCGCGACTGCGGAGAAGCTTTTCCCTAAATTGTACCTGCACTTTGAAGACTTCGGCCGCAGCAATGCCGCTGACATCTTGGATCAGTATAAGGACACCATCACCGTCTTCAACGATGATATTCAAGGGACTGGGATCATTGTGTTGGCCGGTATTTTAGGCGCATTGAACATTTCCCATGAAAAGATGACGGACCAAGTCTATATGAGCTTTGGCGCCGGGACTGCCGGTGCCGGGATCGCCAGCCGGATTTACGAAGAATATATCCAGCAAGGCATGGACCCAGAGGAAGCCAAGAAGCACTTCTACTTGGTCGATAAACAAGGGCTGTTGTTCGATGATATGACTGATTTAACACCGCAACAAAAGCCGTTTGCCCGCAAGCGCAGTGAATTTGCCAACGCGGATGAATTGACCAATTTGGCCGCTGCTGTGAAGGCTGTTCATCCCACGGTGTTGGTGGGTACTTCTACCATTCCGGGCAGTTTCACTGAAGATATTGTGAAAGAAATGGCGGCCCACACACCGCGGCCGATCATCTTCCCGTTATCCAACCCGACCAAATTGGCAGAAGCCAAGGCGGCGGATTTGATCAACTGGACAGACGGCAAGGCACTCGTGGCCACTGGTATTCCGGCGGCCCCCGTAGACTTTAACGGAGTGACTTACGATATTGGCCAAGCCAATAACGCGCTGGTTTATCCAGGCTTGGGCTTGGGCACCATTGCCTCTACGGCGAAATTGTTAACAGATGGTATGATTTCTGCGGCTGCGCACAGCTTAGGCGGTATCGTCGACGGCAGTCAACCGGGGGCAGCAGTACTGCCGCCAGTGTCTAAACTGAGTGCCTTCAGCCAAACCGTCGCCATCGCCACAGCGAGGGAAGCCGTAGCAGAAAAACTGAACCAGGAAGCCATTCCCGATGTGGCTAAAGCGGTGGCGGACATGAAGTGGACACCGGCTTATACCAAGCTGCCTGCTGATGTCAAAATTGTAAAGGCGGGTGAGTAAACCTTATGACGGCCCTGTTTACTTCTGTCCAAAGCATCCTGACCATTGTGGTCATCATCGCTTTGGGGTATATTCTGCGTCAAAAGAAATGGTTTGACGACAATTTCGCCGGCACTATTTCTAAGCTATTGATGCAAGTCGCTTTACCGGCTTCCATCTTTACCAGTGTATTGAAGCGGTTGACGCTGGATAAGCTGGTTAGCCTGTCTTCTGGCCTAGTGTATGGGTTTGGCGGCGTCATTCTCGGTTATATCGTGGCCTTCATCCTGGTGGCAGTGCTCAAAGTGCGGCCGGGACGGCGGGGGACATTCATTAACATGTTCGTCAACGCCAATACGATCTTCATCGGGTTGCCGTTGAACATGGCTCTGTTTGGCGATAAAGCCATGGCCTACTTCCTGATGTACTACGTGGTCAATACGGTATCCACCTGGACTTTGGGCGCCTTCCTGATGTCCTGGGATGATCCGACCAAGACTCAAGGGACTGGCGAAAAGAGCAGCTTCAATTGGAAGAAACTCTTACCGCCGCCGCTGCTCGGCTTCTTGGTGGCCTTGGTCTTCATGTTCCTGCCCTTTGACGTGATGAAAGTCAGCTGGCTGAGCTTCGCCATCAACGCTTTGGATTATGTGGGCAGCCTAGTCACCCCGTTGTCCCTGGTATATATTGGGATCATTTTGGCCGACGCTGGTTTGTCCTCCATCCGCTTCGATCGGGATACCGTCGTGGCGCTGATTGGGCGCTTCGCCGTAGCGCCAGCCTTGATCACTCTGCTGATCGTCGGCGGGATGAAGATGGGCTTCAGTATTCCCAGTCTGGAAGCTCAAACGCTAATTGTGCAAGCTTCTGCGCCCGGGTTGGCCGTGTTGCCGATCTTGGCCGATAATGGGCATGGTGATGTGGAATATGCGACGAATGTCGTGACTACCTCCACCGTCCTGTTTGCGGTCGTTGTACCGATCATCATGGTTTTAGTGCAAAATATTTAGTCACTCTGTTAAACGCTCGACTGCCGTTCATTGGTGGTCGAGCGTTTTTTTCAGAAAGCGGCTAATTCACTGTTCCCTATTTTCGGGCATTGCTCGATTTGATACAATGAAGGCGACAATCAAGGAGGCATCTACATGGCAAAGGAACGAAGCTTAGTATTGGTTAAACCGGATGGAGTCGCCAATGGGCATATTGGTGATATTATTAGCCGGATTGAAAAGCGCCGGTATGAAATTGACGCGCTGAAAGTCGTCCGCGCAACCCCAGAAATGATTCGGACGCATTATGCCAAATTGGTGAATGAACCGTTTTATCCCGGGATTGAGAAGTATATGTTATCGGGCCCGATCGTGGCGATGATTGTGTCTGGAACTCGGGTAGTGGAAGTGCTGCACCACATGGCGGGGGCCACTGATCCGGGGGATGCTGAACCGGGGACGATCCGCGGGGACTTTGCCCGGAGTTGGGATACATTGCCGATTCGGAACGTGATTCATACATCGGGTAACGAAGAGAGCGCGGAACGGGAGATTGGGATCTGGTTCCCAGAGGATAAATAAGGATGAAATTAACGCCGGTGTGTTGCTTCTTGCAATGTGCCGGCGTTTCCCGTATGCTGTCAACATACTCAAGTACGTTTCCCGGGATTACGGAGGATTAAAAGGATGAAAGATTCAATTTATGGTTTGACCCAAGAACAATTGCAGGACTGGATGTTGGCGAATGGGCAGAAGAAGTATCGGGCGGCTCAGGTATGGGATTGGCTGTACAGTTCCCGTGTCCAGGCGTTTGCCGAGATGAAGAACTTGCCCGGCGAGTTGATTGCCCAACTCGCAGAGGCCTTTACGTTCAGCCCGTTGACGGTGGTGCAGAAGCAAACGGCCACGGATAAGACCACGAAATGGTTATTCCGCATGGAAGACGGCCTGTTGATTGAAACGGTACTGATGTACATGGAATATGGATTGTCTGTATGTGTGACGACCCAGTCCGGCTGTAACATCGGCTGTACATTTTGTGCCAGCGGGTTGATTCATAAGCAGCGGGATCTGACTGCGGGAGAAATTGTGGCCCAAATCATGCAGGTGCAACATTATTTGGATGAAAATGGCGACGACGAGCGGGTGAGCCATGTGGTGGTCATGGGTATTGGCGAACCCTTCGACAACTTTAACAATGTCATGAACTTCATCCATATCATCAACGACCAGCACGGTTTGGATATTGGCGCCCGCCACATTACCGTGTCCACATCTGGTTTGGCCAATAAGATCCGGGAATTCGCCGATTTGCACATGCAGGTTAACCTGGCCATTTCTCTCCATGCTCCGAACAATGAATTGCGCAGCAGTATCATGCGGATCAACCGCAGCTGGCCGCTGGAGAAGCTCTTTGCGGCGATTGATTATTATACGCAAACGACCAATCGGCGGATCACGTTTGAATACATTATGCTGAACGACGTGAATGATCATCCTAAAGAGGCGCATGAGCTGGTCGAGCTGCTCTCACCTTATAAGAAGCTGGCCTTCGTCAATTTGATTCCGTACAACACCGTGGTGGAACATCCTCAATACAGCCGCAGTACGCCGGAGAACATTGCGAAGTTCCACGATATCGTCTTCAAAGGCGGCATCAACTGTGTGATTCGGAAGGAACACGGCGGCGATATTGATGCGGCTTGTGGTCAATTGCGCAGCAACATGCTGCATAAAAATACGATCGGCGTCCGGGTACCGGTGAAAAAGGTCGCCAACGCCTAAACGAAAAACACTCTGCACAGCAAAATAATGTGCAGAGTGTTTTTTGCTAGATCGTGGTGGCCACATTTGGTCTTCTAGCAGCCTCGATATTGAATCATAAGGAATAAAAGAGTCCGCCGACACTATTTCGCTAACGCAAAGACATTCACAGCATGGGCCGGCAATGTCGTGTGAATCTGGGACTGTTCTTGCCGGTAATTCGTCTGTTGCCACAATTCCGTGACCGGTTGTCCATGGTACTGATAAGGCACACCATGAATCGCGGCCGGTAGTTGTGCCAGATCCAAACTGAAGGATTGTTCGTTATCACTGCGATTAAAAATACAGAGCACGGCCTGGCCGTCTGCCATGTACTTGGCCAGTACGTCAATATTGCTCGTGCCAGGTAACGGTTCAGCCGGCAGATGCGGCGCTTCCTGGTCGATGGCGATGACGGCTTTATTCGTCACAATGCGCAACCAGTCCTGTTCCTTCGGTAAATCCTGATAATGGCGGATATCATTACCTAGGATCAACGGTGCGGCTAAGAAAGCCCACAGTGAAAAATGGGCGATGTTTTCATTCTGCGTTAACGCGCCATTGCCCACTTCCAGCATGTCTGGGTCGGCGTAACTGCCGGGCACAGCATAGGGCAGCATAGCTTTCAATTTGTCATAGCAATCCACCACCGAGGCCCAGTTGTTGCGGATGTCGCCGCTAATGCGGTAGGCGTCCGCAAATTTGGGTGCCCATGTCCAGGGTGCATTACGGCCATGTTCGCAGACCGAGTAAATAAACGGCGTCGTACGGTCACTGCTCTTGGTGGCAGTCTGCAAAGCAGAAGCCATGGTGCGATAGCGTAAAATGGCGTCGCTCTTGCGATCTGTGATGGGGTTCAATAGGGTGAAAGCTGTGATCGGCTGGGCCGCATTGATCTTGATTTGAACGCGGCCAGTGGCACTCCAGCCGCTGGTGGTGGGGAACAACATCGTATGTTCCTGACCGGCAGCATGGACAACCAGCAATTGTCGATTTTCACTCTTGAATTTGTGGTAGATCACAGTGACCACATACTCTCCGGCGGGCAAATTCAGCCCCGTGAACTGGGCCTCACCGCCGCGGGCACTTAAACCAGTAATTGCCGGACTCTCATCAGTAAAATGGGTTAACTGGGCCGCACCGCTCAGTTGCGCATTGGCTGCTGGTAATTCCAAAAAAGTGTTCGTTTCCCGACTGCGAATTTCCAGGCCGACAACCGCCGGTGCCGTACTCAAGAGTTTTTCGTCCGTGGTTAAATCCACCACATGACAATAATCATATTTCAAAAAGTCGGCACCCAAATCAACAAAAGTGCGGGCATCTCGATATTCTGTATCGTAACTGGCGGGCATATCTTCGCAGGTCAGCGGGCCGCAGGAACTATATAAACCCACACGTAGTCCCAGTCGATGAATCCGGTCAATCAATTCCTTGCCGGAGGGGAAACTGCTCAGGTCAAATTGTAAATGACCGTTGTCGTCCCGCGCAGAAGACTGCCAGCAGTCATCCAAATTGACATACTGGTAGCCCGCTGCAGCGAGTCCAGAATCTTTCATGGCCTGGGCCACTTGGTAAATCACATCTTCGTTAATGTTTTGGCGGAAATGATTCCAGGAAGACCAGCCCATGACTGGCGGTAAGGACGTATTTGCCATACTTAAGCCCCTTTCAAGCATTCAAAATAATCATGTAATCACTTCTACCGTAACGGTTCCGTCCGGTATCAGCAACCATTTTGCAGTTGAAAAGCAGAAGTTTCCATATGCGAACCGCAATGTCCTTGACGGCGAATCGCCGGGCGTATATGATTAAGAAGTGACAGATGGGAAACCGGTTTCCTATAAAAACCGAGATTGGAGGACTTTCTTGTGGCAAAGTTGTTGACGATCGGCGAACCGATGGCATTATTTGCGTCGACCCAAGCCAATGTGCCATTGGCCAGTGCCGTGCATTTTGATAAATATATGGCGGGTGCGGAAGTGAATGTGGCAGTGGGGGTGGCGCGCCTTGGTCATACCACTCAATACATTACCCAATTGGGGATGGATCCGTTTGGCACCTTCATCAAGCAGCAATTAGCCGCCAATCAGGTGGGGACCGATTATATTGGAGTGACACCGGATCATTTCACCGGGTTACAGTTAAAGGATCGGGTGACCAACGGTGATCCCGACACTTTCTATTTTCGGCGGGATTCGGCCGCGGCTCATTTCGATCCGCACATTTTGACGTGGATTGATTTTGCGGATGTCCGGCGGGCACATTTGACCGGTATTTTCCCTGCCATCTCTGAACAGGCCCTACAAGTCACCCGACAATTGATAGCGCTCCTTCAACAACACCAGGTGCCCATCACTTTCGACCCGAATTTGCGCCCAGCGCTATGGCCGGATAAGCGCGAGATGGTAACCACGATTAATCAGTTGGCCGCCCAGGCGGATATTATTTTGCCCGGGATCAGTGAGGGCCAACAGCTGATGGGCAGCCGAGACCCGGCGGCGATTGCTGACTTTTACCTGCATCAAAGCGACCGCACCCAGGCCGTGATCGTGAAGCTGGGACCAGCGGGTGCCTATTACCAAACCCGCACTGGCGACCACGGGACTGTGGCTGGGTTTACCGTTGATCATGTGGTCGATACTGTCGGTGCCGGTGACGGCTTTGCTGTGGGCGTGATTGCGGCGTTATTGGATAACCAATCCTTAGCCGCTGCCGCCCAGCGGGGTAATGCTGTGGGGGCCATGGCCGTCCAATCAGCTGGCGATAATACTGGCTATCCCACACCAGCGCAATTGACCGATTTCTTCACTGCCCAAATGGCTCAGCAAAAGGTCTAATATTTTCTTGCCCCGTGTTCTGGGTTAAAATGTGCATGTAAGCAGTTACCAACCAAGAAATGGAGATATTATTAATGCAAAAAGTGGATCGTTTATTACGGTTACAAAAAGCAGGAGTCGTCGCAGTTGTCCGGGCAGAAACACCGGAGAAAGCTGAAAAAATCGCCGATGCCGTGATTGCTGGCGGCGTGACCGCCATTGAATTGACCTTCACTGTGCCCCATGCAGACCAAGTGATTGCCAATCTCAGCAATAAATATGCTGATGATAAGAATGTCGTCATCGGCGCAGGCACCGTCTTAGAACCCGCCACGGCCCGGATTGCCATGATTGCCGGTGCTGAGTTCATCGTCAGCCCCAGCTTCAATCCAGAAACAGCCAAGATTTGTAATCTCTATACCACCCCTTACACCCCCGGCTGCATGACCCCGACAGAAATTCAGGCCGCACTGACTGCGGGCGTGGATCTGGTTAAGTTATTCCCAGGGGCCGTATTACAACCCACGATGGTTAAAGCCGTCTTGGCCCCATTCCCGAACCTCAGCGTCATGCCCACCGGTGGCGTCAACGCTGACAACATGGCCGATTGGTTTGCCGCCGGTGTGACCCTCGTCGGTGCCGGCAGCAACCTTACCGCCCCCGCCAACCACGACGACTTCGCTGGCGTCACTGCCATGGCCAAAGAATACAAAGCCAAACTAGCAGAAATCCGCGCCGGCAAATAATTTAAATGTTTATTTTAGAGTTGAGATAAGCTTCCGAATGTTGTAATAGCTAGTGCCAATGCGGAGCAATCGGAGGAAAAATGAGGGGCTCAAAGCGCCGTCACAGCGTTCCAGCCCCTCATTTTTCCGTAGATTGCGCAGCATTGGCACGGCGGTCGGAAGCTTTTGTCCTAACTCTTTTTGGTGTACAATAAATTCGTATATTGGGTCACATTTTGACCCAGTGGGACATATCCTGTAAGTGGGGGTGCGAAAACTTTCATTTTAGGATATAATGTAATTGGTTTTCTGAAACTCTCAACTATTAATGGAGGCAATGTCTTAATGAGTGTTAAATTGACTGCTGCACAGTTGGATCACTTGCACAAGCTTTCCGACGACAATAATGTCATCTCCGCTTTGGCCATCGACCAACGGGGTTCTTTAAAGAAGATGTTGGCAGCTGCTGCCAACAAGCCCGCTGACGAAACCACAATCGTGGACTTCAAGAAGGCTGTATCTGCTGAACTGACTAAGTATGCCAGTGCAATTCTGTTGGACCCTGAATACGGTCTGCCAGCTAGCAAGGTTCGTGCTCCCCAATCTGGTTTACTTCTTTCTTACGAAAAGACTGGCTACGATGTGACTGAAGCCGGCCGTTTCCCAGATTTGATTGAGAACCAATCTGCTCTGCGGATCAAGGAAGAGGGCGGGGACGCTGTTAAGTTCCTGCTTTACTACGATACAGACGAACCCGATGCGATCAATGATCGTAAGAAGGCTTTCGTTGAACGTGTTGGTGCCGAAGCCAAGGAAAATGGTTTACCGTTATTCTTGGAACTGGTTTCCTACGATGGCAACATGGACAGCGCTTCTGACGCTGCTTTTGCCAAGGTTAAGCCGCACAAGGTTATCGAAATGACCAAGGAATTCAGCAAGCCTCGTTACAACGTTTCTGTATTGAAGCTGGAAGTACCTGTTAATCAGAAGTTTGTTGAAGGCTACACTGATGACGGCGTATCTCCTGTTTACAGCAAGGACGAAGCTGCTAAGTACTACAAGGAACAAAGTGAAGCGACTTCCTTACCATTCATCTTCCTGTCCGCTGGTGTGACCAACGAATTATTCTTGGAAGAATTGAAGTTTGCTAAGCAAGCAGGTTCTACATTTAACGGTGTTCTTTGCGGCCGTGCCACTTGGAAGCCGGGTATTGAACCATTCGCTGCCCAAGGTGAAGAAGCTGGCCAAAAGTGGTTGGAGAACCAAGGTCGTGACAATATCGAACGTTTGAACAAGGTATTGGCTGACACTGCCACTCCTTGGACCAACAAGGTTGAAGAAGAGAACACTGTCAACGCCTAATCGCCTGACAATTCCTTCTTAACGACATAACAAAACAGGCTTTCTGCTACTGGTATTACACCGTGGCGAAAAGCCTGTTTTTGTGTGTTTTTTTAAGATGTGTGCTCTGTCCGACATTGCGATGTAATTAGTGCCAATGCGGAGCAAGCGGAGGTGGTGTGGGGCTCAGCTGTGGAAACCACACAGCGCGCGGTTTTTGCGCGCTGATGTGGTTAGGCGTCTTGAAGACCGCGTATTTTGCGGGCTTCAAGCGCCGTCACAGCTTGCTACGCCTGCGGCTACGCACTTGCTGCGCTTCGCAGCCCCACACCACCGCAGCTTGTGTAGCACTGGCACGGCGTGTGGACCTAAAATTATTGTTCGTACTGCTTAACCAGCTGTACAGAACCGTCAGCCAACACATTATAAGTGGCGATCGTACTCCGGCCGTTATTCTTACCCACTTCAATCTGGTAAGCCGTCTGACCATTTACCTGCACAGTCTTAATAAACGCATAAACCAACGGCGCATCCTTCTGGTACTTCGCCGCCACCGCGTTCTTCAACACCGCAGTCGCCTGATCAGAAGTCGTCACAGAAGTGGCACTGCTTGATGAAGCCGCACTGCTGCTGGATGAAGACGAAGATGTTTGTGACGATGAAGCGGAAGAATCACTGCTTTCACTACTAGACGAGTCGGCACTGCTCACACTTGAACTGCTAGAGCTGCTCTTCTTACTCGCCTTTTTCTTAGTCACTTTTTCGGTTTTCACCTTGCTGCTGGATGATTTACTGGCATTTTTGTTGCCGGAACCACAAGCCCCTAAAGTAAGGAGCAGGGCGAAACTCACCAACGAAAACAAGACTTTTTTACTTCTACGCATAGAATCTTCCTCCTTAAACCGTCTACGAAAAACGGTACCTTACTGCGTTCCTATTATACCAGTGGTTGGCCCAGCACACGAATCGGAGGAGAAATCTTAAAGATTGTGCAAAAAACCAAAGATGGCGGTCATTACTGAATATCGACTTTCTTATCCAGCACCACATCGCTGTTTTGCGCCAACGTCAGGGCCTGGCTGATGTCATGGATAATATCGTCTTTGTTTTCGATCCCCACGGCAAACCGAACCAGGTTGTCATGGACGCCGATTTCTTCCAGTTTGTCCTTCGGGTAGGGTGCATGGGTCATCGTTGTGGGTCGACAGACTAGGGATTCCACGCCGCCTAAGCTGACCGCCAAGTCGACCATTTGCAGCTTTTCAAAGAAGACACCGAGATCCACTCCGGGCTTAACAGAGAAGGAAATGACCGCGCCTGGTCCTTTGGCCTGCTTCTTTTGAATCGCGGCTTCCTCTGGAGAGTACCAGCCTGGATAGAGCACTTGCTGCACAGCAGGGTGTTTTTCCAGAGCGGGAATGACCGCTTTAACATTTTCAATCTGCCGGTCCAGCCGCACGCTCAATGTTCGTACACCGCGCAGCAAGGTGTAACTGTCGAAGGGACTGATGGTTGCTCCTAGCGTATTTTGATAGAAGAAAAGTTCATCGTGCAATGCCTTATCATTCAATGTAATGAAACCGGCACACAGATCGGCATGACCACCGTAGAACTTGGTGGCCGAATAAACTACGACGTCGGCCCCCAATGAGAGCGGCTTTTGCAAGTAGCCAGTCAAAAATGTGTTGTCGACGATCAATAGTGCGCCGTGCTTGTGGGCTAACTTAGCGATCTTGGCAATGTCGTAGACCCGCAACGTGGGATTGGCCGGTGTTTCTAAATAAACCGCCTTGGTATTCGATTTGAAATCGGCGTCAGACAGGGTGCTAAGATCTGTGACGAAATCATAGTCGACCTGTCGCGGACCAAGAATATCTAAGAAAAAGCGGTAGGTACCACCGTAAATATTCGCAGAGCTGATAATGTGATCGCCGGGGTGGAAATGCTCAAAGGTCGTGGCAATGGCGGCCATTCCAGATGAAAAACCCAGAGCATAGCGGGCATGATCAATCCGGGCAACGACCTGTTCAGCCTTTTGCCGCGTCGGATTCTCTGTCCGAATGTATTCATAAGGCCCCGCCGTATTGATGTCTTCCAGGCGGTAGGTGGTACTGAGAAAAATGGGTGCCATAATTGCACCGTATTCATTGTGGCGGGCGGGAGCGCCTTGGACGACTAAAGAATCATCATGTAATGGAAATTGGGGATCAAGGGGTTGTTCATGTTGTTCGCTCATCTTGGAGTTCCTTTCTAACTACAATGCTTGCGGGACAGTTTCTTGCAGCGCGGTCACAATCTGGTGGGCCGCTCGGGCGACCAACTGCGGATCAGTGGCCAGGTTCAAACGAATGAAGGTGGGCGTCTGAGGCGAGAACCAAGCTCCATAATCCACGGCCAGATGGCAATGATTTTGAACGAAATCTTTGATTTTGTCTGCGGGGATATAACTGCCTAAATCCACATACAATAAATATGTGCCCTCCAGCGGCTGCAAGTGAATCTGCGGTGCACCATGGTGTAAAATATGACGCACCTGACTATCGTTGTAACGAATAATGGCGATGATCTGATCCAGCCACGGTGTCCCCTGCCGGTAAGCCGCTTCACCAGCGACCACGCCCAACAGACTAGGCTCGGTCTGGTGGATTGTCTTGATAAAATCATCGTAGTCCTTACGCCATGCGGAATTGGGGATGATGACATGGGAGTGCAATAACGTGGCGAGGTTGAAAGTCTTCGACGGGGCGTTGAGAACGATCACGTGGTCTTGGAAGCGGCCGTTGGCGACGGACAATACCGAGGTGAAGGGCGTATCCCCAATTTCAAAGTCTTCGTGGATTTCGTCCGAAACGACTGGAATGCCGGCGTCCACTAATGGGGTCAAGACGGCTTCCAGTTCCTCTGGCTGCCATACCCGACCGACAGGATTATGGGGTGAGCACCAAATCGCTAACTTCGGCTTCCTGTCTCGGATAATCGTATGCAGTGCTTCGTGATCAACCTGCCATCCTTGAGGCGTATTCAGCAAGTTGCAAGAAATGAGTTCGCGGTGAGTGTCGGTCACGGCATTGGCGAAGGAATAATACACAGGTTGGAAAATCAGGACCGGATCCCCCGGCTTCGTCAGCCAGTTCACCATGGCGTACAAGGAATTCACGACCCCGTTATCAAACCGCAGCCATTCCGGCTTGACGGTGATCCCATGCCGGTCCTGTTGCCAATGGATGAAGGCTTCCTTGTAGCTGTCGGGAATGAAGGAATAACCAAAGACTCCCTCCTGTACCCGGGCGATTAGAGCATCCCGCACCGGCTGGGCGGTTTTGAACTCCATATCCGCCACCCACAACGGCAGTAGATCGGGATTGCCAAACCGTTCCTGTAAAGCGTCCCATTTCAACGTGTTCGTGTGATGGCGATCCACCAGATGGGACTTGATGAATGCCTTATTTTCCGTCGTCAATGTGTTTGCCAAGAGAACTCATCCCTTTCTCAAATCGATTATTCTGCGTCGGACCAAGTATCCTGGGCGGTTTTGGCGACCAAGGCAAGCTTGGCCCATTGATCGGCTGCGCTCAGCGCATTACCTTCCTCGGTGGAGGCAAAACCGCATTGGGTGGAGAGGCAAAGGTCAGCTAGTGGGACAAACTCGTTGGCTTTCTTAATCCGTGCCCGCAAACCAGATTCGTCTTCCAGAGCCGGCCGTTTGCTGGTGACTAGGCCTAGCACGATCCGCTGATGACGGCCATTAGCACTGATCTTGGCCAATGGTTCAAAGCCGCCGGAGCGTTCGTCGTCATATTCCAGGAAGAAACCGTCAATGTTCAACTGGGCTAGATAATCGGCCACGGGATCGTAAGCGCCGGCACCGGCCCACTGGGACTTATAGTTGCCGCGGCAAATGTGCATCGTGATGGTTAAGTCCTTGGGCTTGTCCGCCACAATGGCATTGATTACTCGGACTGCTTCTTTGGCTTGCACTGCCCATTCCGGCTGCAACACCTTTTCATGGGCGTTATGGGCAAAAGAAGCCCACATTCCCCAGGCGGTATCATCCAATTGTAAGTAGCGACAGCCAAGGTCGTAGAAATGTTGAAGCGTGTGTTGATATGTGGGAATCAATGCATCGTAAAAGTCCTGTACGTCATCATAATAGTCATTAATAATGTGAGCCGGTTCACTGGGAAAGAACACTGACGGACTGGGAATGGTTTGCTTGGCGGTGATGCCCTCGGGAACGATACTTTGCAGGTACTTGAACCCGGCGAAGAAAGGATGATCTGGATTGTAAGCCAAGGGGGCATTGACCCGTACGCCGCCGGCACGGGATTCACCGCCGGAGAAGGCCCAGCCGTCTGTGGGGGTGAAGAATTCAGTACCCTTTAGACCGGCGTAGAAATCCAGGTGCCACCACGACCGGCGAAATTCACCATCGGTCACATCCTTGAAGCCTAGTGCCACTTGCTGGTCAACGATTTTTTTGATTTCTTCGTCTGCCACTTGAGTCAAGGCGGCCCGATCAATCTTGTGGGCGGCAAAATCTGCACGGGCTTGGTGCAGCCGGGCCGGCCGCAACAGACTGCCGACTAAATCGTAACGGTAAGGGAAAACAGTTTTGGTTAATGTACTTGGCATCAAAAATCGCTCCTTCATGTATGCAGGTATAAAAAAAGACGTCCCTGAAAAAATATTTTCAAGGACGTCTTGCTGTGGGCAAACGCGGTACCACCTAAATTCGCATGACGCTCACACGTCATGCCTCACCGAGTGCGATCCAAATTGTAACCTTAGTACAACCGGGATGATACTCCGACGCGATAATGGGCGCACCCACCGGCACTTAGCATATGGGCTCAGTGCCGGTAAAGCTCAAAGACCATGTTCGCAGCGTTAGTATTACCGGTTTGCACCCCCCACCGGCTCTCTGAGAATACCGCGTGCCACTACTCATCTTTTCACAGCAGTTTTTCGTATTTGTTTTATTGGTATTGACTATAGAGCGAAAAAAAGGGCGTGTCAAGAGGGAGAGGGCGGAGCCGACCGGTTAGAAGCGGCGTCAGAAGGGAGGGCAGGCAGAAAACTCGGTTTTAGGTTTTTTGCCTGCCCTCCCTTCTGACATAGCTTCTGGTCGGCGCAGCCCGTTTACGGAGACTTACGGTAAAGAGTCCCCTTCAGCCGTGCCACTGCTGCACAATCTCCGGCTGAAATGGGCTGGAACGCTGTGACGGCGGTTTGAGCCCGCTGAGGAACGCGGTCTCAAACACGCCTAACGTCATCAGTGGCCAAAATCGGGCCACTGTGACGTTTCCACAGCTGAGCCCATTTCAGCCTCCGATTGCTCCGCAGTGGCACTAGTTTAGTGGATACACAAATGTATCGGCGTCCATCAAAAATAGTCATTTGATCCACTGGTGCAAAATGATCCCCATAATCAACCACAAAATACCTGTAATCCCCAGAGTGATTACCCACCCCATGGGGCTGTGCTGGGCGGGAAGGGCGACGTTCATGCCGTAGAAGCCGGTGACGATGGTGGGAACTGTGAGCAGGAGGGACCAGACCGTCATGAACTTCATGGTGTCGTTTAGGTTGTTGTTCAAGATATTGTTATACGTATCGGTGAGGTGTTCCAGAGTTTCAGCACTGACCTGCGCCATGCCGAGCACCTGGTCGGCCTCGATGATCACATCGGCTAATTGTTCCTGTTCAGATGTGGAGAATTCTTGGCGGTGGGCGTACGCTTGTTGTAGGACGATGGTGTTTTGTTTCGCGGCTCGGGCCAGGTAATTGGCCCGCAAGGTCAGGTCGGAAAGATGGAGCAGTGCCTTCTTATTCGTGCGTTCATGCAGGCGCGCAGCGATTCTGCGCCGGTCAGCGTCCAGTTGGCGCAACATCGGACTGAACCGATCGGTGAGCGGCACTAGGCATGCAAATAGTGCCTTGAAGGGCGTCGCATCCGCCAGACTGGTTAAGATGGTGCGCAGGCGTTTGGTCAAATGCGCAGTGGCTTTCGTGGTGATCACCAGCAGATGGCCATTTTTGATCAAGAAGGTTAATGGCGCATCGGGTTGATCGTCTTTCGGTTCGGACCGTAAGACGTTATAAATCAGTAGAAATGTTTCCGTGGAATTGTCATACTCCACGTGGGGCTGCTCATCTGCGTCCAACGCGTAGCCCATGGCCTCATTGCTGATACCGTATGTCCGCTGGGCGTTAATCACGGCCAGCGGATCGCGGCCATCGATGATCGCCCAAAATTGTCTTTTATCATGTACCATACCCAAACCCCTCCATATTCCTCACTTAAAATAATACCAGACCTGTTAGCAACTTGGTGCAAATTGGTGTCAATACGGTTTAGTAAGCGTATGATTAACATATTAGAATAGTCGATGAATGGAGCAATTTCTTTATGCGATTGGAATCACTGGGACAACGACACGATGCACAGATTGCCAAACAATGGGCGGTGAGTTTGATCAATCACCGCAGTGAGAAACTGGCTACCCAAAATGAAACAGCAGTCCGCGACCGATATGCCGGATTGACCTGGTTGGACTACCAAACGGTTCCGGTCTCCCATGCCCATGGCCAGGTGGGCACGGAACAAAAACAGTTTATCCAAGTCCAGGCGGCAGTCCAGGCACTCGGGTTGAATCCGCGGCATTGGGTGATTGCCAAGGTGGAAACAGATACCCGCTGGCTCATGGCCAATCCTTATTTGGCCCTCTCTTTTGGTACAGAATTTCACATCCGCGCCAACGCGGTCACGATCGATCATTTTTATTTTCCCGTGCAGGGCGCTGATGATTTACCACGGCGGGCACTGGCGGGTGACTTATTAGAAGCCATCATGTTGTCGCCCCTGGGGACAGATGCTGCGGTGGTACCCGCGATCAGTACGGATGCTCCGATCTTTCCCGAGGCACTGGTGCACTTGTTAACCTTAAATCAGCTCATGACGCTGGAGATCTCTGATGCGACTGGTGCGCGCTATATTAATACATTAAGTGCCGTGGCGCCGCGAGTGGGATTTATTCCGGTGGAACAAACTCTAGATTTTACGCCGTTGGCGGAAGCCGTTAAAGCACGGGCCGGTCGCGGCAAACGGGCGAAGGTGATTGCGGGATTATTGACGGCAGCCGGTTTGCACACTGCAGATTGGTTAGTCCGGAAGAGCCGCAGTACATACACTTGGCAGTTGTTTAATCCATACATTGGCCGGCATGTGACCGTGGTTTTAGACCGCGGCGATATCCCCCGGATATATAAATATCAAGTGTTGAACGGTAAACGGCAGATGACCGATGTGACCACGCATTACTTGTTGGAGGCGGCACTGTTGGCGCCGTTTTGAGATAAACGACACAAAAATGGCGTTCTCGCTAAATTGAGAACGCCATTTTTCAGTATTCAGAAATTAATTAATCGTTGCGGTTAAGCGACTTCGTCTTCATCTGCACGGCGCATCTTCAGCGTCCGCAGTGCCGGGATGGATAACATGACCGCGAAGCTTAACAGATACAGGACAGCCAGGAAGCCCATCGTGGTGATCAGGTTGTAATGATCCATTAGGAAACCGATCACGACGGAGGAGAAGCCACCGATGGCCCGACCGACATTGACAATCAGATTGTTGGCCGTGGCCCGAATGTGGGTGGGGTAGAGGCGCGAGATGATCGCACCGTAACCACCAAACATACCGTTAGAGAAGAAGCCCAGTACCGCACCAGCAAGGATCAAAGTGATTTCGTTCATGGCAAATGTGATTAAGAAAACCGATGCGGCAGAACCCAACAGGAAGATGGTGTACGCCACCCGCGGTCCCAAGTAGTCCAAGATGCTGCCGAAAGTCATCATGCCAATGGACATACCGACGATGGTGGCGATCATCCAGATGGAAGAACCAGAGACGGTAATTCCCAGTTGTTTCTGCATGATTGTTGGTAACCAGTTCATTAAACCGAAGTAACCAGCAATCTGTACGACGACCATAAACATTAAAGCGATGGTTTGGTATGACTGCTTCTTGCTGGTGAACAGTTGGCCCAAGCTGATCTTCTTCTTGCCTTCAGCAGTGTGCTGACTTTCGAGGAAGACTGGGCTTTCCTGCAGGTGTTCCCGGACGATGAACGCCAGGGCAACTGGGATTAAGCCGACCAAGAAGAGGGCGTTCCAACCGAAGTTGGGGATGATCAATGACGCCATCACTGCCGCAAAGATTGCCCCGATTTGGCCGCCGATCGCGGCAATACTGGTCATTCGACCGACGTGTTGTTTCTTAAAGTTCTCTGCGATCAAGGTAATTCCCACACCGTATTCACCACCGGCACCGATCCCGGCAATGAAACGCAGAATGTAAATCGCCCAAATACTTTTAGCAAAGAACATGGCCGCCGTGGCAAAGGCAAAAATAAGGATCGTATGCGAGAAGGTCTTCACCCGGCCGATACGATCCCCTAATAACCCGAAAAGCACTCCGCCCACTAACATACCAATGTTGGTGATCGAAGAAATGAGCCCTGCTTCAGCGCCACTGATATGCAACGACGCGATGATTGGTGCCAGGGCAAAAGATAAGAACATGACATCCATATTTTCCAAAGCAAAACCCGCACTTGTCGAAACGATGGTCCGTTTCTGATTGCGGGTTAAACTTGTACTCTTAGTGTTGTATGATTCCACGGTATTGGCCTCCAAATGCATGCTCACTGACATGCGTTATTTATTGGCGCACTGCTTACGCAGATTGCTTGACATTGATTGTGTCACAGATTGGGAGCTGGCGCAAGGCCAATTTTCAGAAATTCAATCCATTTTCCGCCGTTGTTGATTGAGCAAGGCTATCCCAGCTACGACGGCCGCATATCCGAGCTGGATCAAAAAAAAGGTGAGCGCTCGTCCATTTGTCAGTGACCGAAATTCCGTCAGGCTGTTCAATGTATCCCCAATGGGCGGCAACAACCAACTGACCCAGCGCCACCAGGAATAGTCCGCGGCGATGGTCGGCGTCACATAACCGCACACCAGCACGAAGATGACCAGCAAAACGCTCAAATACCGATTGGCGATAAGGTGCCGGTTGAACAAGTTGGCAATGGCCATTCCGGGCAAGGCGGCGCCCCACATTAGGAAAAATGCCAGCAAGAAGTGATAGCCTGACAGTTTCTCAAAAAAGAATGTCGATTCTAGCACCCACCGACCGATTGGAAAAAGGAGACCGATGAGGCTGAAGAGTCCCGCTACCAAAATGAAGAAGAGCCATTTAACCCAATATACCGACCACCAGGAGCGCGTGTGCACCACTGCAATACTCAACGCGGTGTCGCTGACGATACTGTTGACTGCGTAAGCCACCCAGGCCATGAGCAAAACCAAGACCATCGCATTCGCGCCAATGGCCGAGGCGAAATATTGGGGACCGATGGCAAAGTTTGTGGTGAGAAAAATGAACCACAAAAGCAGCGGTAAAACTAAGTAAATGCTCTGCAGGTAGCGGTGAGCATAGAAAAGCAGGATTCCTTTAATGCGCATGCCGCACCTCCTGGATGGTATAGCCGCGGTGAATCAATGTGGTTAAAACATTATCGTGTTCGCCAGCCGGTACCGTGAGTTCGGCGGCGGGCCAATCCGCTGGCAGCGGCTGCGCGGCTGTTGTCGGCGCGTACCGGATGATGTAGATGTCAGCCCGGGGCGGCGCTGTTTCCACCGATAGAGTGCCCTCGTTTAACCGATACACCGTGGTTCCTAATTGCTGAATCACGCCCGGTTCGTGGGCGATAGTGACTAGTGCACCGCCAGTGTCGCGAAAATGTTGCAAATACTGAATGATCACCGGGCGGGCATCCTTGTCGATGCCCGACAACGGTTCATCCAGCAGCAATAATTGCGGATGACCGAGCAAAGATTGGATCAGAGCCGTTTTTTGCCGGTTACCTTTAGATAAATGCCGAATTGGCGTATGTAGATATGGGGTGAGCAAGAATGTGTCTGCGAGGGCGGCAATTTGCGGTTGCGTGATAGCGGGAGCCAAGCCGCTCATCATGCCGCATTCCGTGAGCCACGCTTGCGCAGTGATGACTTCCGGGGACAGGCTGTCCGGACACCAGCCCCACGATAATGCGGGCGCAAAGGTGACCGTACCGCGGCGGGGGCGTAACAGGCCGGCAATGATCCGCACCAGCGTTGATTTACCGGAGCCGTTAGTGCCAGTGAGAATCACGGATTCGCCGGGGTGAACGACGAAGGAGACATCCTGCAGCAATGGGCGTTTATTGAATTGGTGAGCAATGTGGGAAACGGTCAGGATGGGCGACATGGCAGAGCCTCTTTTCTTGGGTATGTTTATCATAGCATGCAAAAAAAAAGCAACCAACCATCTTTCAGCATACTCTTAAAGAGTATGATATAATTACTCTAGGTGATAATATTTTTGAACAAAGTCGCATTGATCCGGCGCCGGTTGCACATTAGCCAATCCCAGTTGGCGTCATTATTGAGTGTATCTGTTAAAACAGTCCAGGCCTGGGAAGGCAATCGATATGCACCTAATGGCGGTAACGCCAAGTTGTTGCAACTACTCGGAGCTAACCAGGAGATGAAAGCCATGTTGGAAAAATATAAAAATGATCAAGAATTTGCGCCATTGGAACGAGACCCAGAGAAATTGACGATCATGGGCGTCCATTTTAAAAATGAACAGGATTATCGCGCTGTCCTCAACGCCGTGGCGAATAATATGTATGAAGGTTATCAACCCGCTCGGTCAGATATTGAATTCTTTGCGGCCCATATTGACCAACCAGCCACCGCCCAAGAAACGTTAGCGTGGGTCAAAGCACATCGAGGGACAGCCGATGAATAACCAAGAACGCTGGCAGGCGTACCTTCAACCCAACGGCGTTTTGAAGAACTTGTTGAATATCACGGATCAACAAACCCTGCATGATACGGAGTACGTCTTAACGATTCAGCGGCAAGCCTATTTGCAGCGGCATGCGTTTGTTTTACCGGATGGGGCGCGACTGCAGGGTAAGAATGTGGCCGAAGTGCGCCAGATTCATCACTATTTGTTTGCTGATATTTATGACTGGGCGGGGCATTATCGGGACGTGAACATGGGCAAAGGCGGAACGGACATGTTCTTTCCGTTTGAACGATTTGCCACGGCTGAATCCGATATTCAAGAGAAGATTGATCGGTTTCAAGCGACCAATGCGGGAGATAAACAGGCAGTCACCCAGGCCGCTGGCGAGCTAATTAGCGAAATTAATTGGTGGCATCCTTTTCGGGAGGGCAACGGGCGGACGCAGCGTGTATTTGCCCAAGTGTTGGCCCACGCCAAACGTTACACCTTTGATATTGAGCCAGACAGTACCGCGTACGTAGAATATATGCAGGCGAGTATTGATGATAATCCAGACGAAATGGTGAAAGTGATGCAGCGTCATTTTCGGGTTGTCTGACTACACAAAAAGCAATTGACCGGCTGGGAATAACAGCGAATCAATTGCTCTTTTTTATAGTGCCGCGGCCCGAATCTTCGCTAACCCCGCACTATCCAGTGTGGTTAAGTGTCCGTCTCGCATTTCATAAACCGTATCCACTGGATCAAGCAGCCGCGTATCATGGGTGATCATCACCACACCGCGGTTCATCTTGTGGGCAATATCTCCCAACAGATCAACCACCTTCATTGCCCGACTGGTATCCAGACTGGCGGTAGGTTCATCGGCCAAAATGATCGGCGGATCGTTGTACAGTGCGCGGGCAATGGACACCCGCTGCCGTTCACCACCAGACAAGGCTGCTGGGTAGGCATTGGCCAGGTCAGTGATCCCCAACATGGTAAACAGATCAGTCATCGACATTTCGTGCTGCTTGTGGTGATTGAACCGGTCCACCAGAGCCAATTGATCCTTCACGGTGAGGAAGGGAATCAAGTTGCTGGCCTGCAGCATGAACCCGAACGTGTTGAAGCGCAGATCTGTCCGCCGCCGCTCGCTGAAGTCGGTGGTATCTTGACCGTTGATCAGGACCTGCCCGCTGCTGGGTTGTTGCAGACTGCCGACGATCGTGAGCAAGGTCGTTTTCCCAGAACCCGACGGCCCAATGACGGTGGCAAATTCACCCGCCTGTAACGCAAAATCTGTGGGGTGCAGGGCAGTGACCGCAGTATGGCCGCTGCCATAGGTCTTGGTGACTTGGTGCAGTGCGACTAATGATGTGGTCATCTTATTCACCTCCAATGGCTTCCAAGGGATCGATATGCAGAATCCGGCGCAGGGAGAACAATCCGCCCACCAGCGACATGACGATTAGGGCGCCCGCAATCATACTGAGCAGCATGGTGTCGGAATAGAACGGGATCGTCTTGGGTAATCCCACTTCAGTCAAGGCTAGTAAGCCGATGCCAATCCCGACGCCCACTACGGCCAGGATCAGAATCTGCCAGAAGAGGGCGGCGATGATGGCACTGGTGCGGATTCCTTGGGCCCGCATGACGCCGTACATCGCGACTTTTTGAATGGTCAAAATATACATAAAGATCCCGATAATCAGCAGCGTAATGCCGATCATTGCTCCGATCATTAACATAAAGGTGGACGTCTGGGCCGTGTATCCCGGAATATTGTTAATTAGCGTGGCCCGCGTGATTTGCTCCGTGTGTTTGGGCAAGTCGGTCATCTTGCGGGTACTCACCACGGCGGAAACATTATGCACCCGGCTTTGACCGTATTTTACTTGTCTAAAAGTGGCTAAAGTCGTGTAGAATACAGGTACAGTGGCAAACCGCCGATCGTGGGTCAATCCAACGATATGGTACTTCTGATTACTCCCGTTCAGCGTGATGCGATCCCCGCGTTTTAGACCGTAATACGTGACACTATCATCCGCCAGCACCTCACTGTTCTTCGTGGGCAGGCGGCCGCTGGTCACGGTGGGTTTTAACTTGCCTTGCAGGTTAATCCCGAAGATGTTGCTATTCAGTTTCTTGTTGGTTTTGGGATTCTCCGCCACGATGGTCATTTGGCCAAGCAGCGCGGTATCCTTGGAAGCGACTTGGTCATATTGATCTTCTGTGACGACAGAACTCAGCAGGTTCTTGTTGGCATACTTGGACATCAGCACGTAATTGCCGGGTAAGGCATCAATCGCTGTTCGATTATTACGGGCGAGGCCCGTGGCTAACCCGGTAAGGAAAAACACCAGGTACGAAATCAGAACGAATGTCACCACCACCAGCAAGTAGCGGGCTTTATTATGCAAGATTTCTTTGCTTGCGAGAAACATTTGGCTCACCTCCACTTGGTGGGATTATTATATCATCCATTTATCAACCGATAAACGAAAAAGGCTTGAGAAAAATGAATCAACGAGAAAAACAAAAAGACGCCACCATTCAGCATATTCTGGCGGCGGCGCAATCATTGTTCATGAATCGCGGGTATATGGCCGTCACCACGCGCACTATTGCGGAAGCGGCCGGGGTACAGCAGCCATTGCTGTACCACTATTTCGGGACCAAAGAAAAGTTATACATGGCGGTCGTGATGCACGTCAGCGAGACGATGGCGGCCATCATCGCTCAGGCCCAAGAGGGCGCGGGCGATTTTACCGCCAAGTTGAAACGCTTGGGGCACACCCTCACCGATGATAACCCGATGAACTTACAGTTGGTGATGCATGACGTGTCCCACTTGGATGCGACGATTCAACAGGCGGTATTTGAGGCGTGGCAAAAGGGATTTCTAATCCCATTGGATAACTTTTTCACGGCATTCCAGGACCAACTGCACCCCAATTATCCAGTCCGGGACATTACCTTGTATTTCTTGATGACACTAGCCGCTTACTTGCGGCCAGCCATGAATGAGACCCCTTCGTTTGTGCAGCGGCAGCTCCCCTTAGATATCACTCTGGGTATGTTTTGTACTGGCGTTTTGCGCCAACCAAAGAAAAAATAGAAAGCAGCGTGGATATGACAACAATTTTCTTCGATTTTGACGGCACCATTGTGGATTCACAAAAAGGAATTGTACACGGGCTCAAATACATGGTGGAGAAACTGGCATTGACGCCCCTCACGGCAGACCAATATCGTTTGTTCATTGGACCCCCGCTGACAGACAGCTTGCACCAATTTTATCCAGAATTAAACGACAGCGCCGTGGTCCAGGCCATTCGCGCGTATAAAGAATTCTACGATCAAAAGGGTCTGTATGAGTTGCAAATGTACCCAGGCATCACGGATGTCTTGGCCCGGTTGCAGGCGGCCGGTTTTTCCCTGAATGTCGCCTCCACCAAACCGACGGCCTTGATTCAGCGCTTGGCGGCTCATCTTCAGCTCGACCACTATTTCACTGGCCTTTTTGGCGCCACTGAAGACGAGCGGATTCGCAGTTCGAAAACGGACATTTTAGCGTATGGATTAGAAAAACTGGGTGCCAACCCCGCCACCAGTATCATGATTGGTGACCGCAACACCGACATGATCGGCGGCAAGAACAATCATGTCGCCACCATTGGTGTGTTATACGGTTTCGGCAGCCGCACGGAGCTGACCCAAGCGGGGGCCAGTGTGATTGTCGCCAAGCCCAATGATATTTCCGGAGCAGTGCACCAATTGGCTAATCAGTAGGGGGTTTGTTGACGCTTACATTGTTTTCCCGCATAATTAAGGTGCGTTGGATAATAATGTGGGGTGATCATCATGGAAAGACTCACGGCACTGTGCCAAAAAGAAGGCTTCACTTTGATTTTAATTTTTGGTGTTGTCACTGCGTTGTTGTCTAAGCTTTTCGCCACGGACACTTCTGCACTGGGTGTGGCGGGCTGCACCATCGCCGGCTTGGCGCTATTCTATTACCGCGAGCAGCGGGTTGGTCGCCGGGCTGAGCAAACTGAATAGGTATCGTCATTCTTTAGTGGCTGCCGCGCATTCTCAGTGTGGCGGCTTTTTAATTTAACGTTCGCTTCTCACCTTGACCCGCGCTTGAAAAAGGCGTAAGGTATTGAACAAATCAAACAAGACACTTTAATCGAGTCCTGTGAGGCTTCGAAGTGCACGGAACAAGTCCCGGCAAGCGGACTTGGTGAGCTTTGACACACAGGATGGGTCAAGGCTTTTTTTGTATCACAGGGTGTCAAATTTTCGTAAAGGATGGCAGACGATGGCAAAACCAGTAATTATTGCATTGGATTACGCAGATGGGGCAGCGGCTCAGGCATTGCTCACACAGTTTTCAGGTGAAGACGATCTGTGGATCAAAGTGGGCATGGAATTATTCTACCGTGAAGGGCCGCAGTTCATTACGGCACTGCGCAGCAGGGGCTACCATGTCTTCTTGGACTTGAAGCTGTATGACATTCCCCACACGGTGCACCAAGCCATGCAACAAATCGGTCGGCTGGGTGCCGAACTCACCACCGTCACTGGGTTAGGCGGTGCCGACATGATCTCGGCGGCTAAGGAAGGTCTGCTGGAAGGTGCAGCGGAGGCCGGAACCACAGCACCCAAATTGTTGGCCATCACGCAATTGACATCCATGGACGAGCAGGCGATGCATGTGACCATGCAAAATGACGACTTCTCTTTATTAAATTCCGTCGTTCACTTGGCCCAGCTGGCGGCGACTTCTGGGGCAGATGGCGTCATCAGCTCGGCATTGGAAGTCGGTAAGATCCATGACGCCACTCCGGCGGGTTTTTTGACCATCACCCCGGGGATTCGGCTGGCTGAGGATGCTCGCGATGACCAATCCCGGGTCGTGACTCCGCGTCGGGCGGCTGAGTTGGGCAGCGACGGTATCGTTGTGGGCCGCTCCATCACCCAAGCCAAGGATCCAGTTGCCGCTTATCACGCTATCAGTCAACAATTTGAAGGGAGCACCGTCTACTAATGCAAACGAACGAACAGATTGCCCAAGACCTTTTAGACATCCAAGCCGTTACCCTGTCTCCGCAAAAGCCTTTTGTTTGGGCCAGTGGTATCAAGGCCCCAATTTATACAGATAACCGGCTGACCATTGGCTATCCAGAAATCCGCAGCCGGATCAGTGCCGGGTTAGCGCGCTTAATCATACACGAATATCCTGATGTGACGGACATCGGCGGCGTGGTCACGGCGGGTATTCCCCATGCCACCAGTACGGCCGATCGGTTGGGCCTGCCATTGATGTACGTTCGTTCTAAGCCGAAAGATCACGGTGCGGGCAAGCAAGTGGAAGGCCATGTGGATAAAGAAGCCAAAGTCGTGTTGATCGATGATCTGATTTCCACTGGCGGCAGTGTTTTGAAGGCTGCCGAAGCGGTGGAAGCAGAAGGCATTACCGTCCTCGGTGTGGCCGCAATTTTCACCTATGAATTACCCGCTGCCCGAGAGAACTTTGCGGCGGCAAAATTGCCCTTAGTGACCCTGACAAACTATTCGACGCTGATTCGCCAAGCGGAAAAAGCCAAGATCTTGACTGGCGAAGAAAAAGAATCATTACTCACCTGGCGGGAAGACCCGTGGGCTTGGAAATAATTTCCAGACAAGCCAACGATTAATCCTTGAGACATTCCTTAGTTACCAGTATTGCAACTGGTGGCTAGGGAATTTTTTTATTTCCATAAAAATGAGACTAAATTTTTACATTCTCATCGTTGACAAATGTTTCTGTAAGGCCTACGCTTTAATTAATTTTATTTTTCGGTTATCAAGGAGGGCTGCAGGCGATGGAGTATATCCCCATAAGAGAAAAAAAGCACCGGTTTCCATATATTATTACCGCGTTAACGACCTTTTACCTGGCCTTGGTTTTGTCCCGAGTATTATTACGCGGACCGCTCACATTATTAGAGACACCCATTGTGGGGGCGCTCGCTTTACCCGCTTTAGGCAATGTGGCGATGGCAGTGCAGTCCCTCGTATTTTTGTTTATTTTGGGGACATATGCAGAGAAGGTACTGGGACACTGGTTCTTCCTCGCTGAAGTATTTGTCATTGGCGGGTTGGTCCAATTTCTGTGGCTGTCAGGCTTTGTCAGTACGACGACGCCAGCAATTACCCAAGTAGCGATGCTCATGGGCTTAGTGGGAAACGTATTAATCGGTGCGGCCCGGGGGATCACCGCTCCAAAATGGCACCAAGTGCTGATTGTCATTGCGGCTTTTTTAAGCACTGCCCGATGGCTGAGCGGAATTACCACGACGGCCATTGCATTGAGCGTGCCCCTGGGGTTGGTCGCTTTAGCCATTGGTCTGTTGGCAGCGATTCCGTTGACCAGCACAGAGCGGCCATTCGCCATTGACTGGGCTCAATTTCCATACACGACGCTTTCTTTGACCTTGATTCTGGTTGTGATTTTTGGCGTGGAAGTGGGGCTGAACCACGGCCGTTACCTGGGCGCAGTAATGGGTTCAGGCAGCCTGCAAATTGGGTCTTACGGCTGGAATGCAGTCACCTGGTCGTCGCCATTATTGAGCATTTGGCTGCACCAAAGCCTGAATCATTTGGTCAACAATGTGTTCATGCTACTGATATTGGGGATCGCGGTGGAACGCACGTTGGGCCATTGGCGGACTTTAATCATTTATTTACTCGGTGGGATGGTAGCAGCCTATATTAAAATCGTGTACGTCTTGTTGGCTCCTGCTGGTCTATTCAGTGCAGTGGCCATTGGCGTCGGCGCTTCCGCAGCAATTTATGCCTTAATAGGGGCGGGGTTGGGGACCGTCGTTTTTTCGCCCAAGATATCCTTTGCAATGAAATTTTTATTCTATTTAGCCGCTCTGCGCTTGGTGGTATTGATGGCGGAGCGATTACGTCGGACTGGTTTCTTCTCGGCCACTGCCTTAATTGACGACACTTCTCATTTACTGGGGTTTTTAGTGGGGGCATTCTTAACCGCTGCACTGCTTCTCTGGGCCCATTATCATTCCCGCCAGGTAGACACTTTTACCATGCTGTGAAGCCCTTCCAAGTCATGATTGATTCCTTTATACTGAGGAAGAAAACATGAATGGAGGGCTTTTTGGCAATGACAAAGTTACGTGACGATTTTTTCTGGGGTAACTCAACATCCAGTATGCAAACGGAGGGGGCATCCACCACAGGCGGTAAGGGGCCGTCGGTGTATGATGTGCGCCCAGCAACGGAGCAAGCCAGCGATTGGTCGGTGGCCATCGATGAATATCATCGTTATCCAGAGGACATCGCCCTGATGAAGGATTTGGGAATGAACTTCTATCGCTTCCAGATCTCGTGGAGCCGGGTGCAACCCACGGGAGAGGGGGCCTTTAATGAAGAAGGCATTGCTTTTTACGATCAGCTCATCAACAACTTGTTAGCCGCAGGCATTCAGCCGATGATCTGCCTGTATCACTTTGACATGCCCTTGGCGCTGGCCCAAAAGTACAATGGCTTCTTGGACCGCCATGTGGTGGATGCCTTTTACGTATATGCGCAAGAAATGCTGAAAAGATTCGGCGATCGGGTACGGTATTGGATTACCTTCAATGAACAAAACCTGTACAGTTTGCAGGACGCTTTTGTGATTGCCGGCTATCTGGAAGGCCCTCGGTCGCTGCATGATCTGTATCAAATTCAGCACAACGTGGCCTTGGCCCATGCGTTAGTGGCGAATACAGTGCATGAAGACTATCCAGATCTGCAAATTGGCGGGATGGTCGCCTATCAGCAGGTGTATCCAGCCACGGCTAATCCCCAAGACATTGCGGCAGTACGCCGATTTAAAGAATATGTGATGGATAATTTGGTGGATATCTTTACGACGGGGCATTACTCCCCTGAAGTGCTTAACTTCATGCAGCGGGAACATCTGGACGATATTCTGAAGTCGGATGAACTGGCCATTTTAGCGGATACCCGCAGTGACTTCTTGAGTTTCAGCTACTATTCCAGCACCGTGCTGGACAGTACCAAGATTCCGCTGGGGACAGTGCCTAACTTTTATCCCCAAACCGGTGTCGGCCACAATCCCTATCTGCCCACCAATGAATGGGGCTGGCAGGTTGATCCCCAAGGTTTCAATACGGTGCTCCACGACCTCTATAACCGCGGTCATGTGCCGGTGTTCCCGATTGAAAATGGCATTGGCCTCCGGGAAGAATGGGATGGTGAGCATATGATTGCGGACGATGTGCGGATTCAGTATATGCGAGAACACATTCAAGCCATGGAAGACGCCATTGATGAAGGTGTCGACGTGCTCGGCTACTTGGGCTGGGGCTTAATCGATATTCCGAGTTCCCAAGGCAACATGGACAAGCGGTATGGCGTGGTTTATGTGAACCGTGGTAATCATGATTTGAAAGATTTGAAGCGGGTGCCGAAGAAGAGTTATGACTGGCTGAAAGAGGTCATTCATAGTAATGGGGCAGTGCTGTAAGCGATAGACACAATAGGACGGCGGGTTCCAGGTAATGGAAACGGCCGTCCTTTTTGTGCTCCGTCGGGTGCTGAGCAGTTGTATTTCCCGTCCCTTGTCTGTGTCATCGAAAAGCGGTATACTAAAGAAGCAATAAAGATTGTGCACAACTTAATTGGTAGCGAAAGGATCGGTGGACATAGTGAAAATCAACATTAAGGATTCAGCACAGAAGTATTTGGCAGAAAAGGTCTCACCGGATCAATATATATTTCTCGGACTGGATGACGGTGCCAGCAAGTTCTCTAAACTGGGCGGGTCTTGCGCCGTGGGCGGTAAGTTCCAACTGGTGATTAGTGATGCACCAGATGCGGACTACAACATTCCGGTGGAAAACAACGCGGGTTACAAGTTGTTCACTTCCAAAGAAGAACTGGGCTACCTGGATAATGGCATGTATTTGCAATTCCACAATGCGGCGTTAGGGCTTGGCGGCGATGGCGGTCTGCTGGACGGTTCCTTAGGTGTCGTGAAGGCCGATCCGAGTCAAGTGACGAAGAAGGAAATGGAGACACTTGGCGGGAAGATTTGCTGATCCCGATTGTCAACACATGTGTTTCAGAAGCGGCGAGCCGATCTCATTTCGGTTCGTCGCTTTTTTGCTAAAAAATTGACGGATGACCGTCACAACAGGTAACATACCGTTAACAACATTGGTGGTGAACGATATGAAAAAGTATACACAGGTGCTCACATTGATTGGGTCTCTCGTGCTCGTGTTCCTATTGGTGTATTGGTGGCAATCTGTTTGGGCAGACGTGATTCTGTTTGGAGCTTGGTGGAGTTTCTTCTTTTGGCTGATGCGACGCTGCCGGATCAGTAATAAGCAGCTGGACCGGTTATTTTTGATCGTCATTTTTGCCGGCGCGTTCCTGATTAACCGGCGGCCACATACCATTGCTTTGTTGGGCGCGGCTTTTGCGCTTTTTGTGGTTTTTGTTTGGTTGTATTTGTGGAAATCTGTGGTGAAAGCGAAAGAGTAAGGAGTGGACCGGCGTTGGGCTGAGGTAGCCTGGGGTTGGTTTTTTTGTGTTCTGGAGAAAACGCGTAGGGTAGAACCGACTTTTTTGTGTAACCGGTCGGCTCCGCCCTCTGACTGTAAACGGGCTGCGCGCCCCAGGCCCCTCGCGCTAAGCCCGTCCTGCTCAAAATCCCCAAGACCGGGGGATTTATGCCCAGGCCGTTCTTAGCGGTCGGGGCCTACCCGGGGCGCTCTGCCCTCTCTGTTTTGTAAGCGAAACCGCTGTACTTTTTTACATCCCAGCAGTACACTAAAAGAAACCAAGGTATGTTTTAGGGAGTGGGGTGCCAATATGAAAGTTGTCGTATTTTCCACGTGTATCGTGGATCTGTTCTTTCCCAATGTCGGCGCGGCAATGGTGGAGGTTTTGGAGCGTTTTGGCTGTGATACAGTAATGCCGAAGAAGCAAATTTGCTGTGGTCAGCCGACCTTTAATAGTGGGTACGTGGTGGCCAGTCAAAAGACGATGCGCAACGAAGTCGATTCGTTGTTGAGCATTGATTGTGATTACATTGTTGGCCCGTCTGGATCTTGCGTGAATATGCTGCATGAATTCCGGATGCATTTGGCCGACGATCCAGAATATAGTAAAAAGGCCGAGATTCTCGCCAACAAGAGTTACGAGTTTACCCAATTTTTGTACCGCGTTTTACACATTATTGATGCTGGGGCGGAGTTGGATGCAAAAGCGACATTCCACCGATCCTGTCATATGACGCGGCTGTTGGGCGAGCGGACAGCGCCGTTTGTGCTCTTAGATCACGTGAAGGGACTGCAAATGATGCCACTGCCGCATATCGAGAACTGCTGCGGCTTTGGCGGAATGTTTTCCGTTAAGGAACCGGAAATTTCAAAATTGATGGTGAATGAAAAAGTGGATGATGTGGTCAGTACCGGGGCTGATATTTTAATCGGTGCCGATCAGGCTTGCTTGATGAACATTGGTGGTCGTTTCTCCCGCCGGCAGCTGCCCATCAAGATCATGCATGTGGCTGAAGTGTTGAACAGCAATGTGGATATGAGCCGGGTCCGGTACGCGGATACGCCGGCAGCGGTCTAAGGGGGGCGGACAAAATGGGAATTTCAACAACAACCACACCCTTTTTGACCCGAGTAAAAGAGTCAGAAAAGGATAAATTTATGCAACAGGCGGTGGCCAAGGCGCAGGATGCCCAGTGGGATAAACGCGAGGCGTCCCGCAAGGAATTAGGTCACTGGCAAGACTGGCGGAAATTGGGGGAACAAATTCGCCAGCATGTCATTCATTATTTACCAGATTATTTGGAAGAATTCGCGGATAATGTCGAAAAACGGGGCGGCCATGTATTCTTCGCCCAAAAAGATACGGATGCCGTGGAGTACATTACCAAGTTAGCAAAAGAGAAGCAGGTCCAGCGGGTGGTCAAATCCAAGTCCATGGTGACGACTGAAATCAATCTGGATAAAGAACTATTGAAGATTCCAGGCATGAAACTGATGGAAACCGACTTGGCCGAGTTCATTTTGCAATCCGATAATTGGGACGAACCCACCCACATCGTTTTCCCCACATTGCACAAGAACCGGGATCAGATTCAAAAGGTCTTTGAAAAGCTGGGTTATGACGGTGACAATGATCCCACTCACATGGCCCGGTTTGCCCGGGAATATCTGCGCCGTTATTTCTTACAGGCAGACATGGGCATCACCGGCTGCAACTTCGCCATTGCCGACTCGGGCTTGATCAATTTGGTCACCAATGAAGGGAATGCCGATTTGACCATGGCCATTCCCAAGACCCAAGTGGTGGTCATGGGGATGGAGCGGTTGGTACCGAGCTTGAAAGAGGCTGAAGTGTTGGATAATATGTTAGCCCGCAGTGCGGTTGGTCAGAAACTGACCAGTTATTGTTCTTTCAGCGGAGAGCAGGTGACGGGTGAAAGCGATGGCCCTGAAGATCTTCACGTCATTATTTTAGATAATGGGCGCTCTAAGGCCCTGGGGACACCATTCGAATCTATTCTGCAGTGTATCCGCTGTGGTGCGTGTCTGAATGTTTGCCCGGTTTACCGGCATATTGGCGGACATGGTTACGGCTCCATCTATCCAGGCCCGCTGGGAGCCGTGTTATCCCCGATTTTAGGCGGATACGACCAGTTTGGCGATTTACCCTTTGCCTCTAGTCTTTGCGGGGCTTGCACGGAAACATGTCCAGTCCGCATTCCATTGCACCGGCTGCTTATCAAGCATCGGGAAGTCATGATGGACAAACTGAAGATGGATAAGCCCACGACCCGAGAAATCATGAAGACGGTGGGGCTGGGAACCGGCACGCCGAATTTATTCCAGATGGCGTTAGAATTTGACCACATGGCGACCCGCATGTTTGTCTCGAAGAAACCCACCACGGTGCAAAATCTCTATAATCATGAAGGTCACATTACCTGGGCACCATCCATTGCCAAGGGGTGGACAGATGTGCGGGACGCACCGCGACCGCCAAAACATACGGAGAATTTCCGCCGCTGGTTCCAGAACTTTGAGGAAAGCAAGGAGGCCGTGCGCCATGGCAAGTGATAACCGCGAAGAATTTCTCAACAACATTGCTGAAAAAGCAGGCCGACCGCGCCACCAGCTAGCTGAGCATCCGTTTATCCCATTGAATGACCTGCCAGAGACCACATTGGCGGATAAAACCCCGGCGGCGCTATTCGATCTGGCCAAACAAAACAGTCAGTCGATTCATGTGACGTTCCAAACTGCTGATACAGCAGGATTGGCCGATTTACTCAATCAAGATATCCAAGAAAAAGAGGCTAAGTCACTGTTGCTGCCCACCGATGACCGCTTGGCTGAGTATGGCTTAACCAACTGGATGGCTGGTGTCACCCCGTCGCCCACATACTGGGAACCGACGGGTGGTCGCGAAGAAAACATTCAACGTGCTCAGAATGCCGACGTGGCAGTGGGGTGTGTCGATTTTCTCTGTGCCGAATCTGGCACGATCACCGTCGCCACCACCCCCGGCCAAGGCCGCAGCTTCCACTTCTTGCCGACCCACTACATCGCCCTCGTACCCAAGAGCCGCATTGTGCCCCGTTCCCGCCAAGCCATGGACTGGTACGACGAAGAAATCAAAGCCGGCCGTCTGCACACTTCAAATATCAACTTCATCACCGGCCCCTCCAACTCCGGCGATATTGAAATGGTCCTCGTTGTCGGCGTTCACGGCCCCATTGACATGTCTTACATCGTAATCACGGACCAATAAGCCTGTTGCATTTCCCACCCAAGCCTTCTATACTCAGTCTTAATCTGGGTCACGAGAGGATGGATTCAATGGCTGAAGAAAAAACAGCAACGACAGTACAAACAGCCCAATGTGCAGACGGCGCCTGTGAGATTCCCCAAAAAGCGTTAACCCCCGAAGAGGAACTCAGCAATGCTCGGGAAGTCGCTTATGAGGATGAAGTCACAGAATTGAGTGGCATCACCGTCGCTGATGTGCAGGCTAAAATTGACCGTCAAGAAAAGTTTGTGGTCTTATTTAGTCGCAAAAATTGCCCCTGGTGCCAAATCATGCTGCCGAGTCTGATCTTGGCACAAAAGGCAACTGGCCGTGAAGTGTATTACGTGAATACGATCAATACACCGGCAGATAAAGCATTGAAAGCCTTCCGTGACGACCATGACATTCAATATGTACCGACCTTCTTGGCGTTTGCCAACGGCCAGATGCAGGCCAAATACGATGGTGATCGCAGTGTGGCAGATTTGAGCCAGTTCTTACAAGAGCACTAATTGCACAAACGACCATGAGGCACAGATGAAATATCTGTGCTTTTTTAATGATCATTAGCGATATTTAATTAAGGAAATTTTAAGAACATGAGTTATTATTTCGTGTGCTAACGTTTAGTAAGTAAAATATTCTGTAAGAGCACAACCGCTCTGGCGATTCGACCGAATACCATGTGAACAGATGATGTTCAGGGGAGCGTGGTGGAAAAACCAAGGGGGTTTTGACCATGGCGACAATTGCTTCGGTATTTGCGGATTACGGATTTCAAGATGATCGGTTAACATTACTGGCTGGGCCATGTGCGATAGAGTCTTACGATACCTGTGCGCAGGTAGCAGAAAGTCTTAGTGCGTTGGCCGAAGAGCTGCATCTGAATTATGTTTTCAAATCGTCCTTTGATAAAGCCAATCGCAGTTCCGGCGAGGCGGATCGCGGAGCCGGCCTGGAACGCGGGTTGACTGTGTTGCAAAAGATTAAAGAGACCTATCATGTCCCGGTGGTGACCGACGTTCATGAATCGTACCAATGTGCACCGGTGGCCGAAGTGGCCGACGTCTTACAGATTCCTGCCTTCTTGAGCCGCCAAACCGATTTACTAGTGGCGGCGGCGAAGACAGATCGGGTGGTCAACGTCAAAAAGGGCCAGTTCATGGCACCCGAAGACATGGGTTCGGTGGTGACCAAGCTAACTCCTTATACAGAAAAAATTCTTTTAACAGAACGCGGCACATCGTTTGGCTACCATCGTCTCGTTGTGGACATGCCAGGCTTGATCACCATGCGCCAGTGGCACTATCCCGTGATCTTTGACGCCACCCATTCCGTTCAACTACCTGGCGGGTATGGTGATCATTCCGGCGGTCAACGGGACTTCGCCTTCCCGCTGATGCGCGCCGCTCTGGCAATGGGGGTTGATGGCATCTTCGCAGAAGTGCATCCCGATCCGCCCAGTGCCATCTCCGATGCGGATAACCAACTGTACTTAGACAAGGCGGCACCGATCTTCCGTGAAGCCAGCACGCTGTTCCATCAATATCGAGCAGCCCAAAAGGAGCGGGTGCAAGATGGCTTATTATGAGATGGCACAAAAAGTATTCGCGGCCGAAAATGAATCCCTCGCGCAAGTCGCGGCTCAGTTGGATGACACATTTGATCAATTGATTGCACAAATTCAGCAAGTCACTGGCCGGTTAATTTTTATTGGCATTGGTAAATCGAAATTGGTCGCCCAAAAGATTGCCGCCTCGCTGTCATCTATTGGCCAGCCGAGTTTCACGATTGACGCGGCCAATGCCTACCATGGTGATTTAGGCCGCGTGGCCAGTAACGATTTAGTGTTTTTCGTGTCCAATAGTGGCGAGACCCAGGAAGTGATCAAGACGCTGCTGGCGCTTCAGGCCATTCACGGTGAGGACCTGGCCACGGTGGCGTTAACCGGGGCACCGCAATCGACATTAGCCAAGAACACGGCGTTGTGTATCAATATTGGTGTCAATCAAGAGGCGGATGTCACGGGTTTGGCACCAACTTCTTCGACCACCGCCACATTGGTATTTGGTGACGCTTTGCTGGTGGTATTGGAACAGGTACACCAATTTGATAAGGAAAAATTTGCCCAGTATCATCCCGGCGGCAATATTGGTCGCCTGTTGCTGCAACGGGTGAAGCACGTGATGCATTCCCACATTCCATATGTCGACGAGGACACCGCCATCAACGATGTGATTTATCGGATTAGTGATTTCGGCCTCGGCTTGACCTTGGTCCGTCACCCACAAACCCAGGCAATCACGGGGATTGTCACTGATGGCGATATTCGTAAGAAGTTTCTGTCAGTGCCCCAGGTGAAAAAGTCCTGCGCAACGGACTACATGACCCGCGGGTTTATCAGTATAAATCAGAACGAGCGCAACCAGCTGGCCTGGAAAAAGATGGCCGCGTATGGTATTTCTAACTTAATTGTGGAAGATGATGACCAGCAAGCGGTCGGAATTGTCACCATCCACGATATTCTCGAATAACGTGAGGACCAAATAAAAAACACACCAGCTGGTGTGCTTTTTATTTGGTCCTAGGCAGTGGCTTGGTACTTTTCTGCAAAGGGTGCAAAATAACGGGCCAGCATGGCTGAATTCTTCAGTGCACTCTGCCAGTCGTCGGGGAACTGATCGGCAGGTTGGGCGGCAGCCAGGATTGTGGCGGTGATACTGGCCACCGTATCAGCGTCACTGCCCAGATTGGCGGCAGTCAACACCCCATCCCGCCAGTTGCGGGCATTCAAAGCGCACCAAAAGGCGGCTTCCAGCGTGTCCACCACATACCCGCTGGATTCAATACCCGCCCGGGGAATCCGCGCAAATTGCGGATCGAAAATTCGGTGGTAGGCCTTCAGTTCTTTTTGATATTGTCCTGGCAGTTGGGCCGCAAAAGCATGGGCGCGATTCAAAGCTTCGGTAAGATTAGCACCTTGCAATAGGTGACGCAAAGCTTCCAAGTAAAGCGCCGTACCGAGAATCGCCCGCGGATGGCGATGGGTGAACGATGTATAGTCCCGATACTGGGCAAACCGCACCGCCGGATCATCTTCATTCAATAAAGTGATGGCCAGCGGGGCTAAGCGCATCACTGCGCCATTACCATTGGCAAACTCCGACGGGTCACCGCATTGGGTAGGCTCGGTGCCGCCCTTGGCATAAGTACGAATGGCTTTGGCACAAGTGTTGCCGATGTCGAAGAGATGACCGAAGGGGGTGTAAGCACCATCTTGCATATAGGCCACAAACTTTTTGAACAAAGCATCATTGTCGGCATCTGCAGTGAGGTTATCCACCAGCGCCAACGTCATCGACGTGTCGTCAGACCAGGTGCCAGCAGGTTGTTCCCAGGTACCATAGCCGGTCATGGTATCCACATGATAAGTATCCCGCCGGCGAAACTCAACAGGCACCCCCAACGCATCACCAAGAGCACCTGCGTATAGAAAATGAATGATTGCTTGTTTCTGCATGCCAAAAATCCTTTCAGTCAAATCTTGTTAATTCGAACGTGCCGACAATTTTTTAGGCACATTTGGGCACAATAATAGGACAAGAACAAAAATTCGAATTTCGAAGGAGTTAGTGCCAATGCGGAGCAATCGGAGGGAAAATGGGGCTCAGCTGTGGAAACCGCAATAAACTTGCCCCGGTTCTGGGCAAGTTTATATGCGGTTAGGCAACTTTGAGACCGCGTACTTTGCGGGCTCAAAGCGCCGCCACAGCGTTCCAGCCCCATTTTCCCGTAGATTGCGCAGCTTTGGCACGGCTCGTAAAAGACGAATTTTGTTCCAGTCCCAATTACCATACATAGTGAAGGTTAGTTACGGAAAGTATCCAGCCAGCTCCGCTTCTGCTTCGGTTCATCATCCTGTTCGATCCCGCTGCGGTTGTCGATGCTAGGCAGCGGACGGATGTCGACAAGATCTTCGTCAATCCGCTTCACTAAAATGAAGTGAGCGACTAAGCCCTCAGTCGCCTTCAAGAATGCCATCGTCGTTTCATCCATGTGGTCAATGACCAGCAACGGAATGACATCACTGATGGCCGGAGCAGCAGAAGCCGATTGGGCTGCAGCTTCTGGGTCGTCTTGATATTGCACATCATCGCTGTCCAACTGATCGTCGTCATCAGGGGCCGGAGCAGCTTGCTGCGTCGTGCCGTTCACACCGCTGGGGTTGAGGATTTCATCCGGAATCTGTTTGGCCACAGCATTTAACCGATAGATAATGGTCGGCAGCAAATCCGTGTTATGCACGATTACGGTGGGGTAGTAAATGCTGGGATCTTCTTCGTCCTGCATGATGAAATCAATGACTTGCGGACTATCTGGAATTTGCACATGGTGGTTGGTCGGGTTCAAATTAAAGATACGCGCAATCGAACCGATCGAATTACTGATGATGGTCTTGAAATCATCATCACTAAATGGTTCAGGATGGCCCTCAGACACAGCGGCCAACCGATTATTCTGCAAACGGAACAGGTTTTCAACTTCCATGGAATAAACCTCCTAAATAATAATGAGCGAGCTGGTCTCGATAATTTTTGCCGAAAGCAACTCAAAAATCACGATCCATTGAATACAGGTGATGCCAATACAAAGCTGCTAATTAAAGTATACACTTTTGCACTCTGGGAACGCTCTAAATTTCCGTTAATCTGCCCGCTGGTTACCAGAATAAGTGAGGGCGACGTGTAAAATGGTGACGGCATAAGGACCGTTTGGTGCATCCACAGTCACTGTGTCACCAGGTTTGTGATCGAGCAAGGCGGCACCTAGCGGGGATGCTTGAGAAATCTTTTGCGCGTCTAAATCCGCTTCCGGTTTACCGACAATATGGTAGGTATCCACATCATCGTCATCTGTAAATCGAATCTCCACGGTCTTACCGATTTCCACCACCGGCGTATCACTGGGGGTCACAATATCGGCGTAACGCCGCTGTTTACCCAGATAACGCAGACGGGATTCCAAATGGCGCAAGTCCCGTTTGGCGGCGGAGTACTCCGCATTTTCGGACAGATCCCCCAGTGCCCGGGCTTCCTGCAAAGCTTTGATCAATCCCGGCCGTTTTTTCTTCAAGGCTTCAATCTCATCACCCAGCGCATCAAAACCATGCTGGGTCATCTGCTCGTAGTACACCATCCCCAAAACTCCTCCTCTGAATTTCCTACCTGGAATGTATTACAATTGACATGATTGGTCAATGGAGGTAGCACATGCCATATCGAATTGGTGTTGATTGGGGCAGTGCTCAGTGCCAGGTCGTCACCGTTGCGCTGGGCGATACTACCGGTATGTACGGTACGGCGCAATTGGCGCGGAATGCAGAAAGGAAGTTTCAATAGAATGAAAATCGGTATGATTGAAAACGGGCCTGTGGCGGTCACAGAAAAGGATGGGCAGTTTCAAGTCGTCCCCATTGAAGGGGCTGACACGGTGATGCAGGCTTGGGCCGCCGGCGAACAGCGCCTCGATTTTGGTAATCCGCGGCCGTTGGTACCGCAAGAATTAGTGTGTCCCATCCCGGAAGCCCGGCAGGTTTTTGCGATTGGCATGAATTATGCGGATCACACCAAGGAACTGCATGTGACAGCGCCTAAAGCACCCAGTGTCTTCACCAAGTTTCCATCCTCACTCACGGGGCCGAACGTGACGGTGGCCCACCATGGGGAAAAGACAGACTGGGAATCCGAATTGGTCGTCGTGATCGGTCAGGGCGGTCGGGACATCACCGAGAGCGATGCGGCTAATCACATTGCTGGTTACATGGTGGGGCAAGACTTGTCTGATCGTACGGTCCAATTTCTCAATGATCCCGCTCAATTCTCCTTGGCTAAATCCTTTGCGGGATATGGTCCTATCGGTCCGTGGCTGACCACGGCTGATGAAATGCCTAATTTAGACAAGCAGACAGTCACTACCATGGTAAATGGTCAGTTAATGCAGGAATCAACGTTAGGCCATTTGATTTTCTCGCCGGCGGCATTAGTGGCATATTTATCCAGTATTGTGGCATTATATCCAGGTGACCTGATTTTCACTGGCACGCCCAGCGGCACCGGTGTCGGCCATGATCCCCAGATTTTCCTCCAAGCCGGGGATAAAATTGTCAGTGCCATTACCGGTCTTGGCAGCCTCCACATCACAATGAGCTAATAGAAAGTAGGAACAAATTTGACATATCGCTTTTTACTATTCGACATCGACGATACGTTGCTGGACTTCAAGGCGGGTGAAATGAAGAGTCTTGGGGAAATGTTCACCGAACTGCACATTCCCACTTCGCCAGTATTAGAGGAAACCTATCTGCGCATCAATCAATCCCTGTGGCAGCAATATGAAAAAGGCGAGATCAGTCGCGAGGACATTTTTCACCGCCGGTTTGTTAAAACCTTTAAGCGCATGGACATTGATGCAGATGGTTTGTTGGCAGAACGGGTTTATCACCAAAAATTAGACCAGCAGGCCGTGGTGATTCCCCGGGTCACCGAAACATTGGCGGCATTGCAGGATTATGAACTGTACATCGTCTCCAACGGTGTCGAAGCTGCCCAATTAAGCCGGCTGCGCAAGAGCGGGTTGTTCCAATATTTCCGGGATATTTTCGTCTCCGATACTGTCGGTACGCCCAAACCCACCAAGGCCTTCTTCACCTATGTGGCCCAGCACATTCCCCACTTTGATCGTCACCAAGCCATGATCATCGGCGATTCACTGACTTCAGACATCCAAGGCGGCATCAACGCCAAAATCGACACCGTCTGGTACAACCCCCACTTCACTCCCAACCGCAGCCACATCAAGCCGACTTATCAGTTGGCAGAGATCAATGACTTGACGGCTTTACTATTGGCTAACCAAGACTAATAGGGGCTGGGACAAAGTGATGGATGTAGTGCCAATGTGGAGCAATCGTAGGCTGAAATGGGCTCAGCTGTGGAAACCACACCGCGCGCGGTTTTTGCGCGCGGATGTGGTTAGGCGTGTTTGAGACCGCGGTCTTTGCGGGCTCAAACCGCCGTCACAGCTAGCTTCGCCTGCGGCTACGCACTAGCTGCGCGTCGCCACCCATTTCAGCCGGAGATTGCGGAACTTTGGCACGGCCGTATATCTAGCGCAACGTTTGACCGGTTCGCTAAAATGGGAATTAGGAGGATTACAATATGGACATCATCTCGACCCTAATGAACCGCAAAAGCCAGCTCCTCAGCGCCATCGGCCAACACCTCGGCATCTCTGTCGTGGCCTTACTCATTGCGATGCTCATCGCCATGCCATTGGCCTTCTGGGCGGTGCGGCGCAAACGGGTGGCGGCCGTCATGCTCCAAATCGCCGGTATTCTCCAAACCATCCCTTCACTCGCGCTACTGGGCCTATTGATCCCCCTGGTGGGAATCGGTACTACCCCGGCAGTCATCGCTTTAGTGATTTACGCGCTGTTGCCAATTTTTCAAAATACGTATATCGGCATCACGGGCATTGACCCGGCGCTGGAAGAGGCGGCGGATGCGTTTGGCATGGGCCGCTGGCGAAAGCTGTGGAAAGTGGAGCTGCCCATTGCTGCACCCACGATCATCGGCGGTATCCGCACGGCCCTCGTGCTGATCATTGGCACCGCGACCCTGGCTGCGTTGATTGGCGCAGGCGGGTTGGGGTCATTCATTTTGCTGGGGATCGACCGCAATGATATGAACTTAATTGTCATTGGTGCGGTCTTCTCGGCGTTATTGGCGATCATCCTGTCTGCGCTCATCTCCTGGTTAGCCAAGCAGCGCTGGCAGTGGACCGCTGGCTTGCTGGCACTGCTTATCATTGGAGTGGGCGGCAACCAAGTGTTGGCTCAGGTGAACCAGCCCGAGACCGTGACCATTGCCGGTAAATTGGGCAGCGAACCGGACATCCTGATCAATATGTATAAACAATTGATCGAACAAGATGATCCCCATATCCGCGTCCAGCTCAAGTCGAATTTTGGGAAAACGTCTTTTCTCTTTAACGCTTTGAAGAGCCGCGATATCGATATCTATCCAGAATTTACCGGCACCGTACTGGAGACTCTGGTCAAAAAAGATGAGTCGGCGGATAAATTGTCTGCTCGTCAGACATACGAAGCGGCGCGTCGGGCTCTGGCCAAACAAGATCAAATGACCTACCTGGCCCCCATGCAGTATCAGAATACATACGGATTAGCGGTTAAACGTACGTTTGCCAAACAGCATCAGCTGACCACGATCAGTGATCTCAGCAGTGTTCAAGATCAATTATCCGGCGGCTTTACGCTGGAGTTCATTGATCGAGATGATGGTTTCCGGGGGATCAAGAAGTTGTATGGGCTGAATTTTCCGACCCATTCCTTTGAGCCGTCGCTGCGATATACCGCGATTCGGAACAACAAAGTAAATATTGTGGATGTCTATTCCACGGACAGTGAAATTGTTCAAAATAAATTGCAGGTCTTGCGCGACGACAAACATTTATTCCCGCCTTATCAAGGGGCGCCGTTGATGCGGACGGCTTTTGCCAAGGATCATCCAGACATTGTGCGCAGCTTAAACAAACTGGCGGGGAAAATTACGGATGCACAAATGCAGCAAATGAATTATGCAGTGAATGTACGCAAACAGTCGCCCGCCAAGGTGGCCCGCCAGTATTTGCAGACCCATGATTTATTGAAGGAGGCGGACTGACATGGTGGAGAACGAAAGAATTGCAGTTCAGTTCAATCATGTGCAAAAAGAGTTTGCCGACCAAATGGTGCTCACGGATCTGAATCTCACCATTCCTGCCGATGAAATCTTCGTCTTGGTTGGGCCTTCCGGTTCGGGTAAAACCACCACTTTAAAGATGATCAACCGCTTGGAAGATCCTTCCGCCGGAGAAATTACCTATTTTGGCCGACCGGTGGCGGATTATCCGCTGCAAGAGCTGCGCTGGTCCATTGGCTACGTGCTTCAGCATATTGCCCTTTTTCCGAATATGACAGTGGCCGAAAATATTGCGGTCATTCCAGAGATGAAGAAGATGACGAAGACTAAGATCCAATCCCGGACGACGGAACTGCTGGCGGCTGTCGACTTGCCCGCTGCCGAGTATGCCCAGCGCTATCCCCATGAACTCTCCGGCGGGGAGGCTCAGCGGGTCGGTATTGTCCGGGCATTGGCGGCCGATCCCGGAATGATTCTGATGGATGAACCATTCAGCGCGCTGGACCCGTTATCTCGTAAACAGTTGCAGGAATTGATCCTGCGGTTACAGGCCAAGTTACATAAGACGATCGTGTTTGTGACTCACGATATGCACGAGGCATTGAAAGTGGGGGACCGCATTGCCGTGATGCACAATGGGGTGATTCACCAGGTGGGCACGCCGGCCGACATTCAGCAGCACCCGGCCACCAGTTTCATTGCCGACTTCTTTGCCGGCGCTGAAGTGGGCCATGTGGTTTGGGCGGATACGCTGACTCAGGTGCTGGCCAGTGGTGTTTTGCCGCAGACGACCCAGGCACCCACCACCCAAATCACTGCCCATACCTCCGTGGCCGCCATTTCCCCCCGCCTGGGCAATGGAGAAACACTGGCGGTGAAAAATTCGTTGGACGGTCATACCTATCAGTTAGATGCGGCGGGTCTGTTGAAATATATTGTGGCGGTGCATACATCAAGTGATTCGGAAGGAGTGCATTAGTTATGGCAGATAAGCAATTTGATACGATCATCATTGGCGGTGGTCCGGGAGGTTTAGCCGCTACGAGTTCATTGGCTGCCCACCAACGGGTATTGGTCGTGGAAAAAGATCTCTGGGGCGGGACCTGTCCTAACCGCGGCTGTGACCCGAAGAAGATGCTCTACGGTGTCGTGGAGAGCCGTGTCCAAGACCAACGATACGCCAAACACGGCCTGCAAGGCGCCGCCCAGATTGATTGGCCAGCCCTCATGGCATTTAAACGGCGCTACACAGATAGCGTGCCCGCCGGTACTGAGAAAGGTTTGCAGAGTAGCGGGGTGACCACGGTCCACGGCGCGGCCCAATTCCAGGATGCCCACACGATCACTGTGGGTGCGGTGCATTATACAGCCGCTAATATCATTTTGGCTACGGGCGCCCATGCCGCCAAGCCTGATATTCCGGGGGCCGAATTACTGGGCACCAGTACCGACTTCCTGGATATGGACACGCTCCCGCAGACCATGGCCTTCATTGGCGGCGGCTATGTGGCCGTGGAATTAGCCAACATTGCCGCCAATGCGGGTGCCACAGTGCATCTTATCCAGCACAACCAGCACTTATTACGGGCGTTCCCAGAAGCGTACACCCAGCGTTTGGCGCAAATTATGGCCGATCGCGGGATTATCTTCCATTGGGATACTAGCGTGGCCCAAGTGAGTACCGCACCGGCGGGCATCACATTGCACTTTACCGACGGCCAGTCGCTCACAGTGACCAAAGCCTTCAGTGCCATGGGTCGGCCGGCTAATACAACCGACATGAATCTGGCAGAAATTGGGGTCGAGACGACTAAGGGCGGTATCGTGGTGAACGACCACTTGCAAACCGCGCAATCTCACATCTGGGCAATCGGTGATGCAGTGGCTAAAAAGCAGCCGAAATTGACACCCGTGGCCAGCTTCGAAGGGCGTTACGTCGCTGGAAACATCCTGCAGACGACCACTGCGCCGATTCAGTATCCCGTTGTCCCCCATGTGGTGTTTGCCAGCCCGGAACTGGGCCAGGTCGGGGTCACCGTGGCAGCAGCTAAACAGGCTCCCGATCGGTATACGGTTGAGGAACAGGATCTTAGTCACTGGTACACGTATAATCGGATTCAGGACAAAACAGCCCGCGTGACGACGGTGACGGATAAGACGACAAAGCGGCTGGTGGGCGCAGTGGTGCTGGCCGTGGCGGGGGAAGAGCTGCTGAACTATCTCAGCATCCTGATTCACCAGCAGGCCCCGGCCAGTGTCTTGCAGCAATGGATTCCGGTTTATCCCAGCGTGGCCAGTGATTTATCGTATATGTATCATTAATTGCAGGATTCAATACGGATGAGACTTGGACTTTTGCCTGGGTCTCTTTTTAATATGACGGTTACTTCATTTATTTTTTTTAGCATTCTGATTGAGACAGCCCGCGCATTTTGATCATCAGCGCCACCGCCAAATAAGCACGTAGTTAAAGTTGGCCCATTAAATTATTGACAGATAAGAAACTAAGCATTACATTTTGATTAACGTGGTGTGAGGTATTTCTGCATACACGATAACCGTCAATTTATGTTCGATTGTCCAATCCAGCGAGGTGATTCACATGCTCACAGTCACAGATCTGTCTTTCTCATTTAAACACCACCCAATTTTTGACCACCTGAATTTTTCAATTCATGATGGCGAATTAGTGGGTCTGGTTGCACCTAATGGGACAGGAAAAACTACTTTGCTACGGCTGCTGTGCGGCCTCTTGCTTACTGCGGCAGACACCTTGGTGTTAAACGATATTAAATTATACCAGCACCGCACCAAGTACCTGAAACAGTTGTTCTTCCTGGAAAACTCCAATCAACTTTATTCTGAACTCACCGTTGCGGACCACTTAACCTACGTCAAAGCAATGTGGCGTTCCCAGATCGACATTGCTAGTGTCATTGACGAACTGGAAATGCGCGACTATTACAAGAAGAAGATCAAGACACTATCACTCGGCATGAAGCAGCATGTCTTATTAGCCATGTACATTATTAGTGACGCGCAAACCCTGTTTATCGATGAACCGTTAAACGGTCTGGACCCCACCAGCATTCAACAATTTGAACATATTTTTCTGCAGTTGAAGAACGCCGGTAAAAGCATGGTCATTTCCTCTCATCAAATGGACAGCGTTGGTCGTGTCAGCGATCGTGTTTTTTTCCTGAAAGATCAACAGATTATTGACGTTAAAAATACCGGCCAAGACATGCTGACTATTTACAATCAAACATTCTTGAAGGCAGGCGATTGAGATGCTGGCCCAATATCAAATCGATCTCAAACGCCATTTTTTGTCGGCCACCAATATTGTCGTTTATGCCGCATTAGTCATTCTTATGCTGGGCACTTTCTTTGCGCAAACAGGGAAGCCCAATACGACTCAAGCCGGATTGTATAGTGACTATGCGGCTTCTGGTGATGCCTTATCCAATGAAATCATTGCGTTGCGCAAGCAGAAATACCGGACCGCTAGTGAAAATGAGCGGCTTGCCCAAAAAGTGAAGGAGCGTTCTTACTTCGACCAAATCATCATGACTGCGAGTGCCGGTCCGGCCACGGATGTCGATCAGCTCAATACGGTACTGCTTAACTACGCAAAATACACCCAGCGTGTCACTGCTGCAGATCCCCATATTCGCCTGCAATTAATTAAGTATACGGGGGAATCGCTAGACCGTTCATTGCTGGGACGTACCAAAGAAGTGACTTTTTACAACTACTTGCTGAAACATCATATTCGTGAGATCCCCGTCGGCGCGATCCACGCACCAGCAACGAACTACCTCACATATGCCTTTTTGTATCATATATCGCCATTTCTGATTATCGCTGTCTTCTTAGTGGCAATGGCTGAACTTTTTACTTTGGATAAACGCGAGGAGAACATTAATTTCACCAATATCTTACCCATCAGTAAATTCAAAGTACTGTTGACCCGTGTACTGGTATCCTTGACGCTTTATATCCCAATATTCCTGGCTGCAGTCCTCAGTGTCTTTGTAGTGACCGGGCTGCACAACGGCTGGGGCGCTTGGGATTATCCATTAGTCTATTCTCTTGATGGGAAGCACGCACTGATTATGACGCTTGCCCAATTTATGCTCCGATTCATTGGCCTGATTTTCACGATTCTGCTATTTTTTATTGTCTTAAATACGGCTACCAGTCTTTTTTGGCCGACAATCGGAACGAACTTCATCATTGCGGGTGCTGTATTATTAACTGGTTTGCCCGCAGTGATTGCGCAATCAGCTGTTGGTTCAATCGCAAAGTTTCTACCTTCTGCGTATTTTAATTACGCGGCATTGATTCTGCATCAAACAAGCTGGCCCACACTGGGATATTTTGGTGGTATTGCTGTCCTGCTAAGCTGGGCTATTTTTCTTCTGATCGGCACCTTTGGGGTGGTGCATCACCGGCAATTATTGTAAGGAGGGGTGGAAGATGAAGGATGTTTTTCGATTTCAGTTCAAGCAGTTGCCGTTGTCGCTATTGGTCATCACTGCCAGTGTGCTGTTTATTTTGATTTGTGTGCCAGTTCAGCACGACATTACAACTTACAGAGACCAGTCGACCTCCACATCCCAATCAATTCGCAATATGATTGGGTGGCTTGATCCGCCGATTAAGGAATATTCTCAACCGCCTGCCGATAAATCCATACCGCATTTGTCGGAAGAACAGAGACTTATTTCTGAATCAAATTATAAAGGAATCCGCAGTGCGTTGAGCCAGAGGGACTATCGCCAAGTCAATAAACTTATTCTGGCACAGTCACGTGACGTCCCCCAAGACGGCTTTCAATATATATTAACCGCAGGATATTGGTTTACTGGGAACACAAGAGGAAGGATTAATCTTGCATTGCCTTATAGTTACCTTGTTTCTCACCGGTTGAACGTCACTCCGATGGTCAGTGATCGGAGTGATGCCGTCAACGCTATCAGTAGAGTACTTGGTACTTATCAGCCAATTGACCTGGAAAATGGGGACAGTGGTTTGATTCTGTACATCCTTCTTGGACTCATGTGCGTGCTATTTGGTTTTGTTTCCACGAAGAATTTCCAAAACAAAACTGATAACTTCGTCCATACTTTGCCTGTATCCGTTCTTCGTTATCAGAGCACTCGCTCCTTTTTAACGATAGTCGCATTCGACTGCGCATTGGTAATTGCAATCGGGTTGAACATCATCATCATTGCGTTGACCCCTGATCATAATTTTGGCAGTTTTCTTTATCCGCTCGTTTACGTCCACAATGGAGACACCGCCCTGGTTATATTATGGCAGTTTTATGCAATTTGGCTACTGTTACTAAACCTGTGGGCATTCCTACTATGCGGCATATCTTTGCTCATTAGTCACTGGATTAGGAATCCAATTGCTAACATATTTTGTCTTGCCGTTATTGCCTTTGCCAAACCGTTGAGTTTATTAGCAATGCTGCCTCAAAAGATTCAGCTGTTTCTACCGTTAAGCTACACGGCAATGTCTGACATGGTTTACCTGATGGGAGAGTTTGATATGTTGCCACCCGCCAAATGGATATTGATTTTTATCGTCTGGGATATATTGGTTTGGGCGGCATTAGCGGTGATAATCAAAATTCAGGAACGGCCGCTATCTTCACGTCGAGCCAGTTTAGCAAGTCAAAATCGGTAACCACTACTTGCCGAAAACGTATGAGGAGGGTCAAAAATGAGAAGTTTTTTGCGCTTTCAACTCAAACGACTGCCTTGGCGGCTAATTGCTCTTGCTTTTGGCCTGCTTTTTGTCTTGATATACTTCTCGGGTCGGTTCGACATTACTACTTTCCCAAATCAACCCACTTCGATTTCCCGGTCCATCCGATATATGGACAAACAACTTGACCTGCCTATCAGAGAGTATTCTCCCAATACTGACAAAACGGAGTCATCGAATGTTCCAAAAGACCAGCGGGACTTTTCTGAAATGAACTATCGGAAAATCAAGAATGCACTACACCAAAAGAAATATCGACTGGTTAACTTGCTTATTTTGTATCAACTGCAAAAAGCACCTCGGGATTATTATCCCGGAATAATCTTGTCTGCGGGCTTTAACGATATGTGGATCAATACCTGGGAATCAAGTACGACCGTCCAAGAAAAGGAACATGTTGATTTAAACATTCCATATGAATATCTTGTGACACAGCGGTTGAATGTGACACCCTTGGTCAGTGACAGAAGCGATGCACTCAATGTAGTCGCTAACGTACTTGGTATTCACCGCTGGAATGATTGGCTGCAAAGTAATAACACTTTGTTGGTACGGGTCTTTCTCGCACTCATGTGTATTCTGTTCGGTCTGGTTTTTACGAGAGAGTACTCACATCAATCAGATGATTTCACGCGAACGCTACCCATTTCCATGTTCCGGTATCAGGCGGCCCGTGCTTTCCTCACCATTCTTGTTTTTGACTTGGTGGTGCTCAGTGTCGTGATTCTGAATATCGTGATCTTTACTCTGACACCTGACCACGATCTCGGTAGTCTGCTGTATCCCATTGTTTTTATGAACAAAGGTGACACCATCTTTGTGGTTTTGTGGCAATTCTATGGGTTATGGTTTTTGTTGATCAATCTCTGGGCCTTTTTCTTGGCCGGTTTGTCGCTGCTATTCAGTTTTTGGATTAAAGGTTCCGTCACCAACATCTTTTGTCTCGGCGTGATTGCTTTTGCCAAACCGTTGAATTTGTTAGCTTTGTTTCCAAAAGAAGTGCAGCCCTTTTTGCCAGCGAACTATGATGCCTTTTCAGACATGTTTTACCGGCTCGACTTGTTCGATACATTACCGCCCAGCAAATGGATTGCCATTTTCGCGGCTTGGATCGTTCTTGTCTGGATTGCTGTGGCATTGATTATCAAAATACGCGAACGGCCTAAATTATTCGTTTCTCACGCCAATTGAATGGCGCCATGCTTCGAGTAAACTCGGCCACTGAACATTTAGAAACCGGTTGCCCATTCCCTGGGATAATTCGATACAATGGAGTTAAACCCAATCCACGAAAGGAATATCGTTATGGCCACTATCCGCGAACGCGGCAACCAGTTTCTGACACGCTTCTTCTCGGGGCGCGACATCAGCTATCGGTTTGTCTTTGCCCTGTTAATCCCCGTTGTGATTGACCAGTTCTTCCTGGTCAGTTTCAACTTTATTAATACGAGCATGATTTCTTCCTCCGGGACTGCCGCCATCAGTGCGGTCAACATGGTCGGGAGTTTGAACATCTTCTTGGTGCAGTTCTTCGTCGCCATTGGCTTAGGCGGGACCGTGTTGATTGCTCAGCATTATGGGCACAAAGACTACGCCATCCTCGGTAAGTTGGTGAACGGTACCGTGTATGGCGCGATTCTGGTAGCCACTTTGTTGGCGATTGTGTTCATGGTATTGCACGAGCAGATCCTAACGGCTTTATTTGGGCGCGCCGATCCGGGTGTCTTAGACGATGCCGCCACGTATTTAATGGGAATCTTGATCAGTTACCCATTCCAAGCTGTGGTGGAAGGCACTAACGGTAGTCTGCGCGGAGTCGGTCGAACAAAGACCTCGCTGCAATTATCGCTGACCATGAATGCCATTTATTTAGGCTTCAATATTGTATTCGTCAGCTGGTTGAAAATGGGTGTGATCGGTCTCGCCATTTCGCTGAACATTTCGCGGGTCTTGGCGGCTGGTTTAGCCATCTGGATGTTGTACCGCAATCGGGCCATCTTCAACATGCGGCTGCAAATTCTGAAGCGCATCAATTTTGCGACCGTGCGCCAAGTGATCCTCGTGGCGATTCCGTTTGCCGCCGAGTCGATCTTCTTTAATGGTGGCAAAATCATCATGCAAATTATGATTGTCAGCTTGGGTACCGACATGATTGCGGCCAATGCCATCGGCGGTTCCTGGATTCAGTTGTCCGAAATCATTCCCAGTGCGCTGGGGACGGCGCTGGTTCCCATTGTTGGGCAATCCATGGGCCGGCGCAACACCCACGATGCCCGCAAACTCACCAAGTCCTTTGTCATTTTGGGCATGATTCTTTTCCTCACCGTGGACTTAATCTTGCTGCCGATCTTTCCAGTGGGGATCCAAATCTTTAATCCGCCAGCTGCCATTGTACCGGTCATTTTCCGCATGTACCTTATCTGTTTAGTGATGCACTGCTTAACCTGGCCGATCAGTTTCGTACTGCCCAATGCTTTGCGGGCCGCCGGGGACGGCAAATTCACCACCACCGTATCATTGCTGTCGATGTGGCTATTTCGGCTCGGTATTGGTTACCTAGTCGGGATTGTTTGGGGGTATGGCTTGGTGGGTATCTACCTGGTGATGTCCCTAGAGTGGGGCGTGCGCGGCACCATTTTCCTTCTTCGATTCCGGGGGAAGAAATGGTACGAGAAGAACTTGCTAAAATCCGTCTAAAATCAAATCGTGCCCCACAATGGCGACTAGTTGCCATTGTGGGGCACGATTATTTTAATGAGTTAATTGGCGTATCGTCGTTTGTTTGCCCGATGTTCCAGCACCTTACTGCGCTGCGCCGTTTGCCGAGCAATAAAAGCACTCTCTCGCTGCAACTTGCGATAACTCGCCAGTCGGTGCGGATCTAACGTGCCAGCCTGGATGGCCGCTTGCACAGCACACCCGGGTTCGTGTTCGTGGGTACAATCGCGGAAACGGCAATTTTGTGCCAATGCTTCAATATCCTGGAAAGATTGGGCAAAAGAGGTCTCGTCTGTATCCCAAAGTTGCAGTTCCCGCATTCCCGGTGTGTCCATCAATAAGCCGCCAGTGGGCAACCGGAAAATTTCCTTGCTTGTGGTGGTGTGTTTCCCGTGGTCATCACCAGACCGGACATCCTTCGTGGCCTGGACTTGAGCGCCCAGCAGCCAATTGGCCAAGGTGGATTTGCCAGCACCAGAAGAGCCTAACAGCACCACGGTTTGGCCGGTCTGGAAATACGGCAAAAGCGCGTCTTTGCCTTGGCCCGCAACGGCACTGACCGCCTGTACTGGCATCCCAGGGGCCGTTTCTTGTACAGCGGCAATTTGTTCCGAGACATGATCGGTTAAGTCTGCTTTGGTTAACACGACCACGGGGGCCGCATTACTGTCATAGGCCAAAGTCACATACCGTTCTAGGCGGCGCAGGTTAAAATCGTGGTTCAGCGCCATGACGATGAAGACTGTGTCCATGTTGGCTGCCACCACCTGGGCATCCGTGGTCACTCCGGCCATCTTCCGGGTGAATTGGGAAAACCGAGGAAGAATGCTTTCGATGAGAACCGGCCCATTGGCCACTGCGCGACAGACGATCCAGTCGCCCACAGCCGGGAAATCTGCCCGAGAGACGGCATTGAACCGTAACTTCCCAGTGACTTCAGCCGAATGCAATCCGTCCTCAGTGACCACCCGATACAACTCTTTTTGTTCGCCAATGACCCGGGCCAATTGAGTGTTGGCCGAGAGCAGGGCGGTGTTGCGAATGCGATCTGTGAGACCGTACATTTCTAAATAATTGATCAATAAAAAACCTCACTATCTTTATCTGTTGAGTCAAATAGCAGGCAATTGTCCTAAAAAAGGGCACAAAAATACACCTGTCAGAATAACTGTCCACTATCACGTTGTGCCTAATAGTTGGGCTGCATTATTCCACAGGTGTTAACATCAAAAAATGAGATTAATCAGCGGCGGGATAAGCAGCGTCCATAACAATGCTCTTCTTCGTTGTTTTTGCCATGATCGCCACTCCCTTTCAAATTGATTACCCATAGCATAGCGGACGGGATTGCGGCTGTCAACGGCCAATTTGATTTCAAGAGGCACATCTGTTGATTCCCACGGCACTATGTAACATACTGAGCATGTGAGCAGGTCCGCAGGTACATTCAAGGTCACGCTCTCTATCTTTCCAATGAGCAAGGGACTATAGAGATCTTTTTGAGGGAAGGGAGCCTTGTATGGTTCGCTTAGAGCTAACAAAACTGTGGCGGCAAAACAAACTCATACCCTGCATCGTGCTTTTGCTCATTCTCATGGTCGGTTCCCTAGAGGCCTCAACATTCATGCAAGGTCAACGGCTTAATACTGCTGAGGAGACTAGTGAACAATGGATTAAATTATTAAAAAAGACAATCCAGCCAAAAGATCCCAAACAATGGTTACCTAAGGATAAGTCTGCGATGCAACTACTAGAAAAACAATTAGTCGATCTTAAGCGTCGTGATGGCATGGCTTTGCGTAAAGATGCTGTCGAACAGTTCACTCAAATTAGTCCCATGATATCTTATTCAGGCAACGTAATTGTGGATTCCAATCTGCACTCTGGAGAAGTGGAAGCCACACGAAAAGAGTTATTGTATTTACAGCGACATAATCTGGCGACCATGTTGCCGCTCACCATCCGGACAAATCCCCAGACAGCCCTAACCAACACTGTTTCTGTGGATCAGAGAAATGTGTTTCAAGAACTTACGCAACGTTTTTATGTGAGGGGGTGGGAACAGATCTGGTTGTGGAGCACGGTTGGCGGCCTATTAGTTGCACTGGCGGTAATCAATATGTTTTTGGGGGATATTTTGGCCAATGAATATGACTCTCAAAGTGATCATACGGCTTGGTTACGGCTGCACAATTATGGTCAAGCGAAGATGGTGTTAACCAAGTTGGGCGTGCATTTTGTTTTATCATGTCTTATGCTTTTCACGGCACTGGGTATCTTTTTAGTTTATGCTTGGCTGCGTAATGGATTGGGTGATTTGCGTTATCCTGTTCAAGCCTGGGCATTAGGCAAGAAGGTCATTTCACCATACTCGTGGCCGACAGCGACGGAAGAGGCCAATTATTTTGCGCCATTACAGATTACTTTCATTCCTTTGGCGCGGTACTTAGGCCTTTTCGGCTTTTTTGGATTCGCTATTCTTTTCTTGAACAGTACCTTGACGCTGCTGATTAATCGGCTAGTTAAGATTCGATTACTGGCACTTTTAATCATGGTGGTATTGCCTGTGATAGGGCTTGTTTTGCCAGCTAGTATTTATAACCCATTTACGTATTTAAATAGCGATTGGGTCGTCAGTAATTATTTAGGCTATTTCCTCCGTCAACGGTCGTCAGTTTATCCATGGATTATTGGCGGTATTGGAATAATAGCCGTCGGGTGTTTATTATTGACGATTATGCCGCTGAGAAGAAAGCTTGGTGGTCTCAAATTGGCTAAGTCTAGCGGTGCTGTTTGATGGATTGGCCTGACAATCTGCCGCAAATCCGATCATAGATTGTGAAAGAACCAGCGGGAGGTGAGCGAATATGATTCGTCTTGAGTTAACAAAACTGTGGCGGCAAAACAAAATCATTCCCTGCATAATGCTTTTACTCATGCTTATGGTGGGGTCTCTTGAAATTTCGATATTCACACAAGGTCAACGGCTCAGTGATGCAGTGGAAACTAGTGAACAAACAATCAAAGAGTTGAAGCAGCCCAATCCGTTTCAAGGCACTAAACAACTGTTACCTGAAACAAAGTCAACAATTAGTCTGTTAGATAAACAACTGGTGGCCCTTAAGCGCCGTGATGGAACGAGCTTGCGTGAAGTTGGTGTCAAACAGTTTATTCAAAAATGGCCGATGTTGTCATACTCGGGTGACAACATTATCGATTTTAATTTGCATTCTGGTGAGGTAGAGGCGACGCGTAAGGAACTGGTATATCTGCAGCATCATCAGCTTCCGACCATGCTGCCGCTGACTATTCGGACAAATCCTCAGACGGCTCTGACCAATAATGTTCCCGTGTTTCAGGACAAGGTATTTCAAGAGCTTACCCAACGTTTCTATGTTAAGGGGTGGGAACAAATCTGGTTGTGGAGTACGATCGGCGGCATAATGATTGCATTGGCAGCAATTAATATTTTTCTTGGAGATATTTTAGCCAATGAACGTGATTCTCAAAACGATCATACGACATGGTTACGATTACAACATTATGGCCGGGTGAAGATGGTGTTGACTAAATTGGGGGTGCATTTAGTTTTATCATGTCTCATGCTTTTCACAGCACTTGGCATCTTTTTAGTTTATGCTTGGCTGCGCAATGGATTGGGTGATTTGCGTTATCCTGTTCAAGCTTGGGCATTAGGCAAGAAGGTTGTCTCACCATACTTATGGTTGACGGCCACTGCCGAGGCCAATTATTTTGCCCCACTACAAATCACTTTTATTCCGTTGGCGCGGTACCTGGGTCTTTTAGGTATCTTTGGACTCGTTGTTCTCTTTCTGAATAGCACGTTGACGCTATTGATTAATCGCCTGGTTAGGATGCGTTTGCTGGCACTCTTGATCATGGTGGCATTGCCTCTATTAGGGCTTGTCCTGCCCGTCAGTATTTATAATCCATATACGTATTTGAATGGCGATTGGGTTGTCAGTAATTATTTGGGCTATTTTCTCAGTCAACGGGCCGCCGTATATCCTTGGGTTATTAGCGGTATTGGAATAGCGGCCATCGTGTGTTTGGTATTGGCACTGATACCGCTAAAAAGAAAGCAGGGTGGTCATTTTGGTTAAGATGAATTTTGAAATTAAGGACTTAAGTTTTGCGTATCGGCGCCATCCAGTTTTTATCGAAGCTAATCTGACGCTGATGACATCGGGTGTATATGGCCTGGTGGGTCCCAATGGCAGCGGCAAGAGTACTTTGTTTAATTTAATCACCGGTCTGTTGCATCCCACTCAAGGGGCGATTACTTTGGATGGCACTGTGCTTACGCCTAATCTCGTGTTTGCCAATGTCGCCTATGCCCAGGACAGCAGTGTCTTATATCCATACTTGACGGGACGAGATCATATTCGGTTTGTGGCACTGCAGCATCATGTCGCGGCGGCAAGAATCGCTGCGGTGAGTGAGCAGTTAGAAATCACGCAGTTTGTGGATCAACGGGTGAGTAGTCTTTCGCAGGGGCAAAAGCAGCGATTGATGATCGTGTTGGCACTCTTACCTGAAGCACGGCTATTATTGATGGATGAACCGCTCAACGGCTTGGACCCTGACAGTGTCATGATTATTCGCAACTTATTGGAGGACTTTAAGTCGACGGCGCAAATGGTAATTGTCTCTTCCCACAACTTGGATGAACTGGACAAAGTCACGGATCAGATCATCTTTAAGGTTGATCAGGGCTTACAGTTTGAAACTGTCGCCGATGGGGCCGAAGCCCGGTATGCGGAACTGTATCATCATGCGCGACCTGTGAAGGCGGGGGATGGTCATGCGTAATTTGGCGATTTTATCCTGGCTGCGGGTTAAACGCCGCGGATTTTGGCTGTTGATTATTGGCGTCGCAATCGTCACCGGGGCCGCCTTTTTTGGCGTGACTAAATGGCAGCTGGCCCAAGAAAATAGTACGATTGCAGCCCGGCTGGAGCGCGGCAGTGAGGAACTGGGCGGCCAGTTGCGGGAGATACCGCCGAAACCGGCCAAGATTCCCAAGCACATGATCGGTTACTGGCACATGATTGACGCCAAGGAGCAGCTATTAGTGGCGATGCATCGCGGCAGTCAGGCAAAAACTGCTGGGAATGAACATGACTATACGCGCTGGCATGTAGCCATGTTAGAAGCGAGCATGCAATTGGACAAATATGTGCCCAATGGTGCTGCCGAATTTACCACTTTGGATATTCAGACTATCAAACGGCAGTTGAAACGAGACCGATACTTGCTGGCGACCGGTCAAACGGTGATCAATTCAATATACTCGTTGGCACCACGCGCGGTGCTTACCCGCCTATTTCTGTTTCTGCTTTGTCCCCCGATACTGATATTTCTGCTACTTGGATTGAATTGGTTGTGGCGAGACAGTTTTGACACCAAAACCCACCAATTTCTCCTCCTGCATGTCCGCCAGCGCAGCCATGTGATGTGGGAAAACCTCGTCAGCACAATCGTATTGATGGCCCTTTTTAGTCTGATCTGTGGCGGTACAACAGGAATATTAGCCATACTTTTTGGTGGTAAAGAATCCGTGGCGTGGTCGTATCCGCTGACCCCCCAAACGTCACTCGGTGTCCAAGCCGCCATACTTGCCGTGTTTGCCGCACCGATCGTTTGGTGCCTCACCGCCGGGGTACAAGCCGGCACACTCTTGCTACATCACATCAGTACCCGAATCGCCGTGCTCGTTATCGTTTCGGCAGGTATCACCTTCCTGCCGTTCGGAATCAGTTTGAACCCATTTGCACAGCTAGGCTACCGCCTGCTGGATTGGCAGCAGCCGCTTAATATATGGGCGTTAGTGTCTTTGTTGATTGTAGCGGGCAGCTTAACAGGCGTTGTTAACATATTTCTTAATCGCCGCAATGCTTAATCATTCATCCAAAAACAGCGAGGATACCCCCACTTCAACGGCTTCGCCGTAAGTGGGGGAGGAATCGCTGAGCTTTTGACTTGACTGTTCGCTAGGGCAATCTGGTATGCTGGTTTTAGGGGATGGGAACGTACTTTCCCACCAAAGGAGGCCAGTATGCAAAACGCGCAAGTACTCAAAATGCAGATCAAGTTCGCGCCAGACGATACTGCGGGACCAGCAGCCATGCAGGAAACTATGAACCACTATCGGGATGCTTGTGATCTGATCAGCCGGCATGTCTTCGCCCGGAATTTTAAGTTCAGCACCTTCTATCTCCACGCCGTCTTCTACAAGAAGCTCACGGATAAGACGTCCAAGCTGTATCTGAAAGCGCAAATGGCGC
>NZ_AZEC01000016.1 GCF_001435585.1 Schleiferilactobacillus perolens DSM 12744
GAGTACCATTGCCAGCAGTGCGACTACCGCACTAATGATGACCGCGTCGCTGCGATGAACCTGGCCGAACTTGGCCGGCGTTATTTGGCGGGCGACAAAGAGCCGTCGTTTGATTCAAAGAAGCAAAAGAAAACAAAACGGTCGGGCATGGCCTGACTTGACGTCAGGGCGTGTCAGCCGCCCTCGGATGTAACCATCGCGTAGGAGTCGTGAGACGTTTGGACTACTGTTTCTCAACGGTACCAAGAGAAGCACCGATCCACTGGGCATGAGTTGCAAGCTCCCACTTCAACGACTTCGGTCGTAAGTGGGGGTAGTTGACCTTTATGCACTCAAATCGGCCTACTGGTTTGTCTCTGGGCGGCACCAAGAAGGGCGGCAAGAGTTGCAGTGGGTATTTGATACGCTGCATCATATGGGAAAAGAAGGGTTGGGCAAGCAACTGGGGCAGCAGTGGAATAATCTGACGGGGCAGCATATTGAGTATCCCGCACTTTAAAATGAGACCCGCAAATAATAGAATCCAGACTTCTAATCAGTGATTATCAGCAAACCTCTTGCATCCCACCGCTGCTTCAGCCAAAATAAACATATTAAAGATTGGAGTGAAGCATGCATGGATTTCAAAGAAGCACCCTATGTTCGCCCAGATTTCGCTAGTATTAAGAAGCAGTTGGCGACATACACGACTGCGCTGCAAGGCGCTGATGATCCAGATACCGCCCTCGCAGCAGCCACCAGCGCCAATCAGCTGATCAATGACTACAGTTCCCAGGCGATGCTGGCTCAGATTCGGCATTCGATCGATACGAATGATCATTTCTATGATGAAGAGGATACTTACTGGAACGACAATGCGCCGCTTTATGAGAACGAAGAACGCAAATATAAGGCCGCCGTTGTCGCCAGTCCCTATCAGGAAGTGCTGGGTCAGATTTATCCAGAACCAGACATCATGGGGATGAAAAATGATCTGAAGATGGCCAACGAAGCGATTATTCCTCTCCAACAAAAGGATAACGCGCTAATCAGTGAATATTCGAAACTGATTGCCAGTGCCCAAATTGATTTTGCCGGTAAAGTGCTGACCCTGGCGCAATTGGGACCATATATGCAAGACCCCGATCGCCACACCCGCAAGGCGGCCACGGAAGCATACTGGGGCTTTTATACAGCCCACGAAGCGGATTTTGATCGGATTTATGACGATATGGTCAAAGTGCGCACCGAGATTGCCCACACTTTGGGATACAAAGACTATTCCGAGTTGAGCTACGTGTACATGAACCGGTTTGGTTATGATGAAAAAATGGTCGCCCAGTATCGCCAAACGGTGCTGGAAAAAGTGGTGCCGTTGACCCAGAAGCAATACGCGAAGCAGGCCAAACGGCTGGGATTAAATAAGTTGGCATATTACGATTTACCTGTTGCTTTCAAGAGCGGCAACGCTAAACCGCAGGGGACACCGGATCAATTGGTGGATACTGCGCAGCATATGTACAACGAATTATCGCCGGAAACCGGTGAATTGTTTGCACTGATGGTGCAAAACCATCTCTTTGACCTGCTGGCGAAGAAGGGCAAGCAAGGCGGCGGTTACTGTGAATATATTCCGTCCTTAAAGGCCCCCTTCATTTTTGCTAACTTCAATGGGACCTCCGGTGATGTGGATGTTTTGACCCATGAATTCGGGCACGCCTTCCAGACCTATTCAGCCCGGTGGATCAAGGACGGATTGAGCACATTCCCGACTTTTGAGGCGGCAGAGATTTTCTCCATGTCCATGGAATTCATCACCTATCCGTGGATGCACGGCTTCTTCGGCGATGCGGTAGAAAAGTATCAATATAATCACCTGGAATCCGCCTTGGAGTTCTTGCCATACGGGATCTTGGTGGACCACTTCCAGCATGAGGTTTATACCCATCCAGAAATGACCCCAGCAGAGCGCAAAGCAACTTGGCGCAAGCTGGAGCAGCAGTATAATCCAGAACGGGATTATAGCGAGAACGAGGCGTTAGCGCGGGGCATCTACTTCTTCCGCCAGGGCCATATCTTTGAATCGCCGTTCTACTACTTGGACTATACTATTGCCCAGGTACTGGCCTACCAGTTCTGGAAAAGATTCAATGTGGATCACGATCCCGAGGCTTGGCACGATTACACCACCATGGCCCATGCTGGCGGTTCACAGACATTGATGGAACTGATTAAGACCGGCCATTTGGCTTCGCCATTTGAACCCGGCGCGCTAGATGATACGCTGACGGCGATTAGTCAGGCGTTGGACAGTGTAGATGATCAAGCATTAGATAAATAACCAGGGTAGATGAAAAGAGACTGGGACAAAAATCCGAGTCCTGATGGATGTAGTGCCAATGCGGAGCAATCGGAGGCTGAAATGGGCTCAGCTGTGGAAACCACACCGCGCGCGGTTTTTGCGCGCGGATGTGGTTAGGCGTGTTTGAGACCGCGCACTTTGCGGGCTCAAACCGCCGTCACAGCGTTCCAGCCCATTTCAGCCGGAGATTGCGCAGCTTTGGCACGGCTCATCAGGGAGGATTCTGTCCCAGTCCCTTTTTTTATTTCCCTCAGTCAATGCATATCAAACCGTGCGATTCGCCAACGGCAGAGAACAAAGAGAATCGCCGTAATAATGGCTGCGCCCACCCCAGTTTGCCAAACGACTATACCAGTCCACTGCCCCCCGCAAATTGCTGGAAACTGAAGAAGGGATTCCAAAACGTCGCGGGGACAAAGGTCAAAACGCCGGTGATAATCGCCAGCGTGAGCAGAAATAGGGGTATTCGCCGAATCAGCATGGAAAGTAAGACCACTAGCCCCGTCGTGATCCCGGTGGCTAAAAGAGTCGCGCCAATTCCCTGGAGAGTCAGCTGGTGCAACGTGAATACTTGATGCCACTGTCGCAGGCCGCCTTGTAAACGACCATCCGCCAGATAATAGCCGCCCACTTGGCTGACCACCGTCGCCGTGGACATGGCCACAACCAGAAACAGCAATGCCGTGCACCAAGCCCCCAGCCAAGTGATCGTCAGTACCTGCCAACGCCGGCGGGCATGCAGCACCGCAAACGGTAACGGTCCAGCGAGATCACTCAGCCAGGCCCAATTGAATACCAAGCCCAGAATAAACAGCATGATCGGACTCACTATAAATTGCAGAAAGCGTCGCGGAAAGACTGGCAAAGCCAAAGATACGGTGATGGGTTCCGGCGTCTGGTGAGTCCGTTGCAATTCCCGATCCTGGGCAATTTGATCCCGCGCGGCGGTTGGGGTGTAGGGGCCATAGCGGGCCAAGCCCACTGGATCGAGCCGGTAATAGTCACCAGCCAACTGCCAGCGGGTGATATCGGCGGCCAAATATTTTTTGGTTTGTCCTTTTTGGACTGCCTGACGTTTTTGGCTCAATGCAATAATCATTTTGCGGCGCAGTTCCTGCAGCTGATCATTCACTTTGGGCGGGAATTGGCGTTCAGACACATTTTCCATCATATCAAAAGCCACTGTCTGGGCGACCTTATCAAGTTGGGCAGTCTCTTGGTGCCGGTAATTTTCCCTTTGCCACCAGGTATAGCCGCCAAAGCCAGCGACGCATAGAATTGCTAATAAGGCCACGATCCAAATCGTGCGTTGTCGCCAAAACCGCCCCAAGAACCACTGCCCCAGGCCACTCATGATGGCGCCTCTTCATCGGGCAAAGTGATGGTTGTTTGTTGGTGATAGAGCGCTGTATAGCGGGCTTCGACATCTTTTGTGAGATGCTCCAATTGGAGCTGATGATCGACGACAAAAATAATTTCGGTGGTGACCTTGGTCAGTTCGTCTAGGTTATGGGAAGACACAATCACTGTTCGCTGAGTCTTGGACAGAGCGGTGAGGATACTGCGGACGGCCATCGTACTATCGGGATCAAGCCCGTTGAGCGGTTCGTCTAATAATAGTATCGGGGTATTGTCCAGCAGTCCCAGTGCGATGAGCAGCCGCTGCTTTTGTCCCAGGGAATAAGTTCGGACAGCCCGGTGGACAAAGGTGGTCAGCTGCAGATTCTGAATAAACCGGTCAATGTCGGCAGCGGGGCGGCGGCGCTGATGGGCCACGAAACGAAGATGATCCAGCCCCGTCATACTGGGATAGAGCACCCGACTATCCTGTACGTAGGCCACATGTTCAAACACAACGGCGTCACGATTGGGTTGGCCGGCAATGGTGATGGTCCCGTGCTGGGGATGCTGCAGCCCCGTGATTAAATTCAGAAGGGTGGTTTTGCCGCTGCCATTGGGGCCGACTAATCCGTAAATACCGGGATGGTCTAATGTGAGCGTTGCATTTTCATAAACTGGTGTATGCCGATAGCCAAAGATCAAATCTTGAATTGTGAGAATGTCGGTCATCACTTTCGCACTCCCTTCGCCACCGCTGGCCGCCACAGGATCACGACACCGAGGATGAGCAGAGCGGCTAGAAAAATGCTGCCCAGGATCGGCCAATAGAGTGTTTGGGTGGTATCGACAACGGTGGCAATATAGTTGGTGGCAGATGTGTCAATGTTGAGATAGCTAAACGGATTATGGGCGTTGATGGGTAGGAATATCAAAAATGGCCAAAGGGCGCTAAGCACTTGGGTGACCAACGGCTGCTTTACAATGCGGCTGACCAGCAAAATAATGGCGGCATTCAAGCAAATGATCGCCAGCAATAACGCCCCCGCCAACAGCAGATACTGACTGAGCGGCATTAATTCAATCCGCAATGGTGCAAAATAATTCATGGCTTCCCGCAGGCGGACATCGTTGAATAAAGTATCCCAGGGCGGACCAGTGATCCAATGCTGGACAGGATAGCGCAGATCACCAAGACCGGTGCGCATGAGGCTATATCCTAGGAAGAGACCGGTCGCTGCCACCAGACTCACAATCGGAATGGCGATGAGACTCAACCAGCGCGTGGTGACCAGCCGCCACCAGTTAACCTGATGCAGACGGAGGAAGCGAAGACGCTGGGCACCGTTTTGCAACTCCTCAGCGACACCGGTGCCAAATGCCAGATTAATCGTGATTAGTCCAAAGATAATGCCGCCGGTACGGAACCAGTCCCACACTTGATACCAGCCATTTTCGTAGTAAGACGTGGTCATGATTGGAATAATTGGGGCTAACGCCAGTGGCGGATTAACTGACTCTGCAGTTTTGGGATTGGCCAGGAAGGCGATGGGAAACATTGCCGTAATGTGGTTCTTTTGGAGATACATCAATTCATGGCGAGTTGCTTGCACCTCGCCAGCGACGAATCCCAATTGTTCAGCATGTTGGCCACGAATGATTGGTGAAAAATAATGCGTGAAGTCGACAAAAGAAGGAGTGACGGCCTTCTGTTCGGCGGCAGCATTATGCGTGGCCAAGGCATGTTGCTCTTTGACGGCGAGTAAGACGTCAGGAAACTTTTTATAAAGGGCTTTTTTGTCGCGCGTTTTTTTGACTAAAGCCAGCATCCCAGGATACCACTCCGCAGCGGTCTCATCGGCCACTTGGGTTTGTTGATACAGCGAGTATTCGTAATACCCAATGGCGCCCACCAGTAACAGACCAATGACCGTGAATAGAATTGTTGAATGCTTGTGCTGAAGCCATTCCAAAAGAAACATTTGGCCCACCCCACAGTGTGTTGACCATTGCTGAAAGATTCACATATCCACCGCAAAAATACCACGAACATTGAAGGAATACAAACTTCAAGACTCGTGGTATTTTTTTGGGGGGCTGTTAAACAAATTACAGAGAAAGATATTTCCTGAGGTTCTTCTTTTTCACACCGTTGATTCCCCACAACACAGAGATAATCATAGTGAGAATCAAGAACGAGAAAATCATGGCCAGATTGTTGACCGAGAACAAGTTAACAAACAAAGACGCTCTGGCGGTCGTCCGCAGATAGAAGTAATAAAGCGGAATAAGAAGAACAACAGCGAGAACATAGTAAGTGGCAAAAAGGATGGCATTCTCAATGAGGACGATCTGGTTAACAGAACGCTTGGAGTAGCCCAGACTGTAAAGAATTGCGAGCTCTTTGCTGCGGTTCCTGATTTTTGATTTGTTCAGGAAACAGATGATGACCCCTAGAATCAGTGCTAACAGTGCTGATCCGCCAATCAAATAGAACACTAGATTCCGATAAACTTTAGCGTAGGCGCCATTCTTTGTTTCGTATTGCGACATTTGTTGGTACTTGGGAAAAAGTGTCCGAATCTTGTTTGAAATCGAAGGAATATCCTTGGCATTTTTGGCCACGATCAAGGCGCTGCTGTGTCCCGTACCGAGGGCTTGCTGATAGGCAGTGAACGATTTGATCATAGGGGCATTATAAGCACGTGTTTTTTCGTTCTCGGTGAGTACACTGATCGTTTGCCGATAGTCTGCACGCGTGGCCGGCGTTGGACTGGCGACGAAGCGGGTATAGATCTTCAAAGTAGCAGGAACTTGCTGTTGGTAATTTGTGCGATAGACACCAACGATCCGATACGTTTTTTTCGCCGCCTTCACTGAGTTATCTTTGCGGATTGCCAGTGCTAGGGGTTTGTTAATTGCCCTCGCGTAGTCAGCATTGCTCGTGACTTTTTCAGCCAAAATATCCGGGATCAGGAGATCATTTGCTGATTTAGCGGGGCTTTCACCAGCGAGTAAATGAATTTGCTGATAGTTGTAGTTTGCCAACTGGGCCGCAGGAACGCCAAGACTTTCAAAGCTTAAAGAAATGAAATCTGGAGCACTGACAAAACTTGGACTGTCTTTTACAGATATGGGGAGTTCCTTTTTAGCAAGCGATTGGGCGAGTAAATTGTGGCTTTCATCATCGCCGTTAATCAGGCCATTGGAGAACAGTAAGACGTCCGAAACATTCGGGATATCCTGAAGTTGTTTTCGATCAACCTCAGAGAAACCAATGCGCTTACCATCATAAGAGCTGACAATATTGCTCCGTTGAAGTTTCTTTTGGGTGCTGTCAGTCAGTTTCTGTGTATCAATCAGAATTGAACGATCATCGAAGCCGGAAAAAATGGTGTTGAAGCCTGAAAATATGGTCTCTCTGAACATCGTGAAAATAATGCAAAACGACATAATGATCAAAATGATGGGGACGGCTGATAATAATTGATCTGAAAGACTGGCACGAAGCGTGCGTAATACATACTTTATCTTCAAACCCAGACCTGTCTTTTGCGGCGAGTCAGGCTGATACATGCTGTGAGATGCGCCCAAAGAAGCAGATGGTTCTTTCACATCTGCAACCTGTATTTTGCCCCCCACTAACTGGAGAACCGTATCTGAATAGGTCATCACGCGCTTATCGTGGGTGATGATCAGAATTGTTAACCCACTGTCCTTCAATGATGAGATATAACACATTAGCTTCGTGGTGTTCTGGTCATCAAGATTACCGGTGGGTTCATCCAGCAGGAGAATTTCTGGACGATTAATTGTGGCGCGTGCTAATGCCACACGTTGCTTTTGGCCGCCACTGAGATTGCGTACTTTCTTATTTTTAACGGATTCAAGATCAAGCGCAGAAAGTGCATCGTCAATACGTGTTTGCAAATCTGTGTTGGAGAGACGATTTGCAAAAGTCAGGTTATCTTCAACGGTTAAACTGTCCAATAGCTTAAAATCTTGATACACAATTTGCATCTGCGTGCTGCGGACATTATCCCAATCACTGTTGCTAAACTTCCGAGCATCCGCGCTGTTCAGGTAGTAGGTCCCGGAATAATCTTGATCAATACCGAAGAGGATGTTGAGCAGGGTCGTCTTGCCACTCCCACTTTGGCCAATCAGTGTATAAATGTGTGACGATTGATCGATATTCAGAGTGGTATCGCTGAGCACAACATGATCGCCGTACGCTTTTGTCAGATGTGATAGGGATAGCATTTGGTCATCTCCGATCGGTGGATTTTTTGTGGAAGATTTTATAGAGACAACAATTATATTGTCCGGTTGAGGGATGCCCCATGATGGTAGAGAAAATTAAAGAGGGATAAAAAGCTGGGCCTTGATCGATGTAGTGCCAATGCGGAGCAATCGTAGGTGGCAGGGGGCTCAGTGGTGGGAACAGTAATAAACTTGGCCCGGTCCTGGCCAAGTTTATATACTGTTAGGCGACTTTGAGACCGCGCCTCTCAGCGGGCTCAAAGCGCCGTCACCACTTGCTACGCCTGCGGCTACGCACTAGCTGCGCGTCGCAGCCCCCTGCCACCGGAGATTGCGTAGCTTTGGCACGGCTCATCAGGGAGAAACTTGTCTCAGGTCCAATCAAATTGTGATTCATGCTACAAACATAACATACTTTTTTGGACCGAGAAAGGGTTTTCCGGCTTTTCACTAAAATTGACGGCCGCTTGTTTGACTAGGGATAAACGGTATCAGTGACTCAGCTTTCCGGCCCGTCCTTCTTCTGGGTTTTTTTCAAAAAGTCCACCAACGTCGGGTCGACTTCTACCCGCAACTTCGGCTTGTGCGCCGCCTCTGACTGGTCAGGTACCGGTGCATCCTGGGGTAACGGCGCTAAGTAATCACGAATTTCTGCCGTGGTATGCGCCCCGAATTTATCGGGTTGTAACCGGCCGTCTAAGAAATTGGTCAACAAATCGTGCCGGTGTTCAGTGGGGACATAATCCAGCTTGCCGGTGAGCATGCCAAAATCACCGTAGCAGTCCACGGTGGCTTCCGCCCGTGTGATGGCGGTGTAGAAGGATTGAGCATCAACCATAGTGCCAGAAGGGGCGAGGCCGATGAGGACGTGTTTAGCTTGACCGCCTTGGGACTTGTACACGGTGACTGCATAGGCCAAAGCCAGGCGGTTAGTGACACCGCCAAAGCTAAAGTAGATGTACTCGTCATCAATGTGAACCACGAGGAAGTGGCGGCGCGGATCAATGTGGGTAATCACTCCGGTGTCACCGTTGGTAATGATTGTGGTTTGATAATCAACACGGTCGCTGGCGGCCACATCGTCCTCGTCGTCTTTCGTCTGCACGATTCGCTTGTTATCTTTGGGATCAACCAGTTGAGCGCGTCCGTCGTTTTGCAGAACCATCACTTTATCGCCCAAACGAAAAACGTCGGGTTCTTCCGTATCGGGATTGATATACGGGGCGACATATTCCGGCCGGCCAGGGACAGCGGGGCAAGCAAATTGCTGGATGCGCGCATTCATTTGCATCCGGCCCAAAGTACCCTTGTTGCGGTTGACCAATAACAAGAGTTGGCTGGTATCATGGGCGGCACTAAGCCACAGGGAATGATAGGCCGCGATGAGTGTGTTGGCGATGGTCACTTCATCCCGTTGATTATATAACCGCAGTGCGCCAGATAAATAGGCCGGTTGAGCGGCGTTGAATGGTAACGGTTCTCGATTGCGCACTGTACTGGCTAAGTCCAGGATGCCAGACTTGGCCCCTTGCCGATAGACATGGGTGAGGGTGACGGTGGCCACAGCAGCACAGTTGGCCAAATCGGTGAGGAAATTACCGGGACCAATGGCGGGCAGCTGAAAGGCGTCGCCGACAAAGATCAGGTGGCGTTTCTCATACACGATCGACCGCACAATTTCCCATGCCAGATCCGCCGTCAGCATTGACGATTCATCCACGACGACAAAGTCGCTTTTGCCATAGACATCCTGGTTGCCTTGCCGGGTATACGCCGAAAACTCAAAACCCGGCATTAACCCCAGCCGGGCGTGGATCGTCGTCGCCGTGTGGTCGGTGTAATCCCGCAGCACCTTAGCAGCCCGGCCAGTGGGAGCCATCAGGGTAAACTTCCGGTTATGTTTCTCCATGATCTCCACAAAGGCATTGATGATCCACGTTTTCCCGGTACCCGCGGCGCCATTGAGGACCGTAATGCCGTGACTATTCGCGGTGAACAAGAACGCGCGTTGTTCGTCGTCCAGATGAACCTGATGGGCCTCTTCAAACTCGGTGATGGCCGTCTTGAGCTTCTTTTCTTCCAGTACCGGCCAGACCTGTTTATGGGCCTGCTTAATATCGCGGTAAAGGTCGGCCTCTTTAATAAACATCAATAGACTGGTGACCAGCTGATACTCTTCATTGACTAAGAAACCATTTTGCCAGGCCGCTTCCGGTGTGAGCTGGGGATTGACGTCCACGGGCGCGACATCCAAAGCGGCCGTGCAGCGCGCGACGAAGAATTTGATTGATGCAAAGGTGTTGCCCCGGGGCAAGATTTCGGTGTTGAATACGAACTGCATGCCAAACCGAATCCGGCGGGGATCATTGCGGGGAACCCCAGCGGCCAGCGCAAACTTATCGGCGGTCTTGAACCCAATCCCACCGACTTCAATTAAGACGTATGGGTCCGCATCAATTCGTTTAATGGCGCGTTTGGCATCGCCAAAGTGGTCAAAAACATGCTGATAGGCAATGGGGGTGAGCCGATCGCCAAAGGCATCCATTAAGATACTTAAATCGGTGTTCTTCTTCACTAGGGCCTGCAGCTTCAAGAGCGTTTTTTCGCCAATGCCCTTAATCTTTTTATCCAATAAAGTGCCGTTCAATAACAGATCCAAGATTTTCTCGTTGGGCGGCACATTATCAATCAGGCGGCTGAGCGTGGCTGGACTTTTGGACAGCACTTGGCCGAGGAAAGCCCACTGACCGTTGGCGTCTTCGGGGAGACCGTAGTGAATCGCTTTGAGCTGGAAAGAGGGTCGATCGTAACGATGGCTGGCGGGTTCGTCATACAATATGTCCATCTTGACCATGGTGCCGTCGTCATAATGGCCCATTTCGCCACTAATCGTCAACGATCCGAATTTATCCACTGGGATCTGCAAATTGGGATCTAACGGTTCCGCGCCATAGACCCGATAATCGGTGTCACTCCGTTCAAAAAGCTGCTTGGTGATGCGCAGTGCCACATTCTTGAATAATTGCTGGTCATAACCGGCCATCGCCCTCGACTCCCTTCGCTCTTATTATATACGCAAACACATGTACTATTCTTCAGTATACCCGATGGTTGCGGGCAAAAAAAGCAGGCCGTCCCAGATGGGAAACGGCCTGTCGCTTAGACGAGAGACTATTCAAGGTTGATGAAATCGCCAGCGTCCAGTAAAATCTTGACAAACTCGGGCACGGTTTCTGTCCGGTTCCAATCCCGTTGCCATTCGCAGGCTAACTGGGCATTGGAAACGGGTTGTGCACCGGCTTGTTCGACCCGGCGCAGTGCGGCTTCGTGGGCAATGGTGGAAGTGCCGCCCACTGCATCTACGACCGGATAAACTTCATAACCTTCGCGCATGGCGTCCAAAGTCGGGAAGGTCAAGCAGGCTTCAGTCCACAAGGCAGCAATGATTAACTTCTTGCGGCCGGTGGCTTTGACGGCTTTGACAAAGTCCTCGTCCTGCCAGGCATTGATACTGGTCCGGTCGATGGCTTGTTGATCCCCCAAGACGGCCTTCAACTGTGGAATGGTATCCTTGTTGCGGCCGGATTGGACGTTCACGGTCGACAGGACGATCGGTACTTTGTACAGTTTCGCCAACCGAGCGGTGACGGTGATGTTATTGATGAGTTGATGGTGATCCATGGACCCGATGGAATTGATTTGTGTGGGTTGATAGTCAATCACCAGTAATGCAGAATTCTCCGGTGTCAGTAGTTGGTCATACACCGGATCACGACGTGGAAAACTTGTCATTACAAATACCCCCAATGTGTGCGGTTGGGATAAAAGTCTTCTGAGGGAGCCGTGCCAAAGCTCCGCAATCTCCGGTGTCCGGTGGCTGCGAAGCGCAGCAAGTGCGTAGCCGCAGGCGTAGCAAGCTGTGACGGCGGTTTGAGCCCGCAAAGTGCGCGGTCTCAAACACGCCTAACCACATCCGCGCGCAAAACCCGCGCGCGGTGTGGTTTCCACAGCTGAGCCACCTGACACCTCCGATTGCTCCGCATTGGCACTAGATTTACCAGGGTAAGAAAATTATCTCGACCACCTATGTGTCGTTCTAGAAACCACTATCATTTTAGAAGGGAGCGGCGTGAAAGGGAAGAAATATGCTTGTACCGAGTGGGTACGGTGCGTGCTACAATGTAAGCATTCACACTATTTGGAGGACGGTATGGGAATACGGTTAATTGCAGCAGATATGGATGGCACTTTTTTAGATGACAAGAGTCAGTTCAACCATGACCGCTTTAGGCGAGTTTACCGAGCGTTGCGTCAGCAGGATATTCGGTTTGTTCCGGCCAGTGGTAATCAAACCGTCAAAATGCAGCGTCTGTTTGCGGATTTTCCAGAGGTGGACTTCATTGGGCAAAATGGAGCCGAAATAAAGCTGCACGGTGAACCGTTGGCAGCCAAAACCTTTGCGCCAGGAACTGTGAGCAAGATTTTGCAGATCATGTCGCGTTTCCCAGCTGCGCAAGTCGCGGTGTGCGGCATTGATACTGTCTGGATTCGCCAAGATGCTGATCCCGAGTTCGCGGGGAATATGCGGGACTATTATCCTCAGGTCGTCGCAGTACCCACGCTGACTGGCTACACGCAAGGAATTGTGAAGTTCGATATGATTGGCGAACCTGGCGCCATAGACGACATGATGCCGTTGTTGCAAAGCACTTTAGCCGACTTGGCGGTGCCCACGGCCAGCGGCACGGGGATTATCGACCTGATTCAACCAGGCTTGGACAAAGCTTGGGCACTAGAGCAAATCAGTCACCAGTTGAACATCGCCCCCGACGAAATGATGGCCTTCGGTGACGGCGAGAATGATCTGTCGATGTTCCGTTATGTGGGTCAAGCGGTGGCCATGGATAATGCGGCGGCAACAGTAAAAACCGCTGCGAATGCGATTGCACCGGCCAATACTGAGAGCGGCGTGCTCACTTATATTGAACAGAATGTGCTGGGCTAGGATGCAGGTCTTTAAACAAATCGGATAAATTATCGAAATCTCGATATTCTCCGTTTTGCAATTGCTGATGGGCTAGCTCTGTGGCCGTATCGAGTGGGTCAATAGTGGAATGTTTTTCTGTTGTCATCATGCTCACCGCGCAGTCATTGTATCGCACATTGCGCCCATTGGCCTTATACGCGTATTACCAATGCTTAGTAATGTCCAATCGTTCCCCGATTACGCGCTAGTTTGACTGCCCGTTGGAAAACAGTAATACCAATCGACAACCAAAACAGGGTATTAATCAGGCACCAGGCCATCAATGAGGCTGTATCAATTGAGCGGCCAGCAGGATGAAGCAATTCTCGCAACAGACTGAATATGGGATAAAGCGGTACAAAATGGCCAACGAATGCTAGCAATGGGCCACTGGTGTTAAAAGGGATCATAAGCAGAAACACGAAACCAAATTCAAAGATATTCAGGGCTTGGGAAATCCGCTTAAAGACAATCGCTAGGCCCGCCACCAGTAATCCCAGCGCGAATGAAACGATTAACGCCATGATGGCGGGAACGAGTTGGATCGGCTGCACTGTGAGTTGGATGCCCGTGAGCCAAAGAATGCCGAAAAGAACCAACCCAATAAAGAGCAATGACATACCAAGACTTACCGCAGCCCGAATCAGAAATAACTTCAACGGCCCCAATGGTGAGATAAACAATTGCTCCAGCGTGCCGTTTTCAGCTTCTTCCGCAATGCCAAAGCCCATATCACCCACTGTATTTAACACTAACATCCATAGCCCGTAACCAATAATCAGATCGGTCAATCGATTGCCCAGCAATACACCGCCAGCCATGAATTTTCCGCCCAGCGTGAGTGCGTAGAAGCTGATGACAGCCAGAATGATTTGTGCGAGCGTCTCTGTTGGATAACGTTTTTTGATTAATAACGTGCGGCGTAACTCACTGCTCACGGCGATCCACATGGACAGTCGCCCCTTTCTGATGTTGACGAATGACATGTTTAAAAAGTGCGGCCAAATCCACCTGTTGTTTTTCGATGGCAGTGATGGGCAAATGTCCCAGATATTCTAATAGTTCAGAAAGGGGGTGGGTATCCGCCAACGTGATTATCACTTGTGTTGGGGAAACCGGCGCCATGGTTCCCCACCGACCCAATTGAGTGAGTTCGGGACTCATCAATGGTTTGGCAAAACTGAGCGCATAGGTTTCACTGGAAAAGCCGCGGAGTGCACTTTGGGTTTCACCGCGAAAAACAATTGTGCCTTGATCAATCATTAAAACATCGTCCGCAATGGCCTGGGCCACGCTCATATCGTGGGTCGTCAAGAGCACCCCCAGATGGGTATCCGCGACCAACTGCCGGATAATCGTCTGAATTTGCTCGGCCGCAGTCAGGTCGAGGCCTAATGTGGGTTCATCTAGCAATAGCAATTGCGGTTGGTGGATCAACGCACAACAGATGGCGACAATTTGCTGCATACCTCGGCTGAGTGCGCGCACTGGTTGATCGGCTTTGGCGTCTAAACCAAATGTGGTTAAATACGCCATGCCCCTTTTTTGAGCAATTTTTCGCGGAATGCCGCGCAGACCACCCCAATATTCAAAGTTTTCAAGCGGTGACAAACGCCAGTAGATATTGCGGCTGCCCTCTAACACTGCCCCGACAGCCCCTAAGGTTCTGGCGACTGGGTGACCGAGTACCTGAATTGTCCCGTGGGTGGGCGTGATCAGTCCCAATAACATCTTAATCGTCGTCGTTTTCCCAGCCCCATTTGGACCCAGAAAGGCCACGACCCGGCCGGTGGGGACGGTGAACGATACGTCTTGGACGGCGACAAATGGTTGCTGATTCGAGGTGGGAAACTTTTTGCTTAAGTGATTAGCGGATAATAACATGACATCACGCTTTCTATAAATTATCTTGATTATCATCGACCTGTGATGCTATCGTTGAATAAATTACGGATACGTAAGCCAAAGGCAGGGAAAGAAGGGCGTTCAATGACCGCATACGGACAAATTTATCACCGGTTGCGCAAAAACAAGAATGTGACTCTACAGAATGTGGCGCGCGACACCGGCATCAGCAGTGCCGCGATCTCTCGGTTCGAACACGGTATTAATGACATTACACTGGCCAAGTTAGATCCCTTACTGGCGGCAATCCATGTCACCCGCAGTGAGTTTTTCTTCGAACATGATTACGCTCGTGCCACTACCCAGGAAGAAACACCCATGGCCGTGCGGAACTTTATGATCAACTTGGATATGCCGTTTGATCCGGAGTTCCTGAACCAATCGGAGTACAGTTCGCAGGATGCCGATGTCGTTTTGGCGACTATTGCGCGCCGCGTAACCCTGTTTCACAACAATCCGACGCAATATAATCTTTTATTGTTGGCTGACTACCGGGCACTGTACGCCTTCTTAAAACACATCCATGGCGTCTCCGCCGATGCAGAGTTGGCCGAACACAATGTCGGTATTTTGCAGCATTATCTGCTGAATGTGGAGGACTGGGGGGTGTTCGAAATCGAATTATTCATCAGCGCCAGCATGTTTTTTTCTCCGCCGGATAATTTGCAGATGCTGCGGATCGGTTACCGCAAGTCCCAACGCCTGGCGGCCAGCGCCCAATTTCGCCATCTCCAGTTTTGGCTGCTGGCCTCCGACTTCACGGTCCTCTTGGCGCGCCATGATTTACCCGGTGCCGCTCAAGTACTCACCATGCTGCAACAACAAAAATCGGACATCACCTTAGATGGCAATGTCCGTGTGTTGTTCTTTACTGGATGGCTCTCGATCGCCCAAGGTGCAGTGACCACGGGAGAAAAAATATGTCGCAGCGCCATCGCGATCTTTCGCACTTTGCATGATTCAAGAAGCGAACGTATTTGGCAGGGATATCTCGAAAGAATACTCAAAGATCCGACAGATGGTCTCATTCTTCTCAGTGGCGGCTGGGGTTAGAGTCAGACTCTGGTGTGTCCTGGATACAGTGCCAATGCGGAGCAATCGGAGGTGGCAGGGGGCTCAGTGGTGGGAACTGCAATAAACTTGCCCCGGTCCTGGGCAAGTTTATATGCAGTTAGGCGACTTTGAGACCGTGGCCCTCAGCGGGCTCAAAGCGCCGTCACCACTTGCTACGCCTGCGGCTACGCACTAGCTGCGCGTCGCAGCCCCCTGCCACCGGAGATTGCGCAGCTTTGGCACGGCAAGCCGTCTATAATTCATTTTCACCCAAGAAACCCCAATTGCGCCAACGCTTCCTGAACAACCTTGTCGTCATCCCTGCCAAAGGCCACAATCCGCCCCTGATCGACCACGATAATGCCATCCGCCTGAGCAAAAATCGTCGGATTATACCGATGCGTAATCAGCACCAGCCCCTGCGACGAAGCAAAAAGCATATCCTCAATCTGCGTGGCAATATGCGGATCGAGGCCACTGGTCAATTCATCGAAAATGGTAAAGATTGGTCCCTTCAATTGATTGCGGGCCAACGCCAGCCGTTGGCGCTCCCCGCCAGAGATCGCTGTGGATTTATCACTGACCACCCGCTGTAAAGCCTGAGGGTCACTCACCAGCAGTGTTTGCAAACCCGCCCGGGCGACGGCTTGGCGGATCTGTTTAAAGGGAATGTCATGGAACACGGTGACATTATCCGCTAAGGTCGCATTGAACAGATAAGTGGACTGGTCCACGTAAGTGAGGTGACTAGTGATATCGCCGAAGCCGACCGAGCGGATGTCGATCCCGTCAATCGTAATTTGACCAGTATAGTTTTGATAGTAGCCGAAAAGTTGGCGCATCAACGTGCTCTTACCACTGCCGCTTTGGCCGACGATCAAATATTTTTGATCCGTCGCTAAGTGGAGATCAATATCTTGCAACAACGGTTGCTTGTCCACGGCTAAACTCACTTGATGGTAGCCAATGGTGTGTATCCGTTGCGGCAACTGTGCTTGTGGCTGGGCGGGCACGGCTTCGTTCAAATACGTCACCACATTTTTTACCACGGCGCGACCGCCCGAAAACTGGGACAACATATCGGCTGAGGCAAACAAAGGATAGGAGATAAACACCATCAGTTGCGAGAAGGCTACTAACTCGCCCAGCGTAATACTGCCCCGCAGTACCAGGAAGCCGCCCAACAACCAGGTGCCAATATATTGAATGTTGTTGAAGAAGTTGAGCAGCTCACTGATCACTTTGATGACCAGTTGGTTGTGGATCTCCTTTTTGGCCAGCCAAGCGGTAGCGGCCGTGAACAGAGAACCAAAGCGGCTGCCAGCGGCGTTGAATTTCACTGTGTCAAAGCCATTGATGAAGTCTTCCACGCGATTATTGTACCCTGTGGCCGCATCCACCACTGCGGTCTGTGCAGGGCCAGTTTTCTTCTGGGAAAACAAGGGAACTAGCATAGACGGGATACAAAACAGCAGGATCGCCACCGTCATGATGGGTTTGATCAAGCTTGTACCGGCTAAAGCAAAGACCAGCTGCCAAACCAGATAGTAACCGTGCAAGGCAGTCCCATAATACGTGTGTTCAATCACATCGACTTCCTTATTGAATTTGGCGAGGTAGAAACCATGGTCGTGTCGACTAAACTGATTGAGCGAGCGGTCTAATGTAGCGGCATACAAGTCATTGCGCAGCATCCGGCTGCCATTGGCTAACAGGCGAGAGCGCTGGAAGCTCTGGCCGAAACTGACCAGGGCCTGGACGATAATATAAATGAGAATGCCGATACAAAGCCAGACATAATTGAAATGCTGTTTACCGGTGACCACATCGGTGATTAGCTGCAATACCCAAGATACGGCCACTTCGGTCAAGGCGGCGATGGGCACGAGCAATAGATAGCAGAGCAAACGCAACGGTTGGCGCCGCATGTAGTTGAATGATAGCATAATTTCCTCCCTGATAAGCGTACTGCGGTATGGTTATGATAATACGCGTCAGAGAAAATAATAGCAAAGTGAAAAAAAGATTAGTGCGCACTTTGCCGCGCCGAATGCCACGCCCGCCAAATCACGACGATCAAGGCAATCAATGAGATCGCTGTGGCGATGGCGAACACCACCGCGAAAGCATGCATGAAGCGGCTGCCCAAGGCGGGAGTGATTTGACGGATACCGGGTAATTGTAAGAAGAGCAGGGCGGAGCCCAGCGAGATTCCCATGGTCATGCCCAATGTTCGAGAGAACGAATTGAAGGAACCTGCCACACCAGTCAATGCGGGCGCCACCACGCCCATTGTAATGGCATTATTGGGTGTAAGGAAAAGGCCCATCCCAATACCGTTCAAGACGATCGGCGGAATAATACGCCATAAATCCATCGTGCTGGGGAAAATAATATAGCCAATCTGAGAGACCACCAGTACCATCAGACCGACCATCGTCAATTTGGTTCGGTCCCAGTGGTCGGCCAGCCAGCCCACTAGCGGTGTGATCAGCAGCATGGTGCCATCCTGCAGCACCATGATCAGTCCACTGCCCAGCGGACTCATGCCGCCGAAGCTTTGTAAATAGAAAGGTAATAGAATATTGGAAACAGCGTTGACCAGCATAGTTAAGCCCAGAAGCACCACAGAGATAATAAAGTCGTGGTTGCGCGCTAAACTCGGGGCTAACCACGGCTTCTTCGCCCGATCATCCTGGATAAACGCCCAGGCGGTGAGGGCCGTTCCCACGACTAGCAATGCCAGTCCCAGCGGCCAGCGATTCAAGCCGTTTTGAAAAATTGAGCCGCTCAAGAAGAACAAAATGATTCCCACAGTGAATAAGTTTTGACCAGTCCAATTCGCCCCAGCAGTGGCTGTCCGCACGTCTCGCCAGCGCCACTTGGGCAAAGTCAGCACGCGGTAACCGATGATACTGCCGATAATACCCAGCGGCACGTTCAGGAGAAAGATCCAGCGCCAGCTGGCAAAAGACATGATCAAGCCGCCCAATGCTGGGCCGGAGATTGACCCCACGGAAATAAACATCGCAATTGCCGCTAATGCCTCGGCCCGATTGTGATCATCGAAGTTTTCCGTCACGATCCCCATACTATTCGCCATCACCATCGCCGCCCCAATGGCCTGCTCAAACCGCCCCAGCAGCATGGTGACAATGTCAAACGCAATCCCGGTAATCAAGGAACCAATCGTAAATAAAATACCGCCAGCGGTGAAAACCAGATTTTTAGACATCAAATCGCCCAAATGGCCAAACATCACCAGCAAAATTGTGGTGGTGATCAAAGCCACTTGGACGATCCATGTCGCTGTACTACTGGCCACATGCAAATCGATCGCGATCCGCGGTAATGCCAGGTTTGTACTGGACCCGGCCAAGGCCGTCAGTAATGAATATAAGCCTAACACGCCGATAATTTGGTACTGTTTATTTTTTCCCGTTGTCGCCATCAAAATAATCCCCTCCCGTTTGTGCTAAGGAGAGTTTACTCTGAATCACAGAAAAGAGGGTCGCTGGTGCTTAGTGGTGGGATTTTGGGACACTAAAAAAGCCGCCAACCCGGAGGCTGACGACTTTATCAATTAATTCAGAAGTTAAGCTTTCGCTTCGTCCAGACCATTATCCGGCCGATCCTTCTTCCACAAACCGAGGATCACACCACTGATGACCGAACCAACGACCACTGCCAGAATAAATTGCAGGGGCTTGTTAGCCAGCAATGAGGCGAAGATCCCACCATGGGGTGCGGGTACGTTAACCCCCATCAGTTGGGTCAAGCCGCCGGCAACGGCAGAACCAATGATGCTGGAAGTGATGACCCGCAGCGGATCAGCAGCGGCGAACGGAATGGCACCTTCGGTAATGAAGGACAAGCCCAACAGGTAGTCAGACAAGCCAGAGGTCCGTTCTGCTTGGGTCCACTTCTTGGGCCAAATCGTTGTGGCCAAGGCAATGGCCAACGGCGGTACCATCCCACCAGCCATGACAGCGGCCATCCAGCGGCCATCCGTTTGTTTGGATGCCGTGAAGACACCGATAGAGAAGACATACGCGGCTTTGTTGAAGGGGCCGCCCATATCGATGGCCATCATCCCGCCGAGCAGGGTGCCGACTAAGACAGCATTGGTGGTGCCCATGCCTTCCAGGAAACCAATCAGGGTCAAGTTAATGGCGGTGAAGATTGGGTTAATAATGAAGTACATCATCAAACCAATTGCCAGCAGACTCAGAATTGGGAAAATGAAGACAGGCTTCAAACCGTCCAAAGACTTGGGCAGGTTCTTGAACCATTTCTTCAATACCAGGATCGTTAATCCGGCCAAGAAACCACCGACCAGGCCGCCTAAGAAACCAGCCACCCCGTTTTTAGAGGCGATGACGGAGAAACCAACGTTATTGGCCATCCAGCCTGCCACGAACCCTGGTAACAGAGCCGGGCGATCACCGATGGCTTCAGCGATATAAGCCGCTAGAATCGGTACCAAGAAGTTAAAGGCGGCACTGCCCAAACCATTGGTGAAGGTGAAGATCAAGGAATTTGCTCCGACGCCGGGAATCCGTTCCAGCAGGAAGGATAACGCCATGATAATCCCGCCACCGACCACGAAGGGCAGCATGTTGGAAATCCCGTTCATCAAGCTGGTATAAACTTGGTGACCTAAGGATTGCTTTTCGTCATCTTCATCGGCACCCGCGGCACTTTCGTCACCGGAACCATGGAAAATCGGGCCCTTTTCTGCCAGAGTATCAGCGATCAATTCGTGGGGCTTGTTGATCCCATCAATGACCGGCCGATTGATCAGATGCTTGCCAGAGAAACGATCCATGGCGACCTTCTTGTCAGCAGCCACGATGACCCCGACGGCATTGTTGATGTCATCAGCAGTCAGACGATGCTTGATACCCTCGGAGCCGTTGGTTTCAACTTTGATGTTGACCCCCATTTTTTTGGCTTCTTCTTTCAAAGCCGCTTCGGCCATGTATGTATGGGCAATCCCGGTAGGACAAGCAGTGACGGCGACAACGTAAGGCTTTGGAGCCGCGCTTGTGGTGGCAGAGGCAGTATTGGCTGTCCCCACTGCAGCTTGGGTGGCGGCTGCTTCTGCTTCATCCTTGGCGTCTTCGGCCTCTTTCTTTGCTTCGGCGTCGTTGAACAATTCAATGACTTGATCCGCTGTGGTGGCTTTCTTCAAAGAAGCGACCAGTGCCGGATTAATCAGCAGGGATGACAATGCAGCCAAGGCCTGCAAGTGTTCGTTGTTGGCACCAGCGGGGGCGGCAATCATGAAGAACAGGTGGACGGGTTGTTTGTCCAACGCGTCAAAGTCGACCCCTTGGTTACTCTTGGCGAACAGTACAGCAGCCCGCTTCACGGAATCGGTCTTGGCGTGGGGCATTGCAATGCCGTCGCCGATCCCGGTGGTGGATTCTGCTTCCCGTTTCAAAATGTGGGCTTTGTAGTCAGCCTTATCAGTGATGACGCCGACCTTAGCATAGCGGTCGATCATTTCATCGATGGCGCCTTCCTTGGTGGTGGCCTTGAGATCCAGAATCATGGCATCTTTGATCAATAGATCTTGGATTTTCATAGTATTGTGTTCAGTCCTTTCTTACTGAATGGTGCTAATTTGAATATCAGGTAATAATGCGTCGATGGCCGCACGCTCGGCAATATCTTCAGAGAAAGCGGTGGCACTGCCGCAAGCAAGACCATATTGGAAAGCTTCGACAGGGTCTTGCTGATGGGTGAATGCCCCGACGAATCCGGCCAGCATGGAATCGCCAGCGCCCACGGAATTTTTCACTTTACCTTTCGGCGCCAGGGAACGATATACATGGTCCGGGGTAATCAGGATCGCACCAGCACCGGCCATGGAGACCAGGACGTGTTGGGCACCCAAGGCTAATAGCTTTTGACCATGGGCGATTAGATCGGCCTCATCCTTGAAGGTGGTATGGAACAGATCAGCGAGTTCATGATGATTGGGTTTGACCACTAAGGGGTGCAAGGGCAGACTGTCCAGCAATTGCTGACCGGTGGTGTCAATGGCAAAATCGGCACCGGCGGCTTGGACTCGGCGAATAATTTCATCATAGAAATCCTTCGCCAGACTCGCCGGTAAACTACCGGAAATGATCACCACGTCGCCTTTAGTCACAGCAGCCAGTTCTTGGAAGAAACTGGCGGTTTCGGCGGCCGTGATCTTTGGCCCGGCAGCGTTCAACTCAGTCTCTTCACCGGCCTTGATCTTCACGTTGATCCGGGTCTGATCGGCGATTCGGGTGAAATGATCATTGATATGTTTGGCGGTCAATTGTTTTTCCAGAATCTTGCCAATTTCGCCGCCCACAAAACCTAACGCGGTATTGGGGACTTTCAGTTGGTTGAGAATCTGAGATACATTGATCCCTTTGCCACCGGCTAATAATTGGGCATCAGGAACGCGGTTGACCGCGCCCAGATCCATCTTGTTCATCTGCAGGACGTAATCAATTGCGGGGTTTGCCGTAATCGTATAAATCAATTGCTTGTCAGCTCCTTAATGGTCGTAAATCTACGAAAATCGTTTTGTAATGGGGATGGGATGAAATCAGTCACGATTTCGTCCACATCATCTGGTTGCGCAAAAGTCACGAGGGCTTGTTGGTCAAACTTGCTATGATCGGCGAGGACGATGCTGCGCCGGGCGGCACTGATCATCACCTGCTTGATGGCGGCTTCCTCTGGATCGGGGGTCATTAATCCGGCCCGGGCACTGATGCCGTTGGTACCGATGAAGGCCAGATCGACATGGACACTGCCCAGGAAGCGGGCCGCGATGGCGCCGACAATGGCTTTGGTTTGCGGCTTGACTTGCCCGCCAGGAATAATGTTCGGGATATCGGCATCCGCCAACATACTGGCGGTCTGCACGCTGTTGGTGTACACCGTCAACCCGGCCCGTTCCTTCAAATGAGGAATGAGCATGGCGACGGTGGTGCCAGCATCCAAGAAAATGGCTTGGTAGTCGCGCAAGTAGGCGGCGGCGATGTATTCGGCCAAATGCCTTTTCTCGGTGGGGTGGGATTGTTCCCGCTCTGCCATCCGCTCATCGCCAACAGCCCGTTGTTTCAACTGGGCGCCGCCGTGGATTCGTTCAAGCAATCCCTGCTGTTCCAATTCATTCAGATCTCGTCGAATGGTGGATTCTGACGTGTTGGTGCGGTGGACCAGATCCTGCAGTTGGCAGAAACCAGCTTCGTGCAACATGTGCAAAATCAACTCGTGCCGCTGATTCGTAAGCAACGCTTTTCAACCCCCCATGATTTCAATTAACAGTGTAACCGTTCGCATGAATAAAAGCAAGCACTTCCGGCCATAAACATTCAAAAACGTCCAAAAAGATTTCTTCCTCTTTTATATGCCATTTTGCCAACCTCACCGACCCATCTGGTACACTAGGCGTAAGAGACAATTCAGAAAGCAGGGACAGCCATGGCGGAGAAAAAGTATTTGCAATTGAAGATTCAAATTGACGGTGTGCACCCACCGGTTTGGCGCCAGGTGGTGGTGCCGGAAACGGTACGGTTAAATCAGCTGCACGGCATTATCCAGATCGCATTTGGCTGGCAAAACGGTCATCTGCACAGTTTCCAAGATGACCAAAACAAGCGGCGTATTTATGTGGACGCGATCGACCCCGATACCACCCTGGAACAGGAACTCACTGCTAAAACAGCGGCCTATCCGCTGTTGCAGAAGGGACCGCTGGTTTACACATATGACTTCGGTGACGACTGGCAGCACACGATCACGCTGGAGAAAACACTCTCTCCGCTGGTAGTGGGAGCTCAGCAGGTGCCCTTTTGTGTCGCTGGCCGCGGTCCTAACCGAGTGGAAGATTCCCGTGGTGTGGATACTAGCGGCAATGGGGTCGCAGGAGCACATTTTAATAAGAAGAAAATCAATGCGGCTTTGATCCAGGCATTTCCCACCGAGAATGCCGATCCCGATTTAACCGAATTGGCGGATCAGCAAGAGCCGACAGGCAGTGTACGGGAGGCAGTGACGGACCCTGACCAGTTGCAGGCGGACGCCTTGGCCCAGTTACTGGGCGGGGACATTGGCAAGGATGATTTGGCCGACCCCGAAGATTTTTCCAGTGCGGCAGTGACGGTGGCATTGCAGGATATTCATGTCGCCGATGAAGAACGCCGCCTGCAGGCCCAGTTTGTGCTGGTGGTTGGTCTCACCGAGGGGTTTGTCACCACTGCTCAGCGGAAACGAATTGCCCAGGAAATTGTCACCAAGGAAGACTGGCTGTTTGAAAAGATCGATCAGCCGCAAAATGATGCGGTCTATACCCGCTCCCAGATTGCCATTGTCGGGGCGGCCCTGCTGCATACTGATATTGTGGATCCATTTTTGACTGCGAAAGAACGCAATCAACTGTTTGATTGGGCGGTCCGTTACGTCCAGGCAGAGCAGGACATGCGCCAGCTCAAACCGGCACCCAATACGGCCACTTCGGCAGGATTGCGCTTCCTGTATGCTGCCGTCATGCACCCGCGTTTCCCAGCTAAGAAACGCAATCAGTTGGCCAACATTTTCCTGGCGGTCTTGAACCACTTGCAGACACCGTTTTTAGGGGATGAATCCGAGGCCATGGCCGTGATCCTCACCGATTTGGCCCGGTCGAAGCAGTTGTCGCCTAAGAAGATGCTGGATCTGCTCGACCAGGTGTCACAGCAGGTGGATCCCGGGATCGAGGATGACCGGCCGGAGACGTTTTATCGCGAACGGGCCTGGCAGTCTACGTTGTATGCGGTCTTCTTTGGACTGATGAATGTGCCGGGTTACCAGGACTCGCATATGCTGATATTTAGTTTGATCACCAGCTATCTCACCATGATGGGGATGAGCGATCTGGATGATGACGACGATGATGATCTGGATGACGATGGCGATGAGGATGATTATCCGCCGTTTGACGAAGAGTAGACAAAAAGGGGGTGGGACAAAATCCTGAACCCTGATGATTATAGTGCCAATGCGGAGCAATCGGAGGTGAAATGGGGCTCAGTGGTGGAAACAGCAATAATCTTGCCCCGGTCTTGGGCAAGATTGCTGTTAGGCGTGTTTGAGACCGCGTTCCTCAGCGGGCTCAAACCGCCGTCACCACTTGCTACGCCTGCGGCTACGCACTAGCTGCGCGTCGCAGCCCCATTTCACCGCAGATTGCGCAGCTTTGGCACGGCTCATCAGGACGGATTTTGTCCGCCCCCCTTTAGTACGTTTTAGCTATTCCTATTCTTTGTCTTTGATAACCAATACATCATAAGGCGCAAGGATTGTCTCCGCTTGTACCGCATTGGTGCCAATTAAAGTCGGCAGGCCAGTGAAGCGGCTGGTGTCTACGGTGGCGGGGTGGGCGGTGTTGTTGATTAAGAAGTGCAGTGCGTAGCCATCGTAATAGCGGGTGGTCAGTTCCACATCCGTAGGCGTCTCGAAGTGGGCGAGCTGCTTTTCTTGAATCAAGCGATCCACCAATACGTCCAGACCGGCATCGTCTAATACCGTGCCAACATAGTAGGCCTGGCCATTGCCCCAAGGATTCACGGTCACCGCCGGGGTATCCGCATAAAAGTCGGCGCCGCCATAACTGGCTAAGTTCTGAGCCCCTTCCAAGTGGGAGACGTTGGCCACAATGCTGCCGCTGACGTGGCTGTCGCCGAATTGTACCGGAATACTGGTGTGCGGCGGCAGCGCATCGATTTCTTCTGCCCAGATTCCGCATAAATCCCGGAACGGGCCGGGGTAGCCGCCCATGATGACTTGGTCATTCTCATCATTGATCCCGCTCATATAGGTGGTTACAAAGGTCCCGCCGTTTTCCACGTATTGATGCAAGGCCGCACTGACACCGGGTTTAACCATAATTAGGACAGGGGCGACGATCACATCATAGTGAGCCATTTCCGTAGCAGACAAGTTTGTCGGAATCATGTCCACGGCCACATTTTGCCGATAAAAGGCGGCGTAGTAGCGGCGGATTTGATCCACATACTTTAATTCAACACTGGGACCGGAGGAATATTCCAGGGACCAATAGTTTTCCCAATCAAAGATAATGCCCACTTTGGCGTGGGTGCGGCCATTCATCAGTTGCGGACCCGTTGCGGCTAATTCACTGCCAAGGGCGCGGGTCTCGCGGATAATCCGGGTTTCATCATGGTCAGCGTGGGAGATGATGGCGCCATGGAATTTCTCCGTACCACCCCGGCCTTGGTGCAGTTGGAAGTATTGAATCGTGTCGGCACCATGGGCGATGGCTTGATAACTCATTGCTCGCATCTGGCCCGGTCGTTTCGTCGCATTATAAGGTTGCCAATTTTGTTGACTGGGGGTTTGTTCCATTAACATAAACGGCTGGCCGCCCTTTAACCCGCGCATCAAGTCATGGCGCATGGCCACTTCGCTGTGGGGCGTGTCATAGGCCGGATAGCTGTCCCAGGAAACAATGTCTAACGCCTTGGCCCATTTGAAATAGTCCAGATCCTTGAAGGTACCCATCATATTGGTGGTGATGGGGGTGTCTGGATCAAAATCGCGAATCGCTGTTTTTTCATCCACCAGATTCTGCAACAATGAATCAGATTGGAACCGGCGGTAATCGATTCCCATCGCCGATAACACGATATGATCGGGACCAATGCCATCGCTGAGGGCCGTGGGTGGTACAATTTCTTCCCAATCGTAGAAAGTATGACCCCAGAAGTGGGTATACCAAGCGTCGTTAAGTGCCGTCAGGGAACCGTATTTCTGGCGCAGCCATACGCGAAACGCCCTGGCACAGTTAGCACAATAGCAATAGCTGCCGTATTCATTAGAGATATGCCAGCAAACCACATTGGCCAAATGACCGTAACGTTCCGCCAATTTTCCCGCCAGCAGCGCACTATAATGGCGAAAAACGGGCGAATTAGGACATGCATTATGGCGGCCGCCAAATTGAGCGTGCCGTCCGTCATAGTCGGTCCGAGTGACTTCCGGATAGCGGGTCGCCAGCCAAGCGGGTAAGGCGGCGGTGGAGGTAGCCAGCACGATGTCAAAGTGATTCTTGGTTAACGTCGCCACAATATCATCCAGCGTTGAAAAATCGTATTCCGCCTCGCTCGGCTGCAATTGGGCCCAGGAAAATACATTAATGGTGGCTTCATTCATGTGCACGTCCGTCAGAATCTGCATATCATCTGCCCATACAGACCGGGGCCACTGCTCCGGATTGTAGTCGCCGCCAAAGAGAAAACGGGAAAATGGTGTATGACTTGTCACAAAAAAACCTCCCTTTCGGTTGTTGCCTCCATTATACGGGAGATGGGTCATGAAAGGGGAACCATTATTGAGATTTAAGGTACTTGAATGTTGAAACTTGCGAGCTGAATCATCATTCGGAAAAACAAACTGTTTTGTTACTAATAATTTCATCTTTATGGTACGATGCACTTAAAGTTGGCTGAAAGCGTTTCACGTAAGCCACATGGATAACGCCATCAACACGTAGAGGAGTGGCTGCACATGCTCAATGTTGGCAAGTTTCTAGGAATAAGAATCCGGTCTCTTCTGTTTGTTATTGCATTCCCGATCATCGCAGTTACTGTTACGTCATACCAGTTAGATCCAATTGAAAGCACAAACGGTATCGAAATACTGGCTTGGCTCTTTACGCCGAAATTTAGCTTTCCTGCTTTCCTCATATTATTTTCCGGCACCAGCCTTCTAGTCACTGACTACTTTGTTCAGGCCAAAATATCCGGACTGAACAAATCGCTTGCTGTTCGCTTGCATGGGTTTAAGCATCTGCTAGTGACAGAATTCTTGTCTGTTTTTCTTTATACGTTTGGTCTCATGGTATTGACCATGATCGTGTCGGCGGTGGTAATTCACTTCACGCAACATCCATTCGTTTTTACCGGATCAATCCACTCTGAGTTCCTGATATCTAGTAGTCCCATAATTTCTTTCTTGTGGTTGATTCTGACTAGGGCGTGGGGGATGGCAATTTTTACGATGTTTGTTTTTGCCATTGGTCTCTGGATGGCACGAATCAGTCTATTTCGCATTAGTGGGTTGCTTGTTTCATTAGTGATGTATGTTGGCGTGGTACTTCTTGCGCGTATTGCTGTGTTACGAATCGCAGGCGGCTTACTGTTTTTACAGACACTGATTTCACCCACTGGATTATCCGATTTCGGCCCCTATCTTTTACCGATTCCGGCAGTAGTGATGCATCTTTTTTCCTGTGTCATCTATTTGGGGCTTACGTTTGTCATCGCCGCAAGCTGGTATCGTCATGAGGTGATGCCAAAATGAAAGCCATCTATTTCAAAAGCTTTTCAACACGAGCGCTCGTTATCTGGGTGCTGGCAGTATTGACATCACCACTTATTTCTACGTTGGGTGGGTACCCGCGTAATCTCAGTCTGCTAATAGCGTTAATTCTCACGAATGGTTTATCCTATGGGTTCAATATCCTGTATATCCTGCTGCTCACGTATCACGTCACATTTTATCTGCACATCGACACGCTGGTCGTGCCAAGAATCGGGTCGGAAGCATACCGGTGGGCCTATTTGGGGACATTAATGACTGACGCAATCACATTTGGATTGGGATTATATGCTGTGGAGTTTGCTTTCTTTGGTGTTGGCGTCATCCCCTTGCAAACAATATTGCTCTTTTGCTTAGCCAACCTGCTGATGTATGTCATGTTGGGTTTGCTCATGTTCTTTTTGACCTACCGCATCGGCCCGTTTATTATCGCGGCGGGGTGTATTCTGATTGAAATGTCAATCCATACATTTCTCGTTGTTCCTTGGATCAATCGGTATCTCTACACGTTGGGTTATAGATAGGGTGATTAAAATGTTGACAGTGACACATGTTGAAAAAGTTTTTTCAGGTCAAAAGGTGCTCGATGATGTAAATCTCACCCTATCTGCGGGTGAGGTGATTCATATCAGTGGTGGTAACGGATCGGGGAAATCCACTTTGCTAAAAATTATCGCGGATTGGCTCAAACCGGACGCTGGAACGAGTGTGATTGATGGGCATGTTGAATTGGGTGCGCTGATTGAAAATCCGGGTTTTATTGAAACCGAAACACTGAAACGAAATTTGTTGTTCTTATTGAGCATTCGGCACCAGACTAAGTTAGAGACCGTATTGCCTTTAGTGAGTCGATTCGGGCTGGATATTCAGAATCGGGCATCAATGAAGAAATATTCGATTGGTATGCGGGAAAAAGTGGGGATCATTCAAGCGGTAATGGAAGACCAGCAGCTGATATTGTTGGATGAACCAACCCGCGGATTAGATGAACAATCATTGACCGAACTGGTGAAGCTGATTGCGGAGCTGCGCCAGCAGGGTAAAACGATCATCATTGCCTCCCACGATCAGGCCACCCCGATTGCCTACACGGATCGGTATGTCCTCGAAAGGGGCGAATTGACACGAATTACCGACTGATTGCGACCACCGCAGCAATTTGGACAGCAGTGTGGGTCTTACCGATTACACTGTTTCATTATCGAACTGCTCAGGTCACTGAAATGATGTTTGGGTGGAATAGCGACGGCAATTTCATCATTCTATTTGAGGTGGGCACCCTCGCTTTATTTGCTGCGCTGGCAGATTACTGGCTGCGTAATTTAGTGCCGATCGCCCGGTTCATCATGATTCGGGTCGGCACCAGAGGGTATCAGTCTATTGTGTTAAGACACCTCCTTCAGCTTTGGCTGGTCATCGTGTTGTGTAACTTGATGATTGCACTTGGGCTGGGTGCATTTTCTCTGGTGCCATACCTGGCGGGTTCGGCGATTTTTCTGATTGGATTAATTCCATTCGCGGTACCAGACTTCAATTGGGCAACGTATGTGTCATTGGGGGTGGTTCTGTTGTTGCGGTTGGGTACCGTGTTTTTGTAATTTCGGCGTCGAAGAGATGTGAACAAGTGAGCAAAAATCTTTAACGGAACCTTTTCCATGATACAATCAGTTTGTGGGACAACATTTTTTTGCAATCGCACCTGCAATGCGAAAGGACGTGGGGTTATTGTTTGCAATGACGAGAAGAAAGACTTTTCAGTTAGTTCAAGCGGCAATTTCAGGCTTCTTACTTGTGGCGGTCACCATTGATTTATTGCGGGGTCCGGGAACATGGGGTGGCGTGGGTGGCATTCTATTACAACTTTTCCTGATCGTCAGCCTGCTGCAAGCCTATGACGATCGGCGTCGAAATCCAACCGGTTACCAACGACCGCCAGTGGGCAGTCGGTTATTGCCTTTACTAGTTGCCCAAGGGTATTATCCGTTTTATCGCATTCCAGACCGGTGTCGCATGGAGTGTTGTCGCTGTGATATTAGCAGTGGTGAACACAGCGCTGATGTGCTTTGTTTATCGTAAATAAGTCTCCATGGTAGATAATTTAATAATACCATGATATACTGATCCTGGTTAAAAACCGAAGCAAAGAATGGGGACGATGACAATGGCAGTTGGTATTTTTGTCACAGAGATGGATCGTCTGGATTATCAGGGCAGTGCGATCGTCAATGCGGTCTTGAATGGTCAGTATTACAAGAAGGCCTTTGCCCATATTCAGGCAGAGTTTCCAGAGTATGACTGGCACGAGTTGAAGTTGAGTGAGACCTTGGATTATAAGGAGAAGCCCGATTTGATTATCGTATCGCGGAATGTGGTACCGTACATTTCCGCGATCAAGCAGCACTTCCCAGAGGTCAAAGTCGCCGACTATGATACCTGGGCGGAACAGAAGTAATGGTGGAGCCAAATAAAGGACGCTTGCAATTAGCAGGCGTCCTTTAATATTCCATGGTCGTTAATAATCAATAATCACGGTGACTTTTTTAGCGACTGCCAGCGGTGGTAAAGTCACGTTCAAACCTTGCCGCGGGGCAATCACGCTGATCGGCCATTGGGCTAATGGGCCTACCGACCAGCCTGCACCGTTATCGGTGGGGCAGGGATTTTCTGGAATCAGTTGGGCGGCATCTTGGCCGCTGGTGAATTGCACTTGGCGCGGCCGTCGATCGGCCACAATTTGGACAATGGTGTGTTGTTCTGGGGCTTGACCTTGGAAGTGGCCATGAACCGGATTGATGGTCAAGATGATGCGCCGACCATCATCTGTGGCCTGAATGGCAGTGGTCGCGAACTCGCCTTTTTGATAAGCCAAACTGGTGCCGTCATCTGTATAGACTGTCGTGTGGCTGGTCTGCGCACTGGGAAAGTAAGTGACCAAGCGATGCCGCTGAGGATAGGTACCCGGGGTTAGGTGCACCGGCACCCGCGGCAACAGTGTCCCGGCGCGGACAAAGATCGGGGTTTGTCCCAGCGGCGCTGGATAATCGGCCAAGGTTTGCCCGCCCCGGTAACGCTGCCCGGTGAACAAATCCTGCCAGCTGGCGGCGGCGTCCGGAAAATACAGATGGGGCACCCGGGCATTGCCGGCACTATCCATCTGGTACGGCAAGGTGACCGGGGCGACTAAGATATTATCGCCCAGCAAAAATTCTGTGCCGGTATCGTCGCTGAGTGTATAGGAATTCAACTCGGTCCAAAAGAGCGGCCGGACAATTGGTGCGCCGGTTTGCCGGGCGGTATTCGCTAATGTGTAGAGATACGGCATCAGGGTAGTCTTGAATTGCAGATAGGCGCGATTGATCATTTCATAAGGCTGACCAAAGACGAGCCCCATGTTTTTTGGCTGACTGCCCCAACCGTCCATATTAAGCTGGATCGGGGTAAAAGATTTCCACTGCAAATCCCGGGTTTGGATAATCGGATCGCTGCCGCCATAGATGCCATCAATATCGGCCCCGACATTGGGATTACCGGATAGGCCCGTGCTCAAGTAGGTGGCGACATGACTGCGGATGTTGGTCCAGTCATTACCACCCTGATCGCCGCTCCAAATACTAGCGTAGCGCTGACTGCCCGCCCAGCCATCAAGACTGAGGATGAACGGCCGCCGCCCGTGACCGGCATGGGTCATCGCGGCCGCCGCATCGGCGGTGGCGTGCAGGCCGAAGGTGTAGCCTTCGCCCACCCAGGCCACGTCGGTTTTGACGGCCGCCACTCCGGCATCGCCCACTTCTTGAATGATATCCCGATCGCCTTTTTGCGGATTGATCGGATCTTTGGGATGCAGGTTTTCCTGGGTCCACAGGCCGACCGCGACCCCCTTATCATTGGCGTAAGTGACAAAATCGTGGAGGTTGGCCAGATCACCGGCGAAGGTATCCGTCTGACCATAGCCGGCACCGTAACCGTCATTGGGCAGAAACCAGCCGATGGGCAGCCGGTGATGCAGATAGCGGTCGAGGATCGCGCGGGCAGAGAATTGCGCACTTTCCTTTTCACCATTCAAAGTTTCATGAACAGCGCCAGCCGGCTGTTTATTCCAATCGTGTTGTGTGAAATGGACCGGTGTCGCCCCGACATTGGGTACCAGCGTCTGGCCGTTGACGGAAATGGTCCCTTGGCGATAGCCCGTGTTGAACGTTTTTTCGCTCACCGGTTGGTATTCCTTGTACCATTGACCATCGGGGAACAAAATGGCGCCAGCCGAGTCCTTGGTCACCGGCAACCAGTAATCCCGGTTGTAAGCATTTAGATGGGCGGGGTAAAAAGTGAAGCGGGGATTGATCGGCGGCTGCCCAGTGAGCTCATGGTAACCATGAATTAACGCGGCGGGATCGGCGCCCAGCATGATGTAGACATCAAAATAAGGATCGGTGTGCTGCAATTGGACACCGTGGGCGGGGGTGCTGAAATCGTACAGACCCGGCGTAAACGTATTGACGAGGAGACCGTAACCAGCGGTGGACCAATAAAAAGGCACTGGCGAAGCGACGCCACCTGCGGTCCATAAATTCGTATTGGCAATGGTGACCCGCTGGCCGCGCACAGCAAAACGGCCGTTTTGGGTGCCCCCGCCAAAGAAGTATTCATCGGGATCAAAGGACAGCCGGGCGTGCCAAGTCTGACCGTCGTCTTCCCAGGTGGGCAGGCGCAGCGTCACCACACTTTGACCGTTGCGGGTAATTTGTAACAAGCCATGAGCCGCTTCCCAGACCAACTGATTTTTGCCAAACGTATAGGTGCCAGCATCGTCGGTGGCGGGAGTATATTCATCGTGGTTGATGACGATGGGCGTTTCAGTGGTTTGGCCACCGCCGCCAGTGGCCACGGTATGATCGCCATTCTGATCAACGGCGACATTAGCCACGACACTGGGGTGCGATGGGAATGTCTTGGTTTGGCTCACCCGCACCCGAATAATGTGGTCATTGATCCAGGTTAACCGGCCAAACAATTGCTCCGTTTGAACATTCAGTACACCATCTTGAAATACTTCTTGTTGTACTGCATTCGAGTCCACCATCATTGCGTTAAATCCTCCTCGTCGGTTTTCTTCATTATGCCATAAGCAAATGAGAACGCTCGGAAAATTCTGGAATATGCTACGATGAGAGCGGTTAATACGAGGAGGAATTATTTTGAAAATTGCGCTCATTGCCCACGATGCCAAGAAACCGGAAATGGCCCGCATTGCGACGGCGTATCAAGAAATCTTAGCCCACCATGAATTGTTCGCCACGGGCCACACGGGCCAGGTGGTGACTGATGCCACTGGCTTGCCGGTGCATCGCTTCAACTCTGGCCCCCTGGGCGGCGACCAGCAAGTCGGTGCTTTGGTATCTGAGAACCAAATGGATCTAATTATCTTTCTGCGTGACCCATTGACGGCCCAACCCCATGAACCGGACGTGAACGCCTTGCTGCGGTTGGCCGATGTGTATGATGTGCCGATCGCCACGAACGCCGGGACGGCTGAAGTCTTACTCCGCGGCCTGGCGCGCGGGCTGCTGGCCTTTCGGCAAATTGTCCATGGCGATGAATCCCGTCATGAGTGAGACGCCCAGTGTCATGCTGGCTAAGGTGATCGGGCTGGCGGAAACTGATGATAATGTGGCCGCTATTGGGGTGGAAGGCTCGCTGAACAATCCGACTGCGGTCAAAGATGCTTGGCAGGATCTGGATGTGACGCTTTTTGTACACCAAGTCCGGCCCGCTTTGGCCCAGCCCTATTTGGCGTTGTTTGGGACGCCCACGATTGTCCAGCATCTCCATGAGCCAGGCCTTTTTGGCGGCGGTGACGAATATTGGGAGACATTTTTGACCCGTTATCCTGGCACCCAACGGATGGATTTGAAGTTGGCGCCAGCGAGTGTGGTGCAGGCTTATCTGGACGATGATCAGTTGAACGCGATTGTCTGGCGGCGGGGAAGTGGCCGGATCACACCACGGCCCACGAGCGCCGCCAGTCACTGGTTGGCAATTCCGAGGCAGGCAGAGTTTGCGGCTCACGTGAATGAGTTTTATTGGATTGCGGGGTATGTGGTCAAGGGTCTCGCCCGGGGGCAATTTAATTTATGCGGCAGAGCATTTTGGCCAGAATTTGCGACCGGAATTGCTATGGTTGCTGGCCTGCCAAGAAACGCTGGCCCGGCATGGCCAATTTGATCCAGGGGTCCACGACAAGAACCTGTGGTCCGTGTTGCCAGATGCTGTCCGCGGTGAGTTGATGGCGACTTATAATTTGCATGATGACGCCGCCATTCGTCAGTCACTCAAAACGGCGGTGGCGCTTTATGGTAGTGTGCTTGCGGAGATAACTCGGTCTGATCCGTTGCAAAAGCCGGCCTGGGTGCCGCGGGCGGTGGAACAGATTGAGTCTTGGTTGGCAAAATAAAAAGACCGGAACAAAGTATTGCCTAAGAGGCCGTGCCAAAGCTGCGCAATCTACGGCTGAATGGCGCTGGAACGTGGTGACGGCGGTTTGAGCCCGCAAAGTGCGCGGTCTCAAACACGCCTAACAGCATATAAACGTGGCCAGGACCGGGCCACGTTTATTGCTGTTCCCACCACTGAGCGCCATTCAGCCTACGATTGCTCCGCATTGGCACTACACTGAATCGGGATTCAAGATTTCATTTCAGACCCGTTTACGGTTAAAAGCAGAAGAACTTAGAGAACCTTCTTTTTCGCAGATGATTGTTCGCCACCAGGCAATTCGATCAATGCTGCACGGACAAAGACATAAATCAACAAAATCAGACTGACGATGATTTCGGCAAGGTAAAGATAACTGACCAAATTTGCGTTGGTGATTGTGACACCATTATCAATGGCGGAGACCAGAGCGTAGAACTGTAGAACGGAATAACCAAACGTTAACGCCACAAAAGCAGTGGAGAAGAGGTATCGGTGGACGCGGCGATCACGAATCAGGCAGAATGCTGTCATACCGAAAAAGAAAAACTGCAAATAAATGGGAAACATCAGCAGACCTCACTTTCTTAACACACAGCCAACTTTCTCCTAGTCACACCTCAAGTAAACAGTTTTTGGTCCGTTAAGGCCAGAATTATGTTCTGTCTTAGCTGATTATTAAGCAACCTGTCCCACAAAAAAATCGGCACCCAGGCACACAACATACATGTGTCTGAGGTGCCGATTGTTTTGCTCTAAATCACGTGCCGTTCGAAAGGATCGTCCGAAATTCCTTCTGTCAGAATCTTCTTCGCCCATTCCTTGGCGGAAAATAGGCTGTGATCCTTGTAATTACCGCAACTTTCAATCGTGGTACCGGGGACATCGGCCCATTGAATATCGTCGGCAATTGCCTGCAAACTGGATTTTAATGCCTGGGCCACTTCGGTGGTGGAATGTTCACCCCAAGTAATCAGGTGGAATCCTGTGCGGCAGCCAAACGGCGAGCAGTCAATGACGCCGGAAAGCCGATCCCGCAAAAGTGAAGCCAGCAAATGTCCAATGGTGTGCAGCCCCGCAGTGCCAATGGCATCGGCATTGGGTTGAACGAGGCGTAAATCGTAGTTTGAAATCAGATCGCCTTTGGGACCTTTTTCTTCAGTGATGAGGCGGACATAGGGGGCTTTAACAGCGGTGTGATCTAAGGTGAAACTTTCAACTTTTGCCATGGTGAGTAATCTCCTTTAAATAATAGTGTCCTTAGAATAGTCGAGCGGAGGCGCCACGTCAATAAGGTGGAAATTGATATGTTGGCGCTTTCGCAGGGGCCATGTATACTATGACTATCCGCATCTCAGAAAATGGCAAAGGAGAAAAATAATGACCAGTCAAAAAACTAGAAATATTTTGGTCCATCTAATTGCCACCGTGGCGATCGTCGCCGTGTATTTTTGGGTCCTGCCGACTGTTAATCACTACGCCATTGTTGGGCCGCTCGTGGGCACGATTTTCTTCCTGAATAACTCGTTCACGCGTCCCGTGGTTAATAGTCCAGGAATGTGGCGAATCCGAGTGATCATCGTCCTTGCCAACATTCTCTTAACTGTGGTGGTGTTGCTATCATTACGGGCATTCACGATCTATTGGCAAGGCGGCATTACGCTCGTGATTGGCCTCGTCCTGGCTTTTTGGGGAATGGACTTGAATGAACGGCAACAGCCAGCAAAGCATTGACGGCAATCTTGCAAAGTGGTCTTGCATATTTGCAAAACAGCGTGCACTCAGAAAACAAGTGCGCTATGATATCATTAAATCCTGATTGGGGGAATTAGTGAAAGAAGGCCATCGTGATGAGAACATTAGGTAAGGGTGTATTAGCGGCATTGGCGGTCCTGGCTGCTTTGAGTGTGGCATTACCAATTGCGGGGATTTTGATTATTATCGCGGCCGCCATTGCGGTCGGCGTAACCGGTGTCGCGCTGGTCTTCACGGCTGTCGTGGTGGGTCTCGTCTTCGTGCTGTTGCCGCTGATCATTGGCGGCGTGTTGCTGTTCTTGTACAGCAAGACGTTCCACCATGTCCGGGTCACGGTGAAGGACGACGCCGGTGTTGCCAATTATGAGTTGGCCATGGATGTTTCATTTCGACCTTTGTATCGTGAATTTCGGCAGCGCTACAAACCGTTGCGGCGGCAAGGACAAAGCATGAACGAGGCGGGGACGGCAGCGTTCTTCCAAGTGGTCAACGAAATCGTGCGGCCCCGGCTGGTTGCCGCGGTGCGGGCGGCCTATTCGGACGCAGATGCCGAGCGGGTGGCCATGGCCCCAGCAGAAGACCTGGATGTCGACGTGACGACGAAAGCGGGTTATCATAAAGGTGGTAACGCATACAATTAGAGAAAGCAGGCAATTATATGACCACCCAGATTCCAACATTTCCACATAACGATTTTGCCCAAAACGTATTCGGCCGCCGCTCAATTCGACGCTTTAAACCAGATGTCAAGATTCCGCGGGATGAAATGATTCAGATCCTTGCCGAGGCGGGGCGAGCGCCTTCTTCAATGAATTTACAGCCCTGGCGCTTCGTCGTGGTAGAGTCCGCTGAAGGTAAGGCCAAACTCCATGACCAAGTGATGACCAACACGCCCCAGGTGGAAACCGCCAGCGCATTGGTGATCGTCTTCGCGTTGGCGCATCCTGAACACAATGCACAAGAAATTTACGACGCGGCTGTGGCCCAGGGCAGTATGGACCAGGCCACCCATGACCGGGAACTCACTGAAATCGCGGGCTTCTATGGGCACGCTGGTGAAGTGCCCCGGACTAAAATCATTGGGTTCGACAGCGGCTTAGTCACCATGCAACTGGCCCTGGTCGCTCGTGCCCACGGCTATGACACCTGTATTATTGGCGGTTTTGAAGGACCAAAAGTCCAAGCGGCCTTTGCACCCGGCGAAGGTTTGATTCCGCAGATTATTGTCGCCATGGGTAAGGCCGATGAGGCAGGCTACCCCACAGTGCGGTTGCCAATTGATGAAATTACGACGTTCGCTTAATATTTAAAGAGGGATGACAACGTTGAATCAGACATATTTCTTGCAAGAAGCACTCTTATTTACGATTGGTTGCGGTGGCTTGTTCTGGTCTCAACTCATCTACCGGTTTCAAATGGCCCCTTGGTTGACCTGGTTAATGCGCGTCTTCGGCACATTCATGGCCATTTTGGGCACTCTCCAACTCCCGGTGACCAGCTTGCGCTGGCAAAGTGCCATTGCCGCCGTGCTGATTATCATTCCTACGTTTATTGGTCAATATGTCGATCATCGGAAACCCTGAAGTAAATAGGGACACAAAAAGGGCCAGGAAAGATTTCGAATCCCAATGGATGTAGTGCCAATGCGGAGCTTTGGCACGGCACTCGTCAGGACAAATTCTTCCTAGCTCTTTTTGTGTACCTTAAGTAATATTACTTATTTCGTTAAGTGACTCAACTGCTGAAAATCATCGTCGCTCAAGTTGACATTCGCCGCTGCTACATTATCCGCCAAATGATCCAGTGAACTCGTCCCTGGAATTGGCAAAATATTCGGCGACCGCTTCAACAACCACGCCAAAGCAATCTGCGCCGGCGATACATCATATTTCTTCGCCATCGCCGTCAGCGGACTATCCGCACCGACCAACTTACCAGTGTTCAACGGGAACCACGGCACGAATGCCATTCCCTGTGCCTCAGCATAGTCTACAATGGGATCGTCATGGTGATCGCCGACATTGTACATATTCTCAATGGCATCGATCTTGGCGTATTTTTGCGCTTCCTTGATCTGCGCCAAGGTGACCTGGGACAGACCAATATGCTTGATTTTGCCCTCGTCTTGCATCTTCTTTAACTCGCCCACTTGTTCCGCGATAGAATAGTGGGTATCAACCCGATGTAAGAAAAGCAAATCTTCGTGGTCAATGCCCAAGGTCATCAGGGACACTTCCACTTGCTGCCGTAAGTAGTGGGGCGCGCCAAGCGGTGTCCACAGACCAGGGCCTTGGCGGGTTTGACCGACTTTGTCGGAGATGAACAACTCGTCACGATTAGCGGCGCCTTTGAGCCCGGCAGCCAGGTAACGATCGGCATACCAAGGACCATAAGAATCGGCGGTATCAAAGAAATTGATGCCCAACGCAATCGCCCGGTGAATCACATCCACCGCTCGATCGGGGTCGCTGTAAGGACCCCAAGTCCCCTTACCCGTCAACTGCATGGCGCCAAAGCCCAAGCGATTAACGACGAAGTCATCGGCCAACCGGAACTGACCGGCGTTCTTTGCATTAATAGTTGCCACGATAGCCACTTCTTTCTAGTGAAAAATACTAACTGACACTTAGTATCCTACACGGTTGGTACAAGTTTTGAAAGTTGGAACAGAAAACGGCCGAAAGCGGTATCGTTTGCGCCCGCTTCCCTGTACAATGAGATTGTAAGCGGATCACAGAAAGGATGAATTCAATTGGCAAAGTTTCCAAAAGATTTTCTCTGGGGCGGGGCAACCGCCGCAAATCAGTATGAGGGTGCTTGGAATGTTGACGGCAAAGGACCCAGTACAGCCGATATGCTCATCGGCGGCGATGTCAACACACCGCGGCGGTTCACCAAGACGATTGATCCGAACGCCTATTATCCCTCCCATCAAGGCAGTGATTTCTATCACCACTGGGAAGAGGACTTAAACTATTTACACGAAATGGGCTTCAAAGTTTATCGTTTATCCATTGCTTGGAGCCGGATTTTCCCTAACGGTGACGATATCGAACCAAACCGGAAGGGTCTGGAATTCTATCGTCAGATTTTCAAACGTTGTCACGAATTAGGGATCGAACCATTAGTCACAATTTCCCACTATGAAGCGCCGTATCATTTGACGGAAGCTTACGGTGGCTGGGCTAATCGGAAGGTCATCGACTTCTTCGTGAATTATGCCCAAACCTTGTTCCGCGAATATCGCGGCTTGGTTCATTACTGGCTGACTTTCAACGAAATCAACATGCTGCAAGCACCATTTGGGGCATATATGGCCGGTGCTTTACCACTGGAAGATGGTGCAGAGCTGAAGCCGGATACCAGCGGTGCAGGCGATCGGTTGCAGGAGCGTTATCAGGCATTGCATTATCAATTTGTCGCGAGCGCCAAAGCAGTGCAAATTGGTCATGCGATTGATCTCCATAACGAAATTGGCTGTATGATCGCTGGCGGAATGGATTATCCGCTCACAGCGCGGCCTGAAGATACCTTCAAGACTGATATGGCGGACAACATGCGCAACTTCTTCTGCGGCGATGTCCAAGTCCGCGGTGAATACCCACCATTTGCTAAGCGTTTCTTTGAGGAAAACAACATTAAGTTGGACTTCACCGATGCCGATCGGCAAATCTTAGCCATTGGCACCGTTGATTTCTACAGCTTTAGCTACTATTCTTCTGGCGTGGAAACCACCGAGAAGAATACCGATAAGGCCGCTGGCAACCAAACTGTATCCACGCGCAACCCATATCTGAAGTACAACGACTGGGGTTGGGCAATGGATCCGCTGGGTCTGCGCACTTACCTGAACCGGGTTTACGGTCGCTATCAGATTCCGCTGATGGTGGTTGAAAACGGCTTAGGGGCCTTCGATAAAGTCGAAGCCGATGGCAGCATCAATGATGATTACCGGATCGATTATTACCAAGCCCACATCAACGCCATGGCCGAGGCCATCAAAGACGGTGTGGATCTGATTGGCTACACCACTTGGGGCTGTATTGACTTGGTTTCTGCTGGGACTGGTCAAATGGACAAGCGTTACGGTTTCGTCTATGTCAACCGCAACGACAAACAGGAGGGCGACTTCAGCCGTCATCCGAAGAAGAGCTTCTATTGGTACAAGAAAGCCATCGCCAGCAATGGGGAAGACCTGAGTAACGACTAAACGAGATATCCCTGGAAAGGGTTCGGTGCGCCGGGCCCTTTTTTATTTTGCAGTAAAATGGAGGGGGCACTGGGAAGGGGGATGATCGTACGCGCAAAGTATGGCTATTATTGATGACACTTTTACTGATCGCCTTTATTTGCGGTGATGTCCTGCAAAACATGGCGTTGGCTAATACGGCTCGTTATTTTTGTGTCGCCGGTGCAGCCGGAATGGGCATCGCGATGTGGTCTGCCGGTCGGCAAAAGCAGCAGAGGTGGCTCGCGGCAGGATTGCTCCTTTCGCTCATCACAGATGCGGTTTTATTGTTTGCGGCGACCAGTCGCTGGGTCCCATTGGCAGTTGGTATTTTCAGCACCGTTCACTGGTGTTATCTGCACCGTTTCGTTCCCCGCGTGTCCGGGTGGCTGACAATGATCACTTTCACGACATGGGTCACAGGGCTAATTGGGGTTTTCGCCATCAATACGATGTGGCTGATCCTCACCGCCGCCGGGTATACGATTCTTTTATGTGCAGACTATTGGCTGACTCACCGTCATGAGTTACCTAACCCGCGTGCCACATGGTTAGCCCGAACTGGCATCACTGCATTTGTCTGCTGCGACCTGCTTGTTGCTTTGGCCGCCATTACCGGCATCAATGCCGGCCTTTCCTGGTATTGCTACTGGCCGGCCCTGGTCCTGTTGACCACGAGCGGGTGGGCGGATTAAAAAAGCGCCAAACTCATTTGTCGAGTTTAGCGCTTTTTGCTGATTATTCTTGTTTCTTCGTTCCGGCGTCTGTCTCACTGGTAGCCGCTTCCGAAGTGGCATTCGGCTTTTTCGCCATGGTCACCGTGAACCAATTGACGAACCCGTGCTCAATATCAGACACCGTGAAAGTGAACTGATCGATGTGAATCTGCTGATTCATTTGCAAATTCGGGTTGTGGTCGATAATGTAGCCGGCCACGGTGATGACATCGGAGCTCTTGAATTCCGGAACATCTGTGCGGAAGTACCGTTCGAAATCATACAAGGTTGTTTTCCCACTGACTTGATAGGTATCGTCTGGCTGCTTGACGATGTATTCATCAGAGACATCATCGATTTCGTCCTTCACGGTCCCAAACAGTTCTTCATAAATATCTTTGTCCGTTACGATCCCGCTAGTACCGCCGTATTCATCCACCACGACGACGATCGGGGTCTGTTTTTGAATCATTTGCGTCAAGATATCATGAATTGGCATGGACTCGGGTACATTGATGATGGAACGTAATATTCGGGATACTGGTAAGCCGCCATCTACTTGGTCTTGACGCACAATATCGTAGATGTACACGTAACCCAACATTTTGTCCTTATCATTGTCCGCCACCACCGGAAACCGGGAATACCCCTCTTCTAGGTAAGCTCGTAGTACTTGTTTTACCGTACTGGTGACATCGACCACGGACAGGCTGGTGCGGTCCACCATGATGTCTTTAGCGACTTTATCGTTAAGCTCGAAGGCCCGCCGCATGTATAGCACATCATTTTGATCCATTTGCCCGCTGAGGACGGCCGACTGGGATAACCGCAGAATTTCGGATTGCGAAAAGACCTGGTTTTCTTCATCCGCCGGTGCCATCCCCATCATTTTGACAATTCCCACTGCGGAAGAGTTCAATAACCAAACAAATGGATAGAACACTGTGTGGAAGGCATGCAATGGGGTGACAAGACGCATCAGAGTCTTGAGCGGCATGTCGATACTAATATTTTTCGGGACGATTTCAGTTAATACGACTTCTAAATAAGTCAATAATAGGACGCCGATCAGCGCCCCTAAAATTTGTCCGGTGTGACCGCTCACAATGTGAGACCAACCAAAAAACTGAATAAAGATACTTTCTAGCGTACCTTCCCCAATCCAGCCGAGGAGAATACCGGTCATGGATGTCCCCACTTGTGTCGTGGATAAATATTCATTCAGATTTTGGACCATATGCAGGCCGCGTTTGAGTTTCTTAACGTTACCCTGTTTCTTCTTGATCGCATCTTCCAGCTGACTGGGCCGGGTCTGTACCAAGGCAAATTCAGCAGCCACAAAGAAGAAGGCCGCGATGAACGTCACCACGATAATAATTAGATTCTGTACTAACTGGCCACTGGCCATCAGTCATTCCTCCAGTAAAGATAAGTAAATTGTTTGCACTTCAATTCTAGCACAGAACCGGCCGTCTTAAAGGGGATCAAGGCCGACTTAGCAATCTGATCAACAATCTATGAGTGACCACGAAACTAGTGCTAATGCCGCTTCTGGTTGGCCGCGTGCACCGCCGCCGCAATATCGACAGGCCGCCCCGCCTTCTTCTCATCATGATACTCAGCCACCGCCGTAAACAGCAGGTCACTCGCTGAATTCACCGCCGTCTCGACAGAATCCTGAATCACGCCAATGATGAAGCCGACCCCCACGACCTCAATTGCAATATCATTACTGATCCCAAACAGACTGGCCGCCATCGGAATCAGCAGCAGTGACCCGCCAGCGATACCGGAGGCCCCAGTGGCGGAAACTGCCGTCAGCAGGCAAAGAATGAAGGCCAGCGGGAAGGATACAGCGATACCCAAGGTATGCGCGGCAGCCAGCGTCATGACGGTGATGGTCACCGCTGCACCGCCAGAATTGGCGGACCCGCCCAGGGGAATGGAGACCGAGTAGGAGCTTTCATCCAACCCCAGATCTGCACTGGCTTGCATGTTGATTGGAATGTTGACGGCTGAAGACCGGGTGAAGAAGGCTGGAATACCGCTGACCTTTAATGTCCACAGTACCAGCGGATACGGATTTTGCCCTGTCATAACCCAAGTCATAAAGGCGTACACACCCAGGTAAACGAACGCCATGGTACCGACCAGCAGAACGACCAGCTGACCATACCGAATAATGCCAGCAAAACCGGTTTCAGAGACCGCATTAAAGACCAAACCGACAATCCCAAATGGCGCAAATTGAATAATGAATTGGGCGACGGAAGCGATGGTGTCCGAAATTTCTTTCACTGAATGACGAATATTCGGCCCCGTCTTGCGTAAAGTGACCCCGAAGAGCAGCGACCAGAATAGAATGGATAGATAATTGGCATTGGTAATGGCTTTGAGCGGGTTGCCCACCGCATTGACCAGCAGATTTTGGATCACCGGCCCCAGTCCCTTGGGAATCCCACTACCCACATGGGTACCCTTGGGCAGGACGATGGTCACCGGGAAAAGGTACGACGCCGCCACAGCGGTGAGGGCGGCAATGAGGGTAGCCGCCATATAAAGCACGATGACCGTACTGAAGTGGTTCTTCGTCCCGGTTTCATACTGCGCCAGCGCGGACATAATAATGAAGAAAACCATCAATGGCGCAATGGCCTTCAAGGCGCCGATGAACAGCTCACCCAGAATTCCCAGGAACCCCCACTGGGGCACCAACACGGCAAGCAGCGCCCCAATGACGATGCCGCAGGCGATACGAATAATTAAAGAAATAGACCGATACCATTTGAACATGAGAAGAACCCTCCCAGAGTCTCCGCCTATTACCGGTTACTGCCACTAGCCGGTTGCTGAGGAATCAACTCATTTGTTTGCTTTCCATTGTGCCGAAAGAAAGACCGCGCGTCAACCAAAAATGCATAAATAATGATAGACTTTTCATATTTCTCATTTTATTGAAGCCGCCATCGTCAGGGTAAATTCTTGCCGCGGGTGGGCCAATGTCCTAACATAGAGGTTATTAAAGCGCATTCGTAGAGAGACGGTGTTCGACATGGCGACGATTAAATTAACGGTGGAGCCAGCGGCAATTTTGTTACATGGGGAACAGGGCGATAGAAGTATTCAATATACGGCGGCGGAAAGCAGTGCGGCTATTGGTCAGCGATTAAACCGTGAATTACAAGCGCTGGGGGCGACTGCTGTGGCTTTGCGCACACCCACGGCATCGCGGTTCAGTACCACCATCATTGAGTTGGCGGGAAAAAAGGTCGATTTGGCCACATTAATCACGGATCAGACGAACATCCCCGTTTATGGCCAGCGCGGCCATGGTGCCACCACCATGGAAGACGCCGTGGCGCTGGCGGGGCACCATTTAACTTACTACGGCGTCTTTGGCGGCCCAGAGAATTACGCTCAGGAAACGCTGCTCACTTTGGGCAACGGCTTTATTGGTCTCCGCGGAGCCTACCTGAGCGTTGATGCCAACCAGGACAATTATCCTGGCTTTTATGCCGCTGGGTTGTTTGATCAGCAAACCACCAAGATTGCTGGGCATAATGTGGAGAACGAAGACTTGGTGAATTTACCCAATGCCCAATTTTTGCAAGTCAGTGTCGATGGGGTGCCCATCGATCCCCAATCCGCTAAATTGATCGACGTCTACCGGGATTTAGATATGCAAAAAGGGACCATGACGCTGCAGACGATCATTGCGCTGAGTAATGGCCGGCACTTGGACGTGAAGGCAGAAAAAGTCGTCGACATGGTGCAATGGCATCATTACGCGGTGCGGATGACAGTGACGCCGCTAGATTTCACCGGTACGATCACCATCAGTAGCAAACTCGACGGCAGTATTCAAAACAGAAATGTGGCCCGTTACCAAGCTTTTAAGTCTAATCATTTTGATATTCAGAAGCTGGCGGTGCAAGGACCCGATGCCACCTTGCTGGCTGAGACGAAATCTTCCCAAGTCGACTTCGTGGTGGCTACCCGCTTGCACGGGGCTGATGAGTGGGCCGGCCAAGCAGACGGTGATGTCGCTTGGCAAAAAAGCAGCCGCAAGCTAGCCGCGGGAGAGTCTTGGACGGTTACCAAAGATGTGGTGTTGTTTACTAGCTTGGAAAGTGTGAATTTGGAAACGCAGGCGGATCGATTATTGGCTGTGGCTTCCTATGATACTGCCCGGGATAATGCCGCTAGTGTCTGGCATCGGATTTGGCAGACCGCGGATATTGAAATTACCGGGGATATCACCAGTCAAAAGCTGGTGCAGCTAAACATTTTCCACACTTACGTCACCGCTTCGCCATTGGCCAATCCGCATCTGGATGCGTCTGTGGGCGCGCGGGGATTGCACGGTGAAGGTTATCGCGGCCATATCTTCTGGGATGAGCTGTTTGTGCTCCCGTTTTACACCGACCACAATCCATTATTGGCCAAGAGCTTACTGGCGTATCGTTATCGCCGTTTGGGGGCTGCCCGCCAAAACGCTGCGCAGGCCCATTATCAGGGAGCAATGTACCCATGGCAGTCGGGTATGGTGGGGGACGAACAGACGCCAGCACTGCGACTCAATCCCATCACCCAGCAGTGGGAGACTGACAACTCATACCGTCAGCGTCATGTCTCCTTAGCGGTGGCTTACAATGTCTGGTATTACTTCCACACCACTCAGGACATCCTATTTATGCGGGATCAAGGGGTCGAAATGCTGCTAAGCATTGCTAAGTTTTGGATCAGCGCGGCACAATTGAATCCGCAGACTGGGTATTACGATATTACCGGAGTGATGGGGCCGGATGAATTTCACGAAGGAGTTCCCGGAAAACCGGCGGGGCTCACAAACAATACCTACACGAACGTGATGGTAGTTTGGCTCTTTGCCATGCTGGCAACGCTTCAGAGCCAGTTGCCGGAGGACCTGTGGCAGGCCAGTGCGGCCAGGGTGGACTTTACCAAAGAAGATCAGCAATTGGCCCGAGATATTGCCAACAAAATGGCTTTGAACGTCTCTCCTGAAGGGATCATTGCGCAATTCCAAGGTTATTTTGATTTACAACCTGTAGATTTGGCCGCTTATGGCGAAAAGTACGGTGATGTTCACCGGCTGGACCGGATCTTAAAGGCCAAAGGCGATTCGCCTGACGCATACCAAATCGCTAAACAGGCCGACGCTTTAATGGCTTTCTGGAATTTACCGGTGGCCACGGTTACCGATATTTTCAGTGACTTGGGCCACGAACTGCCAGCCGATTTTATGAAGCAAAATTTGGCTTATTGGTTGGCCCGCACGACCCACGGATCGACACTTTCCCGGGTGGTGTACAGTGCTTTAGCGGTTCAAGACCATCAGCCAGAGCTAGCGTGGCAATTGTTTAGCGCGGCATTATTCTCAGATTATCGCGACATTCAAGGCGGCACCACTGCGGAGGGGATTCATCTTGGCGTCATGGCTGCCACACTCACCGTGGTTCAACGGGACTTTGCGGGCATTGATGATCGTGGTGAGCATCTGACCATCGATCCGCATCTTCCCGAGCACTGGCAAAGTATCCACTTTAATCGGCTTTACCAGGGCATTCGGGTGGACTTCCTAGTCACCAAGGCGGCGGTCACCATCACCGCCGACCGACCGCTGACAATTTACATTCAAGGCCAGCCCAAGAATATTCCCGCCAGCACTCCACAGACGATTAAGTTTTAAAAATTCAGAATTTCCCACACCAGCCACCCTTGACCCAGGGTGATGCTGTATGATGGCTATGTAAGCGAAATTAGGAGGGATACATCATGTTTAAAAAGTTATTTGGGCACCACAAAGAAACCGATGACCACATCTATGCCCCGGTCAATGGAACGGTCGAAGCACTGAAAGATGTGTCTGACCCTGTCTTCTCCAGCGGCGTGATGGGGGAAGGCTTTGGGATCCACCCCAGCGATGGCAACATTGTCGCCCCCGTGGCCGGCACTGTCACTATGGTCGCCAATACGAAACACGCATTGGGCTTCACCATGGATAATGGTCTGGAAGTTTTGATCCACATGGGCGTGGATACCGTTGATTTGAAGGGTAAGCCTTTCACAATCAACGTTAAACCACAAGATAAAGTTACCGGCGGCCAAGCCATCGCCACCATGGATCTGCAACAAGTGAAAGATGCTGGCTTAGACGATGTCGTCATCGTCGTCATTACCAACACCAAAGACAGCCTCGACACCCTCAACGTCGAAAACGGCGCTCACCAAGCCGGTGATCAAATTGGCACGGCCACGGCGAAGAGCTAAGAAATCTCTTTTCTGTTGCGCAGCTTTGGCACGGCAAACAGGGCCCATTTTTCATCAACACACAAAAAACTCGTTCAGCATCTCAATGCCGAACGAGTTTTTGTTAATTATGTGTCTACTTAGTTTCTGTACTGTCCAGAACCTCTTGTAAATTCTTCTTCAAGATTGTCGCCGAATCACTCAGCCGCTGCATATCCTGCTTATTCAGATCCAGCTCAATGATCCGGTCCATCCCAGTCTCACCGATAATGACCGGTACACCGATACTCACATCATGCAGCCCGTACTCACCATCTAAGTGTACCGACATCGCAAATGCCGACCGCTCATCACCCAAAATAGCCGCCGTGATCCGGGTCAAACTCGCGGCGATACCATAGAATGTGGCACCCTTCTTATCAATGATTGAGTAGGCCGCAGTTTTCACTGTATTTGCAATTTCGTCCAATGTTTCCTCTTCCCGTTCAGCTGGCAGCCAATCCTGAATCGGCTTGCCGCCAATCGTTGTATAGTCCCAAGCGGGGAATTCGGAATCGCCGTGTTCACCCAAGATATACCCGTGGACAGCCCGAGCATCAATGTTGAACCGTTGGCCGATCTCGGACCGCAGCCGCGCGGAATCCAGTGCGGTGCCGGTACCGAGGACTTGGTTGCGAGGCAAACCAGTGATTCGCAATACCAGTTCCGTGAGAATGTCCACCGGGTTGCTGGCAATGAGAATGATGCCGTGGAAGCCAGAAGCCATGATTTGGTTAGCGATGTCCGTCATGATTTGGGCGTTCTTCTTCAATAATTCCAACCGCGTTTGACCGGGCCGCTGGGCAATTCCAGCGGTAATGACGATCAAATCGGCATACTGACAATCGTGATAGTTCGCAGCGTAAATGTTCTTCTGGGCGGCATAAGGCAATGCGTCGTTCAAATCCTCCACGTCGCCTTGCACCCGTTGCATGTTGATATCAATGATCCCTAGACTTTGACCGACGCCAGAAGTCAAACAGTTGAATGCAAAACTGGAGCCGATGGCACCGTCCCCAATTAAAATGATATTGGCTAGTTTTGGCATAATTAAACACTTTCCTTTCTTCCCACATTCCGCCTTGATTATATCATTTCATATGCTGAATCATTCACATAAGCACTCGGCAACCATGCTATACTAAAAAATGCTTAATAAAAGTAAGCAAGGAAGGTTATGTATGGCAACGGATAAACCACTATTACAGGGCCAAGATCTGGCGATGACGTTCGCTGATCGGCCTATTTTTTCCCATGTGAACTTCACGATTCCCCGGGGTGCCATGATCAGCTTGGTAGGGGCTAACGGCTCTGGAAAAACGACGCTCACCCGCATTTTATTGAATGTGTTAAAGCCGACCACCGGCAAAGTTCTTACCTCTGCTGGAGAGCAACGGTTGCGAGTCGGCTATGTACCTCAGTTTCGCAACCTGGATCGGGACTATCCGTTATCGGCGGAAGCTTTTGTCCAGCTGAATCAGCTCAGTCACTTTTGGCCCTGGCACACGACTAAAGAAAAACGGCAGCTGCACGACATTCTCAAAGAAACTCGATTGACCAAGTTGGCCAAAACACCTCTGGGGATGACTTCCGGGGGTGAGAAACAACGAGCCTATTTGGCCCAAGCGCTGGTCAATGATCCCGAATTATTGATTCTCGATGAACCCACCGCCAGTTTGGATGTGGCGGTGAAACACGAGCTGATCGGATTGGTGCGCCAGCTCAATCAGCAGCGGGGGCTGACGGTATTGTTTGTGACCCACGATTTGCCCATGGCCCGGGAATATACGGATCGCTACTTGTTGCTGCAGAATGGCCAAATGACCAGTGGAAATGCGGCGGCGTTAACCGATGAAATGATTACGGACTGAGAGGAAGAATCGGATGTTTCAATTAGAATTTATGCGCAATGCTTTTGTCGCCAGTACGTTTATTGCTCTCACTTGCGGCGTCGTCGGAGTCTTCGTGATTGCCCGCAACCTGTCCTTTTTGGCGCACACGTTGTCGGAGATTGGCTTTGCCGGGGCATCATTTGGTGTCTTCACTGGTTTGGCTCCCTTGGACGGAATGCTGTTTTTCACGATGATTTCCGCTGTGGCAGTGGGTGAAATGGCCACGGAGCAATCCCGTCGGGAAGCGGCCATCGCCGCCATTTCTTCGTTGTTTATGGGCTTGGGGATTTTGTTTCTATCTTTAGCCAATAAGAGCGCCAGTTACGCCACGAACATTTTGTTTGGCAGCATTATTGGGATCAGTGTTCAGGAAGTGTGGCAACTGGTTGTCCTGTCGATCATCATGTTGATTGTGATGTTCTTTGCTTACCGTTACTTAGTATTTGATTCTTTTGACAGTGTCGGGGCCCGGGTACAGCGGCTGCCCAAGCACTTGCTGTCGATTCTGTTTCTGCTGTTACTAGCAATTTCCGTCAGTATCGGAGCCCAAATCGTCGGTTCGCTGCTGGTTTTTGTCTTGCTTACCTTACCGGCGTCTTCAGCGCGTTATTTGGTGCACACCGTTCCCCGAATGATTCTTGTATCGGTAATCTTGGCGCTGGCCGGGGTGTGGGGCGGACTAGTACTGGGCTACTATACCAACTGGCCGGTCACTTTTTTCATTGCCACCATTGAGGTCGTCATTTACTTAGGGACCCTGTTGTGGGATCGGCGGGCCACTGGCGACTAAGTCACTTGACCATAGCGCTGCTGCAAGTCTGGCAATTCTTCCGGCAGACACATGATCTGCCGGTCGCCAAAGGTCCCGACGACAATTTCGTCCGGCAGAATATCAGTTTTATTAAAGAGTTGAATTTCCCATTGATGGCGGTATTCTGGACCAGTTTGTACACAGGCTACTCGGCAATCGCCGGCATTTTGACGAATGTGAAAATACAGGGCACTGCTTAACTGGATACCCTGGACCGGCAAACTGTCCACGTATTGCCATAATAACCGGGCAAAATAGCATGGCACGGTGAAGCGAACGCCATCAGTTTGGGCACGGTGGGGATTGTTTTCATTGGGTTGCTGCATGGTGGGCCTCCCTCATATTTGTCCTATACCTTTCATTGTACAGAAGTGGGATGGCCCAGTGTCTATCAATAATGTACGAAAAAAGCGCCGGTTTTGAACAACCAGCGCTTTTCTTGTGATGCCATCAACGTTTTAGACGAGTTTTTCCAATTCTGCCAAGCGCTTTTCAAAAACCGCAAAGGCATTTTCCAAGTAATCTTTCTTAGCCATGTCGACTCCAGCCCGTTGCATCGTGTCGATGGCATACCGGGAAGAACCGCTCTTCAAGAAGTTATTGATGTAGGCATCCACAGCACCATCTTGACCACTGGAGATCTTTTCGGCTAAAGTCGCTGCGGCCGCAAAGCCGGTGGCGTATTGGTAGACATAGTAGTTGTAGTAGAAGTGCGGGATCCGCGTCCACTCAATGGCAATCTCTGGATCACGCGCGGCGTCTGGACCGTAGTAGCGGGCATTGAGATCGCCATAGAACTGGCTCATGTGATCAGCGGTCAAAGGCTGGCCGTTTTGTTGGGAATCGTGGATAAATTGTTCGAATTCCGCAAACTGGGTCTGCCGAAAAATTGTCCCCTTGAAGCCATCCAAGTAGTGATTCAGCACGTAAGCCCGCACTGCTGGATCCTGTTGGGTCTTCAGCAAATAGTTGGTGAGGATATTTTCGTTGGTGGTTGACGCAATTTCGGCGACGAAGATCGGATAGTCGCCATATTGATACGGTTGGTTGTGGCGGGTGTACCAGGAATGGACACTGTGACCAGTTTCGTGGACCAGCGTATACAAGTTTTCCAAATCATTTTGCCAGTTCAGCAATTCATACGGCGGTGTATCATAAGCCCCGCCAGAATAGGCACCGGATCGCTTGCCTTTGTTTTCCACCACGTCAATATACCGATTGTTAAAAATCTCATCCACGTGGCTCAGATAATCGTCACCCAAAACGGAGAGCGCTTGCCGGGCTTCTTTCTTGGCTTCTGCAAACGTATAGCTGAGTTGCGGTGTACCCGTGATGGGAGTGTACATGTCATACATATGGACGACATCTAACTTCAACAGCCGTTTACGCAGTGCTACATAACGATGGAGCAGCGGCAGGTGGGCATTGACTTCCTTGATTAGAGTGTCATAGACACTGACCGGGATATGGTTTTGAGCGAGTGCTGCTTCCCGGGCGGAACTGTAGTGACGAACCTTAGCCGAATAATTGTGCACTTTAATTTCGCCGGCCAAAGTGCTGGCAAACGTATGCTGATATTGGCCATAGGCAGAATACAGGCCTTTGAAGACCTGCTTGCGGACACTTTGTTTGCTGGACTGCAGCAGGGTGCTGTAGACACCATTGGTAATTTGGACTTGGTTGCCGTCTTCATCTGTGGTGGTCGGGAATTTCAGATCTGAATTGTTCAACACATTGAAGGTCTGTGCTGAAGAAGAAAAAGCATCCTGGGCGCCAGCCAATAATTCTTCCTGATCAGCGGATAGCACATGATCGCGATTCACCGTGATGGCATCAATAAAGTGCCGATAATCCGCCAATTTAGGTTCATCTTGGAAGAATTGGGTGAGCTTGTCAGCAGGGATAGCGAGGATTTCTGGTTCCATAAAGGCGGTGTCAGCGGAAATCGTGGCAGCCAACGCGGACACCTGAGCGTCGTAACTCTGGTAATGGGCATTAGCGGTGTCTTGGTCACTCTTCATACTGGCGTAAACGTAAACTTTTTCAAATACACGCAGTACGCTCAATACCGCCTGAATCCCTTGAAGCAGTGCCGTGCCGCTGCCCTTTAAGGTACCCGCATACTGTTTCAACGCGGCACTATCCGCCTTAACTTGGGCAAACGCCTTTTCCCAATCCGCATCGGTGGCAAAAATCTTGGTCAAGTCCCATGTCAGTTCTTCGGGCACTTGATCCCGAGTGGGTTGCTTTGTAATTTGACTCAAATTTATCCCTGCTTTCTAAAAATAGCGATTATGACCAGTATACATGCTTCTATGCGGACCAGCCATGATTTGAGCATGTCGAAATATAGTGTTTTTCTTAATTATTGGATTATTGCGGGCAGTGTATTTTGCACACGGAGCGCGTTATAGTATGATAAAAGTCAGAATTTTTCAAGGAATCGAGGCTATATTGTGGATTCACGTAGTAGGCGTGTCCGGTATCGCGGACTCAAGATCTTTCTGCTTTTCCTGTTCATCGTGCTTGCTGCCGGTGGGGCGTATGCCGCCCGAGTGTTCTACCAAACCAAGAGCGCGATTGATAAAACCTATACCCCCCTGGATAGTAAGAATGTGTCCACCTCTATTCGCGATCGCAAGCCGTTCTCGATTCTGTTGCTCGGAGTCGATACCGGGGCGGATGGACGGATTGATCATGGGACGACCAATCAAGGTGACGCCAATTCTGATACGATGATCGTGGCCACGGTCAATCCTCAGAAAAACAAAGTCACTATGACAAGTATCCCGCGAGATACGGTGGCTCAGATCGTTGGTCAACCCACCACAGACATTGAAAAGATCAATGCGGCCTACAATTTTGGCGGTGAAAAGATGGCGATTAATACAGTTTCAACATTGTTGAATGTCCCCATTGATTATTACTTAACAATTAACATGGGCGGTTTGGAAAAGATCGTAGACGCCGTGGGTGGGGTGGATGTCGATAACCCGTTCGAATTTACTTCGGCTAAGACGGGTGGCCAGCATTTCCCAAAGGGCAAGCAGCATTTGAATGGAGCAATGGCACTAGCTTATGCCCGGATGCGTTATGAAGATCCCACCGGTGACTATGGCCGGCAAAAGCGGCAGCAGCAGGTCATCAAGGCAATTATTAAAAATGCGTTGTCAGTAGGGACGTTGACGCATTTACAAACATTGCTGGACTCCATTTCCAGCAACATGCGCACCAATTTGAAGACGGATGATATGCTCAGTATCTTCAGCAACTACCGCAATGCGGCCAAGAGTATCTCCAGCGAAACCCTGCAAGGTCAAGACGCTTGGATTGGTGACGGTGCCTACCAAGTACCGACTACGGCGGAACTGCAAAAAACGTCTGATCGTATTCGTACCGCCCTCGGGCTCAGCACCGAAACCCTGGATAACGAAAATACCAAGATGAACGCTCAAAACCCTAATTTCCAACCCGGGGGACAATACACGATTCCATATTAGCGACAGAAAGCAAGAATCCAAAAAGCGGGTTCTTGTTTTTTTAATGGTCAATTGCCGGTTGCCACAGGATGTTGTAAGCTGTCAGTAATTATCAAACGGAAGGAACATACGCGGTGAAAAAAAGTCTGATCTCTATTATTCTCATGTCGGCGATGTCATTTGTGGCAGGCTTTATTGCCTTCACACTGCTACTTGCCCGCTTTGGCCACTATCCCGCTATTGTTTCCGTCGGCGGCGGTATCCTCGGCGGGGCCGCAGTGGCTTACACCCAGTATTACCACATGCGCATGCGTGCCAACATCAAGGCCATCGTGCGCGAATTCAACCTGACCAGTGACGATCTGGCTGCCATCACCGGCGAACGCAGCACCAATTTCCCCATCTATCGGGGTGACTTGGCCTTAGTGATTCCCAAGCGCCGCTGGGGCAGTGTGGAGAAGAAATTACAAGCCTGGGCGGCGCAGCAATCGAGTACCTCCCAACGGCCAAATATTAAGAAAAGGTAAAGGCTTCCATTGTTTGCGCCTGGGGGTTGCAACCGGTTACGGTCCGTGCTATATTATAGTTGCGGGAGGGATTAAGGGAACAATCAGAAATCTTCTCAGGTATCACCGCAACAAGAGTACCAAAGCAAAGCACCACAGAGTTTCACAAAACCTCTGGGCCCCGGCTGTATAGCGGCTGGACTCAGCAGCCTGGGCGAGACGATCCCAGGTTGAGCACCACAGTGTCAGATTCGGGAATTGCCAAGTGGTTCTTTCCAAGTTCAGCACTAGCGAGTGGAACTGCGACTGCGCTCCGCTCGGGTGAATGTAGCAAGAAGCTTCAAGGCGTCGTGAGACGTTGAATCGTTGTCCCAAGAAGGAACACCGGTATCAAGCATCACAAGCAATAGAAGTGTACGTGACACCAGATTTACAGCACCAGATTTAGAAGATGGATTGTAAACGAAAATCGAGAAACAAACGAGGTAATGTAGTATTAAGAAAGACCAACGCGTTTCAAACGTCGTTATCAATTGCGCCGCCACATAATTTGACAAAAATGGGCGTTGATGATCGCATTTGTGAAGAAAGATGCCTCACCGCCAAACCTCAGACTGGTAAAAAAGTCAACGTGGTGGCATTGATAATTGATGGAAAATCGAATAAGTGACAAGCATCCAGGATTTACGAGGTGGAAAGAAATTACCATTTTGGCTGATAAGTTAATAGATGATTGTTCCCGCGCTCCCAGAGTTAGTTAAGTAGGATTCAAGTAAGAGAAGGCTTGAATCCTATTTTTTTGCGCATTTTTTTATTGCCGCGAACACCGTCAATTTGCGTCATCGGTCAGGCCATGCCATACTGGTAGCTAGATTTTTTAAGAGGAGGTTGCCTAATGGCTTTGTTGACCGTGTCCCATCTCAGTCACCAATTCATGGATAAACAATTATATACGGACGCTGAACTCATCCTTAATCCGCACGACCGGATGGGGATCATCGGTCAAAATGGTGTGGGGAAGAGTACCTTGATTCACATCATCACTGGCCAACTGATTCCGGACGAGGGCAAAATCGAATGGCAGCGCCGACTGCACTATGGCTACTTAGATCAGTATGCCAAGCTTAGTGCTGGCGTGACCATCGGCGCGTTTTTGCATTCGGCGTTCGCTGAATTGTACGATGACGAGAAGCGGATGAATGCATATTACACCGATTATGGGACCAATGCGGATGATGAATTATTGGCCAAGGCGGGGGCGATCCAGGAACGACTGGAAGCCGCTGACTTCTATAACATCGACACCCGCATTGACCAAGTGGCCACCGGTTTAGGCCTGGCTGAACTCGGTTACGATCGGGACGTCACTGCACTATCTGGCGGACAGCGGTCGAAACTGATTTTAGCTAAACTGTTGCTGAGCCATCCCGATGTCCTCTTATTGGATGAACCCACCAACTTTTTGGACAAGGATCACATTGATTGGCTGGTTTCTTTCCTACAGGATTTCAATGGTGCCTACATCGTGGTATCCCATGACTATGATTTCCTGGATCAAGTCACGAACGTGATCTGTGATGTCGAATTTGGCAAGATCACTCGCTATACCGGCAATCTGAAGCAAGCATTGAAGCTGCGCAATCAAGCTCGGGAAACCTACATGCGGGAATTTAACAAGCAACAAGAGAAAATCTCGAAGACCGAAGCTTATATTCGCAAATATAAAGCCGGTTCTCGCTCCAAGAGTGCCCGTTCCCGGGAAAAGCAGCTGGCCCACGTGGAACGGTTAACACCGCCGGGCAACAAAGTTCGACCGGTGCTGGAATTTCCATTTGTGGAAACCGCCAGCGAAATTTTGGTCACCGTCAGCGACTTACTGATTGGCTATCAAAAGCAGCCATTGCTTCGAGAACCGTTAAACTTTTCCGTGGGGCGCGGTGAAGTCGTTGTGTTTGCCGGGTTTAACGGTGTGGGGAAAACGACCTTGCTGAAGACAATTCTTGGCATGCTGCCGGCAATTAGCGGTGAAGTGGATACCTCGGCGACAATGGTGCCCGGTTATTACGATCAGGAACTCCACTGGGAAGCCCCCCTGGCTTCGCCGCTGCAATATTTGCAGGGCATCTTTACCAAAGCCCAGCCCCGTACTTTACGTCAAGCACTGGCGCGGACTGGGCTGACTGCGCAGCAGGCAATGAGTCCGATCCACGAGTTAAGCGGCGGGGAGCAGTCCAAGGTTAAACTGGCCCGGTTACTATTAACCCCCAGTAATCTGCTTCTTCTGGATGAGCCCACCAACCACTTAGACGAAGCCACGAAAGATGCACTGCGTACGGCTATTCAAGAATTTCCTGGCGGTGTTGTGCTCGTCACCCATGAAGAGGGCTTCTATGATGACTCTTGGGTGGACAAGGTATTGGATATCGCCGCATTACGCAAATAAAAAAGATGACGGCCGAGAAAAACGGTCGTCATCTTTTTTATTGGCAAATTACTGCAACGCTTGAATTTCTTTGATGATCCCGTCGAATTCTTTGACGAGTGCCTCGTACTTTGGAATTTCTGAAGGGCCAAACTTTGCATTGAATCCTTCCAAACCGTTGCCGGCGAATTCATATTCATATTGGAAGATGGCCTCGTAGTTGGCAGCGAAGCGCGCCAACAGTGGATGATTTTCCTCGCCGTTTAACTGCAACGCCATTTGAATCACGCGGAAGTCTGTGTAGGCAAGCTCGAATTGTACAGCCCAAGCCCGCATGAAGTCGTGTTGGTTCTTAATATGCAAGAAATGATGGTCAACGGTCCAGGATAATCGGTCAATTGAATTTTTTACGTCAAGCATGAAGATCCACCTTTTCCTTGGTACACCAGCAATGTAAACCGTTTTAGAAATCAGGTCAAAGAATCTGCCTGACGATTTTTATCGTTTTTTTGAAAAACAGTGTTGACGACTCCCCATCCAGCTGGTATGATATTTTCTGTTGTCATTTTGAGGCAACGCAGTACAGCACAGCGATGCAGTGATTGATCAAAAACTTGATTGAAAAAAGTTGTTGACATGAGTTGCTGAGCGTGATATATTATATAAGCTGTCGTTGTGAGTGAGCTAACACGAACGAACAACGATCGCAGGCCTTTGAAAACTGAACAAAG